>NZ_LT629703.1:0-1204375 GCF_900103365.1 Afipia sp. GAS231
GCCACTTCAGAAGTCGAGCGGTGGCAAAGAGCGGCTCGGTCGTATCAGCAAGATGGGCGACAAATACCTGCGCAAGCTGCTCATTGTCGGCATGACGGCGCTTGTGCGCCGTGCAAAGCAAAATCCCGAAGGCGATCCACGGCTGGCAGATCTGCTTGCGCGAAAGCCCACAAGGGTCGCCACGGTCGCGATGGCGAACAAGACCGCACGGATTGTCTGGGCGATCATGGCACGCGGCGAAATCTATCGTCCAGGCCACCGGCCTGCACTGGCCGCATAACAAGGATACACGATTTAGCTGAAGAGGAGATCAGCTTCACGAGGTTGCGAGCGCGATGCGATGTGATGGCAGACCGGTCAGACCGGGAACGGGGACAACCCAAGTGATGTCCAAGGCGTCATAGCCTGAACAACAGAATGGGACCTTGTTCGCGGACTCCATCAGGGCCAGCAGTCTCAACCGACTGCATCAACAGGCCGGACAGAAGACTGCACCCGACCAATGCCACTGCGTCAATTTAGCCCTTGCAACGCGGGAGCCATCCACAGAGGACATCCCGGCCCCGTGCTGGCTGGTCCGTTTGGTGCCAAGAGGCGACATGACTGCAAGAGGCCGCCAACTGGGGCGGCCTGTGTCGGAACAATGCTGTCTGCAGGAGCTTGGCAATCTGGAGGTTCGCGATGCCCCGCTACTTTTTTGATGTTAAGGACGGCCACAGGCTTTTTGATCCATCGGGCTTTGTTTGCGACGACGATACGGGGCAACGTGGTCGGATGATCATGATGCTTCGCCTTGGGTTCAGGCGGGAGCGTTACAGAACTCTCAGTCACCGGTAGATACCGAAGGGGCGGTGATGAAGCCAGCATGGAGCCTTCGTGATCCCGCCCGATGTCGGTTTGGGGTCAAACGCTACAAGTGGTTTATCGACAAGCCTGACCCCGGAGTCCGCTTTGATCCGAAAACCGACCCGATTCCAATGGCCCATCCGGTGGCTCATGCTTCTCGACTCTGTAACCGAGCCGAGGAGTATGAACATGCAGGATCAAGTGATTGCGACCTCTGCGCCTAAGCGAGCGCCGTGGAACAAGGGAAAGATGACCGGGGCAAAGCCCCCGCTGCGCCCCAAACACGTATGGTCCATTCGGACAAAGCTCCAGATCGAGGGTCGCGCTCGCGACCTGGCCATGTTCAATCTGGCAATCGACAGCAAACTTCGTGGCTGTGATGTCGTCGCTATCCGGGTCGAGGATATCGCCGCTCAATGCCGTAGGCGAGACCGTGGGTTTGGCCATCTTGAGCTCGGAAAAACAAATAAAATCAATGTGGTTGACAAGACACCCCTTCCGCCAGATAGCTATAATCTCAACGTTACATGCCCCATCAGTCCCCCGATCTCACGCTCGAAGTAAACGGTACGCCGCCGGAGATTGTGGGCCGCGCATGCCAAGGCTTCATTTGCGAGTCGTACACGTTCGAGGGTGAACGTGTGGCGTCGGCCAACGTCACGTACCTCAAGTTCGGTAGCGGCTGGTTTCGTCTCTACTTTGAGTTCCGCCTTGTCTTCTGGCGCCCGTTCACTGATGAGCCAAAGCCAAGGGAAGTCAAAGAAGAAACATGGGCCTACGCGCACACCGACGTAGGCGCACTTGCCGGAGTGCTCGGTCAGCCTTTGGTATCGTATGAGATGCTGCCCACGCTTAAGGGAAGCAAAGTTGTATTTCGCTTCGGGAACGGCCGTTGTGTGGAAATCGAAGACAAAGATGACGCTACCTCGTATGCGGTCATCTAGCCCTTCCATCGAGCGGGCGTTAGTGCGTCCACCACCCGTCCTACAGACTGGATTGCTTCGCTGCGCTCGCAATGACGGGGAGAGACCTACCTCGCTCCCTCAAAACCACCCAGGAACGCCGTGAGATTATCGCCGAGCACATCGGACAGATACCCGCCCTCCTGAACGATGACCGTCGGCAGGCCGATCCGCGCGATGACGTCGCCGATCCGGCTGAAACCGCTGGTGGTGATCGACATGCCCTTGAGCGGATCATGTTCGGAGGCGTCGAGACCCAGCGCCACGACCAGCGCGCCCGGCGCAAACGCCTCGATGGTCTTTTTCGCGTCCGCCAGCGCTGTCAGATAGGTATCGTCGCCGGTGCCGATCGGCAGCGGGATGTTGAAATTGGCGCCGAGGCCGGCGCCCTCGCCGCGCTCGTGCGCGTAGCCCCACACGAACGGATAAAAATCGGAGGGGTCGGCGTGGATGGAAACCGTCAGCACGTCCGGCCGCGCATAGAAAATGCCCTGCGTGCCATTGCCGTGATGCACGTCGACATCGAGGATCGCCACGCGCTCGTGCCGGAGCCGCAGGTGGGCTGCGGCAATCGCGGTGTTGTTGAGGAAGCAGAAGCCGCCGGCCATGTCGGCATAGGCGTGATGGCCCGGCGGACGGCACAGCGCGTAGCTGGCATCTTCGCCGTCCAATACGAGCTGCGCCGCCGTGACCGCGACGTCGCTGGCCGCACAGGCGCCGGCCCAGGTGCCCGGGCCGATTGGGCACGCCGTGTCGGCGGTGTGCCAGCCGAGCTTGCCGACAATGCTGGTCGGATAGGTCGCGGCCTGCCGCACCGGATGGATGTTGGCGATCATCTCCGGCCCGGCGTCGCCAAGCGCCGACCACTCGTTCCAGGCGTCGGCCAGAAAGCGCAGATATTCCGCGCTGTGCACCCGCGCGCGCGGTCCCTGACCGAATGCGGTGGGTTCGATGATGTCATGCGATCCGGCGGCAAGACCCTTCAGCAACCGGTCGGCCCGCTCGGGCTGTTCGGTGGTGCGCTTGATAACGCCGCGCACCAGAAAGAATTGCGGATCATGGCTGCGATGCCGCTCGGTGTAGACCGCTTTCACTTCAATACCTCAAGGACACGTTTGGAAGCCGAACTAGATCAACATCCGCGCGGCCTAGCAATCCGGACTGCGCGCACTTCGGGGATGAGGCACGGGCTGTGCATAAATTGAGCGTCGAATGTCGTTCATTTCATCGCGGAACAGCGGGACCTTGTCGAAATTGCCCAATGCCCATTCGGGTCTCTGCCCGGCATCCTTTTTGCAAGCCATTACACAGGTAAAGCCACGCAATAATGTGCCGTTACGCGCCTCGAATCGGAAAGAAAAATCATGTTGAAGCGAGTGTTGGTCGGTTTGGTTCTGGTCTGTGGCGCATCTGCCGCCGCGCTCGCGCAGGAGCCGAGGACCGGCGGCGTTATCAATGCCGTGATCCAGCCCGAGCCACCGGGCCTGATGATGGCGATGGTCCAGAACGGTCCGACCCAGATGGTGTCAGGCAATATCTTCGAGGGCCTGCTGCGCTACAGCCCGAAACTCGAGCCGCTGCCGGGGCTGGCCGAGAGCTGGACCGTCAGCGAGGACGCCAAGACCTACATCTTCAAACTCAAGCCGGGTGTGCTGTGGCACGACGGCAAACCATTCACCTCCGCCGACGTTCTGTTCTCGATCGAGATGCTGAAACAGACGCACCCGCGCGCGCGCAACAATATGGTGCAGGTCGAAAAGATCGAGGCGCCTGACGACCTCACCGTCGTCTTCACGCTGAAGCAGCCGTTCGGGCCGTTCCTCGGCATCTTCGAAGTCGGCTCGATGCCAATGATCCCAAAGCATCTCTATGAAGGCACCGACTTCAAGACCAATCCGAACAACAACGCGCCCATCGGTACCGGCCCGTTCATGTTCAAGGAATGGCAGAAGGGTTCGTTCATTCACCTCGTGAAGAACCCGAACTATCACGTTAAAGGTATGCCCTTTATCGATGGCATCTACTGGCAGATCATTCCGGACGCCGCGGCGCGCTCGGTAGCGTATGAGACCGGCAAGGTGGATGTGCTGCCCGGAGGCTCGGTGGAAAATTTCGACGTGCCGCGCATCAGCAAGTTGAAGGACACCTGCGTCACCGGCGCGGGCTGGGAATTCTTCAGCCCGCTGGCCTGGATGTGGCTCAACAACCGTTCCGGCCCGACCGCGAACAAGAAGATCCGCCAGGCCATCATGTACGCGGTCGACCGCGATTTTGCCAAGGACGTGATCTGGAACGGGCTCGGCAAGGTCGCCACCGGTCCTTCGGCGTCCACCATCAAGTTCTACACCGATGACGTGCCGAAATATCCGTTCGATCCGGCCAAGGCCAAGGCGCTGCTGAAGGAAGCCGGCTACAATGGCGAGAAGGTGCGCCTGATGCCCCTGCCCTATGGTGAAACCTGGCAGCGCTGGGGCGAAGCCGTGAAGCAGAATCTGGTCGACGTCGGTTTCAACATCGAGACCATCGCCACCGACGTGCCGGGCTCGAACCAGAAGATCGGCGACTGGGACTACGATATCGCCTTCACCTATCTCTACCAATACGGCGATCCCGCGCTCGGCGTCGGCCGCAACTACGTCTCCAGCCAGATCGTCAAGGGCCAGCAGTTCAACAACGTCGAGGGATATTCGAACCCGGAGATCGACCAACTGTTTGCCGAAGGCGCGGTCGCGACGCCGGATTCCAGGCGCAAGGAGCTCTACGACAAGGCGCAAAAAATCCTGGTCGAGGACGTGCCGGTGGCCTGGATGTTGGAGCTACAATTTCCGACCATCACCCGCTGCAAGATCAAGAACCTGATCACGACCGCGATCGGCGTCAATGACGGCTTTCGCGAAGCCTGGATCGACAAGTGAGGCGTTTGGTGCACGCGCCAGGCCGGAAGAGATGAGCCTCTGATGCTGTCGTTCATTGGCCAGAGGATCGTCAAGGGCGTGATCGTGCTGTTTGCGATCATCGTGCTGAACTTCTTCCTGATCCGGCTCGCGCCGGGCGATCCCGCCATGGTGATGGCGGGTGAAGCCGGTGCCAGCGATCAGATCTTCGTGGCCCAGCTCCGGGAGAAGTTCGGGCTCGATCGTCCGCTGCCGGAGCAGCTATTCCGCTACGTCAAAGGCATTGCCAGCTTCGATCTCGGCTTCTCGTTTCGGCAGCAGATGCCGGTGTCCAGGCTCATCATCGACCGCCTCCCCGCCACCTTGCTGTTGACGATGACGGCGTTTGCGATCTCGTTGCTGTTCGGCATTCTGTTCGGCGTGCTCGCGGCGCGCTTCGCCGGAACCTGGGCCGATACCGCCATCACCGTGCTGGCGCTGGTGTTCTACGCCACGCCGCTGCCCTGGATTGCGCTGATGGCGATCCTGCTGTTTTCGGTGGTGATGGATTGGCTGCCGAGTTTTGGCTATGAGACCGTCGGCGCCAATTACACCGGCCTTGCGCACATCCTCGACGTCGGCGCACACCTGATCATGCCGGCGGCGACCATCGGCCTGTTCTTCATGGCGACCTATGCCCGCATGACCCGCGCCTCGATGCTGGAGGTAAACCGGCTCGATTTCGTCAAGACCGCCCGCGCCAAGGGCCTCACCAACAACCTGATCCAGCGCCGCCATGTGCTGCGCAACGCCTTGCTGCCGGTGGTGACCTTGGCCGGCGTCCATTCCGGCACGCTGATCGGCGGCGCGGTGCTGACCGAAACCGTGTTCGCCTGGCCCGGAATCGGCCGGCTGATGTACGAAGCGCTGTTGCAGCGGGACTATAACCTGCTGCTCGGCGTCTTCGTGGTCTGTTCGGCGATGGTCTTGATCTTCAACCTCGTGACCGACCTGGTCTATCGCCTGGTCGACCCGCGCATCGAGTTTTCCGCATGAAGCAGTTCTGGAAAACCATGTTGCGCAATCCCGGCGGAATGATCGGCCTGGTCATTCTCGTGATTGCCGTTTTGGTCGCGCTGTTCGGGCCGTGGGTATTCCCGAATTCGCCCTGGCGCATGGTGCAGCGGCCGTTCCTGCCGCCCTTTACGCTGGCCAAGGTGCCGCTCGGCACCGACGCGCTCGGACGCGACGTGTTTGCCGGCATCATCTACGGCGCCCGCGTCTCGCTGCTGGTCGGCCTGGTGTCGACGCTCGTCGCCTTGGCCGTCGGCGTTCCCCTCGGCGCCGTCGCCGGCTATTTCGGCGGCAAGATCGACGATGCCTTGATGCGGTTCACCGAGTTCTTCCAGACCATCCCGAGTTTTGCGCTGGCCATCGTGCTGGTCGCGATCCTGCAACCGTCGATCTATTCGATCGTCGGCTCGATCGCGATCGTCAGTTGGCCTCCGGTGGCGCGGCTGGTGCGCGGCGAGGTGTTGTCGCTGCGCACGCGCGAATATGTCCAGGCCGCCATCGTCACCGGGCAGACCCGTTCATGGATCATCTGGCGCGAGATCCTGCCCAATGCGCTGTCGCCCGTCATCGTGCTGGCCTCGCTGATGGTGGCAACCGCGATCCTGCTCGAATCCTCGCTGTCGTTCCTGGGGCTGGGCGATCCCAACCTGATCTCCTGGGGCTACATGATCGGTGCCGGGCGAACCGTGGTGCGGCAGGCCTGGTGGATCACGGTATTTCCCGGCTTCGCCATCCTGCTGTCGGTCCTTGGCCTGAACCTGATCGGCGAAGGCCTTAACGACGCGCTCAACCCGCGACTTGCCAAAGGCGGGCGCTGAGATGTCCGGCACTGCATCCGTATCGATCAAAAACCTGAAGATCGCGCTGCCGCCAGGCAGCGAACGCCCCTACGCCGTCGACGGGGTTTCGCTCGATCTGGTTGCCGGCGAGATCGTCTGCGTGGTCGGCGAGTCCGGTTCGGGCAAATCGATGTGTGCCCATGCCCTGATGGGATTGCTCCCCGATACGGTCGCGACCGAGAGCGGTGAGATCGCGTTCGAAGGCCGCAACCTGCTCGCCTGCAGTGAAGACGACTGGCACGACATCCGCGGCCGACGCATCGCCATGGTGTTTCAGGAGCCGATGACGGCGCTCAATCCGCTGATGCGGATCGGCGACCAGATGATGGAAATGTTCGAGGCCCACGGCCTGCTGACGCCGCGCGAGCGCCGCGACAAGGCGCTCGGACTCGCCCGCGAGGTCGGCCTGCCCGAGCCCGAGCGCATCGTGCGCGCCTACCCCCACCAACTGTCCGGCGGCCAACGTCAACGCGCGATGATCGCGATGGCGCTGGCGCTGGAGCCGGCCGTGCTGGTGGCGGATGAACCGACCACCGCGCTCGATGTCACGACGCAGGCGCAGATCCTCAAGCTGATCCGCGACCTGCAGCGCCGCCGCAACATGGCGGTCATGTTCATCACCCACGATTTCGGCGTGGTCGCCGACATCGCCGACCGCGTCGTGGTGCTGCGCCATGGACAGGTGGTCGAACAGGGCACGGCAGCAGAAGTGCTCGGCCGGCCGCAGCATACCTACACCAAGGCCTTGCTCGCGGCGGTGCCGTCCATCCATCCTCCCGCTCGCGCGCCGCTGGGCGACCGCGCCAAGGCGGTCGAGGTCGTAGGTCTCGACAAGACCTACGTCACGTCAGGCGGCTGGTTCCGGCCCGATCGCAAGGTGCAAGCCGCCAACGCGGTCAGCTTCGATATTCTCAAGGGTGAAACCCTGGGTCTGGTCGGCGAATCCGGATCGGGCAAGTCCTCGGTCGCCCGACTGGTGATGCGGCTGATCGAGTCCGACCGCGGCACCGTCCGGCTCGGCGACGTCGACCTGATGCGTCTCGGCTCACGGGCGCTGCGCCAGCAGCGGCACCGGATCCAGATGATCTTCCAGGATCCTTTCGCGTCGCTCAATCCGCGCCGCAAGGTCGGCGCCATCATCAGCGATGGGCCGATTGCCAAGGGCACAGCGCCCGATGCGGCACGGCAGCGTACCCGCGAGCTGCTTGCGCTGGTCGGCCTCGACGCCGGTGCGATGGAACGCTACCCGCATGAATTCTCCGGCGGCCAGCGCCAGCGTATCGGCATTGCCCGCGCGCTCGCGCTCGATCCCGAGGTCATCGTGGCGGATGAGGCCGTCTCCGCGCTCGACGTATCCGTGCAGGCGCAGGTGCTGGCGCTGCTGGAAGACCTGAAGGCGCGGCTTGGTCTCTCGATGCTGTTCATTACCCACGACCTGCGCGTCGCCGCCCAGATCTGCGACCGCATCGCCGTCATGCAGCGTGGCGTGATTGTCGAGTTGAAATCGACCGCGGCGCTGTTCGCAGCGCCCGAACATCCCTACACGCGCGAACTGCTTGCTGCCGTCCCCGGGCAAGGAGCGCCCGTAGCGACGCCTCGCGCCGCAAGTGCCTGAGGCCGCACCTGACGGTGCGGCTCTCCCGGGGCATCCCCTGCTCGCCTACGCCAGCAGGAAGTTGGAACTGTGCAGCGTTCCCGTCAGGTTGGCGAGGTTGACGACCATATCGGCAGAGTCCATCACGCCATCGCCGTTGATATCGATATTCAGCACGTCGTTGCCCGGGCCGAAGTTCTGCAGCACCGCCGAGGCGTGACCTGCGCCTTCGAAAGCGCCTGCCCCGACGTAGTCGATCGAACCGCCTGCGACCGTGATGCCGGCGAAGGTGAACGTGTCATGGCCGGCATCGAAGTTCGTGATCGTGTCGGACTGGCCGTTGATGGTGGAATCCGCCACGCTGGTGAAGCGGAAATTGTCCTGGCCGGCGCTGGCCGTGATGTTATCGGCACCGGCGCCGGCGGTGATCGTGGTGCTGCCGGTAACGGCGTTGCTGATCGTGATGGTGTCGAAATTAGCGCTGCCGTTGATCGTTTCAGTGTTAGCGACCGTGAGGCCGAACGACCCTCCATTCAGGTTCAACGTGTCGTTGCCGCCGCCGAGATCGATCGTACCACCGGTGTTGCCCTGGATCGTCAAGGTGTCGTCCGACGACGTGCCGTTGACGTGATTGATGTTGAAGAGATTGTCGAACGAGTTGCTGCCGGCAGCGAGGTTCAGCGTGTTGTTGCCGTCGCCGAGATTGACGGTGACGCCGCTGACATCGTTGAGCAAGGTGAGTGTGTCGTCACTGGGGTTAACACCACCGGTAAAGTCGCTGCCGTAGATATTCGTTACGTTCGCAAGACCAATCGAATTGGTCCCGTTGGCGAGCGCGAGCGAATTGTTTCCGCCTCCGAGGTCGACCGACAGGCCGGTCACGTCGCTCTGCAGCGTGACGAAGTTGTCCGACGCGTTGCCGTTGAGATGCTCGACATTGACCAGGCTCGCTGAGAGATTGGCCGTGTAGGCATCGACGGTATTGTCACCGGCGCCGAGATCGATGGTCACGCCGGTCGGAGCGCCAAGGTTCCCCGTTATCGTCAGCACGTCGTCTCCGGCGCTGCCGTTGATATGCTGGACATCGAAGACATCGCCCAGGGTATTGGCTCCCGCCGCCAGATTCAGGGTGTTGGTGCCATTGCCGAGATTGACCGACAGCCCCGTGACGTCGTTGAGCAGCGTCAAGGTGTCGTCGGAACTTCCGCTGAAATCGGTGCCGAAGATCTGCTCGACGTTGTTGAGCGTCAACGTATTGAAGCCGTTGGCGAGGTTGAGCGTGTCATGGCCGCTACCGAGATCGACCGACAACCCGGTGGCATCATTGGTAAGGTTGACAGTGTCGTCGCCGCTGCTGCCGATGACGTGCTCGACGTTAAGCAGGTTCAACTGCACGAAGCCGGCGTTGGCAGCGACAATAACGGTATCGTTCCCTGCCCCAAGGTCGATCGGGTGGCCGAAGGCGTTGTTTCCAATCACGAGGTAGTCGTCACTTCCGGTTCCCGTTATTGTATTGGTGTTGCCGAACAGGTTCTGACCCGAAATATCGATCGGGCTTCCTGCAGAACCCGAAGCGATCATCATGTATTTGTCGCTGAACTGAAGCACCTCGACATTGGTCAGCGTATCGGTGCCATCAGGCGTTCCTGACCGGTTGTCAGCCACCGTTCCGGCCACGAGGTTGATGGTGTAGCTTGCGGACGGACCGGTGTAGATCGCCATATCGGTGCCGGCGCCGCCATCGATGATGTCGTTGCCTGCGCCGCCGGTAATGGTGTCGTTGCCGCCTCCCGCGCTGATGCTGTCGTTGCCGGAGCCACCGAAGAAGGATTCGTTGGCGGCGCTGCCGATCAGGGTGTCGTTGAAGTTCGAGCCCTGTACGCTGTTGACGCCGCCGGTGATCGTGTCCGTGCCGACGTTGGCAACATCACCGCCGGCCGTGCCGTGCGCGGTGCCGAGCGACAAGTCGACCGTGACCGCCGCGGCAGCGTTGGTATAGGTGATGCGGGTATTGCCGTTGCCGGTAATGGTGTCGTTGCCTCCCTGGCCTTCGAACAGGTTGAAGTTCCCGCTGCCGAACGGTCCGGTATCGATGGCAAATCCGGTGGCGACGTAGGTGTCGGCAAGGTTGCTTCCGAATACGCTGTTGACGCCGTTGAACGTGTCGGTTCCGACGGATGCGTCACCAGTCACGGTGCCGGCCAGCATGTTGACGTTCACGCCGCCGGTCGCGGAGCTGTAGATCAACCGGGTGTTGCCGTTGCCGGTAATCGTGTCGTTGCCGCCAAGACCCTCGAACTGATTGAACGTGCCGTTGTTGCCGATGTTGAGGGCACCGGCGGTGCCGTAGGTGCTGGCATCGTACACGTCGTTGAAGTTGGTGCCCTGGATCGCCTCGATCGACCGCAGCGTGTCGTTGCCGATCGAAGCATCACCCGTTGCCGTACCCGCCCCCATGTTCACGGTGACCGGCCCGGTCGAGAAGTAGATGTTGTTGTAGGTCGCAAGATCGAAGCCGCCGCGGCCGTCGATAAAGTCGTTACCGGCCCCGCCATAGAAGGTTTCAGTGCCAGTGGCGTTGTTGCTGCCGTGTATCGTGTCGTCGAACATCGACCCCTGGACGGCATTGACGCCGCTGAAGCTATCGGTGCCGGTCGAGGCGTCGCCCGTGGCGGTGCCGGTGCCCGGCGTGGAGCCGGTCTGCATGTCGACGGTGACCCCGCCGGTCGCATTGATGTAGGAAATGCGGGTATTGCCGTTGCCGACAATGGTGTCGTTGCCGCCCATACCGTTGAATTCGTTGAAGGTGCCGTTGGAGCCAGCATTGGTGCTGGTTCCCGAAAAACCGGTCGCGGTGTAGCTATCGGCGAAGTTGGTACCACGCACGGATTCGACCGAAAGAAGGGTATCGGTGCCGACCGTGGCATCACCGACCACTTGGCCGGCGGCCATGTTCACGGTGATGCCCGACGTCGTTGTCGGATCGAGCGCGTAGTCCGCCCGATCGAAGCCACCCCTGCCGTTGATGGTGTCATTGCCACCCCGGCCCTCGAACACCTCGACGGTTCCGGATGGATTGTTGGAGCCGAGCAAGGTGTCGGCACCTGCGGACCCAACTACGCCCGCAAATCCCGAGCCGACCAGCGTGTCCGTTCCGACCGAGGAGTCGCCAGTTGCCGTGTGCGCCTGCAGGTCGACCGTGACGCTTCCGGTGGCGCTGACATAGGAAATTCGCGTCAACGGAGCGCCCTGGCTGTTGAAGGCCCCCGTGATCGTATCGTTGCCGCCCTTGCCCTCGAACTCGTTGAAGCCGACGTTGGTTCCGGCAACGCTGGTATCGCCGGCAAAACCGGTGGCATCGTAAGTATCGGCAAAGTTGGTGCCGACGATGCCTTCGATCCCGATCAGGGTGTCGGTGCCGACGCCGGCAGCGCTACCGTTGACCGTGCCGGACGCCAGATTGAAGGAAATGCCGGCAGTCGCATCCGTATAGATGGCCCGATCGAACCCGATACCGCCGTCGAGCGTGTCGTTGCCGGCCAGACCCTGAAGCCGGTCGTTACCGGCGAGGCCCTGGATCAGGTCGTCGCCCGCAGTGCCGACCAGTGTGTTGTTGGTCGCATCGCCGACGATTGTCGCACCGCTGCTCACGTTGATCGTAAGGGTCTTGTCGAAGGTCAAGCCGCCCGAGTCGGTGTCACGCACGACAATCTGTTGGGCTCCGGCCGTCAACGATCCTGCGACCACGAGATTGTTGCCGCTGACCGCGAATTGGCCGCCGGCGTTGTCGACCAGCGAGAACGTCGCCGTATCGCCGGCGTCGGGATCGACGGCCGACAGGACGCCGATGACAGTATTGTTGGCCGTGCTCTGCCCGATCGTGCTGTTGGACAGCGAGATGTCGGTCGGGGCTTCGTTGACGTTGGTGATGGCGAGATGGAAGTTCTGCGACGCGTCGGGAGCGACGTGATTGCTGGCGGTGACGTCGTTGACGTTGACCGTCACGTCGTAGGACGTCTTGGCCTCGAAATTCGCGCCGCCGAGGAAGTGCAGTTCAGTGCTGTTTTCGATCGCGAACGAGGCCGCATCGGCGCCGGACAGCGACAGCACGTTGGTACCGAGCGCGTCGTCGGTGATGGCGATGTCGGCGACCTTGACGTCGCCGCCGTTCTCCGCCGTGGCAGTCACCTGGTTGTTGAGCGCAACGGCCGTCGGCGCCTCGTTGACGTCGATGATGCTGACGGTCACGGCCTTGCTGTCGAACAGAGCTCCGCCGTCGGTTGCGACGACATTGATGCTGTAGGAGTTCTTGGCCTCGAAGTTCGCCGGGCTGTTCAAGGTGACATTGCCGCCGGCGTCGATGCTGAAGGCTGCTGCATCGGTTCCGGTCAGACTCCAGGTAATGACATTGTTCGGCGCGGTCGTATCCGGATCGCTGGCGACAGCCTGGTACACGACCGTGCTGGTCGGCGCATTCTCCGCCACGCTGGCGGTCGTGCCCGAGGTGATCGTCGGCGCCTCGTTGACGTCGGTAATGATGAGATGGAAGGCCTGCGAGGCGTCGGGTGCGACGTGATTGCTGGCCGAGGCATCGTTGGCGTTAACGGTGACGTTGTAAGAGGCTTTCGCCTCGAAGTTGGCCGAACCAATGAAGTGCAGCTCAGGTCCGCCGGCGCCGGCCACGATCGAGAACGAGCTCGCATCGGCTCCGGACAGCGACAGCGTGTTGGTGCCGAGCGCATCGTCGGTGACGGCGATATCGGCGACCTTGACGTCGCCGCCATTTTCCGCGGTTGAAGTGACCTGGTTCGACAGCACCACGGCCGTCGGCGCTTCGTTGACGTCGGTGACGGCGATGGTGAAATTCTTGTCATGGGTCAGCCCGCCGGAGTCGGTGACACGGATCGTCACCTGCTCCGAGGACGCGGCTTCGTAGTTGAGCGGACCATTGACGACGAGATTGCCGTTCGAAATCGCAAACAGGCCGCCGGCATCGTTGACCAGGCTGAAAGTCGCGGTATCGCCGGTATCCGGGTCGATCGCCGACAGCGCGCCGACCACAGTCCCGTTGGCACTGTTTTCCGCCACGGTGGCTGCGGACAGCAGGATGTCCGTCGGGGCATGGTCGATGCCCACAGCCACGAAATTGGCGTCACTCAGCGTGCCGATCAGGCCGTTGAGGTTGAGCTCCATGTCCCCGGCGCCGAACTGGCCGTCGCCGTTGACGTCGATCTGCAGGTAGTTCCCGGTCAGCCGGGCTTCCGCCCCGGCCCCGTCGAAGCCGGCGCTACCGACGAAGTGAATGCCGCTGGCCAGTCCGCCGACGTGATCGAATATGAAGGTGTCGTTGGCGGCGTTGAAATTGTTGACGGTATCCCCGCCCCCGTTGGCATACGAATCCGCGGCGCTGGTGAAGCGGACGTTGAGCGGCGCCGAGCCTGCGGTGATGCTGTCCTGACCGAGGCCGCCGGTCACGGTGGTGGTCCCGGCGCCGGTCACGACGATACCGTCGTTGCCGTTGCCGCCGGTCACGTTTGCGACGTTGGCAACGGTGACGTTGTTGCCGCCGTCCGCTAGGTTCAGCGAATTGTTGCCGCCGCCGAGGTCGATCGTCGTGCTGAAGATCTGGTTCTGCAGCGTCAGCGTGTCGTCTGACGCGCTGCCGTTGATGGTCTGCACATTATAGGCGGTCAGCGAATTGGTTCCCGCCGCGAGATCGAGCGTGTTGTTGCCCTGCTGCAGGTTGATGGTGATGCCGCTGACGTCGTTGAGCAGCGTCAGCGTGTCGTCCGATGCCGCGGCGGGGCCGCCGAAATAGTCCGCCGAGTTGACGTTCTCGACGTTGGACAGGCTCACGGAATTGGTGCCGCTCGCCAGATTCAGGGTGTCGTTGCCGAGGCCGAGGTCGACCGCAAGACCGGTGACGTCGTTGTTCAGGGAAATGAAGTTATCCAGCGAACTGCCGTTGAGATGCGCGGTGTTGAGCAGGCTCAAGCTCGCGTTGTTGCCGGCGATATTCAGCGTGTTGTTGCCGCCGCCGAGATCGATCACGAGATCGTTGTTGGGCGTATAGATGCCCATCCCGAGCGACAAGGTGTCGTCGCCGGCGCTGCCGTTGACGACATCGACGTTGAAGAGGTTGTCGAGCTGGTTGTTTCCGGCAGCAGCGAGGTTCAAGGTGTTGAAGCCTTGCTGGAGATTGACGCTCAGACCGCTGACATTGTTAGTCAGGGTCAGCGTGTCGTTGGACGCGGGTCCGCTGAAATCGCTCGACTGGATATTTTCGACGTTGGTCACGCTGAGCGAATTGACGCCGTTGGCCAGGTTGAGGTTGTCGTTGCCGAGGCCGAGATCGATCGCAATGCCGCTGACATTGTTGTTGATGTTGACGAAGTTATCGAGCGCATTGCCGTTCAGGTGCTGGATATTCAGCGCGGTCAGGGTCAGTCCCTGCATGCCGAAGTTGAGGGTGTTGTTGCCGGCGCCGAGATCGACGACCGGATTGTTGCCGGGTTCGAAGAATCCGTTCGATATCGACAGCGTGTCGTCGCCGGCGGTGCCGTTGACGTGCTGAACGTTGAAGATGTTGGTGAAGGAGTTGGGGCCGGCCGCCAGGTTCAGCGTGTTGTTGCCCTGCGCCAGGTTCACGCTGAGGCCGCTGACATTGTTGGACAGCGTCAGCGTGTCGTTCGATGCGGTACCGGAGAAATCGGTCGCATTGATGTTCTCGACATTGGTCACGCTCAGCGTATTGGCGCCGTTGGCGAGATTGACGAAGTCATTGCCGGCGCCGAGATCGACGTTGAGCCCGTTGAGATTGGTCGTGAAGTTCGCGGTATCGTTGCCGGCGCTGCCGACGAGATTTTCGACGTTCACGAGGTTGAGGTTGTAGAATCCGGTCTGGCCGAGAATGACGGTATCGCCGGTTCCTGCCCCCAGATTGATGAGGTGGCCGGAAAGGCTGAAGCCGATCTTGACGAAGTCGTTGTTGGACCCGGTCAGCACATTGAACGGATTGGCGGTCGCGCCGAAGAACAGCCGGTTGTCGGAAAGGTCGATCGGGGAGCCCGCGCTGCCCGATGCGATCAGGTCCGACTGGTCGCTGAATTGCAGCACCTCGATGTTGGTGAGGGTATCCGTGCCGTCACGCCCCGCCGTGTTGTCCTGAACCTGGACCTGACCGGCTGACGGCGTGTTGAACGAAATCGTGTAGCCGCCCCTCGCGCCGGTATACAAGGCAAGATCGGCGCCGCCACCGCCATCGATGGTGTCGTTGCCGCCGCCGCCGGTCAGGGTGTTGCTGTTGCCGTCACCGATGATGGTGTCGTTAAAGGCCGAACCGGTGACGCTGTTGACGCCGGTGAAGGTGTCCGTCCCGACCGAGGTGTCGCCGGTCGCAATGCCGGTCGCAATATTGACGGTCACACCCGCTGTCGCGTTGAAATAGCCGAGGCGCGTATTGCCGTTTCCGGTGATAGTATCGTTGCCGCCCATACCTTCGAACTGGTTGAAGGTGCCGTTGTTGCCGACGTTGAGCGCACCTGCCTGGCCGTAACCGGTCGCCACATAGGTATCGTTGAAGAACGTGCCCTGGATGCCTTCGATCGAGCGCAGGGTATCGGTGCCGTTGGAGGCATCGCCGATCACGACGCCGGACGCCATGTCGACGCTGATGGCGCCGGTAACATAGGTGAGGTTGTTGTACTGGGCGGTGTCGAAGCCGCCGCGGCCGTCGATATAGTCGTTTCCGGCGAGGCCCTGGAAGGTGTCGTTGACGGCGCTGCCCAACAGGGTGTCGTCGAACATCGAGCCCATCACGGCGTTGACGCCGGTGAAGGTGTCGGTGCCGACGTTGGCGATGTCGCCTGGCGCCGTGCCGTGCGCGGTGCCGGCGGCCAGGTCAACGGTCACGGCAGCGAGCGACTGCGAATACTGAATTCGCGTATTGCCGTTACCAATGATGGTGTCGTTGCCGCCCTCGCCGTCGAAGTTGTTGAAGGTGCCGGACGAGCCCGCATTGGTGCTGGTGCCGCTGAATCCGGTGGCATCGTAGACGTCGGCGAAATTGGTGCCGCGCACGGCCTCGACCGAACGCAACGTATCGGTGCCGATCGTCGCATCGCCGGTAACGATGCCGGCCGCGAGATGCACGGTAATGCCGGTGGTCGTGTTGGGGTCGAGGTTGTAGACCGCGAAGTCGTAGCCGCCCCGGCCGTCGATGTAGTCGTTGCCGGCACGGCCGTCGAACTGCTCATAGGTGCCGTTCGGATTGTTGCTGCCGAGCAGCGTGTCGTCATAGGCCGACCCGACGATGGCGTTGACGTGGTCGAACGTATCGTTGCCGACCCCTGCGACGTCGCCCGCCGCGGTCCCATGCCCCGTACCGGCCGCGATGTCCACCGTGACGGCTGCCGCAGCGCTGACATAGGAAATGCGCGTCAGAATTTCGCCGGACGCGTTGACGGTTCCATGGATAATGTCGTCGCCACCCCGGCCCTCGAACTCGTTGAAGCCCGCAGGACGCCCGGGGAGCTGGGTTGAGCCCGTAAAGCCTACGGCACTGTAGGTATCGGCAAAGTCGCTGCCGCTGACGGCTTCGATCGACACCAGCGTGTCATTGCCAACGCCGGGGCCGGAGGCGGTTCCGGCCGCAAGGTCGACGGTGATGCCGCCCGTCGCATCTGCGTAGGTGGCACGATCGAAACCGGGGCCGCCATCGAGGCGGTCGTCGCCGGCGCCGCCCGTCAGGGTGTCATTGCCGAGATTGCCGTAGAGCTGATCGTTGCCGGCGCCGCCGATGAGCGTATCGTTGCCGTCCAACCCGTCGATGGCATCGTTGCCGGGCCCGCCGGTCAGGACGTCCGCTCCCAGCGTGCCGACGAGCGCCAGACCGGTGACGCCGACCACCGCATTGGTGACCTGGGTGCCGAGATCGGTGACGTAAGTTTGATGAAGCGCGTCCACCTGCGCCGAGTTGCTGAAGTCGGTATTTGCCAACTGCGTGGTCGCCGCACCCTGGGCCACGACGGCGGCCTGCGCCAGCGCAGTTACATCGGCGCCCGCGGACTGGATGCTGCCGTTCGCGGCCGACACGACGTCCGCCACGGCCGAAGCCGCGTCTGCACTGACGCCCGAATTCGAAACGATGTCGTGGACCGTGGACGACGCGCTGAGGTCAACCGTGGTGGAACTGCTCACGCTGGTCGTGACGGTGCTGGCAATCGCGGTGAAGACCTGGTCGGCCGAGCCTCCGACCGCGGAAACCTGGGCGACCGTGCTCTGAACCTGGATTCCCGCCGAGAGAATGGCGCTTGCCGAGGCAGCGTCCGCGCCGCCTGAAACGGCGGCAGCGACCGGATCGAAGGTCGTCAGATCCTTGGAGGGATCGAGGCCGAACGCCGTCGAGACCTGGGTTGCGGCATCGGCGGTCGAAACGGTGGGATTGGCCGTGGTGATCGCCACGATCAGCGTCGTCAACGGCGTGACGACGGTCGATCCCTCCGGCGCCTTCAACACGCCATTAAAGGTCAGATTGGTGGAAATATCCGTGCCGCCGAACATCACGAGCGGACCGCTTCCTCCGTTCAGCGTAAAGCTGCCGTCGGCATTGGTGGTCGTGTGCGCCTCGCCGGCATCGAGAATGCCGTTATTGTTCGCGTCGGCGAACACGGTGGCGCCGGCAACGTAACCGTCCAGTGCAAAGCCGTTGAACTCGTTCGGATTTGCCGTGACAGTGACGGCGATATCCGCGCTGGTCGAGGCGGTGTGCGTGCCGTCGCCCGAAGATGCCACGACGTGGAGGCTGAAGTTTCCGGGCTTGGCAAGGCCACCAACGGGCTGCAGGGCCAATCCGGTCAGGTCTGTCGAGCTCAGGACATACGTCGATCCGTCGTCCGACAGCGTGCCGTGATTCAACGTGTAACCCGACGGAACGTTCTGGATGGCGATCGACAGCGCATTGCTGGTGTCGATCAGCCCGGCGGTCACGGCCAGCGAAATATTGGCGTTATCCGCGCCGGTCGCCGATGTTCCGACGGACAAGGTCGGGGCATCCTGCGTCCCGTGAATGTTGAAACTGACCTGCTTGCTGGTGCCGTCCACCGCCGTCACCGTGAAGGTATCGGTCTTGGTGTCGTTGGCGCCGAGATACTGTGTGAGGCTGTCGGCGACCGTGTAGGTGTAGGTGCCGTTGGCGGCAAGTGCGAGAGAACCGAGATTTCCAACCGCGCCGTTGACGCCAGCCTGGAACGCGGCCGTGCTATCGACATCCGAGATCGAGATCGAGCCAGATGCGACCAGAGTCCCGGCACCGTTGACGGAGACATCTTCGGTGACGTCGGCCACGGATGGCTGGCCGATCACGGCGGCATCGTTGGTGCCTGTGATGTTGACGGTCAGCACTTGCGGGGTGCCGTCCGCGGTCGTTACCGTCAGGGTATCGGTATAGGTCGTGCCGCTGACGAACTCGTTGTGCGCCGTGTCGGTGCTGTAGGTCCAGACGCCGTTGGTGCCGATATTGAAGTGACCATAGGCGTTGCTACCGGCGACGTTGTTCTGCGCCACGAACGTGTTCGGGCTGTCGACGTCGGTCGCGGCCAGCGTGCCGCCGGTGGTCAGCACCGCGTTGGTCTCTGTCAGATTGACCGTGCTGGTGCCGGTGATGACGGCGGCATCGTTGGTGCCTGTGATGTTGACGGTCAGCACCTGCGGGGTGCCGTCCGCGGTCGTTACCGTCAGGGTATCGGTATAGGTGGTGCCGCCGACGAACTCGTCATGCGCGCTGGTAGTGGCATAAGTCCAGACGCCGTTGGTACCAATGGTGAAGTGACCATAGCCGTTGCTGCCAGCGACGTTGTTCTGCGCGACAAAGGCGTTCGAGCTGTCGACGTCGGCCGCGGTCAGCGTGCCGCCGGTGGACAGCACGGCGTTGGTTTCGGTCAGATTGACCGTGCTGGTGCCGGTAATGACGGCGGCATCGTTGGTGCCTGTGATGTTGACGGTCAGCACCTGCGGGGTGCCGTCCGCGGTCGTTACCGTCAGGGTATCGGTATAGGTCGTGCCGCCGACGAACTCGTCATGCGCCGTGTCGGTGCTGTAGGTCCAGACCCCGTTGGTGCCGATATTGAAGTGACCATAGCCGTTGCTGCCGGCGACGTTGTTCTGCGCCACGAACGTGTTGGGGCTGTCGACGTCGGTCGCGGCCAGCGTGCCGCCGGTGGTCAGCACGGCGTTGGTTTCGGTCAGATTGACCGTGCTGGTGCCGGTAATGACGGCGGCATCGTTGGTGCCTGTGATGTTGACGGTCAGCACCTGCGGGGTGCCGTCCGCGGTCGTTACCGTCAGGGTATCGGTATAGGTCGTGCCGCCGACGAACTCGTCATGCGCCGTGTCGGTGCTGTAGGTCCAGACCCCGTTGGTGCCGATATTGAAGTGACCATAGCCGTTGCTGCCGGCGACGTTGTTCTGCGCCACGAAAGTGTTGGAGCTGTCGACGTCGGTCGCGGTCAGCGTGCCGCCGGTGGTCAGCACGGCGTTGGTTTCGGCCAGATTGACCGTACTGGTGCCGGTGATGACGGCCGCATCGTTGGTGCCTGTGATGTTGACGGTCAGCACCTGCGGGGTGCCGTCCGCGGTCGTTACCGTCAGGGTATCGGTATAGGTGGTGCCACCGACGAACTCGTCATGCGCGCTGGTGGTGGTATAGGTCCAGACCCCGTTGGCGCCGATGGTAAAGTGACCATAGCCGTTGCTGCCGGCGACGTTGTTCTGCGCCACGAACGTGTTGGGACTGTCGACGTCGGTCGCGGCCAGCGTGCCGCCGGTGGTCAGCACGGCGTTGGTTTCGGTCAGGTTGACCGTGCTGGTGCCGGTGATAACGGCGGCATCGTTGACGCCGTGAATGGTGAAGGAGACCTGCTTGGTCGTGCCGTCCACCGACGTGATGGTAAAGGTATCGACCTTGGTATCGCCCGTGCCGAGATACTGCACGGCGCTGTCGGCGACCGCATAGGTATAGTTGCCGTTGCTGGCGAGGACGAGTGAGCCGAGATTTCCGCTGGCTGACGTCGTCGTGGTCTGGAAGGCGGCCTGCCCCACGTCGGGATCCGAGATCGAAATAGTGCCGACCGCCGTCAGGTTTCCGGCGCTGTTGACGGACGCATCCTCCGTCACATCGTGGACGGTCGGATCGCCGATCGTCGCCGGGTGATTGACCGCGCCTGCGCCGTGGACTGTAAAGGTAATCTGTTTGGTGGTGCCGTCGAACGAGGTGACCGTAAAGGTGTCGACCTTGGTGCCGCCGGTGCCAAGTTGCGCCGCGGCGCTTTCCGCCACGGAATAGGAATAGGTGCCATTGCTGGCGAGCGTGAGGTGGCCGAGATTGCCCGATGCCGATATCACCGACGTCTTGAAGGACGCCTGTCCCTGGTCGACATCGGTGATCGAGATCGAACCGGTCGCCGTCAGTGTCACTTTGCTCGGATCGGCAGTGACGTCGTGGACCGTCGGATTGCCGATCACGGCGGCATCGTTGACGCCGTGGATCGTAAAGCTCACCTGCTTGGTGGTGCCGTCGAGCGATGTCACCGTAAAGGTGTCGACCTTGGTGTCGCCTCTTCCCAAATACTGCACCGCGCTGTCAGCGACCGAATAGCTGTACGAGCCGTCGGCCGCAATCGTCAGGTTCCCGAGACTATCGGCGGCTGAAATCACCGAGGTCTGGAACGCGGCCTGGCCCTGATCGGCATCCGTGATTGAGATCGTGCCGCTCGCGGTCAAAAGCGGCTGGGTGGTATCTTCGGTCACGTCGTGGACGGTCGGCGTGCCGATCACGGCTACGTCGTTGACGCCGTGGATGGTAAAGCTGATCTGTTTTGTTGTGCCGTCGGTCGACGTCACCGTGAATGTGTCGACTTTTGTGTCGCTGGCGCCGAGATATTGCACCGCGTGGTCAGAAACCGAATAGCTGTACGACCCGTTCGTCGCGAGCGTGAGGTGGCCCAGATTGCCGGCGGCCGAAATGACCGATGTCTTGAATGATGCCTCGCCCTGATCAACGTCCGAAATCGAGATCGCGCCACTCGCCGTCAAGGACGGCTTGGTCGCATCCTCCGTCACGTCGTGCACGGTCGGCGCGCCGATCACCGCCGCGTCGTTGACGCCGTGAATCGTAAAACTCACCTGCTTGGTGGTGCCGTCGAGCGACGTCACCGTGAAGGTGTCGACCTTGGTGTCGCCGGCGCCGAGATATTGCACGGCGCTGTCGGCGACAGAATAGCTGTAGCTGCCGTTCGCGGCCAGCGTCAGCGTTCCCAAATTGCTGGCGGCAGAAACCACGGTGGACTGGAACGCGGCCTGGCCCTGATCGACATCCGTGATCGAGATCGTGCCGTTGGCGGTCAAAAGCGGCTGGGTGGCATCTTCGGTCACGTCGTGAACGGTCGGCGTGCCGATCACTGCCGCGTCGTTAGCGCCGTGGATGGTAAAACTGATCTGTTTGGTTGTGCCGTCGGTCGACGTCACCGTGAAGGTGTCGACTTTGGTGTCGCCGGCGCCGAGATACTGCACGGCGCTGTCGGCGACTGAATAGCGGTACGACCCGTTGCTCGAGAGCGTCAGGGTTCCGAGATTGCCGCCGGCCGAAATCACCGACGTCTTGAACGTTGCTTCACCCTGGTCCACGTCCGAAATCGAAATGGAACCCGCCGCGATCAGGTTCGGCTTGGTCGCATCCTCGGTGACGTCGTGCACCGTCGCGTTGCCGATTACAGCCGCATCGTTGACGCCGTGGATGGTGAAACTTACCTTTTTGGTTGTGCCGTCGACCGACGTCACCGTGAAGGTGTCGATTTTGGTGTCGCCCGCTCCCAAATATTGTACGGCGCTGTCGGCGACCGAGTAACTATAGGACCCGTTGGCGGCGATCGTTAACGAGCCGAGATTGCCGGATGCGGAGATGACCGTCGTCCTGAACGCGGACTGGCCGGGATCGGAATCACTGATGGAAATCAGCCCGGCAGCGATCAAAACCTGCAAATTCGTGTCTTCGGTGACGTCGCTGACCGTCGGTGCGCCAATAATTGCTGCCGAATTTGCCATGATTTTCGCTTCCCCAAATGAATTCTGAAATTCAAAATCGGGAGCGACTCTGCTGACGCTGCGTTACAGGAGCGCAAAAAAAACGTGAAATCGATAACCATTTATTAAATATAAGCTTGCTCCGGCAGACACACTTCGTAGGATCAATTCGAATATTTCTGGCGGGCCGTCAAAAACGACGAACCGACCCAAAAAAATCATTCATCATTTTGATACACAGCCAGGTTTGAAGTTCCGAAGTCATCTTTGATGCAAAGTCACCCATGACATTGCCTGTGATGCGTCTGCGTTTGCTCGGCCGGTTTGGCGTTACCGCTCCGGATAGCGAATCCACGTCGATTCAGCTTCCGACCAGGAAGACCGGGGCCGTGTTGGCCTATCTCGGCATGAGCCGCGATTACGCGGCAAGCCGCGAGGAACTGGCGGCATTGCTCTGGGGCGGCTGTACCGATCAGCAGGCGCGGCAGAGTTTGCGACAAGCACTGGCTTTGTTGCGCAAGGAACTCGCGCCGGACGTGTTCATCACCGACACCAAGATCGTGCGGCTCGATCCCGCGTCGTGGTCGATCGATGCCCGCGAGTTTGCGACCTTTGCCTGTGCGCAGAGCGCCGAGGAACTCGCGCGTGCGGCGCGTTTCTTCACCGGCGATTTTCTCTCCGGCTTCATCCTCGAGGAAGAAGCGTTCGAGGAGTGGGTCGGCGGACAACGAACGCACCTGCAGCACGCCGCCGCGCAGCTCTGCGAAACCTTCGTGCGGCGCCCGGATCTGGTGATTGACCCGAACCAGGCGTTGGCGGCCATCGACCAGTTGATGGCGCTCGATCCGCTCCGGGAAGATTGGCATCGCCTCGCGATCGCCTTGTACGCCCGCTATCGCGGCAAGAACGAAGCGTTGTCGCGCGCCAGCGCCTTTGCCGGTTTGCTTCAGCGTGAACTCGGGGTCACCCCCGAACGCGAAACCCGGATGATGCTGGAAAATCTTCGCAGCGCCGATGTCGCGGATTGGGTCAATGGGCCATTGCAAGACGCTCAGCACAGCACCAACCTGTCGCCCGCCGAAAGCAACCCTGATGCCTCGGCATTCGCTCCGGCCACGACACCCGTCGCCGCGCCTCGACGGAATTTTCTGACACCGCGCCTCGATGGAATGACTTTGGCGGCGCTGGCGTTGGCCGGGATTCTGGTGGCCGCGGGAACTTTCGCTTCCGAGTCTCTCCATACGATTTTGAGACTCGGCCCGGCGTCTTCGTTCCAATCGCCCGCGGCGCTCGGCGCCCTGCCCGACCCATGGCGGTCGCCGGCGGTCGCCCACGAGGCGCAACTGCCGAAGGGCATTACCCCTATTGTGGTGCTGCCGTTCGCAAGTCTCGGCGGAAACGACGAACCGGGTCAGTTGATCGCCGACATGCTGACGGATGATCTGACCAATACATTGTCACGCATTCCCTCGTTCAGGGTGATTTCGCGCCAAACGGCGCACAGCTACCAGAACCAGGCCATCGACGTCGCCAAGCTCGGCACCGAACTGCAGGTAAGATATGTGCTGGAAGGCAGCGTCCGGCTTCAGGATGACAATCTTCGGGTCAACGTCGAACTGATCAATCCGGTCACCCGCCTGTCGGTGTGGAGCGGCCGTGTCGAGCGTCGCGGCGCCGACCGCCAGGGCGTCCGCGACGAAATCGTCAGCCGGTTGGCGCGAGAGCTTCAGTTTGAAGTGCTTCCGATCGAAAGCCAGCGGTTGTCGAACGATTTCGACGCCGATGCGCTGGCCTATCGCGGCTGGGCTGCGCTGTCCCAGGTCAATCTCGAAGGTTACAAGCAGGCGCTTGCACTGTTCAACAAGGCGCTGGAGCGCGATCCGAATACCTTGTCGGCACAGGTTGGCATCGGCGCCTATCACGCCCGGATGGGCGCACAGGTTCTGGATACCGATCCGGCCGGCCATCGCAACAAGGCGGAAGCCATCCTGCGCCAGGTGCTGGTACGTGATCCCGAGTCGAGCCAGGCGCATTTCTATCTGGCGCTCGCGCTCAACCGGTTGCCGACATTGCCTGAAGCCCTGCAACATCTGGAACGGGCGATCAGGATCGATCCCAGCGACGCCAGTGCCCACGCCCAGATCGGCAACGGTCTGATCCGTTCCGGGAAAGTTTCCGAAGGCCTCGAACACGTCCGCTATGCGATGTTGCTGTCTCCGCGCGACCCGATCATGCCGGTCTGGCTCGAGTTCGCAGGCAATGCGGAACTGGAGCTCGGCGACTACCGCGAGGCGATTGCCTTGTTCGATCGCTCGATCGCGATCAATCCCGGCTATCCCAGAAGCTGGGCGGGCCTTGTCGCCGCCTACGCGCTGGCCAACGAACCCGCTGAGGCCCGGCGCTTTGCCGCCCAACTCAAGACCTTCGCGCCGAACCTGGAAAACGACGATATGCCCCGGCAATTCGGTCGCAGCGAGAACTCCAAGCTGCACGAAGGCCTGATGCTGGCCTTCGGCTCGCCGGAACGATAGCCCCCACGACCCGGGTTTTGCCTTCGAGAGCTGTAGAAGGTAAACCGGTTCCGCGGGGAATGATGGGGGCATCGACCCCACCAATGTTGCTCCGGAGTACCCCGTTGACCGTTCGTCGCCGTACCATTTTCGTCGTTCTGCTCGCTTTCGCAGCCCTCGCCTGCACCGCTCCCGCCAACGCGCAAAGCGCCGTTGCCGTGGCCGTCGCCAAGCCGGTATCGCTGCCCGACATCGTGATCGGCTCGGCGAAGGCACCCCTGACCATCACTGAATACGCCTCGATGAGCTGCCCGCATTGCGCCGCCTTCGGCGAGAATGTGTTTCCGATGCTGCGGTCGAAATTCATCGACACCGGCAAGGTGCGCTTCGTGTTTCGCGAGTTCCCGCTCGACCCCAAGGCCGCGGCGGCCTCGATGCTGGCCCGCTGCATCGCCAAGGATGATTCCGAAAAATACCTCGATGCGGTCGAGACCCTGTTCAGGCTGCAGGAGCAGCTGGTGGCGCACACAAAGGAGACGCTGTTCTTTGTCGGCAAGATGAAGGGAATGAGCGAGCCGGAAGTCGAGGGGTGCGTCAAGGATCAGGCCCAGCTCGACCGGCTCGCCGCCGACCAGCAATATGCGCTGAAACAGTTGAACGTGGTTTCGACACCGACCTTCTTCCTGAACGGCGTCAAGCTTCAGGGCTCGATGTCGTACGAGGAACTCGAAGAGCGGCTCAAGCCGATGCTGCGGAAATAGCCGGGGCAATAGTCAAGGCCGGCCCACGCGGTTTCCCCTTGTCCGGCGCGGCGCCCTCGCCGATGATGGCGCCAACAAACATATATCGGGGGAAGTCGCCATGGCCGCCATCTTGCGCGTATTGTTCGCGGCCATGTGGCTAGGGTCCGCCGTCGCAGCGGCGACGGCGCAAGGTTATCCCAACAAGCCGGTCCGCATCGTGGTCGGGTTTACCGCGGGCGGGCCGACCGACGCCATTGCGCGGATCGTGGCGCAAAAACTTTCCGACAGCCTCGGTCAGCAGTTCGTCGTCGAGAATATCGGTGGCGCCGGCGGCAACACGGCGGCGGGCCAGGTGGCACGCGCCACGCCTGATGGCTACACCATCATGGCGATCAGTACCGGCTTCGTCGTCAATCCCACCCTTTACGCCAAGGTGCCGTACGACCCGATCAAGGACTTTGCTCCGGTGACGTTGGTCGCGGTCTCGCCCAATGTCGTCGTGGTCAATCCCTCGGTCCCGGCTAAAACGCTGCCCGACCTGGTGCAGCTCATTCGCGACAATCCCGGCAAGTATAGCTTTGCCGGACCCGGTGTCGGCTCGACGCCGCATCTCGGCGGCGAACTGTTCCGCCTGGCATTCAATCTCGATCTCGTGCACGTGCCGTTCGCCGGCGCGGGTCCGGCGGTCCAAGCCACCGTCGGCGGCCATACCCCGATCGCGTTCACCGCACTGCCGCCGTCGCTCTCGGCAGTCCAGGCGGGCCAACTGCGTGCGCTCGGCATTGCGGCCAGCAAACGCGCTGCGGGGATGCCCGACGTGCCGACCTTTGCCGAACAGGGCATCAAGGATCAGGATGCCGAAACCCTGACCGGTATCGTAGCGCCGGCGGGAACCCCGAAAGAAATCGTCGACCTGCTCTATCGCGAGATCGCGAAGGCCGTTTCCCAGCCGGATGTAAAAGAACGTCTTACCACGCTCGGCTTCGACCCGGTCGCCAATACACCTGACGAATTCGGCGCCCGCATCAGGCTGGAGATCGACAAGTGGGGCAAGGTGGTGCGGGACGCCAAGCTGCGGATCGAGTAGATGCGGACGCCAATAGCGCCGTGAGGCAGCGACACATGGCCTGATCGCCATCGCGGCGCGCCGCCGACCCATTTTCTACTTTGCATGGGGTTGTTTTCGCGATTTTGAGTCTCGGCCTTGTGGTGTGCCGTCCTCGCCTATCTCGCGGCTCACTTTGAATCGATGAAAGTCAGGCCGATCCGGTTCTTCTGGATCCAGGCAACCCGGCACTCATGAACGATCGACGAGTCGTTCGCCATCACCAGACGGAAGCGTTGCGGGACGAAGGCCGCGTTCTCCACGTCGATCGCCGCGCCTTCGAGTGAAACATTCCGTACCACGCAGCGCATCACCGAGCCGCCTGACGACACAAAGGCCGGCTCGTCGGTTTCGGTTCGTGGATATCTTCGTTTCTCTTCCATCCCGCTTGGTCCCGGATGTCGCTCAATCGACGATGATATCGGCAAAACATTAAACAATGGCCGCGTGCGCTGCAGCAGTACCGGCTGATAGCAACATGGAGACCTGCAGGATGGTTGCACCCGATTCAAGCCGCCTGCGCAATTGTTTTTGTGCAGGGCAGTACGAGGGGCTCTATTGTTCGCACGCAGATGTGCCCCGCGTCAGCGCAGGCTTGCCGATCGCGCCGGTAGCACGATAGCCTTTCGGCAGATGCGGTGCGCAGGCGCGACGCCCGCTGAGACAAAATGAACAGGCGCCGTGGGGGAACGCCATGTTCGAGATACTCGACCGCCGGACGAGTCTGACCGGCAACCAGATCAAGATCCTTGCAGCCGCCATCATCGGTGACGCCCTCGAATTCTTCGATTACTTCCTGATCGGCTTCGTGCTCGCCTTCCTGATCGGCCCCTGGAAACTCACGTTTGGCCAATCGGCTACCGTGCTGATGAGTTCCGGCATCGGCGCCATCATCGGCGCCTATGTCTGGGGCTGGCTCGCCGACCGCATCGGCCGCCGCGTGGTGTTTATCGGGACCGTGCTGAATTTCTCGATCGCGACCGGTCTGCTCTATTTCACGCCGGAAAACGGCTGGGTCTATCTGGCGATCATGCGCTTCTTCGTCGGAACCGGTGTCGGCGGCCTGTATTGCGTGGACCTGCCGCTGGTGCAGGAATTCATGCCCTCCTCGAAGCGTGGCTGGGTCGGCGGCCTCGTGACCTGCGTGATCCCGCTCGGTGTTGGTCTCGGCGCCGTCATGGGCGCCATGATCGGCAGTGGTGAATGGCGATTGCTGTTCGCGATCGGCGTGTTGCCGGCCTTTCTCGTCCTGCTCGTGCGGCTCTGGGTTCCGGAGTCGCCGCGGTGGCTGTGCCGCCAGGGCCGTTACGCGGACGCGCGCAAGTCGCTCGCCTGGGCCTTGCAGATGGAGCCGTCGGCGCTGCCGATGCCGACCGCGGCCGATGCGGGTCCGGTCATCAAGACGAGCTGGTTCGATCTGTTCAAATATCCGCGCAGCCTGCTGGTTTCGTGGCTCGGCAATGCCGGCGCCCAGACCGGTGTCTACGGCATCACGTTGTGGGCGCCATCGCTGTTCGTGCTGCTGTTGAAGGTGACGCCGCAGGAAGCCGCCAAGATGATGATCCTGCTCAGCGTCTCCGGCTTCATCGGCCGCCTCTCCTTCTCCTATTTCTCGGAGCTTATGGGGCGGCGTACCGCCGGCGGATTACTTGGCCTTGGCGCAGGCATCCTGACCATCGTCGCCGGATACAATTACGATACGACGCTGTTCGGCCTGTCGGCGTTCTGGCTGATCCTGGCGGTGACCTTCTTCTTTGCCGATGGCGGCTTTGCCATCGTCGGGCCCTATGCAGCGGAGGTTTGGCCGTCCCATCTTCGGACCACCGGCATGGGATCGGCCTACGGCTTCGGCGGCATCGGCAAGATCATCGGACCCGTAGGGCTTGCCCTGATCGTCGGCTCCAACAACTACCTCAAACCCGACGTGCCGCTGACCCAGATTCCGACAGCCTTTATCTATCTCGGTTGCTGGTTCCTGATGGCCGGGATCGTGTATTATTTCATCGGCTTTGAGACCAGGGGCAAGTCGATCGAACAGATCGACAGGGAACTGGCCGATGGGCTCGAACTTTCGACCGCTCAGGTTCGTCAGGCCTAGTCTTGATTACACAAGTCTTGGATACAGCGATCGCAACCACTGCCGAGCTTGCGGGCGATCCGACCGTGATCGCCCGGGCTGAAGCCGTGCGGCCACACGTTGCGGCGGCTTCCAACGCCATCGAGACCTCGCGCCGGCTGCCGCCGGCGCTGCTGGACAGGCTGCACGAGGCGCAGCTGTTCCGGCTACTGTTGCCGCGCTCGTCCAGCGGGATCGAGACCGACCCCGTTACTTTCTTTCACGTCATCGAAACCATCGCCAAGGCCGATGCTTCCACAGCCTGGTGTCTGAGCCAGGCCGGCGGCTGCGCGATGTCGGCGGCCTATCTCGACCTGCCGGTGGCGCAGGCCATTTTCGGCGATCCCCGCGCGGTGCTGGCCTGGGGTCCCGGTCCCAAGGTCAAGGCGATCGAATGCGAGGGCGGCTACCGCGTCACCGGCGTGTGGGCGTTTGCCTCCGGCGGCCGTCACGCGACCTGGCTCGGCGCGCATTGTCCGATCTATGCGGCCGACGGTTCGCCAAGACACGAAGCCAACGGCGCGCCGCTGGAACGCACCATGTTGGTGCGCACCGAGGATGTCGAATGGACCGACATCTGGAACACGGTCGGCCTGCGCGGCACCGCCAGCGACCAGTTCGCGCTGAAGGATTATTTCGTCCGCTCCGATCACTCGATGACCCGCGAATTCGACCGCGAGTGCCGCGAGAGCGGCCCGCTCTACCGCATGGGCGCGGGCACCTGCTATCAGGTGGGCTTTGCCGGCGTCGCCTGCGGCATTGCGCGGATCGCGCTCGACACCTTTGTCGAAACCATGCGCAACAAGGTGCCGCGCGGCGCCAGGGGCCTGTTGCGCGACAACGCGGTGGTCCAGTGCAATCTCGCGCAGGCCGAGGTCAATCTCCGCGCCGCGCGCGGCTATGTGCTGCAGTCGATGGCCGACACCTGGAAAGATCTCACCGCGGGCGCAACCATCACCGTTGCCCAGCGCATCAATATGCGGATGGCCTCCACCAACGCCATTCACAAGGCGCGCGAGGCGGTCGATTTCGCCTACAACGCCGCCGGCGCTACCGCAATCTTCGAGGATCATCCGCTGGAGCGCCGCTTCCGCGACATGCACACGGTCACCCAGCAGCTGCAGGGACAGATCAGGCATTTTGAAACCGTCGGCGCCTGGATGCTGGGCGCCGACGCCGACCTCACTTTTGTATAAACCTCTCTGCGTTTGAACCCATCTACCCAATAAGGAGAACAATTATGGGACTTGGCGGACTTCAGCATTACACCATTGAACCCTCCGACCTCGAGCGCACCAAGGACTTCTATTGCGACGTGCTTGGCCTCGAGAACGGCGATCGCCCGCCGCTCGACTTCGCCGGCTACTGGCTCTATTCGGGCGGCACCGCCACGGTACATCTGATGGGCACCCGCAAGCCGCGCGAAGGCATTGTGGTGCGGGGAACCGAGAAGAAATACGAGGACACCGGGCGGCTCGACCACATCGCCTTTGCGGCTGAAGATGTGGACGGCATGCGCAAGCGCCTGCAGTCCAAAGGCGTCAAGTTCCGCGAGAGCATCGTGCCGCGCACCGGCGACACCCAGTTCTTTCTCTACGATCCCGACGGCGTCGGCGTGGAACTGAATTTCCCCAAGCCATAACTTCGAAGCCATAAACTCCGGGCGCGACGCCGCAGTCTTGCCCGGTGTTCGACATCAATTCGGCCAGCCCTCCGCTGGCCGGATTCGTTTTTGCGATGCCAGCGTGGATTCATGAGTGATGTGGCCGCGCAACACCCGGCCGTTAAAGACCGGGTTCCCGACAAGGCCGCCAGTCAGCCATCACTACGGCACGAGTCGGTCAGGGTTTGCACATCATTGCATGACGATTGGAAGGGCCGCGCCGCTGCGGCAGGATAGCCGGGTGCCGCGCCTTCAACCCTACCCCAGGGCATGCGTACCCGGCTATTCGGCCGGCATCAGTCCAGCCCGCGCTCGTGGCTGAGATTGACCATCTCGAGGATGAAGATCGTCTTTTGGTTGTCGTCCAGGCTGGCAAACAACGGCTCGGCAGCATCGGCCACGTTGCGCTGATCGACGGCACGGTCGTTGAGGAACTGGGCTTCGTTGCGCATCTGTTCGATGATGTCGTCCGGCGGATCGCGTTTCGCGCGCGCGATGCGCAGATTGAGGCGATCGGCACCGTTATGTCCGAGATAGTGCATTGCACTATTGAATCCGGCCCAGTTCTTCTCCTGCTCGGGCGTGAGGTTCAATGATTTCTTGATCCGTTCGATATTGGCGTCGCTGTTGGCGACGATCTGTTCGGCGGTCAGCGTCGGCGCACCGTTCTGGGTGAGGACGGCCGCCTGCTTGGTGCCTTTCGCCCCCTTGGCGGCCTTCGCGGTTTTCGCAGCGTCGCCCTGTTTGGCATCCTTCGCCGCCGGCTGCTGGCCCTGCTGCTGCCCACCCTTGGCGCCGCCCGTTAGAACGCCGGTGACGCCAGTCACCACGCCAACAACGCCGCCGATCGCGCCACCCAGCACGCCACCGACCGGGCCGGCCGCCTTGTTGCCCTCGCGCGCGCCTTTCTCGACTCCTTGAACCACCTGCGCATCCACGCTTGCGGATACGCCGAGCGCAAGCAGAACCATGGCGCCGAGTGCGACACGCAACCGCGACCGCGGGCGCGCAAGCTTTGTAGGACTGGTCATTATTTAGGCTCCATAGTCGATCGCGAGATTTGGCGAGGGCAATGTCTTAGGGGTGCGTGAATCCTGCGGTGTCTAAACTATCGTTTTCGCCCCGAGCCCGTCCACCGTTGCGCTGACCTGTCCACGACAGCGAAACAGCTTTCGTGCGAAGGAGTTACGCACGTAGCATATTGACTGTGGCACAATCGCATCCCGTTACAGCGATACCGGAACGAGAAGTGTGCAGCGCAATAGGGACGATCCGATTATTGACGATCCTCTCTGCGTCGAAACGCCGCCGCTGACACCGGGAGTCCGTACGCAACGTTAGTTCAATACATGCGACCGACGTGTTTTCTCGACAGATGCAAACAATTCTGCTCTGATCTCACTACAAAATATCCGCTGACGCGTCGTTCTCATCCGGCGTGGCAAGTGACGGAAAATAAAAAAGGAAGCAAAATCCGGCTCAACAAAGGGGAAACACCATGTCACGCAAGACGCTTTCTCGCCGACAATTTGTTGCTGCTACCGCGCTATCCTCTGCTGCACTGATCACTGCACCGTACATTCGCGGCGCCCACGCCGCCGGCAAACTTACGATTGGTTTCTGGGATCACTGGGTGCCGGGCGCCAATAAGGCCTCGACCGATCTGGTCAATGAATGGGCCGAAAAGGCCAAGGTCGAGGTTACGGTCGACTATATCCCGAGCCAGGGTAACAAGAACCTCCTGACCATCGCCGCCGAGGGGCAGGCGAAGTCCGGCCACGATATCATCGCGATGCCGACCTGGTGGGCGCACGCCAACTCGGAGCAGCTCGAGCCCGTCAACGACATCATGGGGCCGATCGTCGCCGAGAACGGCGAAGTCAACGGCACGGCCAAGTATCTCGGCCAGTTGGATGGCAAGTGGCTCGGCGTTCCCGCCTGCGTCGGCAGCCAGATCAAGGGCCCCTGCTCGCGCATCGACCTGATGAAGAAGCATGCCGGCATCGACGTGCAGGCCATGTACCCGGCCGGTTCGGAACCGAAGGCTGACAATTGGACGCTCGATACGTTCCTGAAAGCGGCCGAGGCCTGCCACAAGGGAGGATTCCCGTTTGGTATCGGTCTTGGCGAGACCACCGACAATGTCGATACCGCAGGCGCAATCTTCCTCTCGTACGGTGCTGCGCTGGTGGACGCGAAGGGCAATCTCACCGTCAAGACCGACGCCGTCCGCCAGGCGCTTGAGTACTACAAGAGGCTGATCGCCTTCCTGCCGCCGGATGCCGCGGCCTGGGATGACGCGTCCAACAACAAGTGGCTGGTTTCCGGCAGAGGCGCGCTGATCATGAATCCGCCGAGCGCCTGGGCGGTGGCCAAGCGCGACGCGCCGCAGGTTGCCGAACAATGCTGGACCCACGGCTTCCCCGCCGGGCCAAAAGGTCGCTTCGCACCGTACCTGCCTTATTTCTGGAGCATCTGGAATTTCTCCAAGAACAAGGAAGCCGCCAAGAACCTCCTGGTAGCGTTGTCGAAGCCGGCTGCGATCGAGAAGATGGTGACGGCGTCAGGCGGCTACGACCTGCCCGCCTACGAGAAGCTGACGACCTTGAAGGTTTGGCAGGAGGAAGGGCCGCCGAAGGGCACGCTCTATCACTATCCTAACCCCTACAAACATCAGATCCTGTCGATCGCAGCGTCGCCGGCACCGCCGAAGATCGCACAGCAGATCTACGCACAGGCTACACTGACCAAGATGTGCCTGCGCTATCACCAGGGCGAAGCGATGGAAAAGACGCTCGCCTGGGCGGAAGGCGAGTGCGAAGGCTTCATGCGGAGCTAGGATGCGAGATATCTTGCGGCGGCCTGCCGGATGGCGGGCCGCCGCGGCATATCCGCCGCCATATCGCTTCATCTGCAATCGGCGTGAACGCCGGTTCCAGTACTGCTTCACGACAAGAGCTCGCTTCAAGAGCCGTTATCTTTGGCCTTTGAGATGAATCGCGCGAGGAATATCCATCATGGTTGATGTCGCATTTCAGCCGAACAGCGCCACCGCTGCGCCGCCTGCGCGCAAACGTTCGAGTTTGCAGAAGGCACTGAAACGCAAATCGACCGCGGCGTTCCTGATGACGTTGCCGCTGATCATTCTCATCGTGCTGCTGGTGCTGTATCCGGCGATCTATTCGATCCACCTGGCGACATTGAACAAGTCGATGCAGCGATTTATCGGCCTCGGCAATTTCGAGTTCCTGTTCAAGCGCGATACCTTCTGGCTGGTGGTCAAGCAGTCCTGTATCTTCGCGATCTCGGCCGTCATTTTCAAAGCGCTGATCGGTTTCATCGTCGCGCACTTCGTTCACAACATTCCCGCCAAAGGTCAGCGCAAGTGGCGCGGCATGCTGCTGGTGCCTTGGGTGATCCCGCCGGCGATGAGCACGCTGGCGTGGTTGTGGCTGTTCGACCCCTCCTACAGCGCTTTCAATTACACCCTGTCGTTCTTCGGCATCGGCCCGATCCCGTGGACAGGAGACGCGGACTGGGCGCGCTTCTCGGTCATTCTGGTCAACGTCTGGTACGGCGCGCCGTTCTTCATGATCATGTACCTGGCTTCGCTGAAGTCGGTGCCGGACCAGCTCTATGAAGCCGCCGCCATCGACGGCGCCAACTGGTGGCAGCGGATCTGGTACATCACGCTGCCGATGATGCGCAACATCATCGCGATCACGACGCTGTTCTCGCTGATCGTCACCTTCGCCAATTTCGACATCGTGCGAATTCTGACCGCCGGCGGCCCGCTCGATCACACCCACATCTTCGCGACCTGGGCGTTCCGGATCGGCATCGAGGGCAGCGACATTCCGCTCGGCGCCAGCGTCTCGCTGTTCATGGTGCCGATCCTTGCGGTCGCGGCGATCTTCATCCTGCGGGATGTCAACAAGCGCGGGAATGAAGCCTGATGAGCACTGTAACCATCGACAAGGCCGCGCCGACGCGTAACGTCAAATACGGCAGCATGAGCCGCGACCGGACCTGGGCGCTGCGCTGGTCCTATTTTTTTCTCACCTTGTTTGCGATCTTTTCGCTGGTGCCGCCGATCTACATGCTGATCACCTCGCTCAAGAGCAGCGCGGAAATTTCAGCAGCCACCAATCCCTGGTGGGTCTTTCATCCCACCCTTGAAAACTACGTCGGCCTGCTGACGTCGAACCAGTTCCTGCGCTTCTTCCTGAATTCCGCGATGGTTTCGATCTTCGTGGTGACCATTACCATGCTGATCAGCGTGCCGGCGGCGTTCGCGCTGGCGCGGATGCGATTCTGGGGTTCGGCGACACTCGCGACCGGCGTGTTCCTGACCTATTTGATCCCGGACAGCCTGCTGTTCATTCCGCTGTTCAAGGTGTTCGCCATGTTCGGCGACTGGACCGGCATCCAGCTGATCAATCGCTGGTACGTGCTGCTGTTCATCTACCCGACGCTGACGGTGCCATTCTGCACCTGGATCATGATCGGCTATTTCGCCTCGATCCCGAAGGAGCTCGACGAAGCCGCCATCATCGACGGCGCCTCCTGGTTCCAGACCCTGACCCGGATCTTCATTCCGGTCGCCCTGCCCGGCCTGATCGCCGCCACCATCTTCGCCTTCACCGTCTCGTGGGCGCAGTTCCTTTATCCCTTGGTGTTCACCACCTCGACCGATCAGCTGGTGCTGCCGGTCGGCATCATCACCACCCTGATCAAGGGCGACGTGTTCAACTGGGGTCAGATCATGACCGGCGCCCTGCTCGGCGCCGCGCCGCCGCTGATCATCTACGCCTTCCTGATGGACTACTACATTGCCGGCCTGACCGCCGGTGCGACAAAGGGTTGAACGCGACAAAGGGTAGAACTCATGGCTGACGTGACGTTGCGTAAGGTTATCAAGCGCTATGACGACGTCGAAGCGGTGCGCGGCATCGATCTCGACATCGCCGACCATGAGTTTGTCGTGCTGGTCGGGCCATCCGGCTGCGGCAAGTCGACCACGCTGCGGATGATCGCGGGGCTGGAGGACATCTCCGGCGGAGACATCATGATCGGCGGTGACGTCGTCAACGACGTTCCGCCCAAGGACCGCGATATCGCGATGGTGTTCCAGAACTACGCGCTCTATCCGCACATGACGGTCGCCGAAAACATGTCGTTCGGACTGCGGCTGAAGCGCTATCCCAAAGCTGAGATCAAAAGTCGGATCGACGAGGCCGCGCGCATGCTCGACATCGTGGAACTGGTCGACCGCAAGCCGAAGCAACTGTCCGGCGGCCAGCGCCAGCGCGTCGCGATGGGCCGCGCCATCGTGCGTAACCCGAAAGTGTTTCTGTTCGACGAGCCGCTGTCCAATCTCGACGCCAAGCTGCGCGTCCAGATGCGGATCGAGATCAAGAAGGTGCACCAGAAAGTCCGCACCACCACGGTCTACGTGACCCACGACCAGGTCGAGGCGATGACGCTTGCCGACCGCGTGGTGGTGATGAACCACGGCCGCATCGAACAGATCGGGACCCCGAACGAGCTCTACCACAAGCCGGCAACGAAATTCGTCGCGAGCTTCATCGGCTCGCCGGCGATGAATTTCATTCCGTGCCGGCTCGAGGATGTCGGCGGCAAGCTCAACATCCGCATCACCGACCGTATCTCCTTCCCGCTACCATCCGCGCGCGCCGCGCGATACAACGCCATTCCGCGGACCGACAAACTGCTGCTCGGTATCCGGCCCGAGCACATTACCGAGGCCAAGGCCCACCCGGAGCCGGGTATCGAAGCCTTCGACGCCGTGCTCGACGTCACCGAGCCGATGGGAATGGAGACCCTGATCTATTTCACGCTGGAAGGCGCGCAGGTCTGCGGCCGGGTCAATCCGAATGCCGGCGCGCAGGATGGCGCCCCGCTCCGATTGGCAGTGGACCTCAACAATATGCACCTGCTAAACGAGGTGACCGGCGCCGTCCTATGACGGCGTAAAAAACAGCGACCAAGGGCAGGAAATGGCTACCAACAAGAAGAAAATCTTCGTCACGGAATCGATGTCAAACCAAGGCCGCGCACTGCTCCACGCGCGGGACGACATCGAACTCGTCGAATTTCCCAACATGATTTCGGCCAGGGATTTCGAAGCCAAGCTGAAGGAGCACGCGCCGGTTCATGGCGTTGCCCTCGGCGGAACGCGCTTCGGCGAGACCGAACTCGAGGCCTCCAAGGACATGCTGGTGGTGACGCGGATCGGTGTCGGATTCGATGCCGTCGACGTCCCCGCGCTGAGCCGCCGCAAGGTTCCGCTGATGGTGGCGGGCACGGCGAATTCGCCTTCGGTCGCCGAACAGGCGCTGTTCATGATGCTGACGCTGGCCAAGCGCGCGGTGGAAATGCATGCGATCGTCCGCGACGACAAATGGCCGAGCCGGCTCGGCATGCTGCCCTATGATCTCTTCGGCAAGACGGTGCTGATCATAGGCTTCGGCCGTATCGGCACCCGGACCGCCAAGCGATGCCTGGCGATGGAAATGAACGTCCTGATTTTCGATCCCTACAAGCCCGCGGCCGATATCAAGGCCGCCGGTTGCGAGCCGGTCTCCAACCTCGACGCGGCGCTGCCGCGCGCCGATTTCGTCAGCATCCATTGCCCGAAGAACCCCGAGACCGTCGGCATGTTCAATGCGGCGCGGCTGAAGCTGATGAAGCCGACCGCTTACCTGATCAACACCGCCCGTGGCGGCATCGTCGACGAGGCGGCACTGCATGACGCACTGGTGTCTGGCAAACTTGCCGGTGCCGGCCTCGACGTGTTCGAGCAGGAGCCGCCGCTGGCCGGCCACAAGCTGTTCGCACTTCCCAACGTCATCATGGCGCCGCACGTCGCCGGCGTGACGCGGGAAGCCGTCGATCGCATGAGCGAGCAGACCGCGCGCAATATTTTGAGCGTGCTGGACGGCGAACCGCTACGCCAGAACGTGATCAACCAGGACGTCTTCGGCTGAGAAGCCGGAAACGATGACCCAAATCACCCAATGATCCCGGGCTGTCGGGCCGATCGTCGATCGGCCCGCTCAATGAGGTGGCGGATATGGCCTTCAAGGAATACGGCAATTTCGATGCGGTCGGTTTGGCCGAACTGGTGCGGAACAAGCAGGTCACGCGGCGCGAGCTACTCGACGAGGCGATTGCCCGCACGACCAAGGTCGATCCGCACATCAACGCTGTTGTCGTCAAGCATTACGACTATGCCGAGCAGCAGATCGATCGCGGTCTTCCGGACGGTCCGTTCACCGGCGTCCCGTTCCTCCTGAAGGATCTCGATCTTCTGCAGGGCACCCGCACGACATCGGGAGCGACAATCCTGAAGGATTTCGTCGCCGACCACACCGGCACGCTGGCGCAGCGTTTCCTCGATACCGGTGTCTCGATCTTCGGCAAGAGCTCCAGCCCCGAATTCGGCCTGATGCCGACGACGGAATCCCGCCTGCACGGGCCGACCCGCAATCCCTGGAATCTCGCGCACTCCTCCGGCGGATCATCCGGCGGCGCGGCAGCGGCGGTTGCTGCCCGCATTCTTCCCGTGGCCCATGCCAGCGATGGCGGCGGTTCGATCCGGATCCCGGCTTCGGCCTCCGGCGTGTTCGGTCTGAAACCAAGCCGGGCGCGCAATCCGCTCGGTCCCGATCGCGGCGAAGGCTGGGGCGGGTTTTCCTGCGGCCATGTCGTCAGCATCAGCGTCCGCGACAGCGCCGTGATGTTGGACGCGGTCCATGGTCCTGAACCGTCGAGCCCCTATGTCGCGCCGCTCCCGGCGCGGCCTTTTTCGCAGGAGGTCGGCCGCGACCCCGGCAAGCTTCGTATCGCCTTCACCGACCGGTCGCCCTATGGCGACGCCATCGATCCGGAAATCGCCGCGGCGGTGCGCGACATCGCCGGCCTGCTGGCGGGGCTCGGCCATCATGTCGACGAACGCGCGCCCAAGCTGGCCGCCGATCCGGCCGCCGTCATGGCAACCATCGTGGGCGGCAATACCGCGCTGACGGTGCGGCTGATCGAGCAGCGGATCGGCCGCGAGATGACCGACAACGATCTCGAGATCCTGACGTTGGCGAGCTCCCACAACGCGAAAAATACAAGCGCGACCGATTACGTCGCCGCCCAGCTCGCGGCATTCCAGATCTCACGCGCGCTGGCGGACTTCTTCGAGACCTGCGACGTCTTCCTGTGTCCGACGCTGTGCTCACCGCCGCTGCGGATCGGCGAACTCAACACGATGTCGAGCGATCTGTCGCATATCGCGCCGATCCTGCGCCGCTACATGCCCGCGACCGCGATGTTCAACATGTCCGGCCAGCCGGCGATGTCGGTGCCGCTGGCATGGAACAAGGCCGGTTTACCGCTCGGCATGATGTTCTCGGCCAAGTTCGGCGACGAAGGAACCTTATTCCGTGTCGCGGGCCAGCTTGAACAAGCGCGGCCGTGGCGAAGCAAACTGCCGCCGGTATCCGCTTAAGGTCAGGCTCGAAAACGCTGGGCAAAGACAAAACTCAGCCTTAATCGGAGACGAGGACAGCAATCCGGGCGGCAACGGGACCACCGCTTCCGCAGACGGAGTTCGATCCGGAGGCTGAATCGTGAGTCAAGGCGACCCGACCGATAATGCGCTGGCGGCGATCGCCAGCATTCTCGATCAACCGGAAACCCATCGCGAGCCGGTCCGGCCGGCGGCTGACGAGCGGCCGGTTACGCCTCCGCCGCTGCCTGCCTCTGAGGTGCAAGCCCCGATCCAGCCCCTCGCATCCGCGGAGGTCCGCGCGCCGATCGAGGCGCACGGCTACTCCAGGGTCGGACCCGGGCCGATGGCTGCAATCCGCTTCCGGTGGACCGTCCGCGCCGACAATGGCGAGTACTATGTCGATGAGACCATCGGCGAGAATTCAAATCCCGTCGTCTCCGGCCCGATGAGCCGGGATGCCGCAGTCCAGATGGTTCACGACCGCGAAGCCGAAGCGCACCGCCGCTTCGAGCAGTTGAAGAGCGAGATGACCGGTCGCGGCGCCGCCGCCAACCTGGTCCGCCGGGACGGCGGCGAAGCATAGTCCGCCGACTTTTGCGTCTATCGCGGCGGCCCCAGAAAATCCTTCTTGACGAGATCGACGCCAGCGTGACGCAGGATGTCGTAGGCCGTCGTGATGTGAAAGAAGAACTGCGGAACGCTGAACGTCAGCAGCAGTGACTTTCCGGTGAAGGCACGCGTCGCGCCGCTCTTGAAGGTGAACACGACTTCCTTGTCCGCTGCGGTATCGATCGCCGCACGCGGCAAGCCCTGCACGAAATCGATCGCCGCTGAAATCCGCAACTTGAGCTCTGGGATGTCAGGGTCCGTCGTTGGAAAGACGTGAGGCGCGTGACCGGCCAGCAGCGCGCCGGCAACGACCGCATGGCGGTTGGCCTCGCCGACCTGCTGTTTCAGGCTGTACATGTTGGGATAGAGCCGCATGTTGAGCAGCACTGCGGGATCGATGTTGCGGGTCTTGGCATGGGCTGCGGCGTGGTCGAGAAGCGCTGACAGATTGCCGAGATAGGGGACGAAAACGCCGACGGAGGCGTCGTAAAGCGGGATGGTCACGATTTCGGTTTCTCCGGCTGGCACTGCGCGGGCATCTGGTCTAAATCCGGCGCCAAAGTGCAATAGAATTCGCCCGGGGAGAAGACGTGATGTTTCGAATGCTGGCCGGCCTCGTCATGGCTGCTCTGTGGATCGTATCAGCGTCAGCCCAGCAGCCCGCGGCCTCCTCGCGCCTCGACGACATCATCAAGCGCGGCACGCTGCGTGTCGGCATGACCGGCGACTATCTGCCGTTCACCTATTTCGACAAGGCGACCGCCAAATTCCGCGGCTTCGACGTCGACATGGCCGAAGCGCTCGGCAAGGCGCTCGGCGTCAAGGTCGAGTTCGTTCAGACCGCATGGCCGCAAATGATGAAGGATTTTGAAGCCGACAATTTCGACGTCGCGATGGGCGGCGTCTCGATCACGCTCGACCGGCAGAAAAAGGGAATGTTCTCGACGCCGATCATGCGTGAGGGCAAGACCCCGATCGCGCGCTGCGCCGACAAGGGCAAATTTGAAACCATTGCCGATATCGACAAGGCCGGCACCCGCGTGATCGTCAATCCTGGCGGCACCAATGAGCGCTTCGCCAAGGCCAATATCAAGAGCGCCGAGATCAAGGTCTGGAACGACAACGTCACCATCTTCGACGAAATCGCCAAGGGCAATGCCGACCTGATGATGACCGATGCCGCCGAGACCCGCTACCAGCAGAAGCAGCACGCTGGCGTGCTCTGCGCAGTGCATCCGGACAAGCCGTTCGACTTCGCCGAGAAGGCCTACTGGCTGCAACGCGATGTCGCATTGAAAGCGTTCGTCGATCAGTGGCTGCACATCGCCACCGAGGACGGCAGCTACCGGAAGATCTACGCCGCCTGGTTCGATTGAACATAGCGTTTTCGAGCGAAGCATGCCCTCGGACTTGATCCGTGGGTGGATGCCGGTTCGCGTGAAGAAAACGCGTCAAAACGAAAAACCAGAGCCCGGTTCTGAATCATCAGAACCGACAAGGCTCTGGAATCGATTTTCCCGGGAAATTGACCGCTGATCGGCCGCAAATTAGACTGGCCGGACCATCTTTGAACCAAAGCCGCTAGTATACGACTCATAGTTTGAAAGTGATCTGGATCACGTTGCGTGAAGCTGCCGACGCGTAGCTTCGGGGACTGGGATTCCCTGTTCAGGAGGTCGTTATGAAGAAGCTTCTGGCTATTGCTGCCCTGTTGCTCGCAAGCACCGCGGCTCAGGCCCAGTACTCCTTCGAATATGGCGGCCGCACCATTCGCGTCGATCCCGACCGCGGGACCGTCTCGATTCCCGGCGTCTACGACAATACCGGCCGCAAGGCCAAGCGTTCGCGGAATGAAGACAGCGACCGTTCGCGCAAGCAATCGCCGCAACAGGCCAAGACCGATCCGCAGCCGCCCGCTCCCGACGCTCCGGCGCCAGCCGCCACGACGCCGGCGCCATCCGACCAGGCCGCGGCGCCTGCAGCGACCGCTCCCGTTCCCGCGGCTCCAGCGCCGACCGCGCCTGCGGCAGCAACGACGCCTGAACCATCGACCACAACAGCAGCCGCAACGCCTGCGGATAGCGCAACCGCAACTCCGCCCGCGCCGCCGGCCCCACCGGTTCAGCAGGAAGCGGCTCCGGTCGCAAAACCCGCACCCGCACCGGTCGTCGCCGCCGCGCCGCCTGCAGCAGCCCCTGCTCCGGCGCCGGCAGCGGTTCAGGCCGCCAACTCACCGCTTGGCCTGTGGCTGACGGAAGAGAAGGAAGGCAAGGTCAGGATCGAGCAATGCGGCGCCAATCTCTGCGGCTATTCGGTCGACAAGAAATCGAACCAGAACGGCGAACAGGTTCTGATCAACATGAAGCCTGCCAAGGACGCCAAATGGAGCGGCCGGATCCTCGATCCGAACACCGGCAGCACCTATGATTCGACGATCGCGCTGAAGGGCTCCGACAGCCTGCGCGTCCAGGGTTGCGCCTTCGGCGGCGTGTTCTGCGGCGGCCAGACCTGGACCCGCGTCAACTGACGCACCCGCCATCAGGCACTTGACGAAAGCCTCGCCTGATCGGCGGGGCTTTTGTTTGGGGGGCGTGCCGGCTTCTCGTCGCACTGGACGTCATTGGGGTTCACGTTCGGCCGTTACCGGCGTGATGTCAGTCACAGTCGCCCCCGATCCACCGTGTGAGCTTGGTCATGTTCAAACCAGGGGGCTCGTCATGGGACAATTTCAGAATTCAACTATCGCCGCGATCGTGATTGCTGCGCTCGCAACACCAGCTACCGCCGCGACCTTCGATGGCGAATGGAATGTGCAGATCGCCTCGTCGAACGCCGCCTGCACCAACGGCACGTCGGTTTCGATCGGGATCAGCAACGGCCAGGTCGCCTCGACCAATGCGGTCGTGACGGCGTCCGGCCGCGTCGCCGAAGCCGGCGCCATTCAGGTGACGCTGGCTAGCGGCATCAAACGCGCGGTCGGTTCGGGTCGCCTCAACGGCACCTCCGGATCGGGTACCTGGCGTGCCGCGCTGTGCTCGGGCACCTGGACCGCACAGCGGATTTAGACCGCGTCCCCTGATCACATTGCTGCTGCCACCAGAAGCACCAGCGACAAGACGGCGACCGAACTGCAGATCGCAATGTTGACACGATCGCCGGGAAATGCCGCCTGGAGTTTTGGAAAACGCGCCACCGCTGCAATGGACACCACCAGCAGCGGCAGCAAAACCGGTCCGATGACAGCCCATTTGATATGGCGTGAGCACGCGTCGATGGCGACAAAGGTTGTCACGCCGGCGAGCGGTACCAGCAAGGCGCTGATCACCACGATCCGGCGCGGCATTTCGCCCATCATCGCGGCAACGGCGACCAGCAGTGCCAGCACGATCCAGAGCGCGACCGTGAACATGAAGCTCGCGATCGCCTCGCCCATCGCAGCATCGCCACCGCCTGCCGAAAAAGAGACGGTGGAGAGCATCGCGACGTAAAGCGCCGACGCGAGCACGATCAGAATGATCGTGCCCACCGGGATCGGATGGTTTTCCTGTGACAGGGGTTAGCCGACCTTGGCCGAATATTCCTCGTCCGTGACCTTTTCCATCCAGGTCACGGCATTGCCGTCTTGCGCTTCCTGCATCGCCAGATGCGTCATGCCGTTGGTTGGCGAAGCGCCGTGCCAGTGCTTTTCACCCGGCGGAATCCAGACCACGTCGCCGGGGCGAAGTTCGCGGATCGGTCCGCCCTTGGCCTGGATCCGGCCGAGCCCTGCGATCACATAAAGCGTCTGGCCGAGCGGATGCGTGTGCCATGCGGTGCGGGCGCCCGCCTGGAACGAGACGGAATTCGCCACCAGCCGCGCCGGGGCGGAGGTCGCGATGATCGGGTCCTGCATCACGTTGCCGGTGAAATATTCAGGCGGCGCGACGCGGGTTGGCCGCGAGCCGGCGGGATGGAAATCCATGGGTTACCTCTCTTCGTTGATCTTTGTTCTTGTTACTTCTTGCTCGCCGCGTAGCGCGCCTTGGTCTCGGCGTTCATCGGATAAAGGCCCGGCAATGCCGCGCCGTTATTCACCTCGTTGACGATCCAGGCTTCCATCCGCTCCTGCTCCGGCCCCTCGGCCAGCACGTGGTCGAGCAGCGCCTGCGGGATCAGCACCGCGCCGTCCTGGTCCGCGACCACGATGTCGTTGGGAAATACGGCCACGCCGCCGCAGCCGATCGGCTCGCCCCAACCGACGAAGGTAAGGCCCGCCACCGACGGCGGCGCCGCAAAACCGTCGCACCAGACCGGAAGGTTGGTGCCGAGCACGCCTTCGACGTCGCGCACCACGCCGTCGGTGATCAGCGCGGCCACCCCGCGCTTGACCATGCGGGCGCAGAGAATGTCGCCGAAGATGCCGGCGTCGGTGATGCCCATGGCGTCGGTGACGCAGATGCAGCCTGCCGGCATCGCTTCGATCGCGGTGCGGGTCGAAATCGGTGACGACCATGACTCGGGTGTCGCCAGGTCTTCGCGCGCGGGCACGAAGCGCAGCGTAAAGGCCGGTCCGACCAGCCGCGGCAATCCCGGGCGCAGCGGTTTGGCGCCGCGCATCCAGACGTTCCGCAGGCCCTTCTTGAGCAGAACGGTGGTGATGGTGCCGGTGGAGACTTTGGACAGGGTTGCGACGGCTTCGGGGGACAGGGACATCTGGAATGCGGGCTCCGGGAGGGAATTGATGAAGGCAGCGCATCTTGCGGGGCGCGAGCATCGCGTCAAGGGTCTGCTGGATATGCGCCGATCACAACATCTTATCGACGCAATGCAGATTAATTTATTGAACTTGCAGGCTGATTTCGCACGAAGCGAATTCCACTTCGCCGCAAAACACGCTACAGGTTGGCTCTCGCCCAGAAGCTACGAGGCAGTTACGAGGCCATGGCCGCGCCGCTATCCCCGCCCCGCCTTTTGCCCAGTGGCGACAGCGCCATCACGGTGGAATTCAGCCGCACCATCGACGATGCCGCCAACCAGCGGGTGCTGGCGCTCGACCGCGCGTTGGCAGCCGAGCCGATCGCCGGCGTGACCGAGGCCGTGCCGACCTACCGGTCGCTGCTGGTGCATTACGATCCCCTGCAGGTCGGTTTCGACGATCTCGGCGAAAAACTTCTGGCGCTCGCACAACGGCCTGTTCCGGAGACAGCGGCGGCCCGACGCTGGCGCATTCCCGTCGTCTATGGCGGCGAGCATGGCATCGACCTCGAGGATGTTGCAAAAACCCTCGACACCACGCCCGACGACATCGTGGCACGGCACACGGCCGGCCACTACCGCGTCGCGATGATCGGCTTTACGCCGGGCTGGTCCTACCTCAGCGGGCTGGCGGATTTCCTGCACCTGCCGCGACGTCAGAACCCGCGGCTGCTCACCCCCGCCGGCACGATTTCCATCGGCGGCGTGCAAACCGGCGTGCAATGCCTCGCCGGGCCCAGCGGCTGGCATCTGCTCGGACAAACCGCGGTCCGCACCTATCAGCTCCACCGCGATCCGATCTTCCTCTTGGAGCCGGGCGACCAAATTACCTTTGCCGCTGTCGACGCCAAAACCTTCGCGGAGCAGGATCGCGCTGCTGATGCCGGCGAATTCATTGCCGAGTTATTGGCCTCATGAGCAAGCTCGTCATCGCATCGATCGGTCCGGCAAGCTCGATCCAGGACAACGGACGTCCCGGCTCCCAGCGCTATGGCCTGGTGCCGAGCGGCGCGATGGATCGCCTGGCGCTGGCGACGGCGAATACGCTGGTCGGAAACGCGCCATTTGCCGCCTGCGTCGAAATCGGCCCGTTCGGGGCGGCGCTTACGGCGCGCGGCAGCGCGGTCCGGATCGCACTCGCCGGTGCCTCACGAAATGCCGATATCGCCGGGCGCCCGGTGGCGCCGGATACGTCCGCGACGCTGGCCGATGGCGAAACGCTGACGCTCGGCTTTGCCCGCAGCGGTTCGTTCAGCTACCTCGCCATCGAAGGCAGCATTGCCGGCGAGCCGACCTTCGGCAGTCTTGCCGTCAACGCGCGCGCCGGCCTCGGCAGCCCCTATCCGCGTCCGCTGCAGTCGGGCGACGAATTGCAGACCAAGGCCGCCAGCGGCGCGGCCGAGCGGCGGATCGAACTGCCGGCCACATCGGACGCGCCGATCCGGGTGGTGTGGGGACCGCAGGACGACGAATTCGCCGACGACACCAAGAAGCTGTTCGTCGACAGCGAGTGGAAGATATCGGCTACCAGCGACCGCATGGGTTACCGGCTCGAAGGCCCTGTTCTCAAACATCTGCACGGCCACAACATCGTTTCCGACGGCACCGTGAACGGCAGCCTGCAGGTGCCCGGCAATGGCCAGCCGATCGTGCTGATGCCGGACCGCGGCACCAGCGGCGGCTATCCCAAGATCGCGACCGTGATATCAGCCGATTTCGGCCGGTTCGCGCAGACCCCGGCCGGGCGGCCGTTTCGCTTCCAGGCGGTCAGCATGGCCGAGGCCCACGCCGAAGCGCGCAGGTTTGCCGAGCTGCTGCGCTCCCTGCCGGACCGGCTGCGTGCCATCGAAAGCGTTGATCTCAACCTCGACGCGCTGCACGATGCCAATGTCGCAGGCTATGCCGTCAGCGCGATCGACGCCGGTACCTGGCAGGCCGAGATAACGGGGCCGGACTAGCCGCCACAGCATCCAGAGAAGAAAAGCGGACGGACATCATGACAACGATCGACCTCAATTGCGATCTCGGCGAAAGCTTTGGCCCGTGGGAAATGGGCAATGATGCCGCCATGATCGAACTCGCGACATCGGTCAACGTCGCCTGCGGCTTTCATGCCGGCGATGCCGACATCATGCGCAAAACGGTCGAACTGGCGAAAGCGCGCGGCGTCAGCGTCGGCGCGCACCCCGGCTATCGCGATCTGCATGGTTTCGGCCGGCGACCGGTGCCGGGTCTGACGTCGTCCGAGATCGAGAACCTGATCGCCTACCAGATCGGCGCCTTGCAGGCGATCGCAACCGCGGCCGGCCACAAGGTGACCCACGTCAAGGCGCACGGCGCCATCTCCAACGTCGCCTGCGAGGACGACATGACGGCACGGGCCATCGCCAACGCCATCAAGGCGGTCGATCCCAATCTGATCTTCGTGGTGCTGGCCAACTCAAAACTGGTGACGGCCGGCGAAGCGGCCAATCTGCCGATGGTGCACGAGGTATTCGCCGACCGCGCCTACGAGGACAACGGCAATCTGGTCTCGCGCAAGAAGCCCGGCGCCGTGCTGCACGACGCCAGGGAAATTGCCGATCGGGTGGTGCGGATGGTGCAGGACGGTGCCGTGGTCTCGGTTACCGGCAAGGTCATCAAGATGCGCACCGACACGGTCTGCATCCATGGCGACAACCCGACCGCGGTCGAGATCGCCCGCGGGGTTCGTCAGGCATTGGATAAAGCCGGGATCAAGGTGGCGCCGTTCAGGACGGGCGCGTAGCGTTTTCGAGCGAAGTTGGATCCGGTCCGCGCAAAGAAAACGCGTCAGATATAGACCACCAATCCCTAGAACGGATGTACCGAAAACGTGCCGAACACGACGGCTGCGATGACCGCAAGCGCGCTGTACAGCGCGGCGGTGTGAAATCCGGTTCCGGTCTTTCGCGACAGCGAGCGCGCATACAGGTGCAGGCGGGCTTCCGCCGATATTTCGCGCATGGTGGATCTCCAACGCAGCATGGGATGCATATGGAATATCGTTTGCGCCCGGATTCAAGCCGGCCGGAAAAATAGCGATGCGGATGCTTCCCCGGACTCGCTTTTCGGATGAAAATTCTCCGGTCGGGATTCCCGTGAGAATTTTATTCGGGCCGATTTGAGCTAATCGGAACCCGAATTTACTATTTTGGCGGGTGAATGGGGACCGCTTCGCCCGAAAGCGCTACGCGCTAGTACACGTCCTGCTGGAACCGGCCCCTCTTCTTCAGGTCCGCGACAAACAGGATGGCCTCGTCGGTCGAGCGTGCGCCGAACTGGGCGACGATGTCGACCAGCGCCCGCTCGACGTCCTTGGCCATCCGCTTGGCATCGCCGCAGATGTAGACGTGGGCGCCTTCGGCGAGCCACGTCCAGACCTCGCGGCCGACCTCGCGCATGCGATCCTGGACGTAGAACTTCTTGTCGCCGTCGCGCGACCACGCCAGCGACAATCGGGTCAATAGACCTGAGGTCTTCATCCCATTCAGTTCGTCGGCATAGAAGAAATCGCAGTCGCTGCGCTGGTGGCCGAAGAACAACCAGTTCTTGCCGGGCGCCCCGGTGGCGCGGCGGTCGTGCAGGAAGGCGCGGAACGGCGCAATGCCGGTGCCCGGACCGACCATGATGATCGGCGTCTTCGTATCTTCCGGCAGCGCGAAGCCATGGGCCTTCTGGACGTAGACCTTGAGTTCGTCGCCCGGATTGATCCGCTCCGAAAGGAATGTCGATGCAAGTCCGAGACGCTGGCGCTTGTTGATCACGTAACGCACGCAGTCGACCGTCAGCGACAGCTTTCCCGGTGTCGCATTGTGCGACGACGAGATCGAATAAAGCCTGGGCTGCAGAGGTTCCAGCGCCTCGACAAAGGCCTCGGGGTGCGGACGGACGCGCGAAAACTTCTGCAACACCGCCATCACGTCCAGCGTGGCGGCGTCGCCATCGGGGTCTTCGCCTTGCGCCAGCGCGCGCGCCTTCTCGCGCAGCGCGCCGCCGGTGAGGTACGAGATCAGCTCGAACAGCGAGTCCGGCGCCGGAGACAACGAGACATCGTCGAGCAAGACCTCGCGCAATGTCTTGCCCCTCACCGCCGTGGTATGCGACGCGCCGAGCAGCGCGATGACCTGGTCCACCAGGCCGAGATCGTTGCGGGCAAAGATGCCGAAGGAATCTCCGACGACGTAATCGAGTCCGCAGCCGGACAAGTCAAATTCAATATGCCAGGTTTCCTTTTCCGAACCCTTGCCGTTCAGCAACCGGCGCGACAGGAATTTTGCCGGCGCCGGATTGTCTCGCGAGCGTCCCGCTTCCGCGACCACGGCCGGTGCCACGGGCGCGGCTGCCGTTGCCGACGACGGCGATGGTGGCGCTTTGTCGATCTCCTCATAGAGCGACTTCAGCATCCGCGCGGTTTCCTTGCCGCCGGGGACGCAGAGATTGAGGCGCGCTTCGCTCTTGCTGGCGATCGCTTCGGAATAGTTATGGCAGTCGTAGCCGCACTGGCCGCAATCCTGCTGCGCCATCGCCGCCATGAACTTTCGTCGCAACGGGCGGCCTTCGGCGAGCTTCATGCGATCGGCGATCGGCATGGTCTGGTCGTGCCAGGGCGCTTCGCCGTCGTCGCCATCGCCGCCGGCCATGACGGCGGCACCCTCTTCGGCCGACAACGGCGTCGGTGCGTCCGACAACAGGCCGGCAAAGAAGCCGTTCAGCCATGACCGCTGCGCTTCCGAAAACGGCGCGCTGCCCGGAATGATCTCGATCTTCGGCGGGGGCGTGATCTGGTTCATGAGGACACCTCGGCATCGGCGAGCCTGCGCAGCGTCTCGCCGTCATGGCGGCGCGCAAACGAAAGGAAGGTTTCATCGGGCGATGAGCGATGTGCGAGATACGCTTTCAGCAGCCGCTCGACCGCCTGCGGCGCATCCTCGGCCTTGAGATCGTGGAAGACCTCCTGCCCGACATCCGCGTTGGGACCGAAGCCGCCGCCTGCGAACAGATGATACCCTTCGACGGTGTCCTCCTCGCCGACTGGCACCCGCGCCCCGATCAACCCGATATCGCTGATGTAGTGCTGGGCGCAGGAATGGTGGCAACCGGTGAGATGGATGTTGAGCGGCGTCTCGATATTGACCCGCGGCTCGCACCAGTCGCCGATTGCGGCGGCGTGCAGCTTGGTATTGGACGCCGCGAACTTGCAGCCGGCATTGCCGGTGCAGGCGATCAGGCCGGCACGAATCTGCGAGGCCTCGACCGCCAAACCAACCGCCTTGATCGCCGCGATCGCGAGTTCGACATTTTCGTCGCGCACGCCAGGGATCAGCAGGTTCTGCCAGACCGTCAGACGGATATCGCCGTCGCCGAGGTCCTGCGCAATCTTGGCCAATCCGCGCATCTGCTCGCAGGTAACCTTGCCGAGCGGCAGCGCGACGCCGATCCAGTTCAGGCCTTGCTGCTTCTGCATGTGAACGCCGATATGGGCCATGCGGTCGAACGCCGGTCGCGGCGCCAACGCTTCCGCCGGCACCCGCGTAAAGGCCTGCCCGAGCCGCGCTTCGACCAGTTCGAGAAACTTGTCGTGCCCCATCGCGTCGAGGACATACTTCAGGCGCGACTTCTGCCGGTTGGTGCGGTCGCCGGTGTCGATATAGGCGCGGACGATCGCGTCCGACACTTTGGTTGCGTCGGCCGGCTTGACGATGATGTCGCCGTATTTGGCGAAATCGCGGTGACCGGTGATGCCGCCGAGGCCGAGGCGAAACCAGACGCCGGGCTCGACGCCGAAACCGTCCTTCACCTCGACAGCCGAAAACGCGATGTCGTTGGTGTCTTCCAGCACCGCGATCTTGCCGGCGCCGTCGAAGGCGACATTGAACTTGCGCGGCAATCCCGTCAGCGAGCGATCGTTGAGGATGTGGTAGTGCCACTCGCGGGCATAGGCGCGGGTGTCGAGTATTTCCTGCGGATCGATCCCCGCCGTCGGCGTGCCCGTGACGTTGCGGATGTTGTCGGCGCCGGAGCCGCGCGAGCACAGGCCGAGGTCCTGAATACCCTCGATCAACGCCGCCGAATTCTTGAAGGGTATCTCGCGCACCTGCAAATTGGCGCGCGTGGTGACGTGACAGAACGGCCCGCAAAGCTGTTCGGCGAGATCGGCGAGGCCCGCGAACTGCCAGTGCTTCACGATCCCGTTCGGAATCCGCAACCGGCACATGTAGGAGTCTTGCGCCGGCGCGACGTAGAACAGGCCGTAATAGCGCCAGCGAAAATTATCCGCAGGCGACGGCGGCTTGTCGTCGAGCGCCTGCTGCCGTAACCGCGGATAGGCATCGAACGGATGCTCTTCGCGCTTTACCTTCTCCATGTCGGCGAGCTTCTTGCCCGCTGCAACGACCTTGTCCTGGGCCTTGATATGCGCGGCTTCCGGTCCGGTCGGCTCGGCGTTCGCCTTGCTGCCGCCGCCGAGACCACGCCCAACGCGGCTGATCTGCAAGCCCGTGGTGAAGCCTTCGAGATAGCGCTTCTGCTCGTCCGAAAAGTCGACTGAAAGTGTTTCGATTTTCATGGTGCGCGACGAAGCTCCTGCGGCCACGATCGGTGGCAGAACGAAGTTGGTGGGGCGACCGCTTCGAACCCGGCTCAGCGGTTACGCTGGGCCATTTCCGGGAGACGATCCGACCAGCTTCGTTGCTGCGAAAATCCATCTTGGACGTAGGCCAGCCGGCTTCTCCGACGTCTGGCTGCACTGCAACATACAAGTTGCGTGCCACACTGAGTCGATTTGAATACGCAGTTATTTCAGATGGTTATGGGATGGCTTGGGAAACAATGAAGACAAATTCATTGCTGTATGCAAGCAATATGCGCATAAATTAGGCAACTATGCTCGACGCCCAATTTCTTATCAGAAGAAGAGATCAGGCGTTACGGCTTCCAGTGGCCGATCTTGAACGCCGCCAGATGCCCGGCGATGTCGGCCGGGTCAAAGGCAGGCCCGGCAAACGCGCCGACAGCGTCCGAGGGGCCGGCCGCTTTCGCCTGTTGCTGCCCCATGGCGGTGTCGTAGAGATCCGGCCGGAACACGTCCATCGCGGTCTTCAGCGCCTCCGGGCGCATCGCGGTCTGCCCCCATCGCACCATCTGGGCGTAGAGCCAGGCAGCCTGCACCGGATCCGGCCGGGCCGCGCCCTCGCGTCCGACCAGGAGATAACGGCTGCTCTCGCGCCGCGCGCCGTCGGGCGAAACCTTCAGGCGGCCGTCGAGGGTCCGTTGGATCACTTCCGCATCGACCCCAATCCGCTCCGGCTGCGCCAGGATGCGCGCGGCCTCGGCGCGGTTTTCAGGCTGCTCGATGAATACAGCGGCGCGCGCGGCCGCCCGGATCAGGGCTGCCAGCACCTCCGGATTCTTTTCCGACCAGCTCTGCCGAACCGCGAGCACCTTCTCCACGGCACGCTGCAGGATATCGGACACAAAATGCAGGATGTGACCGATGCCGAGATCGACGGCGACCGAGTTCCAGGGCGCGCCGACGCAGAACGCGTCGACATGTCCATTGGCGAGGCTGTCCACCATGTAGGGCGGCGGCAGCACCACGAGGCGAACGTCCTCATCGGGATCGACCCCGCCCGCGGCCATCCAGAAACGAAGCTGGTAGTTATGGGTGGAGAACGGGAATGTCATGCCGAAGGTCAGCGGCTCCGCACCGCTGGCGCGCCGTTTGGCGACGACCCGGGACAGCGCCAGCGCGGTCGCCATCGGATTTGTGGCCTCACCCTCGAGTTCGCCCATGATCGCCGCGTGCAGCGCCGGCGATACCGTAATGGCATTGCCGTTCAGCCCGAGATTGAACGGCGCCACAATGGGAACCTTGACGTGCCCGAGCCCGAGGCTCGAGGCAATCGCCACCGGCGCCAGCAGATGCGCGGCATCGAACAGGCCGATGTTGAGCTTGTCGCGGACGTTGGACCACGACACTTCCCGCACCAACGTGACATCGAGCCCTTCGGCCGCGGCAAACCCCTTGTCGACGGCGATAATCAGCGCGGAGGCGTCAACCAGCGGAATGAAGCCGATGTGGAGCGGTGTGGTCATTTCAGCAACTCCGACGCGGTCAGGATCGACTGCGCGATCTCGCCGATCTTCTTTTTCTCGCGCATCGCGGTGGAGCGCATCAGCACATAGGCCTCGTCCTCGGTGAGGCCCTTCACCTTCATCAGGATTCCCTTGGCGCGATCGATCACCTTGCGTTCCTCGAGCGCGGATTTGGTGCGGTCGAGTTCGTCCTGCAGCTTCGAGAACGCATTGAAGCGGGAGATGCAGAGGTCGAGGATCGGCTTGATCCGCTCCTTCTTCAGGCCGTCGACGATATAGGCGGAAACGCCGGCATCGACGGAGGCCTGGATCGAGGCCGCATCGCTCTGGTCGACGAACATGGCAATCGGCCGCCGAACCGCGCGGCTGACCTGGAACATCTGTTCCAGAACGTCGCGGCTGGGGTTTTCGAGGTCGATCAGGATGACATCAGGATCGAGCGCGTAAATGCGCGCCAAAAGGCTCTGCATTTCGCGGATATGGACGACGCCGGTAAAGCCCGCCTCCCGCAACCCCTCTTCCAGGATGGCCGCGCGGATCGGGCTTTCGTCGACTATGACGATCTTCGGTGACGACTCAGCGCTCATCGATCAACTCTTTACCCGGTCGGGCATCCATAGCACGTCAAGGCCGGCCGCAAAGCCTTGTAATTATGAGCAATTGGGACTAGCTCGGGGAAACCTGCTTCCCGCAAGTCGCAAACGTCCAACGCACAACTTTCTCACCTAGGATGCTCTTAGCGCGCGGCCGGCCAATATATTCCCAGCATGAACGCTGCAAATCCTCCAACCAAGCATCATTACATCCCTGCCTTCTACTTGAGGCGTTGGCTTGGTTCTGATGGCAAGGTAATCGAATTCACCAAGCCGTATCACGACATCGTCGTTAAGCCGATCGTACCCGAGAGGACTGGTTATCAAGAAAGGCTGTATGAGCTGAAGGGCTACGAGCCAGAGCTTGCACAGCAGATCGAGGAAAGCTTCTTCAAGCCTCTCGACACTTGGGCATCTAACGCGCTCGATATGCTCGAGCGCTATGGCCACAACGCTCCTTGGGACGCCGACAGTCGATCCGCATGGACGCGCTTCATCCTTTCACTGCTACTGCGTTGCCCCGAAGATATCGCTCTGTTTCGGGAACGGTGGCACGGAGATTTTGGTCAAACCGATGAAGCTGCCGAGGCGAAGTATCGAGGTGCGCGGAAAGACGGCGACCCAGACACGTTTGCAGAATTCCTCGATCGTCAGCCATTGAGTTTGAAAGAGCGGTATCAATTCAAGGTTCTGCTCAAGCTGATCGACCATGGGGAAATCGGCCAAGAAATGAACAACATGTATTGGCGCGTGCTGCAGACACCGGCCGACGCCCCGACATTGCTGACCTCAGACCGCCCCATCATGCGAACCAGGAACCTCAAAAGGCCCGAGGGGCATATTGCTCTTCCTATAGGTCCAAGGCTGCTCTTCATTGCGTCAGCCGACACCGATTTCCTAAAGCAGCTCCTTAAAGTAGGCCAGCTAAAGCTAGTGAAAGAGGTTAACCGGCAAATTGTCGAGAGCGCCACTAGGTTTGTCTACGGTGTCGACGACAAACAATTTCGCTTTGTGCAGAATCATTTCGGAAAAGCGCCGCAGCCAAGGCTGATGGAGAGCCTGATGAAGGGATAAAGCCTTGTAATTGCGAGAAAATAGGACTAGCTCGTGCCTATCAATCAGGCAGATGTGACATGCAACAGGCCGCCGCGCCCAAAGTCAGCTTTGTATCGCTGGGATGCCCCAAGGCGCTGGTGGATTCCGAGCGCATCATCACGCGGCTGCGCGCCGAAGGCTATGAGCTCGCACGCAAGCATGACGGCGCCGACATCGTCATCGTCAACACCTGCGGCTTCCTCGACAGCGCCAAGCAGGAATCGCTCGGCGCCATCGGCGAGGCCATGGCCGAGAACGGCAAGGTCATCGTCACCGGCTGCATGGGCGCCGAACCCGAGCAGATCGAGGCGGCCTATCCCGGCGTGCTCTCGATCACGGGTCCGCAGCAATATGAGAGCGTGCTGGAGGCCGTGCACCGCGCGCTGCCGCCGGTCCACAACCCGCATCTCGACCTGGTGCCGCCGCAGGGCATCAAGCTGACGCCCAGGCACTACGCCTATTTGAAGATTTCCGAGGGCTGCAACAACCGCTGCAGCTTCTGCATCATTCCGAAACTGCGCGGCGACCTGGTGTCACGCCCGGCGGGTGACGTGCTGCGCGAAGCGGAAAAGCTGGTCACCGCCGGCGTCAAGGAACTGCTCGTTATCTCGCAGGATACCTCGGCCTACGGCGTCGATATCAAATATGCCGAGAGCCCGTGGAAAGACCGCCAGGTCCGCGCCAAATTCTTCGATCTCGCCAAGGAGCTCGGCGAGCTCGGCGCCTGGGTACGGCTGCAATATGTCTACCCCTACCCGCATGTCGACGAGGTCATCGGCCTGATGACCGAAGGCAAGGTTCTGCCCTACCTCGACATTCCGTTCCAGCATGCGAGCCCGGAAGTTCTGAAAGCGATGAAGCGCCCCGCCGCGCAGGAAAAGACGCTGGCGCGGATCAAGAAGTGGCGCGAGGAATGCCCCGACCTGACGCTGCGCTCGACCTTCATCGTCGGTTTTCCCGGCGAGACCGATTCCGATTTTGCGTATCTTCTCGACTGGCTGGAAGAGGCCGAGATCGATCGTCTCGGTTGCTTCAAGTATGAGCCGGTCGCGGGCGCGCCGTCGAATGCGATCGGCAATCCGGTGCCTGACGAACTCAAGCAGGAGCGCTGGAACGCGCTGATGGCGCGGCAGCAGAAAATCTCCGCGCGGCGCCTCAAGCGCAAGGTCGGCACGCGGCAGCAGGTCATCATCGACGAGGTCGGTCCGACCGTCTCGAAAGGCCGCTCCAAGGCCGATGCGCCGCAGATCGACGGTTCGGTCTATCTGTCGAGCCGTCGCCCACTCAAAGTCGGCGAAATCGTCACTGCCAAGATCGAACGCGCCGACCAATACGATCTGCACGGCAGCGTCGCGGGATTCTGAAAGTAGTCTCATCCAGATGTCCGATCACCTGAAAGAAATTCCGCCCGCAGCCCAGTTGCTCGGTCGGGAAATCATTTCGGTCGATCCACAATCCGGCGAGGTGACACTGCGATTCACGGCGAAAGAGGAATTCGCCAACCGCCACGGCACCGTGCAAGGTGGCATGCTGGCGGCGATGCTGGATTCCGCGACCGGCAATGCGATGATGGCGAGATTACCGTCGCATTTGACGGCGGTCACGACCCGCCTCGACACGCAGTTTCTGAAGCCGGCTGCGCTCGGCCCGATCACGGCGACCGCGCGCCTCATTCGCCAGGACGAACGCAACGCCGAGGTGCAGGGTGAACTCACCGACGGCAACGGCATCGTCGTCGCAACCGCCCGCGCCGAATTGCGCCTTCGCGAGCGCAAGGTATCCTGACATCAGCCCGAAACGATCCGTCACCTTGCAAAGCCGCTTGACATCATCAGCCGTTCGGCTGTATGGCCCTCGCCCATGAACCTCAACCGGACCAACCGCCGCGCATCTTTCCGTCGTCGCTCCAGCGACGATGATGGGTTGCGCCGTGTCCGACGAGACAGCTGATTAACTAGATCAGCAACTTTTCGAGAAGGCCGCACCCAAAAAGTGCGGCCTTCTTGCGTTCAAGCCCGCCTCTTCACCAGACCTCGACAGGAGACCAACATGACCAACGCCATCCATCCGTATGACGCGCTGATGAACATCACCGCGCGACCGCCGACCGTCTTCGTCAAGGGAGACGGCGCCTATCTCTGGGACGATAGCGGCAAGCGCTATCTCGATTTCATGCAGGGGTGGGCCGTCAATTGCCTCGGCCACTCGCCGGCCATCGTCGCCGACGCGCTGGCAGCGCAGGCGAAGCAACTGCTGACCCCCAGCCCGGCCTTCTTCAACGGACCGAGCCTGAAACTCGCCAATGCGCTGGTCGCCAACAGCTGTTTCGACCAGGTGTTCTTTGCCAATTCCGGCGCCGAAGCTAATGAAGGCGCGATCAAGCTGGCGCGCAAATTCGGTACGCTTTACAAGGGCGGCGCGCATGAAATCATCACCTTTGTCGGTGGCTTCCACGGCCGTACGCTGGCGACCATGTCGGCATCGGGCAAGAAGGCGTTCGAACCGCTGTTCGAACCCAAGGTGTCAGGCTTCCCGAAGGCGCAGCTCAACGATATCGAGTCCGTCAAGCGACTGATATCGACCAAGACGGTGGCCGTGATGCTGGAGCCGATCCAGGGCGAAGCCGGCGTCTGGGCGGCGACCGATCAATTCCTGCGGCAGTTGCGCGCGCTGACCCAGGAGCGCGGCTTGCTGCTGATCGTCGACGAGATCCAGACCGGCATGGGCCGGACCGGCAAGCTGTTTCACTACGAACATGCCGGCATCGAGCCCGACATCATGACGCTCGGCAAAGGCATCGGCGGTGGCGTGCCGCTGGCGGCGTTGCTGGCCACCGAATATGCGTCCTGTTTCGAACATGGCGACCAGGGTGGCACGTTTAACGGCAATCCGCTGATGTGCGCGGCGGGACTGGCGGTGCTCGAACATGTCGCCGCGCCGGCGTTCTTGAAATCGGCTGTCGAAGCCGGGCTATTTCTGGAAAGCGAGTTGCAAAAGTTGTCGGCGCGGCATGGTCTCGGCGAAGTGCGTGGCCGCGGCCTGTTGCTGGCACTCGATCTCAAGCTGCCGATCGGCGCCTCGATCGTGGCACAAGCGTTTGCGGAGGGCGTGCTGTTGAACTCGCCTCAGCCGGATGCGCTGCGCTTCATGCCGGCGCTCAATGTCTCCAAGGAGGAGATCGCGGACATGATCGGATGTCTGGATACGATCCTGACCAAGGCGGGTGCGGCGCGGATGGTGGCGTAGTTGAGTTCGTCATTCCGGGATGGTCCGAAGGACCAGACCCGGAAGTTCGAGATTCCGGGTTCGATGCTACGCATCGCCCCGGAATGACCTGCCCAAACCTACGGCCTTAAAATCGCGGCCCCCGTGGTCGCCCTGCCCTCGAGCTCGATATGCGCCTTCGCCGCATCCTTCAGCGCGTAGGCGTGATTGATCGGCACATGGAGCTTGCCGTTGATGACGGCGGCGAACAGCGTGTCGGCGCCTTCGAGCAATTCCTTGCGGGTGCCGACATAGTCGTTGAGCTTCGGCCGCGTCGCGAACAGCGAACCGTGGTTGTTGAGTTCGGCGAGCGCGAACGGCGGCACCGGGCCCGACGCGTTGCCAAAACTCACGAACAGTCCGCGTGGCTTGAGACAGGACAGCGAGCCCGGAAACGTGGTCTTGCCGACGCCGTCATAGACGACGTCGCAGAGTTCGTTGCGGCTGATCTGCTTGACCCGGTCGACGAAATTTTCCTCGTTGTAGAGGATGACATGGTCGCAGCCATTGGCGAGCGCGAGATCGGCCTTGGCCTTGGAGCCGACCGTCCCGATGACATGCGCCCCCATCGCGCGCGCCCACTGGCAGGCGAGCAGGCCGATGCCGCCGGCCGCCGCATGGATCAGCACGCGGTGGTGCGGCTCGACCTTGAAGGTCTTGTGCAGGAGATACCAGACCGTCAGTCCCTTGAGCATCAGGACGGCGCCCTGCTCGTAAGTGATGTGGTCGGGCAGCTTTACGAGTTTGTCCGCGGGAATCACCCGCTCGGACGCGTAGCCGCCGAGATTGAAATAGTAGGCGACGCGGTCGCCGAGGTGGAAATTGGTGACGCCTGGTCCAACCTCAATCACTTCGCCCGCGGCCTCATTGCCGGCGATGAACGGCAGGCTGGGTGCCTTATAGAGGCCGGTGCGGAAATAGACGTCGATGAAGTTGAGGCCGACGGCGTGCTGGCGGATGCGAACCTCGCCCGGTCCGGGCGCCGCGACCACCACGTCCTCATACACGAGCGCTTCCGGGCCCCCCACCTTGTGCACCCGCACGGCCTTGGTCATGACGGTTCTCTCCCTCGGTATTTCCTTGAACGCCGACCTTCGAAGCGAAAGCCATCGCCGCTGCGTTGTCAACTCGCCGGCCGAAGCCGGCTAATTGGCAGCCCTCTTACGGTTGCGCTTGACGAGCACATTGAACATTTCGACGGTGGCCGAGAACGTGATGGCAAAGTAGATGTAACCGCGTGGAATGTGGAACTTGAATCCGTCCGCCACCAGCGCCACGCCGATCAGCACCAGAAACGCCAGCGCCAGCATTTTCGTGGTCGGATGTTCAGCCACGAACCGCGCCACCGGGCCGGACGAGACATACATAATGATGCAGGCGATCACGACGGCGGCGATCATGATTGCGAGATCCTGCGCCATGCCGATCGCGGTGATGATCGAGTCCAGCGAGAACACCATGTCGATGACGATGATCTGGACGATCACCCAGAAGAACGCGCTGGCCTTGCCGGCGCCTTCGGGCTCCGCGTCGCGCGCCTCGACTTCGGCGTGAATTTCGTGGGTCGCCTTGGCGATCAGGAACAGTCCGCCGCCGATCAGGATGATGTCGCGCCAGGATAGCGCCACGCTCTTCACGGTCAGAACCGGCTCGGTCAGGCCGATCAGCCAGACCAGCAGGCTGAGCAGGATGATGCGGAACACCAGCGCCAGCAGCAGGCCGATCTGACGGGCGCGCTTGGCCTGGGCTGCCGGAATCCGCGAGACGATCACCGACAGGAAGATGACGTTGTCGATCCCGAGCACGATCTCCAGCGCCGTCAGGGTCAGCAACGCCGCCCACGCTTCCGCGCTGGTCAGTAATTCCATCATGCCTTGAACGCCTTGATTCGCCTGATGACGGCATCGCTGCCGACGATATAGGCGGCGATGAAACAGAGCCCGGCTGTGATGGGAACGCCGACATTGAAATCACAGGCCAGCGTGTAGATCGCGAGCCCGGCCCATACCGCCAGCAGCCACAGCGTCAGCCAGCGCAGCCGCACCACGCGAACCGGATGCAGCGTGTGAAACGGCGCGAACGTCAATACGATCAGGACCGCGATGCCGAGGCTGGACCAAACCGGCGGCCAGTGCAGCAGGAACAGATAGAACGCCGCCGCATTCCACAACGCCGGAAAGCCGCGAAAATGATTGTCCGATACCTTCATGCGCTTGTCGGCGAAATACAGCGCCCCTGACACCACGACGCCGATACCGAGCAGCGGCGCCGCCAGCGGCAGCAGCAGCCCGCTCGCCGTAATCGCATAGGCCGGAACGAAGACGTAGGTGACGAAATCGACGACGAGGTCGAGCACCTCGCCCGACCAGTTCGGCTGCAAGCGCACCACATCGAGCTTGCGCGCGATCGGCCCGTCGATGCCGTCGACGATCAGTGCCACGCCAAGCCAGCCGAACATGTTGGCCCAGTGCTCGCGCACGGCTTCCAGCATCGCGATCAGCGCAAAGCCGGCGCCCAGCGCCGTGAAGACATGCACGCCGAATGCGGCGAGCCGCATCCGGGCCGATCCCGGGGCTGAAATGGGCTGACTGATCTGGTTCATTGTCCGGGCAGTGCTATCAGGAATCGCCGTGATTTGCATATCCGCGCTTGCGGCGTTCCGCCGCGCAAACCAGTGGAAACAATTATGCCGGTTAACGCCTTGAAAATGCATTCGAGAACGTCAATTGTCCCGGGATGAACGATACATCGCCAATTTATGACACCGTTGTGATCGGCGGCGGTCCGGCGGGATTGACCGCGGCCATTGCGCTGGCCGGGACCGGTGCACGAACCGCCCTGCTCGCCCGCCGCACGCCCTATGCCGACAATCGCACCACCGCGCTGCTTGGCGCGTCCGCCGACCTGCTCGAACGCCTCGAGGTCTGGCCGCGCTGCCGGGACAAGGCCGCCACCTTGCAGACCATGCGCTTGGTCGACGACACCGGCCGGCTGATCCGTGCGCCGGAGGTGCGGTTTTCCTCCAAGGAAATCGGGCTCGAACAGTTCGGCTACAACATCGACAACCGTTCGCTGATAGCAGCACTCGAGGAACGCGCCGGCGAATTGTCCAACCTGACACGCCACGACGACGAGGCCGCAGCGATCGAGCCTGATGACGCGGCGGTTACGATCCGCACCAGCCGGGGGCAGGTTCTGACGGCACGGCTGGTGGTCGGCGCCGATGGTCGGCAGTCGCCTTCCCGCGCCGCCGCCGGCATCGACGTTATCAGGCGCGACCTGCATCAGTCGGCGCTGACGTTTAACATCGCCCATTCGCATCCCCACAACAACATCTCCACCGAGTTCCACACGCCGCAGGGCCCGTGCGTGTTCGTGCCGCTGCCCGGCAACCGCTGCAGCGTGGTGTGGGTGCAGGCCACGAAGGAGGCCGAACGGCTGATGGCACTCGGCGACGACGAACTGTCCGAGGCCGCCGAAAAGCAATCGCACTCCATCCTCGGCCGCGTTCAGGTTGAGGCCGGACGGAATGTCTTTCCGCTGACGATCGAGAGCCCGAAGCAATTCGCCAGCCATCGCGTCGCGCTGGTCGGTGAATCCGCCCATGTGCTGCCGCCGATCGGCGCACAGGGCCTCAACATGGGACTGCGCGACGCCGCCGATCTCGCCGAGATCGCAGGGAATGCGATGTCGCTGGGCGAAGATCCCGGTTCGCCGCAGGTATTGGCACGCTATCAATCAGCCAGGCGCGCCGACGTCGCCAGCCGCACGATCGCGATCGACATCGCCAACCGCTCGTTGCTCAGCGACTTCATCGCCGTGCAGTCGCTGCGCGCGGCCGGCCTGCATCTGCTCAGCTCATTCGGCCCCTTGCGGCGACTGGCGATGCGCGAAGGGCTGGCGCCCTCATGGAAACGGGTGAGCTAGGCGCAACGCCGGACTGGGGATGCGAGATGGTCGCCAGCGACAGCTTTGCCGATTTCCTGCGCGAGCAACTCGCGCCGTTGGGCCGCGTCGCGATGCGGCGCATGTTCGGCAAGACCGGCGTCTTCTGCGACGGGCTGATGTTCGCCATGGTCACCGACGATACGCTTTACTTCCGGGTCGACGACCACAACCGGGAGGCCTTTAGGGAGGCCGAGTCGTTTTCGCCGCTCAGCTACGAAAAGAACGGCGAAACCATCGATCTCTCGTTCTGGCGCGCGCCGGAGCGGCTATTCGATCAACCCGAAGAGCTGGTGAGCTGGGCGCACGAAGCCATGGGCGCGGCGCACCGGGTCGCGGCGAAGCGAAAACGCCCCGTGCCAAAGCGCAAAAGCGAGCCGCGGGAGGCCATCTCCAAATCCGGCAAGCGCCGACCGGCAGCGCGTCGATAAACTCCACGCCGTTTACGGAAACACCAGCCGTCCGGTCTGGATGAACCACATCACGCTGGTCAGCGTCACCACCGACGCAAACGTTCCGATCAGCACGGCAACCGACGCCGGCTCGATCCAGGTGTTGTTCTGCCGGGCGATCACGAACACGTTGAGCGCCGGCGGCAATGAGGCCATCAGCACGGCGGTAGCCGCCCATGGCTGCGCGAACGGCCCAAACAGCAGCATCAATCCGAACACCAGCAACGGATGGATCAACAGCTTGATCGCGATCACGCCGGGCACTTCCCAGGGCACGCGGTCGAACGGGCGCAACGCGACGGTGACTCCCAACACGAACAATGCGGTCGGCGCCGCGGCGTTCTGCAGGAACTGCAGCGTCTTGTCGATCGCGACCGGCAATTCAAGGTGCAGCGCTGCCGCCAGCGCGCCGGCGGCAGCCGACATGATCAACGGGTTGAGCACGATCTGCCGCGCCGCCACGCCGATCGCGTGCCACGGCGACGGATGATCGCGGTCGGTGAGCGCAATCAGCAGCGGCACGATCGAAAACAGGAAGATGCTGTCGCAGCAGAAGATCAGCGCGGTGGGCGCCGCCGCCTTGGCGCCGAGCACCGCGAGCGCGAGACCCGGTCCCATATAACCGATATTGCCGTAGGCGCCGGCAAGCCCCGCCATCGTGGCCTTGCGCAGCGAGAGCTCGCCGACAACCCGGCCTGTCACCATGGCCAGCATGAACGCTGTCACGGTGCCGAGCGTGGTCGCAATCAGGAACGGCGGGTTGTTCAATTCCGAAAACGGCGTCTTCGACATGATGCCAAACAGCAATGCCGGCAGCGAGACATACAGCAGGAAGAAATTCATCCAGGCGAGGCCCGCTTCCGGCAACCCCTTACCTTTGCCGCAAGCGAATCCAATGAAGATCAGGCCGAAATAGGGAATCGCAAGGTTGAGGATATCGGCCATCGCGTAAACGTCTTTTCGTCAGTCATTCCGGGACCATGGCGCCGGGTCTGGCCACCATGCGTGAGGGTTAAATCGTCCTTTTGCCCCTAGCATCGGCCACAATCATGGTCTATTCGACGAGACATGATTAAAGCGCGCACCGCCAAATTTCAGATCGGGCAGATCGTCCGCCACCGGGTGTTTTCGTTCCGGGGCGTGATTTTCGACATCGATCCGGAATTCAACAATACCGAGGAATGGTGGTTGTCGATCCCGGAGGAGGTTCGGCCCCACAAGGACCAGCCGTTCTATCACCTGCTCGCCGAGAATTCGGAGTCCGAATACGTCGCCTATGTCTCCGAGCAGAATTTGCTGCCCGACGATTCCGGCGAACCGATCCGTCATTCGCAGGTCGCCGAGATTTTCGTGAAGGACAAATCGGGCGGCTACCGCCCGCGCAATCCGTCGCTCAACTGAGTCCGGCCAATCGATCGTTCGGCAAAACCAACATTCGGCTCAACTAAAAAGGCGCCCACCCGGGCGCCTTTTTGTTTGTCTCGCGACCAGCGTTACTTCGATGCCGGATTTGCAGGAGCCCCACCCGCGGGCGTGTTGGCTTCCAGCTTCTTGCGCGCTTCTTCAGCCCGCTTCTGCAGTTCTTCCTGCAGCTTCTTCTGGTTTTCCTCGAACACCTTCGGATCGGTCGGCGGGCCGTCATAGGCCTTGGCGAATTCGCCGGCCAGCGGCAGCGGCAGCGTCAGCGGTGCGCCGTTGGAATTGATCGCCTGGACCACGAGGGTCTGGCCCTTCTTCAGGTTGGCGATCAGCTCGGGCGTTGCTTCATAGTCGGACATGCAACCGTTCTGGAAGCAGATCACGTAGGGGCTCTGCTGCGGCGCGTTGGCGTCGACGATGATCCGGGTTCCGTGCACGAGCTGCATGCCAAGCGGCAGCGTCACGCGCAGGATCTTCTTCGGCTCGCCTTCGGGCTCGATGATGACGGCGGCAATGACCGGCTGGCCGGACTCGATGCGACCGTCCTTGCCGGTAAAGCAAACCTGCTTGGCGCCGGCATCCTGCCCCTTCAGGCAGAACTTGGTCCAGGGCGCATAAATCAGCTGAACCTGCTGGTCCGCAGGCTGTGCACCAGCGGCAGGCGCGCCAGCGGCCGGCGGCGGCGCCTGTTGGGCGGCCGGCGCAGGTGCCGGAGCGGGCGCCTTGGGAGCGGCTTTCGGGGCGGCCTTGGCTTTGGGAGCCGCCGTGGGCGCGCCAGGCGCGGGGGCCGGCGTCTGGGCCTGCACGGCGGAAGCGACCAGCGTCGCGGACAGTGCCGTCGCCGCCAACAAGGCGAAAACCCGCCCATGCGGCCGAACCGACGCGGCCAAGATACGGAAATTCATTGCGGAAAACCCTTTCTGAACGGGAGCGCCCGAAACCGCACAGGCACCGACACCTAGCCGTTTGGGCGGCTGTCTCCTAGTCAATTGAGGCGGATACGTGACAGGCCCTGCCGCCGTCGCCAATTGCACGCCTTCAATACAGCGACCGACGAAAAGATCAATGCCGACAGGCATCTTTGGTGTCCGTCACGGCGGACGCCGGCGCTATGGTAAAGCTTGACTGTGTGCATTTCCGAATCATATCCGCGCGTGGCGATGATCGACTTTCGACCGATCCACTCAGCTTTTGCGGCCAGCGTAGCGCTGGTGTTCGTGCTGTCGCCGATCGCCGCCGTCCCCGCGGCGCGGGCTGCCGAAGCTTTCGGCATCGCCATGCACGGCACGCCGGCCCTGCCAGCGGATTTCACGCATATGCCCTACGCCAATCCCGATGCGCCGAAGGGCGGGCGGCTGGTCTGGGGCCTGCCGGGCACCTTCGACAGCCTCAACCCGCTGATCGTCCGCGGTCTCGCGCTTCAACAGATCCGGGGCTTTGTAGTCGAGAGCCTGATGGCGCGCGGCAACGACGAAGCCTTCACGCTCTACGGCCTGCTGGCCAACAGCGTCGAGACCGACGATGCGCGAAGCTATGTCACGTTCCATCTCGACCCCCGCGCACGTTTCTCGGATGGCAAGCCCGTTACGGCCGATGACGTGCTGTTTTCATGGGCGCTGCTGCGCGACAAGGGCCGCCCCAACCACCGCCAGTATTATTCCAAGGTGACCAAGGCCGAAGCGACGGATCCGCTCACGGTGCGGTTCGAGCTCGGCGGCGCCAATGACCGCGAACTGCCGCTGATCCTCGGCCTGATGCCGGTATTGCCAAAGCACGCCATCGATCCCGCCACCTTCGAAGAGACCACGATGACAGGACCGGTCGGCTCCGGCCCCTACCGCGTCAGCGCGGTCAGACCCGGCGCGAGCGTCACATTCACGCGCAACCCCGACTATTGGGGCCGCGACCTGCCGGTCAATCGGGGCCTGTGGAATTTCGACGAGATCAGGTTCGATTTCTATCGCGAGTCCAACGGCCAGTTCGAGGCGTTCAAGCGCGGGCTATATGATTTTCGCGTCGAAACCGAGCCGCTGCGCTGGCACGAGGGCTATGATTTTCCCGCGGCCCGCACCGGAGATTTGGTCCGCGACACCATCAAGACCGGCATGCCGCAGCCATCGGAATTCCTGGTGTTCAACACGCGGCGTCCGGTGTTTTCAGACATCCGGGTGCGGCAGGCACTGACCCTGCTGTTCGATTTCGAGTGGATCAACCGCAATTACTTCTTCGGCCTCTATACGCGTTCGGCCGGCTTCTTTGCCGGTTCGGAACTATCCGCCTATGGCCGCAGCCCCGACGAACGCGAGCGTGAACTTCTCAAGCCGTTCGCCTCGCACATCCAGCCTGACATTCTCGACGGCAGCTACCGCCTGCCCGTCACCGACGGCTCGGGCCGCGATCGCACGACCCTGCGCAGCGCGCTCAACCTGCTGTCGAAAGCCGGCTACGATCTCGACGGCACCGTGCTGCGCCAGCGTTCGACCAAAGCGCCTCTTACGTTCGAGATCCTGGTCACCACCCGCGATCAGGAACGCATCGCGCTGGCCTACACCCGCGACCTCAAGCGCGCCGGCATCGAGGCCGGCGTGCGCGCGGTCGATCCGGTTCAATTCGACCAGCGCCGGCTCGGCTACGAGTTCGACATGCTGCAGAACCGCTGGGACCAGTCGCTGTCGCCCGGCAACGAGCAATCGTTCTATTGGGGCAGCCAGGCTGCCGACATACCGGGCACGCGAAACTACATGGGCGCAAAGGAGCCGGCCATCGACGCCCTGATCGCTGCCCTTCTCGAGGCGCGCGAACGGCCGGCCTTCATCTCTGCGGTGCGGGCGCTGGACCGGACCTTGATGTCGGGCTTCTACGCTATCCCGCTGTTTAACGCCGGTGAGCAATGGATCGCGCGATGGAATCGGATAGAAAGACCTGAGAAGACTGCTTTGACCGGCTATCTGCCGGAAACCTGGTGGCAGAAGCCCGACCCGCAACCGAAATGATTGCATTGAAGTGACGCCGTGACCCAGCCCACCGCTTCGCCAACCCTCGATACGCTGTTCAAGCGCGTTCTGTCGCGGCAGCCGCACGCGCTCGCGCTGGTGGACCCGGCCAACAAGCCGCGCATCACCGGCGAAGCGCCGAGGCGTCTTACCTTTGCGCAGGCCGACCGGATGATCTCGGCGCTGGCGGCCCATTTCATCGAATCCGGTCTGCCGGCGAATTCCGTGATCGCGGTCCAATTGCCGAACACGGTCGAGTTCGCCCTCACCGTGCTCGCCGCCTATCGCGCCGGCCTCGTGGTCGCGGTGTTGCCGCTGCTGTGGCGGCAAGCGGAACTGACCATGGCGCTCAATCGCACCGCGGCCCGCGCCATCGTCACGTCAAGCCGGGTCGACGGTATCCTCTACTCGGATCTCGCCATGAACGCCGCGGCGGAGGCGTTCTCGATCCGTCATGTCTGCGGCTTCGGCACCGATCTGCCCGAGGGCATGTTCTCGCTCGACGATGCGATGACCCGACAATCCACCACCACGCGCGCCGTGATCCAGGACGGGCGCAAGGCCGCGCTGATCAGTTTCGACGTGACCGCCGACGGCTTCCGTCCGGTGCCGCGCGCGCATCTCAGCCTGATCGCGGGCGGCCTTGCGATGTCGCTCGAAAGCGACGTGGCGCAGGGCGCCACCGTGCTGTCGGCATTCGCGCCGATGTCGTTTGCCGGCCTCGCCTCCTCGCTGGTGGTGTGGCTGCTGTCAGGCGGAACGCTGGTGCTGCATCACCCGTTCGACGAGGCCGTGCTGGAGCAGGAAATCAACGAGCATGCCTGCGACACCCTGATCGTGCCGGCGCAACTGGCGTTGCGGCTGGACGAACTTGATCTCGCCGCGCGGATGCCGAGCCTGCGCAATGTCATCGGGCTGTGGCGCGCCCCCGAACAGGTCGCCTCCAGCGCGAACTGGGCCGCGCAACAGGCCACGCTGACCGACATCTATCTGTTCGGCGAGGCCGGGTTGTTCGGCGCACGCCGGATCGCCGAGGACGGTTCACCCGCCCGGATCAAGCCCGGCCCGCACGGCGCGCCGCGCGAACTGCCGGGTACCTCGATTGCGGGCGAGATCCTGCTGACGCCGCGGGGAACACTCGGATTGCGCGGTCCGATGGTGCCGGTCGCAGCCTATGCACCGCCACCTCCGCCAAGCGACTCGCTGATTGCACCGCCGCCGCGCGATTTCGTCGACACCGACTATGCCGCGCGGCTCGACCGCGCGACCGGCGCGATCAACATCACCGCCCCCCCCTCGGGCATCATGGCCGTCGGCGGCTACCGCTTCCTCGCGCAGGACCTGCAGGAGTGGGCCCGACGGCTTGGACAAGGCGCGCTGCTGACCGCGCTTCCCGACCGCCTCAGCGGCCACCGGCTTGCCGGCCGCGCCCACGACAATGGCCGCGCCCGCGACGCGTTGGCGGAACTCGGCCTTAACCCATTGATGGTCGAAGCATTTCGCGATCGTAGCAACTCGGCATGAGGCCCCGAAAGGGCACCTGTTGACGCGCCATTAAGCCCGGCAAACTAGGATCGCGTTCCACGCGTCATCCGAGTTGTCAAATGTCCCAGCAAGGCCCGATCCTCGTCGTATCGACCGCACCGCGGCCGTCGTTTGCCGACGCGCTCGACGTCGCCAGGCTGTTTCCGGTCATCGAGGCCGAATGGGCGGACGCCGCACGCGCGGTCGACCAGGTCCAGCCGGCCGCGGTTGTAACCGATTGCTCAGGAATCGATGAGACAGGTTTCGCGGCGTTGGCGACACGCGTCGCCGCGCGCCAGCCCTATCTGCCCCTGATCGCGATCGATCCGCAGATGGCGCTTCCAGACAACGCCATTCCGTTCTTTCAAATCCAGGGGCACTCCGATCGCCTGATCGTGCGTTTGCGCGCGGCGCTGCGGGTCCGCGCATTGCATGCCACCGTCATGCGCCGGCAGGAGCCGGCGGTGCCGATCACCTTGTCAAATATCGATCTCGCGCGCGAGGCAACGGTGCTGCTGATCGGGCGCGGCGACGCCTATCCCGCGCTGTCCGTCACGCTCGGCGAACGCACCGGCGTCGTCGGCGCCCTCTCGATCGAAGCCGCGGCCAACCATCTCAACGTCAGGGACATCGACGGCATCGTGCTCGGTGAAGGTTTTAGCCCGCGCGTCGTCGACGCCTTCCTGACCGTATTGGCCGAGGACGCCCGCTTCCGCCATCTGCCTGTCGTCGTGACCTCAGGCGATCTGGCGCCGTCCTATGATCTGCCGAACCTGGAGATCGTCTCCGGCGACGCATCACAGGTGGCGGCGGCGGTGTTGCCGTTGATCCGCCAGCACGCTTTCGAAGCCGGCTTGAGCCGCACGCTGAAGTCGATCGACGCCGACGGCCTCATCGATATCAGGACCGGCCTTTTGACATCCGCCGCGTTCGACCGCGATTTCGCCAGCGCCATCTATCAGACGCAGCAACGGGGCGGCGGATTATCCGTGGCGCGTTTTGGTTTCGATCCCGCGCATCCCCGCGCCCAGGTCGACGGCGCGCGGATTATCAGCCGCCTGATGCGGCAGATGGATTTTGGCGCCCTCGGAGAAGACGGATCGGTCGTCGTCGCCTTTGCCGAGACCGATCTGCGAACGGCGCACGCCATCGCACGGCGGCTGTCGAGCGTGATGCGCCACACCAGCCACGGCCCGCGTGACACGCGATCGGAACCCGAGGTGACGGTCGCGACCCTGCTTTCGAATGATTCGGCGAAGTCGCTGCTGTCGCGACTTCAGCAAGACGCGCAACGCGCCGCCTCGTAAATGTTCCGCGATATCTGACGGAACAACCATGCATGTCCTGCATTGTAGAGCATCAATTCTACACTGGAGGACGACATGAAGAAAATTGCACTGATCACTGCGTCGCTGGCCTTGCTGGCAAGCCCGGTTCTCGCCGAGGAAGCCAAGACCGTCGGCACCGCGCCGGCGGAAGCGAAATTCTCGACGGTCGCGCCTAACGAGATGTTCTCGTCGAAGCTGAAGGGCCTGAACGTCTATAACCAGAAGGACGAGTCGGTCGGCGAAATCACGGATATCGCGATCAAGAACAACGCGGTTGACGCGCTGATCCTTTCGGTCGGCGGATTTCTCGGCGTGGGCGAGCACTATGTTGCAGTCTCGCCGTCGTCGGTGAACGTGAGGCACGACGCCAAGAACGACAAGTGGTTGGCGTCGATGAACACCACCAAGGAGGCGCTGAAGGCCGCGCCGGAATTTAAGTATCCGAAGTAAGCAAATAACTTCGCCACGTGAGAACGGCCGTCGGCGGTAACGCCGGCGGCCGTTTGCGTTTGCTTCGTAGGGTGGGTTAGCCGAAGGCGTAACCCACCAACTTCGTGCGGCGTGGTTGACACCGCGGTGGGTTACGGCTTCGCCTAACCCACCCTACGAATCTCACGCCGCCTTCTTGTTCTCCGCGAGATTGGCGAGCTGGCGCAAGATCTCGGTGGTACCCATCAGACGCTCTTCCGGAGTCTTCCATATCTGTAGGAACACCACCTTCATGTCCGGGCGCACCTTTGCGGCCTGGCCGTGCTGGCGGATGAAGAACACCAATCGATCCGGCTGCGCGAACTTGTTGTCGCGGAAGGTGATGACGGCGCCCTTCGGCCCGGCATCGACCTTCTCGACATTGGCGCGGCGGCAATAGGCCTTGATCGCGGCGACCTTGAACAGATAGCGCACCTCGTCCGGCAGCACGCCGAAGCGGTCGCGCATTTCGGCGGCGAAATTATCGATCTCGTCATCGGTTTCGAGGTCGGCGAGCCTTCGGTACAGCGACAGCCGTACCGCGAGGTCGGCGACGTATTCCTCGGGGATCAGCACCGGCATGCCGATGGTGATCTGCGGCGACCAGCGGTCGGCGGCGGGCTCCGACACGCCAGCCTTGAGGTTGAGGATCGCCTCCTCCAGCATCGATTGATAGAGCTCGAAGCCGACTTCCTTGATATGGCCGGACTGTTCCTCGCCGAGCAGATTGCCGGCGCCGCGGATGTCGAGGTCGTGCGACGCAAGTTGGAAACCCGCGCCCAATGTTTCCAGCGACTGCAGCACCTTCAGCCGCCGTTCAGCCTGGGCCGTGATCTTCTGCTGCGCAGGGAGCGTGAACAGCGCATAGGCCCGCAGCTTCGAGCGACCGACCCGGCCGCGCAACTGATAGAGCTGCGCCAGCCCGAACATGTCGGCGCGATGCACGATCAAGGTATTCGCGGTCGGAATATCGAGCCCGGACTCGATGATCGTGGTCGACAACAGGATGTCGTATTTGCCGTCGTAGAACGCCGACATGATGTCCTCGATCACGGTCGGCGCCATCTGGCCGTGCGCGACCGCGACCTTCATCTCCGGCACGTTCTTGTCGAGGAAATCCTTGACGCTGGCGAGATCCTCGATCCGCGGCACCACATAGAACGCCTGGCCGCCGCGATAGCGTTCGCGCAACAGCGCCTCGCGGATCATCAGGGGATCGTGCGGCGCCACGAAGGTGCGCACCGCGAGCCGGTCGACCGGCGGCGAGGCAATGATAGAGAGATCGCGCACGCCGGTCAGCGCCAGTTGCAGCGTGCGCGGGATCGGCGTCGCCGACAGCGTCAGCACATGGACTTGCGCGCGCAACTGCTTCAGCCGTTCCTTGTGGCTGACGCCGAAATGCTGCTCCTCGTCGACGATCAGCAGACCGAGATCGCGGAACTTGATGGCCTTGCCGAGCAGCGCATGGGTGCCGACGACGATGTCGATATTGCCATCGGTCAGCCCCTTCTTGACCTGTGTCAGCTCCTTCGGCGGGATCAGGCGGGAGGCCTGCGCGACATTGACCGGAAAACCCCGGAACCGCTCAGCGAAATTCTTGCTGTGCTGCCGCGCCAACAGCGTCGTCGGCACCACCACGGCGACCTGCTTGCCGTCGAGCGCGACGGCAAACGCCGCGCGTAGCGCCACCTCGGTCTTGCCGAAGCCGACGTCGCCGCAGATCAGGCGATCCATCGGCCGGCCGCTTTCGAGATCCTTCAGCGTCGAGGTGATCGCGCCGAGCTGGTCCTCGGTTTCCTCATAGGGGAAGCGCGCACAGAATTCGTCGTAGACATGCGGTTGCACCGGCATTTTCGGCGCTTCATGCAGATGCCGTTCCGCCGCGATCTTGATCAGTTCGCCGGCGATCTCGCGAATCCGGTTCTTCAGCTTGGCCTTGCGCGCCTGCCAGCCGCCGCCACCCAGCCGGTCGAGTTCGACATTGGCGTGGTCGGAGCCGTAACGCGACAGCAGCTCGATATTTTCGACCGGCAGGAACAGCTTGGTTTCGGCGGCGTAGTGCAGTTCCAGGCAGTCATGCGGCGCGCCGCCGACCTCGATGGTCTGCAGGCCGACAAATCGCCCGATACCGTGCTCGACATGCACCACGAGGTCGCCGGTCGCGAGACTCGTCACCTCCGAGATGAAGTTATCGAGCTTGCGGCTGGATTTGCGCGGCCGCACCAGGCGGTCGCCCAGAATGTCCTGTTCGCTGATGACCGCGACGTCATCGGTCTCAAAGCCGCTCTCCATGCCGACCACGGCCAGCATGGCCTCGTTGCGCGGGGTCGCCTGAACCGTCCGCCAGGTGTTGACGCTGGTGAGGTTGAGCAGCTTGTGGTCCCGCAGCATGCTGCCCATGCGGTCGCGCGAACCTTCGCTCCACAGCGAGATGACTACCTTCTTGCGCTGCGCCTGCAACGCCTGCACATGCGCCACCACGGATTCGAACACGTTGACCGCGGTGTCGGCGCGTTCGGGCGCAAAGCTGCGGCCGGCGCGCGCGCCGGCGTCTATCACGTCGCCGCCGTCGTCCGGCACCGCGAACGGCGTCAGCCGCGCCAGTGCCGCTTCGCCCAGCCGTTCCGTCCATTCCGCATCGGTCAGATAGAGCCGGTCCGGCGGCAACGGCTTGTAAATCGCGCCGCCGCCAGGATGATCCAGCGCCTGGCGCCGGGCCTCGTAGTAGTCCGCGATCTGCTTGAATCGCTCACGCGCGGCATCCTCGGCCTGCGGCTCGATCGCGACCACGGCGCCGTCGAGATAGTCGAACAGCGTGTCCATCCGCTCCTGGAACAGCGGCAGCCAATGCTCCATGCCGGGGTGACGGCGGCCTTCGCTAACCGCTTCGTACAGCAGATCGTCGCGCTGCGGCGCGCCGAAGGTCGCGACATAGCCCATGCGAAAGCGGCGAATGGTTTCGGTGACGAGCTGGAATTCCGAGATCGGCACCAGATCGAGCGCGCGCATGTCGAGCAGCGTGCGCTGGGTTTCGGCGTCGAAGGTGCGGATCGATTCGAGGCTGTCGCCGAAAAAATCGAACCGTACGGGCTGTTCGAGCCCGGCCGGAAACAGGTCGAGAATGCCGCCGCGCACGGCATATTCGCCGGGTTCACGCACGGTCGACGAGCGGTTGTAGCCGTTGTGCTCGAGCCAGGCGACGATCGAGTCCATCGGCACGACATGGCCGGGAGCCACCGACAGCGCCTGCGCCGCGACGACCTCGCGCGCCGGCACCCGCTGCACGACGGCGTTGACCGTGGTCAGCACGATCAGCGGTTTGTCGCTGCCCTTCAGGCGCGCCAGCCGTGCCAGCGTGGTGAGGCGCTGCGCCAGGATGCCGCCATGCGGCGACACCCGGTCATAGGGCTGGCAGTCCCAGGCCGGAAACTGCATCACCGGCAAATCGGGCGCGAAAAATTCCAGCGCGCGGGCCAGTTGCTGCATGCGCGGACCGTCGCGGCAGACCACCGCGAGGCTCACGGCCGACGGTTTTGGTTTGGCCGCGACCGCTCGCGCGAGATCTGAGACCACAAGCCCTTCCGCGCCCTCGGCGACATTGGCAAAGGTCAGCGCGCGGCCGGGGACGAGCAGCGTGGCGGGCGATTTGGCAGGCGATTTCATGCGTCGTGTTCCACCGCGCGAAACGCCTTGATGCGGTCGTACAGCGCACTGGCATAGTCCGGCGCCAACGGCTTGTCGCCGGTCAACGCAGCATAGAGATCGGGATCGGGCAACTCGATCAGGTGTTCAAGCTGCGTCAGTTCACCCTCCGACAGGCCGGCGATCTCGGCATCGGCAAAGCGGCCGAGGATCAGGTCCATCTCGCGGGTCCCGCGATGCCAGCAGCGAAACAGCAGCCGCTTGCGGCGGTCATCGAGCCCGCTGCTTGATCGTGTCGATCCCGTCATGTCGTCAATCCCATCCGAACGCCAAAAGCCCGGACGTGCCGGGCGGGGTTGATATAGCCATCGGGACCGGCGATGTCAGCCCTACTATTCCCCGATTTATCAACTGTATCGTCATTGCCGGGCTTGACCCGCCTGCGCGGCCAAAGCCATCTGAGCCACAATGGTTGCCGGATGCTTCGGCGTGGCGTAGGCCCGGCAATCCTTCCTCCTGAAGAGGGATGTATGCGCCCCAGTCTGCTCAATCCCCTGTTTGCGCCGGTCACGACCCTTTCCGGCGTCGGGCCGAAGCAGGACAAGCTGCTGCAATATCTGCTTGGCCGTAACGAGACCGCGCGGCTGGTCGATTTGCTGCTGCATCTGCCGGCCAGCGTGATCGACCGCCGGGCCCGGCCGAAGATTCGCGACGCCGTGCAGCGGACCGTGGTGACCTTGGAGGTCACCGTCGATCGGCATCGCCCGCCTCCGCCGCGCAGCGCCCGCGCGCCGTTCCTGGTCTATGCCAGCGACGACACCGGCGACGTGGTGCTGACGTTCTTCCGGGCCAAGCCCGGCTATGTCGAAAAGCTGCTGCCGGTCGGCGAGAAGCGCTACGTTTCCGGCACGCTGCAAATGTATGACGGCATCCCGCAGATCGTGCATCCCGATCGCGTCATCGACGAGGCCGGATTTGCCAAACTCACCGGCATCGATCCCGTCTATCCGCTGACCGAGGGCCTCGCGCTCGGCTCGCTGCGGCGGGCGATCGCGCAGGCGCTGACCAAGCTGCCGGACCTGCCGGAATGGATCAGCCCGGACGTGCTGCGTCGCTGCAAGTTTCCGCCGATCCGCGAAGCGCTGAATCGCGTCCACGTCCCGGTCGAACTGACGGATATCCTACCCGACGGTCCGTTCTGGTCGCGGCTGGCCTTCGACGAACTGCTCGCAGGCCAATTGGCGCTGGCGCTGGTTCGCGCGCAGTTGCGGCGCCCGGCCGGCGACCGCCACGCCGGCGACGGCCATCTGCGAGCCAAGATCATCGACGCGCTGCCCTACGCGCTGACAACGTCGCAGCGCGAGGCGGTGGCGGCGATCACCGAGGACCTGCGCCAACCGGTGCGGATGCTGCGCCTGCTGCAGGGCGATGTCGGATCGGGCAAGACGGTGGTGGCACTCTTGGCCGCAGCCGCCGTCATCGAGGCCGGCAAGCAGGCGGCGCTGATGGCGCCGACCGAGATTTTGGCGCGGCAACATATCAAGACCATCACGCCACTCGCCGAGCGCGCGGGGCTGCGCGTGGCCATCCTCACCGGCCGCGAGAAGGGCAAGGAGCGCCGCGAGATTCTTGAACGGCTGGAAGCCGGCGAGATCGATTTTCTGGTCGGCACCCATGCGCTGATCCAGGACGACGTGGTGTTCAAATCGCTGGCGCTGGCGGTGGTCGACGAGCAGCACCGTTTCGGCGTCCGCGAGCGGCTCGCGCTCACCAACAAGGGCGAAGCCGTCGACGTTCTCGTGCTCAGCGCGACGCCGATCCCGCGCACGCTGGTGCTGACTTATTTCGGCGATATGGACGTCAGCGAATTGCGCGAGAAGCCGGCCGGCCGCCAGCCGATCGACACCCGCACGGTTCCGAACAGCCGCCTCGAGGAGGTTGTCGACGGCGTCGGCCGCGCGCTGAAGGCCGGCAAGCTGGTGTACTGGATCTGTCCGCTGGTCGAGGAATCCGAGGCCGAAGGCACCGAGCATCTCACCAACGCCACCGAACGCTTCGAGCGCTTGCGGGAACGGTTCGGCGACAAGGTCGGCCTGGTGCATGGCCAGATGAAGGGCACCGACAAGGACCGCGTGATGGCGCAGTTCGCCGCCCACGAGATCGGCCTCTTGGTCGCGACCACCGTGGTCGAGGTCGGCGTCGACGTGCCCGCCGCGTCGATCATGGTGATCGAGAACGCCGAGCGCTTTGGGCTTGCGCAACTGCACCAGTTGCGCGGCCGGATCGGCCGCGGCTCCGAGGCCTCGACCTGTCTCCTGCTCTACAAAGAGCCACTCGGCGAGATGTCGACCGCGCGGCTGAAGGTGATCCGCGAAACCACCGACGGATTCCGCATCGCCGAGGAGGATCTGAAGCTGCGCGGCGAAGGCGACGTGCTCGGCATCCGCCAGAGCGGCCTGCCCGGCTACCGCATCGCGCGCTCCGAGGTCCACGGCCAGCTCATCACGCAAGCGCGCGACGAGGCGCTCCGCATCCTCAAGGACGATCCGAAGCTCAAGGGCGAGCGCGGCGAAGCGCTGCGGTGCTTGCTGTATCTGTATGAACGCGACGAGGCGGTGCCGTTGATCGGGGCTGGTTGACGCTCTCTCAACGTCATTGCGAGCGTAGCGAAGCAATCCAGTCTTTCTTTGTGCGGCAAGATGGATTGCTTCGTCGCTACGCTCCTCGCAATGACGGCGGATGGACCGCGGCTCCCTACTCCACCTTCGCAGGCGCCAGCGAACCCGAATTCGCGACACGCGCCGCGTTCGCCATGCCGGCCAGCGCCGCCACCTTCTTTTGTGAATCCGAGCCCGGCTGCACCACGCCGGCCGACATGATCAGGGTCGCGGCGTCTTCGGCGCTCATGTCGACTTCGATGATCTTGCTGCGCGGCACGTAGAAAAAGAATCCGGTGGTCGGGTTCGGCGCGCAGGGCAGGAATACCGAGACCTGCTCCTCATTGCCGGGAAGCTTGTTGGCGATTTCGACGCTCGGCGGCTGCGAGATCAGCACGATCGACCACATCCCGGGCGACGGAAACTCGACCAGGCCGACGCGGCGGAAGCTCGAGCCCGAGCCGGAGAACAGCGTCTCGAACACCTGCTTCAGGCCGCGATAGATCGCCCGCACGGCCGGAATACGACCCAGCAGCCGTTCGCCGAGATCGACCAAGGTGCGGCCGATCAGGTTCGCGGTGAGGAAGCCCAATAGCGTCAGCGCGATCACGGCGACGATCAGGCCGGAGCCCGGCAGTCCGAACGGCAGGTAGGTTTCCGGCCGATAGGCGGTCGGAACGAACGGGCGAACCAGGTTGTCGACCCAGTTCACGAACCACCAGGTCAGGTAAAAGGTGATGGCGATCGGGCCCGCGACCACCAGGCCGGTCAGGAAATAGTTCCGAAACCGGGCCATCAGGCCGCGCGGGTGATCCGGCTGCATGTCTTCGGGGGGAGCGGTCGGGGGCAGTTCTTCGCGGTTCATTGCGGTTCCAGGTCGGTCGAGGCGGCCGGCACACTCCCAGCTAAGCCATCCTAGCAGGTTTTTGAAGGGCCAGCGTGACGGCCGATCGGCTTACCTATTCGACGGTTACCGATTTCGCGAGATTTCTCGGCTGATCGACGTCGGTGCCCATGACCACGGCGGTATGATAGGCCAATAGCTGCACCGGGATGGCATAGACCATCGGCGTAAATGTCGCAGCCATGTCGGGCAAAATGATCGTGACCAGCGATTCCATGGTCGCCTCCGCCGCCCCCTTGGCGTCGGTCATCAGGATGATGTTGCCGCCGCGGGCGGCGACTTCCTGCATGTTGGAAACGGTCTTCTCGAACACCCGGTCATGCGGCGCGATCACCACGACAGGCATGTTCTCGTCGATCAGCGCGATCGGCCCGTGCTTGAGTTCGCCGGCGGCATATCCCTCGGCGTGGATATAGGAGATTTCCTTCAGCTTCAGCGCGCCTTCCAGCGCCAGCGGATAGCTGGTGCCGCGGCCGAGATAGAGCACGTCTTTCGATTTCGAAATCTCGCGCGCCAGCTTTTCGATCTGCGGTTCGATCGTCAGCGCCTGCGCCATCAGGCGCGGAATTTCGATGAGGCCATGCACCAGCTTGGCTTCGTCGGCATCCGACAATTCGCCCCTCGCCTTGCCGACGGCAACCGCCAGCGAGGCCAGCACCATCAACTGGCAGGTGAAGGCTTTTGTCGAGGCGACGCCGATTTCGGGACCGGCCAGCGTCTGCAGCATGGTCTCGCTCTCGCGCGCGATCGTCGAGGTCGGGACGTTGACGACGGATAGCGTGTGAACGCCCTCGGCCTTGGCGTAGCGCAGTGCTGCCAGCGTATCGGCGGTCTCACCGGATTGCGAAATGAAGATCGCGAGATCGCCCTTGCGCAGCGGCGCCTCGCGGTAGCGGAATTCGGACGCGACGTCGATCTCGACCGGCACGCGGCCGAGCCGCTCGAACCAGTATTTGGCAACATAGCCGGCATAGCTCGCGGTGCCGCAAGCTACGATCGAGATGCGCTGAATGTCCTTGAAGTCGAACGGCAGTTTGACCGGCAGCATGACGCGCTCGCTCGCCATGTCGATATAGCGGGCCAGCGTGTGGCCGACCACTTCCGGCTGCTCGTGGATTTCCTTGGCCATGAAGTGGCGATAGTTCGCCTTGTCGACCAGGAACGACGACGCGCCGGATTTCAGCACTTCGCGGTTGGCTACCGCGTTATGTTCGTCGTAGATCACGCTGACTTCGCGCGACAGCACCACCCAGTCGCCATCTTCGAGATAGCTGATGGTGTCGGTGAACGGCGCCAGTGCGATCGCGTCCGAGCCCAGATACATCTCGCCGTCGCCATGACCGACCGCGAGCGGCGAGCCTTTGCGGGCGCCGATCATCAGATCGTTATGGCCCTTGAAGACGAACGCCAGCGCGAATGCGCCGCGCAGTTGCGGCAGCGACTTTTTCACCGCCTCCTGCGGCGTATCGCCGTTGAGCAGATAGGAATTGACGAGATGCGCGACCACTTCGGTATCGGTCTCGCTGGAGAATTTGGCGCCCTGCTTCTCAAGCATGGTGCGCAGTTCGCGAAAATTCTCGATGATGCCGTTGTGGACGACGGCTACGTTTTCGGTCGCATGCGGATGTGCGTTGCTTTCGGTCGGCTTGCCGTGGGTCGCCCAGCGGGTGTGACCGATCCCGGTATGGCCGGCGAGCGGCTCGGCCTGCAGCCGCTTTTCCAGGTTCTTGAGCTTGCCCTCGGCGCGGCGGCGCGCCAGGTAATCGCCTTCCAGCGTGGCGACGCCTGCGGAATCGTAACCGCGATATTCCAGGCGTTTGAGCGAATCCACCAGCAGCTCCGCGACCGGGCTGCGTCCGAGAATGCCGACAATGCCGCACATGCGGTTGAATATCCCCAAATCGTCGTAAATTCGCCAAATCAGCGCCGGGTTCTCTTAACGAAAAACCGCGGCTTGCAGATACTCAATAATTATTGCGGATTGAGACAGCGTTAAACGGAAAGCTTAACGGGAGGCCCCGACGGGGGATTCACCTGTCATATATCCCCGAACTGTCATCGCCCGGCTTGCCGCCTCCGCTAAAGCTCCGGCGAGCCAACGTCGGGAGCCTCGGCGAAGCCTTGGCGGAGCCGGGACCGGGCGATCCAGTACGCCGCGGCCTAACCACGTCATTGCGAGCGAAGCGAAGCAATCCATAGCGCCACAGTAAGAAAGAATGGATTGCCGCGTCGCTTCGCTCCTCGCAATGACGTGGATAGGTCAGAATACGACTCCTCGATCTCGCGACACACTGTGCCCGAAGTTTTGCATTTTCGTTGGCCCTCGAAATCAGAGGGCGCGGGGAAGACCGGGTGCGCGCTGCACCCGCGGTCTCGCAGGCTGTTGCGAAGAGATAGGCTGCCCACGAGCATACAGGTTCAGCGGAGAACACCCGGCCTTCCCTGCGCAATGGCTTTACGGCTTATACGAGATCGTCCTGGTGACCCTGCTTTTTGTGACACCATCGCCAGCGGTCTGCTTTCGCATCTGCCAGCTTGACGCCTGCATCGGGGCGTCGGACCCAAACGATTTCACCGTACGCAACGGATGCGCTCGTCTTTCGCACCATCGCGTCCACCGCTCCCTGCCCCGCGTTTGCGACGACGGCCGACGCCCCTTGTGTCCCAAAAATTTGGCAGAATGAGCGAACGGGCGGTTGCGGACCAACCGCCCGTTGCTGGAACTGAGCCCGTACGCCCCAAAGGCGACAGAGCCTGTACCAGAGCGAGGGACAGCTCCGGCGTCTTCCTCAACCCGAACAGTTGCAAGGGCTTCGAGCCCGTACCGAGCAAGGAAGGGAGTGGATGGTGGCACAAGATGATCGCATTGTCGTGGGCATCGATGTGGCAAAGGACAAGGTCGATGCGTGCATTCGCTCGCTGTCATTGCGTCAGGTCTGTCCGAACACGGGACAAGGCCACCGCAAGCTGGTGGCCTGGCTTCGCAAGTACAAGGCAACCAGGGCTGTGATGGAGGCGAGCGGCGGTTACGAGCGTGACTGGGCCAAGCTACTGCGCCAGGCCGGTGTCGAGGTGCGGATCGTCGACCCCAAACGCGTCCGCAGCTTCGCGCTATCGGCCGGCCGGCTGGCAAAGAACGATGTGATCGACGCGGAGATGATCGCCTGGTTCGCCGAGATATTTACCGAGGCGCCGAGCCAGACCCACGATGCCGCACGCGAGGAGTTGCTGGCGCTGGTGAAAGCGCGCATCGGTCTGGGTGATCTCAAGACGCGCTTGCAAAGCCAAAACGAGCATGCTGCACCAGGACTGGTTCAGAAAACGCATGCCCGCGTCTTGAAGAATCTGGTCAGTGAAATTGCCAAGCTCGAGGCGGCAATTGCGGCCAAGATCAAGGCCTCGCCACACCTTGCCGAGCGTGCCGAGATCATCGAGAGCGTGCCGGGCCTCGCCGAAACGACCTCCGCCAACCTCATTGCGGGGATGCCGGAGCTTGGGCAGGTGAGCAACAAGATCGCCGGTGCGTTATTAGGCGCCGCCCCGTACGACGACGATAGCGGCCATCGGCGCGGTGAGCGTCATATCAAGGGTGGCCGCCGCTGGGTCCGCAACGCCATCTACATGCCCTGCCTCGGCGCAGCCACGCAGAACAACCCGGTGCTCAAGGCCTTCTACGACCGCCTGATTGCCAAGGGAAAGAAGCCGAAAGTGGTGCTTGTCGCCTGCATGCGCAAGCTCATCGTCATCCTCAACATCATGATCGCACGACGGCAGAAATGGGATCCCAGCCGTTACGCACTGAACTGAGCGAGCGCACCTCACCGCGCTCGGTCGATGACCGAGCGCATGCCAAGCCAACAGACCGGAGAGCGGACGGGGTCAAGGCCGTAAGCCGCCGAAGGCGGGGCGCGCCCCGCGCCAGCCTTGAGGCCCGGCCGATCGCCGGTTTACTTCAGCACAGTTGCTCTGGTGGGACAGGATGGCGGGAGTCCTAGATCTGATTTGCCCGACGGGGCCAGCGGAATATTTTTCCGCGAAGGGCTGGACAGACTTTTGGTGATTTGCCCGTCGGGTTGATTTGTCGCAGTCGTGCGCCGGCAATTGCGCTTGCGTCGAAGGCCGAAGCAGTAGATGCAGGCCGGCCTGCACTAGACCCGCACGCCGCACAGCGCGCAAATGATTGTTGCGGAGATGAGGGCCGCGACGGTCAACCCAGCCTGCCAGACACGACAAGCGATCGTGGCATCATCATGACCCGCAGTCCCGACACGAGATGCGTCCCAAACGCGAATTTTATTTAGAGGCTCGGGCGCGAGCTACGACCAAAGCCATTTGTTGATAGTTCGGTAATCTTATCCCTTCAGATTCCGACAGTTAGTTGCGTTGGAGTACCCCGTGGACAATTTTGACGAACTGCGTGACCTCGCAGCGGACGTTCGCGCATTCATTGAAAGTTCCAGAGACCCAGCCGCCGCATTGAGAGATGTTGTCGCGGCTTATGACGTCGTCCTGGGTATTTACCCATCCAACGACGGAATGGGGCTTCACGTCGTTAAGGGGAGTAGCCTCCTCGACCGACTCGCTACCCTTCAGTCGAACGCCCTGTATACGCACACCGCCGTAGCCGTTCAGAACCGGGAACAGGCGGTGCAGCTTCAGACGTTGATTGCTTAAAGGCCTTGGCGCTGACATGGGCGTCGCATGCGACAGATGACTGCAATTCAGTGATCTGCCCGACGGGCAAATCGGTTCTGTCACGCAAACAGCGGCGCGCCGCTCGGCTTCGACGGTTCGGCCTGCTTCTCCCGCGGAACCGTGGCGAGGTTCGGCAGATCGAGAACCGCACACAGCGCTGCGCTCAATCTCTCCTCAGCCTCCCCGACGTCCGCCGCCCCTTCCCTGTCCCGCCACGCCACCACGCCGTCCGGCCGCACCAGCAGGGCGCCGGCCTCCTCGATCTCGCGCAGCCGTTGCCACTCCCAGTACAAATCCTGCGCGTCGGGCGAACCGGTCACAACGGGGCGCAGGAACGGAAGGTCGAGCCGGCGCACGGCCTCGCTCCACGCGGTTCCGGCGAGACCGGTCACGACGGTGAAGAGGCCCTTCCCGGTCACGTCCAATGTTGAGATGCGCCTGCCGTCCGAACCGACCAGCCAGGCGTGCGGGATCTTGGCGCCCGGTCGCGTGGTCGGCTGATGGTGGAGATCGCGGTCGCGCCGCCAGACCTCGGGCTCGGCTCCTTCGTCCGCAATGACGGCTGCGGATTGGTAGCGCTGGTTCATCTCGACGCCCTGCGCGTTGAACTCGGTCTGCTTGAGGTCGAGCGCCGTCTGAACCGCCTTGCGGACGGCAACGCCTTCGGGACCGGGATCGCGGAAGCGTGCGATGCCTGCGGCTACCGGATTTTCGGCACCCTGAACCCGGAAGCAGGCGTTCAACGGCGCGTAGTCGAGCCGCGACTGGTTGGCGCGCTGCACGACCTGTTTTCCGACCGGCGACCGCTCCTGCGAAAAGCTCTCCAGCAGTTTTGGGCCGGCCCAGCCCTTGACGGCGTAGGCCAGCTTCCAACCGAGGTTGTGGCCGTCCTGCACGCAGGTGTTATTGCCCAGACCGCTCGACGGCGGATGGCGATGGACGGCATCGCCGCCGCAGAATACCCGTCCTTTCGAATATTGCGTCGCGTAGGCCTGGTTGATGTACCAGACCGAGGTCCGCACGATATCCGGTTCGATCGCGGGATCGCCGATCAAGATTTTGATCTTTTCGCGGACGTTGTGTTCGGAGAGATCAGGCTCGCCCTTATTGATGTCGAAACCCCAGCCGGCGATCCATTGCGTCCACGGCCTGATGGCGCGGAGCAGGCCCATGCCGATCTCGCCAAAACTCGCGTCTGGCGTCACGATCCAGTTCAGGATGCTGGGACGATGCTGGCTGTAGCGGGAGAGATCGGCGTTGAAGATGGTGTAGACCGTGCCCGCGCGCGCCATGCGGCCTTCGATGGGAAGGTCGAGATGCTCGACCACCGAGGATCGTGCGCCATCGGCGCCGACCATGTAGCGCGCCCGAACCGGGTATTCGCGTTTGTCGAGGCGATCGCGCAAGACAGCGGTGACACCATCTGCATCCTGCACGTGACTGACGTATTCGGTGTTGAACGCGAACGTCGCCCCTTTCTCGGCCGCCTTTTGAAACAGAATGGGTTCGAGCAGCGGCTGGATGATATCGACCATGCCGCACGGGCTGGCACGGAGGTAGTCGCCGCGCCGGTCGTCGCCGGTCCCCCACGTCCGCATCCGGATCAGCTCAGGGCCGGCGAGACTGGTCGAGAAGGTCGTGTCGCCCATCAGCTCCCACGGGCTCGCGTAACGCGCGACGTCCTCCGAGATACCAAGGTCGCGAAACACCTCGTTGGCGCGCTGGTTGGTGATGTGCGCGCGCGGGCTGTCGGCCATCCAGTTGCCGCGCGACACGATGTGACAGCGCACGCCTGAATTCGCCAGCGCCAGCGCCGTGGTCGAACCGGTCGGGCCGGCCCCGATGATCAGCACGTCGGTTTCGTATGCCATGTGTGCCTCTGCGGTTGCTCACCGACTTAGCGCGGAATGAGCGTTAGTGCGAGGTGTCGACCTGGCTGGCGGCCATCATGGCCATGCCGGTGATCCAGCCAGGAATGGCTTCGTAGAATTCCTGCTCCATGGTGAACTTGCCGCCCGCCCCGAGCGCGGCGAAGGCCGAGACCCAGGCGAGGACCTCGTTGGCGCCGCGGCCGGCCGTCTCGCGCACGTGATCGGTATCAAGCGCATCCGCCCGCCAGATCTGGCCGCTGCGCAGGATCTCCATGATCTCTTCATCCCATTTGGGATTGAGCGGCTTGCAAGGTCCCTTGCCGGCTTCGGCGAGAGCAGCCGCCTCGAGCACACGTTTTTCGCGCGCCTGCTTGGCCTCCGGGGACGGATGGCGTCCGTTGATGAGGCGCTCGCGAACCTCCGGCGGCGCGTCCTTGATCGATGGCAGCGGCGGGTCGTGCGACAGGCCGCCGGAGGCTGCGAACAGCACGCGCTTTCCCGACTTTGTCGCGAAGCGGCCGACGGATTCGCCGAGTTGCCGGGCACGCCGGTAGGTCGGAATGGGCGGTGCGGCGGCGTTCACGAAGATCGGCAAGATGGGTACGGATTTGAAATCACCCAAGACCGCTTCCCACATCTGAACAAAACCATGGTCGACCGGCATGCGGTACGATACCGCGACGTCGAAATCCTCCGAGCGTACGTGATCGACCAGCGCCAGCGCCGTCTGTTCGGGAACGTCGAGCGGACCGGTGCCGCCTCCCCAGTCGCCGAGCGACACCGCGCCCGCACCGACGCAGAACGAGGGCATCAGATCGTAGAAGAAGCCGTTGAAGTGGTCGGGCGCGAACTGGATGACGTAGTCGGGCTCGAACGCCTTGACGAAGGCGCCGAGCTGCTCGAACGCGGTTCGAACGCGCTGCTCGGTTTCGTTGCTGGCCGGTCCCCGGTACATCAGGGGCGTATGGGACGCGCAGACGATAGCGACTGACATGAGCTGTTTCCTCGCGGTTATTTCTTGACCAATGAACACGCGCTCTCGGAAAGCGGCCGGTTGACTGACTCTCCCGGTAACGTCTGCACGACGTTGTAGAGATCCCAATCGCCCTTGTTCTCACCGGGCTTCTTGACCTGCAGCAGGTACATGTCGTGGATCATCTTGCGGTCGGCACGGATGTAGCCGTCGGCGGCGAAGAAGTCGTGGACCCGCTCCTTCTCCATCTGTTTCATCACGGTCGGCGCCTCATCGGTGCCCACCGCTTTCACCGCCTTGAGATAGTGCGCGACCGACGAATAGACGCCGGCATGAAAGCTGGTCGGCATGATCTTCGCCTTCGCGTAAAAGCGCTCCGCCCAGGCGCGCGTCTCCGGAGTGCGGTCCCAGTAGAACGGCGACACCTCGTAGGCGTCGTGCGCGATCTTCAGCCCGACCGCGCGCATGTCCGTCAGCACCGACTGCAAGGGCACGACCTTGGCTTTCGCGCTCAGCCCGAATTCGTCGGCCTGCTTCAGTGCGGTCACGGTATCGCCGCTTGACGCCGCGATGGCGATGACATTGGCGCCGGCATTGGAGGCCGTCAGCAGGAACGATGCGAAGTCGGAGGTGTTCGGCGGAAACACGGAGTTGCCGACCACCTGCCCGCCATTGAGCTTGACCTGCTCCGACGTGTCCCGCGACAGCGCGTGGCCGTAGGCTTGGTCAACCGTCAGGAAATACCACCTGGTGCCGCCGGCCTCGATCACGGCTTTGGCCGCGCCCTTCGCCAGGTTGTAGGTATCGACCGTCCACTGAACGGTCAGCGGCGAGCAGGCCTTGCCGTTGAAGTCGGACGAGGTCGAGCCCGACAGCAACATGATCTTGCTCTTCTGAACCGCCAGGTTCTGCACGGCAAAACCGATCGGTGAGCCCTGCATGTCGGCGATCGCGTCGACACCTTCGACGTCGAACCACCGCGCGGCGATCTGCGATCCGGTATCGGGCTTGCCGCTGTGATCGGCCGAAATGACTTCGACGTTGAGGCCGGCGCCAAAATCCTCGGCAGCCATTTCGGCCGCGATCACCGAGCCTTTGCCGTTGGCCAACGCCGTCGGTCCGGCGATGTCGGTCAGAACGCCGACCTTTACCTTGCCGCCGCTGAGGTTTGCGGTTTGGGCCGCGGCCGGCGCCGCCGACATCGCGAGGGCCAGCCAGATCGCCGCAGGCACATGAAAGCTCGAATGGGCCATGGTTTCCTCCCGTTGCCGTTTTTTTGGCCGTCCTTTTTGAACGTGCCGGAAGGGATTGCCGCGCTTCCGGCTTGGTTTCCAACGAAGTCTGTGAAATGTTCGCAGTGCGAACAAATCTGGACGGGCCATGCATCGCAACGTCAGGGCACTATCCCGAGGGCTGGCGCTGATCGGCGAGCTCAATGCGAGCGGTCCATCGAACGTCGTGCAACTCGCCAGGCGAACCGGTCTCAACCGGACGACCTGCTATCGTTTGCTCGATACACTACGCGCCGACGGCTATGTGACCTTCGACGAAACCAACGCCTTGTTCGGCCTGACGGCGCAGGTGCGCACGCTGAGCGAGGGTGTCTCGTCCCGCGACCTGTCAAGCCAGGCCGCGCTGCCGGCGATGTTCGGCCTGCTCGACAAGGTGTCATGGCCGAGCGACTTCGGGGTGTTCGAACTCGGATCGGTGCTGATCCGTGAGAGCACCCATCCTTTCAGTCCCTTGTCGATTCACCGCTCGATGGTGGGCCGCAGGCGCTCGCTGGTCCGCAGCGCCATGGGGCGCGCCATCCTCGCGGCATCGCAGCCTTCGCTGCGCCGGGAGATGCTGGAGACGATGGCCTCTCTCGTCGAGGAAGACGCGCCCCTGGCAGGGGATCGCCGCTTCATCGAAAGCATCGTCTCGCAGACCAGGAACGATGGCTACGCGTCCTCGGTCGGCGGGTCCGAGGCGGGCATCAGCGCCATCGCGCTACCGATACAAGTCGGAGGTCCCGTGCTCGGCAGCCTCAACCTGATCTTCTTTTCCTCTTCGATGACACCAGAAGTCGCCGCCGGCAGATATCTGCCTGATATGAAGCAGGCGGTGAAAGACATCGAGCGTCGATGGTCCGCCGCCAACAAGGCGCGCGGCAAGGTCGCGTGAATAAATCGGCGCCGCTGGTGTCGCCGAGCGGCGAACAACGGGGGCGCGGACCAATGGTCGACCACGGGTTGTGTTTCCGGCGCCTGGAGATAAGCTTTGGTTTCCTGAAAGCGAGAGTCCGAGCCGCGAATGGCCATCGACCCGATCCATCAGTTCAAGATTGAGCCGCTTTTCACGATCGGACATATCGGCCATCAGACGATCGCCTTTACCAACTCGTCGCTCTACATGTTTCTGACGGTGGCGCTGATTTCGATCCTGATGATCGGCGGCGTGGCGGGACGGCGGCTGGTGCCCGGACGTTTGCAGTCGATCGCCGAACTCACCTACGAGTTTGTCGCCAGCATGATCCGCGGCAACGCCGGCGCCGAGGGCATGTGGTTTTTCCCGCTGATCTTCTCGCTGTTCATGTTCATCTGCGTTTCGAACCTGGTCGGGATCATCCCTTACGCGTTCACGGTTTCGAGCCACATCATCGTCACGGCGGCGCTGGCGCTCCTGGTGTGGTGCACGGTGCTGATTTACGGCCTCTACAGGAACGGCCTGAAATTCTTCAAGATCTTCGTACCGTCGGGCGTTCCGGTCTACATCCTGCCGCTGGTGGTGTTCATTGAAATCCTGTCGTTCTTCTTTGTGAAGCCGGTCTCGCACAGCCTGCGCCTGTTCGCCAACATGCTGGCCGGCCACATCGCGCTGAAAGTGTTCGCGGGCTTTGTCGCGATGCTCGGCGTCGCATTCGGCGCCATCGGCTGGGTCGGCGGCGTGCTGCCGCTGGGGCTCACCGTCGCACTCACCGCGCTCGAACTGCTGGTCGCCTTCCTGCAGGCCTACGTCTTTGCCATCCTCGCCTGCATCTATCTCAACGACGCCATCCATCCCGGCCACTGACGCCGGGACCCCTCTGGCTTGCGATGTCCTAGCCTTCCTTCGGCTTCCTGCCCTTGGTCTTCAATTCGCGATACCGCGTCGCGCCGCCTTCGCGGATGCTCTGCGGGCTGCGCTCGACCGCCATCGCATCGTCAGGCACATCGCGGGTGATGACGGAGCCGGAGCCGATATAGGCGCCGATGCCGATCTTCACCGGCGCCACCAGCGAGGTGTTGGTGCCGATGAAGGCGCCGGCGCCGATGATGGTCTTGTTTTTGGTAAAGCCGTCATAGTTGCAGGTGATGGTGCCGGCGCCGAGGTTGGCCTTGGCGCCGACATGGGCGTCGCCGACATAGGACAGGTGATTGACCTTGGCGCCGGCCTCGATCGTCGCCGCTTTGGTCTCGACGAAATTGCCGAGCTTGGAGCCGTCGCCCATCGTCGTCCCCGGCCGCATCCGCGCATAGGGACCGAGCTGCACGTTCTTGCCGATCGAGGACTGCACGATGTGGGTGAAGGAATGGACCACGGTGCCGTCGCCGATCGAGACGCCGGGGCCAATCACCACGAACGGCTCGATGGTGACGTCGCTGCCGAACGTTGTGTCGGCTGAGAGAAACACCGTCTCCGGCGCAATCAGCGTCACGCCGGCATCGAGGGCGGCCTGGCGCAGCCGCGCCTGCATCACCGCTTCCGCCTCGGCGAGCTGTGCCTTGTTGTTGATCCCGCGCACTTCGTCTTCGCTGGTTTCGATCACGACGGCCTCCAGTCCCATTTCCCTGACGATGGCGACGGCATCCACAAGATAGTATTCGCGCTTGCTGTTGGCATTGCCGATCTTGTCGATAATTTCGAGCGCCAGGCGGCCGTCGAACGCCATCACGCCGGCGTTGCACAGCGTCACCTTGCGTTCCTCCGGCGTAGCGTCGTCATGTTCGCGGATCGCGACCAGGTGGTCGCCTTCGAGCAGCAGGCGGCCATAGCCGGTCGGGTCGGCGGCGCGGAAGCCGAGCACGGTCAGCGCCGCGCCCTTGGCGAGCGGCGCGCGCATCCGCGCAAAGGTCTCGGCCGAGATCAAAGGTGTGTCGCCGAACGCAATCAAGAGATCGTCGGCGCCGCGCGCAATCGCCTCGCGGGCCGCCAGCACCGCATGCGCGGTGCCGAGGCGCTCGGCCTGAATGAACGTCGCCGCATCCGGGCGGATGCGGGCGACTTCGTCGGAGACCGCCTGGTGGTTCGGCCCGACCACGACCGCAAGTGCTGCCCCCGCGCCATGCGGGGCCGCATCCAGCACATGGGCCAGCAGCGACTGGGAGGCGATGGGATGCAGCACCTTCGGCAGCGCCGATCGCATGCGCGTGCCCTCACCGGCCGCAAGCACGACTGTCAGGCTGGAACGAGCCGTCATTTGGATCCTCAACGAACACACCGGATAGCGCAGGTCTTTATTGCGGGGCCTCTTTAATTGTTTTCCGTGGCAGATCAAACCGATTCGCAGGTCCGCAAAGCTCCGGATTCAGGAACACGGCGCATTTCCTGTTAATGTTTGCCGATGATTCGGCAGGCCTGAGGGAGGGCCAGGAACGCTTGGCCAGGGATTCAGACCATCGCGCTGGGGACTTCGATACCGACAACACCGGCGGTTTGCTGAGCGGTTTGTTGGCCGAGGAAGACGACCTCGACCGCCGCGCGCTGTGGCGGATCGGCTCGTGGGGCGTCGGCGCGGTCGCGGCCGTGGTGGTCGCCGTGATGGCCAACCAGTCCTCGCTCGGCTTGAAGCGCGAGCAGATGGCGGCCGCCGAACTGTCGCGGCAGGCGCAGCAGATCCAGATGGCAGCCCGGGAAAACCAGAGCGAGACGCGCCGTCTCGCCAGCGCGGTCGATACGCTGAACGGCGATCGCGACCGGCTCTATACCCGCGTCACCAGCCTGGAACAGGGGCTGGATTCGGTCACCGGCTCGTTCATCCGGCAGCTTCCGCCCAATGCGGCCGTGTCGCCCCCTGTGCTTCCAACCATCGAACCATCCGCCGCCCAGGCGCCTGCCCCGGTCGTGGCGCCGGTCGCGACCGCCGCCCCCGCGATCGAAAAGTCGGCGACAAAGGCGACAGGCCCGGAGCCGAGCCCTGCCACGATCTCGTCGGTTGCCAAGGACCCTCCGAAAACCGAGCCGGGCAAGGTGGAGAAGGTCGAAGCCGCCAAATCCGATGCCGCCAAATCCGACGTCGCCAAGCTTGAGCCGGCCAAGGAATCCACCAAGAGCGACGCGCCCAAGGCGGATGCCGTCAAAGCTGACATTGCCAAGACTGACATTACCAAGGCTGATGTAGCCAAAGCCGATGCCGCCAAGACCCCTGCCGCGACACCGGCGACACCGCTGGTGGCCGCCAAATCGTTCATGGCCCCGCCCGATCCCTCCGCCACAAAACTGATCGAGCCGGGCAAGCCCGTCAGCGCCGTGGTCGCGAGCCCGATCCCGGAAGTGGTGGCCTCAACGCCGCCGGTCAGCGATGAAGAAGCCGATGAAGCCACCGCGCCGAAAGTCGCTTTGCAGCGGACCGAGTTCGGGGTCGATCTCGGCACCGCCAATTCGGTCAACGGCCTGCGCGCGCTGTGGCGCGGGCTGTTGAAGTCGCGGTCGAATGCGCCGCTGCAGGCGTTGCGCCCGATGATCAAGATCAAGGAAAGCGCCAACGGCTCCGGCATGCAGTTGCATCTGGTCGCAGGCCCGTTGAACGACGCCGGCGCCGCGGCCAAGATTTGCGCGACCATGACGGAAAACAAACGAAGCTGCGAAACCACCGTGTTCGAAGGCCAGCGCCTGACAATGAACGCGGACGAAGCGACACCGGAACCGGCAACTCCCTCCAAGCCTGCGAACCGCAGCCGGCGCGGATCCTCGAAGCGCGCTGCGGCACCTGCGGCAGCCGCGCCCGCCGAGGAGCCGAAGAAGCCGGAAACGACGTCGTCGATTGCATCCTCGATCTCGTCCATGTTCGGCCGCAAGAAGTCGGAATAATATATTCCCCGACAACGCGTTACGGCCAATCCCTCACCTGTTTTTGACGCTACCGAGGCCAGGCCCCGCTTGTCCGCAGGCGCATTCCCGAGCATAGTCCCGCGATGAAAAAAACTCCGTTCCGGCTGACGCCCTATCAGGTGCAATTTCTGTTGGTGATCGGCTTCGTCACCGTCGGTTACGCGCTGTATCTGCGCTATCTCGCGGTCGAACTCTCCACCACGGCGCTGGCCTGCGACGCCGGGCTGCAGACCATGCTGTGCAAGGCGCGCTCGCTGGCGACGGTGCTGTTCAAGAATTCGGTGTTCGGCATCGTCGCGCTGGTCATTGCGACGCTGCATGTGATGCGGCCGTCGATCGTGCTGTTGACCGGCGGACTGATCGCAGCCGGCCTCGGCATCGTGCTCTACAATATCGCGCTGTCGGGCCTTGCGATCGGGCTGCTTATTTTGGGATTTGCACGGCCCGCGCCCGCCACAGCGTAAGCGCCAGGCCGAGATAGACCGCGCAAGTCCACAGCGACTGCCAGTTCTGGCCGCCTTCGTTCAATCCCATGAAGATCGCGCATGCGACCAGCACGCCGGCAAAGGCGGTTTCGGCGATCGGGCGCACGCCCTCCAGCGGCCGGTTCACCACCATCAGCCCGGCGAACGACACCACCGCCATGGTCAGCGATGCAAACGGAAAATCCTTGTAGCGGGGGTCGAAGGCGAAGCCGAGCGCAGTCTCGGCCGCAATCAGTGCCGTCACGATCAGCGTGAGTGTCAGGGGCACCGTCAGTTTCAATCCGGTGCGGTAGCCGGCTGGCCCGAGCAGTTCGAGGAACGTCGGCAGCGGCCGTCCATACATGGTGGCGCAGGCGCAAAGAATCGGCGCGAGAACGCCCGCGGCCAGCAGCGCCCCGTTTTGCAGCCACCCGCCGATGCCGTAGCTTTCATAGAACATCTTGTCGGCGGCGATCCCGAGCAGCATGCCTGATGCCGTCGCCGAGATCGCGACTGTGACCCAGGTGATCAGCCGCGGCTGCCACGGCCGCCGCCGCACGGTCAGCCATCCCGCCAGGAACACGATGAAGCTCAGCGCCATCCCCGAACCCATCTGCCACTTCCACAGCGGATAGTTGCTGATGAACTCGCCCGGCGGATATTTCACCGCGCGCTTGACCGCATCGAACAGGCCCCAATAGCCGCCGACGGTGCCTTCGAGCTGGCGCTTCCACGGCTGGTCGTAGGCCTCGATCAGGTTGACGCGAAAACCTTCCCGCTTGGCGAGGGCGAGAATATCGGAGACCACGCGGGCCTGGTTGGTGCGCGACGGCAGCGCGCCCTCGCGCATCCGCCCGGCGCTGGGCCAGCCGGTCTCGCCGATCAGGATCTCCTTGCCCGGAAACGCCACCGCCATCCGCTTGCGGATCTCGTCGACATGGCTGGCGGCGAACTTCGCCCGCACCGGCATGTCTTCCCAATACGGCAGGATGTGAATGGTGACGAAGTCGACCGCTTCATAGACCTCGCGGTTGCGCAGCCAGAATTCCCAGACGTCGGCATAGGTCACCGGCACGGTGACCTGCGCCTTGACGCTGCGGATGTTGGCGGCGAGATCGGCCGTCGTCATCTCGCCGCGCAGCAGCACCTCGTTGCCGACCACCAGCGCGGTAATGACGCCGGGATATTGCTTGGTGAGACTGACGGCGGTCGCAATCTGGGTCAGGTTCTTCAGCCTGTTGCTGGAGAGCCAGATGCCCTGGATGACCTTCAGCCCGACCTTGGCGGCCTGCGCCGGAACCTGGTCGAGCCCGTTCTCGATCGAATAGGTGCGGACGCAGTCGGTGATCCCGGCGAGCTGCGCCAGATCCTGCGCGATCTGTTCCGGCGCGATATGGGTGGTCGGAACCAGCGGCGTCTGCGCATCGCGGAACGGCGCGTAGGACACACATTGCAGCTTGGCATTGGGATCGATCGGCGCGCGCGCCAGCGTGATCGGCGTGGCTACCCACCACCACAGGGCCGCAATCATTCCAAGGGATAAAACGAGAAGCGCCAGCGGCGTGCGAAGAGAAATCGGTTCCATCCTCCGGGCGGGGCCTGTCGCTTAGCGGTTCACCGGCGATCTGCCAAGAGATCGACTAGGGGATTTGCAAGATACACGATACCGGGATTTGCGCGTCTCCCCTGCGGCGATTTTACCACGACGCGATAAAGTTGTGAGTTTGCTGGACAAAATCCCAAATAACCGGCATGGGAATCGTCAGGAGTCTCCGCCGCATTGGGGACCCATTTGGACGGCAACACACCAGCTGTCACACGGAAAATATCGGGGATTGTATGCGTCGGGTGCTTGATCCAGGAAAGTCGGTTGTGCGTCACCTCGCCGCTGCCGGCCTTGTATTCTTAATTGGATCGGGCGCCGTATTCGCCCAGAGCGGCCAGCCCGCCCAGGATCAAGGTAAACCCCCGGCGGCCAATGCCGCCGACGCCGCCAAGGACAACCAGCGCAAGACCGACGAATTCGTCGAGGCGCAGACCGCCATCAACGGCCCGGCCGGCAATCCCGAATGCGTCTGGCTCGGCCGCCGGGTGGTCAGCCTGATGTGGCGCGACGACCTCGATACCGCGTTCCGGCACCTCGACCTCTACGACCGGTTCGGCTGCCCCGGCGGCCACGTCCAGGCCGCGTTCCGCTGCCTGACCCGCTTTGGCGGCCAGATCGATCCCAAGGTGGCCGAAACCCTGTCCAGCCGGATCCATGCCTGCTGGATCAATCCGGGCGCGCAGCCCCAGGCCGCTGTCGCGGCCAGCCCGGCGCCGGCAGCGCCCGCGACCGCCGGGAACACCGCTCCTGCGCCCGCCCCCACGCCGGCTCCGACACCCACTCCCGCGGCCCCGGCCAAGTAACAATCCGCCTGATGATCCGGCGCGACTAGGAACTGTCGATATTGTTCGATGGTTCAAATTGCCGCGCCCTTAAAACGCCACGCCGTCATATCAGTTGTTAATCGGCGCGACAGGATTATCCTGATAGTACCGCCGTGTCGGTCGAACCTTGGGGACGGGTTCGCTTTCCCCCTCGCAAGCCCCGTATGGTTTAGCCGCCGATGCGCGCTGTCGTTGCCGTTCTGCTGTTTGTGACCGCAGCCCATGCTGCGCTGTGGGGCCTGTTCCAGGAAAAACAGGCGGCCCCCGACTTCAAGGGCATCCTGCCCAGCGTCTCCTACACCCCGTTCGAACCCGGCCACGTCGTCGACCCCACGGTCGACCCTGCGCGGATTCGCGCCGACCTGAAGCGGCTCTCCACCGTGACCCGGGCGATCCGCTCCTACTCCTCGACCGAAGGTAACGAACTGGTGCCGGCGATCGCGGCCGAGTTCGGCATGAAGGTCATGGTGGGCGCCTGGATCAGCAAGAATGACGACGCGAACCTGGCGCAAATCGAATCCGCGATCGCGCTCGCCAAGCGCAACAGCAACGTCAACGGCATCGTGGTCGGCAACGAGACGATCTACCGCGCCGATCAGAAGGTCGAAGACCTGATCGAGCTGATCAAGCGGGTCAAGAAGTCAGTCAGCGTTCCCGTCACCACGGGCGAAATCTGGAATAGCTGGCGCGACAATCCGGAACTGGCCTCGTCGGTCGATTTCATCGCCGCGCACATCTTGCCCTATTGGGAATACTTTACGGACAAGCAAGCGGTGGATCAGGCGGTCTATCTCTACGGCCTGCTGCGCGAGAAATTTCCCGGCAAGCGGATCGTGATCGCCGAATTCGGCTGGCCCAGCGCCGGCTATAACCTGAAGAACGCCGAGCCCGGCCAATTCGAGCAGGCGTCGGTGCTGCGCAATTTCGTCGCCCGCGCCGAAGCGATGGGCATGGAATACAACATTGTCGAAGGCATGGACCGGCCCTGGAAATCGTTCGAGGGCGGCGTCGGTCCCTATTGGGGCATTCTTGACAACTCGGGCGACGCGAAGTTTTCGTGGACCGGCCCGATCGTCAACGAGAACTACTGGAAGCTCGCGACCATCGCGCTGCTGGTCGGCATCCTGATGTCGCTGCCGATCCTGCGGCTGGAACAGCCGACCCCGATGCAGGCCTTCGTGCTGTCGGCGGCGGCCAACGGCGTCGGCGCCTGGGCCGCTACCGTCTTCGCGTTCTGGTCCGGGCACTACTTCGTGTTCGGTTCGGCCTTCGCGCTGACGCTCGGCCTGATCCTGCTGGTGCCGCTGGTCCTGATCGCGATGGCGCGGATCGACGAGATCGCCGCCGTCGCGTTTGGTGTCGGCCCGCGCCGGCTGATCACCAAGACCGCGACCCTGGCGCCGGCCACGATCGGCGAAGGCGTCACCTTCCCGAAGGTGTCGATCCACATCCCGGCTTATTTCGAGCCGGTCGAGATGCTGAAGCAGACGCTCGATGCGGTCTCAAAGCTCGACTATCCCAATTTCGAATGCGTCTGCATCATCAACAACACGCCCGATCCCGAGTTCTGGCGTCCGATCCAGGACCACTGCCGCGCGCTCGGCGAACGCTTCGTGTTCATCAACGCCGAGAAGGTCAAGGGTTTCAAGGCCGGCGCGCTGCGGATTGCGATGGACCGCACCGCCGTTGACGCCGAGATCATCGGCATTATCGACGCCGACTATGTCGTGCATCCGGACTGGCTGAAGGACCTGGTGCCTGTGTTCGCCGACCCGCGCGTCGGGCTCGTGCAGGCGCCGCAGGAACACCGCGACGGCGACCTGTCGCTGATGCACTACATCATGAACGGCGAGTATGCCGGTTTCTTCGACATCGGCATGGTCCAGCGCAACGAGTTCAACGCCATCATCGTGCACGGCACGATGTGCCTGATCCGCCGCAGCGCGATGGACATGGCCGGCGGCTGGTCGAGCGACACTATCTGCGAGGACACCGATCTCGGCCTGACCATCCAGCAGCAGGGCTGGCTGACGCATTACACCAACGTCCGCTATGGCGAGGGCCTCTTGCCCGACACCTATGAGGCGTTCAAGAAGCAGCGTCACCGCTGGGCCTATGGCGGCTTCCAGATCGTCAAGAAGCATTGGCGGCGCTTCCTGCCCGGCGGCAGCCGGCTGTCGCCGGACCAGCGCCGCGAGTTCTCGCTGGGCTGGCTGAACTGGTTAGGGGCCGAAAGCCTCGGCGTGGTGGTGGCGATCCTCAACCTGATCTGGGTGCCGATCGTGGCGTTTGCCGACATCTCCATTCCCGACAGGATTTTGACGCTGCCGATCATCGCCTCCTTCATCGTCTCGCTGACGCACTTCATCGCGCTCTATCGGCTGCGGGTGAACATCAAGGCCGGCCAGATGCTGGGCGCCATGATCGCGGCGATGAGCGTGCAGTGGACGGTGTCGCGCGCGGTGGCGCAGGGCCTGATCACCGAACACCTCGCTTTCGCCCGCACCTCCAAGGGCGGCCTGTCGCGAATGTCGATCGAATTCCAGGCGTTCTGGGAAGCCGTGATCGGCGTGCTGCTACTGATCGGCGCCACCGTGCTGGTGGTGACCAACGGCTACAAGCAGGTGCGCGAAATCTACATCTTCGCGGGCGTGCTGGTGCTGCAAAGCCTGCCGTTCCTGGCGGCGGTCGCAATCGCGCTGCTGGAAAACTCCCGCACCAATTCCTTTGCCTTCTGGCGTAACAGCGCGGTGCGAACGGCGGAACTGATCGGCATCCGCCCGGTCCGCCTGCCGACGGTCGCCGCCCCCTCGCAGCCAGTGGCCTCGGAGATTCGCCAGGAAGCGAACTGACGGTGGACGGATTGGCGGTCCCGGCCTGAAGAGACCGGGCTAACCGCCAGCGGTACAAAGGGAATTCAGCCCACCGGATCGGCGGTTTTGCCGCACAGGTGCTATTGACCCAGGGGGGTCCGCCCCCTACACAGCGCGGCGAGTGAGCGCGTAGCTCAGGTGGTAGAGCACGTGACTTTTAATCATGGGGTCGAGGGTTCGAGTCCCTCCGCGCTCACCATGAAACCTTGAAACTACAACATCTTACTTCGCCGCAGCGCAGTCGATTGCGCCGACGGCCGATTTCAATATTCCCGCGGCGGGAACACAATCCTCCTTCGCTGCTTATCCATGACCTCTAGCGCCGGTCACAGAGACCGGCGCACCACATCCGCGCAAATCGATAGTCTGTCACCTGATCGCGCTACGGCGCGGCATTGGCGCGCGTTTCCGAGTCGCAGAACAGGAGACCAAGTGCCAAACAGAAGCCTCGAGCACGCCAAATCATGTCGTGAAGCGAACGGCCAACACGACTGTCGTTCCTTGTCGGAATGCGTCACCGGTGGATATCCATCCCGACGGTGTGCTTTTGACCGGCATCGGGATTGAATACGTTTCCCCTGCTGGGTGAGGCAACCCGAGATCAAACGTTGGTGCTTAGTCCAAGCGGATCGTGGACAGCTGTTCATGCCGCTATCCTGGAACGCCTCGTCAATCTGGTCTCGCCTGACGTCCAAAAAACCCAGAAACTGACGATCGACATGGCCGGTGTGCGTGAACTCGACACGCTTGGCGCATGGCTACTTGAAAAAATCATTCGCGGCGCGTTCGAGGCCGGTCATCCCGCCACTGTCGTTGGCGTCGCGGCGCGCTACGAGGGCCTTATTGAGGATATTCGACAGGTTAACCGCCGCAAGCCCGCCAGCCGGGCGATCCAAAATCCCGTCCTTGAACGATTAGAGACCATTGGCCGCTCCGCGTTCGGCGCGGTGGAAGATTTATCCGTTTTTCTGCAAATGCTGGGCGCGCTGGGCTCCGCCGGTTTCGGCGTCCTGCGAAGGCCCCGCTCGCTCCGGTTGAAATCGCTGGTCTATCACCTGTACCAGGTCGGATGGCGGGCCATACCGATCATTGCGCTGGTGACATTCCTGATCGGCGCCATCATCGCGCAACAAGGCATCTTTCATTTTCGCAAGTTCGGTGCGGAATCTTACGTCGTCGACCTGGTCGGAATTCTTGTTCTCCGCGAAATTGGTGTCCTGATCGTCGCCATCATGGTCGCCGGGCGGTCCGGAAGCGCATACACCGCCGAACTCGGCTCAATGAAAATGCGCGAGGAAATCGACGCGCTGTCGACCATGGGCCTCGATCCGGTCGAGGTCCTGATACTTCCGCGCATCGTTGCGCTGGTCCTGGCCCTTCCGATCCTGGCTTTCATCGGCTCGATGGCCGCCCTGTATGGCGGCGGCCTCGTGGCGTGGTTCTACGGCGGGATGAGCCCGGCGATATTTCTGGCGCGGCTTCACGACGCCGTTTCTGTGACGCATTTCGAAGTCGGAATCATCAAGGCGCCCTTTATGGCACTGGTGATCGGCATCGTCGCAAGCAGCGAGGGCATGCGGGTGAAGGGAAGCGCGGAATCTCTCGGCAAGCAGACAACGATCTCGGTCGTCAAATCGATCTTTCTCGTCATCGTCCTCGACGGCGCTTTCGCCGTGTTCTTTGCATCGATCGGAATGTGACCATGCAGGAACCCGCAGAGCCGTTTGCCATTCGCGTGAGCGATCTCGTGGTGGGATTCCGTCAGCAGATCGTGATCGACCATTTGTCGCTCGACGTCCGCAAGGGCGAAATCCTCGGTCTGGTTGGCGCGTCCGGCGGCGGTAAATCCGTGCTGATGCGGACCATCATCGGGCTGATACCAAAGCGCAGCGGCCGTATCGAGGTTATGGGCAACGATATCGACAACGGCCGCAGTCGTGACGCTCACGCGGCAGCGGCGTGGGGTATTCTGTTCCAGCAGGGCGCGCTGTTCTCGTCGCTGACCGCGCTACAGAACATTCAGTTCCCGCTTCGGGAAAACATCGTCCTTTCCGAACCACTCTTGAACGAAATTGCGACCGCCAAGCTCGAGATGGTCGGGTTGACGCCGGAGGACGGGCAGAAATTTCCCTCCGAGCTATCGGGCGGAATGACCAAGCGCGTTGCCCTGGCACGCGCACTCGCACTGGACCCCGCCATCGTCTTCCTCGACGAGCCGACATCGGGACTCGATCCCATTGCGGCGGGCGACTTCGATGATCTGATCAGAACGCTGCAGGAAACGCTCGGGCTGACCGTCTTCATGGTGACCCATGATCTTGCCAGCCTGAAAACGGTCTGTGACCGCGTCGCCGCACTCGCGGACGGCAAGATCGTTGCGATCGGCCCGATGAGCGAATTGCTTCGCTCAAGTCACCCATGGGTCAAAGCGTACTTCCATGGCAAGCGCTCCCTGATGCTGCAACCGGAATCGAGCTGACAAATGGAAACCCGCGCTCCCTTCATCGTCGTCGGCGCATTCGTCCTGGCGGCCATCGGTGCCGTCTTTGGATTCGTCTACTGGCTGCACAACACCGCCGGTACCGGCGCGCGGACGGTGCATCACGTCCAGTTCGAAGGATCCGTCTCGGGACTGCTGGTTGGTGCAGCCGTGCTGTTTAATGGTATTCGCGTTGGCGAGGTTACCAATCTGGGATTGGTCGCCGGCAACCCGCGGCGGGTGGATGCGACCATCGCCGTCGCTTCGGGCACGCCTGTTCATTCCGACACAAAGGTTGGTCTGGACTTCCAGGGGCTCACGGGTGTTCCCGTGATCACCCTGGAGGGCGGCAAGGAGGTCGGTGGGTCGACCGATACGAAGATCCTGATCGCCGATCCCGCAGCCGGTCAAAGCATGACGCAGGCCGCCCGCAATGCACTCGGACGGGTCGATTCCGTGCTGGCCGAAAACGCCGAGCCGCTCAGGAACACGATCGCCAATCTGAAGACCTTTACCGATGGACTTGCCAAGAATACCGGCAGCCTCGACTCCATCGTGGCCGGCCTCGTCAAGATGACCGGAGGCAGTGAGCCGGAGAGCCCCAAGACAATCTACGACCTCAAAATTCCCCTGGACTTCGCTTCACCAAAAAAAGCGCTCAACGAGCAGCTTGTCATGCCGACGCCGACGGCGATTCTTCAGCTCGATACGCAGCGATTTCTGCTGGCGCCGAACAAGGACCTTCCGGGTTTCGCGAACGCACAATGGGCCGACAGCATTCCGAAGATGCTGCAGGTGAAGCTCATTCAGAGCTTCGAAAACTACGACATCTCTCACGCGCCGCTTCGAACGACCGACACGCCGGGAACAAATCCACAGCTTCTCGTCGACATCAGAAGCTTTCAGATCAACACCGACAATGAACTGACCGCCGAGATCGGATTTTCAGCAAGGATATTGAACAAGGACGGACAGGTCGTGGCCTCGCGGTTGTTTCAGCAGCGCAGGCGGCTCGACAAGCCCGATCCGGCGTCGGCGGTCGCCGCGTTTAATGACGCCTTCGGAAATGCTGCGACCGACCTGATCGCCTGGACCGCGGGCGCACTTTAGTACGCCGTTGAGCCTGTCTTGGGTCGTTCACGACATCCCAATAGACTGCAAAGCACAGGAGGACGAAAAGATGGAAGCAGACACGCAAGAACTCGACCGGTTGCAGTTTAAATACAAGGCAGCCGTGGAAGAATGGGTCGGCGCGATCCGGCACGAGGAAGCACTCGCTTCCGGAAATCACACGGTCACGGAAATCGACCAGTGGGAGGCTGCGCACTTTGCGGAAGACGAGATTCGCGGCCGCGTCAAAGCGGCCAAAGGCGAATACGAGGACGGACTGCGCAAGAAGTTCTTCGATTTCTAACAGCGACCAGGAGCGCGCTTGCGGCTCAGCGCGCGCTCCTGTCCTTTCGCGGGATGGGCGAGATCTGCGCCTGCGGTTACCGGGGTCCGGTATTCGCTGTCCAAAACATCGCGAACCATGTTTGGAGCCAGCTATGTCCAATCCATTGTCACCCGATCTTCTCGACAAGATGCAGGCTTACTGGCGCGCCGCGAACTACCTTTCGGTCGGCCAGATCTACCTGCAAGACAACCCGCTGCTTGAAACACCCCTTAAGCTCGAAAATATCAAGCCTCGGCTGCTTGGGCATTGGGGAACGACCACCGGGCTGAATTTCCTCTACGTGCATCTGAACCGCCTGATCAAAGACAATGATCTGAACATGATCTATGTCATCGGGCCGGGCCACGGCGGTCCTGGCATCGTGGCGCATAGCTATCTCGAAGGATCATATACCGAGCGTTACCCGGCGATCGAGCGCAGCCGGAACGGACTGCTGCGGTTGTTCCGGCAGTTTTCCTGGCCATACGGCATTCCCAGCCACGTATCGCCTGAAACGCCGGGCTCCATCCATGAGGGCGGTGAACTCGGCTATTCGCTGGCGCACGCCTATGGCGCCGCCTTTGACAATCCGGATTTGATCGTAAGTTGCATTATCGGCGACGGAGAAGCGGAAACCGGGGCGCTTGCCACCAGTTGGCATTCCAACAAATTCCTCAATCCCGCTCGCGATGGAGCCGTTCTCCCTATCCTTCATCTCAACGGGTTCAAAATTGCCAACCCGACCATTCTGGCCCGCATCAGTCGTCAGGAACTGACCGACCTGCTGCGTGGCTACGGATACGCCCCGCAATTCGTGGAGGGTGAGGATCCGGCCCTGGTGCATCAGAGTCTTGCCGGGACACTCGACCGAGCCTTGCTTCAGATCCGCACTATCCAGAGCGCGGCCCGGACACGCATTGGGAAAACACGGCTTGAGCGTCCGCGCTGGCCGATGATCGTTTTTCGCACGCCGAAAGGCTGGACCGGACCCAAATTCGTCGACGGCAAACCGGTCGAGGGTACGTGGCGGGCGCATCAGGTTCCGATCGCGGATTTCAAAACATCCGAACATCTGAAGCAGCTCGAAGACTGGATGCGGAGCTACCGCCCGGAGGAACTGTTCGACGAACGCGGGAAATTCCGCGAGGAGTACGCAGCGCTGGCACCGACGGGTCACCGCCGCATGGGCTCCAATCCGCATGCGAACGGCGGAGAATTGCTTCAGCCGCTATCGATGCCCCACTTCCGCGATTACGCCGTGGCGGTCCCGACGCCCGGCAGCGTCAAGGCGGAAGCGACGCGGATCCTTGGTACACTCCTGCGCGACGTGATGAAGCTCAATCTCGGCAAGCAGAACTTCAGGCTGTTCGGCCCGGACGAGACGGCGTCCAACCGGCTGGAGGCGGTCTACGAGGTCTCGGGCAAGGCGTGGATGGCCGATGTCGAGCCGGTCGATATCAATCTCGGCACCGACGGCCGCGTGATGGAAATGCTCAGCGAGCACATGTGCGAGGGTTGGCTCGAGGGTTATCTGCTCACCGGACGCCATGGCCTGTTCTCGTGCTACGAAGCCTTCATCCACATCATCGGTTCCATGTTCAATCAGCACGCCAAGTGGCTGAAGGTCAGCAAGCAGATACCCTGGCGCGCGCCAATAGCGTCCCTGAATTACCTGTTGACGTCGCATGTCTGGCGGCAGGATCACAATGGCTTTTCCCATCAGGACCCCGGCTTCATCGATCATGTCGCCAGCAAGAAGGCCGATGTTGTCCGAATCTACTTGCCACCCGACGCGAACTGCCTGCTGTCGGTGGCAGACCATTGCCTGCGCAGCCGCAACTACATCAATCTGATCATCGCCGGAAAGCAGCCGGAGTGGCAGTGGCTCGACATTGACGCGGCGACGCGCCACTGCACGGCCGGCGCGGGTATCTGGCATTGGGCCGGCAACGATGCCGGCGACCCGGATGTCGTGATGGCCTGTGCCGGAGATGTGCCCACGCTGGAGACGATGGCGGCGGTAACGCTCTTGCGCGAGTATGTTCCGGACATCCGGATTCGGGTCGTCAACGTCGTCGATTTGATGGTGTTGCAGCCGCAATCCGAACATCCGCACGGACTCGAGGACAAGGATTTCGACGACCTGTTCACCACCGACAGGCCCGTGATCTTCGCGTTTCACGGGTATCCCACCCTGATTCACAAGCTGACCTACAAGCGGCACAATCACGACAATATTCACGTGAGGGGCTTTCGGGATGAGGGCACCACCACGACGCCGTTCGACATGGTCGTGCTGAACAACCTCGACCGCTATCAGCTCGCACTGGACGCCATCCGGCGCATCCCCAGGCTCGGTGACCAGGTTAAAAAGGCGACAGAACGCTACTGGACATCCATGGAACGTCACAAGCTCTACATCAGCGAGAATGGCGACGACCTGCCAGAGGTCCGCGACTGGCGCTGGAGCGCGTGAAACGCTCCACGCTGGAGATGTCATGAGCAACACGCCATCTGAATTTGTCGCCCTCGCCCTCAACAGCGGCTCCTCCTCGCTCAAATTCGGCCTTTACCGCGTTGGCGCTTCAGGGACGGACGCGCTGTTTACCGGCGTTGCGGAATCGATCGGCGAGCCAGGCGGCCAGTTTCAGGTTCGGGATTCGCAAGGAAATGTGCTGACGCACGATACCGCACCCATCCCAAACCAGCGGGACGCGGTTATCCGCATCGGCAACTTTTTCGAAGAGGCACAAACGCCAGCGCCCGCAGCGATCGGGCACCGGGTCGTGCATGGCGGCCCAAAACTCCGGCAGCATTGCCTGATCGACGAAAACGTATCCCGGCAACTGGAAGCCGCAGCCGCTTTTGCGCCGCTGCATACCCCGGCCGCCCTATCCGTCATCCGCTTCGCGCAAGAACATTTTCCGCGACTTCCGCAGGTGGCATGCTTCGACACCACCTTTCATGCCGGAATGCCCGATGTCGCCCGTGTGCTTCCGGTTCCCCGGGAATTGCAAGTGCTGGGCATCCAACGCTACGGCTTTCACGGCCTCTCCTGCGAATCGATCGTGCATCAACTTGGCGACGACGTCCCGAGCCGTCTGATCATTGCTCATCTCGGCAACGGCGCCAGCGTCACGGCCGTCAAGGATGGAAAGTCGATCGATACCAGCATGGGACTAACCCCAAGCGGAGGGGTCATCATGGGCACCCGCAGTGGCGATCTCGACCCTGGCGTTCTGGTCTATCTGATGCGCGAACTGGCGTTCGACGCAGTCAAGTTGGAACACATGATCGATCATCGCTCCGGGCTGATGGGCATCTCCGCAACCAGCAGCGACATGCGGCGCCTCCATGACGCCTCATCCGAAAATCCCGACGCACGATTGGCGATCGACATGTTCTGCTATTCGGTGCGCAAGCAGATCGCCGCCATGATCGCCGTGCTCGGCGGTATCGATCTCATCGTCTTTACCGGAGGAATTGGTGAAAATGACGGTGCGGTCCGAGGTTCGATCTGCGCAGGCCTGTCCTGGGCCGGGGTCAGCCTTGATTCGGCGCCGAACGTCCGGGTGAAGGTCCTCGCCTCGCAGGAGGACGAGCAGATTGCCCGTCATACGCGGACCGTTTCGCTCGCCGGCTAACGGCTTTCCAGCATCAGCGTGACATCGCGCAAACCGCGATCCTGCGGATCGGTCGCAATGTCGAATCCCAGTTCCCGGCACATCTTGAGCATCACGGTATTTTCCTGGAGAATTTGTCCGGATATCCGCTTCAGACCCTCTGATTTGGCGTATTCGATGATCAGTTGCATCAGGGACCAGCCCAGCCCCCTGCCCTTGAGGTCCGATCGCAGCAGAATAGCGTACTCGCCGTTCTCATGGATTTCGTCGGCATGGAGCCGCACCACCCCCAGCGGTTCTTTGCTGGTTTCGTCGATGGCGACAAAAGCCATCGCGCGCGCGTAGTCGAGATCGATCAGCCTGGTGATGAACTGATGCGAGAATTCCTTGATCGAATCGAAGAAGCGAAGCCGCAAATCCTCCTTGCTCACGTGAGCCAGATGATCGCGGATCAAATCCTCGTCGTCGGGTCTGATCGGCCGGACAAATATTCGCCAACTATCCCCGAGGACGAGATGCCGCTCCCATTGCGACGGGTATGGTCGAACTCCAGCCGCCAGTTACGCCTCCCTAGCTGCGTTCAAACGATCTCAGCCTTCAGCGAATACCGGGCCAGCCGGCTACGGCACCATCCGGTCCGATACCTTGAGGTATTTTCTCGCATAAGCAAGCGCGCAGATATGTTCGTCGGGCGCCCGCAGACACCATGCAAATAGCGCAGCTATCGCGCGCGCGAGGCGCCAACTCACGCCAACGGCGCATCCGCCCCCTTCACCATCGCCTCCAAATCCATCCAGTTCACACCCCAGAGATGGCCATCGAGATCCTCGAAACTACGGCCGTACATGAAGTCGTAGTCATCCTGGGGTGACGGATCGATCACGCCGCCGGCGCTTCCGGCCTTGCGAACGACATCGTCGACTTCGGCGCGGCTGTCGGCCGATATGCAAAGCAAGACCTGGCTGGTGGTTTTGGCGTCGGCAATCTTCTTGGTGGTGAACTGCCGATACTTGTCGTGCGTCATCAGCATCGCGTGGATCGTATCCGAGAATACCATGCATGACGCCGTGTCGTCGCAAAACTGCTCGTTCTTGACGGCGCCGATCGCCTGATAGAAGGCGGTGGCGCGCGCGAGGTCGCTGACAGGAAGGTTGATGAAGATCAGCTTTGCCATGGCTCGTCCGTTTGTTCGTCTCACGCCCCAAGGACGAACGGCCCACGACAGTCCCGACATGCTCTTGAGGATTTTGGGCTTTTGATATTTTTTGACGGGATCAGGCAGGACCCGCCTGGCGCAGCGTGATCCGCGTCAACTCGGAGGGACGCCCGAGCCGCAGCGCAAAGCCGGGCCACAGCGCGGTGCCGTTGTTCACGTAAAGCGTCATCCCGTCGACGTCGTAACGACCCGAGACGAAGCCGGCGTTGGCGCGCGCGGCCAACCGGTCGAGCCCCCAAATAAGCCCGCCATGCGTATGTCCGGACAGTTGCAGCGCCACGCCTGACTTCGCGGCGTGGCGCGCGTCGCTCGGCTGGTGATCGAGCAGGACGACGGGAGCCCCTCGGGGCGCGCCTTCGAGGACCGCGGCAAGGTCCCGGACGGGATGCCCCCTGCGGCGCGACGCCTGGTCGGTCATCCCGGCGATAACCAGTCTGCCGCCGTCGCGCTCGAGAACGACGAGCCTGTTCTCGAGCGAGAGCAGTCCCAACGCGGCGAAGTGCGCCATCCAGGTACTGTAACCGAAGATGTATTCGTGATTGCCCGATATCACGTACACGCCATCGGTCGCCCGCAAGTCCCTCAGCGGCTCGATGTCCGCGCGCCGCGCATCGAGCGTGCCGTCGATCAGATCTCCCGTGATCGCGATCAGGTCGACGCCGAGTTTGTTCGATCGCTCGACGACGGCGCGCGCCCATGAAGCGGGAAACAGCCGGCTGATGTGCAGATCGGTCAATTGCAGAATGGTGTAGCCGTCGAACTGTCGTGGAAGTCCGGGGATGCCGACTTCGACATCTCTCAATGGCGGAACCCGCATGGCCTGCTGGACGCCGATCGCGGCCGCCACCGCAGCCAGGCCAGCCATTCCGTAGCGGACGCCGTCGGGCGCGCCCACAAAGCGGCCATGGATCAACGCTCCGACCAGCAATCCGGCGTCGAGCAGCAGTTGCAGCAGCATCAGCAACACGATGGCGCCGAACGCCCAATTGAAGAGAGCGACCACCGGGCGTGGAAACTCCGGGGAGAATACCGAGCCCGACGAGAGCTCGCTCCACCGGTGAAACTGCAAGGCGACGAGCACGAGCACCGCCATCACGATCTTGACCGTGAGCGGCAATTCGAGCGGCCAGATGAAGCGAGTTGCGATCAGCAGCCAGGTCAGGCCGAATATGAGTTGGGGAATTGGTTCTCTCCGGATTAGATCGGTGCGCGGCCAGGTTCTGAGCCAAGTTCTGAGGCTCGGTTCACGAACGCGGCATGAAGCAGGCTTCGCAGGCGGCATCGATGACCGCGAGCTTGTTGGCCTGCGCCTTGTGATATTCGTGGCGAAAGCCTTGGCTGACCCACAGGCGTGACCGCCCGCGTGATCCCTCCCATCCGAGGCTTCCCATCGCTTCGGCGGCGGCAAGCTTGCGCCCAAGCTGGGTCCGCGACAGTTTTAGCCGCTGGGCGAGGCCGGTGACGGATGTGAGGTCGGTCAGGACACGATCGAGGCCGCCATCGCCTTGTTCGCAACCGACCATCAAACGATCCATCACGATTCCCCCCTCGTCGACCCAGGCCAACAGCGCGAAGGTCGGATCGGGCTGGCGGACCGTGTGCGACTCCAGGAGGCCATCGGCAATCAACGGCTGCAGCCGCCGAAGCGCTTGCGGATCGGCGCGAAGTGCCGTCGAACGGCCTCCGCCATCGAAGCCGTCGAGTGTCCCGAGATGCAGGATATGCCATTGAAACAGCGCCGCGAGGGTCACCTGCGAAGGCTCGTACGAGAGGTGGCGTCTGCTCTCGCTCCCCGGCACTGGCTGAATGACGCCGTACTTCACCATCTCGTCGCGAAACGCCACCGCCGTGTTCGGACTTGCGACCTTGTGGCGTGACACCAGATCGAGCAACTGCGCCGTCAACATACCGGCGCCGGGACCATCCGCGGCAACATTGCGGAAATATTGCGCGCATGCGGCATGGGCGATCAGCCAGCGCTGCCGGGTGCCAAACACCGATGCCAGCCGCGGGCTGGCGTCGTGGATTCCCAACAGCGATTGGGCGAGCTGCCGCACCGAGCGTTCGAGCGCGGCGTGCCCGAGAATGTCATCCGCATTGAATGCCATTGAGTTCTCTGATCAGGGCGCGCGGCGATCCGGTATCGCAACGCGTTTCCGGCCGCCGCTCGTCCAGGCTTGGCCGCGCAACGCTAGCAGCCGGAATAACGGCGGTCCGGACTTTCCAGCTCCTTGAGATAGGCCAGGCCGTACTTCGTCAACTCACGTGAATCGGCCCTGCCCGCCTGGGACAAGGTACGGAGGTAGCGGCGTATCTTCAAGCTGGACTCGAAATCGAGGTCCCGGCCGTAAGCTCTGACGATGGCGGTCAAAACGTCTGTCATGGGAGGCTTTGGGCGTTGATTGGGCGTGCCTACGAAGTGTGCAGCGCACCATTTCTCGGGTCAACCGTCAACTGGACTTAGTGGTTAGGGTTGACCGTACCCCGCTTCACCGGCCATTCAGGATGCCCGCGCGTGGCAACCGCTACGTTGTCCTCATGGGACGGTCGATCATTTCGGCAGGACCGCTTCATTGAGCCATTTCGGCGGATCGAAACGCCGCCACTGCCGAGAAGGCGTACCGGACATGTCGAAGCAACGATGGATACTGCTGGTGATCGCCGTGATCGTTTGCGGCGGGATTGGTATGGGAGCCCGGTACTATCTGAGCAAATGCCACGGCATGGACGCCTGCGCGGCGGCTGACGCGGAAAGCCATGAAAGAGACAAGCCGAGCGAGCCTCAGTAGATCCTTGGGAGCGTCGCGGTTCAGGAGTTGCAGGTAAAATGCGGGTTACGACGAAACTCCTGCTGGGGCTGGCGCTCTGCCTCTCCGCTCCCGCTCTTGCACAAACGACCGAGCCCGCCGCGCTGATTTCCAGTTTCCGCGTCCAGCATCAGGAAGGCCGCGTCAAATCCGACGCCACGCTGAAGCGGATTGCGCAGGACCAGGCCAACGCCATGGCTGCAAAAGGCAAGATGGACCATGACGTGCTCGGAGCTTTCAGTTCGCGCGTCGCGCCGGCGAATGCGGGACGGGCTGCGGAGAATATCGCGTACGGCTACGACAGCTTTCCGAGGACGCTGGATCAATGGATCAACTCCTCGGGCCATCGCAGGAACCTCTTGATGCATGAGGCGGAGCGGGTCGGCGTCGCCAGCGCGAGAAGCAGCGCTGACGGACGCACCTACTGGGCGATGGTGATCGCCGGCGGCTACGAGAAGCCGAAGCCGGCCGGGGCGAAGGCCAAAACCGCAGCGGCGAAGCCAAAAGCCCGGTCGCCACAAGCCTGCAGGTTGAAGCTGCTGGGTCTCTGTCTGTAGGCTCGCGGCGCGATCCGCCATAAACAAAAAGCGAACAATGCGTTAAAACCTCCGGAAATGGTGAGTTCCCGCGCTTTCGTGGCCCCGCTTACCTTCGCAGGTGTTGCACAGCACCGCTGCGACCCGTTACGTTCTCGACCGCGATGCTTCGGCCACGCACTCCGACCCGCTTGGAGACGGTGATCTGATCATGAACCCGCGGTTGGCAACGATAGCGACGTTGGGCCGTGAGGTCGCGATACCGGCCCTGGTGCTGGCGTGGATCGGGACCGCCAGTTTTGCCTCGATCGACAACACCCGCGCCACACCGGTTGCTGAACGTCTCGCGCCGTCATTGGCTGCTGACGTCAAGTTTGCCGATATCAAATCCGCCGACATCAAGAACGAGGCGAAGTTCTCCGACGCCAAAATCCCTGAAGTCGCGGCGCTCGACATCAAGGCCTCCGATGTCAAGGCCTCCGATGTCAAGACTTCGGACGTCAAACTCGCCGACACCCCGGTCGCAGCGAAACTGCCGCAGCTCGCATCTGCTGCGCCCGATTTCCCTCCTCCTTCTGATCTGTCGCTGCCGTCAGGCCCGTCGCTCGCCAGCATTCCGGCCACCGTGGTGGTAACCCCGGACGCAACGCCGGTGCCCGCGTCACGCGAGGCGGAACCGATCGTGACGGCGGCGCTGACGGATACATCGGAGAAGCTGTCGTCTGACGCACCGCCCGGCATCGCCGGCAATGCCGACGCGACGACTCCCAGCACGACGGTGCGTTCGGAAGTGGGTTCCGTGGAAGTGCTCGACGAGTGCTTCGTGATCGAAGCCTGCGTCGACCGTTATCTCTTTGCGCTCTATCAGCGCGCGCCCAAGGAAGACACCGTCGCGGTCGAAGACAGGCGTCAGGTGACGATCAAGCGCAAAGGAAAGACGGTGACGGTGACGCGGACCTTTACGCGGCGTGCCGATCAGGATTTTGCCTGGAAGGATCCCAAGGCTGCCGAAAAAGCCGGGATGTCGATGCCGCAATATGTGATCGGCGGCATGGATCGGGACTTCAAGATGAAGTTGTTTCGGCTGCTTCTCGCCGCCGAACAGGCAGGTCAGTATCCCGGCATCACCAGTGCTTTCCGCGACGACTATCGCCAGTCGATCGCATCGGGCCTCAAGGCCGCCAGCGACCGCTCCTATCACGGCGGCAGTTTTCGCGGCGGCTACGGCCATGGGCTTGCCGCAGATATCATCAGCATCAATGGCGCCACACGCGGGCAACGCCTGACGTCGACGCAGGCGTTCTGGAAATGGGTGGACGCCCACGGCAAGGACTACGGAATCGGACGCCCGTACCTGGATCACGATCCGCCCCATGTCGGCCCGATCGACGGAAAGGAATATGCGGACAAGCACCCCGGTGCGGCACGCCGAGCGGAAGCAGCCTCGAAGCCGGCCCACCGTGCAAAGCGCGTCAGAACGGCGAGATCGTAGCAGGTGCATTCGCTCGCCCGATGGCTGACCGCGCTCGGCGTCGCCGTCCTGCTCGCAATTAGCCCCGCCTCCGCCACCGACATCCGTGTCATGATCTCGGCCGGCTTCCACGGCGTCTATGCCGAACTCGCGCCGGCGTTCGAACGCGCCAGCGGCCACCATCTCGTCACGACGCGCGGCCCGTCAATGGGCGACTCGCCGGAGTCTATTCCGTCGCGGCTGGCGCGCGGCGAGGCTGCCGACGTCGTGATCCTCGATGGCGGGGCGGCCGATGAACTCGGCAAGCGTGGACTGGTTCAAGCCGCCACCAAAACCGAGCTGGCGCGCTCGCTGATCGGAATGGTGGTGCAGGCCGGCGCCGAAAAACCCGACATCGGCAGCGTCGAGGCGCTCAAGCGCACGCTAAAGGCAGCGAAGTCGATCGCCTATTCGGACAGCGGCAGCGGCACGTATCTTTCGACAAAACTGTTCGTCCAGCTCGGCATTGCCGAGGCCATCGCCGGCAAGAGCCGAAAGATACGCGGGCCCCCGTCCGGCGAGCCGGTGGCCGCGGTGGTGGCGCGCGGCGAGGCCGAGCTCGGATTCCAGCAGGTCGCCGAACTGATTCACGTCCCCGGCATTACCTTTGTCGGCGCACTGCCGGCCGAGGTGCAGCCGGGGTTTTCCTTTGCGGGCGTCCTCACGCAGAACACGCAGCAGCGTGAGGCGGCCTCAGCTCTGCTTCGCTTCCTCAGCTCGTCGGAGGCGGAGCCGGTCATTTCGAAGGGCGGGCTGATGCCGATCGCGGGGCGATAACCCGCCACCGCATGACTTCCACCGATCTATTTGAGCGACGTGCTGATCACGGTGAATTTCGTGCGCAGCGCCGAGCCGACGCCCGTGACGGCGGTGATGATCGCAATGGCGATGCCCGCGGCGATTGGGCCATACCGGACAAGGCCGCGCGGTACTCTCGCGGTACGCCCCCGCAAAGGTTAATTTAATTAATCAAGGCTCATCGAATGGAAGCGGCCGCCTGGCTTTCGTACGACGTCGCTCTCGCGGTCATTGTCACCGTCAGTTGATCGCGAGTGATCGGTTTGAAACTGGTTTGCAGCGCAGCGCATACCTATCTCGCAAAAGCGAACAAGCCCAGGAAGCCAACGTGAAACCCGATAACCAACAACCATCCATCGCCTTGTTGCCCGCCGCGATCGCCGCAGTGCTGGCAGCGATTGGCGTGGCCGGAATGATTTTCGTGTTCGTTTCGGCGGAGCAGATTGCCGATGGCAATGTCGGCATGAAGTCGACAGACGCGGCCTATCGTGCCGGCGCGACCATTACGCCGACGTCGCCGAATGCAGCCCGGCCGTCGCCGTCGATCATGGTTGCTGACGAGGTCCGGAAGGATCTCTGAGCCCGTTGCGAGCGTTGACCCGCGACAGGCGCCGCCTGGACCGCCTTTCGAATGGGCACCAGGGCTCGCAGTCCGGCCGTGACGAATGGCGATTTCGACCTATAATGCGCGTCAGGGGCTGTTCCGAAGCTGAGCTGACACGATGCGGGGTCCTCATGCCGAAAAAGGGAATCACCGGCCACGACGAGTGGGTTGTCACCGAAGCGCTGGCGACGGCGCTGGTCGCGCTCGAGCAACTTGAGCCGACCCAGCAATCCCAGCAGCAGATGGACGACATCCGCAAAATGCTGGCCGCGAAATGCCAACCGGGAACCTTCAACCTGCATCTGGCCCAGGCCAAGTGCCGCCTGTTTCCGAACGGGGATCGCGGCGACATCTACCGCGAATACGGGTTTGAGGACCGCGAGGTCTAAGTCTACGCAATCTGCGGAAACCTGATTGCTGCGCCAACCGGTTCCACCCTCGGATCAAGTCCGAGGGCATGCTTGGCTTGAAAGCGCTTTGCAATTTAAGAGAACAGCCGAGCGCTGGTCGCCCTGGGGTAGGTGAAAGGCGCCGCACCCGGCTGTCCGACCGCGCGGCGGAGCGGCCGCTTTGATAGAAATACCAGAGACTTAAAGAAGCGTCTTCATGATATGCACGAGGTAGCTGCAGTTACACTGGAGCCTTCAATGCGCGGCGCTCAGCAGCCCCGGCAAATCCCCGTAAAGCTACTGGTCTGCGCCCGCCCGCGGCGGCGCACGGGCTTTCTGGTCTCGATGCCGCGGGCACTGAACCGCGGTGACTCGCTCGCATAAGACGGCATCACAACGCGCGACCGCGACGCCGATGGCGACGACGACGTTACCGAGCCGTAGGACGTCGGCGGGGCCGGCGCGTTGGTGCCAAGCGGCGGCATTCTGCTGGCGTTGCCGATGCCGCTGGGGTCGGAAAGAACGCTCGGATTGGCGGGGCCGGTCGGGATGCCCGAGATCGCCGAACTGCCGGCGCCGGCCGAACCGGCCGGCGGGACCAACTGCGCGAAGGCACAGGATGCGAGCGGGCCGGCTGATATTAGCGAAACGGCGATGGCGCCGACCAGCGCCGAAATGCGGGACATTGAGGGTCTCTCCATGAGCTCCAGGTGCAACGATAATGTAGGGCGCGCGTTCCCGTAACCAAACCCCGCTCTCCGTCATTTAACGGTGTAGGCGTTCGCGCGGGAATCAGACCTACTCCGTGCACCATCACGCTTTGGGATTTTGGCGGAATGAACCAGCCCGAGATCTTCGATCGCGATTTGCGTGATCGCGATATCAGAGCCTTGCAGGAATGGCTGCGCTCCGCCTGGCGGCAGCTCGGCGATCACTCCCTCACCACCTTCGACCGCCGCGAATTGCGCAACCAGATGAAGCAGTGCAGCGCCGACCTGAAAGCGCACCTCATGAGGCTCGAAGCGCAGCAGCAGCCGGCGCGCGACGCCAACCGGCCCTTGGCCCGACCTGATCTGCGCATTCTGGCCGGAGGCTGACGCTGGCAGGCTGCGCCGTCTCGCTTTATGGTCACCCGCGCGGCTGGGAGACGAGGATTTGCGATGGCGAGAGCGGGCATCTGTCTGGCGGCACTGGGTGCCATGTTCGCCTCGGCCGTTTCGGCCGAAGGTCCGTCCTCCACCGCATTCAAGGTGATCTCGCCGATCTTCGGCCAGCTCGTCATGTTCTCGATGCCACAGGCTTTTGTCGTGGTCGGCGAGAGCACCAACGGGCCGAGCTATATCCGCGAAGCCGTGCTGAAGGGCGAGACCGCGAGCAGCTGGACCCAGATGATTACGGTGACCGGCGCCAAGGGACTGGTTGCCAACCCCAAGGTAACACCCGAGGCCTTTGCCGCCTCGATCGCCGGCGGGTTCAAGTCCGCCTGCCCTGACACGTTCGTCGCCAAGGGAGTGGGTTCCGCCAAATTCGGCGATCAGGACGGCTATGTGGCGCTGGCAAGCTGCGGCAGCGTCGTCTCCGCACCCGACAAGCACAGCGAAACCGCACTGGTCGTCGCCGTCAAAGGCAGCGCCGATTACTACACGCTGCAATGGGCCGAACGCGGGCCCGCCTCCGGCAAGCCCGTCATCGACGAGGCGAAATGGCTGGAGCGGCTGCACCAGTTGCAGCCGATCCGGCTCTGCCCGATCGTATCGGGCGAAGCCGCGCCCTACCCGAGCTGCGTCAACAGGAGCTAACCCCGCCCCCCTGAACCGGGCGCCCTGCGCGCCTTGTTGATAACCCCGCGGCCCCCGGCCCCGCGGCGGGACAGGCGGCCGGGGTGTGCTATCGGCATATCGGCCTGAACCGATTTCCACTGGAAATCGCTCTAACGACGGAAAGAACACATGCGGATCACGCTCGTCGGTTCCCGCCACTTCGGCGTGACGACCTTCAATATGCTGCGCCAGCACGGGGTCGATATCGTGCGCGTGGTCGTTCACGACGGCGAAGACCGGCTGGCCGCGACAGCCAAGGCCGCCGGTGTTGAGGTCGTGGTGCAGGCCGACCCGAAGTTCGTGGCCGCCAGTGAGATCGCTGCCAATACCGACCTGATCGTCACCGCCCACAGCCACGCCCGCGTCATCCGGGAAGCGCTGGCCGCGGCCAGGCTCGGCGGCATCGGCTACCACCCCTCGCTGCTGCCGCGCCACCGCGGCATCGCCGCGGTCGAGTGGACCATCAGGGAACGCGACCCGATCGCGGGCGGCACCGTCTATCACCTCGCCGACCGCATGGACGCCGGCGCGATCGCCGCCCAGGAATGGGTGTTCGTCAAGAAGGGCGAAACCGCCCGGGAGCTGTGGGAACGGGCGCTGGCGCCGCTCGGCTACAAGCTGCTCGCCGAGGTCATCGACTACGCCAAAACCCACAAAAACCTGCCGGCCAAGCCCCAGGACGAGCAATTTGCCACCCGGGCGCCGGCACTGGTCGACGCCAAGGTCTAAATGGCGCCGAACCGGCCGATTCGGGCCCCGAATCGGACGGAACGGGGTTAATTTCCGCGTTCCCGGACCGGAACCAAATTCACCTTGATGTGTTTGACTCCACAGGAACTTTTTACATTGGTGCGACGCACCAAAGTTTGAACACATTGTGCCCGGATAAGGCGCGCTATCACACACATTTCAAGGAATTGATCCATGCGCACCAATCGCATTCGCGACCTGTTTTTTGCTTCGCTCGCTGCCTCTGCCTTCGTGGTTTCGGCTGCCCCCGTTTCCGCCCAGCAGCCCTATGACGGTCTTTGGCAGGTGACTGTGGTGACCAAAAGCGGAAGTTGCGATGCGCAGACCACTTCAACCGTGAACGTCACCGACGGCAAGATCTCGGGCGGCCCGGTTTCCGGCACTGTCGGCAGCGGGGGACTTGTGCGAGTCTCGATCAATGGTGCATATGCGAACGGTCAACTCAGTGGCAATTCCGGATCGGGGAAGTGGAATGGTGCATCATCTGGCGTTCCGTGCAGCGGTCGATGGGAAGCATCCCGTCAGTAAGAAAAACCGGTCAACTGGACTATTCGCCCAAACGCGGCGGCTGACATTCGCAGCCGTCGCTTTTTTTATGGCCTCGGTGTCGGCGAGCTACGCTCAATCGGGCCCATTCGCCGGTCTCGCCGGCAACTGGTCGGGCGGTGGCACCGTCACGCTCGATGACGGTTCGCGCGAGCGCATCCGGTGCCGGGCGTCCTATCAGGTCGCGGGCCCCAGGATGACCATGGCCCTCACCTGCGCCAGCGACGCCTACAGGTTCAACCTCGCGGCCAATGTCGTCGACGAGGGCGGCCAGGTTTCGGGTAGCTGGACCGAATCCGGCCGCGGCGTCAGTGGCGTTCTGCAGGGACGCGGCGGCGGCGGCAATTTCCAGGTTGTCGCCTCGACGGCGGGCTTCAATTCCAACATTTCGCTGCGGACCGCCGGCAACAAGCAGTCGGTGACGATGCGCGCCGACAGCCAGTTCAGGGGCGCGGATATTACGCTGTCGAAGTAAGTCACCCCCCGGTCATATTCGCCGACGAAATCGCCCGCTTTTGCGGGCGATTTCAGTTTCGGACAGGGCCTATCGTTAGATTAGCGCTCGCGACTCCACGGGAAGAGTGAGGCCGGGAAATCTGCGGCATAGCGGTGACCTATCGGCGGTCGCGGCTGTTCTTCCGGGGGATTCGGGTCAGGCTCCACCAGTTTCCGATAAAGATGCCAGGTGGCATGACCGAGCACCGGCAGCACGACAGCGAGACCAACGAAGAGTGGTAGCGAACCGATCGCCAGCAGTGCCGCGACAATCAGCCCCCATGCCGCCATCGCAAATGGATTTTCCCTCACCGCCCGCAGCGACGTCCGGATCGCGTCGATCGCAGTCGCATGCCGGTCGAGCATCAGCGGAAACGACACAACACTGATGCACAGAGCCACGACGGCGAACAGGAAGCCGACGCCGCAGCCGACGATGATGAGCGACCATCCTTCCGGCGTCGTCAACACACGCGTTGCGAAGTCAGGGATGGTGGCGGCCGGAGCGTGGCCGAACGTCGCGATGTAGATTGCGTCCGCGGCGCCGATCCAGACCCCGAACAGAACGAGCAGCAGGACCCCGAGCTCGAGAATGGCGCCGAAGGATGGTGCGCGCAGCACCTGCATGGCATCCCATGCTGCCGCTTCCTCTCCGCGCTCACGGCGGCGGCTGAGTTCGTAGAGGCCGAGCCCGGCAAAAGGACCGATCAGGGTAAAGCCGGCGGCGAGCGGAAACAGCAGCGGCAGTACCGAATAGCCAACGACCAGCCTGAACAGGACAAGCCCGAGGACGGGATAAATCACGCACAGCACGATGGCGTGAGTTGGGATGGCCTTGAAATCTTCCCAGCCGAGGCGCAGTGCGTCGCCCAAATCGGAAAGGCTGATCTTGCGAACGACAAAGGGGGTAGCGACGCCGAACACTTGCAGTTTAGGTCTTGCAAATACTGTGGTCATGGCTCCGGTCTCCTTGCTTCTGATCGCAGGGGAACGGAGCGCACTCAGAACGCGCGCCGCCTCGTGCGCGAAAATCGCGATCGAGCCCGGCAAATCAGGTTCAACGTGAAGGAGCTTTGCCGGACGACTCCTGTCGCGACCGGTACAGTGAAATTAGCGCGATATGCGACAGAAGCAAGATGGCGCTCGCGGTTGGGTGAATTTTGCATCCGCACACATCGTTTGCTGCGCCGCATCACCAGACGGCCGGTGTGGACGGATGCTCGTCGGATGGCACACGCCCACCGGACAGGGACGTGACGTAAGCCCGTTATGAGCTATTGACGCAAGGCGCGACGGGGATCATCTTGAAATCATAAATTGCTGAAGGCGCCCCTAGCTCCTGGAATGAGCGGTCGCGACCTGTGCTCTACGTCAAGCTTTGACGTCGCGACCGGTTGAATGGGCGAGGCAAAAGCCAGGACGATGGCGAAACTGAAGTCCGCCGTCGCCACCGACGTGAGCTCCGCCCTTTGATTCGTATCCGCAGCCTTTAATGGCAAGGATGAATGAGGGATGGCTGTAGCACTCATACTGCTTTTGGTAGCGGTCGCCTCTGTGCTGTTTCACATTTTCAGCCCGTGGTGGTGGACGCCGCTCGCCTCCAACTGGGGCTACATCGACGACACGATCACCCTGACGTTCTGGATCACCGGAGCCGTTTTCTTCGCGGTCGTCGCGTTCATGGCCTATTGCGTCTTCCGCTTTCGTCACATCGAGGGACGACGGGCAGCCTACAATCCCGAAAACAAGAAGCTCGAATGGTGGCTCAGCATCGGGACCGCGATCGGCGTCGCAGCCATGCTGGCACCCGGGCTGGTGGTCTGGCACCAGTTCGTCACGGTTCCGGCCGATGCGACCGAGGTCGAAGTCATGGGACAGCAGTGGATGTGGAGCTATCGGCTGCCCGGAAAGGACGGCCGGCTCGGAACTTCCGATGCCCGCCGTGTGAGTTCCGACAATCCCATGGGGTTGAATCCCGACGATCCTGCCGGACAAGATGACGTCGTCATTCAAAACGACGATTTGCACCTGCCGATTGGAAAGCCGGTGAAGGTGTTGCTCCGCTCAATTGATGTCCTGCATGATTTCTATGTGCCCGAGTTCCGGGCCAAGATGGATATGATACCGGGCTCGGTCACCTATTACTGGCTCACGCCCACCCGCACCGGAACATTCGACGTTCTCTGCGCCGAACTCTGCGGCGCCGCGCATGCGCAAATGCGAAGCAAGGTCGTCGTGGAGGAAGAGAAAGAATATCACGCGTGGCTCGAGAAGCAGCACACGTTCGCCGAGCTTTCGGGGCAACGCGATGTCGCGAAAGCGGCCTACAAGTCAGGAAGCGAATGAAAATACCGACGGGGAGACGCCACACATCGTAAGGCGCCCCCCTCGCTGAAGAGAGACCAAGGAGGGAATTCCGATGGTCGATGTCCCGTTTGACGCAGTTGCAGGCATCCCGCCCGCTGAGGTGGGTGAGGTCGATCTCTATCATCCGAGAAGCTGGTGGACGCGGTACGTCTTTTCGCAGGACGCCAAGGTCATCGCCATCCAGTACTCGCTCACGGCGTCGGCCATCGGGATGGTTGCGCTGGTGCTGTCGTGGATGATGCGACTGCAACTCGGATTTCCCGGCACCTTTTCCTTCATCGATGCCAACCAATATCTCCAGTTCATCACCATGCACGGCATGATCATGGTGATCTACCTGCTCACGGCGTTGTTCCTCGGCGGCTTCGGCAACTACCTCATCCCGCTGATGGTCGGCGCCCGGGACATGGTGTTCCCCTATGTGAACATGTTGAGCTATTGGGTCTACCTGCTCGCGGTCGTGGTACTGGCCTCGACCTTTTTCGTGCCCGGCGGCCCCACCGGCGCCGGCTGGACGCTGTACCCGCCGCAGGCGATTCTCTCCGGGACCCCCGGGCAGGATTGGGGCATCATTCTGATGCTGGCCTCCCTGATCCTGTTCATCATCGGCTTCACCATGGGCGGGCTGAACTACGTGGTAACCGTGCTGCAAGCGCGCACGCGCGGCATGACGTTGATGCGGATGCCCCTGACGGTGTGGGGCATCTTTACCGCCACCGTCATGGCACTGCTGGCCTTCCCGGCGCTGCTCGTGGCATCGGTGATGATGCTGCTCGACCGCACTTTGGGAACCAGCTTCTTCATGCCCACGCTGGTCGAGATGGGCACGCTGACGAAGTATGGCGGCGGCAGCCCGATCCTGTTCCAGCACCTGTTCTGGTTCTTCGGCCATCCCGAAGTCTACATCGTCGCCTTGCCGGCCTTCGGCATCATTTCCGATCTGATCAGCGTCCACGCGCGGAAGAACATCTTCGGCTATCGCATGATGGTCTGGGCGATCGTGGGAATCGGCGCGCTCAGCTTCGTCGTCTGGGCGCACCACATGTATGTGAGCGGCATGAACCCGTACTTCGGGTTCTTCTTCGCCACCACGACGCTCATCATCGCCATCCCGACCGCCATCAAGGTTTATAACTGGGTGCTGACCCTGTGGCGCGGCGACATTCATCTCACCACCCCGATGCTGTTCGCGCTTGCGTTCATCATCACATTCGTAAACGGCGGCTTGACCGGCCTGTTTCTTGGCAACGTGGTCGTCGACGTTCCGTTGTCCGACACGATGTTCGTTGTCGCTCACTTTCATATGGTGATGGGCATTGCGCCGATCATGGCCGTATTCGGCGGGATCTATCACTGGTATCCGAAAGTCACCGGGCGAATGCTCAATGAGACGCTTGGACGATTCCACTTCTGGGTCTCGTTCCTCGGGGCCTACGCGATCTTCTTCCCGATGCACTATCTCGGCCTGCTGGGTATGCCCCGCCGCTATCACGACATCGGCGAAACGGCGTTTGTCCCGGCGTCCGCCCATGACCTCAACGCGTTCATGAGTGTGGCGGCCCTGATTGTCGGCTTCGCCCAGCTTGTATTCCTGTTCAATCTGGTCTGGAGCCTGTTCAAGGGAAAAGAGGCCGGCGGCAATCCGTGGGGAGCGGCGTCGCTGGAGTGGCAAACGCCTGAGACCCCGCCGGGGCATGGCAACTGGGGCAAGGAGCTCCCGATCGTCTATCGCTGGGCTTACGATTACAGCGTACCCGGCGCCGCCAGGGATTTCGTGCCGCAAAATGAGCCGCCGGCCGGATTGTCGACGCAGGGGTCCCCTGCATGAGTGCCATCATCCTGTTCATGGCTGGAATAGCGGCAATCGCGGGATGGTGGCTCTCGCACCAACGGCTGGCCGCCAAGCCCTGGCTGGAGGAAGGGGTAAGCGTCGATTTGCGCGAACAGAGCACGTCGTCCCTGCCGCCGGCGAAAATCGGATTGGGCGTCTTTCTCGCGGTCGTCGGCTCGTTGTTCGCGCTCTTCGTCAGCGCCTACTCCATGCGTATGAACATGGTGGACTGGCGGGCGCTGCCGGTGCCGAGGCTATTGTGGCTTAACACCGGCGTCCTGGTCGTGAGCAGCGTCGCGCTTCAGTGGGCGTATCTGGCCGCACGCCGAGACGACATCGATGGCGTCATCGTTGGCCTGTGTGCAGGGGCCGCATCCGCCGTTACATTCCTGGTTGGACAACTCCTGGCGTGGCACCAGCTACGCGCGGCGGGGTATTTCCTGGCGTCCAATCCAGCCAATTCCTTCTTCTACCTTATCACCGCGGTACACGGGCTGCATCTGATGGGCGGTCTGGTGGCCGTCGGCAGGACGACTGCCAAGGCGTGGCGCGGCGCTGAGGCGACCGAAATGCGCCTGAGCGTGGAACTGTGCGCGATCTATTGGCATTTCCTGCTGCTGGTCTGGCTGGTCCTGCTCGGCCTGCTGACGGGCTGGACGGACGGTTTCATCGACATCTGTCGCCAACTGCTCGCCTAGGGAGGGCTGAGACGCAATGGCAGAGATCGCGCTGACAAACACCGCAACATCCATCACGCGGCCTCCCGGCTTGAGAGGCGTCGCCGCCGACTGGTCCTCGGATCAGCGCGCTTTCAAGAATGTTTCCTGGGGGAAGGCCATGATGTGGATCTTCCTTCTGAGCGACACCTTCATCTTCAGCTGCTTCCTGCTGTCGTACATGACGGCGCGAATGTCCACGACCGTGCCGTGGCCCAATCCCAGCGAAGTCTTCGCGCTAACGATCGGAGACAAGAAAATCCCGCTCATCCTGATCGCCATCATGACCTTCATCCTGATCAGCAGCAGCGGGACGATGGCGATGGCCGTCAACTTCGGTTACCGCCGCGATCGCGCGAAAACTGCAGCCTTGATGCTGGCGACAGCGGCATTCGGCGCAACCTTCGTTGGAATGCAGGCCTTCGAATGGACCAAGCTGATCATGGAAGGCGTCCGGCCCTGGGGCAACCCCTGGGGCGCGGCGCAGTTCGGTGCATGCTTCTTCATGATCACCGGCTTCCACGGCACCCACGTGACGATCGGCGTGATTTTCCTGATCATCATCGCGCGAAAGGTCTGGCGGGGAGATTTCGACGTCGAAAAGCGCGGCTTTTTCACGAGCCGGAAGGGATACTACGAAATCGTCGAAATCACCGGCCTGTACTGGCACTTCGTCGATCTGGTGTGGGTGTTCATCTTTGCCCTTTTTTATCTCTGGTGAGGTTAGCGCATGGCAGACGCAGCGGTACATTTGCAAGGGCAGCAACATTCGCTGCAGACACATGTGCATGACGCACTCGCATCAGGGGTTGCGCACACAAAAGGTCAGCAGCATCCGATCAAGCTTTATCTCGTGGTCTGGGGGTGGTTGTTCGTTCTCAGCACCTGCTCGTATCTCGTCGACTACTTTGGCCTCCATGGCTATCTCAGGTGGTCGCTGATCCTGCTGTTCATGATGTTGAAGGCCGGTCTGATCGTTGCCGTCTTCATGCACATGGCCTGGGAGCGGCTGGCCCTGGCCTACGCGATCCTGCTGCCGCCGGTGCTCGTGTTGGTGTTTGTGGCGATCATGGTGTTCGAATCCGACTACACGCATCTCCTCCGGGTCATATTTTTCGCGCCAACGGCGTAGCTTGACGCAAATCGGTTTCCACCCACGGATCAAGTCCGAGGGCATGCTTCGCTGGAAAACGCCCGAGCCGGCCAACTCGTCGCTAGCCGGTCTTGGGTTTTTCCAGTTTCGTCGCGGTTTCCTTGATGGTTTTGGCGATCAACAGGGCCTGGTCCTTGTTGAAGGCAAAATCCTGCACGCCTTTGTGCGTCGTCAGCGACAGCACCATGATGTCGGGCTGCTGCTCCGGCCAGCCGGTCGCGAAGGCGGTCACGAAGTCTGCGGAGGTCGATCGATTGGTCATTGGCCGTTATTTCCTTTTGTCGTGCGTCGGTCCGACGCGAGCGCCCGGCGCCTTTTAGCCCGTCTTTATCCTTTGGGCACGTAAGCGGTAACCTCGATTTCCACCTTGGCCCGCTGATCGACCAGCCCGCCGATATAGAGCAACGTCGACGGCGGGAAATTCCGCCCCAACGTTTCCTTCCAGGCCGCACCAATGCCGGCGCCCGCGGCCTCGTATTCGCTGCGGCTGGTCAGGTACCAGGTCAGGCGGACGATATGCTCGGGACCGGCGCCGGCCTCGGCGAGCAGCTTCATGATCCGCTTCAGCGCGGTGCCGACCTGGGCGGCCATGTCGGGCGCATAGTCGCCCTTCTCGTCGCCGCCGGTCTGGCCGGCCAGCACGATCCATTTGCCCGGCCCATCGAGCTCGACGCCGTGTGAAAAGCCGCGCGGTTTCGACCATTCGGCCGGTTGCAGGATACGCATCTGGTTCTCCCTGTTTTTTTGTCTGTCGTCATTCCGGGGCGATGCGAAGCGTCGAACCCGGAATCTCGAGATTCCGGGTCTGGTGCTAACGCACCATCCCGGAATGACGGATAGAGTTGGGTGATCCCTTAGCATTGAACCGTTGGCCTCTCCCACCGGGAAATCACCTGCACCTGCATCGCAGCATCAGCCAATTTGCGCGTTGCAAATCGGCGCGCGCTCGTCGATACCGGCGTTCCCTCCCGATCACGCCGGTCCCATTTCGCATCGATGACCAAAACACCCTCCAAACCAAAGGCAGCGATGTGGATGGCCTGCTGGCTGTCGCTGATGCTGGTCCTGACCGTCGCCGGCCGCGAGGGCATGCGTGAACTGAACGTGTTTCAGCTCATGGAGGTGCGCTCGGCGCTGGGGCTTCTATTGCTCTGTCCGCTAATCCTCGCCCAGGGCGGGTTTCACGTCGTAAAAACCGCGCGGTTTGCCCAGCACGCCGCGCGCAACCTCATTCACTACGGCGCGCAGCTCGGCTGGTTCTTTGCGCTGACGCTGATTCCGATCGGCCAGGTGGTGGCGATCGAATTCACGATGCCGATCTGGACCGCGATCCTCGCCGCCAGCTTTCTCGGCGAGCGAATGACGCCCTGGAAAGTTGCCGCGATCGTGCTCGGGGTGGTCGGCGTCGTCGTCATCGTCCGCCCCGCCATGGGTGCGATCAATCCCGGCCAGTTGATCGCGCTTGGTGCCGCGGTCGGCTTCGGGATTTCGATGGCGATGCTGAAGTCCCTCACCCGCACCGAAAGCGCGCTGGCCGTGATCTTCTGGATGCTGGTGGTACAGTCCATCGCGGGATTGTTTCCGGCGCTTTACGTCTGGACCTGGCCGCCGGCCCACACCTGGGGCTATGTCGCCGTGGTCGCAGTTTGCGGTACGTTTTCCCACTACTTCCTCGCCAGGGCGATGCAATACGCCGACGCCACCGTCGTCGTGCCGATGGATTTTCTGCGGGTTCCGCTGACGGCTGCGGCGGGCTGGCTGATCTATGCCGAACGGCTCGACATGTTCACCGTGCTCGGCGCCGCCCTGATCCTGACCGGCAACCTGTTGAACCTGAAACCGGCCCGCCCGGTCCCCGTGCCTGCCCCAACCTGATTGCGGAGATCCAGCAGCTGGCTGTGATCTGGATCACGCGCGGGGCCGAACGCGCGCGATAGCCTCCCCGCCATCCGGAACTTGGCGGTAACGGACTGTTCCCGGGATTTGCGTCGGCCTGCCGCTTTTTTGTCGCGCGAACTACGGTTTTTTCGTGTAATCTCGGTTCAGCGTTACAGCCAAATTCTTTTCGATTCTGCCAGGGGATTTCAGATGCGCTATCCAACCCTCATTTTTTCCCTGCTTTGCATGATGCTTTCCGCCGGCGCCGCCAACGCCGAACGGCGCGTCGCTTTCGTGGTCGGCAACGGCACCTACAAGAACGTCGCCCAGTTGCCGAACCCGCCGATCGACGCCAAGGCCATGGCCGCCGTGTTGCGCAATGTCGGCTTCGAGGTCGTCGAAGGCACCAACCTCACCCGCGACAAGATGACGGAAAAGCTGCTGGACTTCGGCAAGAAGGCGCAGGGCGCCGATGTCGCGCTGTTCTTCTATGCCGGTCACGGCATCGCCATCAGCGGCACCAACTATCTGCTGCCCGTCGACGCCGACATCAAATCGGAAATGGACGTCAAGCTCGGCGCCGCCATCAACATCGACCTCACGCTCGACCAGACCATGAGCGACGCCAAGGTCAAGCTGGTGTTCCTCGATGCCTGCCGCGACAATCCGTTCGCCGCCAAGATCAAATCCAATTCGGCGACACGCAGCGTGTCCGTGCAGACCGGCCTTGCCGAAATGAAGTCCGGTGAAGGCACGCTGATCGCGTTCGCGACCGGCCCGGGCCAGACCGCGCTCGACGGCCAGGAAGGCACCAACAGCCCGTTCACGCGCGCGCTGATCGCCAACATCACGACCCCCGGCGTCGAGATTCAGCAGGCGATGACCAAGGTCCGCGCCCAGGTCAACGAGGAGACCAACAAGGGCCAGCTGCCCTGGGGTCACACCAACCTGATCGGCTCGGTCTATCTGAACGGCGCTCCTGCGCCCGCCGTCGCGAACGGGGCCGCGCCGGCAGCGGCGCCGGTCGCGGTTGCTTCCGCGCCGGGATCGGACGTCGAGGTTGAGTTCTGGCGTTCGATCAAGGACTCCAACAAGCCGGAGGAGCTGAACGCCTATCTCTCGAGTTATCCCAACGGCCAGTTCAAGCCGCTGGCGCTGTCCCGCCTCGCCGCGCTCGAGAACGGGCCGAGCACCACCACCCGCAACCTGACCACGGGCGTCGATCCCGCGACCTTCAACGAGGCCTCCAACCAGACCACCGAGGACCAGATCGGCCTCGACAAGGGCCAGCGCCGCGACGTGCAGCGCCGCCTCACCGGGCTCGGCTTCGACACCAAGGTGACCGGCAAGTTCGACGAGCAGACCCGCGCCGTGATCACGCGCTGGCAGGCCGCCCGCGGCTATCCTTCCTCGGGCTTCCTCAACAAGCTGCAGCACAAGGCCTTGCTGACGGAAATCGTGGCAACCACGCAGTCGGCCGCGAGCTCCAGCGATGAGGACAGCGCACCTCGCCGGCGCCGTGGGGGTGGCGGAGGTGGTGGCGGCGGCGGCGGCGGCGGCGGTCACTATCGCGGCGGTGGCGGCCCCAACCCGGGCGCTTTCGTCGGCGGCATGATCGGCGGCATGCTGCGCTAAACGCCGACCGAAACGGAAAACCAGAAGCCCGGGATCATCTCCCGGGTTTTTTTCGTGACGAGCATGATGCCTACGCAAACCTGCGGTGGTGCGGACCCATCAGAGGTATATCTTTTCGGCGTCCACCGAGGATTCAACACCGAGTTTGGTAAAGTTCTCCCCAAGCCAGCCGCCCGCGCATTTCCGGCCCTGATCACGAAGAGAAATCAGAAAGTCCCAGTCGGCGTTGTATTTGCTGGTCGGCGTGAGTGCGCCCATGAACGCATCGTCCGAAATGCTGTGGACCAGTACATGCTTCAGCCCGTCATCGACGACACGCTTTTGCCTAATGAGCCCGGTCACAAAGCTGACCGCGCGCATCTCCCGCATCAGCGATGAATTGAAGCTGATCTCGTTGATGCGGTTCAAGATGTCGTCCGCGGAACGAGGCACCTCGTTGCGGAACAGCGGATTGATATGGACAATGACAATGTCGGCACTCGCGCAGTTGTAGATCAACGGGAAGATCGCGGGGTTCCCCATGTATCCGCCGTCCCAATAGGCTTCGCCGTCGATCTCCACGGCATGAAACATCGTGGGAAGGCACGCCGACGCCATCACGGCGTCGACTGAAATTTCCTTTCCGGAAAAAATCTTCACCTTGCCGGTGCGAACGTTGGTCGCCGACAGGAAGAGTTTTATCGGACTCTCCGGCCGCTGCAGCACCTCGAAATCGATCGATTGCTCGACCACCTCGCGCAAAGGGTTGTAGTTCGCCGGGTTGAACTGATAGGGCGACAGCATGCGCGTCACGAAGCCGATCAGGGGGAAAATCGGCGACCAGGACAGCTTGTGATCCTCCAGCATTCGGTCGATGACGCTTGGCTGCAGCGGTCCGAGCTTCGCCGCCTCGCTGACACGTTTCCAATAATCGGCGAGCGCCTTGCGCGCGCCCTCGCGGCCGCCAATTGCGAACCCGTAGGCAAACGCCGCGGCATTCATCGCTCCGGCGCTGGTCGCGCTCACCCCCTCGAAGGCCAGCTCTTTTTCGTCCAACAGCCGATCGAGCACGCCCCAGGTAAAGGCGCCATGCGCTCCCCCTCCCTGAAGGGCAAGGTTGATCGTTCTGGTCTGGTTGGAAGACGGCTCAGGCCCGGCCGTCGCGGCCCGCTCTGAACTCGAATCCATGGGCAAAATCCCAAAAACTGTTCCAGGGCATTATACTCGCAAGGAGGCGATATGACGATATCGGTTGGTTGTACCAATCGGGCACTCCGATCCGGCAAATGGCCCTTCGCGTTAATTCACGGCACCACGGCAACCGGCGCCGTTAGTGCAAAACGGCCTTTGGCATGTGCGCCGCCGGGCGACATACGGGTCAGTCTATTTGCCGGCCGCCTTGCGCAGCGCGTCGTTGATGCGGTCCTGCCAACCCGGGCCGTCACCTTGAAAGTATTCCAGCACGTCCTGATCGATGCGCAGCGAGACCAGCTCCTTCACGCCGGGAAGCGCGGTGGGTTTCGGCGGCGCTTCGACCACCTTGGTCGTGGTGCGCTTGAACGCCGCCTCGGCTTCGCTCCGCGCGTCGTTCAGGGTTCTCGGTCGTCTCGGCTGGTCGGCCATATCCAAATTCCTTGCCTAGATTCCTTCAAACAGTACGGTCGACAAATAGCGCTCCGAGAATGACGGCACGATGGCGAGGATGGTCTTGCCGGCGTTCTCCGGACGCTTGCCGATGTCGAGCGCGGCCGCGATCGCAGCGCCTGAGGAAATGCCGCCCGGGATGCCCTCGTTGCGCGCCAGTGCGCGCGCGGTCTCGAGCGCGGTAGCGCTGTTGATCTTGACGATCTCGTCGATCACGGAGCGATCCAGAATATCGGGAATGAAGCCGGCACCGATGCCCTGGATCTTGTGCGGCGTATGCTGGCCGCCGGACAGCACCGGGCTTTCCTCCGGCTCGACCGCGACCACCCGCAAGGACGGCTTGCGCGGCTTGAGCACCTGGCCGACGCCGGTGATGGTGCCGCCGGTACCGACACCGGCGACGAAGAAATCGATGTTGCCGCCGGTATCGTTCCAGATTTCTTCCGCGGTGGTGCGGCGGTGCACTTCGGGATTGGCGAGGTTCTTGAACTGTTGCGGCATCACGGCGTTCGGCGTCGTCCGTACCAGCTCCTCCGCGGTCGCGATCGAGCCCTTCATGCCTTGCGCCGCCGGCGTCAGCACGATCTCTGCGCCGAGAAAGGCCAGCATCTTGCGCCGCTCGATCGACATCGATTCCGGCATCACCAACTTCAGCCGGTAGCCGCGCGAGGCGGCGACGAACGCGAGCGCAATGCCGGTGTTGCCGGAGGTCGGTTCGATCAGCACGGTGTCGGCGTTGATCACGCCGGCCTTTTCCATTGCGATCACCATCGCAGCACCGATGCGGTCTTTCACGCTGGCTGCCGGATTGAAATATTCGAGCTTCGCCAGGATCGTTGCATTGACGCCGTGCGCTTGCGGCAGCTTTCGTAAACGCACAATGGGCGTATCGCCAATGGCATCGACGATGGAGTCGAAAACCCGGCCCCGGCCGGGACGGTGCACTGCACCAGTGGCTGAGGATGCATCCATCACGAGACTCCCTGTGGCGGCTATATGCCCAAAATTGGCTGATGTTCCCTACTTAGGAGGCGCGTGGGGCGGTGCGCAAGCGCGAAACGGCGCCATCAGGAGTTCGCTGCGTTGCAAAACAAGGCGTGAGCAAAATATCGTCAAACAAACGCATTTCTGTTGCGACATCGTCAAGGAAGTCGCAGTATACTTTGGTGGTAAGCTGAGGTTCAGATCGCAAGGAGGTCACGATGGCAGCAGTTGCTGAAGTCCTGTCGACCGTCGCGTCTAGGCCCGATCCGCGTGGGTGTGATCTGCCGACCTGCCCCGTGTGCGCCGACTCGATGGTGGCCGCGGAAGCTTCCGCCTACCTGCATGACAACGTCATCAGCTATCTCTGGACCTGCGACACCTGCGGTTACGGTTTCGTGACCAAGCATTCGGTCAAGAGGTTCGCCTGTAACTGAGACTTACCTCGCAGCAATATCACCGCGCGCCCAACCGGCGCGCGTTTGTTTTTTGAAGTCCTCAAATCCGCCGGCGGCGATCGCATCGCGCATGCCCTGCATCAAATGCTGGTAGTAGGCGACGTTGATGTCCGACAGCAGCATCGCGCCCAGCGTCTCGCCTGATCTCACCAGATGATGCAGATAGGCCCGCGAATAATCGCGCGCGGACGGCCATGCGCTCTCCTCATCCAGCGGCCGCGGGTCGTCGGCATGGCGCGCGTTGCGCAGATTGATCTGACCGAACCGGGTGAACGCCATGCCGTGACGGCCGTTCCGTGTCGGCATCACGCAATCGAACATGTCGATGCCGCGCGCCACCGCCTCCAGCAGATCTTCCGGCGTGCCAACGCCCATCAGATAGCGCGGGCGGTCCGCCGGCAACTCCGGCGCGGTCTCCTCGATCATGTCAAGCATCACCGCCTGGGGCTCGCCGACCGCAAGCCCGCCGATCGCGTAACCGTGGAAACCGATCTCGACCAGGCCGCGGGCGCTGGCATGGCGCAGTTGGGGGATGTCACCGCCCTGCACGATGCCGAACAGCATGTAGCCCTCGGGCGCGCTTTCGAAGGCGCGCTTGCTGCGCACGGCCCAGCGCAGCGACAACTGCATCGCGCGTTCGATGTCGGCGCGCTCGGCCGGCAGCCGCACGCATTCGTCCATCTGCATCGCGATATCCGAACCCAACAACCGCTGCACCTCGATCGAGCGCTCCGGCGACAGCTCGACCTTGGCGCCGTCGATATGCGAGCGGAACGTCACCGCCTGTTCGGTGACCTTGCGCAGTTCCGACAGCGACATCACCTGAAAACCGCCGGAGTCGGTCAGCATGGGCCCGTTCCAGCCGGTGAATTTCTGCAAGCCGCCGAGGGCTGCAATCCGCTCGGCGCCGGGCCGCAGCATCAGATGATAGGTATTGCCGAGCACGATATCGGCGCCGGCATCGCGCACCTCGCGCCAATGCAGGCCTTTCATCGCGCCGGCGGTGCCGACCGGCATGAAGGCCGGCGTTCGGATCACACCATGCGGCGTGGTCAGCCGGCCGGTGCGGGCGGCGCCGTTGGTCGCGAGCAATTCGAAATGGTTGGGAACGGTCATGTGGGAGCTTATGGCGTGACATGGCTGCTCTGTTCAACCTCGTTCGGGCTGAATTTCAGCCCAAAACACGTTGACGGCGGCGCTGACCTGCCGCATAAGTCCGCGCCATGACGACTTCGACCAAAAGCACCCTGAAAACCAAAGCGCCCTCTGGGGCCTTCGGAGGCGTGCGCGCGTAGTCGAACGATCGCATCAACTGAACCGAAGCGCCCCGCCTGAAAAGGACCGGGGCTTTTTTATTGCCTGCAGCATGATCCGGAAAAGTGGGAACCGGTTTTCCGAGAAGATCATGCTCAAATAAAGACTCAAATGGAGACCGAAGTGACCCACGATCCCGTAGTTGCCATTGCCGGCGTGACCGGCGCCGTCGGCGCTGAATTCATCGCCACCATGGATCGGCGCGGCTTTCGCGTCGGCAAGCTCAAGGCGCTGGCGAGCGCGCGTTCGGCCGGCAAGACCGTCGACTTCCGCGGGCAAAAGATCGTGATCGAGGAGCTCACCGAGAACTCCTTCGAGGGCGTCGACATTGCGCTGTTCTCGGCCGGCGGCGGCACTTCGAGGAAGTTCTCGCCTGCGGCGGTGAAGGCCGGCGCCGTCGTGATCGACAATTCCTCGGCCTTTCGGATGGACCCGAACGTGCCGCTGGTCATCCCCGAGATCAACGGCAACCGCATCAGGGAGCACAAGGGCATCATCGCCGTTCCAAACTGCTCGGCGATCACGGCGCTGGTGCCGCTATGGCCGATCCACAGCAAGAACCGGATCAAGCGCCTGATCATCTCGACCTATCAGGCCGCCAGCGGCGCAGGTGCGGCGGCGATGCGCGAGCTGGAGGATTCGACCCGGGCAAGCCTCAACGGGCAGGTCTTCACGCCGAAGGTGATGCCGCACCCCTACGCCTTCAACCTGTTCAGCCACAACACCGCCATCGATCCCGAGACCGGCTACAACGACGAGGAGAGCAAGGTCATCAAGGAGACCCGGAAGATTTTCGAGGACGAGCGGATCGCCGTCGGCGTCACCTGCGTTCGCGTGCCGGTGCTGCGCGCGCACTCCGAGGCCATCACCTTCGAATGCGAGCGGCCGATCACCGAGGACGAAGTCCGTGCGATCCTGGCCCGCGCCCCCGGCGTCAAGATCGTCGACGACCGTGCCGGCAACTACTTCCCGATGCCGGTCGATGCCTCGGGCCAGGACGACGTCCTCGTCGGACGCATTCGCAAGGATCTCAGCGATCCCTCCGGCCATTCAATCTCGATGTTCGTCTCGGCGGACCAGTTGTTGAAGGGCGCAGCGCTCAACGCCATCCAGATCGCGGAACTGCTGCCGCAACGCGCGATGGCGTGATGATTTGTAGGGTGGGTTAGGCGAAGCCGTAACCCACCAATACACATGCAAAAAAGATGGTGGGTTACGCTACGCTAACCCACCCTACGATTCTGCCCGAAACAGCAGGCAGGCATCGCCGTACGAATAGAACCGATACCCACCCGCGATCGCATGCGCATAGGCCGCCTTCATGGTCTCAAGCCCGGAGAACGCCGACACCAGCATGAACAGCGTCGAGCGCGGCAAATGGAAGTTGGTGAGCAGAATATCCACCGCGCGAAAGCGATAGCCGGGCGTGATGAAGATCGAGGTTTCGGCGCTGAACGGCTGAATGGTGCCGTCCTCGGCAGCGGCGCTCTCCAATAGCCGCAGCGAGGTGGTGCCGACCGCGACGATGCGGCCGCCCCTGGCGCGCGCGGCATTTAACGCAGCGGCAGTTTCCGCGCTGATCGAGCCCCATTCGGCGTGCATCTTGTGCCCGGCGGTGTCGTCGACCTTGACCGGGAGAAACGTTCCTGCCCCGACATGCAAAGTCAGCCGGTGCAGTTCGACGCCGCGCGCGCGTAACGCCGCCTCCAGCGCCGGCGTAAAATGCAGCCCGGCCGTGGGCGCCGCGACCGCGCCTTCCCTAGCCGCGAACATGGTCTGGTAGTCGGCGGCGTCCTGCTCGTCGGGCGTGCGCTTGGAGGCGATGTAGGGCGGCAGCGGCGGCGTACCGAGGTCCTCGATGGCCTGGTCCAGCGTCGGCCCGTGGAACGAGAACGAGAACGTGATCTCGCCCTCTTCGCCTTTGGCTTCCACCGTCGCGTCGAGATGGCCGAGCAGGCAGACCTTGCCTTCATTGCCGAAGCGGACGACATCGCCCGGCGCGAGTTTCTTGGCCGGCTTCACCAGCGCCTGCCAGCGCGAGCCGTCGAGCCGCTTGATCAGCGTCGCCTCGATCTTCGGCTCGGTGTCGCGGCCGATGCGTCGGCCTTTCAACTGTGCGGAGATTACCTTGGTGTCGTTGACGACCAACTGGTCGCCGGGCTCCAGCCATTGCGGCAGCTCGCCGACAGTGCGGTCGCGCAGTACGCCGTCCGGCTGCACCACCAGCATGCGCGCGGAATCACGCGGGCTCGCGGGCCGCAGCGCGATGTTGGCGGCGGGAAGTTCGAAGTCGAAGAGATCGGTGCGCATGCGTGTCCAATTATCGCGGCTTCTCGCCAGCGAACTTGCGTTTGATGATCGGCAGCAGCCGGTCGCGCAGCCAAGCGATTTCGGGATCGCCGCTGCGGCCCTTGTTCCAGAGCATGACATGCGGCAACGCCGCAATCGGAAAAGGCACTCTTCGGCTGTCCAGGTCGTAGGCATAGCCTAGACCTGTCCTGGTGATCGACGGCAGCGTCGCCAGCAGGTCGGAAGTTTCCAGAATAGGCGCAATCGCGGAGAAGTGCGGCACCCATCCGGCGATCTTGCGCTCCAGTCCCGCCGCGGTCGCAGCCGCCTGGACCGGGCTGGTCAGGACGTCGCTGACACGAACCGCCAGATGCGGCCACCGCATCCAGGCCTCGACGCCCCACCGCGAAAAGGCCGGATGGCCCTTGCGGGCGAAGCAGCGCCATTCCAGCGTGCCGACGGCCTCGCCGCTAATACCCTCGGGCAATTTCGATTGCGCCGGCGTAATCGCAAGATCGATCTGCCCCTCCGCCAGATCCAGCAGCGACGGATCGCGCGGCGCAACCCATTCGACCGCCACGCCGGGGGCTTCCGATCGCAGGCGGGCCAGCAGATCGGCGAACATGGTCTGCATGAAATCCGACGCCGCCACACGGAACACGCGGCGCGAGCTGGCGGGATCGAAAATCTGCCGAGGCGAAAGCACCCGCTGCATGCCGCGCAGCAGCGGCCGCGCCTGTTCCAGCAGATCGAGCGCGAACGTCGTCGGCTGCATCCGCACCCCCGCCTTGATCAGCAAGGGATCGTTGAGTTGCTGGCGCAGTCTCGCCAGCGAATGGCTGACGGCGGATTGCGTCCGCCCGAGCCGCTCCGCCGCGCGGGTGACATTGCGCTCCATCATCAGGACTTCGAACACCACCAGCAAATTAAGGTCGAACCGGCGTAAATCGATTTCGTTCATGAGGGGCCACAATTACTCATTTGATCGATAATCAGTCCGGCTTCATACCACCGGCACCAAATCGATCAAGGAGCCTTCATGAAGTCAGTTCCCGTCATCTGTGCCGCAGCGATTTGTCTCGCGATCCTACCTGCCCGGGCCGAAGTCGACACGGACGCCGCCAAGGCCGCGGTGGCGCCGTTCTACAAGGCGTTGAATGCCGAGAACGCCGGCGACAGCGCGGATTTCATCCGCCAGGCCACGGCACCCGACTGGGTCTCCTGCCGCGGCAACAATGAGTGCAACAGCCGTGACCAGATCATCGCAGGTGTCGGCCAGCGCCTGAAGTCCGTTCCCGACCTGAAATGGGAAATCAAGGAGATCGCCGTCGCCGGCAACCAGGTCACCGTCCGCGGCGAAGCCACGGGCACCCCGGCCGGCGAGTTCTTCGGCGCGCCCTATAGCGGCAAGTCCTTCAAGCTGATGTCGATCGACGTGCATACGCTTGAAGGCGGCAAGATGGTGCGCAGCTATCACGTTGAGGACTGGATCGGAGCGGTGCGGCAGCTTACGGCGAAGTAGGCGCTCACCGCGATCGTCATTCTGGGGGCGATGCGAAGCATCGACCCCAGAATCTTGAGATCCCGGGTCTGGTGCTAACGCACCATCCCGGAATGACGGAGCAAACTTACGCCGCGTCCGCAGCCATGTGCGCCTTGACGATCTTGTCGGGATCCTTGACCGGCTCGCCGCGCTTGATCTTGTCGACGTTTTCCATGCCCGACGTGACCTTGCCCCAGACCGTGTACTGGTTGTTGAGGAAGGAGGCGTCGTCGAAGCAGATGAAGAACTGGCTGTCGCCGGAGTCCGGGCTCGCAGCCCGCGCCATCGAGGTGGTGCCGCGGACATGCGGTTCCTTGTTGAATTCGGCCTTCAGCTTCTTGCCGGAACCGCCGGTGCCGGTGCCCTGCGGACAGCCGGTCTGGGCCATGAAACCCTCGATCACGCGGTGGAACACGATGCCGTCGTAAAATCCTTCGCGCACCAGTTCCTTGATCCGGGCGACATGGCCTGGGGCCAGATCGGGGCGCATCTCGATGGTGACGGGGCCCTGGGTGGTTTCAAGGATCAAAGTATTTTCGGTATCAGCCATGCTCTTTTCTCTTCAGGTTTGGGTGGACGTTTTCGGGTTCTGAAAGGGATCGCGAGAGGCCGGCCTGCAACGGCGCCGCCCAGTCCCTCGGTAAATGGCAACGGCGTGCAGCGTTGCAATGTTTCCATCACGGCGACCCGGTATTGCAGCCGGTCGTTGTCGCTGGCCTGCTCCGATTCATAGGTGATCCGGGGGTGGCCGAGAATGACGCCCTCGCGGTTGAAACTGACAACGACCGTGATGTCGATCGGATTGGCAGCCGAGAGCGGCGGCGGTTTCCAGCAGGAATGCAATCTAACGAAGATTTCCTTGAGGCTGTCGAGCGCCGGCGGCTCGGTCCGCCCTTCGCCGGACCATAGAAGCCACAGCAGCACCGCGGCAAACCAGGCGAGTGGCTTGCTGCGGGGCGTGGCCATGGGCGTCACTTGATGTCGGATGCGACTTGCACCTTGACCATCTTGTCGGGGTCGGTGACCTGCCCGCCCGACGAGCCCGGCGGCGCCTTCTTCAACTTGTCGACCACATCCATGCCGGCCACGACCTCGCCGATCACGGTGTACTGACCGTTCAGGCTCGAGCCTTCGGCGAACATGATGAAGAACTGCGAGTTCGCGGTGTCGACGCTGTCGCCGCGGCGCGCCATGCCGACGATGCCGCGCTTGAACGGCACGTTGGAAAATTCCTGCTTCAGGTTCGGATATTTCGAACCGCCGGTGCCGTCGAAGTTCTTGCCGTCACCGGTTTGCGCCATGAAGCCGTCCATCACGCGGTGGAACGGCACGTTGTTGTAATAGCCCTCGCGCGCGAGCTGCTTGATGCGCTCGGCATGCTGCGGCGCCAGATCGGTCCGCAGCTTGATCACGATGCGGCCCTTGGTGGTGTCGATCACGATCGCGTTCGCCTTGTCGAGATTGGCGGGCAGCGGCTGGGCGATGGCGGGCGCCGCGCAAATCAGCGCGGCGAGGACGGCGAGAATTCGGATCATGAAAGCTCCGGTCAGGTGAAACAGGAAAGTTGCAAATCGCGGAGCGTGTCAGCCCGCGAATTTCTTTTTGAGGCTAGCGGCGACCGATGACGGTACGAACGCGGAAACGTCGCCGCCCATGGCGGCGATTTGCCGTACCAGTGTGGCGGTGATCGGGCGGACCGCGGCCGAAGCCGGCAGGAACACCGTTTGCACGTCGGGTGCCATGGTCTCGTTCATGCCGTTCAACTGCATCTCATAGTCGAGGTCGGTGCCGTCCCGCAGGCCCCGGATCATGATGGTGGCGCCGGCCTTCTGCGCCGCCGTGACCGTCAGATTGTCGTAGGTGGTGGCCTCGAAGGTGCAGCCGGCCTTGGCGGCGATCGGGCCGAATACCGCCCGGACCATGTCCAGGCGTTCCTCGATCGAATACAGCGGTTTTTTGCCGGGATGGACGCCAATAGCCACGATCAGCCGGTCGCAGAGACCGACGGCGTGTTTGACCACGTCGAGGTGGCCATTGGTGACGGGGTCAAAAGAGCCGGGATAAAGCGCGATGCGGGGCATAGGCTCCGTCTACCCCGCCCCGGGCAGCCGGGCAAGCCGGCCCCGTTCCCCCGATAGGTTCCTTGGCCGGGCGGTCTTTTATTTCGCCTCGGCCAATGAACCAGTCCCGGGGTCAGCGCGTCTGCTTGGCAACCGGCCTTTGTTTCGTCGGTCAATGGGCGACGAAACAAAACTCGGCCGGGAAGAAACCATTTTAGGGGTTGGCGAAGACTCCCGGAAACTTGCGCTGGCTACAAGTTCAACCAACGAAACGACGGGCCGCGAAGGCCCATGACAGGGGACCGTCATGATCAAGGCTCTTTCCGCCATCACCGCTGCTGCATTCATCGCCACCGCGCTCACCGTGTTGCCCGGCTTTGCCCCGACCGTCGAAGCCAGCGTACCGCAGGCCCTTGCCAAGGCTGACCGGCTGGACGTCCGTGCGGTCGGCAGGGACTGCTCGCAGCAGGCCTGGCCGAATTTCGAGGCTTCCTGCCTCCGCGTCGCCGGCACCAAGGCGGCTCCGATCCACGAAGCGCGCCTGGTTACCGCCGACCGTACCCCGTAGGGCTCCGCTGACAACGACATTGTTTTCCTTCCAGGTTGCTCTGGATCGAGGCCCTCGGGATGCCCCCTGAGGGCCTCTTCGATTCGGACCGCGCGCAGCGTTCAGATCTTGACGCGGAATCCCGTCACGAAGGACGCCGTATCGACGCTCGTCCCGGTGCCGGCAAAGCCGAACTTGGCCCCCGGCGTTCCCGGGAATCCCGACGCCAGACCGTTCGTCACCCTGGCGTAGGTGGCGCCGGCATAGACGTCGAAATGCTTGCTGAGGACGTAGTCGGCCAGCAAAGACACCTGGTCGTAGTTGCCGCTGCAATCCGTCTTGCTGGCGCCGCCCGCGACGCAAGGCGCGCCGTCGGCGACGTAGGAGTTCTGGTTGACGTGGTAGTACGCCCCGGTGACGCTCAGGCCCCAGGCCCATTCGTATTTGGCGCCGGCCCAGAAGAACTGCAGAACCTTGTCGGTGGTGAAGGCGTCGTTGTCCGGCAAGGTTGCTGATGACGTCAGCACGTATCCGCCCGCGGCGTCGCCGAACAGCACCGGTGAGCTCGGATTGGCCTGATCGACATGGGTGTAGCCGGCGAAGATCGAAAACTTGTCGCTCGGCGTTTCGGCCATGCGCGCCTTGGTCGGATAGGACGCCGGAGAACTCCCCCCGAGCTGCCAGGTGTATTTTGCCATCGCCGACCACGTCGTATTGTCTGAAATATTGGCGGCAAGCGTCTGCGAGCCGACGGCGTCATTGACGGCAGACTGGAGATTCACGGCGCCGTGCTCCTTGGTGTAGTTCACCTGGGCCGAGAAGCCGCCGTAGTGGCCGCCGACCATCAAGCCATAGCCGTTTCCGAACATGCCCGAGTTGGAGCCGCCGTTGGAGTACATGGCGCCGGCCGTGATCGGACCGAAGTCGTAGACGTATTTGGCCGAGTTGTTCCAGCGCGCCGCCTGGGTGCTGCCCGAACCGCCGTTGGTGCCGGAATAGCCGAGCAGCGAGAACGCATAGGAGAGCGCCATCGGGTCGTACGCGCCGATCCCGTCAAGCTGAAGCGAGTTCTGCCGGCCGATCGTCAGCGTGCCGTATTGCTTGTTGCTGAGACCGCCATAGAGCACCCCGTTGAACGCCTGGCCGCAGCGGCCGGAGTCCGCATTCGAATTCTGCTGGGTATAAACCAGGCCGGCGTTTTGCAGGATCGAGCTGCAACCGTCGGAGAGCTTTCCCGTCAGGGGATCGAAGCCGGTATCCGCCCGGCCCACCGCGCTCCAGCCGAACGCCAGCGGCTCATCGATCTTCACCCCGATCTTGGATTGCTCGAGCGCGCTATGGGTGATCGTCGAGATGGACTGACCGGTATAGTTCCGCGTCGTCGTGAAGGGGATGTATTCCAGCCCCGAAACCACGCTGCCGAGCGGACGGCCGTTGGTCTGATAGGCGGCGCCCAGATCCAGCGTCGCAAACAGCGTGACGCCCTGCCAGGTCAGGGAATCCGGAAGCGGATCCTTGAACTGCGATTTGACCGCGAATGGATCGACGTCGGCGGCATGCGCAGCGGCGACCTGGCTCGCGATCGCGAGCGCCAATACCAGCGTTCTCTTCATTTTCTGATTGCTCCGGGCTGACGTGTGCCACCGTCAACACCATTGATCCGGTCCCATCATTGCCGCGTTTTAGTTGAGACAGCGGTGCACGGACCTTTCGCTGTATCGCGGGCCGATATACCGAGCGCGGCAGTGGCTGCGAAAGTGCAGGCGCGCAACAGCTAATTTAAACAGCTAATTTTATCATACAAAAAGCCGTGATCGGTCCGGAATGACGGTTTGATGACGGCGTGTCTTCAGCCTCCGCTGAAGTGGCTTCGTCCCCTGATGTCCACATTCCCGGTCCAGCGTTCGCCGCCGAACGCGCCATGACCCCATAGCAATTTGCGACGTCTCGTCGCAGACTGGCGGTTGACCGTGCTCCCCGGATGACCTGGCTAGCGCGGTGCCAATGGGGGCCGCACCAGTGACCAGTACGCCAGTTGCAACCTCCGACCATTCCAGTTTACTGCCCACCGCAGCCACGATCGGCGCCCTCGGCGTCGTCTATGGCGACATCGGCACCAGCCCGCTCTACGCGCTGAAGGAGGCCGCCAAGGCCGCCAGCCATGGCGGGCCGCTGACGCATGCGGCCATCCTCGGTGTGGTATCACTGATCCTGTGGGCGCTGATCCTGATCATTTCGATCAAATACGCGCTTCTGATTCTGCGCGCCGACAATCGCGGCGAAGGCGGCATCGTCGCATTGCTGGCGTTGCTCTCCGCGCGCAATGCACAGCCGGGGACGTGGCGCGCGCATCTATTGGTGGTCGGGCTGATCGGCGCCGCTCTGCTTTACGGCGATGGCGCGATTACGCCGGCGATCTCGGTGTTGAGCGCCATCGAAGGCCTGAAGGTGGATGCGCCGTCGCTGGCGCCTGCTGTCGTACCGATCACGGTCGTGATCCTGATCGGCCTGTTCGTCATGCAGAAGAAAGGCACCAGGGTGATCGGCCAAATCTTCGGTCCCGTGATGGTCGGATGGTTCGCCGTTCTGGCCGCGCTCGGCATCCACGGCATCGTCAAGGCGCCGGTCGTGCTCGAAGCCCTCAGTCCGCTCTATGCCTTCAATTTCCTGATCCACCAGGATTTCCACGTCTCCTTCGCCATTCTCGGCGCCGCGTTTCTGGCCGTGACCGGGGGCGAGGCGATGTACGCCGACATGGGCCATTTCGGCCGGTTCCCGATCCGGCTGGCCTGGTTCGCCATCGCCCTGCCCGCGCTGGTGCTGAACTATTTTGGCCAGGCGGGCTTGCTGGTTTCAGACCCCACCGCAATCGACAATCCGTTCTTTCAGCTCGCACCCGACTGGGCGCATTACCCGCTGGTCGCGTTCGCGGCGGTCGCTACCGTGATCGCGTCGCAGGCGATCATTTCGGGCGTGTTTTCGCTGACGCAACAGTCGATCCAGCTCGGCTTCCTGCCGCGGATGCAGATCCGGCACACCACCAGCGACGCGATCGGACAAATCTATGTGCCGCTGGTGAACTGGCTGCTGGCCGCGGCCACGCTCGGCGCCGTGCTCAGCTTCGGCACCTCGGACGCGCTGGCCGGCGCCTATGGCATCGCGGTGTCGCTGTTGATGGCGATCACGACGTTGTTGGCGGCGCTGGTCGCGATCCAGTGGGGCTATTCGCCGTTCATCGTGATCGCGGTCAACGGCTTCTTCTTCATCATCGACTGCATCTTCTTTGCCGCGAACTCGGTCAAACTGTTCGAAGGCGGCTGGTTTCCGCTGCTGCTGGCGGCCGTCGTCGCCTTTACGATGCTGACCTGGCGCAGCGGCGTCAAACTTGTGGAAGCCGCGCGCGGAAAACTGCGGCAGCCGGAGGAAGATTTGATCGAGACCGCCGTCAACAAGTGCCATGCGCGGCTGTCGGGCACCGCCGTGTTCCTGGCGTCCTCGCCCAAGGGCGTGCCGCTGGCGCTGACGGAGTTCGTCAAGCACAACCACGTGCTGCACCAGCGCGTGGTGCTGGTCACCGTGCTGATCGAGGAGTCCCCGCGCATCCCGGACGAGGATCGCGCCGAGGTGATCGAGGTTATCCCCGGCATCATGCGCGTCATCCTGCATTACGGCTTCATGCAGTATCCGACGATCTATGACGGCCTGATCCTCGCCTGCAAGCAAGGCAAATTGCCCGGCATCGATCTCACCGACATCACCTATTACATCGGCCGCGAGACCATCATCCCGCGCGAGGATATTCCGGGCATGTGGGTCTGGCGGGAATCGCTGTTCGCGTTCCTGCAGCGCAACGCCGAACGCACGGCGGCGTTCTTCGGCGTGCCGACCAAGCAGGTGGTCGAGTTCGGCACCGAGATCGAGATCTAGATCATCCAATCAGGGGATCACTCCGCCGTGCCGACGCGGCCCGACCCGGTTGAAGCACCAAGTTTTAGCCGTTGCCGTACAATCTTTGGTTGCTGCTATGCCCCCGACAATTGGGGGGACCAACCATGTCTGTGACGCTTTCTCGACACCGGAAGGATCACAGAAGCTAATGCAGCTTCTGCTGCTCGGCGTATTCACGACCTCGCTTACGATGTCGGTCTACTACGCCTATATCGGCTTCTACTATCGCGAGAGGTTCGCCGGCGGCTCCTGGGACGTGATCCTGCTGCTCATCATCGTCTTTTTCGTCATCCGGCTGGTGCTGCACTACAATCCGGAAAACGTCTGGTTCAGCATGACGCTGCCGCCGGGCCAGCCCAACTATAGCGCGTGGCTGCGCAACTCTCCGCTGTTCATTTACGGCATCGGAGCGGTGGTTGTGGTGCTCTATCTATCGTGGAGAGAGCTCGGGCACCTGCAGGACCGTCTGCAGCGGCTGATCAACTGGTGCACGATTGGCGCCATGTGCGCGCTGCTGTTTTCCTTTGCGATGTACGCGTTGGACGTATTCTATTCGCACAAGATTCCGCACGCGTATATCTGGATCATCTACACCCTGAAGACGCTGGCCTACATGGTCGCGTTCTTCCTGATGTGGCTCGGCGAATTCCACCTCGGACGCCGGTTGCCGGCGTAAGGTCCGACCGGCGGCGGGCGGTGCAGCTTGCCTACCCGCCATTCGCTACTGGCTATTCGCTACTCCCGCGCCTAATCCCGCTTCCAGATTAGCTGCGAGCATCATCATCCGCGGATTGGTGCCCTACGGCGATCTTACTTGCCGGTCAGGTTGCGAGGCACCGGCCTGTTCGCGGCAATCGCCGAGATGATCTCGATGAAAGCCGTCACGGCGGGAGCCGGTGTGCGATGGCGCTGGTAGATGAGGCCGAATTCGATGTCGATCGGCGCCGGCTTCATCACGAGATGGGCGAGTTCGCCTCTGCGCCAATAAGGCTCCAGAAGCGGAACCGGCGCCCAGCTGATCGCATCGCTTGCTCGCACCACCTCGCGCATCGCGGCAAAGCTCTCGAGCCAGATTCCGCGGAGATGAAGTGGCTGCTGGTCAGTTGCCGGCACCTTCGAGGGCGAGTTCTCTAACGTCACGCGCTCCTATGCCGGCAAGGGCGTGGTACGCTACGCGTGGTGAGCCGACATCGGCTGTGATGCCGGCCTTACCCGAGGCCGGCTAACGAAACGCTGTTCACGTCACCGGCCCGGGCTCGCGCCGCTCTCGGGCGCTAACCGCCGTTGCCGTTCTCGCCATTTTCGCCGTCGTCGCCGATATGCTCGACGGACAACATGCGCTCGGGACCGGCTTTTGACCCAAAAGCCGGTGCCGCCGCTATATTTACACTTTTTCTAGATAAGAGGTGCGCTGTTTGGTCGGCAATCCCTGTACAAGCAGCGCCGCTGACAGCGTCATGGCAACCTGTTTTCCTTGAGACTTCGGGTTGGATGAGCGGCCTGTCAGCTTCGCCTTAAAGTGAGTTGGTTGAAGTGCCGTTCGATTTTGCATTTTCGGCGATGGCGGCAAGGTCCGATTTGGCGCCCGCCCGCTGGCGTCAGCCGTTTCTGAAATGGTTCGACGGAATTGAGCGGGGTTGGGCGATCCCACTTCTGCTGGTCGGCTTTGTTGCCCTGTGGTGGGCGTTTCTATCCATTGCCTATCTAGGAGCCGATCTTCATCCGGACGTACTGGAAACGTGGACCCTCGGGCGCACTTTCGAGTGGGGCAATCCGAAGCATCCGCCCCTGATGGGCTGGGTGGCTCGCGCATGGACATCGATATTTCCGCTGACCGACTGGTCCCTGCAATTGATGTCGATGGTCAACGCGGCCGTCGCATTGTGGTGCGTCGACTTGATCTCCCGCCGCTTTGTGACGGGCGACAAGCGGATCATCGTGTTGCTGCTTCTGATGCTGTTGCCGACTTACCAGTTTCACGCCCAGCGCTTCAACGCCAACTCGGTGTTGCTGGCGATCTGGCCGCTTGCGACATATTGCTTCCTGCGATCTTTCGAGAGCCGCCATTTGGTTTGGGCCGCCGCCGCGGGCGCAACGGCCGCGATTGCGATGCTTGGCAAATATTACTCGATCTTCCTGGTCGGAAGCTTCGTTTTCGCTGCGATCTGTCACCCGCAACGCCGCGCCTATTTCGGTTCGGGGGCGCCGTTGGTCTCCGTGGTGGCGGGACTTGTCGTGCTCGGGCCGCATTTGCACTGGCTGGCGACAACCGGCGCGGCGCCGTTCGACTATGCGCTCGCTCATGCGGGCTTCGGCTTCGGGCAGGCACTCGATGAAGCGCTTTTCTTCGTTCTGGGCCTGGCCGCAACGCTGGCCATACCTGCCGCAACCTGGGTGATGATCGCAGGGTATCGCCTGGAACGATTTCCGCAGGACTACAGAACGATAAACGACGGCCTCCGGTTGCTGTTCCTGGTAGCCGTTGGAACCCTTGTTTTTCCCATCGTCACCGCCGTCGCGCTTGGCACGGACATGCCTTCGCTCTGGGCACATCAGGGCCTGTTCCTGCTGGCCGTCCTGATCGTTTGCGGGACCAGCTATCGGATCGAGCGATTTTACACGGTCAATCTGGCGGTCATGATGACCGGCATCGCGTTGATCGCCGTCATCGTTGCCGCGCCGATACACGCGATCTACCGGAACATTCACGGTTACGAAGAAGGTCGTAGCTTTTACCGGCTGGCCGCCGAAGAGTTGACCCGGGAATGGCATGAACAAACAAACATGCCGCTGGCGGCGGTGAGCGGCGATGACGCGCTGGCGTTCGCAACGGCCTTTTACAGCCCGGATCATCCGGTTTACGCGAGGCCGTTCGCCTACCAATATACCTGGGGCTTGCCACGCCAGACCACTCTCAAGCGGGGCTGGGCGGCCTTGTGCTTTGAAGGAGACGCACCCTGCATCGAATGGATGCAAAAAACCTCGGCGCGCGCGACCGAATTCCTCAACGCGCAATTCGTCGTGCAATCGAGGCTGTTGGGAACGCCCGGAACGAGCCGGCGCGTGATCGCCCTGATCGTGCCCCCTGCCCGCACGGATCCGATCACGCCGCCAATTGGCCCAAGCAACGAGGATCTCAGCGCCAGAAAGCGAATACAATCGAGCCCGGAAAACTGACCCGTCCGACTTTTCCTACCGACGTTGGCACGTCTGGACAAGCAGTCGGGCGGGCGTTACGCGCCGCAGCCACCGATTTCGAGGCGAACCGATCGTACGCGACGGTTCCTGGCCGCGGCGGCGCTAGCCGCCGTTGCCGTTCTCGCCGTTTTCGCCGTCGTCGCCGATATGCTCGACCGACACGACGTGCTCGTCCTCGGCGGTGTCGAATACGATGACGCCCTGGGTCGAGCGGCCGGCGACCCGGATGCCCTCGACCGGACAACGGATCAACTGGCCCTTGTCCGTCACCAGCATGATCTGATCGGCATCCTCGACCGGGAACGACGCCACCAGCTTGCCGTTGCGGTTGTTGACGTTCATCGCGACGATGCCTTTGCCGCCGCGGCCGGTGGTGCGGTACTCGTAGGACGAGGTGCGCTTGCCGAAGCCGTTGACGGACACCGTCAGCACTACCTGCTCCTCGGCCGACATCGCGGCGTACCGCTCCGTCGAAAGCTGCTGGATCGTGCCTGTGGTTTCCTCGCTTTCGGTATCGACCGGCTCGTCGGCCGTGCCCTCGCCGGCCACCGCGCGGCGCATCTTCAAATAAGCGCTCCGCTCGTCCGAACTCGCCTCGACATGGCGCAGGATCGACAGCGAGATCAGCGTGTCGTTGGTGCCGAGCGCGATACCGCGCACGCCCATCGAGGTACGGCCGGTGAAAACGCGCACGTCGGGCACGGGGAAGCGAATGCACTGGCCGCCGGCGGCGGTCAGCAGCACGTCGTCGCGCTCGGTGCAGATCTGGACGTCGACGATCGCTTCGCCCTCATCGAGCTTCATGGCGATGATGCCGGAGCGGCGGACATCGACGAAGTCGGACAGCTTGTTGCGGCGGACGTTGCCACCCGTGGTCGCGAACATGACGTCGAGATTGCCCCAGGAGGATTCATCCTCCGGCAGCGGCATGATGGTGGTGATGCGCTCGCCCTGCTCCAGCGGCAGGATGTTGATCAAGGCCTTGCCGCGGGCGTTCGGCGGCGCCACCGGCAGCCGCCAGACCTTTTCCTTGTAGACCTGGCCGCGCGAGGAGAAGAACAGCACCGGCGTATGCGTGGAAGCCACGAACAGCCTGGAGACAAAATCCTCGTCGCGGGTCTGCATGCCCGCCCGGCCCTTGCCGCCGCGGCGCTGCGCCCGGTAGGCCGACAGCGGCACACGCTTGACGTAGCCGGCGTGCGAGACCGTCACCACCATGTCCTCGCGCTGGATCAGGTCTTCGTCCTCGACCTCGCCTTCCTGCTCCATGATCACGGTCTTGCGCGGCGTCGCAAATTTCTCTTTCACCTCGGCAAGCTCGGTCTTGACGATGGCCTGGATGCGCGCGCGCGAACGCAGGATATCGAGATAGTCGGCGATCTGCACCGCGAGCTTGTCGAGCTCCGCGGAGATTTCCTCGCGGCCGAGCGCGGTCAACCGCTGCAGCCGCAGGTCGAGAATGGCCTTGGCCTGCTCGAACGACAGCCGCGTGGTGCCGTCGTCATTGATGCGATGCCGGGGATCGTCGATCAGCGTTATCATCGCCTCGACATCCCGCGCCGGCCAGTCGCGCGACATCAGGGTGTCGCGCGCGGTGGTGGGATCCGGCGAGGTGCGGATGACCCGGATCATCTCGTCGATATTGGCAACGGCAATTGCAAGGCCGACCAGGACATGGGCGCGGTCGCGGTCCTTGTTGAGCAGGTATTTGGTGCGGCGGGTAATCACCTGCTCGCGGAACGCGACGAACAGCGTCAGGAAGTCCTTCAGGTTCATCGTCTGCGGGCGACCGGAGTCCAGCGCCAGCATATTTGCCGGGAAATTCGATTGCAGCGGCGTAAAGCGATAAAGCTGGTTCAGCACCACTTCGGGCACCGCATCACGCTTCAGTTCGACCACGACGCGGAAACCGTCGCGGTCGGATTCGTCGCGCAGGTCGGAAATGCCCTCGATCTTCTTTTCCTTCACCAGGTCGGCGATGCGCTCGACCATGGTGGCCTTGTTCACCTGGTAGGGAATTTCGCTGACGATGATCGCTTCGCGATCCTTGCGGATGGTGTCGATCGTCACCTTGCCGCGCATCACGATCGAGCCGCGGCCGAGGTGATAGGCCGAACGGATGCCCTGACGCCCGAGGATAATGCCGCCGGTCGGGAAATCCGGTCCCGGAATGATGTTGATGAGCTCGTCGATGGTCAGCGCGGGATTGTCGATCAGCGCCACGCAGGCATCGATGACTTCGCCGAGATTGTGCGGCGGGATGTTGGTCGCCATGCCGACCGCGATGCCACCGGCGCCGTTGACCAGGAGGTTCGGGAACTTGGCCGGCAGAACCGCCGGCTCTTTCTCGGAGCTGTCGTAGTTCGGAATGAAATCGACGGTATCCTTGTCGATATCGCCAAGCACTTCCATCGCCACTTTGGTCAGACGGGCTTCGGTATATCGATAGGCGGCCGGCGGATCGCCGTCGACGGAACCGAAGTTGCCCTGGCCGTCGATCAGCGGCACGCGCATGGAGAAATCCTGCGCCATCCGGACCATCGCGTCGTAAATCGACTGGTCGCCATGCGGATGATATTTACCGATCACGTCACCGACGACGCGGGCGGATTTGACGTATTTCTTGTCCGGCGTGTGGCCCTGTTCGTACATCGAATACAGGATGCGCCGATGCACGGGCTTCAACCCGTCCCGCGCGTCCGGCAGCGCCCGCGACACGATTACGCTCATGGCGTAATCGAGGTAGGACTTCTTCATCTCGTCGAGGATGGAAACGGGACGAATATCGGAAGGCGCCGGCGGCTCGCCGGGCTTGTTATCTTCAGGGTCAGACAAAGGGGAATCCGGTCAGTTCTCAGTTGAGAATCATATAGCGCATCAGGGGTCGGATAACCACCCCATGGCCCCCTGGCCGGGCTGTTTTTCCCTCCGTTTTTTCATAGACTTACCCGATTTCCCGGCGGCTCCTGCGGGCCGCTCCCGGCGGACCGATTTTGGACCTGGAACACCGCGTCCGAGGGGTGCGTTTCCGCCTTCTTTCACTGCCCGAAAATCACCGCATGCATGATGCGTCCGGGCAGCAGGGTGAACAGCCCGGCGATCACCAGGCCGCCGCTGAAGATACCGATCATGATTCGACTGTGCCGCCGCACATCGTGGCGGTGCGCGCGGATGACGGCGATCGGCAGCATGACCAGCACCATGATCGACAGCAGATGGATCGGGCTCCACGGGCCGAGCAGCCTGAGCTGGTGGATCCAGAGCGAACTGGCGGCCACCGTGGCCATCAGGGCGACCCAGATCCAGCCGATGGTCCGGTGCGGCAGCGTTCCCTTGGGGGCCGCGAACTGGACGATCCCCAGCGCCAGCGCAGCCATCGCCGCGAAGGAGTGAAGCGGTATCGCAGGCGCGGCATCGAGCAATGGCGCAAGGCTCATGTCTCAAGACTCATGTCTCATGACGGGCTCCGAGGGTCTGCGCGTTCGATCAGGGGGCCGAGGCGCGAAATGGCTTAGGCGAAACTCCTAATGTAAATATCATTAACATAACGATAGGTCAAAACATCGCCCGCCCCTGCCAGAGGCGGGCTTATGTGCCACTTTGCAATGCAATATTGCCGTTTGTTACGGCATTAGGTTAGTCGTAAACAGGACGTAAATACCTGTAACTACGAGGGAATTTCTCGCAAGTCAGGTTATCCCCAGCACGCTGGTTCTAGAACGGGATATCGTCGTCCATGTCGCTGTTGCTGCGGCCGCCGGCGCCAGCCGCAACCGCACGCCGCGGTGCCGAGCTGACCGGTCCGCCAGAGCCGAAATCGCCGCCGGAATCATCGGAGCCGAAGCTGCCGCCACCGCCGCCGCTGCGGCCGTCGAGCATCGTCAGGACAGAGTTGAACCCCTGCAGCACAACTTCGGTCGAGTACTTCTCGACGCCGGACTGGTCGGTCCATTTGCGGGTCTGCAACGCGCCCTCGATGTACACCTTGGCGCCCTTCTTCAGATACTGCTCGACGATCTTGCAGAGCGGCTCCGAGAAGATCACCACGCGGTGCCACTCGGTCTTTTCCTTGCGCTCGCCGGTGCCCTTGTCGCGCCAGGTCTCCGAGGTCGCGATGCTCAGATTGGCGATCGGCCGCCCGTCCTGTGTCCGCCGGATTTCCGGATCCTTGCCGAGATTTCCGACCAGAATCACCTTGTTCACGCTTCCCGCCATCGCCGCTCTCCACTCAAAATTACTGCCAAGACCTCACCGAAGACATCACTGGCAAAATCGCCGGGCTTGCCGTCATCGCCGGCCGCCTGCAGCTTCAACCTGTCGCTCTGTCCGTCGTGCCGGCCCAAAGGCCAACGACGAGACAATCCGGAGCGACCCTATACGCTCGCCGGCGCTGCCGACTTAGCGATCCCTCGGCAATCCCCCGGTTATCCACATATAGCACGTCCGAAACCCATGTTCCAGTTTTGTTCTACGCAACTTGCATGCAACTTGTCGGGGGGCGCGCGGCAAATGATCGTCGCCTGCGCTTCGAGCGGGCGGAGCCTCGACGGGCCTCGAAATGGAACCGGAATCTCCCGGGAGCACGTCACAATACTTAAACAAATCATTAACTTGCGGCGCCACACTTGGTCCGCGAGTGTTGCATTTCGGCGACGGCTTTTTCGCTCGATCCAACGTATAGGTTGTTCCAACGATGCGGCGCTCGCGTCATCACCAAAACGCTTCGGGACCAACGAGAAGCGGTCAACAGCTGGAGAGTACGACCATGAAGAAGTTTCTGCTGGGCACGGTTGCCCTCGTTGCCTTCGCGGCGCCTGCCGCTGCTGCCGATCTCGCTGCGCGTCCCTACACCAAGGCTCCCGCGCCGATGATCGCGGCGATCTATGACTGGAGCGGCTTCTACATCGGCGCCAACGGCGGCTGGGGTTCGAGCCGCAATTGTTACACCAACACCGCCATTGCCGGCGTCGCCATTGCTCCGGTTGCGGAAGGTTGCCACGACGCCACCGGCGGCACCGCGGGCGGTCAGATCGGCTATCGCTGGCAGACCGGCAACTGGGTGTTCGGTCTGGAAGCGCAAGGCAACTGGGCTGACTTCCGCGGCAGCAATGCCAGCCTCGCCACGCTCGGCCTGTCGACGGACCGCACCAAGATCGATGCCTTCGGCCTGTTCACCGGTCAGATCGGCTACGCCTGGAACAACGCCCTGCTCTACGTGAAGGGCGGCGCCGCGGTCACCGACAACCGCTATCAAGGCGTGTTGACCGCAACCAACGTCGTCATCGATCGCACCACCCAAACCCGCTGGGGCGGCACGATTGGCGCCGGCGTTGAATTCGGCTTCGCGCCGAACTGGTCGGCAGCGGTCGAATACGACCATCTGTTCATGGGAACGAACAACAACACCTTCACCAGCGTCTTCCCGGTCGCGGGCTTCAACACCCGCACCGACAGTATCAAGCAGAATGCCGACCTCGTCACCGTCCGCGTCAACTACCGCTGGGGCGGCCCGGTCATCGCGAAGTACTGATAGAAACGGCGTCAAACAGGACAGGAAAGGCCGGCCTCGCGCCGGCCTTTTTTGTTGTTGAGGTCAGAAGTTCCCCTGCTCCGGCCCGCAGCCTGCGTTTTGTTATCTTCCGCGGTGTGTTTGCGCGGCTACAGCGTTTCCGGTTGCGACGGCGTAGATTTGTTGCGGAAGTTGAATCGCGCAAACCGGGGAGACTTTTCATGAAGAATCTCGTTTCGGCCGCAGTCGGCCTCGCAGCACTCAGCCTCGCAGCACTCAGCCCCGCCTCGGCCGCCGATCTGGCCGCCCGTCCCTACACCAAGGCGCCTCCACCAATCATTGCCGCGGTCTATGACTGGAGCGGATTCTACATCGGTATCAACGGTGGCGGCGCATGGTCCCACAAGTGCTGGGATACGGGTCCGTTCACCTTCGGTGCGATTGCCGTTTTTGTGAGCCCCGGCGGACGTGAAGGTTGTCACAATGCGAGCGGCGGCGTGATCGGTGGTCAGGCCGGCTACCGCTGGCAGTCCGGCGCCTGGGTGTTCGGGTTGGAAGCACAGGGCGACTGGGCTGATCTGAAGGCATCCAATACCAGCTTGATCTTCCTGCCCGGGCTCACCTCTGTGACCGGCGCCACCAACAACACCAAGATCGACGCGATCGGCGTGTTCACCGGTCAGGTCGGCTACGCCTGGAACAACGTGCTGTTCTACGTGAAGGGCGGCGGCATGGTGGTCAACGACAAGTACCAAGGCACCTTCACCGGCCTCGGCACCGTGTTCGATAATGCCAGCGAAACCCGCTGGGGCGGCGCGGTTGGAGCCGGCCTCGATTTCGGTATTACGCCGAATGTCGTTGTGGGCGTCGACTACGTGCATGGGTTCATGGGCAGCCGCAACCTGACCTTCGTCTCCGCGACCACCGGAGTGCTTTCGCGCAACGAGACCATCCGTCAGGACGTCGACATGGTCACCGCCCGCCTCAGCTACAAGTTCGGCGGCCCTGTGATCGCCAAGTACTGAGCTTTGCGCAGGGGTACGGAGCTTCGTTTCAGCCATTGGAATACCGAAAGGCCGGCCTCGCGCCGGCCTTTCGCTTTTGGGTACGCCGACGCCCGGGGTGCGACATTCTGTCAGGCTGTGGCTTGGGCGTCACAGCCATCGGCCGCCAAGTTTGCTACCTCTGAATGCATCGGGGATTCCGAAACAGAAGATGCTACTGGGGAAGTGTTCGATGAAGAAGTTTCTGGTTGCCGCTGCCGGTCTTGTTGCTTCGGGTCTTGGCGCGATGCTGCTGACGTCACCGGTTTCCGCGGCGGATCTCGCCGCCCGCCCCTATACCAAGGCGCCGACGCCGATGGTGGCCGCGATCTATGACTGGAGCGGCTTCTATATCGGCCTCAACGGCGGCGGCGGATCGAGCCACAACTGCTGGGATCTGACCGCCAATAACGGCATCGCCCTTGTGCCGGTCCCGCGCGAAGGCTGCCATGACGCAACCGGCGGTTTGGCCGGTGGTCAGATCGGCTACCGCTGGCAATCGGCCAACTGGGTGTTCGGCGTCGAAGCCCAGGGCGACTGGGCCGACCTGAAGGGATCGAGCGCGAGCGCAACCGCACTCATTCCGTTCAACAACCGGACCAAGATCGATGGCATCGGCCTTTTCACCGGCCAGGTCGGTTACGCCTGGAGCAGCGTCCTGCTGTATGCGAAGGGCGGCGCCGCCGTCACCCACAACCGATACAGCAACGTCTTCACGGTAAACAACGCCTTCGGCAACGCAGGTACCGAGTTCAATTCCGCCAGCGACACCCGTTGGGGCGGCACCATCGGCGCCGGCATCGAAGTCGGCTTTGCGCCGAACTGGTCGGTGGCCGCCGAATACAACCACCTGTTCATGGGCAATCACAACATTGCCTTCGCGGCCACCGCCATCGCGGTTTCGCGCGCCGACAATATTCACCAGGACGTCGACATGGCGACCGTCCGCTTGAACTACCGCTGGGGCGGCCCGGTGATCGCGAAATACTGAGCTTCGCTTCTCCCTGCGAGAAACCTAAGGCCGGCCTTGCGCCGGCCTTTTTGTTTGTTGGGGGAACCGCCGCCTGCTGACCGCTGCTGCCAAACGAGAAGAGCTTCTTTTTTTGACGCGTTTTCTTCACGCGAACCGGTTCCCACCTCGCTTGAAAGCGCTATGGGTCAAAACAATCCGTTGATGAGTCTGCGGCGGCACTGGAAATCCTGTCCCGTTCTTCCTACGTTCCAGCTTTCGCTCATCGGCGCCCCGGACCACCCCGGCGGTACGCCCAACGTCGTGCGTCTCACGCGCGTGGAAATGCCGCTATGGATGAAATCTTGAGGGCGAAGCGCCAACAGAACGCCGGCTCCGCCTCGCGCGCGATCACGATCCGCGGCGCGCGCGAGCACAATCTCAAGAACATCGACGTCGAGATTCCCCGCGACAAGCTCGCGGTGTTCACCGGCCTGTCCGGCTCCGGCAAATCCTCGCTGGCGTTCGACACCATCTACGCCGAAGGCCAGCGCCGCTATGTCGAGTCGCTGTCGGCCTATGCCCGCCAGTTCCTGGAGATGATGCAGAAGCCCGACGTCGACCAGATCGACGGGCTGTCGCCGGCGATTTCGATCGAGCAGAAGACGACGTCGAAGAATCCGCGCTCCACCGTCGGCACCGTCACTGAGATCTACGACTACATGCGACTGCTGTGGGCCCGCGTCGGCGTGCCCTACTCGCCCGCGACGGGCCGGCCGATCGAAAGCCAGTTGGTCTCGCAGATGGTCGACCGCGTGCTGGCGCTGCCCGAGGGCACGCGGCTCTATCTGCTGGCGCCGGTCGCGCGCGGCCGCAAGGGCGAATACAAGAAGGAGCTCGCCGAATACCTCAAGAAGGGTTTTCAGCGCGTCAAGATCGACGGCACCTTCTACGAGCTCGCGGAAGCGCCGGCGCTGGACAAGAAATTCCCGCACGACATCGACGTCGTGGTCGACCGCATCGTGGTGCGGCCGGACATCGGCCAGCGCCTCGCGGAAAGCTTTGAGACCGCACTGAAGCTGGCCGAAGGCCTCGCGGTGATCGAATACGCCGACGCGCCGGCGGGTGCGGCGGAGGAGAAAAAGTCCGACAAGAAGACCGCCAAGATCCACGACAAGAGTGGGCCGGAACGGATTCTGTTTTCGGAAAAGTTCGCCTGCCCGGTGTCCGGCTTCACGATTCCAGAGATCGAGCCGAGACTCTTTTCTTTCAACAACCCCTATGGCGCCTGCCCGGCGTGCGGCGGCCTCGGCGTCGAGCAGCATATCGACGAGGACCTCGTCATTCCCGACAAGGAGATGACGCTGCGCAAGGGCGCGATCGCGCCGTGGGCAAAATCGTCCTCGCCCTATTACATCCAGACCCTGACGGCGCTGGGCAAATTCTACAAGTTCACGCTCGACACCAAGTGGAAGGATCTTCCGAAGAAGACGCAGGCCGCCCTGCTGCACGGCTCCGGCGACGACGAGATCAAGTTCTCCTATGAGGACGGGGTGCGTTCCTACGACACCAAAAAGCCGTTCGAGGGCGTCGTCACGAACCTCGAGCGCCGTTTTCGCGAGACCGAGAGCGAGTGGGCGCGCGAGGAGCTGGCAAAGTATTTCTCCGACGTTCCCTGCGCCGGCTGCAACGGCTATCGCCTCAAGCCCGAGGCTTTGTGCGTCAAGATCGGCGGCAAGCACATCGGCGAAATCTCCGAACTTTCGGTCAAGCGCGCCGGCGAATGGTTCGAGAGCGTGCCGGCGGCGCTGACCGCACAGCAGAACGAGATCGCAGTGCGGGTGCTGAAGGAGATCCGCGAGCGGCTGTCGTTCCTGCTCGACGTCGGCCTCAACTACCTGACCCTGGCGCGCGCCTCCGGCACGTTGTCGGGCGGCGAAAGCCAGCGCATTCGCCTCGCCTCGCAGATCGGCTCCGGTCTGACCGGCGTGCTCTACGTGCTGGACGAGCCCTCGATCGGCCTGCATCAGCGCGACAATGCGCGGCTGCTGGAGACGCTCAAGCGGCTGCGTGATCTCGGCAATACCGTGATCGTGGTCGAGCATGACGAGGACGCCATTCGCCTCGCCGATTTCGTGCTCGATATCGGCCCCGGCGCCGGCATGCATGGCGGCCATATCGTCGCGCAAGGCACGCCCGCCGAGATCATGGCCAATCCGAAATCGCTGACCGGCAAGTATCTCACCGGCGAATTGTCGGTGCCGATCCCCGAACGCAAGCCGCCGAACCATCGCCGCACCATCAAGGTGATCAACGCCCGCGGCAACAATCTGAAAAACGTCTCGGCGGAAATTCCGCTGGGGCTGTTCACGGCCGTCACCGGCGTCTCCGGCGGCGGCAAGTCGACGCTGTTGATCGACACGCTCTACAAGGCGATCGCGCGAAAGCTCAACAACGCCAGCGAGGGCGCAGCACCCCACGACCGCATCGAGGGCCTGGAGCATATCGACAAGATCATCGACATCGACCAGTCGCCGATCGGCCGCACCCCGCGCTCGAATCCCGCGACCTATACCGGCGCGTTCACGCCGATCCGCGAATGGTTCGCCGGCCTGCCCGAAGCCAAGGCGCGCGGCTACGAGCCCGGGCGGTTCTCGTTCAACGTCAAGGGCGGCCGCTGCGAGGCCTGCCAGGGCGACGGCGTCATCAAGATCGAGATGCACTTTTTGCCCGACGTCTACGTCACCTGCGACGCCTGCAAGGGCAAGCGCTACAATCGCGAAACGCTGGAAGTCCTGTTCAAGGGCAAGAGCATCGCCGACGTGCTCGACATGACCGTCGAGGAAGCCGCCGAATTCTTCAAGGCGGTGCCGCGCGTCCGCGAAACCTTCAAGACGCTGCACCGCGTCGGCCTCGACTACATCCATGTCGGCCAGCAGGCCACGACCTTGTCCGGCGGCGAAGCCCAGCGCGTCAAGCTAGCGAAGGAGCTGTCCAAGCGCGCCACGGGCCGCACGCTCTACATCCTCGACGAGCCGACCACCGGCCTGCATTTCCACGACGTCGCGAAACTATTGGAAGTGCTGCACGAGCTGGTGTCGCAGGGCAACACGGTGGTGGTGATCGAGCACAACCTCGAAGTCATCAAGACCGCCGACTGGGTGATCGACCTCGGCCCCGAAGGCGGCGACGGCGGCGGCGAAATCGTCGCCTGGGGCCCGCCGGAGGACATCGTCAAGGCGCCGCGGAGCTATACCGGGAAGTTCTTGGCGCCGGTGCTGGCGCGGGCGGATGCGCCGAGGAAGAAGCGGAGTGGGACCAGCGAGGCGGCGGAGTAGCTGCACGAATGTGCAGGCGGGTCTGGATTAACGATCGGTGAAATCACTGCATCAAAAAAACGCGAGAAGTGCATAAATTCCGCAACCTATAGCTGCTAAGTCCTGTTGATGAGTGCACAAGCGATACAAGCCGAGACCGGACAAGATCAGGAAGCCACGCCATCGGCCACAAAAGGCCGATGGGGCGTCGATCTCATCGGAAGCATGGTCTACTACCCGTTCGGTCCTGCTTTCCAGGGCTATCGCGCGACCGATGCCGCTGCCGAGGTCCGGATTAGAGCCGCAGACGAACATTACGATCAATCCTCCAAACTTGCTCTACCGGTGTCCGGCGCGTTGGCTGCCGGATTGCTGTATCTGCTCGGGCTGCTTTTTGATCGACATCCTGTACTGGCCGTCACTTTCTTTTACGCCGCCATAATAATGATCGTCGGAATCATCGCAGCTCTTCGGTTTAAAGTTGTAAGAGCGTCTCTCGCGGGCCTTGCGACCGCACCGGCAGAAGTTGTTTCTCGACAACGATTGATCAAGACCTTGGGAATGGCGGTCTCAACCATCGTCGTCTTCTGGCTGGTACTATATCTGTACGACCTGCGCCTGGATGCTCTCGCAGCCGATCATCCCAAAGAAATGCGTTTCTACCCGACTGTTGCCGGAAACATGATCTACGCTGCGGTAGGCTTGCCGTTCCTTTTCGCTGCAATCGTTCATTTCGACAAGTTGGCGGCCAGGGCCGGACAGAACAGAACGACCTTCGCGTTGCTCCTGTTTGCTATGTTTCAGTTGGGAGCCCTTGCGATCATCGTCTTTAAATTCATCGACCCCAAGCCGAGCATTGCTATTTCGGAACGTTCGCTTGTGTGTGGCTGGCGGCACGATTGGCGAGAAATGACCGGTGTGGACCTGAGCGATGGTCGCAAGGGAAAGGAATACGCCGTTGTGAAACTCCAGCCGCCGGTCGTTCGTGCGCTGGGTATATCCAGCGACCGTTGCCGGATCGATGGCCTGTCCGTCGACTACGAAGACGTATACCGAACCATCGTCTCGGCGTGGCAACCGCATGCCAATGACCCGTAGGCGGAGACGCGAATTCCGTTCTGAGTCAAATGCTACTAGCCTGCGTTGGATGGGTTCAGCGCAGCGAAACTCGCCCTTCTGTTGGTGGGTTACGGCTTCGCCTAATCCACCCTACTTCGGCGTCCCCTCGCGCTTCTCCAGCGCGGCGGCGATCCGCTCCAGGTTGACATTCATGCGACGGGATTCCGCAACCTGCTGTTCATACAGCTCGATCAAGGTCGCGCCGGACGATCCACGCGCGCGCATTCCGGCCGAACGCGAAAACCAGAACCACAGGCCGATCAGCACCAGGAACGGCAGCCACGAGATCGCCAGGTCGATCCATTTGTCCATCTAAAACGTCTCCGGTTACACCACCTGTCCGCAAGCGAGAGCATTTGATGGCATAGCGCTATTCACCACGCAATCTCAGATTGATTTCGATCGATAAATGCACGATCGTTCGGATGCGTCACCCTGAGCGGCGCATGACGCATTGGCCTTCGGCCCACGATGACGGGAGCGCCCATTTGAGCGAGATCGCGGAGCCAGCCAAGTTTCACTTCACCTTCAGGGTAACCGAAGCAGATGGCACGATTTTCCGGCAACTCCTCATCAAGAATACCAAGCCCTACCTCAGCAAGCTTGCGCTGAGAGGGATCCCTCTCCTCGCCTTCACCGTCATCCTTGTCCCGACGATCACCGCCCAGTATTTCGACAAGCTGCCGCTCTCCGCGGTGCTGATGACGGAACTGTCGTTTGCCGTCGGATATCTGGCGGCGGTGGCAGGCCTCCTCTTCGCGACCCGCCGCATGCAGCGAGACCTGTTCAAACATACGCGAAGCGCACGCGAGCTGTTCGATTGCAGTTTTGACGATTCCGGCGTCACCGTCGGCAAGGGCACGCTGGTGAGCCGGATGACCTGGGACGCGATATCGGCCGTCGAGGATATCGGCATCATCGTCGCCTTCTGGTATGACCCGACCCAGGGCTTTTTCCTGCCGTATCATGTCTTCAAGGACGATGCCTCGCGCATCGCGTTTTCGACGTGGGCAAAGGAGCGTGCGCGCGATGCGGCATCGGTTCGGCCCGCGGCGGCGCCGATTTAGCGGGCTTCGACCGCGCTCCCTTCGGGTCCCTGGCGCCGCAGAAAAGCTCCAAACGCGCGCGGGCCGTCACCGACCTTGATGTCGGCCACGACCTTGAGCTCGACGGCGTCGATGATGCTGAGCGTGTTGCTCTCCCAATTCGCCACGATGATGCGCCTGGCATCAGACGTCGCCGCGATCCCTTCCGGATAGTCGCCCACGGCGATGCGCTTGATCGGCGCCAGCGTGGCGAGATCGAACACCGTGACGGTGCCGCCATACTGATCGGTGATGAAGCCGCGGCCCTGGGCCAGCGCCACCGCATAGGGGCGCAATCCGGATTTCACCCGCCCGATCTCGCTGAGGTCGGCGAGATCGATCACCGACACGTCGTTCGATCCGACATTGGCGGTGTAGGCTCGCCTGCCCTCCGCATCGATGGTGACGCCGAACGGACGATTGCCGACCTTGATGACGGCCCGCCGTACGCGGCTCGCGGTATCGATGACGGAGACGCTGTCGTCGTCGCGGTCCGCCGACAGCAGGAACCGGCCGTCCGGGGTCACCGCGAGGCCCGACGGCGATGCGCCGACCGCGATGCTGGCGATCACGCGCTGCGCCTGCGGATCGATCACCCGCACCGCCGCGGCATACCAGTCGGCGACATAGACCGCGGTACCATCCGGCGCCACCGCGACACCGAGCGGACCGCCGCCGACGTCGATCCTGCCGGTGACCTGGCGCGTGGCCGCATCGATCACCGTGAGCGCCCTGGCGTCGGGGCTCGTCACATAGGCGAAGCGACCATCCGGCGTAACGGCGACACCCGCGGGCCTGCCGCCAATCGCGATGGTTGCGATGGCTTGCGCGGTCGCGAGGTCGACGACCGTCAGGTTGTCGCTGAGCTGATTGGTGACGAAAGCTTCCTCGGCTCGTGCTTGCCCGGCACAGGCCTCCACGAACCAGGCCACGCCGATGCTGGCGACCGCAGCCGCCAGAACCATGGCCCGCACGCTCAGCTTCCGCTCTCGATTTTCTTCTTGAGTGCCGTGAGGCCCACGCGATAAAGCCCGCTCACCGCACTCACGGCCGCCTCGTCGTTCAGCTCCGGCGGCGGATCGTTGAGTGGAAAGCCGCGATAGAACGCGCCCGCCCACTCCAGGACGGCGCCCTTGCCGTCGGCGCGTGATGACACCGTCAGCGTGGAGGAGTAGTTGGTGACCGGCAGCACCTTCACGTCGACGGCGGTGATCCGGTAGGAATAGGTCATCTTCTCGGCGTCGTACTTGTAGAGTTCCTCATCAACGGTCGCGCCTGGCGTCAGCGTCAACCGCCGCGTCGCCCCGATCTCGTTGCCCTTCTCGCCTTCGGTCTTGCTGACCGACTGCAGCCAGCCCATGTCCTGGAAATTTCCGATCATGGCCCACACCGTGGCCGGCGGCGCGTTGATCTCGATCGATTCCCGTACCTTCTGGCGGGTCGGCCCATGCGCCCACGCAGCTCCCAACATGGCCAGTGCCGCCACCACGCTACAGACCTTTGCGATCCCCCTCATCTCGTCTCCTCGTTTGTTATGGGTCCGCGCGCATAGCGCGCGCCGTAACCACCCTTGGACGAAGGGAAGATGTATTTCTTGCCCCAGAGAGAATTTCTTGCCCCAGAGCGAAGTGGCTGATGCCATCTAGCGCATGGTCGTGCCCGGAATCCCGGGGCTGGCTTCCGCCTTCGCTCTCCGAGCTACAGCGGGCGCTCAAGCCGCCTACGGCTTCACTCCTCGATCGCCGCCTGCACAAACCCGTCGGGATCCTCGCAGAACTCGCGCATGACCTTGTAGTGGTCGGTCTCCCGCACCGTGACTTGCTCTAGCCCATATTTCGACAGCCGCAGCAGCCGCGCCTGCGGATACGCCATCAGCATGGGCGAATGCGTGGCCATGATCACCTGACAAATGCGGGACTCGTCCATGCGCCGGAGCAATTTCAGAAACTCGATCTGCCGCGATGGCGATAGCGCCGACTCCGGCTCGTCGAAAATGAAGATGCCCTGCCGCTGACAGCGCTCTTCAAAGAAGCGCAAAAAGCCCTCGCCATGAGAGTGCGACAGGAAATCGGGCGGCGGGCCTCCTCCCAGCGGATATTTCTGGGCCATCTCGTCCAGATGTCGCGCGACCGAGAAGAAGCTTTCGGCGCGGAAGAACCAGCCATTGGTGATTTTGGGCAGCCAGCTGGCACGCAACGCCTTCGACAGTTGGCCGCCCATTTTCTCCAACGCCCATGAATGATCGACCGTCACATAGCCTTTGCCACCGCCAGCTTCGTCGTATCCGGCAAGCACGGCAATCCCTTCCAATAGGGTGGATTTGCCGGTCCCGTTTTCGCCAACGATGATGGTAACGGCGCGGTCCAACTCCAGTTCGAATTCACCCTGCAGGAACGGCAGGCAAAACGGATACGCTGCAGGGTCAGAGACCTCCGCCGGATTGAGCCAGATCCGCCGCAGATACGGCGCCGGCAGGTTGATCGGGCGACTGCGTCTCGAGGCCATGCCCACTCCGTTCCGGCGATCACTCAGCGATCGCGCCTTCGACAAACCCCGCCGGATCGGCGCAGAATTCCCGCAGCACCCTATAATGATCGGTCTGCTCAACCGTTACCTGCTCCAGGCCGTACTTCGACAACCGCAACAGCTGTGCGCCCGGATACGCCATCAGGACAGGCGAATGCGTGGTCATGATGACCTGACAGTTGCCCGACGTATCCATCCGCCGCATCAGTTTCAGGAATTCCATTTGGCGCGCCGGCGACAGCGCCGATTCCGGCTCATCGAAAATGAAGATGCCCTGGCGCTGACAACGCTCCTCGAAAAAGCACATGAAGCCCTCGCCGTGCGAGTAGGAGAGAAAATCCGCTGAAGGGCTGCCAGACTCGTCGAGATATCTGGCGACGGAAAAGAAACTCTCGGCCCGGAAGAACCACCCGTAGGTAATCTTCGGCAGCCAGCTCGCCCCGAGAGCCGACGACAGCTCCCCGCCCATGACCTCCCTGGCGTTGGAATGATCGACCGGCCGGTAACCTTTGCCGCCGCCGGCCTCGTCAAAGCCGGCCAGCACGGCGATCCCTTCTAGCAGCGTCGATTTGCCGGCGCCGTTCTCGCCGACGATGATGGTGATGGCCTGTTCGAATTCAAGCTCGAAGCCGTCGATCAGGAACGGCAGGCAAAACGGATAGGCCGCGGGGTCAGAAACCTCGGCGGGATTGAGCCAGACCCGCCGGAGATACGGCGCCGGCAGGTTGATGGTCCGGTTGCGTCGTGAGGCCATGGGCAAATTTCCGCTACAACCATGGAATGTATCCGGCCGAATATGAATGGAGCAAGCCATATAGCTATCTTGCCCGACGGGCAAATCATGCCAGATCTAGGTCAATCCGCCGACGTAAAAAGATTCCCATTGACCCGTCGGGCAAATCAGATGTCTAACGCCGCCCGTCTCCCGCGATGAGAGCAACTGTGCTGAAGTAGACCGGTGATCGGCTGGCCTCAAGGCTGGCGCGAGGCGCGCCCCCGCCTTCGGCGGCTTACGGCCTTGACGCCGTCCGCTCCCCCGGTCTGTTGGCTAGGCATGCGCTCGGTCGAGGACCGAGCGCGGTGAAGTGCGCTCGCTCAATTCAGTGCGTAACGGCTGGGATCCCATTTCTGCCGGCGTGCGATCATTGTGTTGAGGATGATGATCAGCTTTCGCATGCAGGCGACGAGCGCAACCTTCGGCTCCTTCCCCTTGGCAAGTAGCCGTTGATAGTAGGCCTTGAAGACAGGATTGTTCTGTGTGGCCGCGCCGAGGCACGGCATGTAGAGGGCGTTTCGGACCCAACGGCGGCCGCCCTTGATGTGGCGTTCGCCGCGGCGCTTTCCGCTATCATCGTCATAAGGGGCAACGCCTAACAACGCCGCGGCGATCTCGTCGCTCACTTGCCCAAGCTCCGGCATTCCAGCAATGAGGTTCGCTGAGCTCGTTTCGGCAAAGCCCGGCACGCTCTCGACGATCTCGGCGCGTTCGGCAAGATGAGGTGTGGCCCTGACCTGGGCCGAGATCGCGACTTCGAGCTTGGCAATTTCCTCGAGCAAGCTCTTCAAGATACGGGTCCGCGCTTTCCGAGCCTGTCCTGGTGCAGCATGCTCGTTTTGAGCTTCCAGTCGTATCTTGAGATCGACCAGATTGAGACGAGCTTTCACCAGCGCCTGCAGCTCTTCGCGCGCGGCATCGTGCACTTGGCCCGGCGCCTCGCTGAACGTCTCTGCGAACCAAGCGATCATCTCTGCATCAATCGTATCGTTCTTGGCCAGGCGTCCGGCCGACTGCGCAAAGCTGCGGACTCGCTTGGGGTCGACGATCCGTACGGCGATGCCGGCCAGGCGGAGCACCTTCCCCCAATCGCGCTCATAGCCGCCGCTGGCCTCCATCACCGCCCTGTTCACCTTGTGCTTGCGAAGCCAGGCAACCAGCTTGCGATGACCCTGGGCAGTGCTCGGATACGTCTGCCGCAGCGCCAACTCGCGAATGCACGCATCGACCTTGTCCTTTGCTACATCGATGCCGACGACAACGAGACCATTTTGTGCCATCATCCACTCCCTTCCTTGCTCGGTACGGGCTCAACGGCCCTTGCAACTGTTCGGGTTGAGGAAGACACCGGAGCTGTCCCTCGCTCTCATACAGGCTCTGCCGCTTTGGGGCGTAACGGGCTCAGTTCCAGCAACGGGCGGTTCTGATTCAACCGCCCGTTCGCACATTCTGCCAGTTTTTGCCGACACAAGGGGCGCTCGCGATCGTCACGAACGTGCGGTGAGATGCGGTGGACGCAGGGTCACGACTGACGAGCGTGGCGTTTGCGTACGGCGAAATCGTTTGGGTCCGACGCCCCGGTGCTGGCGTCAAGTTCGAAGGCGGCTAACGTTGCCCGAGAGCGATGGTGGCAAGAAAGCCGGTCACCAGGACGATCTCGTATAAGCCGCAAAGCCATTGCGCAGGGAAGGCCGGAGGCTCTCCGCTGAACCTGTATGCTCGTGGGCACATTCTTGTTTGCAGACACGGACATGAGACCGCGGGTGCAGCGCGCATCCGGTCTTCCCTGCGCCCTCTATTTTTCGAGGGCAAGGTTATCCAGCAAAACTCCGGGCGCATGGCGCCGCGAGAATGCGAACACATGTCTCACCACGTCATTGCGAGGAGCGAAGCGACGCGGCAATCCATCTTGCCGCACAAAGAAAGACTGGATTGCTTCGCTGCGTTCGCAATGACGTAGATAGGTCGTTACGTGAAGTCGACTATTCTCGGGCTACGACCGCCCCCCGCCCTCAGAGTACCTCGAGCACCAGCTCCATCGTCATCAGCACGGGATTGTCCCCGCGCATCAAACAGCCCTCGGCGATGCCGCCGAGATAATCCACCAGCGCGACCTCGAGCGTCGCTTCCAGCTTGCCGTCCGCGTTCGGCGCGATCTCGCCGGAGCGGATCGCGAGCTCGGTCGCGAACGGCACGATCCTGCGGCCATCGGTAAAATGCGCGCCGATGGTGCTGCCGACGCCGCCGTGCAGGCGGGCGTGAAAGATGCCGCGCTGCCGGCAGAAATTTTCCAGCGCCGCGGCAAAATCCTGGTTCGGCCGCAACCGCAGCGCAAAGGCGCGGCTCTCGCTATTGCTGTTGGTCGTCGCCCACGAAACTGGCCCGAACAATTTGAAATTGGTCTCGCTGTCGGGCTCCGCCGTAAACATGGCGCCGTCGATCCCGAATGCGTCGACCTTAAACGGTTCGGCGACAAAACTCTCCTCGGGCAGGATGTGGCCGCCATGCAGGACGCCGCCGGTCTCGGTCCACAGGCCGTGGCAATGAAAGAACGGTGCGCCGTCGCGCTGGCCGAGCGTCATCGCCGCACATTTCAGCCGGGTGATCCCTGCGGGGCGAAAGGTGTCGCTGTAGAACGCGGCGTTGGCGCCGGTTTTCGACAGCGCCGGCATCACATAGGCGAGCGGACCGAGCGCCCCTGCCCCCATGCTCAGCACGCCGCCGGCAAAGCCTGCCTCGGCAAAGCCGCGGCGCGCGGCTTCCAGCAGCGGCAGGCCGGCTTCGAGCGTGAACGAAAACGCGCGTCCGCGCGCCTCGACCCACTGAATCCGCTCAGTTACCGGCGCGCCCGGCTGGGCGATGCTGCGCATGCCTCAGGTGCCTGTCTTGGAAACGAGGTCGAGCTGTCCCCGCGCCTCGAGTTCGTCACGCACCAAGCGCTTCGGAATCTTGCCGTAGCCGGACTTCGGCAACGCTTCCCAGAAGAAGAACCGCTTCGGCATCTTGTAGCGGGACACCTTCGGCAACAGGAACGCGGCCAGCTCCGCCTCGCTTACCGCGGCAGCGCCCTCGCGCGCGACGCAGACGGCGACACCGACCTCGCCCCAGAACGGGTCAGGCACGCCGAGCACCGCGACTTCGCCGATCGCGGGATGGGTCAGGATCTTTTCCTCGACCTCGCGCGGATAGATGTTCGATCCGCCGGAAATGTACATGTCGGAGGCGCGGCCGGTGATGTAGACAAAACCCTCCGCGTCCATGTGGCCGAGATCGCCGGTGCGGAACCAGCCGTCGCGGAACGCCTTCGCGTTGGCCTCGGGGTTGTCGTAATAGCCGGCGAACACGCCGGGACCGATGACGCAGATCTCGCCGGTCTCGAAGGCCTTAAGTTCGCTGCCGTCGTCGCCCTGGATCGAGACCTGCATGCCGGTGCGCTCGAAACCGCAGGTGCCGATCCGCGCCGTGGGGCTGTCCTCGGGGTCGTGCAGGTTGGGCGGCAGCACGGTGATGTTGCCGGTAACCTCGCCGAGGCCGAAATACTGCACCAGCACCGAGCCGAGCTTGCTGAGCGCGGCCTTCTGGTCCTCGCGGTACATCGGCGCGCCGGCATAGATGATGAAGCGCAGCGAGGAGTGATCGTATTTGTCGACCGCGGGATGCTCGACCATCATCTTCAGAATTGTCGGCACCGTAAAAATGTTGCTGACGCGATGGAGCTCGATCAGGCGGAACGCCTCGGCGATGTCGAATTTTTCCGACGGCAGCAGAATGGTCGGCACGCCGCGCGCGGTCTGCACCAGTTGGTGGACGCCGGCGCCATGCGACAGCGGCGCGACCACCAACGAGGCGTCCGCTTCCGTGGTGCCCGGCATCAGGTCTGCGAGATGATTGGTGATGACGAACGCCATCTGGCCGTGGGTCAGCACCGCCGCCTTGGAACGTCCGGTCGTGCCGGAGGTGAAGAAGAACCAGCAGGGATCGTCGTAATCGACGGTCGTATTCTCGACCTTGGTGCCGGCGTGCGCCGCGATCGCCTCGGTCACGGAAGTTTCGCCGAAACTGCCCTCGCCGATCCGCCAGACGAATTCGAGCGCGGGATTATCAGCGGCCTTGGCGTGATCGGGAAAATCGCCGTGGCACAGGAACGCCTTGGCGCCGGAGGCGGAGGCGAGATAGGCGACCTCGTCCGGCATCAGGCGGAAATTGGTGGGCACCCAGACCGCGCCGAGGCGAAAGGCCGCGAACATCGACCAGAACATCTCGTCGCCGTTTTTGGAATGAACCAGGATGCGGTCGCCCTTGCCGACGCCGCGTGCGGCCAGGGCCGCCGCCAGCGCCGAGACGGCCGCGTCGATCTCGCGCCAGGTCCAGGATTTGTCGCCCCAGATGAAGCCGGGGCGATCGCCGTGGCGCCTTGCGTTCTGGGTCAGGAGATAAGCGAGGTTCATCACCCGGCGCGACATCCGCGCCAGTCCCCCGCGCGGGGCAGTGGCGGCGGAAGCGCCGCTCACCGGCGTCCCATCCATACGCCGGCTGCCAGCAGCACCAGGCCGGCAACACCGGCGACGATGCCATGCTTGGCGTGGATCCGATTCACACCCGCTTCATGGCCGGGAAAGAAGCCCGGCAACTGGTCGGCCGGCATCACGAAATAAACGGCGGCGACAATCAGCAGGACGATGCCAAGCACGGTCAGGACGAGCTTCATGAGGTTTCCTCTTCAACGCAGACGGGGGCTGTTGGTCGCCCCGGGGCCAAGCTTTGACAAAGGTTTATCGCCATCGCACAGGCTTCGGCAAGAGCCGCGGGACCACCGTCAATTCGGCCTCCCGAACGCGAGCGGCGCAATGGCTTGTAACGGCTTATAGACTGCGATGCGCGGCTGGATCATGGTGATTCGGCAAAATGCGTCGCCGGGAGAACGTCATGTCCAATGAAAAAGGTCCCAACATTAAGAAGAAGCAGAAATGCAAGAATTGCGAAGGCAAGGGCCTGGTGAAAAAGGGCAACAATGTCGTCAAATGCCAGCGCTGCAAGGGCACCGGCGTGCGCTGAACGCCGACGGATCCGATCAGGGAAATGCCATGATAACCCGTCGAGCGTTGATCGTGTCAGGTGCGACCGGCCTGCTGGCGTCAGCTCTATCGCCATCGGCTTTCGCTGCGCCGCCCTCGCCGGCCGATCCGGCCGGCATCGTCACCGCCATCTACGCCCGCGCGGCCAAGGGCAAAGGCGACGGCGGCGGCGCGTTCATCATCGAGAACAAGGCCGCCAAGGCGAAATACCTGTCAAAATCGCTGGTCGCGCTCTGGGGCAAGGCCGACGCCCATACGCCGAAGGGCGACGTCGGGCCGATCGATTTCGATCCCGTCACCAATTCGCAAGAGCCGGACGTGAAGTCGTTCAAGGTGGCGACTGAAAAACAGGAGGCCGACAAGGCCACCCTCGCGGTCACGATCGAAGGCCGCAACGCGCCCGCGCGCAAGCCCGCCGACCGGACCATCCGCTACGAGTTCGTCCGCGACGGCGCCGCGTGGAAGATCGACGACATCAGGGGCGCCAGCGACGGCGAGCCATGGTCGATCCGGGCCATGCTCGCCGCGTCGCTCAAGAACTAGAGGCCGCTATTGCGGATGCCTGGTGAGTTCCTGATCGCTCAGGCGCCAGTCCTGCCACAGTTGTAGCGCGCCCAGCAGGACCACGATCCCGCCGAGAGCTGCATGCCAGACCCTGAGAAACTCGTCCCCGGAATAGCCGAAGATGAGCGGCGACGCGATCAGCCACAGGCCGAGTGCGATTTCCGCCACCTCCTCCCAGCGCTGCAATGCGACATATTCGAGCTGGGCGAGGCCAAATACCAGCATGCCCACCACAAACGTGTTGAGGATCATGACGCTGCGTTCGGCGTTCATGACGTCATGCGTGGGCTGCAGGGGAAACCATGGCGACACCACGATCAGCGCGCCGAGGAGCATGCCAAACCAGTCCTCCCACGGGCGATGCGTACTGAAGAAACGAGAGTCCGACATAGGTAACCTCCCTTGAAAAAGAGGCATACGTCAGCGGCCCACGATCAAACACATTCCGATATCGAACCAGATCCGGCCGCATCGGGGCGTATGTCTTCCTCAAGACGTAGGCACGCCGGGATCGCTTGCAAGACGCGACCCGCCGGATTCTGTGCAGGAAGGCGGCCTGGCGGCAGGCCAGCCCTACAGCGCCCCGAGTTGCTGCAGGCCGTCGTGCGCGGTACGAAGGCCGGGGTTGATCTCGAGCGCTTTGCGGAAGTCGGAGATCGCGCCCTTGGCGTCGCCGAGCCGCATCCTGGCCTGGCCGCGATTGTTCCACGAATCGGCATCGGCCGGGTCGTATTGCAACGCCTTGTCGTAGTCGGCCAGGCCGGCTTTGTTGTCGCCCTGGTAGAGCCGGATCAGGCCGCGATTGCGCCAGCCTCGCGCGTCGGTCGGCGCGATCCTGGCCGCCTCGCCGTAATCGGCGGCGGCGCGGTCGAGCTGTTCGGTGTCGCGGTAGACATTGCCGCGGTTGATATAGGCCAGCACACCGGGCTTGAGTTTGATCTCGGTCGAGTAGTCGGCCAGCGCGCGGGTCATATCGCGCTTGCGATAATAGGCAAAACCACGATTGCCATAGGCGATCGCCAGCGACGGATCGCATTTGATGGCGGTAGAGAAATCAGCCAGCGCACGATCGAGGTCGCCCTTGTTGAACCAGGCGTCGCCGCGGTTATTGTAGGCCAGCGCAAAGCCCGGATCGATCCGGATCGCCTCGTCGTAGTCGGCCATCGCGCTGTCGAAATCGCGCTTGAGGGCATGGACGCGGCCGCGGTTGCTGTAAGCGCAGGCGTAGGTCGGATCGAGCCGGATCGCTTCATCGAGGTCGGACATCGCGGAATCGAAATCGCGCTTCTCGGTCAGGCCGTGGCCGCGGCTGCAATAGGCGGCGGCGAGCTTTTTGCCGGTCTCGCCCTTGGCATCGATCACCGCGCTGCAGGCAATCACCCGGTCATTGGGGGCTGTAGCCGCGCCGATGCAGGTCTGCCAGTTCGGGTCGCCTTCGGCGGACGCGGCCGGCGGCTGTGCGAGTATCACGGCGGCGCCCAACAACGACGCGGTCAGGTGGGGCAAATGGCGCATGGATCAAAAGTCCTGGTGAGCAAATTTCACCGTTCGTCGCCGGTTTGCATCGCCGGGTTCACGCGCTTAAATGAACGGGGTTAAATCATTTGAACGCGTGATCTGGGGAACGCCCGCATGGCCGCCGTCCGTGACAACAAGGCTCAAAATCGCTTCGAACTCGACGTCGAAGGCGCGGTCGCGTTCGCAAATTACCGAGTGACGCCATCAGCCGTCATCATTACCCATACCGAGACACCGCGCTCGCTTCGCGGCCGCGGCATCGCCTCGGAACTGGTCAAGGGCGCGCTGGAGCTGATCCGGGCGGACGGGCGGAAGGTCGTGGCGGGATGTTCGTTTGTCGTGGACTACCTCGCGAAACACCCTGAGGTCGCGGATTTGACGGCGTAGCCTTATCGAGATCCTCCGGGTCGCAGTCCTCATCCGGTTCGGTGTCCGAGAGATCCTTGACCGGTATTCCAAGGGCCACCGAAAGCTCGTTGGCCAGATCGGTCGCATCCTTCAGCGTTCTGAAGAATGCGATCATGGTCGTCCGGTGATCCCTCGGTCGCACCAGGTTGACATTGAAGATGTCGCGGTCGGGACCGGTCTTGTTCTGCTCCAGGAGGTCTTCCCAGGTGATCGTGATCAGCGAGACATGCGAGAGGTCAAAGCTCCTGGGGATGCTGAACAGCCTGTAATCGTAGGACTTCGTCACCCTGCCCTGCGCCTTGTCGATCACCAGCGAGTTTCGAATCAAAAATCCCATCAGGCCGGGCACGCCGATCAGCAGGCCCAGCACGAGGCAAATGATCTGGCCGGCCAGCAACTCGCTCTCATTCGCGCCGCCGATCACATCGCCGATCGACAGAACGAAAATGCGAAGGAGATAGCCGGAGGCGAGCAGCAGCGGCAGCATCAATAGCCGCGACAGCCACGGAACGTCCTGCCGGATGCTGAGAAGGTCGCCGGAACGCTCGATGTGGCTTGCCAAGATGGGGATCCTCGGGATGTCGGGGATTGCGGAGCGGATCGCGGCCCGTGCCTGACAGGCATCGACCGCGCCGCCGCGCGTCATCCCCTTGGTCGTTCCCCGCAGCGCACAGGTTCAGGCGCCGCCCGAGCGCCTCACACGATCCGGATCGACATATCCGGCAGGCCTTCCAGCTTGCAGAGCAGCACGTCGCCCTTGACGACTGGGCCGACATTTTCCGGGGTGCCGGAATAGATGATGTCGCCGGCCTTCAGCTCGAAGGCTTCGGATAGTTTGGCGATCTGCTCGGCCACGCTCCAGATCATGTTCTTCAGATCCGAGCTCTGTTTCACGGTGCCGTTGATCGCCAGCGAGATCGCACCATTGGCGAGGTGGCCGGTCTTCGATGCCGGGTGAATCGGACCGATCACGGCGGCGTGGTCAAAGCTCTTGCCGATCTCCCACGGCTTCTTCTCGGCCGCCATGCCATTCTGCAGGTCGCGCCGGGTCATATCGAGGCCGAGCGCGTAGCCGTAGACATGCTCGAGCGCCTTGTCGGCCGGGATGTTGGCGCCGCCGGATTTCAGCGCCGCCACCAGTTCGACCTCGTGGTGATAGTTCTTGGTCAGCGACGGATAAGGATGGTCGGCGACTACACCGACCGCGACGTTCTGGATCGCATCGGTCGGCTTCTGGAAGAAGAACGGCGGCTCGCGCGTTGGATCGGAGCCACGCTCGATCGCGTGCGCGGCATAATTACGCCCGATGCAATAGATGCGGCGGACCTGAAATACGTCGGTCTCGCCGACGATCGGGATCGTGGTGGCCGGCACCGGAAACATCGCCTTCGGGCCGGCTTGGGCTTCGGCCGGGCTGCCCTGCACAGCGGTGCCCGCCAGCGCCAGCGCACCTGACGCCAGAATGGTTCTGCGATCGAGTTTGGTCATGAGCGTTCTCCTTGTTCTGCGAGTCTTTTTGCCGGAGGGTGTCTACAGCGTTTTCAGGACGAAGTGGATACCGCTCGCATCATATTGCATCGCAATGAACCGCTCCGAAGCAGCGTGCGATCAAGCGACATCGGCACCGTCAGGTGCTTCCGCATACCCTCAAGGAACAGACCATGTTGATCTCCTCCACCATAGCCCTCATTCGGCGGTATTTCCGCTATCGATCCCAGCTCGAGAACATCAATCAGCTCGATGAACGCACCCTGCGCGACATCGGCATCAGCCATGGCGAACTTGCGACGGCGGCCCGCAACCTTTCGCGTGCACAATATCCCTGAGCGTTCGCTTGCGCGAAATCGCGAACAAAAAAAGGCCCGCGTCGCCGCGGGCCTTCGCATTTTAAACGTAGCAAAGCGTCAGTGCTTGATTTCCGGCGGCAGCTTGCCGCCATTCGCCGCCAGCTTGGTCATGACCTGCTTGTGCAGCCAGATGTTCATGCTGGCGGAGTCATTGCTGTCGCCGGTGTAACCGAGCTCCTTGGCGAGCTCCTTGCGCGCTGCAAAGCTGGAGTCGATATCGAGCGCCTTCATCAGGTCGACGATCGAAGTGCGCCACTCCAGCTTCTCGCCCTTGGCGGCCACCGCCTTGTCCAGAATCGGCGCGACGTCGACGGTCTGAGCCGGTGCCGCCCCCGGCGCCGCTCCGCCAGCCGGCGCAGCGCCGCCAGCGGCTCCACCACCCGCAGGCGCAGCCTCAGCCTTGGTGCCAAAGATCGCGCTCATGATTTTTCCGAAAATACTCATCGTTCGCTCCCAATAAACTTCAGGGTGGGGTGAGGTCTGCCGGCACTTTGCGACCGGCAGCACCTGGCCGGTATCGAGATCGAGTTTATCGGGACCAGACCAGCTTGCCAATCGAACATTCACTGAAGCGTGAGTGCATGTAGCTCGCTTTGAGAGTACGCTAACGGCTCAGTTCGCGACATGGCCAGTTCCACCATCCTGTCTGCGCGTCTGGTCTGATCGTGATCATTTTTGGAAACGGCACGTTTGCGCCCAAGCAAAGGCGTAAAATGCGGCCGCCAAAGGGAGACGACGATCATGGCCACCCCATACCAAGGCGCTCCACTTCCAGGCACTCCAGTTCAACGCGGCGTCACATCTCTGACGCAGAACGGACAAGATGCCGCAGCACCGGTGATCCGCACCATCGGCTTCTCCGATCTGCATCGGGCGTTGCAGCTCGGCTGGGAAGACTTCAAGGCGGTCCCAAGCCACGCCATCATCCTCTGCGTCATCTATCCCGTGCTTGGCCTCGTGCTGGCGCGCACCGTGCTCGGTTATTCCGTGTTGCCGCTGCTGTTTCCGCTCGCTGCCGGCTTTGCCCTGCTCGGCCCGTTCGCAGCGCTCGGTCTCTACGAGCTGAGCCGCCGCCGGGAGATGGGTGAACAGGAACCTTCGGCATGGGTTGCCCTCGACGTGTTGCGCTCGCCATCGTTCGGCGCGATGCTCGGCCTCGGCGTCCTGCTGCTGGCGCTGTTCGTGACCTGGGTCGCCACCGCGCAGGCGATTTACATCGCTGCGTTCGGCTATGAAGGCGTGACCGGTATTTCCGACTTCGCCACGCGCGTACTGACCACGCCGCAAGGCTGGTGGCTGATCATTATCGGCTGTGGCGTCGGCTTCCTGTTCGCGCTGGTCGCGCTTTGCGTCAGCGTGGTGTCGTTCCCGCTGATGCTCGATCGTCATGCCGGCGCCGGCGAAGCCATGGTTACCTCGTTGCGGGCCGTCGCACGCAATCCGGTGCCGATGGCGGCCTGGGGTTTGATCGTCGCGGTGCTGCTGGTGGTGGGATCGCTGCCGTTCTTCCTCGGCCTTACCGTCGTCATCCCGCTGCTCGGGCACGCCACCTGGCATCTTTACCGGGAAACGATCGAGCCCGAACTCAATCCGCAACCACTGCCACCGCGGGCTCCCCGCGAGCGCCGGCCCGCCGCCGACTTCCCGGCCAATCTGTTTCCCTGGCGGCGCAAGGACAGCTAGGGCAGTAACTATCGCGACCTGGACCGCCGGTCGATCGTCGACCGGCGGTTTGCCGCGCCGGCGTCAGGTGACCGAGCACAGTCCTTTGGTGCTCGCCCGTCCCCTAAGCATCGCGCTTCATTCCGGCTGCCCATGAATTGGGCGGCATCAACCGCGTTGCATGCGTAACGGCCATGCAAGTGGAAAAGCCTTGTTTTGGCCGCTGTTGCCTCGAACATTCGGTATGGTTTCGAGACTAATGTTGATGACGAGTCGACTTGTGAGTCGATTCCTGGGAGCGCACGGCAGCATGAACTTCCGATTTTTGACCCCTCGCCGGTCCCTGCCCGCCATTGCGCTGGCTGCATTCGTCCTGACGTCAGCGGCACCAGCGATCGCCGCGCCCTGCGGCAGCGGCACGTTCGAGGCGTGGCTGGAGGATTTCAAGAAAGAGGCCGCTGCGAAAGGAATTGCGCCAGCGGCGATCCAGGCAGGCCTGACCGGCGTCACCCTCGACAAGGCTGTGCTGGCCCGCGACCAGTCGCAGAAGGTTTTCAACCAGAGCTTTGAGGAGTTTTCCGGGCGGATGGTACCGCCCCGGATGAGCCGCGGCTCCAACATGCTCAAGCAATATGGTTCGGTGCTTTCCCGGATCGAGCAGGCCTACGGCGTACCGGGCGAAGTGATCGTCGCGATCTGGGGCCTGGAAACCGACTTCGGCGCTAACATCGGAAAATTCCCGACGCTGCGCTCATTGGCAACGCTGGCCTACGATTGCCGGCGCAGCGATACATTCAAGGCCGAATTGATGGACGCGTTACGCATCATCGAGCGTGGCGACATCGCGCCACAGGAAATGCGCGGCGCATGGGCCGGCGAAATTGGCCAGACCCAGTTCATGCCGTCGTCCTACGTCAAGTACGCCGTGGATTTCGACGGCAACGGACACCGCGACCTGCTGCGCAGCGTCCCTGACGTGCTGGCCTCGACCGCGAACTTTCTTGCCGGCTATGGCTGGCAGAAAGGCAAGGACTGGCAACCCGGCAGCCCGAATTTTGCGGTGATCCAGCAATGGAACAAGAGCGAGGTCTACGCCAAGACCATCGCCTACTTCGCCACCCAGCTCGCGCGAGCGCCTTAGAGCCTTATCGGTTCTGATTGAATCAGAACCGACGCAAACCGGCGTCCACCCCCCGGAATCAAGCCCGAGGGCATGCTGCGGTCGAAAACGCCATGGACCGTGAAGCCAAATCAAAGGGCCGGTCGCGCGCGCAACCGGCCCTCGTGCGAGAATTTGCGAGCTTACTTCGCCATAGCGTCGTGCATGGCCTTGCTCAGATGCATGCCGCAAGCACCCATCTTGCCGCTGAGCATTGAATCCTGCGCCATCGCGATTTCCTTCTGGGCCGCAATCTTGCCTTCACCGTCGGCCATGTTCTCGATCATGGATTCGGTCTTGGTGAGGTTCGGACCACTGCAGCCAGCGACCACATGGGCGGCGTTGGCGGGGACGACGGCGTAAGCGATTGCAGCCATTGCGGCTGCTGCGAGGATCTTGTTGAGCATGGTAGTTTTCCATCTTCTGTTTTTTTGAACGAATGCCAGCGTCATTGCCGGAATCCGTGAAACGATTGTTCGCCGATCGCACGAAGATTTCAGAATGAAATTCGCGCGATAGAGATGTGATCGGCGCAGCATGCAACGCCTTATGCGAAACAACGCTTTTTCATTACGGCCGCGTAATTCATTACGGCTGCGTAATGATGCGACGCATAGCGCGCTTCGATCGATGCGTGACGGCCGGCATGCACAAGCGATGCGGCGATCATCGCCTGCCATTACTGCGATCTACGTTCGCCACCTCAGGGTCCGCGACTTCAACACGCGACCGCGGAAGCAAGTGCTCTCTGCACAATGTCGCTTGCGCGACTCGCTGCATCAGCCTCGCCAGGTCGCGTCGTCGCTGGAAGCCAACGCTGTCTTCCGGCCAACGGCAGCCCCGGCTCGACGACGCATAGGCGCGGCGCGTCCGCCCCAACGCGTCCGGGGCCTTCGCCCGCAAGGCCGACGAGGCATTCAGCGCCTGACAAAGAAGTGATTGTTTGTTCATTTTAATGACAACAACTGCATGCGAATCGCGCATAAGAAAATTCCAAGAATCGGGTCTCGGGAAGACACTTTCGGTCGGCCGGGACCTACACCCTTGAATCTGCGGTCCCTAATTTCCATTTATACCGGCAGTAAGGCCGATGTCGCGTTTGCGAAATACCGCTATTTACAAGCACATTTTCGTTATTCCAATGCCCGCGCCGTTGGCCCCGATAGCCGATTGGGCAGCCATGCCGAAAGGTTAATCGATTCTTACTTCCGCTATGCGTTTTGTGATTAGCTGCACCGCAACATCGGAACTTCTGCAATGCGGTATGCTGACCTATATTCATTTCAACGATGAGGCTTTCCTCCAAGGGCTGAATCGTAACTACAAGGAGACTACCATGCTTCTCTCGCTCATCCGCATGATCCAGGCATTCCGGGACTATCAGCGCAATGTCAGCGAATTGTCCCAGCTCAGCGATCGCGAACTGGCCGACATCGGCCTTGATCGCTCGGACATTCCGCGCGTTGCAGCCGGAACCTATAACGGCTGATTGCCCCCCAGCCGCCTGATCTGACGAACGGATAACGCCCGCCTTGCTGCGGGCGTTGTCGTATTCGCAGCCGGTGCAGTTCGCGTCAAAACGCCATGCCGGCCGCAGACGCAGGTGCGTTCCTCGCGAAAACGCGCTAACCCTGCGCACATGATTTCCAACACTCCCCAGACTGACACCGTCCACGTGGTTGGCGGCGGCCTTGCCGGCTCGGAAGCCGCCTGGCAGATCGCCCATGCCGGTATTCGCGTGGTTCTGCACGAGATGCGGCCCTCGCGGATGACCGAGGCGCACCGCACCGAGGGGCTGGCCGAACTGGTCTGCTCCAACTCGTTCCGCTCCGACGATGCCGCCAACAATGCCGTCGGCCTGCTGCACGCCGAGATGCGCCGGCTGGGCTCGCTGATCATGCGTTCCGCCGATGCCAATCAGGTGCCCGCCGGCGGCGCGCTGGCGGTCGACCGCGACGGCTTTTCGGCCGCCGTCACCAAGGCGCTGCACGACCATCCGCTGATCGAAATCGACCGGGCCGAAGTTAACGGCCTGCCGCCAGCGGAATGGGGCAATGTCATCATAGCCACCGGGCCCCTCACCTCGGCACCGCTGGCCGAGGCGATCCGTGAGCTGACCGACGAGAACGCGCTGGCGTTCTTCGATGCGATCGCCCCGATCGTGCACAAGGATTCCATCGACATGTCGGTGGCGTGGTTTCAATCGCGCTACGACAAAGTTGGGCCCGGCGGCACCGGCGCCGACTACATCAACTGCCCGATGACCAAGGACCAATACGACACCTTCGTCGCTGATCTGATCGACGGCGAGAAGGTCGACTTCAAGGCCTGGGAGACCAACACGCCCTATTTCGACGGCTGCCTGCCGGTCGAAGTGATGGCCGAGCGCGGCCCCGAGACGCTACGGCATGGGCCGATGAAGCCGGTCGGACTGACCAATCCGCATAATCCGACGGTGAAGGCCTACGCCATCGTCCAGCTGCGCCAGGACAACAAGCTCGGCACGCTCTACAACATCGTCGGTTTCCAGACCAAGCTGAAGCACGGCGCACAGCAACAGGTGTTCCGCACCATTCCCGGGCTCGAAGGCGCCGAATTCGCCCGGCTCGGCGGCCTCCATCGCAACACCTTCCTCAACTCGCCAAAACTGCTGGATGGCCAGTTGCGGTTGCGCGCCCAGCCGCGGCTGCGTTTTGCCGGCCAGATGACCGGCTGCGAGGGCTATGTGGAATCCGCCAGCATCGGACTGATATCCGGCCTCTACGCCGCCGCCGATGCGCGCGCGCAGTCGCTGGCGCCGCCGCCCGCGACCACGGCGCTGGGATCGCTGCTCGGCCACATCACCGGCGGCCATATCGAGACCATTGAGCCCGGCGAGACCCTCGAGCCCGGCACGCGCTCGTTCCAGCCGATGAACATCAATTTCGGCCTGTTCCCGCCGCTGGCGGTGATGCCGACCAAGAAGCCGGACGGCACGCGGCTGCGCGGCAACGAGAAGACGGTCGCCAAGAAGCAGGCGATGAGCGCCCGCGCGCTCGCCGACCTCGACCGCTGGATTGCCGACCATCTGCGCGTAGCGGCGGCGGCGTAACGTCATGGCCTTGCGAGGGGATGACGCCGCGGTTCTGTCGGCGCGGTGGACCGAAGGCGTGCTGCTGAAGCGCGACGTGTTCTCGACCGTCGAGCGCGGCCGCTTCCGCGACGACTCCGGTGAAGTCGAGGGCGTACTGCGCCGGCTCGACCAGGTGCCGCTGTGGTCTTATCCGCTCGCGCGCCATTTGTTCGCCCGCGAGCGCCGCGCGTTGGCGCTGGCGCGCGATCTCAATGTCGGCCCGAAGCTGCTATGGGCCGGACGGCAGGCGCTGGTACGCGGCTTCATCGACGGCGTCGCGCTGCATTTGGCAAAACCCCATGGCGACCTCGCCTATTTCCGCTCCGCCAAGCTGGCGTTGCGAAAACTGCATCGCGCCGGCATCTGCCACAACGATCTCGCCAAGGAACAGAACTGGCTGCGCGGCAGCGACGGCAATGCCTATCTCACCGATTTCCAGTTGGCAGGCTGTTTCAAGAGCCGCAGCCGGCTGTTCCGGATCGCGGCCTATGAGGACCTGCGGCATCTGCTGAAGCATAAGCGCAGTTATGCGCCGGCGGCGCTGACGCCGATGGAGCGCAAGATTCTGGCGCGCAAATCGTTTGTCGCCAGTCTGTGGTTGAAGACCGGCAAGAAGGTCTATCAGGCCATCACCCGCGGCCTGTTCAATTTCACCGACCGCGAAGGCGGCGGCCGGCGCCTGGTCAATGACGCGCCTGTGCTGATCGACCTGATCCGGAAAAACCCTGAGGTCCGCGACACCGCGATCGTCGCCTTCGCCGACCGCCGTGTCGGCGTCGGGCTCTATGCGTTCGTCGAGGCCGATAAAGTGGCGCTGGAAAAGCAACTGCGCAGCGAGCTCTCATCCGCCAAGGGCATCAAGCCGCCCGAACACATCCAGGTGGTGCACGCCCTGCCGCGCGACAGTGCCGGAAAGCCGCGCACCGAAATCCTGCAACTGGTTGCGATGAACCAGATCGACCTGATCGAGCCGATGATGACCAGCGACGCCGACCGCGAATTCCTGAAGGACATTCTGGAGCAGCGGAAGAATTTGCGGGACCGGTTTAATTTCGAATCAGCGGATATGGATCGGCCGGCGCGCTAGTCTCGTGTCCCGGGCGCGATGCAGCGCCCTTGCGCTGCGTCGCAGAACCGGGACCCATCCTGCGACCACGATGGACCCCGGAGCAGCAGCGCACCGCTTTGCGCTGCGCAGCATCCGGGGAGCGCAAGCTGCACTTACCCGCCAAATTCCTTCGACCGCGACGCGCGCCACAGCGTCCACAGCGTCCGTAACCGCGATGTCGGCTGCGGCACGAACGGATCTGTATCCGCGCGCGACATCCGCTGCAGATCGCGGCGGACCAAGGCCAGCGGCAGGAATACCGGACGCGCCTCCGGCGGTATGCTGGCCAGCAGATCGAGCGCCGTCGCGAGATGCCCTTGCGCCTCGCCGATCAATTGATCGATTGCCGCACGCGTGCCCGCCGTCTGCTTACCCGCAAAAACTTCTTCCATGCCGCTGCCGTGCTGCTGCAATAACTGCAGCGGCACGAACAACTGCCGCCGCGCCGCATCGAACGGCAGTGCTGCGATCACCTGCGCGATGCCCTGGGCCAGACCCGCATGGCGCGCCAGATGATCGATCGCCTCCGACGGCCGCGCCACCATCCGCGCGCCGAGCGAAAACAGCGCCGACGCGGTGTCGGTGACGTAGCCTTCGAGTGCTGCCATCGACGGCATCGGGTCGTTGTAGAGGTCGAACTGATGCTCCTCGATCAGGCGCAGCAGCGGCTCGGCCGGCAGGCGAAAATCCCGGATCGCCAGCAGGAATTCGGCGGCGACGGGATTGCCCTCGATGCCGCCGTAGCCGGCGCCGGCCAGCACGTCGGTCCACCATTGCAGCCGCATCTCGCCCGGCAGGGGCTGGCTGACCTGCTCGCGCACCCGCGAGATCTCGGTATTGAAGGCATAGACGGCCAGCAGCGCGCGGCGCGGGATCGCCGGCATGAACAGGGCCGCGGCGTAGCGGGCAAAGTCGTGGCTGCGCACCAGATCGGCGCAGAAGGCTGCGGCGGCGATCGGCGTATTCGTTGCGCTCATGGCACCGCGATCAGCGCCGCCGCGACGCGCCGGCGCTCGCCCAGCATGATGTTGTAGGTACGGATCGCGGGGCCGGTCAGCATCGGATCGATCACCACCCGCACCGCCCGCAGCGCCTCACGCAGGCCGCGCGGCGGCAGCCAGACCTCGGTGCCGGTGCCGACGATCAGCGTGTCGATGGCGTTGGCGGCCTTGAACACCCGCTCCAGCGAATATTGGTCGATCCCGGCAGGCTCGGTCACCGGCCACGCCCAGATCCCGTCCGGCAGGCACAGCAGCGAGCCGCGATGCGACATGGTGTCGAAGGCGAAGCCGCCCTTGCCATAGGCCTCGATCGGCGCCGGCCTCGGAAGATGCGGGACGTCCGAGGAATTGCTCATGATTTATTTCTTCGACGGGACGTCCGGCCCGTCGCGGTTGGTGCCGACGCCGAGATAGATCAGGATTGGCGCCGCGATGAAGATCGAGGTGTAGGTACCGACCAGCACCACGCCGAACATCATCACCGCGGTGAAGCTGTGGATCGCGTGGCCGCCGAACAGCAGCAGCGCCAGCAGTGCCAGCGTCACCGTGACGTGGGTGATGATCGAGCGCGACAGCGTCGAATTGATTGATTCGTTGAGCAGCTGTGGCATCGGCATTTTCTTGTAACGCCGCAGCATCTCCCGGATCCGGTCATAGATCACGACCGTGTCGTTGAGGGAGTAGCCGAGAATCGTCAACAGCGCCGCGATGCTGGTGAGGTCGAAATCGACCTGGGTGATCGACATGAAGCCGATCGTCAGCACGATGTCGTGGACGTTGGCGATCATGGCGCCGAGCGCGAACTGCCATTCGAACCGGAACCAGAGATAGAGCAGGATGGCGAAGATCGCGAGCATCAGGCCGAGCATGCCGTAGGCCAGCAATTCGCCGGAGACGCGCGGCCCCACCACTTCGACGCGACGGTAGTCAACGGCATCGCCGAGCGCGCCGCGAACTTTTTGCACCGCTGCCTGCTGTGCGGCATCGCCGCCGGGCTGTTCGGCGACGCGGATCAAGACGTCGGCGGGACCGCCGAACTGCTGTAGCTGAACGTCGCCGAGCCCGAGATTGCCCAGGGTCGCGCGCATCGTGGCGAGATCGGCCGCCCCCGACTTGGACTGGACTTCCATGAGCGTGCCGCCCTTGAAGTCGATGCCGAAATTCAGCCCGTGGGTGAAGAACAGCGTGATCGCAAGAATCGACAACAGTGCCGAAATCGGAAAGCTGATGCGGCGAAAGCGGGTGAAATCGAAATGGGTGTCGTCGGGCACGATGCGCAGCGATGGCAGCCAGCCAAAGCAGCTAACGACCGTCAGCACGGCAATCAGCACGCCGAGAGCGATGAGAACGAAATGTGTCAAAACCGGCTCCGCCTTCTCAAATCGGCACGGTCTTCGGCCGCTTCCAGCGCACCCAGCCGGCGACGATCAGGCTGGTCAGCGTAAAGGCGGTGAATACCGTGGTGATGATGCCGATGCCGAGCGTCACGGCGAAGCCGCGCACCGGACCGGTACCGATATAGAACAGCACCGCGGCGGCGATGAAGGTCGTGATGTTGGAATCGAGAATCGTCGAGAGCGCCCGCTTGAAGCCGGCGTCGATTGCCGAAATCGCGGTGCGACCGCCGCGCAATTCCTCGCGGATGCGCTCATAGATCAGCACGTTGGAGTCGACGGCGATACCGACGGTCAGCACGATGCCGGCGATGCCGGGCAGCGTCAGCGTGGCGTTGAGCAGCGACAGCACGCCGAAGATCATCGCGACGTTGATGGCCACCGCGATGTTGGCGAACACGCCGAACAGCCGGTAGGTCACCAGCATGAACACGATGACCATGATCGAGCCGACATAGGCGGCGAGTTCGCCCTTCTCGATCGAGTCCTGGCCGAGGCCGGGGCCGACGGTGCGCTCCTCGATGATGGTCAGTGGCGCCGGCAACGCGCCGGCGCGCAACAGGATCGAGAGATCGTTGGCGGCCTGCACGGTGAAGCTGCCGGAAATCTGGCCCGAGCCGCCGGTGATGGGCTCGCGGATCACGGGCGCCGAAATCACCTCGTTGTCGAGCACGATGGCAAAGGGCTGGCCGACATTTTCCGACGTCGCCTGCGCGAATTTGCGCGAGCCTGAGGTATTGAAGCGGAAGCTGACGATCGGCTCGCCCGAACGCTGGTCGAAGCCCGGCTGGGCGTCGGTCAGGTCGCCGCCGGAGACCAGCACCTGCTTCTTGATGACATAGGGCACCTTCGGCGAGGTCGAACTCATCAGCACGTCGGAGTCGGCCGGTACCCTGCCCTGTTGCGCCTGATCCGGCGGAACGGTGAGGTCGACCATGCGGAAGTCGAGCTTCGCGGTCTTGCCGAGCAATTCCTTCAACCGGGTCGGGTCCTGCAGACCCGGCACCTGCACCAGAATGCGGTCTGTGCCTTGGCGCTGGATCAACGGCTCGACGGTGCCGAGTTCGTTGACGCGTCGCTCGACGATCTGGATCGACTGTTCGACCGACTGGCGGATGCGTTCGGTGATCGCGGCCTGTGGCACGGTGAGCCGGATCAACCCGCCGCCGGCATCGGAAACTTCGAGGCTGCGCTGGCCGCTGGAGCCGAGCAGGCCGCCGAGCGGCTGCGACAGCTCGCGCAACTTGGTCAGCGCGGTCGCAAGATCCGTGTCCTTGACGCGGACTTCGACCGAGTCCGCCTTGGCGGCCAGACCGGTATAGCCGATCTTGGCGTCGCGCAGCGTGCGGCGGGCGTCATCGCGAACCTGGTCGAGCTTGTCCTTCTTGACCGAGTTGGAATCGACCTCGAGCAGGATGTGCGAGCCGCCCTGCAGATCGAGGCCGAGCACGAGATGGCGCTGCGCCCAGACCGGCCAGGTCTTGACCTGCGCCTCGGGGAAGAAGTTCGGAACAGCGCACAGGCAGACCACAAGCGCGGTCAGAATGATCCCCAGCGCCTTCCACCGTGTGAAATACAACATCGAGTTGACCCGTCAGATCCTGGAAAATACGCCGCGAGAGCGGGGCGAGAAACGTCAGCTCGCCGACGTCTCGTCCCTGGCTTCCGCCTTTTCCTTGGCCGGCTCGCCCTTGGCGCGGACGCCCGAAATCATCTGCCGCATCTGCCGCACGCGGACGCCGTCCGAAATCTCGAACTCGATCTGGTCGTCGTCCACCACCTTGGTCACCTTGCCGACCAGGCCGCCGGAGGTAACGACGGTGTCACCGCGGCGGATGTTCTTCACCAGTTCCGCATGGTCCTTCACCTTCTTCTGCTGCGGACGCAGGATCAGGAAGTACATGATCACGAAGATCAGCGCGAACGGCAGCAGCGACATCAACATGCTGTTGGTATCGCCTCCGGCTGCAGCCTGGGCGTACGCGGGGGTAATCAGCATTCGAACAATCCTCGTGGAGAGCGGGAAAGAACCGGCCCTGCCTCGGCATCAAGGCCTGGGCAACGCACCGGTCCGGGTAAATTCGCGCGGACTATAGCGGCGGCGGGCCTAATTGCAACGCTGCCAAGCCCCCTCATAAGTCCCTCATTTAGGGCGCTTGCGGGAGCTTCCAAGGCCCGTTATGGCTGCGCGGTCAGGAACCCCCAGAATGTCAAAAAGAGCCAAGAAAACAACGTCCCGAGCCGCCTCCAAGGCCGCCTCACGGACACCCGCAAAAACCGCGACAAAACGTCCGGCAAAGGCCTCGAACGACGTCACGGCCGAGCGGATTGCCAACGCCCTGGAAGTCATCGCCAGCCACCTTTCCGCGGCCTCTTCGGCCGCCTCGCCGGCTGAGTCGTTCGGCACCGCCGACGCCTTTGTCTGGCACCCGGACGGACGGCTGGCGCCGGTCCCGCGTGTCAGCCGCGTCGACCTCGGCCTGCTCAAGGGGATCGACCGGATGCGCGACATCCTGATCGAGAATACCGAGCGCTTCGCCGATGGCCTGCCCGCCAACAACGCGCTGCTCTGGGGCGCGCGCGGCATGGGCAAATCGTCGCTGGTGAAGGCGGCGCACGCCAACATCAATCTCGACCGCAAGCCGGCCGACCGGCTCAAGCTGATCGAGATTCACCGCGAGGATATCGAGAGCCTGCCCGGCCTGATGGACCAGTTACGCAACTCCTCGTTCCGCTTCATCGTGTTCTGCGACGACCTCTCCTTCGACGGCAACGACGCCTCCTACAAGTCGCTGAAGGCGGTGCTGGAAGGCGGCATCGAGGGCCGCCCCGACAATGTCATCCTCTACGCCACCTCGAACCGCCGCCATCTTTTGGCGCGTGACATGATCGAGAACGAGCGCTCGACCGCGATCAATCCGGGCGAAGCGGTCGAGGAAAAGGTGTCGCTGTCCGACCGTTTTGGTCTCTGGCTCGGCTTCCACCGCTGCAGCCAGGACGAATATCTGGCGATGGTGCGCGGCTATTGCGCCCATTTCGGCATCAAGATGGACGACGCCGAGCTCGAGCGCGAGGCGCTGGAATGGTCGACCACCCGCGGCTCACGCTCCGGGCGCGTGGCGTGGCAGTTCACGCAGGAACTCGCGGGCCGGCTCGGTGTGAGGCTGGCGGGGAAGTAAGCGGCGCGTTGCGTACGAACTCTACGCACAAGCTCCGCTCGTCATCCCCCGCGAAGGCGGGGGACCCAGTACGCCGCGGCTTCACGGCTCAATCGCAACTGCCCTGGAATACTGGGTCGCCCGGTCAAGCCGGGCGATGACAGTCGCGTTCGTGGATGTAGCGGAGGCCGTAGGCCTCACGCCCCATTCAGGAATTGAAGCGGGTCAACCGGTGAAGATCCCTTACGGATCTCGAAGTGGAGTTGCGGCGACCCCACCTCACCCGATTGACCCGACTTGGCAATGATCTGACCGCGCTTAATCGTGTCCCCGCGCTTCACCATCAGTTCACTCGCATGGGCATATGCGGTGACGTAACCGTTGGAGTGCCGAACCAGAACCAGATTGCCGTAACCCTTGAGTTCGTTTCCGGAATAGGCAACGACGCCGTCTTCCGCCGCCTTCACCGGCGTGCCTTCCGGCACCGCCAGATTGATGCCGTCATTGGACTTGCCGTTGGTCTTGGCGCCGTAGCTCGTGATCACCTTGCCGCGCACCGGCCAGCGGAAGGTCGGCAATGCGCCGGTGGCTTCGCTCGGCTTGACGGCCGGCGCCTCGGCGGCGACGGGCTTTTCTTCCGTGACGTTGGTGGTGGCCTGCGCCAGCCGCGCGCTTTGCGGCGGCACCGTAGCTGCGGCCATCTTGGTCGCGGAAGCGACGGCAGCGACCGGTTGAGCTGGCGCAGCCGCGACCGGCTGCATCACAGGGGCTGCGGCCGCAGATTTTGCGCCGGGCACGGTGAGCTTCATGCCGAGGCTGAGCTTGGCCGACGTGTCGAGGTTGTTGGCCCTCGCCAGCTCCGCCACCGGAACATGGTTGCGGTGCGCGATACTCATCAGGGTATCGCCGCGATTGACGACATGAATGGTCGGCGCCGCCGCAACCGGCTTGCTCGCCGGCGGTGCGACTGATGGCGCGGATGCCAACGCCGGCGCGGCGACAGCCGCGGTCTGGCGCGGAATGATCAGTTGCTGGCCGGGCGAGAGCGCGCGGGGTCCCTTGTAGCCGTTGGCCTGCAGGATCGCCGCGGACGACACGCTGTAGCGCTTCGCCAGAATGTCGAGCGTATCGCTGGTGCCGACGATGATCGTGGTGCCGCTTGCGGCTGGCGAATGGGCCGCCGCAACCGAACGCGGCGCGACCGTGCCGGTGGTCTCAAGCTGCGGACGGGCGGGCGGTGGCGCGTAGGATGACAGCCCGCGCCCGCCGCCGGACACGCCGCTGGAGGCGACCGGATAGGAGTGCGGTGCAGCGACCGCGGGCGGCGGCAGCGCTTGCGACTGATACTGGGTCTGCGGCCGGGCGTATTGCGGCAGCTCGCGGCGCTCGACCGCGGGCGTCGGCACCGAGCCGGTGGCCTGGGGCTCGGAGGCAAAGGGATTGGAATAATTCTGGGAAAGTCGCGTCGACATATCGGCGCTGCAGCCGGAAAAGCCGACCGACATCAGCGCCAGCACCGCAAATCGCGGCGCGCTACGCGAGCGAAGTAACTCGACGAAACGGGACATGGTTACTCACTGGTACGCAACAAAATACTGTTTTGAGTAAACACGTCCCGAGTAAACAAGCGCTTAACTGTCGAACGAGGCCCCGAATAAGGTATTGGCGGGAACCGCCAATCCGTGATTCTACAGCTCGCGCGCGATTCCCGGCAACGCCGGCACGAAGCGCACATCGACCAGATCCTTGCTGTCGAACCCGCCGTCGCTCCTGGTGACGCGGACCAGCGTCTGGGTGCCCTGATGCGGCCCGACCGGCGCGATCAGGACTCCGCCGGGCTCCAGCCGCTGCAGCAGGCTGTCCGGAATTTTCTCCATCGCCGCCGTCACGATGATGCGGTCGAAGTCGCCGGCGCCTGCCGGAATGTCAAAACCGTCGCCGAACATCACCTCGATGTTGTGATAGCCGAGCTTTTCCAGCCGGGCGCGCGCGCTGTCGGCCAGCGTCCGATAGCGCTCGATGGTAAAGACGTGCCCGCACAACCGCGACAGCACCGCGGCCTGGTAGCCGGAGCCGGTGCCGATCTCGAGCACCCTGTGATTCTTCCGGAGCTGCAACTGCTCGGTCATGTAGGCGACCACAAAGGGCTGGCTGATGGTCTGCCCGCAGGCGATGCCAAGCGCGCTGTCGCGATAGGCGTAGCTCCGGTCGGTCACCGTGACGAACGCCTCGCGCGGCACCTCCTCCATGGTGCGCAGCACGGCCTGGTCGCTGATCCCCCGCCGCCGCAGGCTGAGTTGGAACATCATCTTTTCGGGCGGTTCTTGGGACATGATATCTCTTGGCGGGATCTCGCGCTTGGCCGCTGATCCTGAGCTTCGGGCCGAGGCGGATGCAATAGCGGCGGTGCGATTAAGGAACAATTTCCTGAAGAATCCGGTTCCCTGACCTGGAACCGTTACCCCCTCACGGCGTTACAGCCCCGGAAAATCGTTAGCAGCCAATCGTGTTAGCCATGCAGGCCGGCGTTGCGCCGGGGGGTGTTTTTTGCGAACCTTGACGCTCGGAAGAGCAAGGATTCCATCATGATGACGACACGGCCGGCGGGCTGTTCTGTTTTTCTCGTCGAAGACGAGGTCATGATCCGGATGATGGTCGCCGACATGCTCGAAGAGCTCGGCTATGGCGTGGCGGCCGAAGCGGGTGAAATCAGCGAGGCGCTCAGGCTGGTGCAGTCGACCGATTTCGACCTCGCCATTCTCGACGTCAACGTCAACGGCAAAGTGATCACGCCGGTGGCCGAATTGATCAAGGCCAAAGGCCGTCCGTTCATTTTTGCGACCGGTTACGGCTCCTCGGGCCTGCCTGTCGAATATCGCGATCGGCCCGCGTTGCAGAAGCCGTTCCAACTGGAAACGCTGGCGCAGATGATCAACAGCACGCTGAAGAGCGCGGCGGTTTAGGGCCCTCTCCGTCGTTGCGACCAACGGGTCGCGCGTAGCGCTTCGCGTCACTTCAGCGTCGTCGTCAACGCGTCCGAAAATGCCTCGTCGGTGCGGTCGAGCCGCAGCGGCGTGACCGAAACATAACGTGCGACCAGCGCCGCGAGGTCGGTGCCTTCGGCCGGCACTTCCATCGCCGCCGCGCGCTCAAAACCAAGCCAGAAATACGGATTGCCGCGACCGTCATGGCGCTTGTCGACTTTGAGGAAGCCAATATTTCGCTTGCCCTGCCGCGTGACACGGACGCCCTTGACCAGGTCGGGCGTGCAGGCCGGAAAATTGACGTTGATCACGGTGTTCTTCGGCACGCCGGCCGCGATCACCTTGCGCAGGATGTCGGGGCCGAATTTCAGCGCGGTGTCCCACAGCGGCGCGTGCCGGGTTTCGATGGAAAATTCCTGGCTCAGCGCGAACGACGGAATGCCCAAAATGGTGCCTTCCAGCGCGCCGGCGATGGTGCCGGAATAGACCACGTCCTCGGCGACGTTGCGGCCCTTGTTGACTCCCGACAGCACGAGATCGGGACCCTTGTCGCCGAGGATGTGCCGCGATCCCATGATCACGCAATCGGTCGGCGTGCCCCTTACTGCGAAGTGGCGCGGGCCGACTTCGCGCAGGCGCAGCGGATCATTCAGCGACAGCGAATGCGAGACGCCGGATTGATCGAGCTCCGGCGCCACGATCCAGACGTCGTCGGACAGCGCACGCGCGATCTCTTCGACGACCTTCAGGCCGGGGGCATGGATGCCGTCGTCATTGGTGCAGAGAATTCGCATCCGCCAAAGTGCCTTCGGGTTCGGGGTGGTCTGAGCCGCCGGGGTCGTCTTATCCGGCTATCGCCGCTGAGGCAAACCGGCCGGATTTGTTCAGAATTTCCGCGCCACCACGCGCCAGGGACGAACGAATCTGGCGCGGCCTTCGTACCGCATCTGAAACAGCGTCGGCGGAGAGCTCGGCCGGGGCTCAGGCGGAACTGGCGTTGCGATCGCAGGCGGCTGCACCTCGGCGACCGCGCGCGGCGGCTCGACGGGATCTGGCTTTTTGGGCTCCGGCGCTTCCGGCTTCGACGCGGCGCGCCGCGGCGCGATCGGATTTGGCTTTTCGAGTTTTGGCGTTTCAACTCTTGGAGTATCAACCCTTGGAGTTTCAACTCTTGAAGTTTCGGCCCTTGGCGTTTCAACCCTTGAAGTTTCAACCCTTGGCGTTTCAACCCTTGGAGCTTCCGGTTTTGGCGCCACGGGCTTTGCGACCGCGGCCATCGGCGCAACCGGTTTGGTCACCAGCCGTGGTTCCGCCGGCGATGCCACTATGCCAGCCGGCTGCGGATAGCGCGCCCGCGCGATGGCGAGAGCTTTTTCGAAGTCAGCCGTGTTCAGCCATTCCTTGGCATGCATGGCTTCGACGAGAACGTCGTCCCACAATTTGGAAACTTCGATATCGAAGAAGCCCTGCAGTTTCTGGTCGATCAACTGCATCCCGTGGCCGGTGACGGCCCACTGCCTTCCGATCCAGTGGATGTCGCGATGCAGCGGCATGTCTTACATTCGCTATTTGTCGCGCTCGATGACCTTGAGCCCGCCCATATAGGGCTGCAGCACGGCGGGCACCGCAATCGAACCGTCTTCCTGCTGATAGGTTTCCATCACGGCGATCAGCGCGCGGCCGACCGCGGTGCCGGAGCCGTTCAGCGTGTGCACGAAACGCGGCTTGCCGTCGGGCCCGCGCGAGCGCGCATCCATGCGTCGCGCCTGGAAATCACCGCATACCGAACAGCTCGAGATTTCGCGGTAGGCGCCGCCCTCGCCCTGCCCCGGCATCCAGACCTCGATATCGTAGGTCTTTTGCGCCGAGAAACCCATGTCGCCGGAACACAGCGTCATCACCCGGTAATGCAGGTCGAGCCGTTTCAGCACCTCTTCGGCACAGGACAGCATGCGCTCGTGCTCGTCGATGCTGGTCTCGGGCGTTGCGATCGAAACCAGTTCGACTTTGGTGAACTGATGCTGCCGGATCATGCCGCGGGTATCGCGCCCCGCAGCGCCGGCTTCGGCGCGGAAGCACGGTGTCAGTGCGGTGAGCCGCATCGGCAGCTCTTTCTCGTCGACGATGGATTCGCGAACGAGATTTGTCAGCGACACCTCGGCGGTGGGGATCAGGCCAAGGCGATCGGTCAGCAACCGGCTATCGGGCGTGACGAGCAATTCGCCCTTGATGGCCCAGAACTGATCGTCCTCGAACTTCGGCAACTGTCCGGTGCCGAACATCACCTCATTCCGCACCAACAGCGGCGGATTGATCTCGGTGTAGCCGTGCTCGTTGGTATGGAGATCAAGCATGAACTGCCCGATCGCGCGCTCCAGCCGGGCGAGCCCCTTCTTCAGCACGACGAAACGCGCACCGCTCAGTTTGGCGGCGGCCTCGAAATCCATATAACCGAGCGCGCCGCCGAGATCGTCATGCGGTTTGGTCGTGAAGGCGTAGTTGCGGATCTTGCCGTAGACATGGCGCTGCACATTGCCGTGCTCGTCGACGCCTTCGGGCACCTCGTCGAGCGGCAGATTCGGGATCGCGGACAATTCCTCCGCGAGATCTTCGTCGGCCGTCTTCGCCGTCAACTCGAGCGCCGGCATGGTGGTCTTGAGCTCGGCAACCTCGGCCATCAGCTTGTTGGCGCGCGCGTCGTCCTTGGCCTTCTTGGCCTCGCCGATTTCCTTCGACGCCGCATTACGCCGTGCCTGCGCCTGCTCCGAGGCCAGGATCGCCGCACGGCGCCTTTCGTCGATCGCGAGCAGCGACGCGGACAACGGCGCCAGCCCGCGGCGCTTCAGCGCGGCGTCGAATGCTGCGGGGTTGTCGCGGATCGATTTGATATCGTGCATGGCGGGCTATTCCTGAATCGTCATGACGTAAACTGACAACCGCAATTGTTGTCATTCAACGTTATTCTGCGCTTCCCCGTACCACATCCGTCATCGTCCGCGAAAGCGGGCGATCCAGTATTCCAGAGCAGATGCGTTGGATTCGAGAGGCCGCAGGGTACTGGATACCCCGCTGGGGCCTGTCATCGGGCTCGCCGAAGGCGAGACCCGTTGGCGGGGGTAGGACGACCGCGGCGCCTATTCGGCCGGATCGGTGGCGGGTGGCGGCTCGCTCGCGGATGGCGACGCGGCGGCGGCAGCCGTGGCGGCGACCTTCTTTTCGACCATGCGGACCGCAATGATCGAGCCTTCGTAGAGCAGCAGCAGCGGCAACGCGAGCGAGGCCTGGCTCAGCACATCAGGCGGTGTCAGTACGGCGGCGATGATGAAGGCGACAACGATGAAATAGCGGCGCTTTTCCTTCAGCTGCTTGGAGGTAATGATGCCGATCCGGCCCAGGAGCGTCAGGATCACCGGCAACTGGAATGCGATGCCGAAAGCAAAGATCAGCGACATCGTCAACGACAGGAACTCGCCGACCTTCGGCAACAACTGGATCTGCGCGGTTTCCGCGCCGCCCGCCTGCTGCATGCCGAGCGAGAACCGCACCAGCATCGGCAGCACGACGAAATAGACCAGCATCGAGCCCAGCACGAAGAAGAACGGGGTCGCGATCAGATATGGCAGGAACGCGCCGCGCTCGTGCTTGTAGAGGCCGGGCGCCACGAACTTGTAGATCTGCGTCGCCACGATCGGGAACGAGATGAAGCCGGCGCCGAACAGCGCCAGCTTCAATTGCGTCAGGAAATATTCCAAGAGCGCGGTGTAGATGAATTTCGAATTTTCGGGGCCGGCAACCCAGACGAACGGCCACACCAGCACGTTGTAGATCTGCTTCGCAAAGAAGAAGCAGAAGATGAAGGCAATGCCGAAGCCGAGCAGCGCCTTGATCAGCCGCGAGCGCAGCTCGATCAGGTGATCCATCAGCGGCGCCTTGCTGGCCTCGATGTCTTCGGCGCTCATGACGCTTTGGCGTCCCGGGGAGCGTCGGCGGTGATGTCCTGCGGCGCGGGCTGAACTTCACGGGTGATTGCGAGCGGCTCGGAGGCCGCATGCGTTTCGGCCTCGACGAAGGTTTCAGGAGACTGCGCGGCCGGCGTGGTCGGCCCGACCGGTTCGCCGATCGCCGACGCAATCTGCGCGTCGCCCGGCTCTTTCGGCTTGTCGATATCGCCGATCTGCATGGCGTCGCTGACGTCTTTTTGCAGCGAGGTCATGATGTTGCCGCTGGTGAGGCCGGTCGCGGCTTCCTTGACCTCATCAAAACTCTTCTTGAGGTCGGCCATCTCGGCCTCGCGCATCGCTTCGTTGAACTGGCCCTGGAATTCGGACGCCATCTTGCGCGCCTTGCCCATCCATTGCCCGACCATGCGCAGCACGCCCGGCAGCTCTTTCGGGCCGATGGCAATCAGCGCGACGACCGCGATGACGACCAGTTCACTCCACCCGATGTCGAACATGAATTCTTCCGCTCGCGCGAGACGTCCGCGCCCCAATGCCTAGTTAGCAATATTTGGGGCGGTCCGCGCCATTCTCAACCGGCGTATATCAGCCGATTTTGGGTTCAGACAGCCTTGCTGCCGACATCCGTGCGCGCCGCGGACGGAGCGGCGGCATGATCGATGGTCTTGGCGGGCTCGGGCTTTTCCGCCGTCTTGTCATCGTCCTGCATGCCCTTCTTGAAGGCCTTGATGCCCTGCGCGACGTCGCCCATCAGGTCCGAAATCTTGCCGCGGCCGAACAACAGCAGGACCACTGCGATCACGACGATCCAGTGCCAAATGCTAAGCGAACCCATCCTGCAACCCTCCAAAAGAGACGGCCGGAAACCGACCAAGCTTTGGCGGAAGGTAGGCCCGGGAGGTGTCAAAAACAAGGACTTAGGCCGCGGCAAATCGGTGCCGCGGCTACGTAATTTTGCTATTGTTAATCCCCGATCCGGGAATAAACCGCCGCGCTTTGGAACTAGCTTTCGCCGCCGCCTTCGGGGCCAGGTTCAGGCTCCGCGGCGGGTGCCAGCAACAGGTCCAGCGTATCGCCGGCCTCCAGCGCATCCTCGTCCTCACGCAGTGCCGCATCGTCGGACGGTGTCGGAACGCTGAAGCCGGAAGGCAATCGCGAGTCCAGCAGGCCCGTGCCCTTCAACTCCTCGAGGCCCGGCAGATCGCCCAACGCTTCCAGGCTGAATTGCGTCAGGAACGCCTCGGTCGTGCCGAAGGTCAGCGGACGGCCCGGCGTCTTGCGCCGGCCGCGGGGACGGATCCAGCCGGTCTCCAGCAACACGTCGAGAGTTCCCTTGGACGTAATCACGCCGCGGATTTCCTCGATCTCGGCGCGCGTCACCGGCTGGTGATAGGCGATGATCGCGAGCACCTCGATGGCCGCGCGCGACAGCCGGCGGGTCTCGGTGCTCTCACGTGTCATCAGCCACGACAGGTCGCCGGCGGTGCGGAAGGTCCATTTGTTGGCAACACGCACCAGATTGACGCCGCGCGTGGCGTATTCCGCCTGCAGTTGCGCCAAGGCTTCCTTGATGTCGACGCCGTCGGGCATCCGCTTCGCCAGCGTGGCCTGATCGATCGGCTCGGCGGAGGCGAACAGCAGCGCTTCGAGCAACCGCAATTCCTCGGGCCGCGCCACGGCATCCGTTTCCGTATTGGGGTCGACGGGACGCTCCTCGGCATCATCCATGCGTTTTTCCGCCAGGCTTGCCATGGCTAGCTCTCCTTCCACTTACTCGACCGTCAGATCCGGCGCGGACATCGCTCCGGATGCTTGACGCTTACGAAAATAGATCGGCGCGAACGCCGCTTTCTGGTTTATTTCCATCGCGCCTTCGCGCACGAGCTCAAGGGCGGCGGCGAAGCTCGAAGCAAACACCGTGGCCTTCTGCGAGGGATCGACGACGTAGTTGAGAAGATACTCGTCGAGACAGCTCCACTCCTCGGCGATCCCGATCAGCCGCTCCAGCGAGGCGCGCGCTTCCGCCAGCGACCACACCGTGCGCTTTTGCAGATGGACGGTGGCGAGCACGCGCTGCTGGCGCTGCGTGGCGTAGGCCGAAAGCAGGTCGTACAGCGTCGCGGTGAATTTCGGGTGACGGATTTCGGCGATCGATTCCGGATTGCCGCGCGGGAAAATATCGCGCTGGAACTGCGGCCGGTTCATCAACCGGTTGGCCGCCTCGCGGATCGCTTCCAGCCGGCGCAGCCGGTTGGCAAGTGCGGTCGCCATCTCCTCGGCGCTCGGCCCGTCCGGCGTCGCCGGTTCCGGCAGCAGCAAACGCGACTTCAGGAACGCGAGCCATGCCGCCATGACCAGGTAGTCGGCCGCAAGCTCGAGACGGATTTTTCGCGCCGCCTCGATGAAGACAAGATATTGGTCGGCCAGCGCCAGGATCGAGATTTTGGAGAGGTCGACCTTCTGCTGCCGCGCCAAGGTCAACAGCAGGTCGAGCGGACCTTCATAGCCCTCGACGTCGACGACCAGCGACGGCTCGCCATCGGTCACCTCGGCGGGCCGTCCGGTTTCAAACGATAGAATCTCCGCGGTCATGCCGTCCCTACCCGATTGATCAACGCGTCCAGTTCAGCCCGTGCCGCTGGCCTATCGAGCGGCAGCGGTTGATGTCGCGAGGCGAGCGCCCGTTTGGCCCGCTCAAGAGCCTCACCCTCCAGTTCCGGCGTCTCGCGCGCGACGTCGCGCATCTCGTCGAGCTTGCCGTTGCAATGCAGAATGATGTCGCAGCCGGCGTTGACGATGGCGCGGGTCCGCTCGGCGATCGTTCCCGCCAACGCATTCATGGACACGTCATCACTCATCAACAAACCTTGGAACCCGATCACGCCGCGAATCACCTGATTGATCATTGTCGCAGATGTCGTCGCCGGTTGGGCGGGGTCTAACGCGCTAAACACAACATGTGCGGTCATGGCCATCGGCAGGTCCGCCAGCGGTTGAAAAGCGGCGAAATCGGTCCTTTCCAGCTCTTGGCGCGACGTATCGACCGTCGGCAGGCCAAAATGACTGTCCGCGGTGGCCCGTCCATGGCCGGGAATGTGCTTGAGGACCGGCAGCACGCCGCCCTCGATCAGCCCGTCGGTGACGGCCCGGGCAATCGCCGCGACCTTGGCTGGGCCGGTTCCATAGGCCCGGTTGCCGATCACGGCGTCGGCGCCATCCACCGGAACGTCCGCCAGCGGCAGGCAGTCGACGGTAATCCCGAGGTCGATCAGGTCGGCCGCGATCAGCCGCGAGCTCAGTCGCGCCGCCTGAAAGCCCAGTTCAGGGTCGATGTCGTAGAGCGCCCCGAACACGGCGCCGGGTGGATAGACCGGCCAGTGCGGCGGCCCCAACCGCTGGACCCGGCCGCCTTCCTGATCGATCAGGACCGGCGCATCCGCCTCACCCACGGCTTCACGCAATTCCCGAACAAGTGAAGATACTTGGGCCGGCGTATCGATATTGCGCTTGAATAGGATGAAGCCCCATGGGCGCATCGCGCCGATGAACGCGCGCTCCTCCGCGCTCAGTTCCAGTCCCGATACGCCCGTAATGAATGCGCGGCTGCCCATGGGGCCGATTAGGCCCCTCATGGCTCCCGGGTCAAGGAAACGGCCGTTAATTCCTTTGGATTAGGCACTGCGGCCCGCCAGCCGCCTTGAGGTTATTACAAATCTGCGTCGCCTGGTCGGCGGAGCCGAACGGCCCGGCGAACGCCCGGTAATAGACGCCCTTTTCGCCGAGATCGACACGTTTGACGACCACCGGCTGGGACCCCAGCACGGACGGATATTTGCCCTGCAGCGCCCTGAACGACGCCTGCGCGTCGGATTCGGACTTCTGCGAGGAGACCTGAACCACGTATCCACCGCCCGCCGAGGGCGCCGGAGCCGTCTGCGCCGGATTGGTGGCGGCCATCCGGGTCGGCCCCGGATCGGGCTGGGCCCCGCCCGGCGCCAGTGACAGGGGCGCGCTGGCGTTAGCCGAGGAAGGGTTGTGCGCGACCGGCGGTGCCGCTGGCGCGGTCGCCGTCCGTGCGGCCGAGGCCGGTTTTGTCGCAGGCGCGGCCACAGGGGCCGGAGCCCCGCCGTTTTCAGCCGCATCGCCCTTGACCGCCAGCGTCTTGATCTTGCGCGGCTCGCTGTTCGGCATCGTGCCGTTCGCAGCCGTCGCCGGCGGCGGCGCACCCGGCGAAACGCTGGAAACCGGCGGCGGACTGCCGTTCTGGTTCAGCGGCGGAAACACCACGCGCGGCCCACCGGAACGGGAATTGACGTCGACCGGCGTCTCTTCGCGCGACACCAGCTTCTCGCCGCCGTCACCGGGCACCATGCGGTCAGGCGTTTTTCCGGAGGCGCTATCGGCCGGCGCCGGTACGATCTTGGTCGGGCTGTTGTCGGCCTTGATGATCGGCGGCTCGCCGCTGCGGGGCGAACCGACATAGGTACGATAGGCAAACGCAGCTCCCGTCCCCACCACAGCCAGCGCCAGCACGGCGGCGACCGTCACCACGCCGCTGGAACGGCGCTTCGGCTCGGGAGGCTCCTCGTACTCGCTCTGATAGGCATAGGGATCGTCCGGATACGCCGGGTCGCGCTGATATTCCTGTTGGCCGGATTCGATCTGGCCGTACAGCGCGTCGTCGTAGCGCGACGGGTCGGCCGGCTGCTCCTCATCGGCGTAGTGCTGCGGCTCTTCATCAGCGCGGTGCTGCTCTTCCTGATAATCCTGCTGATAGCCCTGCGCGGGCGCTGCCGGCTGCTGGGCCGCGTAGCGATGCAAGGGATGCACGGGCGCCGGCTCGTACTCAGGCTCTTCGTCGGCGTAGTCCTCTGCAGGCGGCGGGGCTTCCTGCCGGGCGCGCTGCATCCATGGCGGCGGCATCGGGTCCGCGCGCTCGTCTTCGTCGGCCGGGATATAGGGTTGCGGGCGCGGATTGGCGCGCGATTGCAACGGATGCGGCGGAGGAGCCTTGTCTGCACCTGCGGTGCCGAATGGATCGGTCTGACCAATCAGCCTCGCCAGTTCCGCCAGCGGATCGCTCTCCGCACGTCTGGCATCGCCACCCCGGTCGTGGTCGGGGGCGGGAAAAGGTCGGTCCGGATATCGATTTGCCATCGTGGTGGTGCATCCCGTTCGGGACAGCGCCAACCCGCCATGTCAGCGAAACCTGACAACGAATTGGCCCCTGCCAGACCCCCCACAAATCCCCATTCGTGAGGGCCTTCGCCCCTGCCTACCGCATCTCGGTCGGGGCATGGACGCCGAGAACGGCTAAGCCCGATGCCAGAACCGAGACGACGCCCTGAACCATCGCCAGCCGCGCCTTCGTGATCTCTGCATCATTAGTGATAATGAAGCGTAAATAGGGCAAATCCCGCCCCCTGGTCCAAAGCGCATGAAATTCGCTGGCCAAATCATACAGATAAAAAGCGATTCGGTGAGGCTCGTGAGCCACCGCCGCCGCCTCGATCATCCGGGGGTAGAGCGCCAGCAGCTTGAGCAGGCTGAGTTCCGCCGGGTCGGTCAGCCGCTCGACGGCGGCGTCCCCCAGATAGGCCGCCCGCGCGGCGTCAGTCTCGGGCAGGCCAGGCACCATCTCGCGGGCGTTCTTGAAGATCGAATGGCCGCGGGCGTGGCCATACTGGACGTAGAACACCGCGTTGTCCTTGGACTGCTCGATCACCTTGGCGAGGTCGAAATCCAGCACCGCATCGTTCTTGCGGAACAGCATCATGAAACGGACGGCGTCCGAGCCGACCTCGTCGACGACTTCGCGCAGCGTGACGAACTCGCCGGAGCGTTTTGACATCTTCACCGGCTCGCCGTCGCGCAACAGCCGGACCAGCTGCACGACCTTGATGTCCAATGTGGCCTTGCCGGCGCTGACGCCCTTCACGGCCGCCTGCATCCGCTTGATGTAGCCGCCATGGTCGGCGCCGAACACGTCGATCATGTCGAGGAAGCCGCGATCGATCTTGTTCTTGTGATAGGCGATGTCGGAGGCGAAATAGGTGTAGCCGCCGTCGGACTTGATCAGCGGACGGTCGACGTCGTCGCCGTAAGCGGTCGCCCGGAACAGGGTCTGCTCGCGATCCTCGTAATCCTCGACCGGCTTGCCCTTCGGCGGCGGCAGACGGCCCTGGTAGATGTCGCCCTTGGAGCGCAGGAAATCGATGGTCTCGGTGACCTTGTTGTTGCCGGTTTCGATCAGCGAGCGCTCCGAGAAAAACACATCGTGCTTGATCTGCAGCGCGGCGAGATCGCCCTTGATCATCTCCATCATGGCTGCGATGGCCTTGGCGCGAACGATCGGCAGCCAGGCGTTTTCCGGCATCGCCTTGAGCTTGTCGCCGAATTCGGCCGCGAGCGCCTGCCCAACCGGCACCAGATAGTCGCCGGGATAAAGCCCTTCCGGAATCTCGCCGATGGTTTCGCCGAGCGCCTCGCGGTAGCGCAGGAAGGCCGAGCGCGCGAGCACATCGACCTGCGCGCCGGCATCGTTGATGTAATATTCGCGCGTGACGGCATAGCCCGCGAACTGCAACAGGCTGCACAGCGCATCGCCGAACACGGCGCCGCGGCAATGGCCGACATGCATCGGCCCGGTCGGGTTGGCCGAGACGTATTCGACATTGACCTTTTCGGCGTTGCCGATCGCGCTTTTGCCGTAGGCAGCGCCCTCGCGCAGCACGGTGCGCAGCGCGTCCGCCCACACCTGAGGCTTCAGCGTGAGATTGATGAAGCCGGGCCCGGCGACATCGACGGAGGCGACCATATCGTCGGCGCGGAGTTTTTCGGCGAACTTGTCGGCGAGCTCGCGCGGCTTGGCCTTGGCGTCCTTGGCCAGCACCATCGCGGCATTGGTCGCCATGTCGCCATGGCTGGCGTCGCGCGGCGGCTCGACCACGACGCGAGAGAAATCGATGCCGTCGGGCCATTGGCCTTCGGTGGCGAGATCAGCGCAGATCGCGTGCACGCGCGCGAGAACATCGGCAAAAAGGTGTTGTGAAGCGGGTTTGTCGGCCATGGCCGCCGCCTAACGCAAATCCGGGGTCGAGTCAAAAAGCCGTTGGTGCTCCATCAGGGCGTAACGGTCGGTCATTCCGGCGATGAAATTGCCGATCCGGCGCGCCCGCTCGCCCTCGCTCTCGCGCTCGGTGCCCTCGACCCATTCGGCCGGCAAATCGCCCGGCGACGCCCGATAGCGCGCGAACAGGTCGAACAGGATCCCTTCCGCCTCGCCCATCACCCGCATCACCCTTGTGTGGCGGTACATCCGCTGCCAGAGGAACGCCTTGATGGCGGCCTCCTCCTTCGCCACCTGCGGCGGAAACGCGACCATCGGCTGGTGGTACAGCCTGATGTCGTGGGCCGACTGCGGCTTGGCGGCTTCCAAGCGCTTCTGCGTCTCCGCGATCACGGCCCCGATCAGGTAGGAGATCAGTTCGCGCACCAGTTCGGCGCCGCGCCTGCTATCGTCGAGATCGGGATAATGGCCGCCGATCTCGGCAATGATCGCTTCCGTCAGCGGCATCACCTTGAGATCGTCGACGCCGAACAGCCCGGCGCGCAAGCCATCGTCGATGTCGTGGGCGTCATAGGCGATGTCGTCGGCAAAGGCCGCGACCTGCGCTTCCAGCGACGCAAAACTCCACAGCTCCAGATCGAGCTTGCGGTTGAAGTCGGCAATCCCGATGGGAATGGCACCTTCGCCATGGCGTCCCGCCGGCACCCCGCCCCGGTCGGTCAACGGCCCGTTGTGCTTGACGATGCCTTCCAGCGATTCCCAGGTCAGGTTGAGTCCGTCAAACTCGGGGTAGCGATGCTCCAGCGCGGTCACCACGCGCAGCGCCTGCGCGTTGTGGTCGAAACCGCCATGGGCCTGCAGGCATTTGTCGAGCGCCCGCTCGCCGGCATGGCCGAACGGGGGATGGCCGAGATCGTGGGCCAGCGCCAGCGTCTCGGTCAGGTCCTCGTCGAGGCCAAGCTGCCGGGCCAGAGCGCGGGCGATCTGCGCCACTTCCAGCGAATGGGTCAGCCGGGTGCGGTAATGATCGCCCTCGTGGAACACGAAAACCTGGGTTTTGTGCTTGAGCCGGCGAAAAGCGGTGGAATGGATCACCCGGTCGCAATCCCGGCGGAACGGGCTGCGGGTCTTGCTCGGAGGTTCCACGAACAGCCGGCCGCGGCTGGAGTCGGGGTCGCAGGCATAAAGCGCGCGGGGGGCAGCCATTCCGACCGACACGTTTTTTTAGTCCTTATCCATTTGATTCCATGTGATTGTGCACTTAACTATGCCTGACGCGTCATACCAAATGAATTGGGTATGACGCCGACGACCGGAGAGCTGTCATGACCACTGCCATCACCGTCAGCGAGCGGGCTGCCCGCCGTATCGGGCAAATCCTCAAGACCGAGGGCGACGGCGCCATGCTGCGCATCTCCGTCGAAGGGGGCGGCTGCTCCGGCTTCCAGTACAAATTCGACGTCGATCACGCCAAGGCCGAGGACGACCTGGTGATCGCCCGCGAAGGCGCGGTGGTGCTGGTCGATCCGGCCTCGGTGCCGTTCCTGGCGGGATCGGAAGTCGATTTCGTCGACGACCTGATCGGCGCCTCGTTCCGCGTCGTCAACCCGAACGCCACCGCCTCCTGCGGCTGCGGCACCAGTTTTTCGATCTGACGCTGCTGGTCTCCGGCTAGAGCCTTTTCGGTTCTGATTGAATCAGAACCGGGCTCTACTCTTTTGTTTTGACGCGTTTTCTTTACGCGAACCGGCGTCCACTTCGCTCGAAAACGCTATAGTCTGCCGCACGGCTCACCTCGGCAGCGCGCCCTCGGCGAGCGGATCGTGCGTGATCAGTCCCAGAATCTCGTCGCTGGCGAAGCCGAGCGCCATCGGCCGCATCGCGCCGGGCACCACCGCGAGGTCGTAGAGCTCCGCCACCGCGCCGTCGAGGCGGAACCAGTGCACGCAGGCGCCGCTCTTGAGATCGATCACCTGGACGCCACACCAGGGCTCGGAATCGGCGTCCGCGAGTTTTTGATCGAGCGGCAGTCCCTCGAAGCGCTGGTAGCGCGGCTTCGACAGCCCGACGAAGGCGTGGTCGCCGTGGAAGGCGAGCCCGCGCAGGAAGCCGGGGCAAAAGGCGAGCGCGTGGAATTTGCCGGCGGCGCCGCCGGCGCCGGGCTCGATCCAGCCGAGTTCGCCGGTACCCGAGTTCAGCACCCAGAGGCGCCCGCGATAGATCCGCGGCGAATGCGGCATCGACAGGCCGCCGATGACGATCTCGCCGGTCTGCACGTCGACGACGACACCACCGCCGGCCCGGCGGTCACGCCAGCCATCGATGGTATCCGACCGGCTCACGGCGGTGACGTAGCGCGGCACGCCTTCTTCCATGGCAAGGCCGTTGAGATGGCAGCGGTCCTCCTTGACGATCGCCGAGATGAACGGCGGCTTCCACAGCGGCGTGAAGCTGTGGCGCTCCGACGGCGTGGCGAGGCAGTTGTAAAGCGTGTTGACGAACACCACCCGCCCGTCCTTGAGAACACCGACGTCGTGCGCGTCGACCTCGCCGGTGACGTAAGTTTCGCGCGGCACGTAGCAGGCATCGAACACATTGTTGATCTGCTCGCCCTGGTTCAGCACGTTCTTGAACCGCACGATCTGGAACAGCGTCGCCAGCAGGATGGTGTCCTGGTCGGGAACGCAGATCCCCATCGCCTTGCGGAAGAAGCGCTCATCGACCACGAGCCCGCCGTCGATGTTCTGCCCCAACAGGTAGAACTTGCCCGACTGATAGGACGAGACCGCAAGCGCGATCCGCTGCGCGCCGAGAAATCCGGGCAGGCCCGGCGACATCGAATAGGTGACGCGCTCTTCGGCCGGCGTCGTCTGCGGCTCGGCAGCCCTGGTCTCTTGCCCGGCGGGCGCGATCTCCGCGCTCGCCTGAGCGGCGGCTGGCGCCGGCCCGTCTACGTCACGCACGCCGGATGACGGTTCCCGGTTCCGCTCGCTCATCTATCGTTCCCTCTGGTGCCACCGCCTCGTTGACTTGCTGAATCTGCATCGCGAACGCAAGTGTGTGTTTTTTATGCAACAGTTTTTGGGCGCTTGTAATCCACGCAAAAAATGACAAGCGGGATGGCTGGAATTTTGCAATCAGTGACTCCGCCAGAGGAAGTCTTTTCGCTAGAGCAAGTCTTGGCGCTGGGAATTGGAAGATAATGTTACCGAGCGCGTTGCGTCGCCGGGCTCTGCTGTCGGGCACCATGCTCATGGCGGCGGCCGTCGGCTATGGCCGCCGCGCCTACGCGGCTTGCGTGAACTCCGGCGGCTCGACCTTCCAGTGCTCGGGCGCCAATGTCACCCAGCAGACCATCAATGCCAACAGCGCCGCCGTTTCAACCCTTCCCGGGTTTAGCGTCAATACCACCGATCGCACCGGCATAACGATCACCGGCGACGGCGCCATTTCCTACACCGACGTCAACGCCTCGCCGGTCACTGGCTACTTCGCGGCGCTTTATGTCCGCTCCACGCGCTTTGCGCCCGTGCCCGGGAGCATCACCATCGCCACCAATGGCAGGCTCAGCAGCGGACTCTTCGGCATTTATGCGCACAACTACGGCACCGGCGCGCTCACCATCACCGCCAACGGCAATGTCACCAGCGCCTTCCCTTACGGCATCTTCGCGGCTAACTCCGGCACCGCTCTCAGCGTGACCACCGGCGCCGGCGCAACCGTGAGCGGAAGCACGGATGGCATTGTTGCGCGCAACTACGGCAGCGGCGCGCTCACCGTCACCGTCGCCGCCACCAGCACCGTGAGCGGCGGCAGTGGCTTTGGCATCCAGGCTCTCGGCCGCCCTGCAACCGTCACGGTGGCCGGCACGGTGAACGGCGGCGCCAGCGGCGCCATCAATTTCGACCAGGCGGGCGCCTTCGCCAATCGTCTCGAACTGGTGACCGGCGCCGTCATCAACGGCAACGTGCTCGGCGGCACCGGCACCGACACGCTCGGGCTGAGCGGCGGCGGATCGGGCAGCTTCAATATCGCCCAGCTCTCCTCGTTCGAGACCGGCGCGAAGACCGGCAACGGCAGCTGGACGCTCACCGGCGCCAATACCGGCATCACCACGTTCTCGGTCGGTGCCGGCACGCTCATCGTCAATGGCAGCCTGAGCAACGCGGCTTTCACCGTCAGCGGCGGCACGCTCGGCGGCACCGGGACGGTGGGCAACACCTCGATTGCGGGCGGCACTTTCGCGCCGGGCGCCGGCACGCCCGGTTCGTCGATGACGGTCAGCGGCACGCTCGGGTTCAATGCGGCGTCGACCTACGCGGTCCATCTCAATTCGACCACGTCGTCGTTTGCCAACGTCACCGGCACGGCGACGCTGGGCGGCGCGACGGTCAATGCGATCTTCGCGCCGGGCAGCCCGGTCGCCAAGCAATACGCGATTCTCGATGCCGGCAGCGTCAGCGGAACGTTCAATCCGACCGTCACCAACGCCAACCTGCCGGCGAACTTTCACGATACGCTCAGCTACGACGCCACCCATGCCTATCTCAATCTGGCGCTGACCTTCCAACAGCCGGGCTCGGGCGGCCTCAACGGCAATCAGCAGGCCGTCGCCAACGCGCTGAGCAACTTTTTCAACAGCACCGGCAGCATTCCGCTGGTGTTCGGCACGCTGACGCCGGCCGGCCTGACGCAGGTGTCCGGCGAGACCGCGACCGGCTCGCAGCAGACCACGTTCAATGCCATGAACCAGTTCATGGGTCTGATGACCGATCCCTTTATCGATGGCCGCGGCGATGGCGCAGGCGCTGGGGGCGGCACCAGTACCGCTACCGGTTACGCTTCGACGCAAAAGCCTGCTGCCACCAGCGACGCCTATGCGATGTTCACCAAGGCGCCGCCGGCGGTTTCGTTTGAGCAGCGCTGGAGCGTGTGGGCGGCGGGCTATGGCGGCTCGCAGACCACCGATGGTAATGCTGCGCTCGGCTCCAATACCGCGACCTCGCGCCTTGCCGGCACGGCGGTGGGCGCCGACTATCGCTTCTCGCCGAACACGATCGCCGGCTTTGCGCTGGCCGGCGGCGGCACCAGTTTTAGCGTCAACAATCTCGGAAGCGGCCGCTCGGATCTCTTCCAGGCCGGCGCGTTCGTGCGGCACAATGTCGGCCCAGCCTACCTGACCGGCGCCCTCGCTTACGGCTGGCAGGACATCACCACCGATCGCACCGTGACCTTCGCCGGCATCGATCGCTTGCGCGCCGAGTTCAAGGCCAACGCATGGTCCGGCCGCGTCGAAGGCGGCTACCGTTTCGTGACGCCTTGGATCGGCGGGATCGGCGTCACGCCCTACGCCGCCGGCCAGTTCACCACGTTCGATCTGCCGGCCTATGCCGAACGGGCCATCGTCGGCGCCAACACCTTTGCGCTGGCCTATGGCTCGAAAAGCGTGACCGACACGCGCAGCGAACTCGGCCTGCGCACCGACAAATCCTACGCCGTGCAGGACGGCATCTTCACCCTGCGCGGCCGCTTCGCCTGGGCGCACGACTTCAATCCGGATCGCGCCATCGGCGCGACCTTCCAGACGCTGCCGGGGGCGAGCTTCGTCGTCAACGGCGCGGCGCAAGCGCATGACTCAGCCCTCACCACTGTGTCGGCCGAAATGAAATGGATGAACGGCTGGTCCGCCGCCGCGACCTTCGAAGGCGAATTCTCCGAGGTCACCCGCAGCTATGCCGGCAAAGGCGTCGTCAGATATGCCTGGTAGCGACGGCCGTTATTGACCGACAATTATGAGTCCGCGCGCTAGCTCGCGCGCTGTACTTCGTCCTCTGCGGCAGCCTTGCCACCCTGCTCCGCCTCGACCGCATCCGGCATGGCAGGGACCAGCGCCGGCGCTCGTTCCATCGACAACGCCGACGGCTCGCGCGCAGGACCCAACGCCCGCAATACCGCATCCACCAGCGTCTGCTTGCGCAGCGGCTTGGCGAGGAAGTCGGTCATTCCGGCCTCGCGGCACAGTCTTGCGTCTTCGGGAAACGCATTGGCGGTCAGTGCGATGATCGGCAGCGATGCGAAACCGCCCGAGCGGATCACCCGTGTCGCGGCATGACCGTCCATCACGGGCATCTGCACATCCATCAGCACCAGATCGTATTCCGCTTCCAGCACCGCCTCGATGGCCTGCGCGCCGTCAGTCACGATGCACGTTTCGACATCGAATTCCCGGAGCATCTTGCTGACCACCAAACGATTGGTCGCATCGTCTTCCGCGATCAGGATCCGCAGCGGGCGGCCCAACGTCGCGATGCGCGCCTTGAGATCGTCGGCGCCGACCCGATCCTTCGACGGTTCGGCAATGAGCGTATCGCTCCACGGCAATGTCAGCGAGAACTGAAACGCCGAGCCCTGCTCCGGCGCCGAGCTGACGCCGATCTTGCCGCCCATCTGCTCGATGATGCGCCGGCTGATCGCGAGCCCGAGGCCGGTGCCGCCGAAGCGGCGGCTGATTGAGGCGTCGGCCTGCTCGTAGTCGCTGAACAGGCGGCCGATACGGTCGGGGGCAATGCCGATACCGGTGTCGGAAACACACCATTCCACCCGGGCCAGCATGTCGCCGCGCGAATGGCAGTGAGCCGCGATCGTCACCGTGCCGCGTTCGGTGAATTTCACCGCGTTGGAGGCGAGATTGAGCAGCACCTGGCGAATTCGGGCGACATCGCCGCGCAGCGATGCGGGCAGTGCCGGGTCGAGCTCGACTGCAACGGTCAATCCCTTGTTGCCGGCAGTGCTGCGGATCACCGCGGCCACGGCCTCGACCAGCGCCGTCGGCGAGAAGTCGGTGGCTTCGAACTGGAACCGGCCGGCCTCCAGTTTCGAAAGGTCGAGAATGTCGTTGAGGACCCGCAGCAGGTTATCGCCGGAGTCATGAATGGTGGCGACCGCCTGGCGCTGCTCCGGATCAAGCGCGGTTTCCAGCAACACACCGGCCAGTCCGAGTACGCCGTTCATGGGGGTGCGGATTTCGTGGCTCATCACCGCCAGGAAATCCGATTTCGCCCGGCTTTCGGCCTCGGCCCGCTCCGCCCGCCAGCGTTCGGTGACGTCGCGGCCGAATCCGCGATAGCCGTGAAACTGACCTTCGCCGTCGCCGGTGGGCTTAGCCGTCAACGACCATAGCCGCGTCTGACCGCCGATGACGACCCGCACGCTGACTTCATGGAGCGGCGCATGCCGTTCCATCAGCGCTACGATGTTCGATGCGGTGATCGTGTCGTCGGGACACAGCATCTCCAGGAGTTCGGAAAAATGCGCGCCCTTCAAGAGCGGCAGCGGCATCTGCGCCACTTCGGCGAAACGTTGGGGGACGTCGATCAGCCTGCCCCGCGCATCGGTTTGCCACAACCAGTCGCTGGCGTTGTCCTGGAATTCCTTGAGCAGCAGCGAGATGATCTCGGTCTGACGCTCGAGCTGCAACTGCGCGCGCAGATTGTCCTGAAACAGATTGCCATGAGAGACGACGTTGCGAGCCATGAAGACGGCAAGCAGCAACAGGAACGCGGCGGTGAACAGATGAATTTTGTCTCCGACCTGGAGCAGAGCTGCCGCCGACGCAAACGTCATGGTCCAGATGTACATCAGTCCGGCCCGGGGAATCGTCGACAGCGTGAACGCGCCGCCCGCGATCATTCCGGTCATCACGCAGGCGATGATCATTTGATCGGCCGCCGTCGTTTTGAGAAGCAATGCCAGCGGCAGCGCTCCCCAGATCGCCGCCAGGCAGATTGCCTGCAACGTCGAGCGGTGCACCGCGTGCAACGAAGCTTCCTTCGGACGGGTGCGCTGCGAGCGGATCCACGACCTCGCCGCCAGCAGCGCGACCGACGCAATCACGAATGCCCACAGGGCGAGAAAGACGTTGGAGCCGGTGTTCCAGAACAGAGCGAGGACGATTGCGACACTGACCAGGTTGGCCGACATCGTCAGCGGCACGTGGCGCGTCACCGTGTCGATCTGCTGGGCGCGGATCCGGCCCATTTCTCGGTCGGTGATCTCGCCGGCCTCGATCCGGGCGATGGCCGAGAAGCCGCCGATCCAGCCGAGCAGCCTGCCCGAATAGGCAACGAGATCAACGGGCGATTTCATGCTGGACCAACCTTCTGCGCGATATCGGCAGATAGGACCAGCAAACGCTTCGACGGCGTTAACTCGGTGCCGCGCCCGGCGACAGCGTTAACAACAGGTCACCTAATTCATTCGGCTGCAACCGCATGCGGCCGCTCGCCTTCGCCGGCTTCCTCGTGCTGCGGTTCGAGCCGGCGTTTCAGCAGACGATCGATCCGATCGAGATAGATGTAGATGACCGGCGTGATGAACAGCGTCAGCAATTGCGACACGCAGAGGCCGCCGACCACGGCGACGCCGAGCGGCTGACGCAGTTCGGCGCCGGCGCCGGCACCGATGGCGATCGGCAGCGTGCCGAAGATCGCAGCAAACGTCGTCATCATGATGGGGCGGAAACGCAGCAGCGCCGCTTCGCGGATCGCATGCTCGGCGCTGAGGCCGACGCGGCGGCGCTCCAGCGCGAAGTCGACCATCATGATGGCGTTCTTCTTGACGATGCCGACCAGCATCACGATGCCGATCATCGCAATGACCGACAGTTCCATGCCGAACAGCATCAAGGTCAGGATCGCGCCGATGCCGGCCGACGGCAGGCCGGAGATGATGGTGATCGGATGGATGAAGCTCTCGTAGAGAATGCCGAGAATGACGAAGGCCGCGAAGATGGCCGCCAGGATCAGGACGCCCTGCCCGCTCTTGGAGTCCTCGAACACCTGCGCGGTGCCGGAGAAACCGGAGAAGATCGTCGGCGGCAGGTTCGACGAACGCTCGAGTTCGCGGATAGAGTCGGTGGCGTAGCCGAGCGAGTAGCCCGGCGCCAGATTGAAGGAAATCGTCACCGCCGGCTGCTGACCCTGATGGTTGATCTGCAGCGGGCCGACCGAAGGCACCAGTTTGGCAACGGCTGCAAGCGGAATGGTCACGTTGTTCTGGGTCTTCATATAGAGCTTGGACAGATCCGACGGATCGACGCGGAACTGCGGCTGCACTTCCAGGATGATCTGATAGTCGTTGGTCGGCATGTAGATAGTGCCGACCTGCCGCGCGCCGTAGGCGTTGTAAAGCTGGTTGCGCACCTGATCGACGGTGATGCCGTAAACCGCGGCCTTTTCGCGGTCGATGTCGACCGTCATCTGCGGATTCTTGATGTAGAGATCGGTGGTGACGTCGAGCAGACCCGGCAGCTTCTCGATCTTGTCGCGCATTTCGGGCGCCAGCCGGTACAGCGATTCGGTGTCGCCGCTCTGCAGCACGTACTGGTACTGGCTCTTCGAAACCCGGCCGCCGATATTGAGGTTCTGGATGCTCTGGAAGAACGCCTGCATGCCGGGAATCTGTCGCGCCTTGGCGCGCAAGCGTCCGATCACGACGGCGGCATTGTCGCGCGTCTTCTGCGGCTTCAGCGCGATGAACAGGCGGCCGTAATTCGCGGTCGTATTGGGGCCACCCGCACCGACGGTGGAGTTGATGTAGTCAATCGCGGGATCGGATTTCAGCACGTCGACCAGCGCTTGCTGCCGCACCTTCATGGCCTCGAACGAGGTGTCGGTGGCGGCTTCGGTCACGCCGATCAAAAAGCCGGTATCCTCCTGCGGGAAGAAGCCCTTCGGCACGATCATGTAAAGGTAGACCGTGCCACCCAGCGTCGCCAGCGTGACGACCAGCATCAGCGCCTTGTGCGCCAGCACCCGGTCGAGCGCCCATTCGTAGCCGCACAGCCAGGAATCGAACATCGCCTCGAACACCCGAAGCACGACATTCGGCTTCTTGGTCGCATCATGCGCCCGCAACACGCGCGCGCACAGCATCGGCGTCAAGGTCAGCGACACGAAGCCGGATACGATGATCGCAACCGATACCGTCACCGCGAACTCGCGGAACACCCGGCCGACGATTCCGCCCATCAGGAGCACGGGAATGAACACGGCGATCAGCGAGAAGGTGATCGAGATGATCGTGAAACCGATCTCGCGCGCGCCCTTCAGCGCAGCCTCATAGGGCCGCATGCCGTGTTCGATGTGCCGGACGATGTTTTCCAGCATGACGATGGCGTCGTCGACCACGAAGCCGACCGACAGCGTCAGCGCCAGCAGTGTCATGTTGTTGATGGAATAGTCCAGGAAGTACATGACCGCGCAGGTGCCGAACAGCGAGATCGGAACCGCCAGCGCCGGAATGAAGGTTGCGGACGCCGAGCGCAGGAACAGGAAGATCACCAGAATCACAAGCGACACGGCGATCAGCAGTGTTTCCTCGACATCGGCGACCGCCTGACGGATCGATATCGAACGATCCATCATCACATTGATTGAAACCGACGGCGGAATCTGCGCGCGCAGCGCCGGCAGCTTGGCCAGCACGGAATCGACCACCGCCACCGTATTGGCATCCGGCTGCTTCTGGATCGCCAGCACGATCGCGCGCTCGTCGTTCAGCCAGGTCGCGATCTTGTCGTTCTCGACGCTGTCGTAGATCCGCGCGACTTCGTCGAGCTTGACCGGCGAGCCGTTGCGCCAGGCCACCACGACCTGCCGGTAGTCGACCGCCTTCTCCATCTGCCCGGAGGCCTGCAACGCGACGTCCTGCTTCGGCCCGTTCAGGGTCCCGACCGGCGTCGATGAATTGGCCCGCGACACCGCGGTCCTGATGTCCTCGAGCGACAGCCCGCGCGCCGCGGCGGCTTCAGGGTCGGCCTGGACGCGGATGGCGAATTTCTGTGCGCCGTAAATCAGGACCTGCGCCACACCCGGGATTTGCGACAGCGCCTGCCCGATGGTGATGTCGCCGTATTCGTTGACCGCCGACAACGGGAGTGTCGCCGAACCGAGCGAGACGAACAGCACCGGGAAGTCGGCCGGGTTCACTTTTCGGAAACTCGGCGGGATCGTCATTTCGATCGGCAGCCGGCGTTGCGCGATCGTCAGCGCGGTCTGCACGTCCAGCGCCGCCGCGTCGATGTTGCGGTTGAGGTCGAACTGGATGGTGATGACGCTGGAGCCCTGCGAGGAACTCGACGACATCGAGGAGATGCCGGCAATGGTCGAGAGCTGTCGCTCGATGATGCCGGCGACCGAGGCCGCCATGGTATCCGCGCTCGCGCCCGGCAAGGTCGCGCTGACGGCGATCGTCGGGAAGTCGACCCGCGGCAGCGCCGACACCGGCAACAGGCGGAAGCCGAACACGCCGAAGGCGATGATCGACGCCGTGATCAGCGTCGTCATGACCGGGCGGCGAATACAGAGCTCGGAAAGCGTCATCGGTTACGCCCCGGCCTTCTTGGCCCGCGGTTCGACCCGTGTTCCGTTTGACAGCAGCAATTGTCCGTCGACCACGACGCTTTCGTCGCCGGTCAGCCCTTCGGAAATCATCGAAATGCCCTGCGAGGTCCGGTCGACCTTGACCGGCTGCTGCTTGGCGGCGCCGTCCTTGACGACAAACACGTAGTTGCCGTTCTGGCTGCGCTGCACGGCGACCGTGGGCACCACGATGGCGTCTTCATTGCGGATCACAAGCTTGGTCGCGACCAGAGTCCCCGGCCACAGCGTCTCGTTCTCGTTGTTCATGATGCCACGGACGGTCACCATGCCCGTGGTGGCGTCCACGGTGTTCTCGACCATCGCGACCTTGCCGCTCTCGGAACGCTGGTGGCCCGGGATCGTCGCGGTCACCCCGGGATCGCCTTTGGCCATCGCATCGCGCAGGTCGACCAGCACGCGCTGTGGAACGGCGAAGGTCACATAGACAGGCGCCATCTGGTTGATCACGGCGAGCGACGTGAGATCGGCCGGGCGCACGAAATTGCCGACCTTGACGTTGGCGGCGCTGATCCGGCCCGCGAACGGCGCGCGGATCAGGGTGTAGCTTTTCTGGACCTTCAAATTGTCCAGCGCCGCCTGATCGGCCTTGATGGTGGCGGTCAGGATATCGGACTGGGTCTTGGCGTTGTCGACGTTGACCTGCGTGGTGGCGCCCTTGCCGACCAGGTCGGTGAAGCGCCGGAGATCGCGCTGGGCGCCCTCGAGCTGCGCCTGATCCTTGGCCAGCGTCCCCTCGGCCTGTTCGATCTGGGCGTCGATCTGGCGGCTGTCGAGCGTGAACAGCAGATCGTCTTCGGCCACCTTGGCGCCGTCCTCGAAATGCACCGAGACGATGGTGGTCTCGACCCGCGATTTCAGCGCCACGCTGGAGATCGGCGTCACGGTCCCGATCGCGTCGACGTCGACCGGGACGGACTTGCGCTCGGCCTTGGCCAGTTCGACGGAAACCATGCGCGGCCGCTGCGGCCCCTGAGCGGTGGCCCCAGAGCCCATCCATGACGCGCGGGTTGCATAGGCGGCCACCGCCGCGATGCCGATAACGCCGGCAAGAACGATCAAGTTATTTTTTTTCATAATTTTCAGGTCCGCCGCCCGCAAAGGACGGGACGACGGTTTCCGGCCCCTTGACGGCGACTTTTGCGCCTTATTTCTAGACGGTTACCACAGGCTCGCGGCTCATGGTATGCCAGCGAAGCGAAAATGTGTGGTTACGACCCGGGTCATTTTTATGCGTATTGCTACGTGGAACGTCAATTCCGTCAGACAGCGGATCGAGCATCTCGTGAGCTGGCTCAAGGAGTGCTCGCCGGACATCGTCTGCCTGCAGGAAATCAAATGCGTCGATGACGCCTTTCCGCGGCTTGAGATCGAGGCGCTGGGCTACAACGTCGTCACCCACGGACAGAAGACTTTCAATGGCGTCGCGCTGTTGTCGAAGCTGCCGTTCGAGGAAACCAAATCGGGCCTGGCCGGCGACGACGAGGATGCCCATGCCCGCTTCCTCGAAGGCGTGGTGACGCTGAAATCAGGCGTGTTGCGCATCGCCTGCCTCTATCTGCCCAATGGCAACCCACCCGATACCGATAAATACCCCTATAAACTCAAATGGATGTCGCGACTTCTTGAGTATTCCCGGGAGCGACTTAAAGCAGAAGAGCCATTCGTTCTCGCCGGCGACTTCAACGTCATTCCGGCCGCAGCCGACGTCTATAACCCCGCCGCCTGGGCCGGCGATGCGTTGTTTCTCCCGCAAACCCGTGAGGCGTTCCAGTCCCTGCTCGGCCTGGGCTTAACCGATGCGCTCCGTGCGGTGACCGACGCGCCGGGCCAGTACACGTTCTGGGATTACCAGGCCGGCGCCTGGCAGAAGAACTGGGGCATCCGGATCGACCATCTGCTGCTGTCGCCGCAGGCCAGCGACCGGCTGACCAATGTCGGCATCGACAGTTATGTGCGCGCCTGGGAGAAGCCGTCGGATCATGTTCCGGTGTGGGCGGATTTCGATCTCGACGCGGGATAGACAGGAATCGATCAACATCGCGATGCAGAGGGTTGGCGGCCGTGGAGCCCTGTCCAGGATGCAAGGGACTGTTCGAACCACGCGAAGGCCCGGTGCATCGCTACATGACGTCGTCGGCCGCCTGCTGGCATGCCTATGGTATCGTCTTGCAGCACGAATACAGCGATCCGCGTCTGCTACCGACCCATCGGCTCAGCGTCGACACTTACGCCGTGCAGCATCCCAGTGACGGCTCCCGGCAGGCGATCCAGTCCGTTGGACTTCACCTCGCACGCTTGATGATCCAGCTGGAATCGCCGTTACCGCCGCGCGAGACCAATGACGTCATGCTTGGATTGGGCCGGCACAAGGGCACGCTCCCTGCCCTGACGCCGCCCGACCGTTACGAGGTCACGGTCGCGGGTGTCGTTGCCGAGGCCGGAGGCCCGCGTCACGCCGAAGCCGTGCATTCATGGGCGCGCAGCACCTGGCAGGTCTGGGCGCCGCATCATCCGTTCATTCGCGAATGGGTTCGCACGACGAGAGCAGTCGGGAGCCACGGCGGTAGATAGAGCCCGCCGGGCAGACTGGCGACGCCGCCCTCAGTGCTTGCGGATTTAGTCCTTGCGACCCTGCACCCAGTGCTCGAGCATCTGCAGCGCCATGGCGCGGTCGTCATCGGACGCCTTGGTGATCGCCCGGTTGTAGCTTTCCTTGATCCAGGCTTCGTCCGGCGTGGCGCTGTCGCGCGCCAAGGTCAGCCACATCAACCCGCGGGCGGCCTGACGCGGCAGCCGGTCACCATTGAACAGCATCTGGCCGAGCATCGCCTGCGCCTGATGCTGCCCCTTCTGGGCGGCCAGACCGAGCCAGCGCGCGCCATAGCGGAAATCATCCCGCGAGGCGTCCGGGGTCTTCAGATAGAGCCGTGCCAGATCGTATTGTGCGTCCGCATTGCCGAAATAGGAGGCGGCGTAGGAGAACATCTCCCGCGCCCGCTCGGTATCGGCCTTGATCTTCGAATTCGGAATGCCGTTGAGGTAGTAGCGGCCGAGTGCGACGAAAGCATTGGCGACGATCGCCGCCTGCGGCGCCGACGGGCTGTCTTCGGCATGCGCATTGGCGATGCGGCTGAAATATTCGAACGCGCGGACGTCGTCCTGAGCGACGCCATCGCCGTCGGCATACATCCGGCCGAGCTTCCACTGCGCCACGGGATGACCGCCCTCGGCGGCGTACTGCAGCGAATTCAGGCTTGGCGCGGGAACGGCAGCCGCGGTTGCAGGCGCCGCGACCTTCTTCAGCGCCTGAGCATTGAGGGCTGCTGCGGCCGGCTGCGACACCGTCGGAAGCGTGACATCCTGGGTGACGGGCGCACCATCAAACGCGAATCCGGGAGCGGCCACCGGCGCGGCCCCCAGCATCAACGCAAGAATGATACGCCTAGATGTCCGCATAACACTGTTTCTCGTGCGCACCGCCCGGATGGGTTACAGCCCCATCCACTGCCGGCCCAACCTGCTGGGCATATTTCCACAGCGCACCCGACGTGTGGTTAGTCGCGCGGGGCTGCCATTTGGTCTTACGTTTTTCGAGTTCGGCGTCGCTCAATTTTACGTTAAGGGTGCCGACGTCGGCGTCGATCTCGATGATGTCACCATCCTGCAACAGTGCGATCGGGCCGCCTACGGCCGCTTCCGGCCCGACATGGCCGATGCAGAACCCGCGGGTAGCGCCGGAGAACCGGCCATCCGTGATCAGGGCGACCTTGCCGCCCATGCCCTGCCCGGTCAGCGCCGCCGTCGTGGACAGCATTTCCCGCATGCCGGGGCCGCCGCGCGGCCCCTCATAGCGGATCACGATGACCTCGCCCTCTTTGTAGGTTTTCTTCTGGACCGACTCGAAGGCATCTTCCTCGCGGTCGAAGCAGCGCGCCGGGCCGGTAAATTTGAGCTTCGACATGCCGGCGACCTTCACGATCGCGCCCTCCGGTGCGAGATTACCCTTCAAGCCAACCACACCGCCTGTGACGGTGATCGGCTTGTCGGCGGATCGCACCACATCCTGGTGCGGATTCCATTTCACGCTCTTGAGGTTTTCGGCGATCGTCCGGCCCGTGACGGTAATGCAATCTCCGTGCAGATGGCCATTATCGAGCAGCGTCTTCATCAGAAGCGGTATGCCGCCAACTTCAAACATGTCTTTGGCAACATAACGGCCACCCGGCTTCAAATCGGCGACATACGGAGTCTTTTTGAAGATTTCGGCGACGTCGAATAAGTCAAATTTGATTCCACATTCATGCGCGATCGCCGGCAGGTGCAGCGCAGCATTGGTCGAGCCTCCGGAGGCCGCAACCACAGCGGCGGCATTCTCCAGGGCCTTCCGGGTGACGATGTCCCGCGGGCGAATATTGAGGGCGATCAGCTCCATGACCTTCTCGCCGGCGGCGGTGCAAAACGCGTCGCGGATCTCGTAAGGCGCAGGCGCGCCGGCCGAATAGGGCAGCGCCAGCCCGATCGCCTCGGACACCGTCGCCATGGTGTTGGCGGTGAATTGTGCGCCGCACGCGCCGGCTGAGGGGCACGCCACCCGCTCGATTTCGTCCAGATCGGCATCCGACATCTCGCCGACCGAATGCTTGCCGACGGCCTCGAACATGTCCTGCACGGTGACCTGCTGGCCACGGAAATTGCCGGGCAGGATCGAGCCGCCATAGATGAAGATCGAGGGCACGTTGAGCCGGACCATCGCCATCATCATGCCAGGCAGCGACTTGTCGCAGCCGGCCAGGCCAACCAGGGCGTCATAGGCATGGCCGCGGATGGTCAGCTCGACGGAGTCGGCGATGCATTCGCGCGACGGCAGCGACGAACGCATGCCGTCATGGCCCATGGCGATGCCGTCCGTCACGGTGATGGTGCAGAATTCGCGCGGGGTGCCGCCGGCAGACGCAACGCCCTTCTTCACCGCCTGGGCCTGGCGCATCAGCGAAATGTTGCAGGGGGCGGCCTCGTTCCAGCACGACGCCACGCCGACGAAGGGCTGGTGGATCTGCTGGGTGGTCAGACCCATCGCGTACAGGTACGACCGATGCGGCGCGCGCTCGGGCCCCTCCGTCACGTGACGGCTCGGCAACCTGCCCTTGATGTTGGTCTTGGCGTCCATGTGACCCCTTTTCCCAAGTCATCATGATTTCATGGGTGGGTGTGGCAAAAAAGCGGCGCAGCCGCGTTCCACCTGTGAGAACGGTTAAATGCCCGCAGACTGTTGCGGTCACGCAACAATCGTGGCGCCAAGGCAACCATTAAGGTCGCCCCTTACCTCTCCGGGGAGCCCGGCTGCACCGGTAGCCGTTCGATGGCCTTGAAGCCCGGGCGTCCCCGCCATCGGATTTCCGTCTCATCGACCGCCAGCTTCAGGCCGGGCCAGCGCTGAAACAGGGATTTCAGCGCACACTTGGCTTCGAGGCGCGCGAGCTGATGGCCGAGGCAGAAATGAATGCCGGTGCCGAAGGCGATATGGCGGTTAGGCCTGCGTTGCAGGTCGAGGCGCTCTGGATGGGCGTTCGCCAACGGATCCATGTTGGCGGCTGCCAGCATCGCCATGACCTTGTCGCCCTTGCGCAACCGGACGCCGTCGAGTTCGACGTCGCGTCTGACGTAACGCGGCTTGGTGAATTGCACCGGGGTGAGAAACCGCAAGAACTCCTCGACCGCCAGATCGAGACGGCTCCAATCCTGTTCGAGCCAGTCGCGGAGTTCAGGGTTTTTCAAGAGCTCGTGCGCGGATCCGCTGATCAGGTGCGTCGTGGTCTCGTGGCCTGCAAACAGCAGCAGGAAAATCATCGCGACGATTTCATCGCGGCTGATCTGTCCGCCCTCCTTTTCGACCCGCACGATTTCGGCGATCAGCCCCTCGCCACCGGATTGCCTGACGGTTTCGACATGCCGTTCCATGTAGCGCCGCATCGCCAATATATTCGGAATCGCTGCGAGAAATCCGAGTATGCCGGTGAAGCGGGTGAAACCGCTGGCCCAGGCAATGAATTTCGGCCGATCATCCGGCGGAAGCCCGAGCAGTTCGGAGATCACCGCCAGCGGCAGCTTGCGCGCATAGCGATCGACCAGATCGCACGGGCTGCCTTCGGTGAACAATTCGTCGGCGAGCTTGTCCCCGATGGCCTGAATGTGCGGTTCCATCCCGAGCACCGCGCGCCGGCGAAAGGCCTCGTCGACGATGTCGCGCAACCGCTTGTGTCCGGGATCGTCCATCGACAGCATGCTGTTGGCGAGCGTCCGGATCACCTTGGGCATCCACCACTGCAGTCCGGCGACGGTGCCGTCGTCCTTGCGGATGGTGAACGTTTCGGTGTCCTTCAACACCCGGTCCGCCAGCGCCTGCGTCGTCGTGGCCCAGACCTCGCCGATGATGGGGATCTGCACCCGAACCACCGGCCCCTGCGCACGCAATCTTTCGAGCGCGGCCGCGGGATTGCGAAAGTAGTCCTGGCTGGCGAAGTCGGTCTGAAAGTTCATGCGCGGTTCCCGTGCCGAAGACTCACAGCGCGTTGTTTGCGTTTCGGTAGGTGTGGCGCGGGAGCGGTGCACGCAAGAGCCCTGGCTGTCATACTCGCGTGAAGGCGGGGGTATCCAGTACGCCGCGGCTTATCCACGTCATTGCGAGCCAACGGGTAGGCGCGAAGCGCCGCCCGATGACAGGCTCCGCGAAGCAATCCATCGCGCCACAGCAAGAAAGAATGGATTGCTTCGTCGCAAGGGCTCCTCGCAATGACGTTGAGATAGTTGCGAACATAGCTTCGCGTGCTCGCGGCGCGATGCGCCCGGAGTTTTGCAAGAAGACCTTGGCCCTCTCAGAAATAGGAGGGCGTGGGGAAGACCGGATGCGCGCTGCACCCGCGGTCTCATGTGCGATGCGTAGTAAAAATGCTGCCCACGAGCATACAGGTTCAGCGGAGAGCCTCCGGCCTTCCCTGCGCAATGGCTTTACGGCTTATACGATTTCGTCCTGGTGACCGGCTTTCTTGCCACCATCATCGACGTCAGCTTTCGCTTTCGCCGACTTGACGCCAGCACCGGGGCGTCGGACCCAAACGATTTCGCCGTACGCAAGAGCCACGCTCGTCAGTCGTGACCCTGCGTCCATCGCATCTCTCCGCACGTCGTGACGATCGCGAGCGCCCCTTGTGTCGGCAAAAACTGGCAGAATGTGCGAACGGGCGGTTGAATCAGAACCGCCCGTTGCTGGAACTGAGCCCGTAACGCCCCAAAGCGGCAGAGCCTGTATGAGAGCGAGGGACAGCTCCGGTGTCTTCCTCAACCCGAACAGTTGCAAGGGCCGTTGAGCCCGTACCGAGCAAGGAAGGGAGTGGATGATGGCACAAAATGGTCTCGTTGTCGTCGGCATCGATGTAGCAAAGGACAAGGTCGATGCGTGCATTCGCGAGTTGGCGCTGCGGCAGACGTATCCGAGCACTGCCCAGGGTCATCGCAAGCTGGTTGCCTGGCTTCGCAAGCACAAGGTGAACAGGGCGGTGATGGAGGCCAGCGGCGGCTATGAGCGCGATTGGGGGAAGGTGCTCCGCCTGGCCGGCATCGCCGTACGGATCGTCGACCCCAAGCGAGTCCGCAGCTTTGCGCAGTCGGCCGGACGCCTGGCCAAGAACGATACGATTGATGCAGAGATGATCGCTTGGTTCGCAGAGACGTTCAGCGAGGCGCCGGGCCAAGTGCACGATGCCGCGCGCGAAGAGCTGCAGGCGCTGGTGAAAGCTCGTCTCAATCTGGTCGATCTCAAGATACGACTGGAAGCTCAAAACGAGCATGCTGCACCAGGACAGGCTCGGAAAGCGCGGACCCGTATCTTGAAGAGCTTGCTCGAGGAAATTGCCAAGCTCGAAGTCGCGATCTCGGCCCAGGTCAGGGCCACACCTCATCTTGCCGAACGCGCCGAGATCGTCGAGAGCGTGCCGGGCTTTGCCGAAACGAGCTCAGCGAACCTCATTGCTGGAATGCCGGAGCTTGGGCAAGTGAGCGACGAGATCGCCGCGGCGTTGTTAGGCGTTGCCCCTTATGACGATGATAGCGGAAAGCGCCGCGGCGAACGCCACATCAAGGGCGGCCGCCGTTGGGTCCGAAACGCCCTCTACATGCCGTGCCTCGGCGCGGCCACACAGAACAATCCTGTCTTCAAGGCCTACTATCAACGGCTACTTGCCAAGGGGAAGGAGCCGAAGGTTGCGCTCGTCGCCTGCATGCGAAAGCTGATCATCATCCTCAACACAATGATCGCACGCCGGCAGAAATGGGATCCCAGCCGTTACGCACTGAATTGAGCGAGCGCACTTCACCGCGCTCGGTCCTCGACCGAGCGCATGCCTAGCCAACAGACCGGGGAGCGGACGGCGTCAAGGCCGTAAGCCGCCGAAGGCGGGGGCGCGCCTCGCGCCAGCCTTGAGGCCAGCCGATCACCGGTCTACTTCAGCACAGTTGCTCTCATCGCGGGAGACGGGCGGAGTTAAACGCCCGATTTGCCCGACGGCTCAACAGAAATATTTTTACGCGGAGGGCTGGACAGACTTTGGTGATTTGCCCGTCGGGCCATTTTGTCGCAGGCATTTGTCGTTGCGCGCGCACCCGACTCGTGCACCTAAGCTCGCCGAGCAAAGCCGGAACTAGTGCATGGCGCGGCGGGTCAGCGACTGGCGGAGCCGTTTGCACGCGCGTCCGCAGCCAACGCGGCAACGGCTGTGTTGAGCGCGGACTCGGCGGCAGCCAAACGATCTTTCCGAGACTTCAGCCAATCAAGGTCTGGCTTCATTTTGCTGTGCCCATCGGCAAGCATCCGGGTCACCTCGGCAAGTTGCGGTCCGCCGATACCCCTGCTGCCGAACACCATCTGTTCGGCACTGATCGTTTGCTTGAATTCGGCTTCATCAAGCGGAAAGTCCTGCTTCGCTTCTGCTTCATAGATGCGTGCAGCCTCTGCATAAGGAATTTCATTCAGTTTGAGGCCGTGGGAACGGCCGTAATTGGTCAGCGTCGATGCGTAGTGATGACCGATGCGGAAAGGCACGTCGGCGGTCCGCAAAAGCGCATCCGCGATTCCTGATGTCGTCGCGTAGTCGGCATTCACCTCGGCCAGTGCGCGATCCCTGTCGACCACAAGACCGTCGAGGACCTCAAGGAAAAGTCCATAGACCTGCAGCGGCCTCGTGCTCGGAACGGGATCATAGCTGCGGGAGTCGAACATGCCGGGGCGATTGTTGTGCGACAGCAGGAACACGGTCTGCATGTCGCCGACCATGATACTGCACTGGGTTCGAAGTTGCTCGAGCGCGGCCGGATTCCGTTTCTGCGGCATGAGGCTGCTGACCCCGGTGAGTTTTCCTTCCGACAGCATCAACCACGGCGACGGCGCGGCGTATTGCGCATGCAGGTCCTGCGCGAACTGTCCCAATTGGATCGCGGAGATTTGCAACGCGCTCGCAACCTCAAGGCTGCTATCCGTCGAAGCAATATGGTTGGCGTCGTAGGAATTCTCGATCAGTCCATCAAAGCCCAGCAGGACGGCGAGCCGCTTCCGGTCGATCGGAAAGCTGGATGTCCCCAGCGCAGCCGCGCCGAGCGGGCTGTTGTTGATCCGCTGGTAGGCCTGTTGCAGCCGCTCGCAGAGGCGCGCCACCGCCGACTCCCACGCCAGCAGATAGTGCGCAAACGTGGTCGGCTGCGCCTGCACACCATGGGTGTAAGCGGGAATGACGGTTTGCTTGTGCTGGCCGGCAATGGCGAGAAGCTTTTTGCGCGAAGCCACCAGAGCTTCGTATTCGCTGAGAAGTCCGTCGCGCAAAGACATGCGTGCGATGGTCGCGCCGATGTCCTGCCGGCTTCTCCCGATGTGAAGCCGCGAGGCATCCTGACCGACGACGGCCATCAATTTGGGTTCGAAATCGAGGTAGTCGGCGGAGCGTGGGGATCCCGAGGCGCTCTCCTTGGCGATCACCTGCCCGATCCCGTCCGCAATGCTGGCGGCCATCGGATGCGGCACAAGTCCGCCCTCCTCCAGCATGACGATCGACGCTTTATTGATTTGGTCGAAGAATTCGACCGACCGTCCACCGCCCCGAGAGCCCGCGTTAAGGTCCCCGGAGGATGACGGCATGATCTGAAAGTCCCGTAGCGGCATTGAAAGCGAAAACAGGATAATTCTTAGCAGATCCATCCCATCAAGCGATATTCAAGCGAGTTGCAGGCCGAAGAAGCGGGGTTTTCAGCGCGGCCCGTCCCGTCGCGTTCTGACGGGAAAAGGCAGAATACCTGGTTGTAAGCCTCGCTATTTGGCGAGAACGTACTATATACCGGGTATCACCGCGCGCCCCCGGCTGTTATCGGTGACTGAGAGCATTGCGCTCCCGCCTCGATCAGAAAGGCGGTCAGATGCCAAATCCCTTCGACTCAACCCAGCGCCCGGTTCCATCGGGACCTCGTCATGGCAAATAACACGGTCATCCGCGATGCGTATGGCTCGCCGGCGGTATTCGTCGGGTCGAAAACCGGCAGCGACGACGCCCCCTTTGTTTTTATCCGGGTGGGAGATGAGGAGCGTCGCATGCGATGGACCGAATGGGATGCGCTCCCGCCGTGGACCGGCCCTCGTCCGGCCTGGGCAGCGAAGAAACCAGGCCCGTCAATTTGAGCGCCTTTCACGACAGGAAACCGATGCAACAGCCGCAAAACACGTTTGAACTTTTCGGGCATTTGGCATGAGTGAGGCCGAGCATAGGCCATTGAAGCTTACCTTACCCGCGCTGCTGTTTCAGAACGGGCTGCCGGACTTGCCGACGTCATTGATCGAGCCGCATCGCAACCACGCCGGCGTCTGGCGCATCAAGTTCAACTACGACACCGCCGAGCCCCTCTCCATGTCAGCCGACCAGGCGTCAACGATGATTCCCCTGCTTCAGGAATTGGGTGAGGCCGAATTGGCGGACGAAATCGGCATCGCGGTAAACAGTGCGACGCGTTACGCGTCGATGTGAATAACGTTCGTTCAATCAAATACACAACCCAGGGAGACCGACATGGCCAAAGGCGAGCAAAAGGGCAATCGAGAGTCGAAGAAGCCCAAAAAGGAAAAGATCAAGACCATTGCCGCGGCCCCGAGCCAGAAGACGGCAGGATGGCAGCCGACTTTCGGCGCCGGCAAAAAGAAATAGCCACCGTTGGCTGGGCGGCGGTACGCCGCTCAATCGAGCGGCCAAAGGAGCTAAGATGAAAACGACTCTCGTCGTGTTGATGCTTTGCGCATTTGCACAAGGCGCTCATGCCAAAGAGCCAGTCTGCCGCGACATCGCAACGTCGAGCGCGCGGCTGGCTTGTTACGATCTGGCCTCACCTCCCAGGCCGGAACAGCGCGCGGTCAAAGAGAGCGACGCATCGCGGCCTCCATACGACGATCCGTTTCTCGCAGAAGACGCCAGAACGACGGCCAAGCTGAAGAACATCTGCCGTGGGTGTTAGACTCGAAAATGGAGGCAGCCAACTCACGTGACGATCGAATTAGCGAGCGTAGAAATCAAACAAAAGCCGTGGGGAAGCACCAATCTGCTTCCATGGAGCGACACGTCGACGGACGGCAAGCCGGTCGGCGAATTATGGTTTCAACGCACCGACGCCACAGCGCCGGATACGGCATTGCTGCTCAAGCTGCTGTTCACGACGGAGCCGCTGTCCATTCAGGTCCATCCCGACGATGCCTTCGCGCGGTCGATCGGCTTGGCCAACGGCAAGACCGAGGCGTGGTACATTCTTTCCGCCGGACCGGACGCCCGGATCGCCCTCGGCCTGAAGCACATGCTGTCCTCGCCGGCGTTGCGATCGGCGATCGCGGACGGTTCGATCGTCGATATGGTGCAGTGGCATCCCGCGCGCGCGGGTGACGTTGTTTTTGTGCCGGCCGGCACTATTCACGCGATCGGCGCCGGCATCGTTCTTGCGGAAATTCAGCAGCGAAGCGACGCGACCTTCCGGCTTTTTGACTACGGCCGGCAGCGGGAGTTGCATATCGACAGCGCCGTCGTTGCAGCCATCGCCGGCCCTGCCGATCGCCAGCCTCCTCCCATGCAATTCGATGAAGCGAGGAAGGCCGTTGTGGTCGACGCGCATTTTGTCCTGGAGCAGGTCGAATTTCTTCCCGGCTCGATCTGGACGATCGAAGTTGAGAGGGAAGCCTGGCTTCTCGCCATTGGCGGATTCGCCCGAATTGGGTCGGTCAAGGTCGCTCCGGGCGAAGCCATCTTTTTGGAAGGCGACCGCGCCGACATCGAGGTCGGCGACCGAGGCCTGAAGGCGTTGCTGGCCTACATCGGCCCCGATGTGAATCCGGGGGCGCTCAAACAACGGTACGACAAAACCGGACATCATCCGTCCCTGACGCCGTCGATCGCCGCTATACCGGAAAATTTCCAGCCCAAAGCACCGGAGGTGCAAACGTGACGGCTCCAAACCGCATAGCGTTCATCGGTAATTCGCTGCCGCGCCGGTGTGGCATCGCGACGTTCACCACCGATCTGCAAAACGCCGTGGCGGCCGCGCGCGGCGATCTGGAAACGGTCATCGTGGCAATGACCGATCATGGCCAGATCTACGATTATCCATCCACCGTCGGATTCCAGATCAACGACAATCGTCCCGAAGACTATATCCGCGCGGCGGAGTTCCTGAACAGCGGCCGGTTCGATGCCGTTTCGCTGCAGCACGAGTTCGGCATCTTCGGCGGCGAGGCCGGCAGTCACATTCTGGCGCTGCTGTCGCGCCTGACCATACCTGTCGTGACGACGCTTCACACCGTTCTGTCCGAACCCACGAAGGCGCAGCGTGACGTCCTCGTCCGCATCATCGGCATTTCGTCGCGTGTGGTGGTGATGGCCGAGAAAGGCCGCGAGCTGCTGCGGGCCGTCTACCAGGTGCCGGACGAAAAGATCGAGATCATTCCGCACGGAATTCCTGAGTTTGCATTTGTCGAACCCGACGACGCGAAGGCCAAACTCGGGTTCAGCGACAGGGCGGTCATTCTGACATTCGGACTGCTTTCGCCGAACAAGGGAATAGACGTCATGATCGACGCCATGCCGTCGATCCTGAAAACGCGGCCTGATGCGGTGTACGTGGTGCTTGGCGCGACCCATCCCAACCTGGTGCGGGATCAGGGCGAAGCCTATCGCGCCAGCCTGGTAGCGCATGCGCGCGCGGCCGGCGTCGAAAACCACGTGGTATTCCTGGACCAGTTCGTCGACCAGAAGACGCTGCTCGAATTCATCTCCATGAGCGACGTCTATGTCACCCCGTATCTCAACGAAGCCCAGATGACCTCTGGCACGCTGGCCTATAGCTTCGGCCTCGGGAAAGCCGTCGTTTCGACCCCCTACTGGCATGCGCGCGAACTGCTGGCCGACGGCCGCGGCATATTGGTGCCGTTCGGCGACGCCGCGGCCCTTGGTGTCGAGATCTCCAAGCTGCTGACGAACGATGTCCTGCGGCAGGCCATGCGCAAGCGCGCCTATTCGAGCAGTCGCTCGATGACGTGGGAACGGACCGCCGAGCGCTATATGGCCGTGTTCGCGGCCGCCGGGCGGAGACATCGGCTGAAGACGATTGCGGGTTCTGACACCAGCACGCTGCTGCGCGACAGAAGCGCCCTGCCGGAAATGCGCATCGATCATTTCCTGGCGATGTGCGACGACACCGGCCTGCTCCAGCATGCCGTGCACAGCGTGCCGGATCGCGCGCACGGCTACTGCGTTGACGACAACGCCCGCGCGCTTCTGCTGGCATGCGCGCTCAACAGTCCCGGCGAGCAACGGTTGTCCGAAGTATTGACGGCCCGATTTGCCGCTTTCGTCCAGCATGCCTGGAATCCTGATACAAAGCGGTTTCGGAACTTCATGGGATTCAATCGCTGCTGGCTGGAGGATTCCGGATCGGAAGACAGCCACGGACGGACCCTGTGGGCTTTGGGCGTCTGCGCCCTCACCGACGCCAATTCGTCTCGGCGGACATGGGCCGCTTCGCTGTTTGCCGAGGCGATGGCAGGCGCCGACCAACTCCGCTCGCCGCGTGCGTGGGCATTTGTCCTGCTGGGACTTGACGCCTATTGCTCGGCCGTCACGGAAGATGCCCGCGCCGCTACCTTGCGCCTTCTCCTGGCAGACCGCTTGATCTCAGTGTTCGACGCGGTCGAAACCGGGGACTGGGTCTGGTTCGAGGAAGGGCTCGCCTACGACAACGCCCGCCTGCCGCAAGCGCTGATCCTGGCCGGCATGGCCACCAGGAATCCGATCTATCTGGAGACCGGACTGAAGTCTCTGCGCTGGCTTGTGAAACAGCAGACATCCGCGGCCGGCCAATTCCGTCCGGTCGGCACCGAAGGCTTCGGCGAGACGCGACGGCGGCCACGGGCCTTCGATCAGCAGCCGCTGGAAGCGACGGCCACCATTGCCGCCTGCCTCGCGGCGTGGCAGGCCGATCATGATGTCGCTTGGAAAGCCGAAGCTGCACGCGTGTTCGCCTGGTTCCTGGGCAGCAACGACCTCTCGGTCTCCCTCGTCGATCTGGAAACGGGAAGTTGTCGCGACGGCCTGCATCCCGATCGTCCCAACGAGAACCGGGGCGGAGAATCGGTGGTGTCGTACCTGCTCGGCCTTTCCGAAATTCGACAGGTAGCCCGTCTCGGCGAAAGCCGCGCCAAGCCAACGCCTTTGGTCGCTTGACGGTCGCCGCACATGCTTTCCCCTGAACCGACCGAGGACACCTTGTCGCAATTCCCGTTCCTGAACCGTCAGGCGCTTTATCTGCGGCCCGATCCCAGCAGGGTTATCGTTCGGCCGTTCAAGCCGACGACAGAACCGCGCGACCTCAATCCGACGGACAAGACCCGGGCCAATCATATTGTCGAACGGGTACTCTCGCTGGATGCCGCGACCGCCGCCGCGCAGCTCGCCGACGTGCTCGAGAACTTTCTCGGGCGCCATCGCAATCTGCTGCAGGCGTTCGAGCTGCGCGCCGAGGAGATGGAAGAGGCGCTCGCCGATCACGCCGCGTTCACCCAGGTGCAGCGGCAGTTGGTCGGGGCTTACTTTCTCAACGAGTATTCGTTTGAAGCCTCCGCGTTGTTCAATCCGAGCATCGTCGCCCATCCGGATCAGTCCGGTATGCAAGACGGCAGTCTTCGCTTCGTCCTGAGCCTTCGCGCCGTTGGCGAAGGGCATATATCCTCGCTGACATTTCGATCCGGGTCGATCACCTCGGACGGAACCGTGAAGGTCGACCCCACCGCCCGGCTCGCCTCAAGCCCCGATATCGTCAAGTTGCCATCGGGCCCGGGCGGGGATGTCGTCGAGGTGACCTTCAGCAGCACGGAAGAAATAAGCGAACGGGTCATCTTTCCCGTCACGGAGTCGCAGTTGAACGGAATCGAAGACGCCCGGTTCGTACAGTTCGACGACAATGGACGGAGCATCTACTACGCGACCTATACCGCCTATAGCGGCAGGGCGATCCGGTCGGAGCTGATCGAGACATCCGACTTCCTATCGTTCCGGCTGTCGGCATTGAAAGGGAACGCGGCCAGGAACAAGGGCATGGCGCTATTCCCCAGGAAGATCGACGGCAAGTACGCGATGATCGCCCGTCAGGACAACGAAAATCTATATCTGATCTACTCGGACGATCTCTATACCTGGGATGGCGGCCAACCGATCCTGAAGCCTGAGTTTCCGTGGGAATTCGTCCAAATCGGCAATTGCGGATCGCCGATCGAGCTGGACGAAGGATGGTTGTTGTTGACGCATGGCGTCGGCCCGGTACGCAAATATTCGATCGGGGCGGCGTTGCTCGACAAGAAGGATCCGTCGAAGGTCATCGGCCGCTTGCGCGAGCCGCTGCTGCGGCCCGATCCCTCCGAACGCGAAGGATACGTTCCGAACGTCGTTTATACCTGCGGCGCAATGCGGCACGGCGATAACATCATCTTTCCCTATGCCGTCTCGGATACGTTTTCCAATTTCGCCACGATCGACATACGCGCCTTGATGAGGGCCATGAAGTCCTGATGGCGGGCTGACGCCCTCATCTTCTTTATCTGCTTTGCATGATCCCTACTTTTGCTGCTCGTCGTTGCGGAGCAGAATTTCGATGGTCGCGAATACCAGCAGGAAGGCGAAGAACGCCAGGACGACGACAACGTGCGGCATCCCGCCGGATTCGGGTTCGGCCGCGAGAACCGGCGACGCCGCCGCAGGCTCGGACTGACGTTCGGTTTGGCGGCGCGGTACGACCTGCACGATGTCGATCCAGCGATCCAGCCAGTTTGCGGAATTGGCACCGCCCGCTGCGCCCGCATCGGGCGCCTGAGCGGGTGCGTCGTCAGGCCGCATTTCCGACATGGCCTGACGCCAATCGGACTGGCCGCGTCCGCGCTGAACCTGTCGATCGACAGTTGATTGATTTTTGCGAACGAGACGATGCCGGCCCGGCGCCGCATCCCAGCAATGATCCGGTCCGTGCCAGTAGAGGTGCACCGAGCCATAATGCTGGCGTGCTTCACTCTGGCTCATGCAAGAACTCGAGCCATACGATGGCGTCGTCAACGCTGATATCGATGCAACAATTGACGTCGCAATAAATAACGCAACGCGCATAGAGTCGCTCCGTCCTGTACCCAAACCAGACAGACGCCGCCGCGACTTCGAATCAATTCGCTAGAGTCTAAAAATTAATGAGCATCTAATTAAGGCCGACACCAAGGGACAGCCTTCTTGTCTTATTTGCGCACGCCCAGCGCACACAACGGGCCGTCGACACGCAAGCGGATATGCGCGTTGGACTTGGCGGGTAGTTCCTGGCGGGTAGTTCCTGGCGCGTAATTCCTGGCGCGTAGTTCCTGGCGTTGACAAAAAGGACTGCAGCGACTCGGGCCGCAATGTTATCCAAGTTTCCCACTAGCTCTCGCGCGTAACAAATCCGTCGTCTGATTCGGCTGTTGATTGCAAAGCACGAGGTGACTGCCATGGCATTTTTCAAGCGCGAGCTTGGTCCGGTCGAGCGCTTCGAGAGCGCGTTGAAGGACAAGCTGGCGGCGCGGCAAAAACTGGCCGCACGGTTGAGCCTCTCTGAAAAGGAACTTGAAGAGAAGCGCACCGCGGCCGAACGGCTGGCGGTGGCCGGCGCCGCCAACGCCCGGCTCGATCGCGCGGAAGCCCATATGCGTGCCGTCGAAGATCGCACCAAGACCATGCGTGCCGCATTGGCGGAGCTTGACGAACAGGTGACTTCGGCCGAGCGCGCTTTGGCCGATGCCCAGGCGCAGCGCGACCGCAACCTGATCGCTGACGAGATCGAGACCATGGCCGCTTCTATTGAACGGGCCGCCCCTGGATTTCAGGCCAGTGCGACCGCGCTGATCGAAGCTGTCACCAAGAGCGCGGCATCGATGCCGGAAGCAACCAGGTTCTCGACCAGCGTGGAAGCCGTACGCCGCGAGGTCGCTTCGGCGGCCGACCTGATCTGCTGGGAGCTGCGATCCGCCGCGGTGCGCACCCGCGCCGGCAATGCGAACATGGCAGACCAGGCCCCGTCGCTTTCAGAACAACCGCCGCCGGCGGAGATCGAGCGGCAGATGATCTACACCCTGCATCCCCTGCTGTGGCGGGAAGGCAGCGAGACCCGCAGGGTGCCGGCATTTGCGATGGTCGGGCTGCCAAAGCCGCTGCTGCCGGTAGCGCTTCGGCATCACCATGTGGACTATCTCAATGCCCGGCGGGTGCAGACCTTGATGCATCTTCATGGCAGCGAAGCCCACGGCGAACCCGCCCTTGACGATCCCTTGCTGGTCGATCTCGACGCACTGCTCGCAGAGGAAAATCAGGGCGCACCGGCCGATGTTGCGCAGGCCTCATAAACCGGACGGGGTCAGCCCGCCGGCGGCCGTCCCGGCGCGACGCGCGGCAGGACGATGCTGATTTTCGTGCCCTCGCCGGGCGCGCTGTCGAGGTGAAGCTCGCCGCCGAGCCGATTGGTCACGATGTTGTGGACGATATGCAGGCCGAGCCCGATGCGGCCACCATCGCGGCGCGTGGTGAAGAACGGATTGAAGGCCTGACGGCGCACGTCGAGGCTCATGCCGCAGCCGTCGTCGGCAAACATGACTTCAATATGGTCCATGCCCGAAGCCCGCAGCCCGACATTGATATTGCCACCCTTGCCGTCCGGAAAGGCGTGCATCACCGAATTGAGAAAGAGATTGGTCAACGCCTGACCATAGGGACCGGGATAGCTGTCCATGGTCAGGCCGGGCTGGCAGTCGACATGGAGCGTCACGTTGTTTTTCGGCAGCGCCGGACGCAGGCCCGCCAGCACCTCGACCGTGAACTCGCCGGCATCGAAATGGCGCTGATCCAGATAGCTTCTGTCTACCGTGACCTGCTTGAACGACTGCACCATCTCGGCCGCGCGATTGAGGTTGGCGACCAGCAGCGCCGAGGCATCCTCGACGACTTCGATGAATTCGTTCAGGCTCGATCGCTTCAAGCCGCCGCGGGCGACTTCGGCCGCGAACGCCGCGCACTTGCGCTCCAGTACGGACGCCACCGTCAGGCTGGTACCGACGGGGCTGTTGATCTCGTGGGCAACACCCGCCACCAGCCGGCCTAACGCTGCGAGCTTCTCCGCCTCGATCAGCGAGGCCTGGGTCTCCTGCAAATGGTGCAGCGCCGCCTCGGCGGCATCGCGCGCGCCGCGGATCTCGCGCTCGCTGCGCTTGCGCTCGGTGATCTCCTCGGCGGCGACGTTGACGCCGACGATGTTGCCGTTCGGCCCGCGTTGCGGATGCCAGTAGGTGATCCAGCAGCGATCCTCATTCTGGCCCGTGCGCTGGCCGTTGACCTCGATGCCGGTCACGGGGTCGCCGGTCTCCATGATCGATCGCACGATGGCCTCGACCGCGTCTGCGAGCGCCGGCACGCAGTCGCGCACCGTGCGCCCGAGATGCCCCTCGACCGAGATCCCGCAGATCTCGGTGAGGCGCTGGTTGATCTGCAGATAGCGGCAGTCCGGCGAGAGATAGGCAAGGCCGATCGGCGCGGTGTCATAGATCAACTGCAGCGCCGGCTGCTTTGGAAATTGCACTTCCTGGACAACTGACGATCGCATGTCATGCCCCCATACTCGCGCAGGTTAGCCGATCACGGCTGAGTGCAATAGTCCCAATAACCCTGCACCATGGCCGGATCGACCGTGGCGGCCGGCCAGATTGCCAACGACCGGTCTCAGCGGTTGCGCGACGCGGCCGGCGCTTGCTGCTTGCGCAACGCGGCGGCCGAGCGACGCACCACCTCGGAAATCTGCAGAAGCTGATTGGCCAGCGGGCTGGTCTTGCGCCAGATCATGCCGATGGTTCGCGACGGTTTTGGGTTCTCGAACCGCGCGACGGAAACCTGTGCCGAGCGCGTCTCCACCGTAACCGCCATTTCCGGGATCAAGGTGACGCCGATGCCGGCGCTGACCATCTGAACGAGCGTCGACAGCGAGCTGCCATCCAGCAGCTCCCGCGGCAGCGCCGAGTGGCGATTGCAGAACGACAGCGCCTGATCGCGGAAACAATGGCCCTCCTCCAGCAGCAGCAGCCGCATCTTGCTCAGCGTTTCGCCATTCGGGACCGGCTTGCCTTCGTCCTCGCCCGGCCGGACCAGCACGAAATCCTCGGCAAACAGCGCAATCTCGGTGAACGACGGCTCCGACACCGGTAGTGCTACGATAGCGGCGTCGATCCGCCCCTCCGCCAATTCCCCGATCAGCGTGCCCGTCACGGTCTCCCGGACATGAAGGTCGAGGCCGGCATAGGTGCGCGTGAGGTTGCCGATGATGGCCGGCAGCAGATAGGGCGCCACCGTCGGAATCACGCCGATGCGTAAGCGCCCGACCAGGCCGTCCTGCGAGACCCGCGCCAGATCCTGCAGTTCATCGACCGAACGCAGGATGTCGCGAACGCGCAGCGCGAACGCTTCGCCAAAGCCGGTCAGGCGGACCTGTCGCGCGCCGCGTTCGAACAGGGCCGCGCCGAGTTCGCCCTCCAGTTCCTTGATCTGCATCGACAGCGCCGGCTGCGAGATCGCGCAGGCATCGGCGGCGCGCCCGAAATGGCCATGGCGCGCCAGGGCCTCGAAGTAACGCAGTTGCTTGAAGGTCAGGTTGTTCATAATCGCAGCTTATCACGGCAATCAGTAAATCACACTTAAGCTGATGAAATGACCGTGCTAGAACCCTTCAAATTGGGGACGGGTTAGCCGACGTCACCCCGGCGTCACGGGCACCGTCCACACACAAGTTCAGTCAGCGAAGCCAAGATTCAACGAAGATCGGGAGAGATATATGGACGGAAATGATGGCAAGAACGCCGGCAAATGCCCGGTCATGCACGGGGCAAGCAGCCAACACACCAACCGCGACTGGTGGCCGAACCAGCTTAACCTCAGCGTTCTCCATCAGCACTCGCCCCTGTCCAACCCGATGGGCGAGACGTTCAACTACGCCGAAGAGTTCAAGAAGCTCGACCTCGAAGCGCTGCGGAAGGACCTGCATGCGCTGATGACGGACTCGCAGGAGTGGTGGCCGGCCGATTTCGGCCATTACGGGCCGCTGTTCATCCGCATGGCCTGGCACAGCGCGGGCACCTACCGCATCGGTGACGGCCGCGGCGGCGCCGGCGCCGGACAGCAGCGTTTCGCGCCGCTCAACAGCTGGCCCGACAACGTCAACCTCGACAAGGCGCGCCGGCTGCTGTGGCCGATCAAGCAGAAGTACGGCAAGAAGATCTCGTGGGCCGACCTGATGATCCTCGCCGGCAACGTCGCGCTGGAGTCGATGGGCTTCAAGACGTTTGGTTTTGCGGGTGGCCGCGCCGACGTCTGGGAACCCGAAGAGGACATCTACTGGGGTTCCGAAGGCAAGTGGCTCGACGACAAACGCTACAGCGGCGACCGCGATCTCGAGAACCCGCTCGGCGCCGTGCAGATGGGCCTGATCTACGTCAACCCGGAAGGTCCGAACGGCAAGCCCGACCCGATCGCCGCCGCCCGCGATATCCGCGAGACCTTCGCGCGGATGGCGATGAACGACGAGGAAACCGTCGCCCTGATCGCCGGCGGCCATAGCTTCGGCAAGACCCATGGCGCCGGCGATGCGACGCTGGTCGGCCCGGAGCCGGAAGGCGGCAGCATTGAGCAGCAGGGCTTGGGCTGGGCCAGCTCCTACGGCAAGGGGCTGGGCGCTGACACCATCTCCAGCGGCATCGAGGTCACCTGGACCACGACGCCGACCAAGTGGAGCAACAACTTCTTCGACAACCTGTTCGGCTTCGAATGGGAATTGACCAAGAGCCCGGCCGGCGCCCATCAGTGGACGCCGAAGAACGGCGGCGGCGCAGGTTCGGTGCCGGATGCCTACGACAAGTCCAAGCGTCACTCGCCGTCGATGCTGACCACCGACCTCTCGCTGCGGCTCGACCCGGCTTACGCAAAAATCTCGAAGCGCTTCCACGAGCATCCGGATCAGTTTGCCGACGCGTTTGCCCGCGCCTGGTACAAGCTGACCCACCGCGACATGGGCCCGATCGTGCGCTACCTCGGCCCGCTGGTGCCGAAGGAAGAACTGCTGTGGCAGGACCCGATTCCGGCGGTCAATCATGAACTGATCGGCGAAGCTGATATTGCCGCGCTGAAGGCCAAGGTCCTGGCCTCCGGCCTGTCGGTGTCCGAACTGGTCTCGACCGCCTGGGCCTCGGCCTCGACGTTCCGCGGCTCCGACAAGCGCGGTGGCGCCAATGGCGCCCGCGTGCGCCTGGCGCCGCAGAAGGACTGGGAGGTCAACCAGCCGGCCCAGTTGTCCAAGGTGCTGGCCAAGCTCGAAGCGATCCAGAAGGAGTTCGGCAAGAAAGTCTCGCTGGCCGACCTGATCGTGCTCGGCGGTGCTGCTGCCATCGAAAAGGCGGCCAAGGACGGCGGCAACGACGTCAAGGTGCCGTTCACGCCGGGCCGTATGGACGCGTCACAGGAGAAGACCGACGCGCATTCGTTCGCGCCGCTCGAGCCCACCGCTGACGGCTTCCGCAACTACAGCCGCGGCAAGCAGCGCGTCTCCGCCGAAGAGCAGCTGGTCGACAAGGCGCAGTTGCTGACGCTGACCGCACCCGAGATGACCGCCCTGCTCGGCGGCCTGCGCGTGCTCGACGTCAACACCTCCTCCAAGCACGGCGTCCTCACCAAGAAGCCGGGGACGCTGACCAACGACTTCTTCGTCAACCTGCTCGACATGAGCACGGTGTGGAAGCCTGTCTCGGACGCCCAGGACGTGTTCGAGGGACGCGATCGCAAGACCGGCGCCGTGAAGTGGACCGGCACCCGCGTCGATCTGATCTTCGGCTCGCACTCCCAGCTCCGGGCGTTCGCCGAAGTCTATGCCTGCAGCGACTCCAAGGCCCAGTTCGTGCGCGACTTCGTCGCCGCCTGGACCAAGGTGATGAACGCGGATCGCTTCGATATCGCGGCCTGATCCGGCCAAACGACGTTCGGGCGCGGCTGACACCAGCCGCGCCCGATTTTTTTTGGAGCTGTGTTTGGCCTGCGATCAGCCGGCAAACGCCTTTTCCAGATCGGCGATGATGATCTTTTGCATCTTCAGCATCGCCTGCATGGCCCGCCCGGCCTTGGCGCGATCGGGATCGCCGAGACAGCGGCCGAGCGCTTTCGGGACCACCTGCCAGGACAGGCCGAATTTATCCTTCAGCCATCCGCACTTCGATTCCTCGCCGCCGTCGGCGGTCAACTTGTCCCAGAAATAGTCGACTTCCTGCTGGGTATCGACGCTGATGAAGAACGAGATCGCCTCGTTAAACCGGTATTTGGGACCGCCGTTCAGCGCGTTGAACTTTTGTCCCTCCAGTTCGAAGCTCGCCATGAAGTCGTTGACGACCTCGACCTTGGCATTGGGAAAAACCGATTTGTAGAACGCAACGGCCTCGGGAACATTGTTGTCGAACCAGAGGAAGGGCGTGATCGAGGTCAAGATGGAACTCCTTGCGCGTTGCAGTGGTTGCGACCGACCGGTGCGGGGCCGTTGTAACGACGGATGAAGGTGGCGCAATTCGACACGTCGGCGGAAATTATTTTTCGGTGCGTTCTCAGGGCGACGGGAACTCGATCGCGATCTTGCCGAAGTGACCGCCGCGCTCCATCAGCCTCAAGGCCTCCGGCACTTCGCCGAAATCGAAGGTGCGATCGATTACCGGCCTGAGGCCGCTGCGCTCGATCGCCGCGGCCATGCCTTCGAACATCCTGCGGCTGCCGACCGACAGGCCGATGACGTGCAGGTTCTTGCTGAACAACATCGGGATTGTGATTTCCTGTGCGAAGCCCGACAGCACGCCGATCACTAGAATGGTGCCGCCAACCCGCGCCGCCTCGATCGACTGTCGGAACGTATCCTTGCCGCCGACCTCGACGACGTGGTCGACGCCTCCGCCGGCCCAATCCGCCGCGGCCTTGCCCCACTCGGGAACCGCGCGGTAATTGATGGTATGGTCGGCGCCGAGCGCCTTGGCACGTTCCAGTTTTTGATCGCTCGACGAGGTCACGATCACGGTCGCGCCGGCGAGTTTGGCGAACTGCAAGGCGAAGATCGACACCCCGCCGGTGCCCTGTACCAGCACGGTCTCGCCGGGGCGAAGCTGCGCCTCCTCGAACAGCGCGCGCCAGGCGGTGAGCCCCGCGCACGGCAGCGCTGCTGCTTCCACAAAATTCAGGTGAGATGGAATGCGGGTGACGCCTTCGGCGTTCAGCACCATCACCTCCTGCAACACCCCCGGCCGGGTACCGCCGAGCGCCAGCCGCCGGTTGGCCGCTGAGGGCCCGCCATCGAACCAGGACTGAAAGAACATCGGGCAGACCCGGTCGCCCACCGCGACACGTGTAACGCCGTCACCAACAGCGATGACTTCGCCCGCGCCGTCCGAGAACGGGATCAGCGGCAGCCTGGTGACGCCACCCTTTCCCTGCACCGTCAGCAGGTCTCGGTAATTGAGCGAGGCTGCGCGGATTCGGACCGCGACTTCACCCGCGCCCGGTTCCGGCACCGGCCGTTGAGCCAATTCCAAACCGTCAATCGACCACTCGCGCGCGACTTGCCAGATCCTTGCTTCGACCAACCTGTTCACCCGACTTTCATCAATGCGCTTCTGATCGCCATGAAGATCCCGCCGATATCCTTTCGGATGGTATCGAGGCTGGCGAAATGTTCGAAGACCTGCGCCAATCTCTCGTCGATCTCGCGCTTGCTGGTGGAAAGCTGCTCCAGGCGCGATTCAAGGCTATTGGCGCCGTGCTGCTCAATTTCAGTGAGGGTTTTCAGCACGACCTCGCGAATGCCATGCACGTCCGCGATCATCGACTCGATCCCGAATTCCGGTGCTTGCAGGGGCGTCAGGTCAGCCTGCGCCTTCGTCAGTTCTTGCTTGAAGCGGTTCAGCGTCGTGAACGAGGATTCCAGCGTCGAGAGGCGCAGCCGGGCCGCAAGGACGAATTCGTTCAGCGCGTTCTGGCGATCGATCAGGCTCTTGCCGTTCGCATCCGTCTCCACCTCGGCAATCGAACGCTCCAGATGGGTCTGACGCTGCTTGAGCTCGCCAAAGTCCAGGCTGAGTGTTTCCAGAATGTTGAAGCAATCATCAAGCCGCGCGACCTTCTGCTCGATCTCCATCTTGTTTCTGGAAAGCGCTTCGACGTGGCTGCTGATCGTTTCGCCATTCTTCCATTCGAATTCATCGATCCGTTTGCTCAGTTGTTCATAGGCCGGGCGCAGCTCGTCGATCACGGCGTAGATGCCGATGCCCTGCGCCTGCAGCGGCCCTAGCTCGGCGTTGGTCTTGTCGAGATCATCCTTGTGCCGGTTCAGCGTCGTCAGCGACTCCTGCAGCACGGTCAGCCGCTTTTGGATCGCCAGCACCTCTCCGCCGATTTCCTGCAGGCGATCGGCCAGATTTTGCTTGTTGTCGTCGACCTCGAGTTTCGCAAGCGACCGTTCGAGCTGGCGCTGGCGATCCTTGATCTCGGCGAATACCGGCTCGGTCACCCGCCGCCTTTCAGCGACCTCGCCGACCGTCTCGCGAAGGGTCTGCTGCCGGCGCCGGATGTCGTCCAGTTGTTCTTCGATATCGGTGGCTTCGTTTTGGCTCTGCTGCAATGCAACCTTCTGCTCGGTCTCCACCAGCCGTTTCTGGAGCGCGGCAATGGCTTCCTGGGGCGTGCTGTCGACGAGATGCTGGACCACCCCGTCGAAGTGATTTTGCAATCCGTGGGCGACGACCATGTCATCCCGGGCGCCCTTCAGCCGGGCACGCAACAGTCGCAAGGATTCATCCTGGCGCGACATCCGGCGGGAAAGGAAGATGCTGGTTCCGATCAGCGCGATCGCCATCACGACGATAAAGCCGGCCGCCCAACGCTGCCCTTGCGGCAATTCGAGGAAATGGGCCGACAGCCGGCCGAGATCGTAGCCAAATCCCTGCTGCGCCACGACCGCAATCAGGGCCAGAAAACATACCCACGCGAACACAAACAGCAGCCACATCGTGAATTCCTCACTTCGGCAACGCAAAGAACGGCTAATTGCTATTTGAGACGTCGGTCCAGATCAAGCGCGGGAACCGCTGGATACCTGCGGCGGGGTGTCTAAAATCGCTCCGGATCGCGACGAGGTTAACTGGCGCCAGCCTGCCCGGGCGTCCGTGGATGGCCTGCAATGGGGGACAGAGCGGTGGGCGGCCCTAGTCGACCTTCACATTGGCGTCGCGGATCATCGGCCACCATTTCGCGATCTCGGCCTTTTGCCAGGCGCCGAGTGCGTCCGGCGTGAGCTGGTCCTTTGGCGGCATCTGCAGGCCGAGGTTCTCGAGCTGCTTGCGCACCGCGGGATCGTTGAGGGCTTCGACGGCAGCGGCATTCAGCTTTGTGACGATCTCCTTTGGCGTGTCCTTGGGCACCCACAGGCCGGACCACAGCGTCATGTGAAATCCCGGCAGACCCGCCTCGTCCACGGTCGGAATGTCGGCCGCGGAGGAGACGCGCTTGTCGTCGGTGACGGCATAGGCGCGGATGTTGCCGGCGCGGACCTGCGCGATCGAATTGGAGGTCTGGTCGACGATCAGGTCGATCTGGCCGGCGACGAGATCGTTCATGGCGGGCGCGGTGCCGCGATACGGCACATATTGCAGTTTGATGCCGGTGACGTTTTCGAAGTAGAGCCCGGCGATGTGGCTTCCGGAACCGGCGCCGGCGGTGCCCGCCGTCGGCGGCTTCGGCTGCGCCTTCAGCCAGGCCAGAAACTCCTTCAGCGATTTCGCCGGCACCGCGTTCTTGCTGACGATGATCATCGGATTGCTCGGCAGCAGCGCCACCGGCTCGAGATCGGCGACGAGGTCGTAGCCGAGCTTGTAGATCGCGCCATTGGCGACATGGGTGCCGAGATGGCCGAACGAGATGGTGTAACCGTCGGGCGGTGAACGCACCGCGCGGCCGACGCCGATCGATCCGCCCGCCCCGGTCACGTTTTCGATCAGGAGCACTTCGCCGAGCGTCGTCTTCATCCGCTCGGCAAGAATGCGTGCCATCGCATCCGACGGCCCGCCGGCGGCGAACGGCACGATGATGGTGATGGGACGCGAGGGATAATTCTCGGCATGGGCGGCGCTACTGAAAGCCAGCAACGCAAGGACAGCCAGAACGATCTTTCGCATCTAATTACTCCGACGCATTTGTTTGCTCCTCATGGTGAGGAGCGCGAAGCGCGTCTCGAACCATGAAGGCCACCGAACTCGCCGCCATCCTTCGAGACGGCGCTTCGCGCCTCCTCAGGATGAGGATCTCAGAGGTTTGCGTAGTCGATCGGCTTGTGGCGATCGAGCGTGCGCGTGACCGGCGGCAAGGGATACTTAAGCCCTGTCGCGCAATTGAACAGCATCACGCGATCATTTTTCGTGACGCGTCCATCGCTGAGGCTTTCCTTGTAGGCGGCGTAGGTCGCAGCCCCCTCCGGACACAGCAACAGCCCCTCCTCGCGCGCCACTTCGTTGAGCGCAGCAGAAATCTTCTCATCCGGGACCGCAATGGCGAAACCCTTGCTCTCGCGGACCGCGCGCAGGATCAGAAAATCTCCGACCGCCTGCGGCACGCGAATGCCCGAAGCGATGGTGTGCGCATCTTCCCAGCGCGGCGCGTGCTCGGTGCCTGCTTCAAAAGCGCGCACCATCGGCGCACAGCCCGACGCCTGCACCGCGACCATACGCGGGCGTTTGCTGCCAATGAAGCCGATCGCTTCGAGTTCGGCGAACGCCTTCCACATCCCGATCAGGCCGGTGCCGCCGCCGGTCGGATAGAAGATCACGTCGGGCACTTCCCAGCCGAGCTGTTCGGCGAGTTCCAGCCCCATCGTCTTCTTGCCTTCGATCCGGTACGGCTCCTTCAGCGTCGAGGTATCGAACCAGCCGGCCTTGGCCTTGCCCTCGCCGACGATCTTGCCGCAATCGTCGATCAGCCCATTGACGCGATAGACGGTGGCGCCCTGCAGCTCGATCTCGCTGACGTTCACCTCCGGCGTATCGGCCGGGCAGAAGATCGTGGTCCTGATGCCGCACGAGGTCGCATAGGCCGCCAGCGCAGCACCGGCATTGCCGTTGGTCGGCATCGCCATGTGCTTGATGCCGAGCGCCTTGCCCATCGACACCGCCATGACCAGGCCGCGGGCCTTGAACGATCCGGTCGGCAAGCGGCCTTCATCCTTGACGATGATCTCGCCGCCGCCGAGTTTTTTGCCGAGCTTCGGCAATCGGATCAGCGGTGTCGTGACTTCGCCGAGGCTGACGATATCGGAAACTTTCCGCACCGGCAGCATCTCGCGGTAGCGCCACATGTCGGCCGGCCTCTGTGCCAGCGCGTCCTTGGTCAGCGCCTTCTTCACGCCGGCGAGGTCGTAGCGCACCAGCAGCGGCTTGCCCGCTTTCGAAAGGTTATGGATCTGGTCGGCGGGATAATGATCGCCTTCCATCGCGCATTCGAGATGGGTCACGAACGTCGGACGTTCGATGGTGAGGTTGTCATTGTCTTTCACGGGAGGGCTCTCTTTTCTTGCGTCATTGCGAGGAGCGAAGCGACGAAGCAATCCAGTCTTTCTTGACGCAGCAAGATGGATTGCACCGCTTCGCTCGCAATGACGGGGATAGACCTTACATATTCAACACACGGCCATACGCGTCGAGCACCGCTTCCTTCATCATCTCCGACAGGGTCGGATGCGGGAAGATCGTGTGCATCAGTTCTTCTTCGGTGGTCTCGAGATTCATCGCGACCACATAGCCCTGGATCAGTTCGGTGACTTCGGCGCCGACCATGTGCGCACCCAGCAATTGCCCGGTCTTCTTGTCGAAGATCACCTTGACCAGGCCCTGGTCCTCGCCGAGCGCGATCGCCTTGCCGTTGCCGACGAACGGGAAACGACCGACCCGGATTTCGCGACCGCCCTCCTTCGCCCTGGCCTCGGTCAATCCCACCGACGCGACCTGCGGATGGCAGTAGGTGCAGCCCGGGATCAGGTTCTTGTCCATGGCGTGCGGGTGAAGTCCCTTGATGGCTTCGATGCAGACCACGCCTTCATGCTCGGCCTTGTGGGCCAGCATCGGCGGTCCCGCGACATCGCCGATGGCGTAGATGCCTGATACGTTGGTCTTGCCGTAGCCGTCGATCACGACGCAGCCGCGATCGGTCTTGACGCCGAGCTTTTCGAGACCGAGGCCCTCGATATTGCCGACCACGCCGACCGCGGAGATCACCCGATCGAACTCGACCGTCTCAGGCTTCTTGCCGTCGTCGATGGTGGCGACGACGCTGTCGGCCTTCTTGTCCAGTTTTGTGACCTTGGTGTTGGAGAGGATCTTGATGCCTTGCTTCTCCAGCTGCTTGCGCGCCAGGCCTGCGATCTCGGCATCCTCGACCGGAAGGATCTGCGGCAGCACTTCGACCACGGTGACGGCGGCGCCCATGGTGTGGAAGAACGATGCGAACTCGATGCCGATCGCGCCGGAGCCGACCACCAGCAGCGACTTCGGCATTTTCTCCGGCACCATCGCCTCGAAATAGGTCCAGACCAGTTTCTTGTCGGGCTCCAGCCCCGGCAGCACGCGCGGCCGCGCGCCGGTGGCGAGGATGATGTGTTTGGCCTGGTAGGCGCCCTCGCCCAGCGCGCCCTTCGGCGCCTCGACGGCGGATTTCTTCACAGTGACCTTGCCGGGCGCGTCGATCGAGGCGTCGCCCCAGATCACCGTCACTTTGTTCTTCTTCATCAGGAAGCCGACGCCGTCATTAAGGCGCTTCGAGACGCCGCGCGAGCGCGCCACCACGGCCTTCGGGTCGAACGACACGTTGTCGGCCGACAGCCCGTAATCCTTGGCGTGCTTCATGTAGTGGTAGATCTCGGCCGAGCGCAGCAGCGCCTTGGTCGGGATGCAACCCCAGTTCAGGCAGATGCCGCCGAGATAGGATTTTTCGATAATCGCGGTCTTCAGGCCGAGCTGGGCGGCGCGGATCGCGGTGACGTAGCCGCCAGGGCCGGAGCCGATGATGATGACGTCGAAGGATGTATCGGCCATGGCTATGCGCTCGTTCTCATCGTTCAACCGGACTTCCGCTTCCGTCATTGCGAGGAGCACTTGCGACGAAACAATCCATACTTCCGGCGGTGAATGGATTGCTTCGCTGCGCTCGCAATGACTGACGTCACACCATCATCATGACGGGATTTTCGATCAGCCGTCTGAAGGCGCCGATCAACTCGGCGCCGAGCGCGCCGTCGATGGCACGGTGATCGCAGGACAGCGTCGCACTCATGACATGCGCGGCCTCGACCTTGCCGTTGCGCACCACCGCCCGCTCCTCGCTGGCGCCGACCGCGAGGATGGTCGACTGCGGCGGGTTGATCACGGCGGTGAAGTGGCTGATGCCGAACATGCCGAGGTTGGAAACCGCCGACGTGCCGCCCTGGTATTCCTGCGGCTTGAGCTTTCGCGTGCGGGCGCGCGCCGCGAGGTCTTTCATCTCGTTCGAGATCGTCGAGAGCGACTTGGTCTCGGCATTGCGAATGATCGGTGTGATCAGACCGCCGGGCATCGCGACCGCGACGCCGACGTCGGAATGCTTGTGCTTGAGCATGCCGGCTTCGGTCCAGCTGACATTGCAGTTCGGTACCTGCTGCAGGGCGACCGCGAGCGCCTTGATGACGAAGTCGTTGACCGAGAGCTTGTAGAGCGGTTTCTTTTCCTTGTCCTTCGGCGCAGCGGCATTGATCTGTTCGCGCGCGTCGAGCAGCCGGCCGATATCGCAGTCGATGGTGAGATAGAACGTCGGTATAGACTGCGTGGCCGCCGTCAGGCGTTGCGCGATGGTCCGGCGCATGCCGTCATGCGGCACGGTTTCGTAGGAGCCCGGCTCAAACAGCGAGAGGATCTGCTGGTCGCTCATCGCCGGCGCAATCGCAGGCGCGCCACCCGGGCTCGGTGCTGCCGCCGGCGCCTTCAGGCCCTTGCCAGATTTTGCGTCGGCGACGTCGCGGGCGACGATACGGCCGTGCGGGCCGGAGCCGGTGATGCGGCCGATCTCGATGCCGGCTTCCTTGGCGAGACGCCGGGCCAGCGGTGACGAGAACACCCGGGCGTGGCCGTTGGCTTGCGTGGTGGCTTGCGCCGCCGGTGCGGCAGCCTGCGGCGCTGGAGCCGGTGCGGCGGGCTTCGGCGCAGGAGCTGCGGCAACAGGCGCTGCTGCCGGCGCCGGTTGCGCGGCCGGGGCCGCTGCAGCCTTCGGCGCGGGTGCCGCGCCGGCCGCCTTCACGTCCTCGCCATCGCCAGCCAGTACGGCGATGATATCGTTGACCGGCACATCCTGCGTGCCTTCGGGCACCAGAATTCTGGCGATCGTGCCTTCGTCAACCGCCTCGACCTCCATCGTCGCCTTGTCGGTCTCGATCTCCGCGATCACGTCGCCGGACTTGACCTTGTCGCCCTCTTTCTTGAGCCACTTGGCAAGATTGCCCTTTTCCATGGTGGGCGACAGCGCGGGCATCAAAATGTTGATCGGCATTGTCAGTGACCTTGTTGCGACCGCGGCGTGGTCGAGCCCACGTCGGTCGGACGATTGATTTCGGCTTCGAACATATCGACGATGCGCCCCAGCGCCTCGTCCTCGGTGTATTCGGCCTCGCGTCCATAGGCGCGCGCGGCGTGGCGGGCGATATCGACCAGCAGCAAGCCCCACATATCAGGCTCCTCGAACGCGCGCTGAAACGCAATCGAGAGCCCGCCATCGACCACGAACGCGCGCAACACTTCGATCGCGTCCTCGCGGCCGATCACGTCAGGCGGCAGTGGCTGTTCGTTGGGACCAGCCATGAACTTTACCGATACGACACGGCTTTGGCGGCCGCGACCACGTCGGCCACGGTGGGCAGTGCGAGCTTTTCGAGGTTCGCGGCATACGGCATCGGCACGTCCTTGCCCGACACCCGCGCCACCGGCGCATCCAGATAATCGAAGGCATGTTCCATGATGCGGGCGGCGATCTCGGCGCCGACGCCGCTCTGTTGCCAGCCCTCTTCCACCGTCACCGCGCGGCCGGTCTTCTTGACCGAGGCGACGATGGTCTCGGTATCCATCGGGCGCAGCGTGCGCAGGTCGATCACCTCGGCCTCGATGCCTTCCTTGGCGAGTTCGTCGGCGGCCTTCAAGGCATAGGACATGCCGTTCGACCACGAGATCAGGGTTACATGGCCACCGGAGCGGACAATCCGCGCCTTGCCGATCGGGATCACGTAATCGTCGAGCTTCGGCACCTCGCCGGTGTGGCCGTAGAGCATTTCGTTTTCGAGGAAGATCACCGGATTGGGATCGCGGATCGCGGCCTTCAACAGCCCCTTGTAGTCGGCGGCCGAATACGGTGCGACCACCTTCAAGCCGGGTACTTGCGAATACCAGGCCGAGTAGTCCTGGCTATGCTGGGCAGCGACGCGGGACGCAGCCCCGTTCGGACCGCGGAACACCATCTGGCAGGTCATCTGGCCGCCCGACATGTACAGCGTCTTGGCCGCGGAATTGATGATATGGTCGATCGCCTGCATGGCGAAGTTGAAGGTCATGAATTCGACGATCGGCTTCAGTCCGGCCATCGCCGCACCGACGCCGATGCCGGCGAAACCATGCTCGGTGATCGGCGTATCGATGACGCGCTTGTCGCCGAATTCCTGCAGCAGACCCTGGGTGACCTTGTAGGCGCCCTGATATTCCGCGACCTCTTCGCCCATGATGAAGACATCAGGGTCGCGCCGCATTTCTTCGGCCATCGCGTCACGCAAGGCTTCGCGGATGGTCATCGTCACCATCTCGGTGCCGGCGGGCACTTCCGGATCGGGTTCGGCGACGGCAGCGGCCGGTGCCGCGTGCGCCGCCGGCTGAGGCGCTTCCGCCTTGGCTGCGGGCGCCTCGGCCTTCTCCTGCTTTGCGGGCGCCGCCGCCGGCGCCTTGTCGAGATCGGCGGCGCTCTCGCCATCCGACAGAATGGTCGCGATCGGGGTGTTGACGGCCACGTCGGCCGTGCCCTCGGCGATCAGGATCCTGCCGAGCGTGCCCTCATCGGTCGCCTCGACTTCCATCGTCGCCTTGTCGGTTTCGATCTCGGCGATGACATCGCCGGACTTGATGGTCTCGCCTTCCTTTTTCAGCCACTTGGCAAGGTTGCCCTTTTCCATGGTGGGCGACAGCGCAGGCATCAACACTTGAATGGGCATATCTGCTCCCGAAGTCAGTCTTACGTTTTGGTCTGCGCGGTAGAATTAGCGATAGATATCGGTCCAAAGCTCGGACGGATCCGGCTCGGCATCGTGCTGGGCGAAATCCGCGGACGCGTTGACGATCTCGCGCACCTCGGCGTCGATGGCCTTCAACTCCTGCTCGGTGACCTTGGCCGCCAGCAGGCGGTTGCGCACCTGCTCGATCGGGTCCTGGTCGTTGCGGACCTTCTCGACCTCTTCACGGGTGCGGTACTTGGCCGGATCCGACATCGAGTGACCGCGGTAGCGATAGGTCTGCATTTCCAGGATGAACGGGCCCTTGCCGGCGCGGCACCAGGCGACAGCTTCATCGCCCGCGGCCTTGACGGCGCGAACGTCCATGCCGTCGACCTGCTGGCCGGGAATATTGAAGGAGATGCCGCGCTTGGAGAAATCGGTCTGCGCCGAGGAGCGCGTCACCGAGGTGCCCATGGCGTAACGGTTGTTTTCGATGACGTAGATCACCGGGAGCTTCCACAGCTCCGCCATGTTGAAGCTTTCGTAGACCTGGCCCTGGTTCGAGGCGCCGTCACCGAAATAGGCCAGGCTGACGGCATCATTGCCGCGATAGCGGTTGGCGAAAGCGAGACCGGTGCCGAGCGAAACCTGGGCGCCGACGATGCCGTGGCCGCCGTAAAAATTCTTCTCCTTGCTGAACATGTGCATGGAGCCGCCCTTGCCCTTGGAATAGCCGCCCCGGCGTCCGGTCAGTTCAGCCATCACGCCGTTGGCTTCCATGCCACATGCCAGCATGTGGCCGTGGTCGCGGTATCCGGTTATGACCTGATCGCCCTTTTTCAGAGCCATCTGCATACCGACAACGATGGCTTCCTGGCCGATATAGAGGTGGCAGAAGCCGCCGATCGCACCCATGCCGTAGAGCTGGCCGGCCTTTTCCTCAAAGCGGCGGATCAACAGCATGTCCCGGAGTGCGGCCAGTTCCTGCGCCCTGGTGAATTCCGGTGGGGACGACCCCTTTGCCTTCTCCTGCCCTGCTTCCTTCTCAACGCTTTTCTTGGGTGCGGCCATGGCAATTCCGGATGAGAGAGACGATCAGCCCTCTCTATCTCAACTCAAACCGCCGTGAAAGGATTGCGTGCGCTGGAGAAAATATTGCTATGCCGCACTGCAACGAGACGCGACATTTTCGAAATTGATTTTGCAGATTTTTGAAATTTGCGGACGAACCTTCCACGCCGTCCTGACGTGCACGCCCTTGCGTGCGTCAGCGTGGCGTGACGGTCCGGACGAGGTCGCGCGGATTGGCGTAGTCGAGCTGGAAGCGCGCGCGCTCGTCCAGCATGTCGGGGTCGACCCGGTCCGACCGCAGCAGCGAAACCCGCTGCTCGCCCTGCGCCCGCTCCCGCTTCAGCCGCGCCAATTCCGATGTCAGCGCGATGATCTCCTGATCGAGCTCCTGGCGCGCGTTCAGCCCGTATTTGCCGGTATAGGCGTTGACGCCGAAATAGCCGACCATCAGCGCCGCCATCGTGTAGAGGGCGAGCCCGGTAAGCAGCGATTTCAGTCGGGTGCGGGAGACCATGGCGCCAAGATGCGACGGTCTGGTTAAGAGAATGCTAAGAGCAACGTCCCCGCGTAAAAACTAGGCAATTCGACCGTCATTACGATCGAAGGCCCATCCCCGTCACTGCCTGCAACAAACGCGACGCGTTTGTGCAAGGGAGCGAAGCGACGAAGCAATCCAGCCCTTCAAAAAGAAAGACTGGATTGCTTCGCTTCGCTCGCAATGACGCGGAAAGAGTTCGGCCCGCTCTTACCGATGCTGCTTCTCAACAAACGCCGCAAAGGCGTCGATGTACTGCTGCAACACCTTCTGCAACGATTCCTTGGTGCACTGGCCCTTGTCGTCAAAGGCATCGCCGACGCCGTTCAGGTAGATTTCGGGCTGTGCCATGATCGGACCGGTGATGCCCGGCAGGATGTTCTGCAGGTGCTTGGCCGCGCTGACGCCGCCGAGCGGGCCCGGGGAATTCGAGACGATGCCGACCGGCTTGCCGAGGAACGAACTCTTGCCGTAGGGCCGCGAGCCGACGTCGATGGCGTTCTTCAGCACGCCGGGGATCGAGCGGTTATATTCCGGGGTTACGAACAGGACGCCGTGCGACTTTTGCAGCTTTTCCCGGAACGCGGTCCAATCGGCCGGGGGTGCGGCTTCCTCGTCCTGGCTGAAGTTGGAAATCCCCTGCGGGGTCATGACCTCGAGCTTCAGCGACGCCGGCGCCAGCTTGGCCAGTGCATTGGCGATCTTGAGCGAGAAGCTCTCCTTGCGAAGACTGCCGGCGATGGTGACGATGGTGTGGGTGGCCATTGAATTTTCCCTCGTGAAGCTGAAACGTCCGGCGCGCACTTAAGCCAGATCGGCAAAAAGATGCAAGTGCATGAAACGAGCAATTTTGGAAACGTTGGGTTCGCGCAATGGTGACCCAAACAAACAGGCCGCCCTTCGGGCGGCCTGCGAAGTCGTCGGGACCACCAATAGCCCTCAGCCCCCTCAGCCCTTGGCGGGGTTGATCAGGAATTTCTCGCCGGTGGCGCGCTTGTTGTAGACGGCGATGTTGGACATCTGCAGCACTTCGGGCAGCGACACCACCTGGGTGTAATGGCTGGCGAAGGTGGTCTTCAACTCGGACGCCACGCGCTGGCGCAACCGGCCGATGTCGGCCGGGCCGATCTTCTGCAGGAACGGCGTCAACAGCCAGCCGCTGACCGCCCAGGTCAGGCCAAACGCCCGGCTCAATTCGGTCGGACCGGTGTTGAGGCTGCCGTAGATATAGACCTGCTTGAACACGCTCGAACCGTAGCGGCTGTACTCCTTGGCGGTCTTGTTGGCCGCGATTTCCATCGCGGTCAGGATCTGGCTGGCGAGCTTGCCGCCGCCGATGGCGTCGAACGCGATGGTGGCGCCAGTCTCAACCAGCGCGTTGGTCAAATCGTCCATGAAGGTCGGCGCAGTGGAATCGACGACATGCTTGGCGCCGATCTTGTGCAGGATGTCGGCCTGCTCCTTGCTGCGGACGATGTTGACGAGGCCGATGCCGTCCTTGAGGCAGATCTTGTTGAGCATCTGCCCGAGGTTGGAGGCTGCCGCGGTATGTACCAGCGCCTTGTGGTTCTCGCGCCGCATGGTCTCGGTCATGCCAAGCGCCGTCAGCGGATTGACGAACCACGACGCGCCGTCGGCAGCGGTGGCGCCGGCCGGCAGCTCCATCACGTCCCTCACCTTCATGGTGCGATATTGCGAGTACATCGCGCCGCCGATGGCGGAGACCGTCTTGCCCATCAGCGCCTTGGCGGCATCCGACGATCCGGTCCGGACCACCGTTCCGGCGCCCTCGTTGCCGACCGGCAGCGATTGATCGAGCCGCGCGCCCATCATCTTCACCGCTGCGTCCGGCATCTTCGCGGTGATCACGGGAGCGTCTTTCGAACCGGAGACGACCGCGGTCGACATGTCGGCCGGACCGATCAGGAGCCCGAGATCGGACGGGTTGATCGGCGTCGCCTCGATGCGGACCACGACTTCGTCCTCGGCCGGCTCGGGCGTCGGGATATTCATCAGCGACAGTTCGAGTTCGCCGCTCTTCTTGAGCAGCGAACGCAGTTGCAGCCCGGTCTTGCCGTCACTCATCGCAAATCCTCCCGTTTGTATTTGTTATATCTGGATGCGCCGGCGCCTTACGCCAGTGCCTTGAACACCGATTTGCCGGCATATTTCGCCTGCGCGCCCAACTGCTGCTCGATGCGCAGCAACTGGTTGTACTTGGCGGTACGGTCGGAGCGCGCCAGCGAGCCGGTTTTGATCTGGCCGCAATTGGTGGCGACGGCGAGGTCGGCGATGGTGGAATCCTCGGTCTCGCCGGAGCGATGCGACATCACAGAGGTGTAGCCGGCCTTGTGGGCCATCTCGACCGAAGCGAGCGTCTCCGTCAGCGTGCCGATCTGGTTGACCTTGATCAGGATCGAATTGGCGCGGCCATTCTTGATGCCGTCGGCAAGGCGCGTGACGTTGGTGACGAACAGGTCGTCGCCGACCAGTTGGCACTTGCTGCCGATGATGTCGGTCAACTCCTTCCAGCCGTCCATGTCGTCCTCGGACATGCCGTCCTCGATCGAAATGATCGGATAGCGCGCGACCAGATCGGCAAGATATTTTGCCTGCTCGGAGCGCGAGCGGGTCTTGTTCTCGCCGCCATAGACGTAAGCGCCATCCTTGAAGAACTCGGTCGCGGCGCAATCGAGCCCGAGCATGACGTCCTTGCCGGCGGTGTAGCCGGCCTTGCCGATGGCGCCGACCACGAAATCGAGCGCAGCATCCGCCGACGGCAGGTTCGGCGCAAAGCCGCCCTCGTCGCCGACATTGGTGTTGTGGCCGGCCTTCTTCAGTTCGCCGCGCAATGTATGGAAGATTTCCGAGCCGCAGCGCAGCGCTTCGGCAAACGTCGCCGCGCCGACCGGCAGGATCATGAATTCCTGGAAGTCGATCGGGTTGTCGGCATGCATGCCACCATTGATGATGTTCATCATCGGAACCGGCAGGGTACGCGCCGAGGTGCCGCCGACATAGCGATAGAGTGGCATGTCGAAGGATTCGGCCGCCGCCTTGGCGCAGGCCAGCGAAACGCCGAGGATGGCGTTGGCACCAAGCCGGCTCTTGTTCGGCGTGCCGTCGAGGTCGATCATGATCTGGTCGATCTGGACTTGTTCCTCGACCGCCTGGTCGCTCAGCGCCTCGAAGATTTCGCCATTGACGGCTTCGACCGCCTTCTGCACGCCCTTGCCGAGATAGCGGTTCTTGTCGCCGTCCCGCAGTTCCACCGCCTCATGGGCGCCGGTCGAGGCGCCGGAGGGCACCGCGGCGCGGCCGATCGAGCCGTCTTCCAGCACCACATCGACTTCAACGGTGGGATTGCCGCGGCTATCGAGAATTTCGCGGCCGATGATGTCGACGATGGCGGTCATGGGAGCCTCATGGGATTGGCGGGTAAGGACGTTTGGCGCTGCTTCTACAGCAAGGTTGCGGTGCGGAAAAGGCCGCCCTCGCCCGTGACGCTGGCGGCCGAATTGTCTAATACGGCCGCAACGGAGATCCCTGATGTCGAAATCCCCCGCTAAAGCCAAGAAGTCGTCAGCCGGCCTGCAACTCGGCCGCGCCGTGCAATGGCCGGATAGCCCGGAAAAGGCCAAACTCGACCGCGTTCCCAATCCGCAGGCCGACACCAATTACGTGGTCCGCTTCACTGCGCCGGAATTCACCTCGCTCTGTCCGGTCACCGGCCAGCCGGATTTCGCGCATCTGATGATCGATTACGTGCCCGGAAGCTGGCTGCTCGAGTCCAAATCGCTGAAACTTTATGTCGCCAGCTTCCGCAACCACGGCGCGTTCCACGAGGATTGCACCGTCATGATCGGCAAGCGCATCGCCGCCGAGATCAAGCCGAAATACCTGCGCATCGGCGGTTACTGGTATCCGCGCGGCGGCATCCCGATCGACGTGTTCTGGCAGACCGGCAAACTACCCAAGGGCATGTGGATGCCCGATCAGGGCGTCGCGCCCTATCGCGGGCGAGGTTAGACCGAACGGCTGGTTGAACCGAACGGCCGGCCGTTCCGACCACCGCACATGCCAATCTCGCCCTCCGTCGTCATCCGACTTTCCACAACTCTCTGCCTGTTGGGGATGCTTTCGAGCGCCTCCGCCGCGCCGGCCTCATCCGAGGACCGCTATATTGCTACGCGCGATGCCGCGATCGAAAAAATCTCGAAGCTGTATGACGACAGCAAGGGCGACGAGGCCACCAAGGCCGAAGAGGCTGCCACAGCAGATCTTCTCGCACAGCTGAAGGTGATCCTGGCCGAAGGCGATCGCCAGGGCTTTGGCCCGGCCAAGCCGAATATCGGAAGCTACTACGAGGGCGACGAAGACTTCGGAACGCTGGACGGCCTGCGCTTCGAGTCCCTGCTCGGCGAGAACGGACAGAAGGCCGGCAGCACCGGCAAGAACGACAAGTACATCGAGCCGAAGTCGCAGATCGTCGTCACCACGGGAACGATGTTCGAGCGCTGGCTGCGCGCCCACAAGGAAATTCCGCAAGCGACAACCAAGGCGCTCGGCGACGAAAGCGCCTACACAAGGGCGATCTCGAACGGCTCGGCGGTGGTCAAATTCGCTTCGCTGCCGATTGCAAAACCTTCCGGTGCGACGTTTGCCTACGCCATGCTCGCGGCGCGGACCCAATCCGAAATGCCCGATGCCTCGGGTGAAGTGATCGTTGCCGCCATCGCCAACGGCGAGGTCTATGTCGCCGAGGGATCGATCACGCCAAAGGTCAGGGTTGCGGCCTGCGTTGCCCAGAAGAAAGCCAAGCCGGAGGACGACGAGGCCTATGCGCGCTGCTTCAGGCAGCGCGCGCCCAAGGAACCTGCCTTCAGGCAAGCGATCGCGCAGGCTCAGGCCCTGCTGACTGCTGCCCTTGGAAGATAGCTAGACATCCGCGATGAACCGAACAACCTGTCATTTCGACCACCGCACATGAAAAATCCAGCTTCCGTCGTCATCCGACTGGCCGCTGCATCCTGCCTGCTGGGGATGCTTTCGAACGCCAACGCCGCACCCGTCTCGCCCGAGGACCGCTACATCGCGGCGCGCGACGCTGCGATCGCGAAAATCTCGAAACTGTATGACGCTAAAAAGGACGATGAGGCCGAGAAGGCCGAAAAGGCTGCCGGCCCCGATCTCTTCGCGCAGATGAAGGCGATTTTGGCCGAACCCGATCGCAAGGGATTTGGCCCGGCCAAACTCAACCTCGACGCCTACTCCAAGGGCGACCAGGGCTTTGGCCTGCTCGACGGCCTGCGCTACGACTCACTCGTCGGCGAAAACGGCGAGAAGGCCGGCGAAAACGGCGCCGACGGCAAGTATGTCGAACCGAAGTCGCACATCATCGTCACGACGCAGTCGCTGCTGGAGCGCTGGTTGCGCGGACACAAGGACTGGTGGGGCAAGAACACCGCGGACGTCAAGAACGTATCGCCGCAGACGGCAACGGCGCTGAAGGAAGAAGCGTTCTACACCCAGGCGATTTCGACGGACGCAGCGGTGATCAACTTCAACGAATTGCCGATCGCCAAACCGACTTCCGCTACCCTTGCCGTTGCGATGTTGAGCGGACGAACCCAGGACACCGCGCCCGAAGCGGCGGATGAAGTGTTCGTTTCGGCGCTGGCGAACGGCAAGGCTTACGTCGCCTACAGCACGATCAAGCCCAAGGTGGAAATCCCGGCCTGCCTGGCGATCAAGGCCGACTACAACAAGAAGGCCGAAAAGGCTGGCGATGATCTCAATTCCAATCGCATCGGCAAGAAGGCCTACGACAAGCTCCCCGACTTCAGGCAGCAAGGCGAAGACGCCTACAAGAAGTGCTTCACCCAGCGCGCCCCGCAACAGCCGTCATTCGCCGAAGCAACCAGGCAGGCGCAGGTGCTGCTGGCGGAGGCAATCGAAAAATAGCGCGCGCTAGGGCGCGACGTCGGGCCTCGCCGCCGCGTCCGCCGGCCGCGTCTGACGCAACAGCTTCGCGCAGACAAAGCCGAGCGCGATGATGACAGCGGCGGCGGCGAGCAAGGTCGGGGTCTTACCGGCGTGCAGGATGCCGAAGCCGTAGGCGATCGGCCCGATGGTCTGGCCCATGAAGAAGAAAAACGAATGCAACGACAGCGCGGTCGCGCGCGCTTCCACCGACAGCTCGCTGGCGAACACCTGCAGGCAGCCGTGGATCATGTAGAAACCCCAGCCCATGAAGATCAGGCTCAGGGTTTGCAGTTTCCATCCCGGTCCCGCCGCGACCGCCATGAGCTGCAGCCCGACCAGTGCAGCGCCTGCGATCATCATGCCGTTGACGCCGATCCTCGGGAGCAACCGCGAAACGGTCAGCGTGTAGACCAGGCCGCCGATAGCAAAGCCCGCGATCACGATGCCGGCGATCGAGAGCGAGGTTTCGCCGAGATCGAACAGGAACGATGCGATATAGGGAAACAGGCCGAGCACGCAGCAGCCCTCGAGGAACACCGCCGCGTAACAAAAGACATTGGGATTGGCGAAGATGGTGCGGTAGCCATGGCGCAGCGCCGCAAGGTTGGTCCTGGGCGGCTGCGTCAGCGCGGCGCCGCGAAAACCCATGAGGACCGCGGCGGAGGCGACGATGACCAACACGCCGAGCACGGCCAACACGCCGCGCCAGCCCAGGAAATCGCCGATCAGGCCCGAGACCGATGCGCCCAGCAGGTTGCCGGTCATCGAACCCATCAGCGTGCGGCCGATCGCGATCTGCCGTTTTTCGGGCCCGACCAGATCGCTGGTGAGACTGAGCGCCACCGGAAATACGCCGCCGGAGCCAATGCCGGCCAGAATCCGCGAGGCGAACAATAGCCAGAACGAGGTCGACATCGCGCCGAGGATGTTGGCAACGCCGAGCAGCATCAGGCACACCACCATCAGCCGCGCCTTGCCGAACAGGTCGGCGGCCGCACCCAGCACCGGCTGGATGATCGCGAACGTGAAGGCGAAGACGGAGGCGAAGCTTGCTGCGGTCGCGATGCTGATACCGAAATCGTCGGCGACGTGCGGCAACACCGGATCGAGGGCGCGCGCCGACAGGCTGGCCGCGAAGGTCGCAAGCGTGATGATGTTGAGCGCCGGCGGCAGACGGCTCGACGCGGTCACGATCGTAACCGCGGCATCAACTGATCGGCTTCTTGACGAGATTTTTGGCGAGTGCGTCGAATCCCATCAGGGTTTTTATCAGCGCTTCGAAGTCCCGCAGCGGCACCATGTTGGGACCATCCGACGGCGCGTGATCGGGATCGGGATGGGTTTCGATGAAGACCCCGGCGACGCCGACCGCGACCGCCGCCCGCGCCAGCACCGGCACGAACTCACGCTCGCCGCCGGATGAGGCACCCTTCCCGCCCGGCTGTTGCACCGAGTGGGTGGCGTCAAAAATAACCGGCGCGCCGGTCGTGCGCGCCAGGATCGGCAGCGCGCGCATGTCGGATACCAGCGTGTTGTAGCCAAAGGACGCGCCGCGCTCGGTGACCAGTACGTTCGGATTGCCGCCGCCGGTAATTTTGGCAACGACATTCGCCATGTCCCACGGCGCCAGGAACTGGCCCTTCTTGATGTTGACGACCTTGCCGGTCGCGGCCGCGGCGAGCAGCAAATCGGTCTGCCGGCACAGGAAGGCCGGGATCTGCAGCACGTCCACCGCCTGCGCCACCTCGGCACATTGCGTGGCCTCGTGCACGTCGGTGAGCACAGGCAATCCCAGCGAGGAGCGGATCTCGGCAAAGATCGGCAGCGCCTGGGCGAGCCCGATGCCGCGCGCGGCGGTGCCGCTGGTGCGGTTGGCCTTGTCGAACGAGGTCTTGTAGACGAGGCCGATCTTGAGCCGTGTCGCGATCTCTTTCAGCGCGCCCGCCACTTCCAGCGCATGCGCCCGGCTCTCGAGCTGGCACGGTCCGGCAATGATCGACATCGACAGATCGTTGCCGAATTTGACCGGGCCGACGGACACGATTGGCGCAGCTGGTGAATTGACGTTCAAGGGATTTTCCTTCTTCCGGCGCGGACCATGCCGGTCCGCGCTATCAGGATCAACCCCGTAAGGCCCCTGAATATCAGGGTTGCGTAGCCGGTTACTTCACCGACGAGAATGGCGTCGGCACCAGCAATTGACTGACGATGTTGTCGATGATCTGGCCGCCTTCCTCAGACTTGGCCCGCCCGGCGATCCAGTCGGGATCGGACTGAAATGCCGTCCATTTCTTTTCGCGATCGGCGAGCGAATCCCAGGCCACGAAATAGGTCAGTTCCTGATTGGAGGTGCCGATCAGCGTGGTGAAGAACCCGGCCTGCTTGATGCCGTGCTTTTCCCACAGCTTCAGCGTGAGCGTGTCGAAGCGTTTCATCAGTGCCGGCAGGCGGCCCGGCAGACAGCGATAGACGCGCATTTCCATAATCATCGGCTTCACTCCCTCGATTTATTGTTCTTGCAGGTCACGGGAGCGGTTTGTCGCAACAATTGGCGCGTTCGTCAAAGACAACCGGTGGTGGGGATCAAACCAGCCGCGACTGCACCACCGCCGCCTGAACGAACGACGCGAACAAGGGATGCGGCTCGAACGGCCGCGACTTCAGTTCGGGGTGGAATTGCACGCCGATAAACCAGGGATGGTCCTCGTATTCGACGATCTCCGGCAACACGCCGTCGGGCGAGAGCCCCGAGAAGCGCAGGCCGTGCTGCTCGAGCCGGTCCTTGTAGGCGGTGTTGACCTCGTAGCGATGACGGTGGCGTTCCGAAATCTCGGTGGCGCCGCCGTAGACCTGCGATACCCGGCTGCCGCGGTTCAGCGCCGCCGGATAGGCGCCGAGCCGCATGGTGCCGCCGAGGTCGCCGACCTTCGAGCGCTTTTCGAGCTCGTTGCCGCGCAGCCATTCCGTCATCAGGCCGACCAGCGGCTCTTTCGTTGGACCGAACTCGGTGGAGTTGGCGTCCTCGATGCCGACCAGATTGCGCGCGGCTTCGATCACAGCCATCTGCATCCCGAAACAGATGCCGAAATACGGCACGTTGCGCTCCCGGGCGAACTGCGCCGCGCGGATCTTGCCCTCGGCACCGCGCTGGCCGAAGCCGCCGGGCACCAGGATGCCGTTGACGTGTTCGAGGAACGGCGCCGGATCCTCGTGCTCGAACACCTCGCTCTCGATCCAGTCGAGATTGACCTTCACCTTGTTGGCGATGCCGCCATGCGACAGCGCCTCGATCAGCGATTTGTAGGCGTCCTTCATGCCGGTGTACTTGCCGACGATGGCAATGGTCACGGCGCCTTCGGGGTTGCGAACACGTTCGTTGATGACGTTCCAGCTCTGCAGTGCCGGCGGAATTTTCGGCGTGATGCCGAATGCGGCCAGCACTTCGTCATCGAGGCCGGCGGCGTGATAGGCCTCGGGCACGGCGTAGATGTTGTCGACGTCCCGCGCCTCGATGACGGCGCTTTCGCGCACGTTGCAGAACAGGCCGAGCTTGCGCCGCTCTTCCTTCGGAATTTCCCGATCGGTGCGGCACAGCAGGATGTCCGGCTGGATACCGATCGAGCGAAGTTCCTTGACCGAGTGTTGCGTCGGCTTGGTCTTGAGTTCGCCGGCGCTCGGAATGAACGGCAGCAGCGTCAGATGAATGTAAACGGCGTGTTCGCGCGGCAGCTCGTTCTTGAGCTGGCGGATCGCCTCGAAGAACGGCAGGCCCTCGATGTCGCCGACGGTGCCGCCGATCTCGACCAGCACGAAATCGTATTCATCGTTGCCCGAAAGCACGAATTCCTTGATCGCGTTGGTGACGTGCGGCACCACCTGGATAGTCGCGCCGAGATAATCGCCGCGGCGTTCCTTGGTGATGATGTCCTGGTAGATGCGCCCGGTGGTGATGTTGTCGGCCTTGGTGGCCGGCCGGCCGGTGAAACGCTCGTAATGGCCGAGATCGAGATCGGTCTCGGCGCCGTCATCGGTCACGAACACTTCGCCGTGCTGATACGGCGACATCGTTCCGGGATCGAGGTTGAGATAGGGGTCGAGCTTTCGGAGACGGACCTTGTACCCGCGGGACTGCAGCAGGGCACCGAGTGCCGCTGAAGCCAGACCCTTTCCGAGCGAAGAAACCACGCCGCCGGTGATGAATATGTACCGCGCCATGGGACTCAACCTTTAAGGCCACTGCCCCGATTCGCAAAAACGAATCGCTGACCTGGGCAAACTATTTGCCGGGCTGTGGGTGACGTGAAATTTAAAGCGATATCAGAGCATTGATGGGAAGTTCTGATGCAGGACAGTAGACGCCGTCCTGCATAGCCACCCTGCTTTATTGCGAACGCGGCGCCTGCGGACCCGAGGGAGCCGCCGGCGGGGCCTGCTGCTCGTCCGCCTTCTTCAGCGAATCCAGGAGGCCGCCAGAGGTCGGCGGCGTGATCGGCGAAGCGCCGCCGGGCTGCGATTGCGTCGTCGGTGCGGTGCCGAGAATCGAGCTTGGCTTGCGATCGGCGCCAGCGATCCAGGCGAGAGCCATGCTGGTGAGAAAGAAAAGACCCGCGAGAATGGCTGTCGTGCGCGACAGCAGGTTCGCGGTGCCGCGGCTCGACATGAAGCCGGCGCCGCCACCCATGCCGAGGCCGCCGCCTTCGGACTTTTGCAGCAGCACCGCGCCGATCAGCACGGAAACGATCATGAGGTGAACGACGATAATGACGGTCTGCATCTCTAACCTTCCGTCACAAGCCGACAGCGCCGGGCTTCGGCTGCTTGAGGGGCTTGCGGGTTTTCCTGAAGTTGCGCGGTGTTACACGATCGACAGGGGCATTGTCACCCCCAACGGCTGCCCGGGAGATAATTGCCGCGGCCTTTGGGGACAAGGAATTCGGCCCAGCCCAATCCGTTCAATTCGGGCTTGAGGCCATCCGAATTTCTCTTATACTAGACATATGGATACTATTATAGACGATCTCAGCAACCGCCTCGCCCACCGGCTCCGGCTCGAACGCGACAGCCGCGGCTGGTCGCTGGCCGATCTCGCCGAACGTTCGGGGGTGTCGAAGGCCACCATCAGCAAGATCGAGCGCGCCGAGGTCTCACCGACCGCCGTCGTACTGGTGCGGCTGGCGAGCGCCTTCGACCTGACACTGGCGGGCCTGATGCTGCGTGCAGAGGGCCAGGGCGAACGGCTTTCGCGGGCCGCCGACCAACCGATATGGCGCGATCCCGAGACCGGTTACCTGCGCCGGCAGGTATTCAGCCGTCCCGACAATCCGATCGAAATCGTCAGAGTCGAAATGCCGGCCAAGCAGCGTGTCACGCTGCCAGCGTCATCCTACGCCCATATCCGCCAGACCCTGTGGGTGCTGTCTGGCGCGCTGGTCATCACCGAGGCCGGCGAGCGGCACGAGCTTGGCGCCGGCGACTGCCTCGGATTCGGCGCGCCGGCGGAAACGACCTTTGCCAATGAGAGCGCGGCGCCCTGTGTCTACGTCGTTGCACTGGCCCGGAGCTGACACCATGCCGCCGATCAGAATTGCACCCCTCACGTTTTCGCCGGACACGATCACGGCATTGAGCGAAATGCTGGTGGAGACCGTCGCGCATGGCGGTTCGGTCAGCTTCATGCACCCGATGCCGCTGCAAGCCGCCGAAACGTTCTGGCGGGACTCGCTTGGTGCGGCGGCACGCGGCGAACGGATCGTCCTCGGCGCATTCGACGGCGAGAGTCTGATCGGAACCGTCACGCTGTTGCTGAATTTGCCGCCGAACCAGCCGCATCGCGCCGAGATCGCCAAGATGATGACGCGCCTCAGTCACCGCCATCGCGGCGTCGCCACGGCGTTGCTGCGCGCGGCCGAGCGTCTCGCGCTCGAACATGGACGCTGGCTCCTGGTGCTCGATACCGCCTCAGATGAAGGCGCAGCCGGCCTCTACGAGCGACTGGGATTCCGGCTAACCGGGATCATTCCGGACTATGCGCTGAAGCCGCATGGCGGCCTCACCGGCACGCTGATCTACTGGAAGCGGTTGCAGGACACCGTTCCCGCCTGAGCTAGCGGCGTCATTCTACTTTGCATGGGGTTGTTTCGCGATTTTGCATTTAGCATCCCGCCGCGATCGCCAGAAAATCCGCAGCCTTCAGGCTGGCGCCGCCGACCAGGGCGCCGTTGACGTTGGCAACCGCCATCAGCTCCGCAGCGTTCGAGGGTTTTACCGAGCCGCCGTAGAGAATGCGGACCTTGCCGCCTTCGGCCTTAAATCGATCGGTCAGGACTCCCCGGATAAACCGATGAACTTGCTCGACATCTCCGGTCGTGGGCGTCAGCCCGGTCCCGATCGCCCAGACCGGCTCATAGGCCACCACCAGATTGGCAGAGGTCGCACCATCAGGCAGCGAGCCGGCAAGCTGGCCGCCGCAGATGTCCAAGGTCTGCCCGGCATCGCGCTGCTTTTGGGTCTCGCCGATACAGACGATGGCGACCAATCCGGCTCGCCAGGCCGCCTCGGCCTTCTGGCGCACCAGCGCATCGGTTTCGCCATGGTCCGCGCGCCGCTCGGAATGGCCGACAATGATGGCGCCGGCGCCGGAATCGGCCAGCATTTCCGCCGAGAGATCGCCGGTATGGGCCCCGGAGGCCTTGGGATGACAATCCTGCGCACCAACCCCGAGTTTGGACCCCTTGGCCTTGTCGGCAAAGCCCGCGATCAACGTCGCCGGCGGGCAGACCAGCAAATCGGCCTTGGCGGCCATGGCGGCGGCGCCTGCGATCATGGCATCGAATTCAGCCACGGCCGATTTCAGGCCGTTCATTTTCCAGTTGCCCGCGATCAGCGGCCGGATGGCGTCGGTCATGTCAAAACTCTCGCAAATTTCATGAATGTCAGTGTTAGAGATGCGCTAGCAGAGGCTTGCGGCCAGTTCCAGATGCAGGCCGAGGCGATCCCCGGCCGTTAACCGCTTCAATTGGCCCGCGCCGGTCGGGTTGCGACCGGGACGTTGCCACTTTATGATGCTTTATCAACTCGGTGACGCCCTTTTCGGTACCCATTCGGGATCGGGGCAAGGCGCGACCCGGTTCCCTCCTAATCAGACAAGTTGGACCCATGCTTCGAGGAATACGCAAGGCCTCATCAAATTGGCTCGGCAAGGCGATCATGAGCGTCGTCATGGGCGTTTTGATCGTCAGTTTCGGAGTCTGGGGCATCGCCGACATCTTCAAGGGGTTCGGCCAGTCCTCGCTCGCCAAAGTCGGCAAGACCGAGATTTCGACCGAGCAGTTCCGCCAGATCTATACCGACAAGCTGCAGCAGCTTGGCCGCAGTTTCGGCCGCCCTCTGACCATGGACCAGGCTCGCGCTTTCGGGCTTGACCGCCAGGTGCTGCAGCAGACCATCGCCGAAGCCGCCCTCGACGAGGAAGCCCGGCGCATGGGGCTTGGCCAGTCCGAAGCCGAGACCATGCGGACAATTTACGCCGACCCGAATTTCAAGGGACTGGGCGGCACCTTCGAGCCGGCGCGCTTCCAGGCTGCGATCCGGCAGTTCGGCTACACCGAACAGCGCTATCTCGCCGAACAGCGGCGCGTCGGACTGCGGCGCCAGATCGCGGGCACGATTTCCGCAGGCCTCGAGCCGCCGAAAGTGATGATGGACGCGCTGACCCGCTTCCAGAACGAGCAGCGTTCGATCGACTATCTCAAGCTCGACGCCGCCCAGGCCGGCACCATCGAGGCGCCCTCGCCCGAGACGCTGGCCGCCTATTTCGAGGACCACAAGACCCAGTTCCGCGCGCCCGAATATCGCAAGCTGGCCTTTGTCGTGATCAATCCCGAAGAGATCGGCAAATGGAGCGAGGTCTCCGACGAGGATGCCAAGAAGGTGTTCGAGCTGCGCCGCGACAAGATCGGAACGCCGGAGAAGCGCGAAGTGTCGCAGATGGTGTTTCCGAATGAAGAGGAAGCGCTGACCGCTCGCAGCCGCGTCACCGGCGGGCTGTCGTTCGACGACCTCGCCAAGGAGCGCAACCTCAATCTGACCGACGTCGACCTCGGCCTGATCACGAAATCCGCGATCATCGATCCCGCAATCGCCGATGCTGCATTCTCACTGCCGACTGGCGAGATCAGCCAGCCGATCAAGGGCCAATTCGGTGTGGCGCTGGTCAAGATCGGCAAGATCGAACCGGGCGTCACCCCCACCTACGAAAGCGTCGCGCCCGAGGTGAAGAAGCAACTTGCGACCGAGCGCGCACGCGCCAAGGTCACCGAAATCCAGAACAAGATGGAAGACGAGCGCAGCGGCGGCTCCAACGTGGTGGAAGCCGCCCAAAAGCTCGGGCTATCAGCCGTGACGATCGACGCCGTCGATCGCTCGGGTCGCCTGCCGACCGGACAGCCGGTGGCCAATATTCCGCAGGGTCTCGACGTGGTCTCGCAGGCTTTCAACAGCGACGTCGGCGTCGACAACGATCCGATCCAGTTCCGCGGCGGTTATGTCTGGTTCGACGTGCTCGGCGTCACGCCCTCGCGCGAGCGCACCCTCGACGAGGTCAAGGACCAGATCGAGGCGAAATGGCGCGAAGACCAGATCTCGGCCAAACTGCGGGCGAAGGCGACCGAGATGGTGCAAAAGCTCGAGCAAGGCGCCACGCTCGCCGCGGAAGCCAGCGCGATCGGAACCAAGGTCGAAACCGCAAGGGATTTCCGCCGCGACGCTTCGCCGGCCGGCGTGCCTTCCTCCGTCGTCACCGCCGCCTTCCGCACGCCCAAGGATGGCGTCGGGCAGACGCCTGACGCCGGCGGCAGCGCCTGGATCGTGTTCCGCGTCACCGATGTCAGCGTGCCGCAGGTCGATGCCGCGTCCGACGAGATGAAAAAGCTCAAGGAGACGTTGCAGCGCGGATTGACCGACGAACAGGTCGCGCAATACGTAACCAAGATCGAATCCGAAATCGGCACGTCAATCAATCAGGCCGCCTTCGCGCAGGTGACGGGCGCTAATAACTGACACAATACTGATAGTACTTGCCTGAAAGCATTTGCCCGAAAGCACGCGATGGACGACCTGAAATCTATCATCGGAAAAGTCGCCACCGGTGCGACACTGTCGCGTGACGAAGCGGCATCCGCCTTCGACAGCATGATGTCGGGCGAGGCGACCCCCTCGCAGATGGGCGGACTATTGATGGCGCTGCGGGTGCGCGGCGAAACCGTCGACGAGATTACCGGCGCGGTATCGGCGATGCGCGGCAAGATGCTGCGGGTCACCGCGCCCGCGGATGCCGTCGACGTGGTCGGCACCGGCGGCGACGGTTCCGGCTCGGTCAACGTCTCGACCTGCGCTTCCTTCATCGTCGCGGGCGCCGGCGTGCCGGTCGCCAAGCACGGCAACCGCGCGCTGTCGTCGCGCTCCGGCGCCGCCGACGTACTGGCCTCGCTCGGCGTCAAGCTTGACCTGACACCGGAGCAAGTCGGCCGCTGCGTCAAGGAGGCCGGCATCGGCTTCATGTTCGCGCCGTCGCATCATCCCGCCATGAAGAATGTCGGCCCGACCCGGGTCGAACTCGCCACCCGCACCATCTTCAATCTGCTCGGGCCGCTTTCGAATCCGGCCGGCGTCAAACGGCAGATGGTCGGCGTGTTCTCAAGGCACTGGGTGCAGCCGCTGGCGCAGGTGCTGAAGAATCTCGGCTCCGAATCCGTCTGGGTGGTGCACGGCTCCGACGGGTTAGATGAGATCACCCTCACCGGCCCGAGTTTCGTGGCAAGCCTCGAGAACGGCAACATCCGCACCTTCGAGGTGACGCCGGAGGACGCTGGCCTTGCCCGCGCCGGTGGCGAAGGCCTCAAGGGCGGCGACGCCGATGCCAACGCAGTGGCGCTGCAAAGCGTGCTCAACGGCAAGCCGAGCGCCTATCGCGACGTTGCTTTGCTGAACGCCGCAGCCGCGCTGATTGTCGCCGGTCGCGCCAAGGATTTGAAGGAAGGCGTGGCGCTCGGCACCACGTCGCTCGACACCGGTGCTGCGGCAACACGGCTCAAACACCTGATCGCGGTTTCCAACGGCTGACCGCGGGAGCGCCTGACATGTCCGATATCCTGACCAAGATCGAGACGTACAAGCGCGAGGAAATCGCCGCCGCCAAGCGCGCGCACCCGCTGACCGAGGTCGAGGCGCGCGCCAAGGTGGCCTCGCCGCCGCGTGGTTTTGTGCGCGCGATCCGCGAGAAACTCGCGCGCGGCGACTATGCGCTGATCGCGGAGGTGAAGAAGGCTTCGCCCTCCAAGGGGCTGATCCGCGCCGATTTCGATCCGCCGGTGCTCGCCCAAGCCTATGAAGCCGGCGGTGCGGCCTGCCTCTCGGTGCTGACCGACACGCCCTCGTTCCAGGGCCATCTCGATTTCATGGTGGCGGCGCGCGCGGCGACCAGCCTGCCGGTGCTGCGCAAGGATTTCGTGTTCGACACCTATCAGGTGGTGGAAGCCCGCGCCCACGGCGCCGACTGCATCCTGATCATCATGGCAGCCCTCGACGACGCCGCGGCCAGCGATATCGAGGACGCGACGATTGAGCTCGGCATGGATGTGCTGATCGAAATCCACGACCGCGCCGAACTAGATCGCGCGCTAAAACTTCGGTCGCCGATGATCGGCGTCAACAACCGCAATCTGCGCACCTTCGAGACCACGCTGGCGACCAGCGAGACGCTGGCGCCGCTGATCCCGAAAGACCGCCTGATGGTCGGCGAAAGCGGTATCTTTGCACCCGCCGATCTCGCCCGCCTCGCGCGCGTCGGGATGTCGACCTTCCTGGTCGGTGAAAGCCTGATGCGGCAGGCCGACGTGACGGCGGCAACCCGCGCGCTGCTGGCCCGCACCGACGCGCCGCGCGCCACCGGAACCCGCTAGCAGATGGCGCGCAAAACTTCCAAAGACAAGACCTCCAAAGATCAGCCTTCCAAAGGCGGCACCGCCCTCACCCATATCGACGCCTCCGGCGAAGCGCGCATGGTCGACGTGTCGGCCAAGCCGGCGACCGAACGCATCGCGGTCGCCGAAGGCCGCGTCGTCATGACCAAAGCGACGCTGGAGCTGATCGTTTCCGGCAACGCCAAGAAGGGCGACGTGCTGGGCACCGCCCGCATTGCCGGCATCATGGCCGCGAAGCGCACCTCGGATCTGATCCCGCTGTGCCACCCGCTGGCGCTCTCGAAAGTGACGCTCGACATCACACCGGACAACAAGCTTCCCGGCTGCATCGTCCGCGCCACCGTGAAGGTCACGGGGCCCACCGGTGTCGAGATGGAAGCGCTGACCGCAGTGTCGGTGGCGTGTCTCACGATCTACGACATGATCAAGGCGGTCGAACGCGGCGTCCGCATCGAGGGCATCCACCTGCTCGAGAAAAAGGGCGGCAAGTCAGGACATTATCGCGCCGGGGACTGAGGCCGGGCGCGTCGCAGCGGTCACGCTTGTGTGACCGGCGCGGCGAGGAATGCCGCAGGCGCCGACGGGGTTGTCTCTCGTGGGACCTTCACGAGGAGGAATCCGATGTCGATATCCAGGCTTCTCAGCGCCGCCGCCGTACTGGCCGTGATCACGGGACCGGCGATGGCACAGCAGGTGATCTCCGAACCCGGCTACTGCGCGTTCTTCTATCCAAACGCCAATTGCCAGAACAAGGGCCCGGGCAACCCCTATACCGACAGCAACTATCAGCGCCGCCTCAGCCAGGGCGACCCGATGCCGCGCGACCAAACGGTCGGCGTCGTCAGGAAGCGATCGCGGACCTCGACGTCCCGCTAATCTGAACGATCACTTCAGCGAGGTGCTGATGGTCGTGAACTTGACCTTGGGACTGCTGCCGACCCCGTTCAGCGCCGGTACGATCGCAATCGCGATGCCGGCTGCGATCAATCCATACTCGATGGCCGTTGCGCCGCTCTCGTCAGCGATGAATTGCTTCAGCATTTTCTTGATGACGTCCTCATTTCACTGAACCGTTGCGCAAAGAGAACTCGCAAGTCGCATGCCAGCTGCGCGCCTCAACACGTTCAGCAGGTTAGATGGTGAAGCGTTCGTTGCCTGCCCGGCCGGCCGGCAAGTCCTTCCGCCGCGGCCCTGCTCGAAGCGGCAACTTCTGCAGTTGCCGCAGGCCGCCGCAGCAACCGGGATAACGCTTCATTAACCAGACTTGCTAACGTCAACTCCATCTCGCCGCGTTACCAAGATGACGGGCCGGACGCTGAAAGAATTCTGCTTCCGGAGTTCTCTCCAGGCAGCGACCCCTTTCGATGGTTTCGACCGGCATCAATTCCCTGAAGTTCGCGCCCACCTTTCGCGGCGGCCCGATCCGCTGGCTGATCCTGGGCGGCATCCTGCTGATATCAGCGATTGCCATCGGCGCGACGCTGATGGCCGGCAATTTCCGCGAGCGGGCGCTGCGCAACAGCGAGCGCGAGCTGGAAAATACCGTGCTGCTGCTGGCCCGCCATTTCGACCAGCAGCTCGAAGATTTCGAGGTCGTCCAGAAGGACATCATCACCTTCATGCGGTCCAGCGGCATCGCCACCCAAGAGAATTACAAACGTCGGATGTCGAGCCAGGAAATTCACCTGATGCTCAAGTCCAAGATGGATGCGCTGTCCTATGTCGGCGGCGTCAATGTCTTCGACGCCGACGGCAGACTGATCAACGCCTCGGCCGCCTGGCCGGTGCCCGCGGTCAGTGTCGCCGACCGGTCCTACTTCAAGACCTTCAAGTCCGATCCGCAATCACCGGCCATGCTGATCGAGGCGGTCTACAGCCGCATCACCGGCGTCTGGACCACGGTGATCGCCCGCAAGGTCACCGGCCCCAACGGCGAGTTCCTCGGCGCCATCGGGCGCGGCATCGAGCCGGTCAATTTCGAAAAATTCTTCGCCAGCGTGGCGCTGGGATCCGGTGCGGCGATAGCGATGCACCATCGCGACGGCACGCTGCTCGCCCGCTATCCCCATGTCGACGACATGATCGGCAAGAACTTCAAGACCGGCGCGGCCAGCCAGTTGCAAGTGTTCGAACTGCCCTACAGCACGTCCCGACTCTACAGCCCGATCGACGGCAAGGACCGGTTGATTTCCTGGCGCACGCTGACGAATTTTCCGATCGTGATCGTCGCGGCAACGACGACATCCGCTGCGTTAGCGGACTGGCGCGAGCAGATCACCATGCTGATCGTGGTGGCAAGCCTCTCGGTGCTGGCGATAGCGGCGCTGCTGTTTCAGGCGGTGCGCAAGCTTTCGCAGCAACACCGTGCGTCGAAGCAGCGGTTGACGCTGGAAAAACAGCGCCTCGACACCGCCGTCAACAACATGACGCAAGGCCTGCTGCTGTTCGATTCAGCCCAGCGGCTCGTCATCTGCAACCAGCGCTACATCGAGATGTACGGCCTGTCGGCCGCGGTCATCAAGCCGGGCTGCAGTTTCCACGATGTGATCGCCCATCGCGCGCAGACCGGCTCCTTCAACGGCGACGTCGGTCGCTACGTTGCGCTGGTGCTGCGCGACGTCGGCCAGCGCAACACGATGGACATCACCACGCCGGACGGCCGCTGGGTCCAGGTCGTCAACGAGCCGCTGGCGGACGGCGGATGGGTCGCAACCCATGAAGACATCACCGAGCGGCGCCGCGCCGAGGAGCGCATCACCCACCTCGCCCATTACGACGCGCTGACCGACCTGCCGAACCGCGCGCTGTTCCATGAACAGCTCAAGCGCGAACTGCTCCACGCCGCACCCGGCCAGCAACTGGCGGTGCTCTATATCGACATCGACGAGTTCAAGAGCGTCAACGACTCGCTCGGGCACATGATCGGCGACGAACTCTTGAAGTCCGTGGCGATCAGTCTCGGCGCCTGCGTGCGCGAAACCGATTTCGTGGCGCGGCTCGGCGGCGACGAATTCGCCATCGTTCAGACCGGCGTCAGGAGCGCCTCCGACGTCACCGAGCTCGTCAACCGCATCTTCGCGGCGATCCGCGCGCCCTACGAATGCCTCGGCCATCAGGTGACCACCGACGCCTCGATCGGCGTCGCGCTGGCGCCGCAGGACGGGTCCGATCTCGACCAGATCCTGAAGAATGCCGACCTGGCGATGTACGCCGCCAAGGCGGCCGGCCGCCGCACCTCCCGCTTCTTCGAACCGGCCATGGAAGCCGAAGTCCGCGCCCGCCGCATCCTGGAAACCGACCTGCGCCAGGCCATCACCGATGGCGACTTCGAGGTCTACTACCAGCCTTGTCTGAGCCTGCAGGACGACAGCATCACCGGCTGCGAGGCGCTGCTGCGCTGGCGCCATCCGCAGCGCGGCATGATCTCGCCGGCCGACTTCATCCCGATCGCCGAGGAAACCGGCCTGATCAACCAGCTCGGCGAATGGGTGCTGACCACCGCCTGCAGGGAGGCCGCAACCTGGCCCGACCCTGTCCGGCTCGCGGTCAACGTCTCACCGGTGCAGTTCAAGAGCGGCACGCTGGCGCTGAAGGTCATTGCCGCGCTGGCGGTATCGGGCCTTGCCGCCGATCGGCTGGAACTCGAAATCACCGAGGCCGTGCTGATCCGCGACGATGACGCGGCGCTCGCCATCCTGCACCAGCTTCGCGACATCGGCGTTAGAATAGCCCTCGACGATTTCGGCACCGGCTATTCCTCGCTGAGCTATCTGCAGCGGTTTCCGTTCGACAAGATCAAGATCGACCGGTGCTTCATCACCGATCTCGCCTCGCCGGAAGGTTCGTCCTCGATCGTCCAGGCCGTGGTGAATATCGCCGCCGACCGCCACATGACGACGACGGCCGAAGGCGTCGAGACCGAACAGCAACGCGAACTGCTGCGTGCGCTCGGCTGTTCGGAAATGCAGGGCTACCTGTTCAGCCCGCCGAAGCCCGCGGCCGATATCCGGCCGTTGCTGTCGACGCACCGGCAGGACCCTGTGGTCACGCGTCCGGCCCGGACCGGCAAGCGCAAGCCGGTCGCGCGCTCGGCCTGAGGCGCACCGCGAAGAACGCCACGCGGCATAAGCACATACATTCAAATTCAAACAGCCAAGTCGTTCAGAACCGTCATTTTTGCGAGGAGCGAAGCGACGAGCCAGCAGATCCGCATTGCTTCCGAAACATTCCTGCTTGATCCCGTGATCATGCCACGCCAAGATTGCAACGCGGTTGAGGTTCGAATGCAGCAGATCGAGGAATGGCTTGAGAAGCTGGGCATGTCTGGCTATGCCCAGCGGTTTCTTGAAAACCGGATCGATATCTCCGTCCTGGGGGATCTTAACGACGAAGACCTCAGAGAACTCGGGGTCGTCCTCGGCGATCGCAAGAAGATCTTGCGTGCGATCCACAATCTTCATACTGCCGAGACGACGGCATCCGCCGCCACACCAACGGAATCAGCCCCTGATGCCGCCGAGCGGCGCCAGCTGACCGTCATGTTCTGCGATCTCGTCGGCTCGACGGCGCTATCCACGCAACTCGATCCCGAGGACTTGCGGAAGATCATTGGCGCGTACCACCGGACTTGCGCGGCGGTCGTTGAACAGATCGGCGGTTTTGTCGCAAAATACATGGGCGATGGTGTGCTGATCTATTTCGGCTATCCGCGGGCCCACGAGCATGATGCCGAGCACGCCGTGCAGGCCGCACTTGCCATCGTCGCCGCGGTCGCAAAGCTCGATACGGCGGCGCCCAACCGGCTGGAGGTGCGTGTCGGGATTGCAACCGGGATCGTCGTGGTCGGAGACATCGTCGGCTCTGGAGAGGCGCAGGAACGCGGTGTCGTCGGCGAGACGCCGAATCTGGCGGCCCGCCTGCAGGCGATTGCCCAACCTGGAATGATCGTTATCGCAGACGCAACGCGGCGGCTGGTCGGCGATCTGTTCCTGCTGACAAGCCTTGGGCCGCAGCATCTGAAAGGCCTCCCCGGACCGGTTCAGGCCTGGGCGGTCGACGGCGCGAACGCCATCGATGGCCGCTTCGACGCCTTGCATCTGCGCGGGTTGGGAGCCCTGATTGCCCGCGAGCGCGAATCCGCTTTCCTGGGGCAGAGCTGGTCCAGAGCGCGAATGAATGAGGGACAGGTCGTCCTCATTGCCGGTGAGGCGGGCATCGGCAAATCGCGTCTGGTCGCCGCCGTTCTGGAGCAGGTTGCCGCAGACGCGCCGACGCAGCTGCGTTACTACTGCTCTCCGCAGCATACCAACTCCCCGCTTCATCCTGTTATCAAGGAGATGGAACGGCGCGCGAACTTCACGCGCGAAGACGACCTGAAGGCAAAGCTCGACAAGCTCGACGCCATGCTCGGCCGTTCGTCGGAAGCCGTAACGTACGGGGCGCCGCTTGCCGATCTGCTCCAACTCGCCAATGACGGCCGCTATCCCGCCGACGATCTGACGCCGGCGCAGCGCCGCCAGAGAACGTTCGAAGCAATCGTGCTGCAAACCCAGAACCTGGCGCGCTCCGGGCCGGTGCTCCTGATATTTGAGGATCTGCATTGGATCGATCCGACCAGCCTTGAACTGCTTGGTCAGCTCATGGACGCGATTGCCGCCCTTCCCGTGCTGCTGGTTGCAACGTTTCGAACCGAATTTGAACCACCTTGGGCGGCTCGGCCGCACATCACGGTCATGGAGATCGCCCGGCTTGGTCCGCAGCAGACCGAAGCCCTCCTCAACGAGGTGATCGGAGAACGCCCGCTCCCGGCGCACATCCGCAAGGAGATCATCGATCGTGCTGACGGAATACCTCTGTTTGTCCAGGAGATGACCAAGGCCGTGCTGGAGGCAGGTTCCGAAACGAGGCCAGCCGGAGCGATTCCTGCGGCTGCGAGCTCGGTGCCGGCCACCCTTCACGCATCATTGATGGCAAGGTTGGACCGGCTTGGTCCGGCCAAGGAGGTGGCGCAGATGGCGGCCGCGATCGGTCGCGAATTCAACCATGCGCTCCTCGCCGCCATCGTGCCGCTGACCGAGCCTGAGTTGAACCGTTCGCTCGACCGTCTCGCCGGCGCGGGCTTGCTGTTTCGCCAGGGCGTTCCCCCGGATGCGACCTATCTCTTCAATCACGCGCTGGTTCAGGAAGCGGCCTATGGCACCCTCTTGCGTGAGAAGCGCCGCGCGCTCCACGCCGTGCTTGCCGAGACCATCGAAACCGATTTCGCGGATATTGCGGACAGCCAACCGGAAGTGCTGGCCCGGCATTACACCGAAGCCGGCCTGCTCGAGAAGGCCGCAAGCCTGTGGAGCAAGGCCGGAAGCCGCTCGCTTTCCCGGTCGGCACTGGTCGAAGCGGCGGAGCAGCTCGCGCGCGCCCTCGACCTGATCGCCAAATTGCCCGAGACTGCCGCATTGCGGCGTGAGCGGATCACGCTGCAGATCGAGCTCGCCAATGCCCTTATCCACACCAAGGGCCATGCGGCTCCCGAGACACGAGCGGCATTCGATCACGCCCGCGCATTGATCGAGCATGCGGAGGCGCTGGGCGATACGACGGACGACCCGATGGTGCTGTTTGCGGTGCTGTATGGTTTCTGGGTGGCAAGCCGCATGTCGTTTCAGGCAGAGGTGACATGCGAGCTCGCCGCGCAATTCCAGGCGCTTGCCGAACAGCGGCAGGCCAGAACGCCTGTGATGATCGGTCATCTCCTGATGGGAATTTCACGTGTGCTCGCCGGGGAGCTGGCCGTCGGCTCCGCCGAGCTCGATCGCGCCGTGGCGCTGTATCACCACCCCGAGCACCGCCCGCTCGCGATGCGGTTTGGCCATGATGTTCTCGTCTCTGCATTGTCGTGGCGCGCCTTTTCGCAGTGGGCGCTCGGTCGCACCGACGCCGCGACAGCCGACGTCGAGCGCGCGATCCGCGAGGCGCGCGAGTTCGATCACGCCGCGACGTTGATGTATGCGCTCGCCCATGTGTCGCTGGCGCTGATCTACATGGGCAAACTCACCGCCGCGGCCGAGCTGGCCGACGAACTCATGCGACTTGCCGACGGAAAGGGATCCCGCTTCTGGAATGCCTATGGGAAGCTGTTGCGCGGCCGCCTGCTCTCGCTTGAGGGACAGGACCACGCTGCCGCCGACATGATCGAGGCCGGGATTTCGGCCATGCGATCCACCGGGGCGACAGCCTATGCGCCGTGGTATCTCAGCATTCTGGGCGCGGCCTACGCCCGCATCGGACGGCTTGGCGATGCACGGCGCTACAGTGAAGACGCCTTGCAGAGCATCAGCGACAGCGGCGAATGCTGGCAGGAGGCGGAAGCCTTCAGCATCGCCGGATCGGTGATGCTGGCGCTCGATCCGCCTGATGTCCGAGAGGCGCACGCCCATTTCCAGCGGTCGCTGGTGGTTGCGAGACGGCAGATGGCCAAATCTTTCGAACTGACGGCGGCCGAAAGCCTGACCGTCCTCTCCGAACGGTGAGGACGCGTCCTAGAGCCTTTTCCGTTCCGATGGAATCGGAACGGGCCTCCAGGTCTTTTGTTTGACGCGTTTTCCCTAGTTCGGCACCGGCCGCTTCACCGCCGACGGGGCGTTGGCGTTCACGGTGACGCCGCGGAGCTGGTTGAAGGCGGCGGTCAGCGCCTTGTCGTCCTTTTCCGATGGCGGAACGTAGGATTGCGAACCGGTCTGCTCGGCGCCCTCGGCTGCCGCCAGATGCCCGCGCATCGACGCCTCACCCTGCAACTCGGCGCGGCTCTTCAGCTCGTCCGGCACGACCTGAAGCACTTCGAGGTCGGGCACGACGCCCTGGGCCTGGATCGAACGCCCGGACGGCGTGTAGTAGCGCGCGGTGGTCAGTGCCAGCGCACCATTGCCCGAGCCCAGCGGAATGATGGTCTGCACCGAGCCCTTGCCGAACGAACGCGTGCCGATCAGCATGGCGCGCTTGTGGTCGTGAAGCGCGCCCGCCACGATCTCGGAGGCGGAAGCCGATCCGCCGTTGATCAGCACGACCAGCGGCTTGCCTTTGGTCAGGTCGCCGCCGCGCGCGGTGAAGCGCTGGGTTTCTTCCGGCGTGCGGCCGCGGGTCGAAACCACTTCGCCGCGGTTCATGAAGGCGCTCGTCACCGAGACCGCCTGGTCGAGCAGTCCGCCCGGATTGTTGCGGAGATCGACGACGTAACCCGCAAGCTTGTCCTGCGGGATTTCCTTTGAAATTTCCGTGATCGCCTTGCGCAAGCCGTCGGTGGTCTGCTCGTTGAAGCTGGTGATCCTGATATAGCCGATGTCGCCGCCGTCGGTGTGGTAGCGCACCGGCTTGACCCGGATCACTTCGCGCACCAGCGCGATGTCGACCGGCGCGTCGGCGCCCTTGCGAACGATCTTCAGCCTGATCTTGCTGTCGGCCGGCCCCTTCATCTTGGCCACCGCCTGGTCGAGCGAGAGCCCCTGAATCGTGTCGTCGTCGATCTGGGTGATCACGTCGCCCGACATGATGCCGGCCTTGGCTGCCGGCGTATCGTCGATCGGCGTCACCACCTTGACGAAGCCGTCTTCCATCGTGACCTCGATGCCGAGCCCGCCGAACTCGCCATGCGTGGTCTCCTGCATATCGCTCCAGCCCTTGGCGTTCATGTAACGCGAATGCGGATCGAGCGAGGAGATCATGCCGTTGATGGCGCCCTCCATCAGCTTGCTGTCGTCGGGCTTCTCGACATAGTCGGTGCGGACGCGCTCGAACACGTCACCGAACAGGTTGAGTTTCGAATAGGTGCCGGACTCGACCGCAGCCCTCGCCGCCGTCGCCAGTTGCTGAGGCCCGGCAACCAGAAGGGTCAGGCAGACGCCCGTGGCCGTGCCCAGCAGAAAGGTAATGTTCTTGCGCATCACGAGCGGTCCTTTTTTCGGTATAAGCGGCCTGGATTCACGCGGTTCCCGTGAATCGGCGTCCTGATCCGGCGAGCGCCAACACACCCTGTCATTTTGGTCGGATCAAGGCAGTTCCGGACCGGGCCACTACGGACCTTTCGGGGACCTCGGTGGAACGGGTGCATTAATGAGCAATGACAACGAGGTGCGGATCGAGCTTGCCCTGAACGCGACCGACGAGGTGCGCTTGCTGATCGGTGAGCTTGAGGCCGTGCTCGCGGCCGAGTATCCGCCGGAGCAGCGGCACGGATTGGCGCTCGACGCGATCTTTCAACCCCACGTCCGGTTCTTCGTTGCAACATTCCATGGCGCGGCGGTGGGGTGCGGCGGTGTCGCGCTCTTCCCCGACTTCGCCGAGGTCAAGCGCATGTATGTGCGGGACACCGCCCGGGGCCAGGGAGTTGCCGACGCCATTCTCGCGCGCATCGAGCAGGAAGTACGAAGTGCCGGACTTTCCCTGCTTCGTCTGGAAACAGGAACGCGCCAGATCGCGGCGATGCGGCTCTATACGCGAATGGGGTTCCGGGAGTGTGCGGCGTTCGGCGATTATGCGCTGATGGCGCCGAGCGCCATTGCGAACAGCGTGTTCCTTGAGAAGCAGGTCGGCACGTAGCTATGGCTTGCCCGCCTTCTGCAGCCCGTTCTGCCAGGTCGAGGGCTGGGTGCCGAAGCCGCGCTTGGCGCGGGTGCCGAGCCAGTAGCCGAACTGCGGCGGCACGTTGCGGAATGGCCCATCGACGCCGAGCTTCAGCGCCGCATCCATCGGCCAGTTCGGATTGTTGAGGATCTCGCGGCCGACTGCAATCAGATCGGCCTGCTTGTCGCGCAGGATCTGCTCGGCCTGATCGCCATGAATGATGAGGCCGACCGCCATGGTCATGATATCGGCGTGGCGCCTGACGTATTCCGACAGCGGCACCTGGTAGCTGTACTTGATTTCCTTGCCCAGGATCGGCGCCATCTCGGTGATGCCGCCCGATGAGCAGTCGATGACGTCGACGCCTTTGGTCTTCAGCGTCTTGGCCAGCCGCGCGCTCTGTTCCGGCCCCCACCCGGCATTGTCCTCGACCGACAGGCGGACGAACAAAGGTTTGTGATCGGGCCAGTGGGTCCGCACCGCTTCAGTGATTTCGGTGATGAAGCGCATCCGGTTGGCTTCGGAACCGCCATATTCGTCGCTGCGCTGGTTGGAGCGCTCCGACAGGAACTGGTGCACGAGATAGCCGTGCGCGCCGTGCAGCTCCAGCACGTCGAAGCCGGCTTCATGCGCGCGCCGCGCGGCATGGCCCCAGGCCTGCACCAGGTCTTTGACCTCCTGGCGTTCCAGCGCCTTCGGCACCGGCCATTTCTCGCTATGGGCAAGCGCACTCGGCGCCATCGGCGACCAGGCGTCCCAATCCTCGATGTCCGGCGAGCGTTGCAGCGGCCGGTCGCCTTCCCACGGCCGCGTCGCACGCGCCTTGCGGCCGGAATGTCCGAGCTGGATGCCGGCCACGGAATTTTGCTGCTTGATGAATTTGGCGAGACGGCTGAGCGGCTCGACAAAGGCATCGTCCCAGATGCCGAGATCGCCGACGGTGCCGCAGCCGCGCCGCTCAACCTTGGTCGATTCCACCACCACGAGGCCAGCGCCGCCGGCGGCAAATTTGCCGGCGTTCATCAAGTGCCAGTCGGTCGGAAAGCCCTTCACCGCCGAATACTGATGCATCGGCGGCACCACAATGCGATTGCGCAACTCGACGCCGCGGATCGACATCGGGGAAAACAGCAGCATGTCCGACATTTCTTGTTCCTCCCTGGCCGACATCCTGGTTCCGGTGTGTGCCGGGCGGCGTCCGCTATTTTTATCTGGCGGCTGCGGTACCGGTCTTGGTATCGGCCGGCTTGGTGTCGGACGTCTTGGCTTTCGGCTTTGCCGGCGCGGCTTTAGCGGCTTTCGGCGCGGCGTTGTCGCTGCGCACCGTTCCCCAGGGATCGGTGCTCTGCTGGGCCGGAATATTACCCAGCGACCGCTGATAGGCCCTCTCGGCTTCCTTCTCGGCCGCAATTTCCGATGGCGTTTTGGCCTTGTCCTCTTCGCCGTATTTTTGCATGGGCTTCTGCTGGGCCGCAGCGGGGGCATTCATGGCGATCGCCAACGCGATCAAGGCGACGGGGGCAACAATTCGGCTGAAGATGCGCATACGACCACTCCCAAGACGTTCGGTAACGCTTAGCACAGCTCGCGCGCCGGCTTAAGTGTCGGATTGCGCGAGGGAGCCCCTTGACGCCACCCCGGCGTTGCCCGGAGCGATACAGTTTTGTAAACGAAAACCATGAACTCCGTCGCCCCCAACTCCGCCGACGTGCTGCTGCTGTTCGACATCGGGCGCGTCGTGCTCGACATCGATTTCGGCAAGGTTATGGCAAGCTGGGCAGGCCACGCCGGCTGCACGCCGGCCGAGCTCGCCAGCCGCTTCGTCGTCGACGACAGCTTCAAGCACCACGAGGTCGGCAGGATCGACGACGCCGCGTTCTTCCAGAACCTGCGCAGCTCGCTCGGCATCGGCATCTCGGACGAGCAGTTTCTCGAAGGCTGGAACGCGATCTTCGCCGGCGAAATGCCCGGCATTGCGCCTTTGTTGGCAACGGCCGGGAAACGGCTGCCGCTCTACGCCTTCTCCAACACCAATCCGGCCCATGTCGCGCATTTCTCGCGCGCCTATGCCGACGTGCTCAGCCATTTCAGCGAAATATTCCTGTCCTCGACCATCGGCTTGAGAAAACCCGACGCTAGAGCCTATGATCATGTGGTAAAGGCGATCGGCGTGCCGGCGTCGCGAATCCTGTTCTTCGACGACGTCGCCGCCAACATCGAGGGCGCGCGCTCGCGCGGCCTGGCTGCTGTCCACGTGACATCGACGGATGACGTGGCAAAGGCACTCACCGCACTTGGGATCCAGCTTTGAAATCTGAGAGGATTTGCCCGTGGCCTTGATGCCGGTTGCCGACGCGCTTGCCGCCATTCTCGCGGGCGCCGACCCGCTGCCCGAGGAAATGGTCGCGCTCGATACCGCCTGGCATCGCGTGCTGGCGCACGACGTCGCCGCCCGCCGCACGCAGCCGCCGCAGGCGATGTCGGCAATGGACGGCTACGCGGTACGCGCCGCCGACGCCTCTAACCTCACCGCGCGGCTGAAGGTGATCGGCGAGGTCGCCGCCGGCCGCCCGTTCGAGCGCAAGGTCGGCGCGGGCGAAGCGGTGCGGATTTTCACCGGCGGTGTCATCCCCGATGGCGCCGATGCCGTCATCATCCAGGAAGACACGACGGTCCAGGGCGATCACATCGGCATCACCGAGGCCGCGGTCACCGGGCGCCATATCCGCCCCGCCGGGGTCGATTTCCGCGAGGGCGACGTCTTGCTTTCGGGTGGCAGCCGCCTCACCGACCGCGATCTGTCGCTCGCCGCCGGCATGAACTATCCGGAGCTTGCCGTGCGCCGCCGTCCCAAGGTCGCCGTGCTCGCCACCGGCGACGAGCTTGTCATGCCGGGCAACATCCCCGGCCCCGGGCAGATCGTCTATTCCAACGGCTATGCGCTGCGCGCGCTGGCGCGGGCCGAGGGCGCCGAGACCGTCGATCTCGGCATTGCCGCCGACACGGTCGCCGCCACCACCGAAGGCATCCGCCGCGCCCGCGATACCGGCGCCGACATCCTGATCACCACCGGCGGGGCGTCCGTCGGCGACCACGACCTCGTCAAGCAGTCGCTGGAGGCCGAGGACGTCGCCATGGCGTTCTGGCGGATCGCGATGCGGCCCGGCAAGCCGATGATGCATGGACGGTTAGGGGCGATGCGGGTGATCGGCCTGCCCGGCAATCCGGTCTCGTCCTATGTCTGCGGTTTCCTGTTTCTGGTGCCGTTGATTCGCGCGCTTTCGGGCCGCAAAAACATCCATCACGTCAGGGAGCCCGCGCTGCTCGGCCGAGATCTTAGCGCCAACGACCAGCGCGAAGACTATCTGCGCGCCCGCCTCGAGGAGCATGCCGACGGCACGCTGACGGCGGTACCGGTCAATCATCAGGACTCGTCGCTGCTTGGAAATCTCGCTGCGGCACGGGCACTTCTGATACGTCCGCCGTTTGCGCCGGCGGCTCAGAAGGGCGCGCCTTGCGAGGTCCTTCGGCTGCCGGGGTGAAGCCCTGCGCGACACCTGCTGCCAAAACCCGGCCCACGTTCACCCCAAATTAAGTGGTTGCGGAACACATATCGAACATATAGTGTCCGTTCATGATTTGTTTCGAGAATTAGTGTCTACCTGGGGAGTTTTTTGAACTCCCGGGAATCCAGACCTGAAGTCTCGAAACCGGACGAACGCCGCCAACCGGGGGAATGCTCGCGATGCTTACGCGCAAACAGTACGAACTTCTGCGTTTCATCAATGAACGGCTGAAGGAGGCCGGGGTACCGCCCTCGTTCGACGAGATGAAGGACGCGCTCGACCTGCGTTCGAAATCCGGCATCCACCGCCTCATCACCGCGCTGGAAGAGCGCGGCTTCATCCGCCGCCTGCCCAACCGCGCCCGCGCCATCGAGGTCATCAAGCTTCCCGAACTGGCCGGCAGCGGTAACGGCAATGGCCGCCGCGGCTTCACGCCGAGTGTCATCGAGGGCACGTTGGGCAAGGTCCGCACCGCCAGCGCCGCCGCCGAGGATGACAGCAACCGCCCGGTCTCCGTCCCCGTGATGGGCCGGATCGCCGCCGGTACGCCGATCGAGGCGCTGCAGACCCGCAGCCACACCATCAGCGTGCCGCCCGACATGCTCGGAAGCGGCGAACATTACGCGCTCGAAGTGCGCGGCGACTCGATGGTGGACGCCGGCATTCTCGACGGCGACATGGCTCTGATCCAGCGCAACGAGACCGCCGACACCGGCGATATCGTGGTGGCCCTGATCGACGAGGAGGAAGCCACCCTGAAGCGCTTCCGCCGCCGCGGCGCCTCGATCGCGCTCGAGCCCGCCAATGCCTCCTACGAGGTCCGCATCCTGCCGCCGAACCGGGTCCGGATTCAGGGCAAGCTGATCGGGCTGTACCGAAAGTATTGATCGGCGCCCGTCAGGCGCCGGCCCCGACATCGACCAATGCCCCGGCCGTCGGCCGGGGTTTTTTGTTGCGCCTTTGGAACCAAGACGCGTTAGCGCGTTTGTGATGGAAGGCACCGGCGTGGAGCCGCAGAATTGCCCCGAAGGCGGACGAGGCTCCGCGCCAATGTCCACTCTGATAGAGGCCTGTGCCTCCGAGAGACACGGGTCAGCTATCTCAATCGAGGGAGCCATCCGATGTGTGACTATAGTCTGCACGCCGTGGCATCGCGCCCCGCCAAAGTCGGAGAGACGCTGATCACCACCACCTTCCGCGGTACGTCGACCCGCGGCTTTGCATCCGAAAACGAACTTGCCGTCGCGGTCTGCATGCTTCCCGGCACCGAGCTCGCGTTCGCGCGAGAGGTCAAATATGACAACCGCTGGATCTGGACGCGGACGCTCGACTGGCGGGTCGGCGTTTTCAACCATATCGAGCCTGAGACGCCCGATCGTCACCACGATGCGATCGAATTTCCGGACGGAAGCCGCGTGCTGGTGACCCAGTTGTGCGAAGGCCAGCACGTCACCGTGCTGCAACTGCCGGTGCTTACGCCGGCCGTGGAACGCGCGCCTGCGGCCGTTGCGCCGACGGCGACGACCTCATTTTTCATCGGCTGAGTCCTGCGGATGAAACACTTCGCCGGCCACAGCCGGCGGAGTGACACCGACGAATTGGGGAGCGAGCGGTGGTCAACAAGGTTACATGGCAACGCGCCGGACGCGTCACCGAGCCTGGCCGCTACATGTTCAGGTTCGGCTGGCTGACGGTGAGCGCCGACGATCTCGCGATCTGGCGGCAGTATCCGGAAGCCGCCTTCACGCTGGTCTACCTGCCCTCGGAGCCGGATGCGCCGGAAGAGTTTCATCTCGGCGCTTTTGAGCTACCGACCAGCTCCGCGCCGAGCGAGCATTGACGCAGAGCCTTTTCGGTTCTGATTGAATCAGAACCGGGCTCTACTTTTTTGTTTTGACGCGTTTTCTCTACGCGAACCGGCGTCCACTTCGCTCGAAAACGCTATGGCGCACCTCACTCCTCCGCCTGCAGGTCAGCGTCCGACGGCGTCGCATCGACGGCGCGCGGCGACGGCTTGCGCGGCGCCAGCACGGCGCTGTCGGTTTCGCCGTCCTCGGCGATCGCCTTTGACCAAGGACGGTCGATCCCTCCAGGTTTGACGGCGTCGACGACAAATCCGTCGCGGCCGCGCCGCAGCGCCAGCGCGCCCTGCCGGCGCAGGCGCTCGGTGTCGATCACCGACGCGGCGCAGCCACCAGGCGGCTGCCGCATCGTCACGATCAGCGCCGTGCGCTCGCAATCATCCGCCAGCGCCTCGGGCCGCTGCGCCCATGCGACCAGGGCGCCATTAGACGATGCGGTCACGCAGCCGTTGTCGTCGCAGGAGACGCCCTCACCGAGTGTGGCGTCGTCGGCGGTTCGCACATCGGCATCCCCCGCCAGCCACTCCCGGACCAGGAAGGCATCCTTGGAGCCTTTGGCGGCCTGCATCAGATGCAGCCGCCCGTCCTGGCCGCGTACGCCGACATGGCGGCCATCGGCGGACACCAGGATATCCGGCTGAGGCAGCCGCGCCGCCCACACTGTCGCGACCAGCAGCAGCGCCACGCCGGACCAGCGCAGCGGCGTGCGCAACAGGCCGAGCAGGATGATGCCGGCACTGGCGGCAATCAGTGGACCGATGCCGAACGCCGGCACCCGGCCGACTGCCCCGGGCAAGCCCGCAACCCACTGCGTCACCGAGATCATCCAGTCGATGCCGAGCCCCATCAGCCACCAGAAGAAGCCGTCGAAGCCGAACGGCATGGCGACCAGACCGAGCAGGCCCGCCGGCATCACCACCGCCGAGACCACCGGCATCGCCGCGAGATTGGCCAGCACCCCATAGGGCGTCACCCGATGAAAGTGAAACGCCGCGTACGGCGTGGTCGCGAGCCCCGCCACCAGCGAGGCCAACAGCAGCACCATGATTTCACGGCCGCCCCACAGCGCGACGCGCGCGGTCGCGGAATGTTCTGCGGTGGCGAACAAACGCGGCATGCCGATCTGCACCAGCGCGACCAAACCCAGCGTCGCCGCAAACGACATCTGAAAGCTCGGATGTACCAAAGCCTCCGGCGCGATCGCGAGCACGATCATGGCCGCGACCGCGAGCGTGCGGAAGGTGACGGCGCGGCGGTCGACCATGACCGCGATCAGCACCACCGCGGTCATGAAGAACGACCGTTGCGTCGCGACCTCGGCGCCCGACAGCAGCAGATAGAAGGCGGCGGCCACAAGGGCTGCCGCCGCCGACCATTTCTTGATCGGTTAGCTCGCGGTCAACGCCGGAAACAGTGCCAGCAGCGCCCGCACCGCAAAGAACACGACGCCGGCGACCACAGCCATGTGGTAACCCGAGATCGACAGCACGTGGCCGAGGCCGGAGATGAACATCGCGTCGTTGACCGGCGTCGTGATCGCATCGCGGCGCCCGGTCAGAAGTGCGGTCGCGATCGCGCGCCGGTCGCCGTCGAGCACGGTGCGGATCCGGGCGTCGATCGCATCGCGCAGGTTCTGCATCAGGGCCGAATAGCGCAACGCCCACCCGCCGGCGGCCGGCGGCTCCGTGGTCCTGATCGCGCCCATCGCGAAGCCGGAAGCCCCGATCCCGGAGAAGAACATGTCGCGGCCGAAATCGTAGGAGCCCGGCCGCAGCGGCGCCAGCGGCGGCAACAGCCGCGCCTTCAACTCGACGAAACTGCCGACCGCGGGTGCGGTGCCCTTCTTCACCGACAGCCGCACGCGCTCCAGCTTTGTCGTTCCGCGCGCACTTTCCATGGTGACGACCCGCAGCACGAAACGGTCAGTGCGCTCGCGGATGTCTCGGGTCTCGACGAAGCCGGTCAGCGTCACCGAAAACATCGGCCGCGCCAGCACGCCATGCGCGATCCGCGCGGTCTTCCAGGTCGCGGTGGCAAAACCTGCCGCAACCGCCGCGATCATGACAGCCACGGCAAAGAATTTCTGCCGCCGCAACAGCAACGCGATCACGCCGAGCGCCACCGCCGCGGTAGCGGCCACCGACAGCACCGGCTCGTGATCGGCAGCAAAATAAAAAGCAATGCCGGTGCCGAACGCGACCGGCACCCAGGGCAGCAGCCGGCCCGCGCCCGCCTCCGCGCGCACCCATTGGCGCAATGTCTCGATGAACGGCGGCCAGGCGCCGAGCACGGACGGCGCAAACCCGCCGGCCGGCACCGCCGCGCGCGGCGGCCACGTCCCGGCATAGCCGCGCCTTCCACCTGGCGTATTGCCCTGCTCCGCCATCCCGCTACCCGCGATGCCCTGCAGGGCGCAAAGCTACCGGAACGTGTCATCACAGCGATAGCAGAACGGATGCAGAAACCTGAGGAAACCGGTCCCGACTATCGGTACAGTCGGGTGGAACAGGATTCGGACTGGGATCAAGGGCGAGACATGAAATTTGCGGCCTGCGTAACAATTGCCTTCTCAATTGCGTTGTCATTGCCGCTGGCGACGGCCGCCTCCGTTTCCGCGAACGCTGCGCCCGAGCAATGCCGTTTCGTTCAGGAGAAGGCCGAACGCGAGGCTTGCTACCAGCGCCAGGAGGCGGCCCGCGCCGACCGGCTGAAGCAGCAGGCGGCCCGCGAAGCCGAGCAATCGAAGCCGCTGGAGCCGATGACGTCGGACGATGCAACACTCGCCCGCGCCATGCGCGGCATTTGCCGGGGCTGCTAGGCGGCTTTCGGGCAACGCGTCCTGTCGGGTTGTAAACCTACGAATCTGTCGGACTGACGGCGCACCAGAGTCCGGTGTGCCCCGATAGCCGACGGATTGCATGGCAACGAAACGACGCGACGCGACGCGCCAAAGTGAAACGATAATTCGATGACGTCGTCTTTGCGCGAAGCAATTTATGGCTCCGATCAATCTATTGCTCAATCGAGCGTCTTCGCTTGTCAGCCTCGTATCGAAGTTATCCAGCCCTTTTAAGGGCCTCAATCCGTTCGGGGCCGCCAGGTAATTGTTGGGCAGCAGCAAGCGCAGCCTCGGCTGCTTGCCTGCTCAGCGCTTTGCTCCTCTGGGTTTCTCTTCATGCGTCGCGAGCATACAGCTCAAATTGAGCACAAAAAAAGCCCCGGCATTGGCCGGGGCTTTTGGTTTAGTCAATGGGCGCGGTTGTCAGTACTTTGCAACCACTGCTCCGCCGCCAAAGGTGTAGTTCAGTCGAACGGTAACCAGATCGACGTCCTGACGAATATTTACGTTCCTGCTAAACGTTCCGGTAAGGAATGGGTTGCCGATAAGGTTTGTGTTGTAAAAATTGACCCCGTGTGTCCCCATAAACATATGGTCGTACTCAACAGCGACTGACCATCGCGGAGCGAAACCAAACTCGACACCGGCACCGACAACACCACCCCAACGGGTCTCACTTGCAGTATCCGAGGCTCCGCCACCCCGAAACGGAGCACCTGCGAACGTGAGCGTGGAGAAATAATTATCTTGGGTAACCGCCGCTCCGCCTTTCGCGTAAAGAAGCCAATTGTTTACAGCATAACCCACTTGGCCAGTGAACATGCCAAGGGACTTGATTTTGGTGTTTTCTGTCGTGCAGAACAATCCTGCGACACAGAATTGATTGCTTATGTTTGATCCTTTGAGGTCAGCCCAATCATATTGAGCTTCTACACCGAACACCCAAGCACTTGACTGCCAGCGGTACCCAACTTGACCACCGGCCACGCCACCCGTTGCATCGTGGCATCCTTCGGATCCAAGAGTCCGGCGGCCAGTCGAGTCAATTTGGTCCTCAAAACATTTCCGGCTGGATCCCCAGCCGCCATTTCCGCCAATGTAAAACCCACTCCAATCATAAATTGCGACGGGAACGATTGCGGGGGCTTTAGTGTAGGGACGGGCGGCCAAATCGGCGGCAGATGCCGCGCCAATTCCGATGACCGAGCAAACCGTGACAGCAAGTGCGAGCTTTGAAAATTTCATAGACGGTCCCCAAAATAGCCTAGAAATAATTTATCAGTAGATTCTACCTAATCTGATTTCAGGTCTGTGTCATCGTCATACACTGACTTTGGCCAGTTCTTCGACAAGCGTTGCCGAAGCGCCACAGCAACCCGCAGTAATATGAGTACCCCTTCACAACTCGCCTTCTCAAAGCGATTCAATTTTTAAAAGGCGAAAACGATGCGCTGCAACATAGGTGCGCTGGCTGATTTCGCATTTGGGGTCAAACGCGACCGGGTCAAACCGGCAGCAAGTCCGGCCATGTCTGTTGCTGCGCCGATAGCGGAAGTAATTTCAGGGACCCGCTAGATCAGCGCGCCCCTCGACGAGACATGATGGCTGACGATCTTCCAGTCGCCATCTTCGCGCACGATCACCCAGGTGATCTTGACCGACAGGTTGGTGGCGCCCTTGTCGATCACGAAGTTGGCAATGCCTGCGACGTTGATCACATCGTCCCCGGCCGGCACCGCCACAACGTCGGTGAACGCCACCTCGCGCGAGGACCATTTTGCCAAGCCGTTGAAATAGGACGCGACGCCGTCCCGGCCGCGGTAGAGCGTGGGCTTCGAGCCGTAGAACAGCGCGTTGTTCGAATAGAGTGACGCCTGCGCGTCGGCATCGAACCCGCTGAAGGTCTGCGCCCATTTCGCCATGATGCCGGAGACGATGTCGTCGGTCGCGCTCATTAGATGATCCCGTCAGAGAACTTCAGCTCTTGGCGACTTCCTTCGCAAAGCTGTCGCGCAGGCCGATGGTGCGGTTGAACACCGGTTTGCCGGGCGCGGAATCCTTGTCGCGGACGAAATAGCCCTGGCGCTCGAACTGCATCACCTCGTTCGAATTGTCTGATGCGACCGACGGCTCGATCCGCGCATCGGGCAGAATTTCCAGCGACTGCGGATTGAGGTCGGCGGCGAAATTCGCGGCACTCGGGTTCGGATTGGCGAATAGCTGGTTGTAGACGCGGATTTCCGCCGGCACCGACTGCTTGGCCGACAGCCAGTGCATCGTCGCCTTGACCTTGCGCCCATCCGGCGCGTTGCCGCCCTTGGTCGCGGGATCGTAGGTGCAGCGCAGTTCGACCACTTCGCCGGCGGCGTTCTTGATCGCTTCCCGGCACTTGATGAAATAGGCATAGCGCAGCCGCACTTCGTTGCCGGGCGACAGCCGGAAGAACTTTTTCGGCGGGTTCTCCATGAAATCGTCCTGCTCGATATAGAGCTCGCGGCCGAACGAAATCTTCCTGGAGCCGGCCGCCGGATCGTCGGGATGGTTGACGGCGTCGAGCTCCTCGCTCTCGCCTTCCGGATAGTTCTCGATCACGACCTTGAGCGGCCGCAGCACCGCCATCCGGCGCTGCGAGGTCTTGTTGAGGAGCTCGCGGATGCAGAATTCCAGCATGCCGACATCGACCACGCTGTTGGCTTTCGCCACACCGATGCGCTTGATGAATTCGCGCACCGCTGCCGGCGGCACGCCGCGCCGCTTGAGGCCGGCAATCGTCGGCATCCGCGGGTCGTCCCAGCCGGAGACGTGGCCGTCGCGCACGAGCTGGGTCAGCACGCGCTTCGACAGCAGCGTGTAGGTCAGGTTCAGGCGCGCGAATTCGTACTGCCGTGGCTTCGACGGCACCGGCAGCTTGTCGAGCAGCCATTCATACAGCGGGCGGTGATCCTCGAACTCCAGCGTGCAGATCGAATGGGTAATGCCTTCGATGGCGTCCGACTGGCCGTGCGCGTAATCGTAGCTCGGATAGATCGACCATTTGGTGCCGGTGCGCGGATGCTCGGCATGCAGAATGCGATAGAGCACGGGATCGCGCAGGTTGATATTGCCCGCCGCCATGTCGATCTTGGCGCGCAGCACCCGGGCGCCGTTCGGGAATTCACCGGCCTTCATGCGGCGAAACAGATCGAGGTTTTCCTCGACGTTGCGCTCGCGGAACGGGCTGTTCTTGCCGGGCTCCGTCAGCGTGCCGCGGCTAGTGCGGATCTCCTCCTGCGACTGGTCGTCGACATAGGCGTGCCCGGCCTTGATCAGGCCCTCCGCCCAGTCGTACAGCCGCTCGAAATAATCCGAGGCGTAGAACAGATCGGCTCCCCAGTCGTAGCCGAGCCAGTGCACGTCGGCCTGGATGGAATCGATATATTCCTGCTCTTCCTTGGTCGGATTGGTGTCGTCGAAGCGCAGATGGCAACGCCCGGCAAATTCCTGCGCGATGCCGAAATTGAGCGCGATCGATTTGGCGTGGCCGATGTGCAGATAGCCGTTCGGCTCGGGCGGGAACCGGGTCACGATCAGGTTGTGCTTTTTGGAGTCGAGGTCGGCCTGGACGATGTCGCGGATGAAATCGCGCCCCGCTTCGGCTGTTGTCGTTTCAGTCGTCATCCTTAGTCCCTTACGTCTTTCATTCTTGCCGCGGGCGAACCATCCGCGATGAGCTCAAAGCCCGGTGATTTTGGCACGCACGCGTTCCGCAAACGCTTGGCGTGAGGCCGGCGTCGATCGATCCATATCGTAGTGCGCCAGGTAGAATGATCGAACTCCGGGCCCGCACATGGGCTTCAAGGCGCGGAACAGCACCTTGCGGCCGGGGTCTTGCATCACGATGCGGGTGAGCCACCAGGGCGAGCCATAGGTCGTCACCACGCCGAACAGCTTGATGTTGGTTAGCAGGGGCTTGATGCGTCCGCCATCCAAATCATGCGCAAATGCCGTTCCTGGCGCCCAAACCCGGTCGAAATAGCCCTTCAGCATCGCCGGCATCGAGAACCACCAGTGCGGAAAGCAGAAAATAATGCCGTCGGCCTGCCGCAATTGCCGGGTCAGAGCGGCCACCTTCTCCTCGGCATACGGCGGTTGATAATAGCTCTGACGCTCTGCCTCGGTCATGACAGGCGAAAAGCCCTCTCGATAAAGATCGGTCGCGACGACCTGGTGCCGGTCCTGCAGCGATTCGACGATGGTCCGGAACAGAGCGTGGTTATAGCTGTCCGTCAGCGGATGGCTATGAACGACCTGGATTAGCATTGGCACAATCTCCCGCCGCCATGATACACGGTCGGCCGATAGCCACCTTAGCCCGCACGGTCAATGAACACTCCTGTCGTCACCCGCTTCGCCCCCTCGCCCACCGGCTTCCTCCACATCGGCGGCGCCCGCACCGCTTTGTTCAACTGGCTCTACGCCAAGAAAACCGGCGGCAAGATGCTGCTGCGGATCGAGGACACCGATCGCGAGCGCTCGACCGAGCCGGCCATTGCCGCGATTCTCGACGGCCTGAAATGGCTCGAGCTCGATTGGGACGGCGACGTCATCTATCAGTTCAGCCGCGCTGCCCGGCATCGTGAAGTCGCCGAGCAACTGCTCGCCAGCGGCAAGGCCTATCATTGCTACGCCACCGCAGAGGAACTGACCGCGATGCGCGAGAAGGCGCGCGCCGAGGGCCGCACCCGGCTCTATGACGGGCTGTGGCGAGATCGCGATCCTTCCGAGGCGCCCGCGGGCATGAAGCCCACCATCCGCCTCAAGGCGCCGCAGACCGGCGAGACCGTGATCGAGGACCAGGTGCAGGGCCGTGTGGTCTGGCAGAACGAGAACCTCGACGATCTCGTGCTTTTGCGCGGCGACGGCAATCCGACCTACATGCTGGCGGTCGTGGTCGACGACCATGACATGGGCGTGACCCATGTAATCCGGGGCGACGACCACCTGATCAACGCCGCCCGCCAGAAGCAGATCTACGACGCGCTGGGGTGGGACATCCCCAACATGTCGCATATCCCGCTGATCCACGGCCCCGACGGCGCAAAGCTTTCGAAACGTCATGGCGCGCTGGGCGTCGAGGCCTACCGCGCCATGGGCTATCTGCCCGCAGCGCTGCGCAATTACCTGGTCCGGCTCGGCTGGAGCCATGGCGACCAGGAAATCTTCTCGACGCAGGAGATGATCGACGCATTCGACCTGTCAGGCGTAGGCCGGTCGGCGGCGCGGTTCGATTTCGCCAAGCTGGAAAACCTCAACGGCCACTATATCCGCCACGCTGACGACCAGACGCTGGTGAGCCAGTTCGAGAAGGTGCTGGACTACGTCCCCGACGGCGCAGAGTTGAAGGCCAAGCTCAACGACACCACCCGCGCGCAATTACTGCGGGCGATGCCGAGCTTGAAAGAGCGCGCCAAGACGCTGCTCGAACTGATCGCCGGCTCCTACTTCATCTTTGCCGACCGTCCGCTCGAGATCGAGCCGAAGGCGTTAGCCCTGCTGACGCCGGAGACCCGCGCCCTGATCGGCCAACTCCGCACCGCCCTCGAAGCGGTCACCGACTGGAGCGCCGAGACCACCGAAGCCGCCATGCGGAATTTCGCCGAGCAAAACAATCTCAAGCTGGGCGGCGTTGCCCAGCCACTTCGGGTGGCCCTGACCGGGCGCACGACCTCACCGGGTATTTTCGATGTTTTGGCGGTGCTGGGGCGGGATCAATGCCTGGCCCGGCTCGGCGATCAGGCGGCCGGATGAGCCCCTGCCAAGTGCTGATAGCGGGCTGACAGGGTCCATCTTGCAGTGCACAGGGCAATAAGCTACCCATTCGAAAGCCGCCTTCTAGACCATCCGGCCTGCCTTGTTATCTGCCTAAAGAACGGCATCAGGTCAGGCGCGGTTTTCGCAACGATTTCATCGGGGACTTCACGATGGACGCAAAATCCAGCAACAAGACTGCAACGCTAACGGTAGGTAACAAGACCTACGATTTTCCGATCCTCAGCGGCACGGTGGGGCCAGATGTCATCGACATCGCCAAGCTCTACGGCCAGGCCGGGATGTTCACCTACGACCCCGGCTTCACCTCGACCGGAAGCTGTCAGTCGAAGATCACCTATATCGACGGTGACGCCGGCATTCTGGAATACCGCGGCTACCCGATCGAGCAGCTCGCCGAAAAGGGCGACTTCCTCGAGACCTGCTATCTGCTGCTGTACGGAGAGCTCCCGAGCGCGGCCCAGAAGCAGGATTTCGACAGCCGCGTGATCCACCACACCATGGTTCACGAGCAGATGGCCCGCTTCTTCCAGGGCTTCCGCCGCGATGCCCACCCGATGGCGATTATGGTCGCCGCGGTCGGCGCGCTCGCCGCGTTCTATCACGACTCCACCGACATCAACGATCCGAAGCAGCGCATGATCGCCTCGATGCGCATGATCGCCAAGGTCCCGACGCTGGCCGCGATGGCCTTCAAATACACCATTGGCCAGCCCTTCATGTACCCGAAGAACTCGCTCTCGTTCGCCGAGAACTTCCTGCACATGTGCTTTGCGGTGCCCTGCGAGGACTACAAGATCAATCCGGTGCTGGCTGACGCACTCGACAAGATCTTCATCCTGCACGCCGACCACGAACAGAATGCCTCGACCTCGACGGTGCGTATCGCCGGCTCATCCGGCGCCAACCCGTTCGCCTGCATCGCCGCCGGCATCGCCTGCCTGTGGGGCCCGGCGCATGGTGGCGCCAACGAAGCCGCACTGGCGATGCTGGCCGACATCGGCTCGGTCGACAAGATTCCGGAATTCATCGCCAAGGTGAAGGACAAGAACAGCGAAGTCCGCCTGATGGGCTTCGGTCACCGCGTCTACAAGAACTACGATCCGCGCGCCAAGATCATGCAGAAGATGTGTCACGCCGTGCTGGCCGAGACCGGCCATGGCGACGACCCGATGCTGAAGGTGGCGCTGGAACTGGAAAAGATCGCGCTGAGCGATCCCTACTTCATCGACCGCAAGCTGTACCCGAACGTCGACTTCTATTCGGGCATCACGCTGAAGGCGATGGGCTTCCCGACCTCGATGTTCACCGTGCTGTTCGCGGTCGCCCGCACCGTCGGCTGGATCAGCCAGTGGAGCGAGATGATCGAGGATCCGCAGCAGAAGATCGGCCGTCCGCGCCAGCTCTACACCGGCGTCGCCCGTCGCGATTACGTCGATATTGCCAAGCGCAAGTAACGGGCGCGATCGATACGAGACTTTGGAAAGCCGGATGCACTCGCATCCGGCTTTCTGCTTTTCGGAGCACATCGTAGCAGCCGTGAATGCTGGCGGGTCTTTCTGCCCACAGCGTTCCACGCTGAACATCTACCGGATGCCGTAGGCGCCGTTTTGCTTCGGCGGCAACGGTTGCGGGTTGATCATGACGCGCGAGCCTGATCCGATCCTGCTGCTGGCGACCGCGATACCGGCCTGTTGCTGCAGGACCCTTGATAGGACCCTTGATAGGACCCTTGGCGGTAGCGTTTGCGGGTTGATCGAGCTCTCGGCGCCGCGGCCCGGCTGGCCGGCCATCGCAGCCGTAGCACCGAGTACGATCGCGAGAAAACCGGTCGCGACAAAACGGGATGTGCGGAACATGTCTATCTCCTGTGGGTGATATGGTTGGGGTTGCCGACAGGCCGCCCGCAAAGGCGGCCTATCTGACATCGCTGGGTGGACCGGATCGGCCATCGCCGAGCTGCACCGGCGTTAATCCCGCCAGCAGTACTTGCCCTCGTAACCGAGATGGAAACCGGGCGGGCAGCTGCTCGCACGGTTCGGCCAGCAATACTTGCCTTCGTAGCCGGGATGGGTGCCGGCCTGACAGGCCACGAACCCTGCCTCGACAACGTTGCTCTGAACGCTGAGCGAAAATCCCAGCGGAGCGGCGACGGCAGCTCCAGTGGAGATGGCGAGTGCGAAGAGGCTGCCGGCGAGAAGCGACTTGAAAGTTGAAGTGCGGGACATGACGATCTCCTGTGGTTCGAGGCGGTTGAGCATCCAGGGCTGACAACCCGTTGGGATGGGATGTGAACATTCACACCTGCTCGTCTGTCACCTCGCCGCGCCCCAGCGTTCAGGAGATTCACCAGCGTTTACAAGCGTTACACCGGGTTTACGGCGCGTTTACAGCAGCCTCGGCAAGTGCCCGCGGACTGCCTCGTATCGCGGCTACAGCCGCGACTTTCGCATCGTCGAGAGCACGATGTCGGCCGCCCGCACGCTGGGTGGTGCGTTGCCGGTCGACATGATGGCGTCGATTTTGGCAAACGCCTCGACCTGCTTCCGCCGCAACGCTGAATCGCCGAGCAGCTCGCGCAGCGCAGCCGCGAGCTTTTCGGGCGTGCAGTCTTCCTGCAGGAATTCAGGCACGACGTTCTCGCCGACGACGAGGTTGGCCAGGATCACCGAATTCACCTTGATCGCCCGCCGCAATATCCAGGCCTCGATCGCCCCGGTCCGGTAGGCCGTGACCATCGGCACGCCGGATAGCGCCAGTTCGAGCGTCACCGTGCCGGACTTCGCCAGCGCCGCGTACGCAATCCGGAACGCCGCCCGCTTCTCCTGCTCGCCGATCACGACGCGGGGCTGCACCGGCCAGCCTTTGATCCTATCCGCAACCGCACCTTGCAAATGCGGCATGGTCGGCAGCACCGGTTCGAACGCCACGCCCTGCTCGGCCAGCCGGCCCAGCGTCTGGCCGAAATCCGCCATGTGGTGGCGGATTTCGCTGCGGCGGCTTCCCGGCAGCACCAGCAGCACCGGCGGTGGCGCGTCGCGACGCTTGGCCTCGTCGGCGTTTGGGCGCAGCGAGGTCAGTTGCTCGGTCAGGGGATGCCCGACATAGCTGCACGGCGGGCCGTGAAGCCGGCGATAGGCCTCAGGTTCGAACGGCAGCAGCGCCAGCACATGATCGACATAGGTCCGCATCGCCCGTGCCCGGCCCGGCCGCCACGCCCAGACCGAGGGCGAGACGTAATCGACAATCGGAATCCGGGCATCGCGGGCGCGCACGCGTCGGGCCACGCGGTGGGTAAAGTCGGGACTATCGATAATGACGAGAACGTCCGGCGCGGCCTCGGTCACGGCGGCGGCGGTTTGGCGGATCAGCCGCAGAATCTTCGGCAATTGCTTGACGACGGCGGCGAGCCCGATGATCGAGAGCTCCTCGATCGGAAACAGCGAATCCAGACCTTCGCGCGCCATCGCGCGGCCGCCGACCCCTTCGAACCGCACCGCGCCGCCGAGGCGCTGGCGCAGGATCTTCATCAGGGCGGCGCCGAGCCGGTCGCCGGATTCCTCCGTCGCGATCAGAAAAACATTCCGCCCGGTCTCGGCGGTTGCGCGCGCCGGCGTCACGCGGGCAGGCCCTGGATGAAAATGCCAGCTCTGTCGGCAGCGACGATCATGGCTTGCGATTCCGCGGCAATGGTATGGCCGGCGATGACAGCGATGCCGGCAAGGCCGGCACCGGCAACGCCCTCGATGGTCTTCGGACCGACCGTTGGAAGGTCGAAGCGCAGATCCTGGCTGCTCTTGGGCGCCTTCACCAGCACGCCACGGCCCGCCTTGGCACGGATGCGGCCTTCACCGCGCAGCCGCGCCACACGCGCCAGCAAACCATCCGTGCCCTCGATGTCCTCGACCGCCACCACGTGACCGTCGATCACGACAACGGCCTGCCCGATGTCGAAGGGACCGAGCGCGCGGAGCACTTGCCGTCCCTTCTCGATGTCGGCGGTGGCCGCCGGATCGGGGGTCGCGCGGGCAATGGCTCCTTCCGGCATCAGAATATCCGGGGCGACCTCCCGGATGCCGACCATCCGAAAACCGTCCTGTTCGAAGATGCGGCCGATCCCCGACAGCAGATGATCGTCGCCGCCGCGAAACGCCGACATGATGTGGCCGATCCTGCGGACCGTACCGAGGTCCAGCCGGATTTCCGAGAGCGCCGGCCGCAGCAGCGTGCCGATGAAGATCAGGTCACGGCAGCCCTCGCTGCGGAACAGTTTGATGGCGCGGCCGAGTTGTCCGACCGAAATCCAGTGATGCCGGAAGCGCGCGACGCCAACCGGATCGCAGGCGCCGCGCAAGGCAAACAGCACCGGCGCGATGCCGCGCTTCTGAAGTGAATCCGCGACCGCGAACGGCATGGCGCCGCCACCGGCAATGACGCCGACCGGCGAGGAAATTTCCGAGGCCGCTGACGTCATGGCTGCGGCGATCCCGTCATCAGTGCTTGTTGCCATCGTCGGCGGGAAGGCACAGCGCGCGATGCTTGCCGTGATCGATGAAGGCGAGGATTTCCGCGATCGCAGGATCCTCTGCGGCCTGCGGCTGCACGGAGGCCAGGCGCTCGGCGAAGATGCCGGGACCATGAAACAGCTTCTGGTAGAACGATCGCACCTTGGCGAGGCGTTCCTTGGTGAACTTGCGGCGCTTCATGCCGATGATGTTGAGGCCCTCGAGGCTCGCATACTGGCCGTTGGCAAGGCCGAACGGAATGATATCGCCGCGCACGCCGCAGACGCCACCGATCATCACCTGCGGTCCGATCCGCGTGAACTGATGCACCGCCGACAGCCCGCCGATGAAGACGAAGTCGCCGATCTCGCAGTGGCCGCCCAGCGTCGCCGAGGTCGCGAAGATCGCATCATTGCCGACCTGGCAATCGTGCCCGACATGGCTGCAGTTCATGAAGTAGCCGCGCTCGCCGACCCGCGTCACGCCGCCGCCGGCCACCGTGCCGGCGTTCATGGTGACGGATTCGCGGATGGTGCAGCCGGAACCGATCTCGAGCCGGGTCAGCTCGCCACGATAGCTCAGGCTTTGCGGCGGGGTGCCGAGCGAGACGAACGGATAGATGGTGCAGCCGGCGCCGATCGTGGTTTGCGCGGTGATATGCACATGCGCGATCAATCTGCAGTTCGCGCCGATGACGACGTTAGGTCCGATGATGCAATAGGGACCGATCGAGGTGCCCTCGCCGATCACGGCGCCATCTTCGATCCGCGCGGTGGGGTCGATCATGCTCATTAACCAAAGGTCCGCTTCAAGCGAGTAAGGGGTCGGGGAATGTGCCGTATTTTCCGTTGGTTAGCGTGACATTCCGGCGCTGTCCAGTGACGTATGGTTACGCCGTGTTGCGAAGCCGCCTTGGCACCGCGCGGCAAGGATACGATCGATTTCCAAACACGAGTCGAGAAGCTAAGGGCACACCGCGCGCGCTCGCGACCTCGGCAAATTAATCGTCAACATCGAAAGCCGAAGCAACGCATCAGTAAGACAATGTTAAGCCGGCATGAGAGCGTGAAAACGCGCCCCCTGTTCGTTCCAGGAGAACAAAATCAGATTTGACCGGAGCCAAGGTTCTGATTGAATCTGAACCTTGGCTCTTCTTCGTGCGACCTCATGATCCGAACCGCAACGAGCTTCATCCTGTTCTTATTGACCGCGCCGGTCGGCACGGAGACGGTGGACCTGCGGAACAGCAAACCGATCGATCTCGGGACGTTCGAATGCCGGGATATCAACCGCAGCACCATGATCCAGCGCGTCTGCTACGATCGCGCGCAACGCGCCATGATCGTCGGCATCAAGAGCGGCTACGATCGCTTTTGCGAACTTCCGCCTGAAACATTCGACGGCTTCATGACGGCGCCGTCGATGGGCCAGTTCTACAATCAGAACATCAGGGGGTTGGCACCGGACGGACGCTACGAATGTCCGACAACGCGGGCACCGAACAGCTAGCGTTCGTGCGAGCCTCAGTCCGTCAGCATCGCGCCGACATCGGCCTCGGCGACCACGGTGCCATCCACCTTGGCATCGCCGTGGAACCACCACATCGCCTTGCGGCGGCCGATCGAGCGCATGTGGTACTCGATGGTATCGCCGGGCATCACCGGCTTGCGAAACTTGCACTTGTCGATGGTGAGGAAATAAACCGCGCGCGGCTTCTCCGTACCCTCGACCGACTTGATGCCGATGACCCCTGCGGTTTGCGCCATCGCCTCGATCATCATCACGCCGGGATAGACCGGCCGGTCCGGGAAATGCCCGAGAAACGGCGGCTCGTTGAAGGTGACGTTCTTGATGCCGATACCGCTGTAATCGGTCCGGATATTCTTCACCCGGTCGATCAGCAGCATCGGATAACGGTGCGGCAGCGTCTTGAGGATCTCGTTGATATCCACGAGCGCAAACCTGACCGGTGCCTCCTCCGTCATTCCCGTCCCTCGTCCTTGGTGTCGGCCGCAGCGTCGCGCACCAGCCGCTCCACCGCAATGATCTCCCTAAACCATTGTTTGGTCGGCTTGGCAAAATGACCGCCCCAGCGGCCGTTGGGTGGAATATCGTCCTTGACCGCGCTCATCGCGGTGACCTGGGCGCCGTCGCCGATCTTGAGGTGGTTGTTGATACCCACCTTGGCGCCGAGCGCGACATTGTCACCGATCGTCAGGCTGCCCGCGAGCCCGATCTGGGCCGCGAGCAGGCAGTGCCTGCCGATGGTGACATTGTGGCCGATCTGGACCTGATTGTCGATTTTGGTGCCCTCGCCGATCACGGTGTCGCGCAGGCTGCCGCGGTCGATACACGTGCCGGCGCCGACCTCGACATGGTTCTGGATCAGGACGCGGCCGGTCTGCGGCACCTTCTGATGGCCGTCGGGGCCGAAGAAGATGAAGCCGAAGCCGTCCTGCCCGATGTTGCAGCCGGGATGGATCAGAACGTTGTTGCCGATCAGCGCAAACTGGATCGCGGTGTGCGCGCCGACATTGCAGTCCCGGCCGATCCTGACGTCGGCGCCGATCACGGCGCCCGCGCCGATCACGGTACCGGCGCCGATCTCGACCCGCGGGCCGATCACCGCCAGCGGATCGACGATCACGCCGTCTTCCAGATGGGCCGACGCGTCGATGATGGCCGACGGCGCGATGCCGTCATTGTCGAACCAGGTCTGCGGGCGCAGCGCGTCGGCGTGCCATTCGCGCGCGAGGTTGACGAAGGCGCGGAACGGTTGCGCGGCACGCAGCACCGCGACATGGGCCGGAACTCGCGCTTCGAAACGCGGGCTGACCAGGCAGGCGCCGGCTTTGGTCGCCTTGAGTTCGTCGGCATATTTGAGGTTGTCGAAGAACGCCAGATGCATGGGGCCTGCTTCGTCCAGCGAAGCCAAACCCCTGATCTTCCGGTCGCCCAGCGCCGGGTCAACCAATACCGCCTTCGTCAGCGCGGCGATCTCGGCCAGCGTCGACGAAGGAGGTTGCTTGAAGAATATCGGCTGCGCCATTCCACCCGTCGCAGTCCGGCCGGTAATCGGAGTTAGAACGATGTTCCGCCGCCAAACTTGAATTGCTGCACGCGGTCAAACTGTCCCTTGGTGAGCGGAACCGCATAATCGAAGCGCAGCGGACCGAACGGCGACGCCCAGATCAAGCCGACACCGACCGAGGTCCGGACGACATTGCCGCTGTCATACTGGAGACCGAGACAGGTGCCGGAGTCGGTCGGCGAGAGCGTCCGCGCAGGCCGGCAGCCGGGCGTATTTCTTTCGCCGGTCGCGTCCCAGAACGTCGGACCCTTGTAGTCATACAGTCCGCCGGCGTCGGCATAGACCGAGCCCTTGAGGCCGACTTCCTTCGGCAGGAACCAGAACGGCATCTGCAATTCCGCCGACACGCCCCAGTATTTGGTGCCGCCGAGCGCGTCGCCGGTACCGAAGGGGTTGATATCGCGCGGGCCGATACCGTTCGGCGCAAAGCCGCGGACGAGGTTCGGACCCATCTGGAAGTGATCGAGCATCCGCAGTTCGGTGTTGCCGAACTGGTTGAGCATGCCGCCCTGAACGTGGATCAAGCCAACGATGTCGGCGACGAGGGGCGTGTAGTACTTCGCGTCGATCGCCGACTTGATGTACTTCACATCGCCGCCGAGGCCGGCGAAGTCCTGCTTCCAGTCGATCAACAGACCGTCGGTCGGGTTCTTGTTGTTGTCGAGCGTGTTGTAGTTCAGCGAGTAGCCAACCGACGAGGTCAGTGTCCGGCCGCTCTGCAGTTCCTTGCGGACCGGCAGCGAAGCTTCGCCATCGCTGAAGCACCACAGGCCGGTGCCCGACGTGTCGGTGGCGGTCTGGCCCCCTGCGGTGGCCGTGCCCCCGTTCGGAAGTCCGTTCAACGCCGCATAGGCGGGGGTCGGATTGAAGGCGAGCAGTCCGTTGTTTGGATTGTTGTTACAATTTGCCAAGGTACTCGGCAGCTGGATTTCCTGCTGATAGATCGAATAGCGCAGCTGCAAAGCGAGATCTTCGCGCAGGCTGAAGCCGAGCCGCGGGCTGAAGCCGAGCGTCTTGGTGCCGTAGGCGATGTAGCTGTTGGCCAGTTGCTGGCGCTGGAACAGGTCGAGACCCAGCGCGACGCGGTAATCCAGCAGGTACGGGTCGACGAACGACAACGAGTAGCCGCGCGCATACTGGCCGTAGGTTACCGATGCCTTGGCAAACAGGCCGCGGCCGAGGAAGTTGCGTTCGGAAATACTGACTTCGGCGAGCGCACCGTCGGTCGTCGAATAGCCGCCCGATACCGAGAAGTCGCCGGTCGACTTTTCTTCCAGATCGACGATCAGGATGATGCGATCGGTCGACGAACCGGGTTCGGTCACGATCTTCACGCTCTTGAAGAAGTCGAGATTCTTCAGCCGGCGTTCGGCACGATCGACCAGCGCGCGGTTGTAGGCATCGCCTTCGGAAAGGTCGAATTCACGGCGGATGACGTAGTCGCGGGTACGGGTGTTGCCGCGAATATTGATGCGCTCGATATAAGTCCGCGGACCTTCGTCGATGGAGAAGACGATCGAGACGGTGTGCTGCTCGAAGTTGCGGTCGCCGCGCGGGCGCACCACGGCGAACGCATAGCCGCGCCGCGAGGCTTCGATCTGCATCTCCTCGACCGATTTTTCCAGCGCTTCGGCATTGTAGAGCGAACCGACGGAGACGCGGCTGAAGCCACGCATCGAGGTCGCATCGAGCGTGCCGATGCTGGTCGCGAAATCGACCGACGCGACGCGGTACTGCTGGCCTTCCTCGATCTTGAAGGTAACGAGGAAGCCCTTCCGCTCCGGATCGTATTCGGTCAGCGCGGCCACCACCTGCACGTCGGCAAAGCCGTGCTTGAGATAGAAGCGGCGAATCAGGTCGCGATCGGCCTCGACCCGGTCGGGATCGTAGACGTCGGCGCCGCCGAGGAAGCTCAGCAGGTTGGATTCGTGGGTCTTGATGATGTCCTTGAGGCGATAGGCCGAATAGGCCTGGTTGCCGATGAACTCGATCGATTTGACGCCGGTCTTGCCGCCTTCGGTAATCGTGAAGACGAGATCGACGCGGTTGTTGGGCTGTTCGATGATTTCAGGCGTGACGCGCACGTCATAGCGGCCCGAACGCCGGTAGATTTCGGCGATACGCTGGGCATCCGACTGAACCATCGGCCGCGAGAAGGTGCCGCGCGGCTTGGACTGGATTTCCGCCGAAAGCTGCTCGTCCTTGACCTTCTTGTTGCCTTCGAAAGCGATGCGCCCGATCACGGCGTTTTCGACCACGACTACGACGATCCGGCCGCCAGCCTGGTTGATTCGAACGTCCTGGAACAGGCCGGTCTCGATCAGCGCCTTGAGGCCGTCATCGATCTGGGCCTGCCCGAGGTGGCCGCCGGGACCCGGCTTGAAATAGGACCTGATGGTCTCGATCTCGACGCGCCGGTTACCCTCAACCGCAATCGACGCCACGGTCTGGGCCGCAGCCGGCGCAGACATAAGCACGCTGCCGAGCGTGGCAGCCGCCGGCACGGCGAACATGATCAGGGTAGCCAACAAGCCGCCCCGCACTCGCATTCCAAACATCATGCGCAAAGCGCCCTTATCATCCCGATGCCGGCCCGCACCCCTACGAACCGACAGATTCCCATTTGCTGCACTGCTTGTAGCCAATTTAGCCGGAGCGGCAAACCGCGCATCGCCGTGCGATTCCATTTTCATTCCAAGACGTTGCCAATGGGCAACGTCACAAAAAAGCCGCTTCACGATGCCGCCAGATGCAGAATGTCGTTATAGGTCGCAAACACCATCAACATCAGTACCAACCCCAACCCGATTCGGAAGCCCATCTCCTGGGCCCGCTCCGACAACGGACGCCCCCGCACGGCTTCCACCGCATAGAACAAAAGGTGACCGCCATCCAAAAGCGGCACCGGAAACAGATTCAACAGGCCGATCGAGATCGACAGCACCGCCGCGAGGTGAATCAGGGCGGCAAGGCCGATGGTGGCGACCTGGCCGGAGATCTGGGCGATCCGCAGCGGACCGCCGACCTGATCGGCGGCTTCGCGGCCGGTGAAGACGCCGCCGATATAGGCCAGCGTCCGGTCGACCACGAACCAGGTCTCCTTGACGCCGAGCCAGAGCGCGGTCGCGGGGTTGACCCGCTCGGTCACGACATCGCCCGGGTTGGTCGCACGGGTAATGCCCAAAATACCGAGCCGATGCACGTTTCCGAACGAGTCCTTTTGTTCGCGCTGCTCAGGCGTCGCGCGCAACTGCACGGTGGAATCGCCGCGCTTGATGGTGAAGTTCAGGGTATCGCCGCCATGAATGCTGACAATCCGCTGCATGTCGGAGAAGCTGCCGATAACGGCGCCATCGATCACCGTGACGACGTCGCCGACTTCGAAGCCGGCGCGTTCAGCCGCACTGCCTGTTTCGATCTTGTCGACGCGCGCGGTGGTAGAGGGCTTGCCGAAGAACGTGAACAGGCAGGTGAAGATCACGATCGCGAGGATGAAATTCGCGATCGGGCCGGCAGCGACGATCGCGGCGCGCGGACCGACCTTCTTGTGATGGAACGAGCCGGCCCGCTCCTCCTCGGTCATGTTGGCAAGCGTCTCGGCCGAGGCCGGCGTAGAGGCCTCCGATTCGTCGCCGAAAAACTTCACATAGCCGCCGAGCGGGATCGCGGAGATCTTCCAGCGGGTGCCATGGCGGTCGTTGAACCCTGCGAGTTCCGGCCCGAAACCGAGCGAGAACGTTAACACCTTCACGCCCGCCCAGCGGGCGACCAGAAAGTGGCCGAGCTCATGGAAGAAAACAACGATGGTCAGGACGAACAGGAAGGGAATGGCGTAACCGATGAGCCCATGGCCCAACGTATTGAAACTATGTAGAAAAAACTCGATCATTCGTTTCCCCTCGACGCGAGCCGGTAGCCCCGTCCTTAACCCTCTAGGATGCCTTTAAGGCAATTTGAGGCAATAGGGAGGCAGCTTTATTTCTCGCGGCATGGTCAACGGAAATCGCGTCGTCCGCCGAGGTCAAAGGCGCGAGATTCCCGGAGCGAATCCAGTCGTTGATGGTGGCTTCGACAAGGCGCGCGATCGCCCCGAATTTGATCTGGCCGGCGATGAAAGCAGCCACCGCCACTTCGTTGGCAGCGTTGAATACCGTGGTCGCGCCGCCGCCGGCGCGCAGGGCATCATAGGCCAGCCGCAGCCCCGGAAACCGGACGAAATCGGGCGCCTCGAATGTCAGCGAGCCGATCTTGGCCAGATCCAGCCGCGCTGAGGGGCCGACGATTCGATTCGGCCATCCGAGGCAATGCGCGATCGGAATCCGCATGTCGGGCGCGCCGAGCTGGGCGACCACGGAGCGGTCGGAGAACTCGACCATGCCGTGGACGATCGACTGCGGATGCACGAGCACGTCGATCTCGTCGGCGCTCAGGCCAAACAGATACGAGGCTTCGATGACCTCGAGGCCCTTGTTCATCATCGAGGCCGAATCGATCGTGATCTTCTGGCCCATGCTCCAGTTCGGATGTTTCAACGCCTGCGCCAGCGTCGCCTGCTCGATATCGGCGGCGGCCCAGGTGCGGAACGGCCCGCCGGACGCGGTGATGATCACCCGCACCAGTTCATCGCGGTTGCCGGACGAAAGCGCCTGAAACAACGCGTTATGTTCGGAATCCGCGGGCAGGATGCAGGCCCCTGCCTTGGCGGCGCGCTGCATGAAGAAATCGCCGGCACAAACCAGGCATTCCTTGTTGGCAAGCGCAACCGAAGCGCCGCGATCGACCGCCGCCAGCGCGGGCTTCAATCCGGCGGCGCCGCTGACGGCCGCCATCACCCAGTCGGCGGGACGCGCGGCGGCTTCGATGATCGCGCTTTCGCCGGCGCCGCATTCGGTGCGGGTGCCAGCGAGAGCGGCCTTCAACTCGCCGAGCCGTGCAGGATCCGCGATCGCCGCAAACCGCGCCCCGAATTCCTTCGCAAGTTTTGCAAGTCCCTCGACGTTGGAATTCGCCGTCAGCGCCTCGACCTGATAGCGGTCGCGCGCGCCCCGCAGCAAATCCATGGTGCTGTCGCCGATCGACCCGGTAGCGCCCAGGACCGTGACCGTACGCACGGCGGAAGCCGCGGCCTTGTTGTTACGCAATGGAACTGCGCTCATCGTTTCACCAAACCATAAGACCGCGGCCGACGCCATCGGCACCACCGCGCAGGAACCCGAAAACTGCCGCCAGAACGACGGCTGCGACAAACCCATCCAGCCGGTCCATCAACCCGCCATGGCCGGGAATGATGTGGCTGGAATCCTTTACGCCGAAACGCCGCTTCACGGCGGATTCGAACAGATCGCCAAGCTGCGAGGCGACCGAGAGGATGGCGGCCGAGACCAGCAGCGGGACGGTCCTGCCGAGATCGAAGGCCGCAAATCCGCACGCCACGGCCAGGCTGGTGGCAAAACCGCCCACCGCCCCCGCCCAGGTCTTCTTTGGACTGACGCTCGGCCAGAGTTTGGGGCCGCCGATGCCGCGCCCGGCGAAATAGCCGCCGCTATCGGTGACCCAGACGATGAAAAACACGAACATCAGCGCCGCAAAGCCTTTGACGGGATCGAGACGCAGCAGCACCGAGGCGATCTCGGCAGCCGCCGCGTAGCAAAATCCCGCCGCCGCCCAGCCTCGCCGGTCCGGCGCCGTTGCAGCGACCGCGACGAGCCCGATCGCGAGCACAATCAAGGCGGCATCGATCCGTCCAACCGCGAAGCAAATCCCGCCAATCGCCAGCGCAACGCCGCCTCTGATGCTCAACGCCAGCGCCGCAAGGCCGACCACCGCCAGCCATTCCACGAACAGGCCAATGGCGGCCGCCGTGACCAGTGCGGTCCACAGCCAGCCGCCGGCATAGGCGATCGCCACCGCCAACGGGATCAATACCGCGGCCACCACAACTCGCATCAGGAGGTTGCGCGAACTGGATTCGGGCGCGGCTTCCGCTGCCGCCGGCGCGGCGTCGTTCTCGGTCACGAGCCGGTTTTCGCGGCCAGACCGCCGAAACGGCGTTCCCGCCTGGCGTATTCGGCAATCGCGCTTTCGAGCGCGGCCTTGTCGAAATCCGGCCAGTGGATCGGCACGAACACGAGTTCGCTGTAGGCCGCCTGCCACATCAGGAAGTTCGACAGCCGCTGTTCGCCGCTGGTGCGAATGATCAGGTCGGGATCGGGAATGTCGGGCGCATCGAGATATTGCCCGAGCTGGTCGGCGTCGATCGACGCGGCGTCGCGCTTGCCTTCGGCCACTTCGCGCGCCAGCCGTTGGGCTGCCTTGGCGATCTCCTGGCGCGATCCGTAATTGAACGCGACCACCAGATTGAGCTTGCTGTTGGCCTTGGTCAGCTCTTCGGCTTCGTTCAGCAGCGCGCAGATATCCGCATCCAGCCCTTCCCGCTCGCCGATCACGCGGACGCGGACGCCGTCGCGATGCAGTGTCGCCAGATCATTGCGGATGAAGCGGCGCAGCAGGCCGAACAGATCGCCGATTTCAGTCGCCGGCCGCGACCAGTTCTCCGAGCTGAATGAAAAGATCGTCAGATAGAGCACGCCGAGTTCATGGGAAGCCCGCACCACGCGGCGCAACGCCTCGACGCCGCGGCGATGGCCTTCCGCACGCGGCAGACCGCGCGCCGCCGCCCAGCGCCCGTTTCCGTCCATGATGATCGCCACATGCAACGGAACGGTTCGATCCGATCCTTCCGTTGCTGGGGCCGCGGCGTTAGACATCATTCGAATTCCAGGATCAGTCCCAAAGTCTTGATCGCCAAATCTTGCTCGCAAAGCCTCGATTGCAGTGTCTCGGTCTTCCGTTATCAAACGGTGAGGATTTCCTTTTCCTTCGCCGCCAGCAACTGGTCGATTTCGGCGATCATGGCGTCGGTGGCTTTCTGCACGTCGTTGTCGAGGCGCTTCTGATCGTCTTCGGAAATCTCGTGATTCTTCTCGAGCTTCTTGACGGTGTCCATGCCATCGCGACGGACATGGCGAACGGCGACCTTGGCCGCTTCGGCATATTTATGCGCGACCTTCACCAGTTCCTTGCGGCGCTCCTCGTTGAGCTCCGGAATCCGAAGGCGCAGCACCTGCCCTTCGGTGGCGGGGCTGAGGCCGAGGTTGGAATCGACGATCGCCTTCTCCACGGCCTTGACCATCGACTTGTCCCAGACCTGCACGGACAGAAGCCGCGGCTCCGGCACGCTGACGGTGGCAAGCTGGTTGAGCGGCATATGCGAACCGTAGGCTTCCACCTGCACCGGCTCCAGCATCGACGCCGCCGCGCGGCCGGTGCGCAGACCGCCGAGTTCGTGCTTGAGTGCCTGGGTGGCGCCTTGCATGCGGCGCTTCACTTCGTTGATGTCAAAACCTGGCGTGGGCATAACGCTCTCCCCTCCTCAAGAAAACCTGCCGCCGGCATCCTGGCGCCGGCGGTTAGAAGCACTACCGGCGTTTCAGCCGGCGACGACCGTGCCGTGGCCGGTACCGCGCAGGATCGCGCCGATCGAACCCGGCTCGGCGATCGAGAATACGATGATAGGCAGCGACGTCTCGCGGGCAAGGGCGAATGCGGTTGCATCCATCACCTTGTAACTACCTTCGATGGCCTGCGAATGCGTCAGGCGGTCGAAACGCTTGGCTGACGGGTCCTTTTTGGGGTCGGCGCTGTAAACGCCATCGACATTGGTGGCTTTGAGCACCGCCTCGGCGCCAATTTCGGCCGCCCGCAGCACCGCGGTGGTGTCGGTGGTGAAGAAGGGATTGCCGGTTCCACCGCCGAGCAGCACGATTCGTCCCTCGGAAAGGTATTTGTGCGCTGCACTGCGGGTGAACAGCTCGGACACCTCCGGCATCACGAACGCCGACAGGGTCCGCGCCGGCGTCCCCTTGCGCTCGATCGCCGCTTCCAGCGCCAGGCAGTTCATCATGGTGGCGAGCATGCCCATGGTGTCGCCGGTGGGGCGCGACACGCCGCGGGAGGACACTTCGACGCCGCGAAAGATATTACCGCCGCCGATCACGACGGCGACCTCAACCCCGAGCTTCTTCGCAGCAATCAGGTCGTCGGCAACGCGGTCGATGGTGGGCTGGTCGATGCCGAAGGACTGGCTGCCGGCGAGAAATTCGCCCGAGAGCTTGATCACGACGCGACGGTAGACCGGCTCAGCCATTGCTACTCGCTTCCTTGTCCCGCGCAGACAACTCCCGGCGCGAAAGGCGCCGGAAGCCTGTTCTGACAGCGGTTATTTCTTGCCGCTGACCGCCGCGACTTCGGCTGCGAAATCGGATTCCTGCTTTTCGATTCCCTCGCCGAGAGCATAGCGCACAAAGCCGGTAATCTTCACAGGTCCGCCGACCTTGCCTTCGGCTTCCTTGACCGCCTGGGCCACCGACTTGCCGGTATCGTGGATGAAGGCCTGCTCGAGCAGGCAGACTTCCTTGTAATAGGTCTTCAGACCGGACTCGACGATCTTCTCGATCAAGTTCTCGGCCTTGCCCTGCTGGCGATACTTGTCGGCCAACACGTCCTTTTCGCGCTTCACGGTCACGGGATCGAGCCCGGCCGGATCGAGCGCCAGCGGATTGGTGGCGGCGACATGCATGGCCAACTGACGGCCGAGGGCCGCGAGTTCGTCGGTCTTGCCGGGGGACTCGAGCGCCACCAGTACGCCCATCTTGCCGGCGCCGTCGATGACCGCGCCATGGACGTAGCTCGCCACCACGCCCTTGCCGACTTCTAGCAAGGCCGCACGGCGCAGCGACATGTTTTCGCCGATGGTGGCGATCGCGTCCGAAATCGCGATCTCGACCGTGACGTCGCCGACCTTGGCGGCCTTGATCGCTTCGACGTCGGCGCCGGTCTTGAGCGCGACCTGGGCGACCATCTTGACGAGGCCCTGGAACTGCTCGTTGCGGGCGACGAAGTCGGTCTCGGAGTTGACTTCGACGACCACGCCCTTGGTGCCCGAGGTCACGGCGCCGATCAGGCCTTCAGCGGCAACGCGGCCGGCCTTCTTGGCAGCCTTCGACAGACCCTTCTTGCGAAGCCAATCCTGCGCCGCCGTCATGTCGCCGGCGGTTTCGGTCAGCGCCGCCTTGCAGTCCATCATGCCTGCGCCGGTCGACTCGCGCAGTTCCTTGACCATGCCAGCAGAGATCGTTGCCATCGTTGGATATCCTTCTTGCCTGTTAGCCGCGGGCGCGGCGCACGCTTTGCGCCGTGCCGCTATCAGCTACCGGGATGCCGTATCGGGAAAATGAACCGGTGGCCGACAAAGCCGGCCACCCGGTAATACTGTTATTCCGCTTCCGCGGTCAGCGTCTTGGCCTGGGCGACCCAGCCATCGGCGCGGCTCGGAAGTCCGACCTCTTCGCCGATCTTGTGCGCGGTGGCGTGGTCGAGTTCGGCGAGCTGCCAGTAGTGGAAGATGCCGAGATCGTTGAATTTCTTCTCGATCGCACCCGACACGCCGGTGAGCTTCTTGAGGTTGTCGGCGGTGCCGCGCGGGCCGGCCAGACCCTGGAAGCCGGTCGGCTGTGCGGCCGGAAGTTCTTCCTGAACAACCGGCTTGGTGAAGGCGCCGGTGTCGATCCCGGACTCGCCCTGGGCGCGCGAAATGCCGTCGATGGCGGCGCGGGCCACCAGGTCGCAATACAGCGAGATGGCGCGGCCGGCATCGTCATTGCCCGGCACGACATAGGTGATGCCCTTGGGATCGGAATTGGTATCGACGATCGCGGCAACGGGAATGTTGAGCCGCTGCGCTTCCTGGATCGCGATGTCTTCCTTGTTGGTGTCGATCACGAAGATCATGTCGGGAAGCCCGCCCATGTCCTTGATGCCGCCGAGCGAACGGTCGAGCTTGTCGCGCTCGCGCTGCAGCGTCAGCCGCTCCTTCTTGGTGTAGGCGTTGGCATCGCCCGAGGAGAGCACCTCATCGAGGTGACGCAGGCGCTTGATCGAGCCCGAAATCGTCTTCCAGTTGGTCAGCGTGCCGCCGAGCCAGCGCGAATTGACGAAGTACTGCGCCGAACGCTTCGCAGCCTCGGCAACGCCGTCCTGCGCCTGGCGCTTGGTGCCGACGAACAGGATACGGCCGCCCTTGGCGACGGTGTCCGAGACCGCCGTCAGCGCCTTATGCAGCAACGGCACGGTCTGGGCGAGATCGATGATATGGATGTTGTTGCGGGCGCCGAAAATGAACTCTGCCATTTTCGGATTCCAGCGGTGGGATTGGTGGCCAAAGTGCACGCCGGCTTCAAGCAGCTGGCGCATAGAAAAATCGGGTACCGACATCGTTCAATTCTCCGGTTGGTTCCTCCGGAAGCGTGTGAGCAGACGAGCCTTATGGCCCGGTTGCCACCGGACGGCCTTTGAGAGCCATGCTTCCGTGTGAGATGGCGCGGTATATAGCCGGATTCTGTCGATAAGCAAGGAAATACGGCCGCTTTTCCGGCTGATCGGCGGTTGTTCGGTAACGCCGTGCCGGGACAATCCAAATATCGAAATCAACCCCATGCAAAGTAGCAGGGGTGACGATGAGCTTTCTGCATCAAAATATCAGGATTGCGCTCCAAATCCATGAATCCAAAGGACTTCGAAACCCGTCCGCTCGACGTGACGGTATTTAATTACCTTAACGCCGGGCGCTGACGCTCACGCTACCGCCCTTCTCCTGATCGAAAATCCGTAACGCCAGCAGTGAATGCGCCAGCGCACCACCGGCCTTGACGGCCGCCGCAACAAACGCAGCCTCCGCGATCTCCTGCTTGCTGGCGCCGTACGCAACGGCATGTCGCGTATGGGTATCGATGCAGTAGGCGCACTGGGTGGTGAAAGCGACACCGAGCGCAGCTCGCGGTATTTGCGGGGAATGACGCCGTCCTCGCGTTCGACGGCATGGTTGAACGCCAGAAATGCGCGTCCCTCGGTGGCTGCAAGACCAACCAGGTCAGGCACCAGGGTCAGGTCGTCGCGTCGTTGGTAATGGTTCATCGAAGCCGTCCTCGGTTCAGTTGCGATGCCTGTAAGAGGCCATGAGGCGGCAAATGGATTCGCGTCGCTTCGGATAAATTGCGCTCGGCATGCTGACACAAAGTGGCAGGATGCCGTGATAGCCTCGTCCTGCTTCAACGACTGATAGCTCCGATGTCACGCGCACAGCGTCTACTCGATCTCGTTCAGGCCCTTCGCGGCTATCGTCGTCCGGTCAGCGGTGCGGTGCTGGCCGGTTCGCTCGGAATTTCGCTGCGAACGCTCTATCGCGACATCGAAACATTGAACGCGCAGGGGGCGCATATCGATGGCGAGCCCGGCGTCGGCTACGTGCTTCGTCCGGGCTTCATGCTGCCGCCGCTGATGTTTTCCGAGGAGGAGATCGAGGCGATCGTGCTGGGCTCGCGATGGGTCGCGGACCGGGCCGATGCGGCCCTGAGACCGCCGCGCGCAGCGCCCTGGCCAAGATCGCGGCCGTGCTGCCGCCGGATCTGAAGACCAACATCGATACGTCGAGCCTTCTGATCGGACCCGGCCAGGTAACCGCCGCCGGCGATGCCGAACTGCCGGTCATTCGCTCGGCCATTCGGTCCGAGCACAAATTACGCATCGGCTATCTCGACGGCAGCGGGCGCGATTCAAGGCGCACCATCTGGCCGTTCGCGTTGGGATTCTTCGACCGGGTGCGCGTGGTCGTGGCGTGGTGTGAGTTGCGCGATGGCTTTCGGCATTTCCGCACCGACCGTATCAGCAAGGTGCAGGTCACTGACAAACGCTATCCCCGTCGCCGCCAGGTGTTGCTCCGGGAATGGCGCGCATCCGAAGGAATCCCGGAGCGCTAGCCCCCTTCGATCTGAAGCATTCACTACTGACACTTTTTGGCAGTGTCGTCGCCTAGATTGACCCCATGCCGGACACGCCCAGCGACTCCGGCCACGGATGTTCAACCAGGGACCTGCCACATGCCGAACTTCAGTTTTGTCCTGCTCTATGTCGAGAACCCGCCGGCCAGCGCCGGCTTCTATGCGGACCTGCTCGGCCGCCCCGTCATCGAGACCTCGCCCACCTTTGCGATGCTGCCGCTGACGGATGGCGTGATGCTCGGATTGTGGTCACGCCAAACCGTCGAGCCCGCCGCCACATCGCAATCGGGCGCCAGCGAAGTCGCTTTCACGGTCAAGGACGCCGCCGCCGTCGAGGCAACGTTTGCCGACTGGAAACGGCGCGGCCTGACGATCATCCAGCAGCCCCAACGCATGGATTTCGGCCACACCTTCGTGGCCGTCGATCCCGATGGGCACCGGCTGCGCGTGTTTGCTCCGGAGGCCGCATGACCACGAACTGGGTTGCCAAGAACTGGGTTGCGGTCGCTTCGGCCGAACATGTTCGTATCGGCCGGAGCAAGGGCTTCATGCAGGTCTGTCACGGCAAGGCCGCGCCGCTGCGGCGGATCCAGCCCGGCGACGGCGTGGTCTACTACTCGCCGACATCAGTGTTTCGCAGCAAGGATCAATTGCAGTCGTTTACGGCGATCGGCATCGTGCGCGACGGCGCCCCCTATCAAGCTGGCATGGACGGCGGCTTCATGCCGTTTCGCCGCGATGTCAGTTGGTGCGCCACTGAAGACGCGCCGATCAAGCCGCTGATCGGCCGGCTCGCTTTCACGACGGCGAAACGCAATTGGGGCTTTCAACTGCGCTTCGGGCTGTTCGAGATTTCCGAGCACGACATGGCGACGATCGCGGCCGCGATGGGGGCATCGCTGTCACCTCCATAACCCGGCGCAGGCTTAGGATTGCACAACCACGACATTCATGCCCGTGCGGGACGACGATTGCGCCCGGCGGTCGCCGTTCCCCTCGGGTCGGCGACCCTGCTCTGCCCCGGTCAGATCCGGCTCTGACCGGCACCGCTTTGCCTCAGCACCGTGGAACGTTCGGCGGGCATTTTTTGGCTGCGGGTGCCGCCGGACGTGGTGGCGGTGGTGCCGGACGCGGCGGCGGCGGTGGTGGCGCCGGCCGCGCGATCTGAGGAGCCGGCCGCGGAGGCGGCGGCGGTGCAGCCACCCGGGGCGGTGGCGCAGCCATCCGGGGCGGCGGCGCAGCCATCCGGGGCGGCGGCGCAGCTACCCGAGGCGGTGGGGGCGGTGCCGGCTTCGCCATCTGCGGAGCTGGACGCGGCGGAGGCGCCCGGCGCGTATCCGGCCGAATTGGAGGTTTCGGCACCGCCTGGATTGTCGGCTTCGGCGGGAGCGCTGCCGTGGGCTTGGATGGCGGTTGAACGGTCGCCGGCTTGCTCAGGGTTTCCGGCCTCAGCTTCGGCTTTGCGTCCGCCCCCGGCCCGTTCGGCTTCGACAGGGCTGTCACCCCTGTCGGTCCTTTCGGTGTGCCGGCGGCAGGTGCATTCGGAACCGCTGGCGAAGCTGCCGTTCCCGGCTGCTGCGGCGCCAGCTTCGCACTGGGATTGGTCGCGTTCGCGGGCGAAGTCCCTGCAGCCGGCGGTGGCGGCGCGCCTTTGACGCCGGACGCCGGCAACGAATTGGCCTTCGGCAACGCATGGCCTTGCGGCAGCGTGTTCGGCGCCACATTCGCAGGCTGCGACGCATTCGCCGGGGCAATCTGGCCAACCGGCGCCCCCGGTGTACCGGCCTTCGCGGCAGGGTTTATCGATGCGCTCAAAGGCATTGGCAGTTTGCCCTGCTGGATCAGCGAGGCCTTTTGCGCGGCCGCAGGTGGCACGAGCGTAGCGCCGGCGGGCACCGCGCCTTTGGCGGAGGGGAGCGCGTTGGGCCCTCCCGGCGCCGGCTGAGGCCGCTGGTTGATGACGGTGTTGATGACGGTCGTATTGTGAATGTTGGCGTAGATGATGTTGTTCGGCGGCTGCGCGACATAGACCGGCGCCACAACATAGACTGGAATCGGCACGAACAGCGGCTGCGGCAGGATGAAAAGCCCGATCGGTGGCGGCGGCGGCTCCAGCACGATGAAATCCGGTGGCGGCGGCGGCAGGTAATAGACCGGCGGCGGTGGCGGCGGCGCAAAATCAAACTCGGGATCGCTGAAGAACAGCACCGGGCGATCGACATAGACGATCTCTTCGGGCGGCGGCGGCGCTACATCGTAGTCGATGACCGCGAATGCCGGCGGCGGCTCCAGCGGTGCGGTGAGGATGGCAAGGCGACGGCGCGCGTCGCCGGCGTGTGGCCCGCGCGGATAGCGCCGCAGATAAGACCAATAGGCATTGGGCGTGTCGGCCCGGTAGGTCCGCCCCCAGGTGATCGCTTCGCGCCGCGCGGCGACGATAGCGCGCACGCGTCTGGCCAGTGGATCGCCGGGATAGGCGATCAGGAAATCCTCATAGCCTTGCAGCGTGTCGCGCTCGACCGCTGCGGTGTAGGCCTCCTGCACGCCGAGATCGCGGATCGGCTTGTTGCGGAGAGCGGCGACCTGATCCGGCGACGCCTGCGCCGGCGCATCCGGCGCGCGCTCGAAGAACACGAACGGGGCATCGAGCTTCTGCGTATCCCACGGCACCTGCGCGCCCTTGGTTGCTTCGTTGACGCGCAGCCGCACGCGGTTGAAAACTTCCGGCAGCGGCAATCCGCCGGCGCGGATCATCTCGGCGAGCGACTGGGCGTAGGCGCCGTACGGTCCCTGCTCCGGCGGTGCGACCGTGCCCGGCGCCGCGTTATAGGCGATCAGCATATGCGGATCCGCCTCGACCAGCGCCAGGCCGCTTGCAATCTGCCCCTCGACGAAGGGTTGCTGCCGGGCCGTATCCAGCACGACGATGCTGGCCTTGAGTGGAAGCGATGCAAGCTGCCGGATATAGTCGCCGATCCGCAAGGCTTCGATCGGAATGTCGGTCTCGCGGTTGATCGCGGAATCGACCGGCACGAAATAGTTCTCACCGGCAACCTGCAGCCCGTAGCCGGCGAGATAAACCATCGCCACGGCGCCCGGCCCGGCGCCTTCAGCCTTCTGCACGAAATCGCGGAAACTCTTGCGCAGGGTGTCGCCATCGAGGTCGCGGGCGCCGATCACATCGAAACCCGCCGCCTGCAAGGTTTGCGCAATCAGGCCGGCGTCATTGGCAGCGGTCGCCAGCGGCGATTTCGCATACGCGCCGTTGCCGACCACGAGTGCGATGCGCTTTTCCGGCTGCTGGGCGAAGGCGGAATTCAGGAGCGCCGGAAACCCCGACATCGCAAGCAGACATACCGTAAAGATCGACACTCTTGCTGTCAGTCGCATGATCCGATGTCCCGTCGCGATTCAAACACACGGACATGGAGCGCCTGCCCATCTGAACAAAACTTGAATGAAATCCGGTTCCAGCAACCCGGCTCCCGACCGGCTTGCTGACGCCCGCCAGGTTCCATCAAAGCGTCTGGACGTCGACCACGCCCGCCACCGCCTTGATCGCGCCGGCAATCTGCGGCGAGACCTTGAAGCGGCCGGGGAGTTTCATCTCCACCTCGGTTTCGAGGTCGAGCATGATCACAAGCGAGACGTCGCCGTCGGCGCCGCCCGAAGGCGCGGGCGCAGGCTTCGCCTGAGGCGTACGTGATGCGCCGGCCGGGGGAGCGGCTTCCGGCATGTTCAGCCGCCGCGCGATCGAGTCCAGCGGCTTGGTGTCGCGGACGAAAATCCGCAGGCCCTTTTGCGTCTTGGCCGCGGCGTCATCCAGCGGTTCGGCGTGCAATATCCTCGCCCGCACGTCCTCGCCCTGCAGTTCGGCGCCGAGCTGCAGCAATACCGCAGCGCCCGGCTCCAGCACGTCGCGATATTGCGCAAGGCCCTCGGAAAACAGCACGGCTTCGAAATGGCCGGTCGGATCGGACAGGCCCATGATGCCCATCTTGTTACCGGTCTTGGTGCGCCGCTCCATGCGCGAGACAACGGTGGCCGCGACTTTGCCCGCGGTGGCGCCGGTTTTGACGGCGCGCGAAAACTCCGCCCAGGACTGCACCCGCAGCCGCTTCAGCACGGTGGCGTAATCGTCGAGCGGATGGCCGGACAGGAAGAAGCCGACGGCGTCGTATTCGCGGCGGAGTTTTTCGGCCGGCAGCCACGGCTCGAGCTGCGGCAGCATGATGGTCGGCGCGTCCGACGCGCCGCCGAACATGTCGTTCTGCCCGAGCGTCGCGGCCGAATGGCTGCGCTGGCAAGCGGCCAGAATGGCTTCCGCGCCGCCAAATACCCGCGCACGATTGGCATCCAGGGTATCGAAGGCGCCGGCCGCAGCGAGGCTTTCGATCACCCGTTTGTTGATCGCGCGTGGGTTGGCGCGCGCGGCGAAATCGGCCAGCGACGTGAATGCCCCTTCCCGCCGGGTCTCGACAATGAGTTCGACCGCCGCAGGACCAACGCCTTTCAGCGCGGCGAGTGCGTAATAGATCGTGTTGTCGCTGACCTCGAAGGTCGCGCCCGAGCGATTGATATTGGGCGCCTCGACCTTGATGCCGAGCCGCTGCGCCTCGGCGCGAAATTCCGAGAGCTTGTCGGTGTTGTTGAGTTCGAGCGTCATCGACGCCGCCAGAAACTCCACCGGGTAGTGTGCCTTCATGTAGGCGGTGTGATAGGACACCAGCGCGTAGGCGGCGGCATGGCTCTTGTTGAAGCCGTAGTCGGCGAATTTCGCCAGCAGTTCGAAGATCGTATCGGCCTGCCCCTTCGGCACGCCGTTCTTCACAGCACCTGCGATGAAGATCGCGCGCTGCTTTTCCATCTCGGCGCGGATCTTCTTGCCCATCGCGCGCCGCAGCAGGTCGGCGTCGCCAAGCGAATAGCCGGCCATCACCTGGGCGATCTGCATCACCTGTTCCTGGTAGATGATGACGCCGAAGGTCTCTTTAAGGATCGGCTCGAGCATCGGGTGCAGGTATTCCGGCTCCTCGTCGCCATGCTTGCGCGCGCAATAGGTCGGAATGTTCGCCATCGGGCCGGGGCGATAGAGCGCCACCAGCGCGATAATGTCCTCGAAACGGTCGGGGCGCATGTCGACCAGCGCCCGCCGCATGCCCTGGCTTTCCACCTGGAACACGCCGACCACGTCGCCCTTGGCCAGCATCTGGTAACTCGCGGCATCGGTGATCGGCAGCGTCGCCAGATCGATGTGGATGTTGCGCTGCTTGAGCAGCTTGACCGCGACATCGAGCACGGTGAGCGTCTTCAGGCCGAGGAAGTCGAATTTGACGAGGCCCGCCGGCTCGACCCATTTCATGTTGAACTGGGTCACCGGCATATCGGATTTGGGATCGCGATAGAGCGGCACCAGCTCGCTCAAGGGGCGGTCGCCGATCACGATGCCGGCGGCGTGCGTCGAAGCGTGTCGGGTCAGGCCTTCGAGGCGCTGGGCGATGTCAAAGGCGCGCGCCACCACCGCGTCCTCGTCGCGGAACGCCTGCAGCTTCGGTTCGCTGGCAATCGCCGCCGCCAAGGTCACGGGCGCCGCGGGGTTTTGCGGCACCAGTTTTGTCAATTTATCGACCTGCCCGTAGGGCATCTGCAGCACGCGGCCGACGTCGCGCAGCACGCCGCGCGCCTGCAGCGTACCGAAGGTGATGATCTGGGCCACCTGGTCGCGGCCGTAGCGTTCCTGCACGTAAGTGATCACCTCGCCGCGGCGGTCCTGGCAGAAGTCGATGTCGAAGTCCGGCATCGACACGCGTTCCGGATTGAGGAAGCGCTCGAACAGCAGGCCGAACTGGATCGGATCGAGGTCGGTAATGGTCAGCGCATAGGCGACCAGCGATCCCGCGCCCGAGCCGCGGCCCGGACCGACCGGAATGTCATGGGCCTTGGCCCATTTGATGAAGTCGGAAACGATCAGGAAGTAGCCCGCATAGTTCATGCGGTTGATGACGTCGATCTCGAAGGCGAGACGCTTCTGGTAATCCTCTTCCGTGGTGCCCTGCGACAGGCCGTGGACCGCAAGCCGCCGGGCGAGCCCCTCCTCTGCCTGACGCTTCAGCTCGGTGGCCTCCTCGCTCACCGCGTCGGATCCCGATTCGGCGCCGACGGTGAAGCGCGGCAAAATCGGCTTGCGCGTCATCGGCCGGAACGAGCAGCGTTCGGCGATCTCGACGGTGGAGGCCAGCGCCTCCGGAATATCGGCAAACAGCACCGCCATCTCGGCGCGGGTCTTGAAGCGATGATCGGGCGTGAGCTGTTCGCGATCGGTTTCGGCGATCAGTTTGCCGCCGGCGATGCAGAGCAGCGCGTCATGGGCTTCGTAGTCGTCATTGGCGGCGAAGTACGGCTCGTTGGTCGCGACCAGCGGCAGGCCCTTGGCATAGGCGAGATCGATCAGGCCGCTTTCGACGCGGCGCTCCTTGTCGATGCCGTGGCGCTGCAACTCGACATAAAGGCGATCGCCAAACAGATTCGCGAGCCGGTCGCAGCGCGCCGCGGCGAGTGCGGCCTGATCGGCATGCAGCGCCAGCGAGATCGGCCCCTCGGGACCGCCGGTCAGCGCGATCAGGTCCTCCGAATCGCCCTCGAGCCATTCGAGCTTGATATGCGGCGATTGATGGATCGGCGTTTCCAGGAATGCCCGCGAGTTCAGCCGCATCAGGCTGCGATAGCCGCGCTCGCGCGACGCCAGCAGCACGATGCGCGAGGGTGCTGCCGACAGCACGTTGCGCGCATTGGGGTCCTGGTCGCCGAAATCGATCGCAAGCTCGAGGCCGACGATCGGCTGGATGCCGTAGCCCGCCATCTTGTCGGAGAATTCCAGCGCCCCGAACATGTTGTCGGTATCGGTCAGCGCCAGCGCCGGCTGGTGGTCCGCCTTGGCCAGTTCGCCGAGCTTGGCGATCTTGATCGAACCCTTCAGCAGCGAATAGGCCGAATGAACGTGAAGATGGACGAATCCGGCACTGGGCATGGCTGCTTACGGGGCTCTGGCAAGATAACTGGGAGCGTTCGTCAGGCGCTCGGGAAAGCAAAAGCCTCCCGCGAATGCCGACTCGCGCGCCGCAATGGTGATGCCTTGGCCCTGCAGAGTCCACGCGGAACGCGACCGGCGCGCCCGCCATCCGGCTTTTCCCCAGCAGGCATTTCCTGACCCGCAAAAGGTCGGTTCCATCAGCTCATTTCAGAGCTGGGGAATCACCTGCGCCCAGACCGCAATCATGCCGATAAACAGTGAAATCGATGCCAGCGCCGCCGCTTCTTCCACGAACAACCTCAACATGAACCCGACTCCGATATGAGAACATATGAGGAACATTGTTCCTTTTTTGTTCCAGGAGTCAAGGGCGGGTAGTGGGTCAGTTTGAAAAATGACCCTGAAAGAAATCGCTTGGTTAATTGGATCGTCCTGCCAATGGCGTGTGGCTGCTTTGCACAACCGCTGGTAACGTCCCGCCCGAATCTTAATCAGGGTGGAATATGCGCGTCCCGTGGTCAGCGGACTTTCCGAAAATCCTAGTGAATGCGCCGTGGGACTCGGATTCCTTCAAGCTTCAGGACCACCCGGCCTATTGGCCAGCCAAGCGGAAACGGGACGCCAAAGCCGCCATCGCGCTTTGTGACGATGTCGTGGCGGAAGAAAACCTCGAACTTCTGTACGATCTTACCTATGGCCTTGAACCTATCGTCGCCGCGCCCGCTCTAATCCTTCATGAGACGCAAAACGCCTTGGCCCGCGGTTTTGCTGGCTGGCTGTCGGCGAAAATGAATTGGCAGATCGACCGGGAAATTTACCAAGCGAAAACAATTAATCGCGATTTTAACACCAACGGATGGTTCCGAATCGTAAATGAGCCAGAGTTCTACGGCCCGGTCCAGGCCGGGCGACCCTACATCCTCGCAGATGACGTTTGCGCGATGGGGGGAACATTGGCCAGTTTGCGTAGCTATATTGAGACGGGCGGCGGAAAAGTGCTCGGAATGACGGTTTTGGCGAGCGGGAGTGGCAAAAATGTCCAAATTTCCCTTGTCGGCGACACATTCGCGAGGCTTACTGGCGCGTGGGCCGGGAAGCTCGTGGCGGCTTACCCTACGGAGATTGGTCATGAATTGGAATCCGTTACGGAGCCGGAAGGACAGTTCCTCCTCCGATGCCCGTCGTATGACCGATTCAGAGCGGGCGTCGATGGAGCGCGCGACTGCTGAAATTGATGCCGAGGTCGAGTCCGCTCTGCGGGACCGCCCCGGGTTTCGATTTGAGCCCCGGCAACGGGCAGCGGGCTAACCGCTCGCCCGATTGCTAAGCCATGCCTGCGATTTCTCTCTGATCCATTCCAGAGCGTCGCCCTCCTTCTCAAATCCAAAGATCGTATCGACTTCCCCGCCGCGCCACATAACGCTCACAGAGTGGCCCTTGCCGATGGCGTATTGCCGGACCACAAACTGATATTCCGGCTTGAAATTCGCAAACTCCCACTTCTCCAGCATCGCGACCAAATCTTCCATCTCCCAAAGCTTGTCGGAAACGCCAGCGGCCATTGCCGGGGTTACTTTGAGCGTCTGATGGATGCGGACGAAATTGTAATACATCGTGTGGAGCGCGATGGCGGCGGCGTGGTTCTCGACCTTCTTTGAGAACGCATTGGTCAGACGCGTGAAGCGGCGCATGTGCATACGCATGGTCAGATTGCTGCGCTCAACGTAGGACGTACTGATGTGCTTGCTATCCGGGTTGCCGGAGACGGGCTTCTTTTCAGCGCCAGTGCACACAGCCGGGCTGTACCGGGTCTCTGACTGCGGCGGCGAGCCGTAGTGCTTAATCAGCATGGCGTAGTCGACTTCCCCGCCGAACGCCGCGTCAACGGCCTGCAGGTACGGGCGGTGCCCATCGCTGGTTAGCTGGACGCGGTTGGCAAGGCGGCTTTCCAGATCGTGGGTGAACGCCAGAGCGGCATCCATATCGCGAGAGCCAAGCAGCCAGCTAACAATCAGCTTTGTGTCGGCACAAATGGCGGTCCAAGTCCAAACGTCCCCAGCGGTCACTGGAGCGGCTTTGGCGGCCTTCACATTGCTGGCCTTGGCGTAAACGAAGCTCCAGATTTCATCCATCTGGACACGCTTGCAGGGCAGCTTACGCAGCGCCTTGTCCTGATAGGCGGCGCAGGCGTGACCGGCATCCACCAACAGTTTTGCAACCGTGTTCTTGCTAGCACCCGTCAGGCGTGTGATAGCGCGGATCGACTGGCCCTCGCAAAGGAGGTGCAGGATTTGGGCTCGGGCCTGCCTGGTCAGCTTGTTCATACTGACCTTTATGCTTGAGAACATCTGGATCGTCAAGTCGAATGTTACACTATGTGTGAAGATGGTATTGACGAACGGATTGATTGGGATATATAGGGGTTGTCCATGGATATTGACTTCAAAGACCCGTCCCTGGACCGGCTGGAAACCGACGCAAGCTATAGCGCCGGTTTCAGCGACGGAATCGTGAGGGCCTACCGTAAAGCGGTCCTTCACATTCGGTCGGCGGCTGACGAGCGCACCTTCTATGCCCGGCGGTCATTTCGGTTCGAAAAGCTTCTGGGCAAACGGGAAGGTCAATACTCGATGAGGCTGAACGATCAGTGGCGTCTCATCGTGGAACTGAAGGGAGAAGCGCCCAACAAGACTGTCCTGATCATCGAAATTGCCGACTACCACCACTAAGGGGAAAACAATCAAAAATGGCTGCCCGAGTACCTGCAGAAACATTCGCTCCCGGGGAATTCATTCGTGACGAGCTTGAGGCTCGCGGATGGACGCAGGCGGACCTTGCCCAAATCATGGGTCGTCCTACTCGACTGATTAACGAGCTTATCGCAGGCAAAAAACAGATCACCCCTGACACGGCGCGCGGGCTGTCTACGGCATTTGGTGACGACGATCCGCTTTATTGGATGAATCTCGATAGCGCATACCGCCTTTCTAAGACTCAACCCGTTGATGAAACGGTGGTGCGCCGCTCCAAGCTGTACTCCCGATTCCCTGTACGGGAGTTGATGAAGCGAAACTGGATCGAACCGTCAGATAATCCCGACGTTGTAGAGCACCGCGTTTGTCGATTCTATCAGATCAAAAGCATTGATGAGCAGCCTCAATTTGCGCATTCGGCGAAGGCCGCTCAGTCCGATGCAGTCGAGTACGATGAGAGAAACGATCTACAGTGGGCATGGCTATTCCGGGCAAAGGAATTAGCTCAGGCAACTCATTCTGCGCCATACTCCGAAGCCAATTTGAAAAGAGCGCTGACGAAACTGCGAGCGCTCCTTGTAGCGCCGGAAGAGCTTAGACAGATCCCCACGATTTTGGCGGAAGCTGGCGTGCGGTTTGTAATCGTGGAGTTTTTGCCCGGAGCAAAGATCGACGGCGCGGCGTTCTGGCTCAATGATACGCCAGTCATTGCGCTATCGATTAGGTTCGACCGCGTAAATAACTTCTGGTTCGTGCTTCGACATGAAATCGAACATATTCTAAATCGAGACGGTCTCGTCACTATCGACGTTGAACTTACAGAGAGCCTTCAAGGCAAGGGAGAATTGCCGCCAGAAGAGGTTCGCGCGAATGCCGCCGCAGCGGAGTTTCTAATTCCAAAATCGGAGTTGGATAACTTTATCATTCGCGTGAGGCCGCTTTACTCAGAGCAGCGCATTTTACTCTTTGCAAAGCGCATTGGTGTTCACCCCGGTATCGTTGTCGGCCAGTTGCAGCATCGCGACGAGGTTCCATACACGCACTTCCATAAGCACCTTGTGAAAATCAGAGAGATTGTAACGCAAACTGCCCTTACCGATGGGTGGGGCACGGTCCCGCGTATCCCGGGACAATCTGGAGCGTAGCACCATGGCTAACTTTAACGATCAGCTGATACGCATTGTGGAGGATTACCGGGCTGCCGGTGAACCTTGGCCGGCCAAGCGAGAGCAGATAGCCGAATGGGCCGTCGCTAATGAACGATATCAGCTCACTCGCGGTATGGCTGTTAGTCAGTGCGCCGAGAAAATATCGCGAGCAATGGGCCTTGAGCATGTGAAGGACAGGAAGGGCCGTAGCGTTCGTAAGTACTATTCGGCGCGCATCCGCGAAAACGGACAGTTGGTCATGAAGTGGGATGACCAGAACGCAGAACGCCCCTTTATGGAAGTGTCAGCTGCAAACCGCAGAAACCTTGTTCTGGGGCAGTGCTGGCAATTGAAGCAGGATATGGACAGCTACAGCGAACGCCATTGTCCGGATGAACCGATACAGATCGATTTCAACTTTAATATCGATTTGGAAGAGCTTGGCCAGTTGCCCGAGGTTGGCTAGGTCGATTTTTTCCAGCGCGTCTGCGCCGCCACCCTAGCTATTTCCGCGCGCTGTTCTGCCGTGAGGGCAGCAGCCCGGGCGGGGCCTCCCTTTGCCCCTCCAGACTTCCCGCGGGCTACCGCCTTTGCGCTCTTTCCCAATTCCTCTGGCGTGGGATCGCGGTCAGGCTTCTCCCCCGTCGCAATGTCTATGATCGACTTGGCGAGTTGGTTGGGGTCCCTAGGGCGTTTCGGGTGGCTTGTCATGCCGACTTTCTGTCTGTGGACGTTCAATAAGTTCGTATGTTGGAACGTGGCCGCTATTCCACCACGACTCTAGCGCAGCCCCGCAGACCGTGCAGACCGCGTCACCCGTATGCGGTACCAAGAACTTCTCTTCAGTGCGTCTGTACTCGGCGCCGCAATTGCATTGAACAATTGTCGCCATCCCCGGAATATGCGCCCGGAACCGTCCGTTTTCCAGCCCGTCCGGCTGCCACAATCAAACTGACCCACTACCCAAGGGCGGGAAGTGGGTCAATTTGAAGAATGACCCTGACGGTTAACGTGCAGGCCAACACCGAGCGCCGGGGGCCATTACTCAGTCCCACACGTCATGGCGAGGCCGGGCAGAAGCCATTGCAGAAACTCAGGTCCCCCTGACCACCAATGGATCAATGACGGTAGCCAAAGGAAGGTTCTGACGGCCGCCCAAAAGACCGAATATACCATCGTCATAGCGACCAAACCGAAATCGCGGCAGTCGGCTTGGGTTGCGGCCCCCCAAGCATAACTTAGGATTCCCAGTCCGCCAAAGACGGCACCAAGACGCAAATATATGCATACCAACCGCAGCAGAAATTGCTTCATGGTCCTTCCCCGGGGCGAGAGCCTGCATAAGGCGGGGAAAAACCGCGAATGACCGCCACAATCAAACGGACCCACGACCCAGGGCTGGAACAAGGCTGGGAAATGGTCAGTTTGAGATTGGTCGCCGAAATAAATCGCCTGGTTCATGCCGCCTTGGGTCCCCGATCGCGGGTCATGGCCGGCTTCGCCGCCGTACGATCCGAACGACAGCGGCGACGCCCAAAACGACAATCGCGACCAAGACCGCCAGAGCCACCATTCCGGCCGGCGCCAGCACGATCTCATAGTTGGCGATATGCAAGGTCATGGTCATTCACTGCCGCCCCCGGAGCGCAACCGCGAACAAATCGATTCGTCGGATCATCGGCCTCCTCCGCCCAACAAAAAAGCCCCGGGCAATGCCCGGGGCTTTCTGTCTTGCTCGTGCGCCGGAGCGCGCGAAATCAGTACTTAACTCAGTACTTTTAGCTCAGTACTTGGCGATGACCGGGCCGCCGAACTTGTAGTTCAGGCGAGCGGTGACCAGATCGACGTCCTGACGGATGCGATCGTTGCCGACCAGCACGCCGGCGCCGTTGGTGAAGTTGTAGGTCTTGTCCTGCATGAACAGATGGTCGTATTCGAGACCAACCGACCAATTCGGAGCGAAGGCATATTCAGCGCCGACGCCGATGGTGCCACCCCAGCGGGTGTCATCGCTCGTGGTTCCGAACTGTGCACCTGCGGCGGTGTTGATGCGGTAGGTGTTCGAGGTCACAGCCGCACCGCCCTTGACGTAGAGCAGGAAGTTGTTGGCGGCGTAGCCGACCTGACCGGTGAACAGGCCGAACGCGTCGGTCTTCGAGTTGTTCACGAAGCCGGGGCCGAACAGCGTGCTGGCGTTGCTGCCCTTGAAGTCAGCCCAGTTGCCCTGCGCTTCCACGCCGAACACCCAGGTGCCGGCCTGCCAGCGATAGCCAACCTGACCACCGATGGTGCCACCGTTGGCATTGTTGGAGCCCTCGGCGCCCACTGCGAACGGCGCGACCGAATCCCAGCTATTGCGGCTCGAACCCCAACCGCCGTTGGCGCCGATGTAGAAACCACTCCAGTCATACACAGCGGCGACATACGCGGGCGCCTTGGTGTAAGGACGCGCAGCGAGATCCGCAGCGACTGCCGGTGCGGCCGCGCCGAGCGCAATCAGGCTGGCCGTAACAAGCAAAACCTTCTTCATTCTTTTTATCCCGTTTCAGTGTGTACAGCCCCCAAGGCCGTGCGCAGCCTGATAGCATTCTCAGACCGAATTGCTGTAACCTCACGGCAACAGCGAATGCGAAACAACTTCTATGAAGGCGCAAGTTAATGATGCGTTACCGGCATTTTTCGAAACAATGTGCACTCGACTTGCCGCGAAAAATTCACATTTGAATTTTGCGGCCTTATTCAATGGCCGAATGTGTTGATGAAAAGGCAAAGCCACCGGTATTGATCGACGCAATGAAACCGACGACACAGTGACGCACCCAGGAGATACGAAAATGTGTAGAGCGATTCTTGTGTTGCTGGCGGCGATCGGACTGGCAGCACTCAATGCGAATCCTGCCGCAGCCGTCGGCACCCGCTATCCGTTCTGCATCCAGGGCGACGATCAGCCGGGTCTCAGCAACTGCACCTTCACGAGCTACGAGCAGTGTCAGGCGACGGCATCGGGGCGGCGGCTGTGGTGCATCGCCAATCCCTATTATGTCGGCGCGAGCGACGCTCCAGCACCCGGCTATCGAGTCCTGCCCGGCCGCACGCTGCCGCCCGCCTACGGCTATCCGCGCTACTGAACGCCTCCGGATATTTATTCCCGACACGCGATCACATTTTGCCGTGCGCGTGGCCAAGGTGTTGCGCGCTAACGTGATTTGACGCAGACGCGCGCCAATAGTCTGCTGTCGATCAGAATTCGACAAGCCGTAACGGAGGAAAGCATGCAGCGGGCATCGCAAACGTTGCTGGCGTTAGGTGCGGTGATGGCAGCGGTTACGACGCCGGCGTTGGCCGGCGGAATGGCCTACTGCATCAAGGGCTGCGATTTCGGCGGAGGCGCCGGCGACTGCAGCTTCTCATCGCTCGCTCAATGTCAGGCGACGGCCTCCGGGCGCGACGCGACTTGCGCCGCGAATCCCTACTTCGGTGCCAAGGCCGAACTGTCGAAGGCTGAACTGTCGACCAACCCCAACCGCCTGCCACGAAGGAACTTCTGATGCGCATTGCAGCTTTGGCCATTCTCGCCCTCGGAGCGATCCCGCTTGCCGCGCCGGCGCATGCCGGGACCTATGGTGGCGGCTATCCGGTCTGTCTCCAGGTTTACGGCCCGCTCAACTATTATGAGTGCGGCTATAGCTCGATACCCCAATGCAACATGTCGGCCGCGGGGCGTGCCGCGCAATGCGTGGTCAACCCCTATTTCTCGAGCGCCGAATACCGGCCGGCGCGCAGGCGGATTCGCAGCGTCTACTGAGCCAGCGAAGCTAGCTCTGCCAACGAAGTTGGCTGAGCCAAGGAGTTGGTTGAGCCAACGAGTTGGCCGAGCTAATCGAGTTCGACGACCTGACCGTCGACCAGCGACACCCGGCGGTCCATCCGGCCAGCGAGCTCCATATTGTGGGTTGCGATCAACATCGCGACCCGCGTCGCCTTCACCAGCTGCATCAACGCATTGAAGACGTAGTCGGCCGTGTGCGGGTCGAGGTTGCCGGTCGGCTCGTCCGCCAACAGCGCCCGCGGCGCGTTGGCGACCGCGCGCGCGATCGCCACCCGCTGCTGTTCGCCGCCGGACAATTCGGACGGCCGGTGCGTGATGCGGTCGCCGAGGCCGAGATAGGTCAGGATTTCCGTCGCGCGCGACACGGTCTCGGCGCGCTTGAGGCCGCGGATCATCTGCGGCAGCATGACGTTTTCCAGCGCGGTGAATTCCGGCAGCAGCCGGTGCTGCTGATAGACGAAGCCGATATCGGTGCGCCTTATGTGGGTGCGGTCGATATCGGATAGTTGCGACGTCGGCGCGCCCGCGACATAGACCTCGCCATCGTCGGGGGTCTCCAGCAACCCCGCGATATGCAGCAGCGTCGATTTGCCCGACCCCGACGGCGCCACCAGCGCCACCGATTGCCCGGCCCACAGCGCCAGCTTGGCGCCGTTGAGAATGGTCAGCGTCGCCTCGCCCTGCCTGTACTCGCGTTTTATCTCGTGGAGATAGATAACCGGTACGTCTTCCGCCCCCTCGGCCATCTCGTCCTCACTCGTACCGAAGCGCGTCGACGGGATCGAGCCGCGCCGCGCGCCAGGCCGGATAGAGCGTTGCCAGGAACGACAGCGTCAGCGCCATGATCACGACCGCGGCGGTCTCGCCGAAATCGATCTCCGCCGGCAAGCGCGACAGAAAATACAGCGTCGGGTCGAACAGCGGCGTGTTGGTGAGCCATGACAGGAACTGCCGGATCGATTCGATATTGAGGCAGATCAGCAATCCGACCATGAAGCCGACGAAGGTCCCGACCACGCCGATCGAGGCGCCGGTGATCAGGAATATCCGCATGATCGAGCCCTGCGAGGCGCCCATGGTGCGCAGGATCGCGATATCCTGACCCTTGTCCTTCACCAGCATGATCAGGCCGGAGACGATGTTGAGGGCGGCGACCAGCACGATCATGGTCAGGATCAGGAACATCACGTTGCGCTCGACCTGCAGCGCGTTGAAGAAGGTCGAATTGCGCTGCCGCCAGTCGACCAGGAACACCGGCCGTCCCGCCGCCTCGGTCACGGCCTTGCGGTAGGCGTCGATCTTGTCGGGATTGTCGGTGAACACCTCGATCGCGGTGACGTCGTCCTTGCGGTTGAAGTAGGCCTGCGACTCCGGCAGCGGCATGAACACGAAGCTCGAATCGTATTCCGACATGCCGATCTCGAACACCGCCGAGATCCGATAGGGCTTGATCCGCGGCGTGGTGCCCATCGGGGTCACGGCCCCCTTCGGCGCCACCAGCGTGATGCTGTCGCCGGCGTGCAGCGACAATTGATCGGCGAGCCGGCGCCCGATGGCGACGCCCTGCCCGTCATCGAAGCCTTCCAGCGTGCCCTGCTTGATGTTCGAAGCGATCGAGGTGAGGTTGTTAAGGTCGTCGGCGCGCATGCCGCGCACCAGCACGCCGGAGGCGTTGAAGGCCGAGGACGCCAGCGCCTGACCGTCGACGACCGGCGCCGCCAGCCGGATGCCCTGAACCCCGCTGATTCGCTCGGCGACGTCCTTCCAGTCGGTCAGCGGCGATTCCAGCGGCTGCACCAGAAGATGGCCGTTCAGCCCGAGGATCTTGTCCAAGAGTTCCTTGCGAAAACCGTTCATCACGGCCATCACGATGATCAGCGTGGCGACGCCGAGCATGATGCCGAGGAACGAAAAGCCGGCGATGACAGAGATGAAGCCTTCCTTGCGGCGCGCACGCAAATACCGCCCGGAGAGCAGCCATTCGAAGGCCGCAAACGGCGGGGTTCGGAGCGTTTCGTTCATGGTCTCATCCATCTTTCGATAATCCCATGATTCGGGGCCAAATGTGGCCGGGACTGGCCAACATTAACGGCCACTTCGTGGATAATCTTGTTTACCCGTGTTTGCCCGTGATCTTCATCACGACTTCAGCCTGGCTCAGATTTTCGCGCGACCCGTCACCGCGCCGCTTGATCTCGAGCTTGCCCTCGGCGAGCCCCTTCGGGCCCACCAAAATCTGCCAGGGAATGCCGATCAGGTCGGCGGCGGCGAATTTCGCACCCGCGCGCTGGTCGGTGTCGTCGTAGAGCACGTCGACTCCCTTGGCTTCCAGTTCGCGATAAAGCTTCTCGCAGGCCGCATCGGTATCTTCCGAGCCCTGCTTCAGGTTCAGGATCACGGCGGTGAACGGCGCCACCGCTTCCGGCCATTTGATGCCGGCATCGTCGTGACAGGCTTCAATGATGGCGCCAACCAGGCGCGACACGCCGACGCCGTAGGAGCCGCCGTGGATCGGCACGTCGACGCCGTCGGGACCCGCCACCATCGCCTTCATGGCGTCGGAATATTTGGTGCCGAAATAGAAGATCTGGCCGACCTCGATGCCGCGGGTGTGGACCTTCTTCTCGGCCGGCACTTCGCGCTCGAAGCGCGCGGCATCGTGAACGTCCTCGGTCGCGGCATAGACCGAGGTCCACTGCTTGATGATCGGTGTGAGATCGCCGTCGTAATCGACGTCGTCGCCCGGGATCGGCAGGTTGAGCACGTCGCTGTCGCAATAGACGCCGGACTCGCCGGTTTCGGCGAGCACGATGAATTCGTGGCTGAGATCGCCGCCGATCGGACCGGTCTCGGCGCGCATCGGGATCGCCTTCAATCCCATCCGCGCGAAGGTGCGCAAGTAAGCGACGAACATCCGGTTATAGGAAAGCCGCGCCGCGGCCTCGTCGATATCGAAGGAATAGGCGTCCTTCATCAGGAATTCGCGGCCGCGCATCACCCCGAAGCGCGGACGCTGCTCGTCGCGGAACTTCCACTGGATGTGATAGAGGTTGAGCGGCAGGCTCTTGTAGGATTTGACGTAGGCGCGAAAAATCTCGGTGATCATTTCCTCGTTGGTCGGTCCGTACAGCAATTCGCGCTTGTGACGGTCGTTGATGCGCAGCATCTCCGGGCCGTAGGCGTCGTAACGGCCGCTCTCGCGCCAGAGATCGGCCAACTGCAGCGTCGGCATCAAGAGTTCCAGCGCGCCGGCGCGGTTCTGTTCCTCGCGAACGATCTGCTCGATCTTCTTCAGCACCCGAAATCCCAACGGCAGCCAGGCATAAATGCCGGCCGCTTCCTGCCGCATCATGCCCGCGCGCAGCATCAGCCGATGCGAGACGATTTCCGCTTCTTTCGGATTCTCTTTGAGGATGGGCAGGAAAAACCGCGACAATCGCATGGACAAACTCTGGGAATCAGCTGGGGACACGAAGGAGGAGCAGTGAAACCGGATCGGGTATGAAAAGACAAGGCCGAAGGCTATGAAAAAGCCGCAGGAAATACCGATTTCCGGCCGGTTTTGCCGATGAATTACGGCATTGGCGTGGGGGCCCTGCCGTCATTGCGAGCGAAGCGAAGCAATCCATCGCGCGGCATAACGGATAGCTGGATTGCTTCGTCGCTTTGCTCCTCGCAATGACGACGGAGAGGGCAGCGCCCCTCACCTCACCTCGAAATCGTCTTCCAGCGTGACCTTCTCGAAATCGGTCACCAGCGCGTCGATCTGCATGTGCCAGCGGCCGGGCTGCGGCAGCGGTACGCCGCGCAGGTGCCAGTAACCGTCGGGTCCGAGCACGGCGTTGCGTTCGATCGGTTCGATGCCGCGTTCCGGCAGGCTTAGCGTCAACGTCGCTTCCTTGGCCGAGAGCTTACTGCCGTCGCCCGTCATCAGTTGCAGCACGAAATCGTCGGAGCCCACCTTGCCCGGCGATATCAGCACCTGGAACATCGCGGTCTCGGTGTGGATATGAACCGCGAGTGGTGCGGCGGCGGAATCGGCCAGTGCGCGCGGCGGCGTCGTGAAACGCCAGCCGGCGACGGCGATGAAAATGCAAACCACCAGCAGGAATTCCAGAAACACCGATCCGCCCAAGGTCTGGGTGTTCTCACCATCCAGCACGACCGCCGGCGTGAGGAAAAACCGGTTCAGCGCCGCCAGCGCCAGCAGCAGGACCACCAGCACGAGTTTGACCAGCAGAATAATGCCGTACCAGGTTTCGATCAGCGCGCGGAAACTCTCCAGTTGAATGATCGCGAGCACGAGGCCGGTCAACACGAGCAGCCCCACCAGCGGCACCGCCACGGCCGAGAATTGCCGGAGCGCCCGCGGCAGATCGTTATGCCGCCGCCGCGCCAACACCACCAGCGGCGCCAGGGCGCCGACCCAGTAAGCGACCGCGATGCCGTGAACGAACACCAGCGTCGGCGTCAGCCATTCCGGCGGCGCGGTCGCGGCGTGGCCCGAGGTCGCCAGCGAAAATCCGACTCCGATCATGGCGAGCGATGTCAGCACCCAGGCCACCGTCATGGTCGGGCTTTGCCAGGCGAAGCGTGCGACGGCCATCGCCGCGATCGCGATCAGCATCGACGGTCCAAGGCTGGTGCCGAGCGCGCCTTTCCATGGCGCCAGCGTCACAAGTGCGGTGAGCGGAAGGTTCAGCAGATCGAGGCCTTGCAGGCCGAGCGATGCCGCCGCGCTCGCCAGGCCGATCACGAGCGAACCGAGGATCGTCTTCGAACCGTAAGGCCCGAATCCAATCCAGGCGGCGAAGAACACGCCGCCGACGCCGATAAACAATCCGAGATAGACGCCGATCCGGGCCAGCCAGATCAGGCTAGCTGTGGTGACGGAGATCGCGCCGGTGTTGGCCGATGTCGCGGTGCCGGTCACCGCGCCGATCGAAAACACCAGCGATCCCGCCACCGGATGCCCGTCCTGCGACACCACGCGATAGCTCAGGACCTGGGTACCGCGCGGCAGCCGCTCGGGCAAAACGATCTCGACCGATTGATCGACCGCCCGCATGGTGACGTCATGCGCTTTGCCGTCGGCGTCGATCAGAACAGCCACCGCCGGCGCCACGCTCTCGTTGAAGCGCAATTGTATCGCTTTCGGCGCCTCTGACAGCACGCTGCCGTCGGCCGGCTCCGCGGAAACCAGCGACGCGTGCGCCAACGCGCCGGTCGCGCAGCAGAGCGCCACCAGCAACGCCGCGAGGCCGGCGATGAAGCGCGTCATCGGCGCCGTTACGGTTTTGGCATCAGCTTGACGCCGGGCGCCGGCGACTTGCTGCCGTGACCGTGACCTTCACCCTCCTTGGGAATGTCGATCCAGCGGCTCACGCCCTGCTCGCATTCCTGCACCACCGGAAAATACAGCGTGGTGTTCGGCTTCATCCCGTCGGTGATGAAGGTCGAGACCACGAACTCGTCATATTGGTGATCCGGCAGCTTGCCGCCGCTCCACACCACTTCCTTGACGCCTTCGGAAACCTTGTTGCCGTGAAAGTCGTACTCGGCGGCGTATTTGCCGTTGATCGCCTCGACGCTCCAGCCGGATTTCGGCATCGGCTTGGCGGCAATCACCCCTTCCGGAATCTGTACACGGATCTTTGTCGTCGCCGATCCCGTGCAGCCGTGCGGCACCGCGAATACCGCCTTGTAGGACGATCCGACCGTCGCCTGTTTGGGCTCCAGCGAAATGTGCGCACCGGCCGGCGACGCGATCAACGCAGCGGCGATGCAAAGAGCGGCTCTTACCATCCTCACTTTTTCATCTCCATGTGACCGCCGGAATGATCCGCGCCACCCGGCGCCTGCGCGCCGACGCCCTGCACGTCCAGCGACAAGTTGACCTTGCCGGCCTTTTCGAATTCGAGCGTGACAGGCACTTTCTCGCCCTGCTTGAGCGGGCCTTTGAGATCGAACATCATCAGGTGGTAACCGCCCGGCGCCAGCTTCACCGTCTTGCCCGGCTCGATGGCGAGGCCCTTGTCGAGCGGACGCATGGTCATGACGCCGTTGTTGACAGCCATCTCGTGGATTTCGACCTTGCCGGCGATATCGCCGCTGCCGCCGATCAGCCGGTCCGGCGCCGTGCCCTTGTTTTCAATCGTGAGATAGCCGCCGGCGATCTTGGCGCCACCAGGCGTCGCGCGGCTCCAGGCCTGCGAGATCACGAGGTCCCCGGCCTTGATGTCTTCGGCGCGGGCCGGAGCCGCGAACAGACCGGCGAGGAGCGCGGCGGAGGCGAGGAATTTCAGAGCAGACTTCATTTGGTTTCTTTCGATGTGGGAGATGTTGCGGCCGCAGAACCCTGCTGAACCGTCCAGTTTTCCAGTTCCTGCATTTCAGCCGAACCTTCAATGGTGGTGGCGACGCCGTCACGTGCGATCAGAATGGTGCGGGGAATATCGCCTTGCCAGGCCGGATCGATTTCGAACCGTAGGCGCTCGACAAAGCCGTCGTTGAATATCCAGTTTTCAGCAGGCCCCAGCCCGGCCTTTTCCAGCATCGATCGCGTGGCAGCGGGCAGATCTGGAACCAGATCGGCGCTGATCGTCACCACGTCGATGTCGCCATGGTCTTTCATGAATTTTCCGAGCAACGGCAGCTCGACCTTGCAGGGGCCGCAGGTCACGCCCCAGAAATGCACCAGCGTCGGCCGGCCGGCATGCGAACGCAGCACGTCCTGCCAGCTTCCCCGCACGAACGGCTTGAGTTGAGGCGGCGTCTCGGAACCAGGCGCCGGCGCGAGAAAGGCCACCAGCAACGTGGCGGCCAGCAGGAGGCGTCTCATGACTCATCCCCGATCGGTTGGAAGCGGTATCCGTCCGCCTTGGTCATCCAGGAAAGGAAGATTCGCTGGCCGTCGCTGACCAACAGCGGGTGATCCGACGTGTCGCTGGTGGAGGAAATGACCGATGGTTTCGACCAGCTCTTGCCGTCATCGTGGGAAGTCATCAGGTTGACGGTCGTCTTCTCGCCGTCGAATTCCTTCCAGACCATCGCGGTGCCGCGCGGACCCGCCAGCACGTAAGGCCGCGTCGGATTGCGATCCGCCCGGCCGACCGGAACCGGATCAGAGAACGTCCGTCCCTCGTCCTGTGAGCGGGCGTAGAAAAGCCCCTTGCGCACCTTGCCATTGGTGTACCAGGTCGCGTGACAGGTCCCCGCCGATGAGATCGAGAGACTGGGGCCGTGATGCGGGCAGGCCGCAATCTGCCAATCGTCCGTGCTGACGCGGCGCACTTCGCCCGGCGTCGCCAGATCAGGGAAAGCCATCACCGCGTGGTCCCGCACGCCGCCTTCAAAGATATTTCGGAACATGACGACCGGCTTGCCGGGTCCGGCAAATGCCAGACCGAGCCGGCAGCATTCACAGGTGTTATCGGTCGCGAGCTGCGCTTCGGTATAGGTTGCGCCGCCATCCTTCGACGATGCGAAGAACAGCCCTGCCCCGTCGTACTTCTTGCCCGCTGCCTGAACCGGCACCCGGTTGCGCTTGTCGAGCCACGCCGCAAACACCGTCCCATCCGCATCGAGTCCCAAGGCTTCGAAGCGCTGGCTCTCGTTGTTGGACGTGATCGGCTTCACCTCGGCAAAGCTCCGGCCGCCATCGCCGGACCGGGTCGTCAACACCTGACCGTTGAAAGCCTTGTCCCGAAAGGTTGAAAACGCCAGGACGATGTCGCCCTTGCGATCAACCACGATTTTGGGGCGCGCATCGGGACCCCAGTCCAGGTTCAGTTTCTCCGTGGTCACCTGAACCGGCGTCGACAGATTTTGGCCGCCATCCTTCGAGCTTGCGACGGATATCTGTCCTCCTGCCATCCAGGCCAGCCACAACGTTCCATCTGCAGCGAAGGCCGGCGTGACCTTGGTCGCGCAACGCAGGGCGGGTTCGTCGCATGCCGCTTCCGAGGCGTGCTGATGGCTCATTTGCGCTGCGGCGGCAGTCTGCCAGAGCGCGAAGACAATCGCGCATATCCACTTTGCTTTAGGCATGGCCGCGGCTCTGTTCAATTCACCGGTCATCGGAACGCCACCTTCATGCCGGCAACGAACGCGCGCGGCGATCCGGCATAGATCGAACCGGTGGTATTCGCCAGTACGCTCGCGGGATTTTGAACGCCGCCAGCCGCAACCGAGTTGGCGATGTTGTTGGCGGAAGCCACATAGGTCCGATCGAACACGTTCCTCACCTCAAGGTACAGGCTCAAGGACCTGAAATAGTCGGACAGCAGATCCGTCTTGTAGTGGACGTTGAGATTGACCAGTTCGTAACCCGGTGCCTTCAACAGGTTGGCGTTGTCCATGTAGAACGAGTCCTTCCACTGCACCTCGACGAAGGCTCCAAGGCCTGCCAGCCGGCCTGACAATTCGTCGTAGCCCAGACGCGCCGTCAGTTCGTTGGGCGAGATTCCGGGAATCTTGTTGCCGGCGCGATTGAAGCTGAACACCGCACCGTTGGTGATGTTCTCGGTGTATTCGGTGTAGATTTCGTCGAGATAGGTATAGGCCGCCGTAAACCGCCAGCCTGAATAAAACTTCCAGTCGGCGGCCAGTTCCACCCCGCGATGTTCCGACCTTGGCGCATTGAAAGTGTAGCTGATGCCGGCCAGCGGCGTAGCCTGGCTCACGAGTTCATTACGAAAGAACTCGTAAAAGCCTGTCGCGCTCAGTTTGAGCGTGTTGTTCGGTGTCCAGTCGACGCCGAGGTCGTAGCCCAAATTCTTTTGTGTCTGCAGTCCCGTGTTGTTGCCGGACAGTCCGCTCGGCAAAACGAACAGGTTCGAAACCTGGGGCGTGCCATACCCGGTGGCGGCGCGCGCTCGGAACAGCCACTCGCTGTCTGGCTTGTAGAGCAGCGCCAATTCGGGCGCTGTATTCTGAAATTGCCGGTCGGCCGTAGTCAGCGCCGTCGTCGTCACGCCGGTTGGTCCCGTGTAGGTGTATCCGGTGTTGATCCCCTTCAGATTGGTGGTTTCCCAACCAATGCCGGCGATCGCCGTCAGCGATGGCGCCAGCTTGAGTTCCTCGCGTGCCCGCACGCCGTAGTTCGAGGTGTCGCTGAAGAGGTTGCTCGAAAGTCTGCCCAACGTGGCGTTACCGCCCGGCATCACGTTGCGGGTGTCGCTCGATGCGACCAGCGTGTTGTAGAAACCGCCGAAGTAAGTGGTGCTGTCCATGCCGAACAGTTCACCGCGCTTGGTGACGTCGCTCATGTAGTTGTACGACGGAAAATCGCCGATCGCGCTGGTGGAACCGGTCGGCTGATTGATGTTCCTGTCATCGAACACGAACTGGTTGCGCCATGTCGTCGTGTTGTCGAAATCATGCTCCCACCGTCCGCCAACGATCGTGCGGCGATCGTTGCGGCCGAGCCCCGCCTGCACTGCCGTTTCCTTATCGGTACCGGCGACACCGTTAAAGCCGTTGTTGAAGAGCGTCACCGTGCCGCAGCCGGGCGCTGCCGTCGCACCATTCGCGCAACCCTGCTGGAACGGATTTTGGTAAAACTGATTGAGCGAGGAGCGGATCGGCAGCCGCGTGCTCAAATCATTGTTGATCAGCTTGACGGTGAACCGATCGTCCGGCGTGGCTTGCAGCGTGCCGAGAAAGTTCACGGTCTGGGTGTTGAACCAGCTATTGCCGATATAGCCGTTACCCCGCGCGTCGCTTGCAAACAGCGAGCCTTCGAAGTTCCCGACCTTCTTGCCGGCCGCCAGGTAGTTATTGACGTAGCCGAAGCTGCCGCCGTCGACGCCGTATTCCACACCATCGATAGTGCCGCCCGGACGGGTGCGGAAGTTGAGTGCGCCGCCGGTGGCGTAATTGCCATAGAGCGCCGATGACGGTCCTCGGATCACATCGATCCCGGCATAGGCGCGCGGATCGATCAGGTCGCTGCGAGAAAGCCCATCCGGCTGCGTCACCGGGAAGCCATCCTCGAAAATCACGAGATTGCGGATCCCGAAGCCGTTGCGGGCGTTGGAGCCGCGGATCGAAATGCCGATATCGCGCGGCCCGTTCCCCTGCTTCACCGAGATGCCCGGGCTGTCGCGCAGCACGTCGCTGACCGAAAACGACGGCCTGTTGTCGAACTGGCTCCGATCTACCGTGGTCGCGGTCTGTCCGGCCGGTGCCTGGTTCAGTGTCTCGCGCGCCGTAGTCGGGGTGACGCGTGCGGCCTGCGATACCGCCGTTGTCGCGTTAGGCGCAGGCGGCTTCGCCTGCGTCCGGGCAGCGGCGCGTGGCCCCGGCCTTCGCGCAGCGGGTTTAGCCGCAACCGGCCGTGGCGCATCGACGGTAACCGGCGGTAAGGCGGTCTGCGCATAGGTTGGCGAAGGCGCGGCGGAAAGCGCGCCGCCAATTGCAAGCAGGCTCACACCACCCAGGGCATGATAACGAAACATGGAATTGTCCTGACACCGGCTCTGCGGCCGGCTGACTGAATTGAACCAATCGGCGCGGCCGTCGCCGCACCGATCAATCGAGTCTTCGGGTCGTCAGGAAACGGTCGGGGGCGCGCGCGCCTGCGCATGCGAGCCGGCCCGGGAAGCGAATCGCGCAGGTGTGAACTCGGTCCAGACCACGCGCACGGCGGGGGGATCAAAGGAGGTCGCTGCCGCGATTTGCGGCACATCGACCGGCACCCCGGTCTGCAGCACGCTGCAAACCGAGCAGCATCCGTCGTGGGCGCGATGGCCGGTTGGGTCGGATTGGCCGTTCGGGGCAGCGCCATTGCCGTGACAGATCACCGCGGCGGCAAGCGGATCGGACGCGGCGATGCTGGCAGCCCAGCAAGCGCCGATCGGTGCGAAAATCTGCACCACCAGCGCCAACAGAACGATTGGCAGAAACTTATTCAGCCGTGCGCGCATCACCAGCCCATCCGAAGCAGAACCTAATCACCTGGAGAGTCCGAAGTCGAGATCAGGTTCCCGGGTTTTTATTCCGCTGGCCCCGGATTATCCCGCCTGCCGCGGTGTGGGCGCCTCACCGAAAACGGCCTACCAAATTACCGCCTTTTTCGAGGTACTGCCGCCCATCCGCAACCGATAGTGGTGAAATCTCAATCATTTCGCAGATTGCTGGAATTTTGAACATTCGTTGCTGAAAATGGTGACAAGACGAACAAGATGGTCTAACAGTGCGGGCTCAGGCTGGCCGAGAGGTCTTAGTCTGGTGGTCCAAGTCTCGGGAGGAGCCCTGACGCGCACAAGCAGCGTCGCCTCGGTCATCAAGATCAAATCCAAATCTTCGAGGAAATTAAGGGTCGACACAATTTTTGAGCAGGGCTAGCGCCCTGCTCTTTTTTTCGAAATGCTCTCTTTTCGAAATGCTCCGCACGATGACGCCATCCAATCCGATCGAGCGAAGTTTCGAAATCGCCGCCGAGCGCTGCGAGGACATCACGCCGCTGGTCTATCGCCGCCTGCACCTGGAGCACCCGGAAACGCTGACCATGTTCCGGACCGAAGGCAGCGAACCCGTCAAGGGTTCGATGCTGGCGCTGACGATCGACGCGATCCTGGATTTCGCAGGGCCCCGCACCGGGCATTTCCGCATGATCGAATGCGAGATTTCCTCGCACGACGCCTATGGCACGCCGCGCGATCTGTTCATCGCCTTCTTCGGCATCATCGCCTGCACGCTGCGCGAGATCCTCGGTGACGATTGGTCGCCCGAGATCGATGCGGCGTGGCGTAACCTGATCGGCGAGATCGAAGCGCTGGTCGCCCAAGCCGCACCGGCGTAATCCATAGCGTTTTCGAGCGAAGTGGATACCGGTTCGCGTCAAGAAAAAGCGTCAAAACGAAAGAGTAGAGCCCGGTTCTGATTCAATCAGAACCGAAAAGGCTCTACCCCACGCAGCTTTTGACGAAATCCGCGCGCTGCGGACCGACGATATTCTGATCGATCGCCTGCTTGAGGCAGTCGAGCCGCGCCTGCATCATGCAAAGCTGCATCTGATCTTTCCGCGCCTGCCCCTTCACCGCTTCAGACGCGGTCTGGCAGGCGAGCTTTTTTCCGCTCGGCGCCGCAGCGGTAGCCGGACTGGCAGGCGCTGCCGCAGCCGGCGGCGTTGCTGCGGTGGAACCTGCGGGCGCCGGCGCGCTGGTGGATTGGGCCAAAGCAACTGTGGAGACAACGGTCGCAGCGACGGTCGCGAGCGCCAGTGAACCGGCGACGATGGCAGCGGCAATAATTCTCATGGTCGGAATCCCCGGATGTTGAGCGGCGCCTTTTTAAGGCGCGCCTCCTGAACGCGTTGTGAATGGAATACGGCTCGTGCCGCCATATTTCTTTCCGACAGTTCATGTTTCCAACAGCTCGCGCGTCGATTTGCGGTGCGCCCATTCAGAGTTTGTTCAGAAGCAACTCGCTTTACTGCGGCCCTGCAGTTGCCGGGACAGTGACATGCGCCGAACACAACGATCATTGCGGATTGCCGTTGGTGGATGCAGCGTGGCGCTGGCGCTGTCGGCGGCATCCGCTGCCGCCGGCGACCTGAAGGCCACCGATTTTGCCCTGATGGATCGGCTGACATGGGGCGTCACCACGTCGGGCGCGGAACATCTGAGGGCGGTTGGAGCCGACCGCTGGCTCGACGAGCAACTGCACCCGAAGGATCAGCCTGCGTTGCCGTCATCGGTGCGGTCGCAGATCGAGGCGATGCCCGACGTCCACCGGTTGCCGTTCGATGTCGCCAATGCCTTCGACCAGCAAAGCCGCACAGCCAACCAGCTCCCCGATCCCGAACAGAAGAAAGCGGCGCAGCAGGCCTTTCAGCAGGCCATGAACGATCGCGGCAAGCAGGCGGCGGCGCGCAGCATTCTGCGGGCGCTGTACGCACCGGACCAGTTGCGCGAACGGATGGTCTGGTTCTGGTTCAACCACTTCAATGTGCATCTCTACAAGGCCAACATCCGCGTCATGATCGGCGACTACGAGGATCACGCGATCCGGCCGTTTGCGATGGGACGCTTCCGCGACCTCTTGTCGGCGACGCTGCGTCATCCGGCGATGCTGCGCTATCTCGACAATGCCGATAATGCGGCCGGCCATCTCAACGAGAACTACGCGCGCGAGATCATGGAGCTGCACACCATGGGCGTCGGCTCCGGCTATACGCAGACCGACGTCGAGGAACTGGCGCGGATTCTGACCGGCGTCGGCATCGACCTCAAGAACGAGGATCCGAAGCTCAAGCCGGAGTTGCAGCCGCAGTTGTTCCGCGAAGGCGCGTTCGAGTTCAACCCGGCGCGGCATGACTACGGCGACAAGATGTTTCTGGGTCACCCGATCAAGGGCCGCGGTCTCGCCGAGGTCGACGAGGCGCTCGACATCCTGTGCCGGCAGCCGGCCACCGCCAACCGGATCGCGCAGAAGCTCGCGACCTATTTCGTCAGCGATACGCCACCCGCGGCGCTGGTACAGCGCATGGCGCAGACCTTTCAGAAGACCGATGGCGACATCTCAGCCGTGCTGTCGACGATGGTGCACGCGCCCGAATTCACCGCCTCGCTGAAGTCAGGCGCCAAGTTCAAGGACAGCGTCCAGTACGTATTGTCGGCCGTGCGCATGGCCTATGACGACAAGGTCATCCTCAATACCGGCCCGATCCAGAACTGGCTCAATCGATTGGCCGAAGGCCTGTTCAACCGTCCGACCCCGGACGGCTACCCGCTGACCTCGGCGACCTGGAACGGCCCGGGCCAGATGATGGTGCGGTTCGAGATCGCCCGCCAGATCGGCTCGGGATCATCAGGCCTGTTCAAGCCGGATGTTCCGAATGCTACGGACCAACCGGCGTTTCCGCTGATTCAGAACGCGCTGTTTTTCGGCAGCCTGCGGCAGACGTTGAGCGCCACGACGCAGGCAGCACTTGATCAGGCGGTATCGCCACAGGACTGGAACACGCTGTTTCTGTCATCGCCGGAATTCATGCACTGACCCACCTTTGCGAGAAGGAGCCCATCCGATGAACCGTCGCGAACTGATCAAGGCCTTCGCCGCCACCGCCTCGCTGACCGTCGCCGGAAGAGTCTGGGCGGCGCCCTCCACCGACGCGCGGCTCTTGGTGGTGTTTTTGCGCGGCGCCTATGACGCCGCCAATGTCGTGGTGCCGACGGGCAGCGATTTCTATTACGCCTCGCGGCCGACGCTTGCGATCGCCCGGCCGGATGTCGGAAATCCCAACGCGGCGCTGGCGCTGAATTCCGACTGGGGCCTGCACCCGGCGCTGCGCGACAGCCTTTATCCGCTCTGGGCCAAACGCGAGATCGCGTTCATTCCCTTCGCGGGACCGGCCGACGACACCAGCCGCAGCCATTTCGAAACCCAGGACACGATCGAACTCGGCCAGGCCGTCAGCGGCTCGCGCGACTACCGCTCCGGCTTCATGAGCCGGCTGGCGGCGGAGCTCACCCGGGTCAAACCGATTGCCTTTACCGACCAGTTGCCGCTGACGTTCCGCGGCAAGGCGCAGATCCCCAATGTCGGCATCAACGCGGTCGGCAAGCCCGCGATCGACGACCGCCAGGCCAAGCTCATCAAGCAGATGTATGCGCACAGCGACCTCGCCTCCGCCGTCGAGGAAGGCTTCAAGGTGCGCGACGACGTCTACCGCTCGATCTCGGAGGAAATGACCGCCGCCAACCGCGGCGCGGTGTCGCCGCGCGGTTTTGAGCTGTCCGCCCGCCGCATCGGCCGGCTGATGCGCGAGCAGTATAATCTCGGCTTCGTCGACGTCGGCGGCTGGGACACCCACGTCAACCAGGGCGCGGCGCAAGGCTACCTCGCCGACCGGCTCGGCGAACTGGGTCGGGCGCTAGCGGGATTTGCCGAGGAAGTCGGCCCGGCCTGGCGCGACACCGTCGTGGTCACGATCTCCGAGTTCGGGCGGACGTTCCGGGAAAACGGCGACCGCGGCACCGACCACGGCCATGGCAGCGCCTACTGGGTGCTCGGCGGCGGCATCAACGGCGGGCGGATTCTGGGCGAACAGGTCAAGGTCGAACAGGCAAAGCTGTTCCAGAACCGCGATTACCCGGTGCTGACCGACTACCGCAGCCTGTTCGCCGGCCTGCTGCAGCGCATGTATGGCCTGCAGACAGCGAGCCTGGAGCGGATATTCGCCGCCACCCGGCCGGCCGATCTCGGAATCGTCTAGGCCCGGCGGAGCCCGGTACGCGTCCTATTCCCGCTCCAGAAAATTCGATCCGATATCGGCCTTCTTCTTGATCGGATCGAAGTCGCAATAGACGCTGTCGGCGACCAGCGTATAGCTCGCGATCACGGTGTCCTTGTCGGGCCTGACCGAATTCAGGCCGACCACGGCGGTCTGCTTGCCGCCATTCCATTTGAACGGGGTCGTGCTCGGCGCCTTCTCGCAGGCCGCCACCGCGTCGGCAAACACTGCGCCCTCGACGAAGGCCTTGACCGTGCGAAGCTGACCCAGCGTCTTCCAGTTCATGTAGAACGATCCCGCAAGGCCGGCGATGAGCAGGACCACCAGTACTGCCATGACCCTTTGAAACGTCATTTCCTGTTCTCCAAAACCACGCAAATCCCTATAAAATCGCAAGCAAATCCGACGGACCCGACGCAAAAGTTCCCCCTGTGGAAACCCGGAATATGACTATCGCATCTTGCGGACTTTGTCCGAACCGGATTTCCTGCCTGCAACCGCCAGACATCGCGATTCATCCAGCCTTTGATCGGGCAAGGCATATCTGACCGATGACCACCGACGATCTCGAAACCATCGCGTTGCGTCCCGCCGTCGTCGATGGCGTGCGGCTGGATGACAATTTCGAGGTGGTCTGGCGCGGCCTCCCCGTTGGACGAATTTTGAAGCAGCCCGACAGTGCGCACTGGTGGTGGGGCTGCAATGTCTATGGCCAGCCGGCGACCCCGGGCGACCGCGGGCCGGCGATCAATTTCAAGGATTGCCAGGTCCGGTTCAAACTCGCCTGGGCGAGGATCAGGCCGACACTGACCGACGAAGCGATCGCGGCCGCCACCCGGCACGCCGAAACGCTGCAGCCCCAACAACCGGTTACAACGGGGCAACCCGCCCAGGAACGGCTTCAGGTCCTGGAAAACAACCGCGCCGCGCTGCGCCACCGGGTGCTGAAATCGGGCTCGATCGAATTCAATGGCGGCGTCATCGATTGCCTGGTCCGGAATATCTCGGAGACCGGCGCCGCCCTGGAGGTCGCAAGCCCGCTCGGCATACCCCCGACATTCAATCTGGTGATCGCCGGCGACCACTCCAGCCGCCGCTGTCAGGTCGCCTGGCGCAAGGACAAGCGGATCGGCGTTTCCTTCACGTGAACGCCGCGTCCAGCCGGGAGGCGGTCTTTCGTAGCGCAAGACAAGGTATTCGTGCGGCCATTCTTCGAGCGCCATCACAACGACTGACTTGCATCGTTGCATCATCGGTCAGTGACAGGCACGCGAACACCCCTTGCGGTTGCAGCGACGATCGCGCTTGCCCTCGCGTTGAATTGGATGCAAACTTTGCCTACCTGCAATGACGTACTTGCGGCGCTTGAACGTCATGACATCTGACGCTTTCAGGTGACGAACCCCGGCGGCATCTTCCCCATGGGATCGGACAACCACTACCCGGAGGAAGCACCGGCTCATCGCGTCACGGTCGACGGCTTCCGGATCGAGCACCACACACCTCCAGACGTTATCCGAGGACCGGTCTGAAGACCTTGCAAAGAGCAGGCTTGGTGAAAAAACGAAAGGGTAATGCGAGTGGAGCGACGCGATTGAAATCAATCAAACTACCCATGTGGCTTCGCATTGTGCTGCTCCTGATTGTCGCTGTTCTCGGGACGGGTGCAGGTGTATTTGCCTATCACTACTACAAGCATCCCGCAGCCCTCACCGTCGCCGTCGGTTCAATCGATGGTGAAGCCGCCAGGGCGATGACCGTGATTGCGAACCGGCTCGTTTCGGACAACGCTCCGGTGCGGTTGACGATTGTCGACACCGGCAGTGCGGTCGAGGCCGCCAACGCATTTTCGGCCGGGAAAGCCGACCTCGCCGCCGTGCGGGGTGACGTCGGCGATTTGTCGCAAGCGCAAGCCGTCGTTATCCTGGCCCATTTGACCGCGCTGATCGTCGCGCCGCCGGGTTCATCCCTGGACAGCGTCGACGCGCTGAAAACACGCCGGGTTGGCGTGATAGGTGGCGAGGCGAACGCCAGGCTGGTCGATGTCTTGAGCAAGACCTATGGCCTGTCGAAGGCAAAGGTCTTCAGGGACATCGCGATAGCGGATGTCAGGGCGGCGTTTCAATCAAAGGACATCAACGCTTTGCTGGTCGCGATCCCTCTGACCGAGAAGTATTTGTCGCTGGTTAAGGGATTTTTCCAGCAGGGTCCGAAAACGTCGCCGGTGCTGATTTCGATCGATTCCGCGGGCGCCATCGCCGAAACCGAACGGGCCTATGAAAGCTTCGACGTGCCCAAGGGAACACTGCGCGGAGTCCCGCCCGTGCCCGAGGATGATCTAACCACGCTTCGAACGTCGCTCTATCTGGTCGCGAACAAGAAGCTCAGCTCCAATACGATCGCAACGCTGACGCAGACCATTATGGGTGTGCGGAGAGAGCTGCTCGGCGAACAGCCGATCTTTGCGCAGATCGCCGCCGCCAGCACCGACTCCGATGCCTTCATTCCCGTCCACCCCGGAGCGGCGGCGTTCTACAACGGCACGCAACAGAGCTTCATGGATCAATACTCAAACGAGATATTTCTGGCGCCAATGATGTTGGGCGGCATCGCCTCGGTGCTCGCGGCAGCCTGGAAATTCCTGGGGATCGGGAATCCGGAAACCATTCAAGGCCCGCTCGATTCACTCTACGCGCTGGCACGGCGGATACGTAAAGCCACTACCGACGCCGAGCTCGAAGCGATCGAGGATGAAATCGACGGCATTCTAAGGGCACAGCGCGCGCTGGCGGCGAGCGGCGACGAAAATGCGATCGATGCTTCCACATTGAATGTCGCAGCTCATCGGCTGGAGAACTTGATTCACGATCGGCGAATGATGCTTGCGGCGAGACCGGAGATCGTGTCCGCCGCCTGAGAAGGTATGGGCGGATTTTGGGGAGACCGAAGCCATCAGCGCTTTCAAGATGGCGGAGAATTCGCAGGTATGACGGACCTACTGATCTCGCTCCTGGTGTTCGCGGTGATATTTGGCGGCGCGCTGGCTGGGATGGTTGTTCGGCCGTTATTGTCGGAACACCACCTGCACGCGGATACCAGGGACGTCGTCAAGCTGACCGCGGGCCTGATTGGCACTCTGACCGCACTCGTCCTGGGTCTGTTGATCGCATCCGCCAAAAATACGTTCGACCAGAAGACCAACCAGGTCCGGCAGATGACCTCAACGGTCATCGTTCTGGACGATCTGCTTGCGCAGTACGGTCCGGAAGCAAGCTCTCTCCGAAAGCTGCTGCGGCAGAGCATACCACTGTTGGCCGATCGTATTTGGCACGAGCGGGCGAACGCGGCCGGCCAACCCGCGCGCTTCGAGTCCGGCGTGGAGGCGCGCGCATTCGACAATGAGCTCCAACGGCTATCGCCGAGCAACGATACGCAACGTTCCCTGCAGTCTCGCGCCATTGCGGCTTTCACGGAAGGCGCGCAGATGCGACTGCAGTTGTTCGCGCAGGCCGGCAGCTCAATTCCGACACCCTTTCTGGTAATTGTGGTGTTTTGGCTGAGCGCGATCTTTGTGAGCGTCACCCTGTTTGCGCGGGCGAACACGGTTGTCACGATCGCTCTGTTTGTATGCGCGTTGTCGTTTGCCGGCGCGATCTTTCTGGTCCTGGAGCTGGATGATCCCTTCACGGGGCTCATGGGGATTTCAAGCGCGACACTGCGGGATGCGCTGTTGCCGCTAAGCCCGTGAGCTCCGTTGGTCGGGACATGGCGTCCACGTATAAGGGCCGCTTCCCGGCGGCCGGCAGTCCCTGCAGGCGCCACGTCTCAGCGTCCCTCGATCGGCCGGCGCGAGCTCGCAAGCGGCTTGATCTTCACGGACGGCACATGCGCGGCCACTGAATAGTTCTTTGGCGCCGTGCCGTGCGGGGTCGATGCGCAATGTTCCTGATTGGCGTCGCAGGCCATCAGGCAATTGGTCTCTTCCGTGGCGGATGGATCCATCGCGGACGCAGCACCGGCCGATGCGGACAGCAACAGGAACGCGAGGCTCAGGCCGCGCAGCATGACGTGCATGTGCCCCTCCTCTAAAACGGCGTTCCCATCAGCTTCGACAGCCGCTCGATGTTGAAGTAGCCCTGATAATAGGCCCACATCGCGACCGCGAAAATCACCGCCGAGATCACCGTGGTCCAGATCAGCTTGCGTCCCATCCGCGCCATGACCGGCGCGCCGGGATCGGTGCCGGGCGCGCCCTCGCCGTCCTCATGCTGGCTGCGCACGCCGAACGGCAGCGTCAGGAACAGCACGAGCCACCACAGCACGAAGTAGATCGCAAACGCGGTGGAGATGTTATAGGCCATGGGGTTCAGGCCTGTTCGATTTCAACGAGCGCGCCGGAAAAATCCTTCGGATGAAAGAACAGCACCGGCTTGCCGTGGGCGCCGATCTTCGGCACGCCGTCGCCGAGCACCCGCGCGCCTTCCTTGATCATCCGGTCGCGTGCTGCGATGATGTCGGGCACGTCATAGCAGATGTGATGAATGCCGCCGTCGGCATTGCGCTCGACGAATTTGGCGATCGGCGAGGCCTCGCCAAGCGGCTGGATGAACTCGATCTTGGTGTTGGGCAGCGTCACGAACACGGTGATGACGCCGTGCTCCGGCAGCGGCACCGCGCCGGAGATCTCGGCACCGAACGCGCCGCCATAGATCCTGGCGGCCTTTTCCGCGTCCTTGACCGCGATCGCGACGTGATTGAGCCGGCCCAGCATGACACTCCTCCACTTACTATTTGTTTTATCAGACCGTCAGAACATGAACCAGACAGATCGGCTTCTTGCCCCAGTGCTCGTTAATGACGGAGCGCACTGCACGCCGAACTGATTCCGCCATCGCATCCGGATCGCGCTTGCGCGCCCGCGGCAGACTTTCGACCGTCGAGACCACGACATCGAACACGATCTCGTCGATGACTTCGCCGGCCGCATTCTTCTCGGGGATGCCGACGAGATCAACCTCGGGATCGTCCGACAGTTCGCCTTTTTCGGTCACGGCGATGGCGATAAAGGCGCAGCCGGCAAAGGCCATCCGCCGCCGTTCGACCACGGCGCGCGACTTGGAATCCTCCAGGATGGTGCCGTCCTTGTAGATCCGCCCCGACGGCAATTGGTCGATGATGCCGGGGTCGCCGGGGCCGAGCTTGACCAGGTCGCCGTTGCGGCAGATCAGCACCTTCGGCACGCCGGCGGCGCGCGCCAGCTTGGCGTGCTCGTGCAGATGCAGCGGCTCGCCATGGACCGGTATCAGCAGTTGCGGGCGCACCCACGAGATCATGTCGCGCAACTCGTCGCGGCGCGGATGGCCGGAGACATGGACGAGATCGGTGCGGTCGGTGATGACCTCAATACCCTGGCTGACCAGCCCGTTGATGATGGCGCCGACCGCCTTTTCGTTGCCGGGAATGGTGCGCGAGGAGAAGATCACGCTATCGCCCTTGTTCAGGGTGACCTGCGGATGGTCGTCGTTGGCGATCCGCGCCAGCGCCGCGCGGGCTTCGCCCTGGCTGCCGGTGCACAGCGCCAGCACCTTGTCGGGCGGGAAATGGCCGTAAAGGTCCGCGCCTCGGAAATTCTGCACACCATCGAGATGGCCGGTCTCGCGCGCCACCTGGACCACGCGCTCCATGGCGCGGCCGACCACGACCACCTCGCGATCGGCGGCCTTGGCGGCATCAGCCACGGCCTTGAGGCGGGCGACATTGGAGGCAAAGGTGGTGACGGCGACGCGGCCCTTGGCGGCTTTCACGAGCTTGGTAATGGTGGCGGCGACCTCGGTTTCCGAAGGCGAGCGCCCTTCCCGCACCGCGTTGGTGGAATCGCCGATCAGCGCCAGCACGCCGGCGTCGCCGAGCTCGCGCAGGCGCCGCTCGTCGGTCGGCAGGCCAATGATCGGCGTCGGGTCGATCTTCCAGTCGCCGGTATGCAGCACGGTGCCGACCGAAGTGTGGATCGCCAGCGCATGCGATTCCGGAATCGAGTGGGCCACCGGAATGAACTCGACGTTGAACGGCCCGAGGTCGATGCGGCCGCCCGACCGCACCACCGTGATCGGGATTTTCGGCGCATTGCGCTCGGCGGCGCATTTGGCTTCGAATAGTGCGGCGCTGAATTTGGTGGCGTAGATTGGGCATTGCAGCTTCGGCCAGAGATCGATGATGGCCCCGAAATGGTCCTCGTGGGCGTGCGTCAGCACCAGGCCCACCAGGTTCTTGCGTTCCTTCTCCAGGAAGCGGATGTCGGGCATGATCAGGTCGATGCCCGGCAGATGTTCCTCGTCGCCAAAGGAGACGCCGAGATCGACCGCGAGCCATGCCCGCTGGTGGCGGTTGCCGAGCCCGTAGATCGACAGGTTCATGCCGATCTCGCCGACGCCGCCGAGCGGCGCAAAGGTCAGTTCATCCGGCCGCGCCATCACGCTGCTCCCACCGAAGCTGCCGCGCCGAAATAGACCTCGCCCGCGGTGACCGGCATGAGCCTGCCCTCCGCCGTGCGGACGATCAGGCAGCCGGTCTCGTCGATGGTATCGAATGTACCCTCGACCGTCATGGCCCCGGTATTGATGGCGACCCGCTCGCCGAGCCCTGCCGCCCGCTCCAGCCACAGGCGCCGGATCTCGGCAAAGCCGCGGCCCTTGTCCCAGATGCCGCGGAACTCGACCCAGGCGTCCGACAGTGCCCCGAACAGCTCTTCCGCGCTGATATGGACGCCGAGGGTGGCTAGCGACACAGCCGGCGTCGGCGTGCCCTCGGGGGCCGCGACGATATTGGTGCCGATCCCGGCCACCACGGCAAGGCCGCCGTTGACGGCCTCAGCCTCCACCAGCAGGCCGCAAAGCTTCTGCCCGCGCACCAGGATGTCGTTCGGCCACTTCAGGAGATAATTCAATTGATCCGATCCGGCCAACCGCAGGTTGGCCTCCAAGCTGACACGTCGCAGCGCTGTTTCATGCGCCAAACCGAAGGCAAAGCCCAGCGTCGCGGCGACGGCGGGCGCAACATCCATCACCTCGAGCACGCTGCTGGCGAGGTTGCCGCACGGCGCGATCCAGGCGCGCTGCCGGCGTCCGCGTCCCGCGGTCTGTTCCGAGGTGACGAACCAGGCCGGGCCGCGCTCGCCGTCGCGCGCGCGCGCCATGGCTTCCGCGTTGGTCGAACCGGCCTTGTCGAAGGCAAAAAGGCGGTAGCCCGCCGATATGGCTCGGGGACCGAGCGCGAACGGCATCAAAAAAGTGACTTCGCCGCCGCCGTGGCGACGCTGACCAGCGGCCCGGGAAGGACGGCAAAGAAGATGTTGAACAGGCCGGCAACCGCCAGCACGACGCGCAACTCCATCCGCATGGGATCGAGCGCCGGCAGCGGTTCCTCGAAATACATCACCTTGATGATGGTGAGGTAGTAATAGGCGCCGACCACGCTGGAGAGCACGCCGATGACGGCGAGCGTGAACAGATGGGCGTTGATCGCGGCGACGAACACGTACCACTTGGCAAAGAAGCCCGCGAGCGGCGGAATGCCGGCCAGCGAGAACAGCAGCATCGCAAAGAAAAAGGCCAACAGCGGATTGGTGCGTGAGAGGCCGGCAAAGTCGCTGATCTGCTCCACCGGCTGGCCATTGCGCTTCATGGTCAGGATCACCGAAAACGAGCCCAGGGTCATCGCGACATAGATCGCGGCATAGACCAGCACGCCCTGCGCGCCCTCGACGGTGCCGGAAGCGAGACCGACCAGTGCAAACCCCATATGGCCGATCGAGGAATAGGCCATCAGGCGCTTGATGTTCTTTTGCCCGATGGCGGCAAACGAGCCCAGCACCATCGAGGCGATCGCCACGAACACGATGATCTGCTGCCATTGCGAGACGATACCGGGGAACGCGGTGAGCGCCACGCGGGTGAACACCGCGAGCGCCGCCACTTTCGGGGCCGAGGCAAAGAAAGCCGTGACCGGCGTCGGCGCGCCTTCATAGACGTCGGGCGTCCACATGTGGAACGGCACGGCCGAGACCTTGAAGCAGAGGCCGGCCAGCAGGAACACGATGCCGAACACGATGCCGACGCTGCCGGTGGTTGCCGCCGCGGCAATGCCGGCAAAGCTGACGGTGCCGGTGAAGCCGTAGATCAGCGAGGCGCCGTACAGCAGCATGCCCGAGGACAGCGCGCCGAGCACGAAGTACTTCAGGCCGGCTTCGGTCGACTTGGCGTTGTCGCGGTTGCTGGCGGCGACCACGTAGAGCGCAAGGCTCATCAGTTCGAGGCCGAGATAGAGCATGATCAGGTCGCCGGCCGAGATCAGCACCATCATGCCGAGCGTCGAGAGCAGCACCAGGATCGCGAACTCGAAAATCCGCCGCGACGGATCGGACAGGAACTCCGTCGCCAGGATCAGGGTCGCGCCCGAGCCGATCAGAGCCAGGATCTTCAGGAACCGGGCAAAGTCGTCGACGATAAAACTGCCGCCAAAGGTCACGAGCTTGCCGGCCGGCAGCATCAGCTCCAGCGCGCCAACCAGCACGAGCAGGCACACCGCGAGCGCGGTGACGAGCCGGGTCGTCCCCTGCCCGCGATAGGCGCCTACCATCAGCAGCACCATCGCGCCGAACGCCAGCACGAGCTCCGGCAGCACCGGCTGCAACTGATATCCTGCACTCGTAAAGCTCATGGGGCGGAGGCCTTAGTTGATCAACGCGGCTGCCTTCACGGCAGTCACGGCGGTGTTGTAATTATTGACGAGCTGCTGGACCGAGGCCGCCGACATGTCGAGCACCGGCTTCGGATAGACGCCGAACAGGATGGTGAGCGCGACCAGCGGGAACAGCAGAAGGCTCTCGCGGAAGGTCAGGTCCTTGATGCTGGCGAGCGACGGTTTCGTCAGCGCCCCGAACACGACCTTCCGGTACAGCCACAGCGCATAGGCCGCCGACAGGATCACGCCCAACGTCGCGAAGGTCGCAGTCGGGATCGAGACCTTGAAGGTACCGATCAGCGTCATGAATTCGCCGACGAAGCCGGACGTGCCGGGCAGACCGACATTGGCCATGGTGAACACCATGAACACCAGCGCGTAGAGCGGCATCCGGTTGACCAGGCCGCCATAGGCCGCGATCTCGCGGGTGTGCATGCGGTCGTAGACGATGCCCACACAGAGGAACAGCGCGCCGGAGACGATGCCATGCGAGATCATCTGGAACATGCCGCCGGCCACGCCCTGCGTGGTGCCGGCGAAGATGCCCATGGTGACGAAGCCCATATGGGCGACCGACGAATAGGCGATCAGCTTCTTGATGTCTTCCTGCATCAAGGCCACCAGCGAGGTGTAGATGATGGCAATCGTCGACAGCGAGAACACCAGCGGCGCGAAATCATGCGACGCCAGCGGGAACATCGGCAGCGAGAAGCGCAGAAAGCCGTAACCGCCCATCTTCAGCAGGATCGCGGCGAGGATCACCGAGCCCGCGGTCGGCGCCTCGACGTGCGCATCCGGCAACCAGGTGTGCACCGGCCACATCGGCATCTTCACCGCGAACGAAGCAAAGAACGCCAGCCATGCCCAGGTCTGCAACGAGCGCGGCACCGCGGTGTGCATCAGGGTCGGAATGTCGGTGGTGCCGGCGTTCCAGTACAGCGCCATGATGGCGAGCAGCATCAACACCGAGCCGAGCAGCGTGTAGAGGAAGAACTTGAAGGAGGCATAGACCCGGCGCGGGCCGCCCCAGACGCCGATGATCAGGAACATCGGGATCAGGCCGCCCTCGAAGAACAGGTAGAACAGCATCAGATCGAGCGCCGAGAAGGTGCCGATCATCAGCGTTTCCAGGAGCAGGAACGCCATCATGTATTCGCGCACCCGCAGCGTCACCGACTTCCAGCTCGCAAGGATGCAGAACGGCATCAGTGCGGTGGTCAGGATCACGAACGGCAGCGAAATGCCGTCCACGCCCATGTGGTAGGTGATGCCGGAGGCCAGCCAGCTTGCCTTCTCGACGAACTGGAAGTCCGGCTGCGCCGCGTCGTAACGCCAGACCAGGATCAGCGACACTGCGAAGGTGACGAGCGTGGTCCAGAGCGCGATCCAGCGCGAATTGCGGCGAGCGGCGTCATCTTCGCCGCGGCTGATATAGATCACCAGCGCGCCGAGCAGCGGCAGGAAGGTGACGACCGAGAGAATGGGCCAGGTTGTCATTACTGGCCTCCCAAGCCGAACATGAACCAGGTGATCAATCCGGCGACCCCGATCAGCATCGCAAAAGCGTAGTGATAGAGGTAGCCGGTCTGGATTTTCACGACGTTGCGGGTGATATCGAGCACCCGCGCCGAAACGCCGTCGGGACCGAGCCCGTCGATGACGAGGCCGTCGCCCTTCTTCCAGAGCGTATAACCGATCCACTTCGCCGGACGGACGAAGATCAGGTCATAGAGCTCGTCGAAGTACCATTTGTTGAGCAGGAACTGGTAGAGCATCGGCTGCTGATGAGCGAGTTCGACCGGCAGATACGGCCGGCTGACGTAGAAGATGTACGAGATCACGGCGCCAAGCACCATCATCACGAACGGCGCCGCCGCCACCCACTCGGGAATATGATGCATTTCCTCGATGATATGCGGGTGCATCTTCACCGATTCCCGGAAGAACTCTTCCACGCCGTGGCCGGCGAACAATTCCTTGAAGGGGAAGCCGGACAGGATCGATCCGGCGGCGAGAACGCCGATCGGGATCAACATCCATAACGGCGCCTCGTGAGCGGCCTCGTAGTGCTCCTGGTCGTGCGGCTCGCCGAAGAAGGTCTTGAAGATCAGCCGCCACGAATAGAACGACGTCAGACCTGCCGCAGCCACTGTCAGCACAAACGCATAGGTCGAGAACGGATTGTGCGCCACATAGGCCGACTCGATGATCGCGTCCTTGGAGAAATAGCCCGCGAACAACGGAAAGCCGGTCAGCGCCAGCGTGCCGATGCACATGACCGCGAAAGTATAGGGAATCTTGCGCCACAGCCCGCCCATGTTGCGGATGTCCTGCTCGTGGTGCATCGCGTAGATCACCGAGCCGGAGCCCAGGAACAGCAGCGCCTTGAAGAAGGCGTGCGTGAACAGATGGAACATGCCGACCGAATAGGCCCCTGCCCCCATCGCCACGAACATGTAGCCGAGCTGCGAACAGGTCGAGTAGGCGACGATGCGCTTGATGTCGTTCTGCACCAGGCCGATGGTCGCCGCGAAGAACGCGGTGGTGGCGCCGAAGAACATCACCACGGCCTGCGCGTTCGGTGCCAGCTCAAACAACGGCGACAGCCGCGCCACCATGAACACGCCGGCGGTCACCATGGTCGCGGCGTGGATCAGCGCCGACACTGGCGTCGGGCCTTCCATCGCGTCCGGCAACCAGGTGTGCAGCAGGAACTGGGCGGATTTTCCCATCGCGCCCATGAACAGCAGCAGGCAGGTAAGCGTCAGCGCATCGGCGTGCCAGCCGAAGAAATCGATGGTCTTGCCTGATAGCCCCGGCGCGCCGGCAAAAATGGTCTCGAAGTCGGTCGAGCCGATCAGCGCGAAGATCGCGAAAATGCCGAGCGCGAAGCCGAAGTCGCCGACACGATTGACCACGAAGGCCTTGATCGCCGCCGCGTTGGCCGACGGCTTCTGGTACCAGAAGCCGATCAAGAGATAGCTCGCCAGACCGACGCCCTCCCAGCCGAAGAACAGCTGGACCAGGTTGTCCGCGGTCACCAGCATCAGCATCGCGAAGGTGAACAGGCTGAGATAGCCGAAGAAGCGCGGCCGGTACGGATCCTCGTCCATGTAGCCGATGGAATACAGGTGAACCAGCGAGGACACGGTGTTGACCACCACCAGCATCACGGCGGTCAGCGTGTCGACGCGCAGCGCCCAGGAGACCTGCAGGTCGCCGGAACTGATCCAGGGAAACAGCGCAATCCGCGCGTCGTGGTGCATGAAGCCGACATCGACCAGCGTCATCCAGGACAGAGCCGCCGAAATCATCAAGAGGCAGGTCGTGATCAGTTCCGCTGCGCGCGAACCCTGCGCCGCCGGTTCGGAAACGTGATGGTCGTCGTGGCCGTGATCGTCGTGGCCATGGTCGTCGTGAGCGGCCGCGGCATGCGCGTCGGCCCCGTGCCCATGCCCGTCGTCGTGATGCTCGACCACGTCGCCGCTCGGGTTGCGCGCATGCGCCCCGAAAATGGCGATCAGGCCGGCCAGGATGGCGCCCAGCAGTGGCAGAAAGACGATTGCCTGAACCATAGCTGCGTCAGCCCTTCATCAAATTGACGTCTTCAACCGCGATCGAACCGCGGTTGCGATAATAGACCACCAGCACCGCAAGACCGATCGCAGCTTCCGCGGCCGCCACCGTCAGCACCAGCAGCGCAAAGACCTGGCCGACGATGTCGCCGAGGAAGGTCGAGAACGCCACCAGGTTGATGTTGACGGAGAGCAAGATCAGCTCGATCGACATCAGGATGACGATGATATTCTTGCGGTTGAGGAAGATGCCGAGAATCCCGAGCGTGAACAGGATGGCGCCGACCGCGAGATAGTGTCCAAGACCGACCGTCATTGCACCCACTCCGCCGCGTCCGCGTCCTGCAACCCCTGCCCCGACGCCACGTTCGTGCGCAACGCCATCGCGAGCTCCGGCGTCCGCGCGTTCTGCACGTTGATGTCCTGCCGCTTGATGTTGGCCTTGTGGCGCAGCGTCAGCACGATGGCGCCGATCATCGCGACCAGCAGCACCATGCCCGCGAGCTGGAAGTAGTGGATGTACTTCGTATACAGCACCAGCCCGAGCGCTTCGGTGTTGCTGACATTGGCCGGGATCGCCGCCGTGATCGCCTTGGTGGTGCCGGGATTGATGACCCAGCCGCCGACCACCAGCAGCAGTTCGAACACGAAGATGCCGCCGAACACGAGCCCGACCGGCACATACTGCATGAACCCCTCGCGCAGCTCGACGAAGTCGACATCGAGCATCATGATCACGAACAGGAACAGCACCGCGACCGCGCCGACATAGACCACGATCAGCATCATGCCGAGGAATTCGGCGCCCATCAGGATGAACAGGCCCGAGGCGTTGACGAAGGCCAGGATCAGGTACAGCACCGAGTGCACGGGATTGCGCGACACAATCACCATCGCCGCCGACGCCACGCAGGCACCGGCAAACAGATAGAAGAACAGCGCGGGAAGGATCATGCCCTCACCTCACCGGTACGGCGCGTCGAGTTCGATTGATTTCGCAAGCTCGCGCTCCCATCGGTCGCCATTGGCGAGCAGTTTCGCCTTGTCATAATAGAGTTCCTCGCGGGTCTCGGTCGCGAATTCGAAATTCGGTCCCTCGACGATGGCATCGACCGGGCAGGCTTCCTGGCACAGGCCGCAATAGATGCATTTCACCATGTCGATGTCGTAACGCACGGTGCGGCGGGTGCCGTCGTTGCGGCGCGGGCCGGCCTCGATCGTGATCGCCTGAGCGGGGCAGATCGCCTCGCACAGCTTGCAGGCGATGCAGCGTTCCTCGCCGTTCGGATAGCGGCGCAGCGCATGCTCGCCGCGGAAGCGCGGCGAGATCGGCCCCTTCTCGAACGGATAGTTCAGCGTCGGCTTCGGCTTGAAGAAATAGCGCATGGCGAGAAAGAACGCCGATACGAATTCGGAGAGCAGAAGCGAGCGGGCGGTTGCGTTGATGTTGACACTCATAGCGACCTCACTTCGGCGCGATGCCGGCGAATTGCAGCACACCGGCCACAATCACCACCATCGCCAGCGACAGCGGCAGGAACACCTTCCAGCCGAGCCGCATCAGTTGATCGTAGCGGTAGCGCGGCACGATCGCCTTCGCCATCGCAAACATGAAGAACATGAAGAAGACTTTCAGCGCGAACCAGATCACGCCGGGGATCCAATTGAACGGCGGCAGGTCCACCGGCGGCAACCAGCCGCCGAGGAACAGGATCGTCGCCATCGCGCACATCGTGGTGATCGCGACATATTCGCCGAGCATGAACAGCAAATACGGCGTCGAGCCGTATTCGACCATGAAGCCCGCGACCAGTTCCGATTCCGCTTCGACCAGATCGAACGGCGGGCGGTTGGTTTCGGCCAGCGCCGAGACGTAGAACACCACGAACATCGGGAACAGCGGCCACACATACCAGTTCAGGATGGTGACCTGCGGCAGGCCGATCAGGCCGCCGAAGCCGCGGGTATTCTGGGCCTCGACCACGGCCGAGAGGTTGAGCGAGCCGGCGCAGAGCAGGACCGTAATGATAACGAAGCCGATCGAGACTTCGTAGGACACCATCTGCGCCGCCGAGCGCAGTGCCGCCAGGAACGGATATTTCGAGTTCGACGACCAGCCGGCCATGATGATGCCGTAGATCGACAGCGACGAGATCGCGAAGATGTAGAGTACGCCGACATTGATGTCGGAGATGACCCAGCCGAGATTCATCGGGATCACGGCCCAGGCGGCCAGCGCCAGCACGCAGGATACCAGCGGCGCCAGCAGGAACACGCCCTTGTTGGAGCCCGACGGGATGATCGGCTCCTTCAGCACGAACTTGAGCAGGTCGGCGAAGGATTGCAGCAGGCCGAACGGGCCGACCACGTTGGGGCCGCGGCGGATCTGCACCGCCGCCCAGATCTTGCGGTCGGCGAGCAGGATGTAGGCGATCGCGATCAGGAGCACGACCAGCAGCAATACGCTCTCCGCGATCATGATGATCAGCGGCCAGAGGAAGCCGGTCCAGAACGCGCTTGCGAAGAATTCAGCCATCAGGTCACGCTCACTCCGCTGCCGTCAGCATTTGCCCGGACGCCAGCCGGGAACATTCCGCCATCACCGCCGATGCCCGCGCGATCGGGTTGGTGAGATAAAAGTCCTCGACCGAGGTCTTGAACGGGGTCTTGTCGACGCTGCCGCCCTTGGCGCCGAGCGACTTCACGTCGTCGGCCCTGCCGGGCTCGATCTGGTCGAGCCGCATCAGGTGCGGCGCCGCCTTGAACATGGCCTGGCGCAGCGCCTGCAACGAGTCATAGGGCAGCTTTTTGCCGAGCACGTCGGACAGCGCGCGGATCACCGCCCAGTCCTCACGCGCCTCACCGGGCGGGAACGCCGCACGGTTGGCGATCTGCGCCCTGCCCTCGGTGTTGACATAGATGCCGGACTTTTCGGTATAGGCCGCACCCGGCAGGATGACGTCGGCGCGATGCGCGCCGCGGTCGCCATGGGTGCCGATATAGACCACGAAGGTGCCGTCGGGCACTTTGACCTCGTCGGCGCCGAGCAGAAACAGCACGTCGAGCGTGCCGAAGGTCGTCATCTGCGCCAGGCTGAGGCCGCCGCTGCCGGCCGTAAAGCCGACATCGAGCGCGCCGGTGCGCGATGCCGTGTCCTGCAGCACGCCAAAACCGTTCCAGCCGTCCTTGAGCGCGCCGAAATCGGCCGCGATCTTGGCGGCGAGCGCCAGCACCGCGGCGCCGTCATGGCGCGCCAGCGAACCGGCGCCGACCATCACGATCGGCTTCTTGGCGCCCTTCAGCACGTCGGCGAAGGCATTCTTGCCGGCGGCGAGTTCGCTGAGCGAATCCGTGCCCGCACCGAGATAGTCGTAATCGTAGGTGAGATCGGCCTTGGCGCCGATCACGCCGATCTTGAGCTGGCCCGAACGCCAGCGCTTGCGGATCCGCGCGTTGAGAACGGCGGCTTCCTTGCGCGGGTTGGAGCCGATGATCAAGAGCGCATCGGCCTGCTCGATCCCGGCAATCGTGGGATTGAAGATGTAGGCACCGCGGCCCAGCTTCGGATCGAAGGCGTCGCCGCCCTGCACCGCGAGATTGGACGAGCCGCATTTCGCCAGCAGCTCCTTCAGCGCGAACATCTCTTCGACCGCGGCGACGTCACCGGCGACCGCGCCGATGCGCTTGCCGTCGATCCGGCCGGCCTTGGCGGCGATCGCGGCAAAGGCTTCCGGCCAGGAGGCAGCGCGGAGCTGGCCGTTCTCACGGATATAGGGCCGGTCGAGCCGCTGGGTGCGCAAGCCGTCGACGATGTGGCGGGTCTTGTCGGAAATCCATTCCTCGTTCACGGCCTCGTTGATGCGCGGCAGGATCCGCATCACCTCGCGGCCGCGGGTATCGACGCGGATGGCCGAGCCGACGCCGTCCATGACGTCGACCGACTGGGTCTTGCCGAGCTCCCACGGGCGCGCGGCGAACGCATACGGCTTCGAGGTCAGCGCACCGACCGGGCAGATGTCGACCAGGTTGCCCTGCAATTCGGAGGTCAGCGCCGATTCCAGATAGGTCGTGATCTCCATGTCCTCGCCGCGGCCGGTCGCGCCCATTTCGGGCGCGCCGCAGACTTCGGCGGAGAAGCGGACGCAGCGCGTGCACTGGATGCAGCGGTTCATCGAGGTCTTGACCAGCGCGCCGAGATACTTGTCCTCGACCGCGCGCTTGTTCTCGGCAAAGCGCGAGGTGTCGACGCCGTAACCCATCGCCTGGTCCTGCAGGTCGCACTCGCCGCCCTGGTCGCAGATCGGGCAATCCAGCGGGTGGTTGATCAGCAGGAATTCCATCACGCCTTCGCGCGCCTTCTTGACCATCGGCGAACGCGTCGAGATTTCCGGCGGCTCGCCCTTGGGTCCGGGACGGCAGTCGCGCACGGCCCAGGCGCAGCTTGCCACCGGCTTCGGGCCGCCCTTCACCTCGACGAGGCACATCCGGCAATTGCCGGCGATCGACAGCCGCTCGTGGTAGCAGAAGCGTGGAATTTCGGCGCCTGCGGCTTCACACGCCTGCAGCAGCGTGTATTCCGCGGGCACATCGATCTCTTTGCCATCGACGATGAGTTTGGTCATTGCGATCTCAGGTCTTTCCCAGCTTGCAGTCTGGCGGTGTAAGGCTGGCGGTCTTCAGGGACGTCTTGACCCATTGCTGGGTCTCGGTGCCGTAGGTGGCGAGATAGGCCGGCTGCGCCGCGTTCTTCTCGCACAGGAACGGCAGATGCGGCTTCAAATCGTAATCGCAGGAGGCCTGCCATTCGCGCTTGTCGGCGAAGGCGGCAATGGTCTCCTCGCAGGCGTAGAGGAAGTACGAGACGAAGCTCTCATACTGCACCCGCTCGTCGCGGCTGCCGGCCTTGATGGTGTCGTAATCGGGCGCCGAGAACTTCGGATTCTTGAACGCCAGATCGGTGTAGCCCAGAAACGCCATCCGCGCGGACGCGGCGCGGTTGTTGTTCCGGATCTCGTTGATCTGGAACAGGATCGCAACAAAGCCGAGCAGCGCTACGCCCGCCTGCGCCATCTGCGCCAGCGTTCCGTATTTCTGCCACCAGAAGCTCGGTTGCGACATTACCATTACTCCGCCGCCACCATGTTGACGGGGTCGCGCACGCCGATATCGTCGATGTCGGCCTTGTGCGAATACTGGTCGATACGTTCTTCGATCTCGTGACGGAAATGCGCGATCAGGCCCTGGATTGGCCAGGCCGCGGCGTCGCCGAGCGCGCAGATGGTGTGGCCTTCGACCTGCTTGGTGACTTCCAAGAGCATGTCGATCTCGCGCTTGTGGGCGCGGCCATCCGCCATGCGGTTCAACACCCGCCACATCCAGCCGGTGCCTTCGCGGCACGGCGTGCACTGGCCGCAGCTCTCGTGCTTGTAGAAATAGGAGATCCGCGCGATCGCCCGGATCAGGTCGGTCGACTTGTCCATCACGATCACGGCGGCGGTGCCGAGGCCCGAGCGCAGCTTGCTGAGGCTGTCGAAATCCATCGGCGTGTCGATGATCAGCTCGGCCGGCACCATGCGCACCGACGAACCGCCGGGAATCACCGCCTTGAGGTTGTCCCAGCCGCCGCGGATGCCGCCGCAATGGCGTTCGATCAGCTCGCGGAACGTCAGCCCCATCGCCTCTTCGACGTTGCAGGGCCGCTCGACATGGCCGGAAATGCAAAACAGTTTGGTGCCGACATTGTTGGGACGGCCGATCGCGGCGAACCACGCCGCGCCGCGCCGCAGAATGTCGGGTGCGACCGCGATGGATTCGACGTTGTTGACGGTGGTCGGGCAGCCATAGAGGCCGACATTGGCCGGGAATGGCGGCTTCAGCCGCGGCTGGCCCTTCTTGCCCTCGAGACTTTCCAGAAGTGCGGTCTCTTCGCCGCAGATATAGGCGCCGGCGCCGTGCGCGACATAGATGTCGAACGGCCAGCCGTTGGTGTTGTCCTTGCCGACCAGCTTGGCCTCATAGGCCTGGTCGATCGCGGCCTGCAGGTGCTCGCGCTCGCGGATGAACTCGCCGCGCACATAGATGTAGCAGGCATGCGCGCCCATCGCGAAGCTCGCGATCAGGCAGCCTTCGACCAGAAGATGCGGATCGTGCCGCATGATCTCGCGGTCCTTGCAGGTGCCGGGCTCGGACTCGTCGGCGTTGACGACGAGGTAGCTCGGCCGCCCGTCGGTGGATTCCTTGGGCATGAACGACCATTTCAGCCCGGTCGGAAAGCCGGCCCCGCCGCGCCCGCGCAGGCCCGACGCCTTCATCTCGCTGATGATCCAGTCGCGGCCCTTGTCGATGATCGCCTTGGTGCCGTCCCAGGCGCCACGGCGGCGCGCGCCCTCGAGGCCCCAGTCGTGGAGGCCGTAGAGGTTCTTGAAGATGCGATCCTTGTCGTCGAGCATGACTGAGAACTTCCTGGGATCAACGATTGGACTGGGCGTAAGCGAGACCCGCGGCGCAGCCGCCGAAGGTCAGCGCCCACAACAGGCTCGATTCCAGCGTCGCGCTCAACGCGTAACGCTGCAGCAGAAAGATGAACGCGGCCGCCACCACGGTGTGCAGGCCGATATAGCGCCAGTTCTTCATCGCGCCGCCCTCCTGCTGCCCGTTTGCGGACAATGTGCCGTCGCGCATCATGTGGATTCCTTCAGCGTGGTCGGGCCGCCCACGGGAGCAGAGAACTGGCGGTCGATCTGCGGGCCCGGCTTCGGCGGATTGCCCGACGCAAAGCCATCAAGCACCTTGCCGAAGTTTTCCTTGGTCAGGTCCTCGTAGGTGTCCTTCCAGATCAGCACCATCGGCGCGTTCACGCAGGCCCCCAAGCACTCGACCTCTTCCCAGGAGAAGTTGCCGTCCTTCGACAGGTGGAAGGGATCGTGGTGGATGCGGCTCTGGCAAACTTCGATGATGTCACCGGCGCCGCGCAGGCGGCACGGCGTGGTGCCGCAGACCTGGACGTGGGCCTTCTTGCCGACCGGCTGCAGCTGGAACATGGTGTAGAAGGTCGCGATCTCCAGCACGCGGATGTAGGCCATGTCGAGCAGGTCGGCGACGGCGCGGATCGCCGCTTCCGAAACCCAGCCCTCATGCTGTTCCTGCACCCGCCACAGGATCGCAATCACCGCCGAAGCCTGGCGGCCGGGCGGATATTTGGCGATCTGCGCTTTCGCCCAGGCAAGGTTCTCGTCCGAAAACGAGAAGCTCGCGGGCTGCAATTCCTTCGGTGCGAGGCGGCGGACGGACATCGTTCAGTCTCTCATTGCGCGCGATGCTGCGGCTTTCGCATTGAGCGCATGGATCCGGTCGAGCCAGAATGCGCTTGCGGTGCCGAACACGTTGTAGCCGATGTGGGTTGAAACCTTGATGCGATCGAGGATCGAAAGCTCGGTCACGGTTTCAAGGCGATTGCTGCGCGGATCGTAGACGATCAGCGTCAGCGGGGTTTGTTCGAGGATGTAGCGCGACACGGTGTGCTGGGGATCGTTGCCATGCTCCTCGCATAGCAGGACGCTGTCACCCTGCATCAGCCGGGCGCCGCCCTTCATGGCCTCGATCTCGACGCCCTCGACGTCGAGCTTGATCAGAAACTTGCCGTTGGCGGCAACCTTGCCGTCATCCAGCAGGTTGTCGAGCGCCAGCACCGGCACTTCCTCGCCGCCGGACTGGTCGCCGGCGATGCTGAAAGCCTCATGCTTGGTGCCGGACAGGCGCGCGGTGCCGCGGGCGGCCCCGATCGCGCATTTCATGACTTCGAAACGGTTGCCGTTGATCTTGGCGTTGTTGGCGAGCTTCGGGAAATTCTCTCCCGACGGTTCGATCGCGATCGCCTTGTGCGCACCGAACGGCTTGCTCGAGACCAGCACCGACCAGTAGCCGTAGTTGGCGCCGCAATCGAGCAGCGTGTAATCAATGTCGGCGGAATCGGCGAACAGCAGTTCCAGTTCATCCTCGTAACTGAAGGTGCGGTTGAGCAGCTTGCTCCAGTAGCCGTCGCCATAGGGAAATTCGAACACGGCGTCGGGGTTGAGCCTGACCTGGATGCCGCGCTCGGGCAGCGCCTTGCGCAGCAGGTTGGCGCAGCGATTGTAGCCAAAGTGAGAAAAATTCGCGCCCACCTTGGAGCCGAGCGTCAGCGCCACCGCGGCCAGACGCTCCCACGCGTTCGCGCCTTCGAGAACGCCCGAAGCCCGGTCAAACTGGATGGGCGCCTGCGCCGTCACCGATCGACCTCTCCGAACACGATATCGAGCGAACCGAGGATGGCCGAAACGTCGGCCAGGAGATGGCCCTTGCAGATGAAATCCATCGCCTGCAGATGGGCAAAGCCCGGCGCGCGGATCTTGCACTTGTAGGGTTTGTTGGTGCCGTCGGCGACCAGATAGACGCCGAACTCGCCCTTCGGCGCCTCGACCGCGGTATAGACTTCGCCGGCCGGCACGCGAACACCTTCGGTGTAGAGCTTGAAGTGATGGATCAGCGCTTCCATCGAGCGCTTCATCTCGCCCCGGCGCGGCGGCGCGATCTTGTTGTCGTCGACGACAACGGGCCCCTGCCCTTCCGGCGCGCGCAGCTTCGCAATGCACTGCTTCATGATCCGCACGGACTGCCGCATCTCTTCCATGCGGATGCAGTAGCGGTCGTAGCAATCGCCGTTCTTGCCGATCGGAATGTCGAAATCCATTTCGGCGTAGCATTCGTAGGGCTGCGACTTGCGCAAGTCCCAGGCCGCGCCCGAGCCGCGCACCATCACGCCGGAGAAACCCCACTCCCACGCCTGCTTCAGCGACACCACGCCGATGTCGACGTTGCGCTGCTTGAAGATGCGGTTGCCGGTCAGCAGTGTTTCGAGGTCGGCGACGACCTGCAGGAACGGATCGCACCAGGCATCGATATCGTCGATCAGCTTCGTCGGCAGGTCCTGATGCACACCGCCGAGGCGGAAATAGGCCGCATGCATGCGCGAGCCCGAGGCGCGCTCGTAGAACACCATCAGCTTTTCGCGCTCTTCGAAACCCCACAGCGGCGGGGTCAGCGCGCCGACGTCCATCGCCTGCGTGGTGACGTTGAGTAGATGCGACAGGATGCGGCCGATCTCGCAATAGAGCACGCGGATCAGTTGGCCGCGGCGCGGCACCGTGATGCCGAGCAGCTTTTCCGCAGCCAGGCAGAACGCATGTTCCTGGTTCATCGGCGCGACATAGTCGAGCCGGTCGAAATACGGGATCGCCTGCAGATAGGTCTTTTGCTCGATCAGCTTTTCGGTGCCGCGGTGCAAGAGGCCGATATGCGGATCGACGCGCGCAACGACTTCGCCGTCCAATTCAAGGACGAGCCGCAAGACGCCATGGGCTGCAGGGTGCTGGGGCCCGAAGTTAATCGTGAAATTTCGAAGATTCTGTTCGTTCATGGTCAGGCCTTCGGCTCAGCCTTCTCGTCGCCTGGCAGCGGATAGTCCGCGCCTTCCCATGGCGAGAGGAAATCGAATTTGCGGAATTCCTGGTTGAGGCGGACCGGCTCGTAGAGCACCCGCTTCTCCTGGTCATCGTAGCGGACCTCGACGAAACCGGTGAGCGGAAAGTCCTTGCGCAGCGGATGGCCGTCGAAGCCGTAATCGGTCAGCAGCCGCCGCATGTCGGGATGGCCGGTGAAGATCACGCCATAGAGGTCGTAACACTCGCGCTCGAACCAGTCGGCACCGGGAAACACGTCGATGATCGACGGCACCTGGGTGGTCTCGTCGGCTTCCGCACGCAGGCGGATCCGCGCGTTCAGGGTCGGCGACAGCAGGTGGTAGACGACGTCAAAACGCTTCTCGCGGCCGGGATAGTCGACCGCGGTCACGTCGGTGAAGTTGACGAAGCGGCAGTTCGGATCGTCACGCAGGAACTTTACGACGTCGACGATTCTGCCCGCGTCCACCGTGACGGTGAGCTGGCCGAACGCGACCGAATGAGCACTGGCCGCACCCGGAAGCGCGCTAACAATCGTCTGCCCCAAGGCGTCGAGCTTGCCGTCGTCCATTAGCTTAAAACCTTAGCGTTCGATGGTCCCGATGCGCCGGATCTTCTTCTGCAGCAGCAGCACGCCGTACAGCAGCGCTTCCGCCGTCGGCGGGCAGCCGGGTACGTAGATGTCGATCGGCACGATACGGTCGCAGCCGCGCACGACCGAGTAGGAATAGTGATAGTAGCCGCCGCCATTGGCGCACGACCCCATCGAGATCACGTAGCGCGGCTCGGGCATCTGGTCGTAGACCTTGCGCAGCGCCGGGGCCATCTTGTTGGTCAGCGTGCCCGCGACGATCATCACGTCGGACTGCCGCGGCGAGGCGCGCGGCGCGAACCCGAAGCGCTCGACGTCGTAACGCGGCATCGACACTTGCATCATCTCGACCGCGCAGCAGGCCAGGCCGAAGGTCATCCACATCAGCGAGCCGGTGCGCGCCCAGGTGATCAGGTCGTCGGTGGCGGCGACGAAGAAACCCTTGTCCGAGAGCTCGTGGTTGACCTCGAGGAAATACGGATCGTTGGCGCCGACCGGCCGGCCGGTGGCGGGATCGAGAATGCCCTTCGGCGCCGGAGCGATCGCCGGCGAAGACGCTGCAGTTACTGTCGGGCTCAATCCCATTCGAGCGCGCCTTTCTTCCATTCATAGGCAAAGCCGACCGTCAGCACGGCCAGGAACACCATCATCGACCAGAACCCGGTGACGCCGAGCTTGCCGAATGCCACCGCCCACGGGAACAGGAACGCCACTTCGAGGTCGAAGATGATGAAAAGGATCGCAACCAGATAGAAGCGGACGTCGAATTTCATGCGGGCGTCATCAAAAGCGTTGAATCCGCATTCATAGGCGGAGAGCTTTTCCGGATCCGGCTGCTGGAACGCAACGATGAACGGGGCAATCAGCAGTACCAGACCGATCAGGCCGGCCACTCCGATAAACACCACAAGTGGAAGGTAATTCTGCAGGATGCCGTTCATCGGCGGTGCCTTTTCCTGCGGTTTCGGACGGCCGCAGATTCGGAGATTGGAATTATTCTTGAGGCTTAGCGCAGCGCAACAGAGGGCGCAAGACAAGCTATCTTGACGCTCTGGCGGGCTCCGTCTTGTCAAAATCTGCCATCGCGACAGCACGCTTCGATGCCCGGTTTCCGGGCTGACGATCAGGTCAGGTCCCTCTCGGCGGCGAGCATTTGGGCAGCGGTCGCGGTCAGGCGATTGATCTGCCCAAGCAGCGTCTCCAGATCTTCCTTGCTGAGCTGTTCCAAGAGGCGCCGGTTGCGTTCCTGCGCGCCCGCCACAATGACGTCATGGGCGGCGAGCCCGGCCTTGGTCAGGCAAACCAGCGTCTCGCGGTTGTCCCGGGGGTTGTCGGCCTTGGCGACCAGCTTGCGCGACACCAGTTCCGCCAACGCCCGGCTGATCTGGCCCTTGTCCATGCCGACGGCCTCGGCCAGCCGCGCCACGCTCATCGGCGGCCGCCGTCCGAGCGAGGCCACCAGGCCGAACTCGACGGAAGAGAGCCCGGCCAGCCGCTTGTAGCGCAGAATCGCGCCGCGCTTGAGCAGATTGGCCAGCACCATCAGCCGCGACGACGTCATCGCGGTGATCGGCGCCAATTCGGCATCGTTCCCCGCGGCGGGCGGCGGCATCGGTTTGTTCGCTTTCTGGCTCATGACCAAATCTCTGCCAACAAAGCCAGCCTCTGCCAAGGAAACCGAAATCCTATCACGAGATCGTTGACAATGTCATCGATCTCGATTTGACTTCGCTCAATCGTCAGACGACTGCGGCGCCAAAGCCGCGGCGGGAGGAAACGGCTGTGAATATTACCCAGCGGGATCGCGATCTCGGCACCGGCTACGCCATGAAGCCGTCCACCACCCGGACCAAATTGACGTCGGTCGGCCGCGGCACGCCGATGGGAGAACTGCTGCGGCGCTACTGGCATCCGGTCGGTCTCGTCGGCGACGCCACCGATATCCCCAGAAAAGTGCGCGTGCTGGCTGAGGATCTGGTGCTGTTCCGCGACAAACACGGCCGGGTCGGCCTGCTGCACGCCCGCTGCTGCCACCGCGGCACCACGCTCTATTACGGCAAGGTCGAGGAAGACGGCATCCGCTGCTGCTACCACGGCTGGAAGTTCGACACCGAAGGCCATTGCCTCGAACAGCCCTGCGAACCCGAAGGCGGCCAGTTCAGGGACAAGGTGCGCCAGCCCTGGTATCCGGTGCAGGAGCGTTACGGCCTGATCTTCGCCTATCTCGGCCCGGCGGAGAAAAAGCCGGTGCTGCCGCGCTACGAATGCCTGGAGAACATGGACGACGGCGAGTTCGTCGAGGCCGACGATTCCTCGATCGGCGGCGGCGGCCCGGCCGTCATCCCCTGCAACTGGCTGCAGCATTTTGAAAATGTGGTGGACCCCTATCACGTGCCGGTGCTGCACGGTTCGTTCTCAGGGCCGCAGTTCACCAACATGATGGCCTCGATGCCGGAGGTGAAGTTCGAGACCTCAGCCCGCGGCGTCACCGTGCGCTCGATCCGTCACCAGGACGACGGCAAGGTTTTCTACCGGGTGACGGAAGCCGCCCTCCCCACGCTGCGCGTGGTGCCCAATCCGCGGGTGGCGCAATTTGCCCGCGTCGAGTCGATCGGCTGGACCCTGCCGATCGACGATACGTCGTTTCGCATCTATGTCGCCGGCCGGGTCAAGCAGTCGGGCGACATTGGCCGCATGCGCTCCAAATTCAACGGCAAGTTCTGGTGGGACATGACCGAGCAGGAACACCAGCAATTCCCCGGCGACTACGAGGCGCAGACAGGCCAGGGCCCGGTGACGCTGCATTCGGAGGAGCACTTCGGCCAGAGCGACCGCGGCATCCTGATGATCCGCCGCATGCTGGACGAGCAGCTCGAAGCCATGGAAGCGGGCCGCGATCCGGCAGGGGTCACGTTCGATCCCGAGGCCGCTTTGGTCGAATTCGAGGCGGGCAATTTCATTCGCGAGGCGTGAGGCGGTAAGTTCGGCACCAAGAGAATCCGAGGGGGAAACCATGGTCGATCTCGCGCCGCAGGTGGCCGCTGTGCAGGCGGGCGCCGCAAGGCCCTCGATGCGCCGATACTACGTGCTTGGCGTCCTGACCGTCGTCTACGCGCTGAACTTCCTCGACCGCACCATCTTCAATGTCCTGATCGAGCCGATCAAAAAGGAGTTTGCGCTCAGCGACACCATGATGGGCCTGCTCGCGGGCTTCGGCTTCGTGCTGTTCTATTCGCTGGTCGGGATACCGATTGCGCGCGTCGCCGATCGCGTCAACCGCCGCAACATCGTCGCCGCCGCGTTCGCGTTCTGGAGCGCGATGACGTTCCTGTGCGGGATGGCGACCAGCGTTACCAGCCTCGCGCTCGCCAGAATTGGCGTCGGCATCGGCGAATCCGCCTCCAGTCCGGCCTCGCAGTCGCTGATCGCCGATCTCTTCGCCAAGAACGAGCGGCCGCGGGCGCTCGGTATCTTCGCCATCGGCACCTATCTCGGCATCTTCCTCGGCTATTTCATCGGCGGCTACGTCAACCAGTACTTCGGCTGGCGCATGGCGTTCTTCGCCGCCGGCCTGCCCGGCATCGCGCTCGCCGCCGTGCTGTGGCTGACGATCTCGGAGCCGAAGCGCGGCGCCATGGCGGAGACTTTTGCGCCGGAGCCGATCGGACCGACGCTCGGTTTCCTCGCCTCGCAGCAGAGTTTTGTGATCGTGCTGATCGGCTTCTGCCTCACCACCTATACCAACTACGCCACCGCGGCCTGGATCCCGCCGTTCCTGGCGCGGGTGCATCACCTCTCCAGCGCCGAGATCGGCACCTATGCCGGCACATTCAAGGGCCTCGCCGGGATGGCCGGCACGCTGGTCGGCGGGCTGGTGGTGGCGCGGATCAGCCAGCGCGACGACCGCTGGAAATTATGGGCGCCGGCGATTACGTCGTTCCTCGCCGGTCCGGTGTTTGCCGTCTGCATGCTGACGCAGGATTTTACGACGATGGTCGCGGCGCTGTCGCTGACCTCGTTCCTGGTCGGCTTTCACCTCGGCCCGATCTTTGCGATTGCGCAGACCGTGGCGAGGCCGAGCATGCGGGCGCTGGCCTCCGCGATCATCGCCTTGACCGCAACCTGCTTTGGCCAGGGCGTCGGTCCGCTTGCCGTCGGCATGATCAACGACGCGCTCAAGAACGACTACGGCGCCAACGCCGTGCGCTATTCGTTGCTGTCGGCTGCGGTCACGACTTCGGTCGGCGCGCTGCTGTTTATCCTGGCGGCGCGGACGATCCGCGGCGATATCAAGCGCGCGAGTTGAGGCGGCGCGTTTCCGGGAGTTACTCAGGCGAGCTTGCCGACGTGCCCTTCGAGCAGGCTCCAGCACTTGGCGCCGAGTTTTTCTTTCCAGACGGCATACACGGGCACCATGCGGGCGCGGAACAGCTCCTGATCCACGTCGTTGAACACCATGCCACGCTCGGTCAGCGTCTTGCGCAGGCCGCCGTTGAATGTTCCCTGGTCTTCGCGCTGCAGGCGCACGTACTTGGTGGCGTTGCGCTCGATCACAGCCTGAATATCGGCCGGCAGCTTCCGCCAGAGAGCAAGGTTGGCCATGAGGTTGAAGCCCGACCACATGTGGTTGGTCATCGCCATGTGTTTCTGCACTTCGTAAAGCTTGAACACTTCCGTGACGGCCAAGGGATTTTCCTGCGCGTCGACTTTGCCGTTTTTGATCCCGTCATAAATCTGGTTGACGTTGATGGTCACGGGCTCGGCGCCGAGCGCCCTAAACGTGTCGGTAAACATTTGGCCGGCAGGCAAGCGAATCCGAATTCCCTCGAAATCCCCGGGAGCGAGAATCGGCCGACTGGTCGTTGACGTCTGGCGCATGCCATTATCGAAGGCCATCACCGGGAAGCCGTACAAGCCCTTCGCCGCCATTTCCTCGCGCAAATAGGCGCCGAGCGCACCATCCGCGGCGGCGTGAGCTTCGCTCGCCGTCTTGAACGCGAACGGTACCTGCTGCACTTCAGCGACGGGCACCGACTGGCCCAGAATGCCGCCCATCAGCGTGAAGAAGTCGAGCTCGCCGGAGATCACCATCTTGAGCGCTGCCGGGTCCGAGCCCTGAATGCCCGCATTCTCCGCGAATACCTCGGTGTCGACCCGGCCATTGGTCTCCGTCTTCACCGCCGCCCACATCTCGACCAGCCGCTTGTGCAGCGGGCTCGAGAGGGCCTGATTGTGGAATTGGCGGAACTTGAAGTCCGCGGCAAGACCGAAGCGGCTGAAGGTAGCGAGTGAGCCCAGCACCGCCGCTCCCCCGATAACCGCGCGGCGGCTCAGTATTGTCGGCATGGCATTTTTCCCCTTTAAACAAAGTTCAGGCAATCTTGATCGCGCACTCACGTCAGCTTGCCCGTGTATTTCTCCAGCTGCGCCCAGGCTTCTCCGCCATAGGTCTTCTGCCATTGCGTGTAGAAACCGGCCTTCACCAGCGCCGCCCTGAACTGCACCGGATCGGGCGTGTTGAAGGTCATGCCCTTGGCGGTCAGTTCGGCTTGCAGCGAGCGGTCCATCTCGACCAAATCGGCGCGCTCCTTGTTCGCGGCCGCATCGAAATTGCTGCTGACGATTTCCTGCAGATCCGCCGACAGCCCTGATAGCGCGCGGCGGTTGGCGACGATCCAGTAGCCGCTCCAGCAGTGGTTCGACAGCGCGCAGTATTTCTGCACCTCGTAGAGCTTGCCGGTCGACACCTGCGCCAGCGGGTTCTCCTGCCCTTCGACGATATGGGTCTGCAGCGCCGAGTAGAGTTCGTTGTAGCTGATGCTCGACGGCAGCGCGCCGAGGCCCGAGAACAGCGACGTCAGCAATGCCGTGACCGGCACACGAATCTTGAATCCCCTGAGATCGTCGACGCTGTTGAGCTGCCGGCTCGACGACGACGTGATCTGCCGGAAACCATTGTCCCAGACCTTCTTCATCGGAACGATCCCGGCCTTGCCGATGGCGTCGCGGACCACCTCGCCGACGCCGCCATCCATCGCCGCCCACACCTGGTCATAGGACTGGAAGGCGAAGCCGATGCTGGGCAGGCCCGACATCGGCACCAGGATCGACAACGTGAGGCTAGGCACCGCCAGCAGTTCGATGCCGCCGGCGCGGACCTGCGACAGCATCTCGGGATCGCCGCCGAGCTGGCTGTTGGAAAACACGGTGACATTGAGCCGGCCGTTTGACTGCGCGCCGATCGCCTTGGCCGCCTCGGTGAGCCTGATCGTCAGCGGATGGGTCTCCGGTGTATTGACGCCGAGCTTGAAGTCGAATTCGGCGGCAGCGGCTGCCTTGGCGGGCCAACGGAGAATCGCGGTGGCCCAGGTTGCGGAAGCCGCGCCGAGCAGGTGCCGACGGGTCAGTTTCGTTGTTTTCATTATTGTTTTTCTCCCGAGCGCCGTTTGCCGCGCCTGGGAGATGTTTTCGGCCGATCTGCTGTTTTCCGCAAGCCGGGCAGCTGACGGTCGAGAAATCGGCCAAAAAGCCACAGATGAAACCATTTTGAGGAAGGCGCGAAACCATCCTGAAACAGACTGGGGGTACACCTGCAGCCGTCAGAGGGCGGAACACACGCCCGGGAGGCTACCATGAACCACTCCATTCACTCTGCGGACCGCACCACCCACCTGAAGATCGTGGTTGTCGCGCTCGTTGCAGGCATCGCGGTGGCGGCTTTCGGTATCTCGGCACGATCAGGTTCGGATTTCACCCAGACCGCCCACGTCATGAAGGCGGGCAAGCCGGTGGTTGTCACCAGCTCGGACATCTCGATGGTCCGCTAAGCGCTAACGACTTCATTGGAATCAAAACGGCCGCCCAAGGGGCGGCCTTTTTGTTGGCACGAGGCCTTGAGGATCGGTGCTAAGCCATTGAAACAATGGCGCGAGAGACGGGACTCGAACCCGCGGCCTCCGCCGTGACAGGGCGGCGCTCTAACCAACTGAGCTACTCCCGCGGATGCCGTAATCAACTCGTGATCCGCGCAGGACCGAGGGCATAAAGGGCGATCTTACGTTAGTCAAGGACGTTGCGAATCCCCTTGCCAAATGGGCATTTCTGCGACACGTAAGCAAAAAACGGCTTGTTTTCAGGCAAATCAGCGTAGGCAGCCGCCACCCGAATCATTTAAGGCCTGATACGTCTAAGTTTCTTGAAACCTTCGCCGTTCCGCTCACGTCGGAATCCGGAGGTTCAGGTCTCTGACATCAGCGGTTTTCCGGCGTGGACCGCACTGCGCCCCGCTACCGAGGCAAACCGCAAGCTCAAGCCATTTACCAACGAGGAGGGCCAGATATGGCGAAGAAAGCAGCGACTCCAGCCACCGTGACGCTCAAGCACCTGGCAGCGGATCTCGCCGAAGAGCATGAATTGTCGAAGAAGGCCGCCGAGGCGATTCTGACCGATATGGTCGGCAAGATCACCAAGCACCTGAAGAAGGGCGAGCGCATCCGCATCGTCGGGCTGGGCATCCTCCAGGTTCGCAAGCGCGCCGCCCGCATGGGCCGCAACCCCGCCACCGGCGAAGCGATCCAGATCAAGGCCAGCAAGAAGGTCGCCTTCCGCGCCGCCAAGGAACTCAAGGAAGCCGTCTGATACGGCGTCCTTTCTGATCCGACGTAAAGCGCCATTCCGGCGGGGACCCGGAATGGCGCTTTTCTGTTATAGAGCCACACTCATAACGCCCGTCGCTCAAGTCTTGCTTGGCGGGCTTGGCCTGCTCTCTTCATCCGGATTGTCATCTTGGCTTCTTCCCTCGCGTTTACCCACACCGTGACCGAGCGCTTCCTGCGCTATGTCGTGATCGACACCCAGTCCGATCCGGGCTCGCCGACCTGCCCCTCCACCGAGAAACAGAAGAATCTCGGCCGCCTGCTCGCGGCCGAACTGCAGGCGATCGGGCTTGCCGACGCCCATCTCGACCAGCATGGCTATGTCTACGCGACCATTCCGGCGAACACCGACAAGCGGGTCGCCACGATCTGCTTCTGCTCGCATATGGACACCTCGCCGGATTGTAGCGGCGCCAACGTCAAGCCGCAGATCGTGAAAAACTATCGCGGTGGCGATATCGTGCTGCCGGCCGATCCCACCCAGGTGATACGCGCAGCCGATCATCCGGCGCTGGCCGACCAGATCGGCAACGACATCATCACGACGGACGGCACCACGCTGCTGGGCGCCGACAACAAGGCCGGCCTCGCCGAAATCATGGACGCGGCGCAGTTCCTGATCGCAAACCCGCACATCAAGCACGGCGCCATCAAGATACTCTTCACCCCGGACGAAGAGATCGGCCGCGGCGTCGACAAGGTCGACCTCAAGAAGCTCGGCGCCGACTTCGCCTATACGATGGACGGCGAGACCGCCGGGAATATCGAAGACGAGACCTTTTCGGCCGACGGCGCCACCATCACCATCGAGGGCGTCTCGACCCATCCGGGGTTTGCAAAAGGCAAGATGGAGCATGCGATCAAGATCGCCGCGGCCATCGTCGACCGGCTGCCGAAAAATACCTGCTCGCCCGAGACCACGGAGGGCAAGGAAGGCTTTCTGCATCCGATCGGCATCTCCGGCGCGCTGGAGAAGGCGTCCATTGGCTTCATCGTGCGCGACTTCAACGACGAGGGCTTGAAGGAAAAGGAAACCCTGCTGGAAAGCATCGTCAAGGACGTGATGAAGGACTATCCGCGCTCGACCTACCGCATGGAGGTCAAGCCGCAATACCGCAACATGAAGCAGGCGATCGACCGCCACCCCGAGACCGTCGACTACGCGATCGAGGCGATCCGCCGCGCCGGCCTCACACCGGTGCGCAGCTCGATCCGCGGCGGCACCGACGGCTCGCGGCTATCAGCCATGGGCCTGCCCTGCCCCAACATCTTCGCCGGCGAGCACGCCTTCCACTCGCGGCTGGAATGGGTCAGCCGCCAGGACATGGAAAAGGCGGCGGAGACGATCGTGCATCTGGCGATGATCTGGGAAGAGCGGGCGTAGGTTCCCTACCCGGACCCAAAATCGCGAAAACAACCCCATGCAAAGTAGAACTCCGGCTCGCAAGGCGTCGCACCAAGTCTAGCCCGCGCGCGCTGTCACGATCCAGATCGAGGCCGGCAACGGCACCGTGTCGCCCTTGGCGAAGGTCGCAAGCACTTCACGAACCGAATTGGTGGCGGCGGCGCGGGTCTCCGGCGGATGGCCTTCGAGAGCGCGACTGGCGGGTCCGATTTCGAAGGCGGCCTGCACCGCGGCTTCCAGGCCGCGGCCGAGCGCGACATCGAGCGTGAGATGGCACGGCTCCATCGCAATGCCGGCAAAACCGGCCGCACCGAGGATACGGTTCACGCGCGCCTCCGAGGCGAACGCAAACGGTCCGGGATCTTCCGGGCCCTGCGGCGGAAGCTTTGGCACGTGCTTGTAGACCGCCTGCAGCGGCGCCATGAAGAATGGATTCTCCTTCGGCTCGCGCCAGCACGCGAACGCCAACCGTCCCGACGGCCGCAACGCCTTGCGCAGGTTCGAAAACGACAGCGCTGGATCGGCAAAGAACATCACGCCGAACCGTGACGCCAGCAGATCGAAGCTTGCCGGATCGAACGGATAGACCGTCGCATCCGCCAGCGCGAAATCGACCGGCAACTCCTTTGGCGCGGTCTGCCGCGCCCGCTCCAGCATCGGGCCGGAGACGTCGATGCCGAACACATGGCCTGAGGGTGCGACCTTGTGCCCGAACGCAATCGTGGTGGCGCCGCTGCCGCAGCCGACGTCGATGACGCGCTCGCCTGTCTTGGGCTTGGCGCGGTCGATCAGCAGGTCGGCGATCGGCTTCAGCAGGATATCCTGCGCCGCTTGCCGATCGGCCCAGCGCTGGCCGCCCGGCCCGTTCCAGTAGGCGATCTGGTCGGCGTTCTCTTGGTGGCCTTGGGGGGTGTCCATATGCATAATTCTCTATGTAATTCGGTCATTTGGGAAGCAATACGCCGGTCACCCGACCTTGCACTGAAGGGGCCCGCAAGGTTAAACAGAAGCTTGAGGGCGGCTAGCTCAGCTGGTTAGAGCATCTCGTTTACACCGAGAGGGTCGGCGGTTCGAATCCGTCGCCGCCTACCATATTTTTCAATGACTTAGCTTTCCAGAGGGATCGGGAAGGCATGCAAAATGAAGAGGCCGCCAGCTAGGTGGCTTATCGTGGCATGAGAACGATAGAACTCGACGCCAGCGGCTGGAAAGTCCCCCTCGATTTTGCCTCTGCGCTCAAGGAAGCGTTGGGATCACCGGAATGGCACGGCACTCGGGCGGCAGCTTTCATAGACTCCATGGTCGCGGGTGGAATCAATGCTCTCGAACCGCCCTATGTGATCAGGGTCGTCAATACGGCAAATCTTGAATCCGAAGTGATGGAGTTCATTCAAGATGTTTCGTCGTGGGTTGAAGACGCCCGCGTCCGTAGACTTGCGCGCACCGGGCAAGATGCAGCGGTAAGTCTTCAGATCGCAAATTAGGCACGGCGATCTTCAAACAAGGCCACCAAGATCGGAGACAAGCCAGCACCGGGAAACGGGAACTGGCCTGTTTTGACTACTAGAGGCCTAATCTGATTTTGGCGATGGCGCCTTGCTTTTAACAGCAGCGCGCGAAAGCTTTTCCAGTCTCCCAGACGGAAATCTCCAATATCCCCCGGTCATGGTGATTGTATAGTGCCCCCTTTTCCAACCAGCTTCCTTGCCGGAGACATGAGAGATCGTGAATTCATCATTGGGCATATGAACCAACTTTAGCGTTTCCGGCGTCAATCGCCTATCGCCCATGGCAATGCCAACCGCAGCAAAGATTTCCTGCAACTGGGTCGGCCAATATTCGGGATCGTTTTCATCCACGGCTGATGGTCCGTTTCAGTATGTGCTGTCCGTATTTGAGCCGAGGTGTCCTAGTTTCCGGTCAGGAGTGTCTTCGTCCGTAGATCGCGACAGCTTTAGCCGCAATATCGCGATCCATATCTGGATTACCTCGGAGCGACATCCGGGATGTAACCACCCAATTGAGATACTCTCCGATGGTTGCCGCATCCGCTTCATCAGCGAGCATCTTAAACACCTGCATGGCATAATAGTCGTATTCGTCTTCGGCCCCCTCGCAGCCGGACACGCCGATTGGGTCCCACTCATGCAAGAGCAAACTCTTTAGCGCTTCGAGTTCGGACGACATCGGCACTCGCTTCTATGCAGTGGTCTAATTCGGAGAAGGGAAGAATAAATTCTTAAGGCATAACAAGCCGAAGCCCGTGCCAATAGCGACAAAAAACGCGAGCCCCAGCCAGACCATTTGACTGTAGTAGTGGTAGTATTCCTTCGAGAATTCGCTTGGCAATGGTGTCCTGAGCGTAAAAAGGCCGCGCCGCTCTATGCACTCGCCTGCCCTGAGAAACGCTGCGCGGAAACCCATTGCCCAAAGCACAACGGCGCATCCCCAATCCGCAGTGATTAGAAAATTGAGAAAGTCGCGAAGTACTTCGCGCAGCATTGAAAAATCCTAAGCCGCCTCAGTTGGTGGCCTTTACCTGCCTATCGCGCCTTTTTCGCCCGATCAAGCTGCCCGGCCTTTCCTCCTCGAAAACGCATCTCCGACGCTGCCTGATGGTCAGGATGAATGGTGCCCGCAATGGCATTGCCCGTCGATCTGCATCGTCCTTCGACTCCAAAAAAAACGGCGCCCGAAGGCGCCGTTTTATCATTCACAGTGATGTTGGTCAGTGGGCGGTCAGGCCGCCGGCGGCTTCGTCGCCGGCTTCGGTCTTGACCGGCACTTTGGTGTCTTCTTCCCAGACGATCGCCACCGGGGGGCGCACCAGCGCCTTGTTGACGACGTCGTCGAGCCGGGCAACCGGGATGATGTCCATGCCGCCCTTGATCGCATCGGAAATCTCCGTGAGATCCTTGGCGTTGTCCTCGGGGATGAACACCGTCTTGATGCCGCCGCGTGCCGCGGCCAACAGCTTCTCCTTCAGGCCGCCGATCGGCAGTACCCTGCCGCGCAGCGTGATCTCGCCGGTCATGGCGACATCGTGCCGGACCGGAATGCCGGTCATGACCGAGATGATGGCGGTCGCCATCGCAACACCCGCCGACGGTCCGTCCTTCGGGGTCGCCCCTTCGGGAACGTGGACATGGATGTCGCGGCGGTCGAACAGCGGCGGCTCGATGCCGTAGTTGATCGCCCGCGAGCGGACATACGACGCCGCCGCCGAGATCGACTCCTTCATCACGTCGCGCAGGTTGCCCGTCACCGTCATCCTGCCCTTGCCGGGCATCATGACGCCTTCGATGGTCAACAGCTCGCCACCGACATCGGTCCAGGCCAGGCCCGTCACGATACCGACCTGCGGCTCGCTCTCGATCTCGCCGTAGCGGTACTTCGGCACGCCGAGGAACTCTTCCAGAGTCTTCTCGGTGACCTTGACTGACTTCTTCTTGGAGATCATCAGCTCCTTCACCGCCTTGCGGGCGAGTGTCGACAGCTCACGCTCCAGGTTACGCACGCCGGCTTCCCGGGTGTAGCGGCGGATCATCAGCAACAAGGCATCGTCGTCGATCGCCCATTCCTTGGAATCGAGGCCATGCTTGGAGATGGCGTTCGGGATCAGGTGCTTGCGCGCGATCTCGACTTTCTCGTTCTCGGTATAGCCGGCGATCCGGATGATCTCCATGCGGTCCATCAGGGGGCCGGGAATATTCAGCGTATTCGCGGTCGTGATGAACATGACGTTCGACAGATCGTAGTCGACCTCCAGATAGTGATCGGCAAAGGTCCCGTTCTGCTCGGGGTCGAGGACCTCAAGCAGCGCCGAGGACGGATCGCCGCGGAAATCGGCGCCCATCTTGTCGATCTCGTCCAGCAGGAACAGCGGGTTCGAGGTCTTGGCCTTCCTCATCGACTGGATGATCTTGCCGGGCATCGAGCCGATATAGGTGCGGCGGTGACCGCGGATCTCGGCCTCGTCGCGCACGCCGCCGAGCGACACGCGCACGAACTCACGTCCGGTCGCCTTCGCGATCGACTTGCCGAGCGAGGTCTTGCCGACGCCGGGAGGCCCGACCAGGCACAGGATCGGTCCGGTCAGCTTGTTGGCGCGGGTCTGCACCGCCAGATACTCGACGATGCGGTCCTTGACCTTCTCGAGCCCGTAGTGGTCGTTGTCCAGCACGGCCTGCGCCGCCTCGAGGTCCTTCTTGACCTTGGACTTCTTGTTCCACGGGATCGACAGCAGCCAGTCGAGATAGTTGCGCACGACGGTCGCTTCCGCGGACATCGGCGACATCTGGCGCAGCTTCTTCAATTCATGCTGCGCCTTGTCCCGCGCTTCCTTGGAAAGCTTGGTCTTGGCAATCTTCTCTTCCAGATCGGCCAGCTCGTCGCGACCTTCGTCGTCGCCGAGTTCCTTCTGGATCGCCTTCATCTGCTCGTTCAGGTAATACTCGCGCTGGGTCTTCTCCATCTGGCGCTTGACGCGCGAGCGGATACGCTTCTCGACCTGCAGCACCGAGATCTCGCTCTCCATCAGGCCCAGCACCTTCTCCAGGCGCTGCGTGACGGACAACGTTTCCAGGATGCCCTGGCGATCAGCGATCTTGACGGCGAGATGCTGGGCGACCTGATCGCTCAGCTTGGCAAAGTCAGTGATGGCCTGAACCACGCCGACGACTTCGGCGGAGATCTTCTTGTTCAGCTTCACATAGCTTTCGAAGTCGGACACGACCGAGCGCGACAACGCTTCGGCCTCGACCGAAGTGGCGTCGGTGTCGGCGAGCGCAACCGCGGTCGCTTCATAATATTCGGTGCGGTCGGAATACTTCTCGACGCGCGCGCGCTCGAGCCCTTCGACCAGCACCTTGACGGTGCCGTCGGGCAACTTGAGCAGCTGCAGCACGCTGGCAAGCGTGCCGACTTCGTAGATCGAATCCGGATTTGGATCGTCGTCGGAAGCGTTCTTCTGGGTCGCCAGCAGGATCAGCGCGTCGTTCTTCATCACCTCTTCGAGCGCGCGGATCGATTTCTCGCGACCAACGAACAGGGGCACGATCATGTGCGGAAAAACGACGATGTCGCGGAGCGGCAACACCGGATAGGAGTGGCTTTCGCCGTGAACGATGGTTGGCCGAACTTTCGGGGTGGTCATGGCCTGTTCCTTTTGTTGTGCCCCCTTGCACGCAGTCCGCTTCTCATGCGCAACCGCCACAAGGTGCCGAGAGGTTCCGGGTCGTCTGGCGGCTTGCGCCGCCTGCTTCCCGGATCGTTTCGGTGACGTATTTCGCTTCGAAACTCTAATCGAATCTAAAGCACGATTCACGCCACCGACAGCATTAGGTGGCTATCGGGTACGGGGGTGTCAAGTCACGGAAAAATGCCCGCCAAACGCGGGACAAATGCGCGAAATACCTACGCCACACCGGCCGCCGGAACGTCCGGCAGCCGCGTCAATCGGGTATCTTTTCGCGGCCTCGCGCGAGCGCGATTTACGCGCTGGCGCTGCTTTCGACTGCACGGTCGGAACGGTCCGCATAGATGTAGAGCGGACGCGCGGTTCCCTCGACGACTTCGCGCGAGATCACCACTTCCTCGACGCCTTCCAGACCCGGAAGATCGAACATGGTCTCGAGCAGGATGCTTTCGAGGATCGAACGCAGTCCGCGCGCGCCGGTCTTGCGCTCGATCGCCCTGCGGGCAACCGCGCCAAGCGCCTCGTCGGCGAAGGTGAGTTCGATGTTCTCCATCTCGAACAACCGCTGGTACTGCTTGACCAGCGCGTTCTTCGGATCGGTCAGGATCTTCTTCAGCGAAGCTTCGTCCAGGTCTTCCAGGGTCGCGACCACAGGCAGGCGGCCGACGAATTCCGGGATCAGGCCGTACTTCAACAGATCTTCCGGCTCGACGTGACGGAAGATTTCACCGGTGCGGCGGTCTTCCGGCGCCAGAACCTGCGCCGCGAAACCGATCGAGGTCGACCGACCGCGCGCGGAGATGATCTTCTCCAACCCTGAGAAGGCGCCGCCGCAGATGAAGAGGATGTTGGTCGTGTCGACCTGCAGGAACTCCTGCTGCGGATGCTTGCGGCCGCCCTGCGGAGGCACGGAGGCAACGGTGCCTTCCATGATCTTCAGCAGCGCCTGCTGCACGCCCTCGCCCGACACGTCGCGGGTGATCGACGGATTGTCCGACTTGCGGCTGATCTTGTCGATTTCATCGATATAGACGATGCCGCGCTGCGCGCGCTCGACATTGTAGTCGGCCGACTGCAACAGCTTCAGGATGATGTTCTCGACGTCCTCGCCGACGTAGCCGGCTTCGGTCAGCGTCGTCGCATCGGCCATCGTGAACGGCACGTCGAGAATGCGCGCCAGCGTCTGCGCCAGCAGCGTCTTGCCCGAACCGGTCGGACCGATCAGCAGGATGTTGGACTTCGCCAGCTCGACGTCGTTGTGCTTGGTCTGGTGATTGAGCCGCTTGTAGTGATTGTGGACGGCGACCGACAGCACCTTCTTGGCATGGCTCTGGCCGATCACGTAGTCGTCCAGGACCTTGCAGATTTCCTTCGGCGTCGGGATGCCGTCGCGCGACTTCACCAGCGAGGACTTGTTCTCCTCACGGATGATGTCCATGCAGAGTTCAACGCATTCGTCGCAGATGAATACGGTGGGACCCGCGATCAGTTTGCGGACTTCATGCTGGCTCTTGCCACAGAACGAGCAATACAGCGTGTTCTTGGAGTCGCTCGTGCCGACCTTACTCATTCTTATCTCCGTCCGCCGTTCGATCCCGTTGCTCGATCGACCCATTCCGGTACGTGACCGGACCTGATGTGTAGATAGAGCAAATTCCGTACCAGAAAAGACCCTTACTCATTACGCCCGTGCGAATCACGGCTTACTCGAATCTCCCGCGATCTTATCCGATCCCTCACAGCCAACCATGCTGACACCCGACTATCAAGAATTCGCTAACCGGGCGCGGATCGGACACCGTGACAATACCGTGATTTTCGGCTTGCGCACGGGGGAAAACCGACAAATTCGTCAAAGCGTTGCGCGATTGCCACGCCGGCAAAGCAGCACGAAACCGGAACTTTCTGCCTATGCTCTTCCTATTCTTGGGCATAGGCAGACCGCGCGCGGCCAGATTTGCCGGATGCAAGCGCGTCGAGCTCAACGCGAATTGCCGTACCCCGCAACCTTACGGGGTTTTGGTGGCAGCGGCTTCCTCGGGCCGCTTGGCGATCACCTTGTCGACGATGCCGAAGTCGCGGGCCATGTCGGCGGTGAGGAACTTGTCGCGCTCCAGCGCATCCTCGATCGCCTTGTAGGTCTGGCCGGTGTGATGCACGTAGATCTCGTTGAGCCGCTTCTTGAGATTCAGGATCTCCTGCGCGTGCAGCATGATGTCGGTGGCCTGGCCCTGGAAACCGCCGGAGGGCTGGTGAACCATGATGCGCGAGTTCGGCAGCGAGAAGCGCATGTCCTTGTGGCCCGCGGCCAGCAGCAGCGAACCCATCGAAGCCGCCTGCCCCGTGCACAGCGTCGATACCGGCGGGCGGATGAACTGCATGGTGTCGTAGATTGCGAGCCCCGATGTCACCACGCCACCCGGCGAGTTGATGTACATCGAGATTTCCTTCTTCGGATTCTCGGCTTCGAGGAACAGCAGCTGCGCCACCGTCAGCGTCGCCATGCCGTCTTCGACCGGACCGGTCACGAAGATGATGCGCTCTTTCAGGAGGCGCGAGAAAATATCGTAAGCGCGCTCGCCGCGGTTGGTCTGTTCGACGACCATCGGCACAAGGTTCATGTAGGTCTCAACGGGATCGCGCATTAGTCACCCTAAAGGTTTGGCGGGGGCGAACATCCATCGGCACGATGCCAGCATTATGACTGGCGGAGTTTGCCGGGCGCGGACGAACGTCCCGTGATGCAGGACTTCGAATTCAGAACTCTCAGATATGAGCCAATTTCCCGGCGACAAGACCGGGCAATTGCGAGCTGAATGAGACGAGTTCAAGCTGATTCGCAGCCGGTCGCCTAGCGACGGAGCCCGTCGCCAAGCGGCTTTAGCGGTTCATCATTAATGCGAACCTGACGCAAGAGCCTTATCGGTTACGCGTTTTCTTTACGCGAACCGGCGTCCACTTCGCTCGAAAACGCTATAGAGCGCCCGGTCTCACCGGTCAGGCGGCGCTCTTCTCGGCGTCGTCGTCCTTGAACAGGTCTTCGCGCGAAACCTTCTTTTCGGTCACGTTTGCGAGTTCGAGGATGAAATCGACCACCTTGTCTTCATAAATCGGCGCACGAAGCTGGGCCAGCGCGTTGGCATTGCTGCGATAGTAGTCCCAGACTTCCTTCTCGCGGCCTGGCATCTGGCGCGCCCGCTCGATCACGGCGCGGCTGACTTCGTCGTCGGTCACGGTGATCTTGTTCTTCTCGCCGATCTCCGACAGCACGAGGCCGAGACGGACCCTGCGGTCGGCGATCTTCTGGTACTCTTCCTTGGCGGCCTCTTCGGTGGTGTCCTCGTCGGCAAAGCTCTTGCCTGAGGATTCCATCTCGGCCTTGATCGAGTTCCACATCAGGTTGAACTCCTCACCGACCAGCGACGGCGGCGCCTCGAACTTGTGGCTTTCGTCGAGCCGGTCGAGCAGCGCCCGCTTGACGCGCTGGCGGGTCGCACCGGCGAATTCGGCGACCAGGCGCTCGCGCGCGGCTTCCTTCAGCTTGTCGAGCGATTCGAGACCAAGCGTCTTGGCGAACTCGTCGTTGACCTCGGTCTCGCCGGGCGCCTCGATCAGGGTTGCCGTGGTTTCGAACTCGGCCGGTTTTCCGGCGAGCTGCTCGCTGGCGTAGTTCTTCGGGAATGACACCTTCAAAGTGCGGGTCTCGTTGGCGCCGATGCCGACGAGCTGCTCCTCGAAGCCGGGAATGAACTGGCCGGCGCCGATCACGACCTGGATGCCCTCGCCGGTGCCGCCGTCGAACGGCACGCCGTCGATCGTACCCTTGAAGCTGATGGTGACGCGGTCGCCGTTCTCGGCCTTGGCGCCTTCGGTCTTGGCGGCATAGGGGCGGTTCTGTTCGGCGATGCGCTTGATGGCTTCGTCGACCTCGGCGTCGGTCACCTCGACCACCGGCTTCTCGACCGAAAACGACTTGAAGTCGGCGAGCTGGATCGTCGGCACGACCTCGATCGCGACCGTGTAGGTCAGGTCGGTCTTCCCTGAGAGAAGCTCCTCGACCTCTTTTTGCTCGGTCGGCATCGTGATCTTCGGTTCGGTCGCCAGCTTGAAGCCGCGATCGGTGAAGATCTGCGTGTTGGTGTCGCGAATGGTCTGGTCGATGGTCTCGGCCATCACCGAGCGGCCATACACCTTCTTCAGGTGGCTCACCGGCACCTTGCCCGGGCGGAAGCCGTTGAGCTTAACCTTGTCCTTGAGGTCGACCAGCTTGGCGTCCGCCTTGGCATCGAGATCCGATGCGGGAACGCTGATCTTGAACTCGTGCTTCAATCCCTCGGCGAGGGTTTCGGTGACCTGCATGGTGTCAATCTTCTTCCGCTTGCGCCGGGCCAGATGGCCCTGACAGTGTTCAATCTGGTCGACGCGCAGCCTATTGGCCTGCGCCGGTGGTTCGGCTGACCCTTCCCCAACCGGGAAACAGGCCCTCCAGTATTCGTCATGCAAACGCTTGAATAGAGCGCTTGGTGCGGGCGGAGGGACTCGAACCCCCACAACTTTCGTCACTGGAACCTAAATCCAGCGCGTCTACCAATTCCGCCACGCCCGCGTGATAGCATCCAGTCCGGCCGCGATGCCGCGAGCGGCGGGCTTATAACATGCGCCCACCGGTCCGCAGCAAAAAAATGGGCTCGCTGGCAGGTCCGGGGCAAGGCGCCACAGGCTGGACAGACATCCCCAAAAATGGTCCGCATCGGTCCGATGACAAGCCCCAAATTGAGCCCAAAATCCGTTCTGGACCGACGCGAGCTGATGGCCGGGCTGGGCGCTGTGGCGCTCGCCCCGTTCTCGCCCGCAGCAGGCCTCGCGCAAGGGCTGGCTCAAGGGCGGCCCGTGGCAGTTCAGGCCAAGCCCGCCAGCCTCGCGCTGCGCCCGGACGCGGCCGCAACGCCGATCTGGGCCCTGCAGGGGCCTGAGCTCGGCTTCGGGCGCGGCGAGACCGTCGAGATCGCCTTTGCCAACGAACTACCGGTCCCGGCCCTGCTCGACATCCGCGGACTGGACGGCGTTGCCGCGGCCGAGCCGCTGACCGGCCGCGCGCCGCTCGCAGCCGGGGCAAAAGAAACCCTGCAACTGCCTCTGCGGCATGCCGGAACGCTGCTGTGCGGGCTTGGGCTACACGGCGACGGCCAGGCCCGGCCGTCCCAGGTGCGGGCGCTGGTGGTCCGCGAGAGCCAGCCCGTTGCGGTCGACCGCGACGAGGTGGTCTTGATTGAGGACTGGCGCATCCGCGCCGATGGAACTGCAATCCCGCCGGGCATGGATCCCGGCGATTCGATGCCAGTCCAGACCATTAACGGCCGACCTTCGCTCGATCTCTCAGTTCGAAGCAATGAACGCGTAAGGCTACGCTTCATCAATGCGGGCCAGCGCACTGTTTTTGCAGCCAAACTGGACGGGGTCGAGGTTCGCGTCATGGCCCTCGACGGGCAGCCAGCCGAGCCGTTCGTGGCCCGAAATGGCGCGCTGGTGATCGCGCCGGGCGGCCGGGTCGACGTTTTCGTCGACATCACGGGTGCGGCGGGCACGACCTATCCAGTTCTGCTCCACGACGGCCGCAACGCCCGCCCGATCGGCAAACTGACCGTCTCGAACGAACCGCCGCTCCGCCCCGCGCCGCAGCCCGCGGCCCCGCCGCTGCCCTCCAACGGCCTGCCGGCGCAGCTCGACTTGAAGAGCGCCTCACGGGTCGATCTGGCGCTCGGCGGCCCACCGGCCGAATGGGGACCGCCGGCGACCTTTTCGAAAAACGCCCCGCCCGCCTTCCGGGCCAAGGCCGGACGTACCGTCGTGCTGGCGCTGACCAACCGCGCCGCGATCGCCACCGTCTTTCACCTTCGCGGCCATCATTTCCGGCTGCTCGACCGGCTCGACGATGGCTGGAAGCCGTTCTGGCTCGATACGCTGGCGGTCGAGCCCGGCCAGACCCAGCGAATCGCGTTCTCAGCCGACTATGTCGGGCGCTGGCTGATCGAACAGGTTGCGGCCGACTGGGCCGCGCCACGGCTGGTGCGGTGGTATTCTGTAGAGTGAGTTTTAGTAGTCGATCCCGAACGCGTCGTAGAGCCGGCGCAGCACCGCAGGCAGCACTTCGGTGAGATCTTCCGCGATCAGGCCGGGGCCGGCTTCGCGCGCGCCTTCGCCGTGCATCCACACCCCGATGCAGGCGGCCTCATAGGCCGGCACGCCTTGCGCCAAAAAACCCGCGATCATACCGGCCAGCACGTCGCCGGCGCCGGCGGTCGCAAGCCACGGCGGCGCGTTGCTGGCGATGCTGGCGCGCCCATCCGGTGACGCCACCACCGTATCCGGTCCCTTCAACAGCACCACGGCGCCGCAGCGTTCGGCCGCGGCGCGCACGCGTTCGAGCTTGGAGCGGCCCGGATGCTTGTTGCTGCTGTCGCTGAACAGACGCGGAAACTCGCCTTCATGCGGGGTCAGCACCACCTGCGGATCTTCGCTGGCCTTGATCTGCTCAAACAGGCGGTCCGGCGCCTCGGCAAAACTGGTCAGCGCGTCGGCGTCGAGCACGAGGCTACGTTTGGCCGACAGCGCGGTGTGAACGAGATCGCGCGTCCGCGCACCGACGCCAGCCCCCGGCCCGATCACGATGGCGTTGAGGCGCTTGTCGTTCAGCATGTCAGCAAATTCGACCGGCGTGTCGACCGCGCGCACCATCACCGCGGTCAGCGCCGCGGCGTTGACGACGAGCGCATCGCGCGGCGACGCCACCGTGACGAGGCCAGCGCCGGCCCGTAGCGCGCCGCGGGCGGCGAGCCGCGCCGCACCGGTTGATGTGAGATCGCCGCACACCGCGACGGCGTGGCCACGGGCATATTTGTGGCCGTCGATCCCAGGCACGGGAAAGGATTGTTGCCAGGCTTCCGGAACGTTCTCAAACGTCTGCGGCCTGATTTCGTCGAGCACGAGCGCGTCGATCCCGATATCGGCGACGCGGACGTGGCCGCAATGTTTGCGTCCGGGCATCAACAGATGCGCCGGCTTGCGGCGGAAGAAGGTCACGGTTTCGACGGCGTCGATCGCAGCGCCCATCACCGCGCCCGACGTGCCGTTGATCCCGCTCGGCAGGTCGACCGCGAGCACCGGCGCACCGTTGGCGTTGACAGCCTCGATCATGTCGAGCGGATCGCCATTGACCGGGCGATTAAGTCCGGCGCCGAACAGCGCGTCGATGATCAGCGCCGGCTTGCCGATCGCCTGCGGGTTGAACGGCAGCACCGGATATTTCCAGCCGCGCGCGGCCAACGCCGCGTCGCCCGTGAGGCTGTCGCGCTCGCACAACAGAATGACCGAAACGTCCCGGCCGCGGGCCGCAAGTTCAGCCGCCGCGACAAAACCGTCACCGCCATTGTTGCCGCGCCCGGAGACCACCACGATCGGCCCCTCCGCGACCAGATCCATTGCGGCCTCGGCGACGGCTTGGCCCGCGCTCATCATCAGCGCGAAACCGGGCGTGCCACTGGCGATCGTCAGCCGGTCGGCGCGCTCCATTTCCGTCGTGGTCAAAACTTCCATGCCGAATCCTCAGTCCGATCGCCTCTTCCGGAGGCACACCACATCGCTAAAATACGGCCTGTTTTATCGCGATTGCATACGAATTGACCGCTTTGCCTATTTGGTGAGCTTCGCTATCATGCGCCGCGTGGCCGAGCCTCTTCCGTTTGCCCGTTAAAAGTCTGATAACATTCCAAAATCAGGCGCATTAACAACTTGGCATAGACCCTGCTTTTGGGGAAGCCGGCGACGGGGCCGGCTTGGGATTGTCGAAGTTCACGACAATTGTGAGCGTTTTCGGTCTCTTGCCAGACGGCGCCAAGCGCGACATCGAAACTATCTGCACTCTGTTATTTTGAAATGCCCGGGAGGCGCTCAGTGAAGAAAATCGAAGCCATCATCAAGCCATTCAAGCTCGACGAGGTTAAAGAGGCGCTTCAGGAAGTCGGACTCCAGGGCATTACCGTCACCGAGGCCAAGGGTTTCGGTCGGCAGAAAGGCCACGCTGAACTGTATCGCGGTGCGGAATATATCGTCGACTTCCTGCCCAAGGTAAAAATCGAGATCGTGATTTCGGACGAACTGGTCGAGAAGGCCATCGACGCGATCCGCCGCGCCGCCCAGACCGGGCGCATCGGCGACGGCAAAATCTTCGTCTCCAACATCGAAGAAGCGATCCGGATCAGAACCGGAGAATCCGGGCTGGACGCTATCTAAGCCGGGTGCTATCCCGAATTTTGCGACTTAAAAAGAAAAAAAGGCTGCTTCGGCGGCCTGATTTCGTTTGTGAAACCCGGGTGTTCGAAATTTAGGCGTTTCGAAATCTGGCGTTTCGCTGGCGCAGTCTGATGTCGCTGAATTCTGGAAACCGCATCCATAAGAGGTATTCATGAAGACCGCCAAAGACGTCCTCAAATCGATCAAGGACAATGACGTAAAATACGTCGACCTGCGCTTCACCGACCCGCGCGGCAAGTGGCAGCACGTGACTTTCGACATCGGCATGATCGACGAGGAAATCTTTGCCGAAGGCACCATGTTCGACGGCTCCTCGATTGCCGGCTGGAAGGCGATCAACGAATCCGACATGTGCCTGATGCCCGACCCCGTCACCGCGACGATCGATCCGTTCTTCGCCGAAACCACCATGGTCATCACCTGCGACGTGCTGGAGCCGACCACCGGCGAGCCCTACAACCGCGACCCGCGCGGCATGGCCAAGAAGGCCGAGGCGATGGTGAAGTCGATGGGCGTCGGCGACACCGTGTTCTTCGGACCGGAAGCCGAGTTCTTCGTGTTCGACGACGTGCGCTTCGCTTGCACGCCCTACAACACCGGCTTCAAGCTCGACTCCTCCGAATTGCCGACCAACTCGGACACCGAGTATGAAGGCGGCAATCTCGGCCACCGCATCCGCACCAAGAGCGGCTACTTCCCGGTCCCGCCGCAGGACTCGGTGCAGGACATGCGCTCGGAAATGCTCGGCGCCATGGCCAAGATGGGCGTCAAGGTCGAAAAGCATCACCACGAAGTCGCTTCCGCCCAGCACGAGCTCGGCATGAAGTTCGACACCATGACGCTGATGGCCGACCAGATGCAGGTCTACAAATATTGCATCCATCAGGTCGCGCACATCTACGGCAAGACCGCCACCTTCATGCCGAAGCCGGTCTATGGCGACAACGGCTCGGGCATGCATTGCCACCAGTCGATCTGGAAGGACGGCAAGCCGGTATTCGCCGGCAACAAGTATGCCGACCTCTCGGAAACCTGCCTGCATTACATCGGCGGCATCATCAAGCACGCCAAGGCGATCAACGCCTTCACCAACCCGTCGACCAACTCCTACAAGCGCCTGGTCCCGGGTTATGAAGCCCCGGTGCTGCTCGCCTACTCCGCGCGCAACCGCTCGGCCTCCTGCCGCATCCCCTACACGGCGAACCCGAAGGCCAAGCGCGTCGAAGTCCGCTTCCCCGACCCGATGGCCAATCCCTATCTCGGCTTCGCCGCGATGCTGATGGCCGGCCTCGACGGCATCAAGAACAAGATCGATCCGGGTCCGGCGATGGACAAGGACCTCTACGATCTGCCGAAGGAAGAGCTGAAGCAGATCCCGACCGTGTGCGGTTCGCTTCGCGAAGCACTGGAAAACCTCGACAAGGACCGCGGCTTCCTCAAGAACGGCGGCGTGTTCGACGACGACTTCATCGACGCCTACATCGAGCTGAAGATGAGCGAAGTCGAGCGCTACGAAATGACCCCGCATCCGGTCGAATTCGACATGTACTATTCGCTGTAACGGCGAAACCCTTCATTGCACCCATGCCAAAGGCGCCCCTCGCGGGGCGCCTTTCTCGTTGTGGCGCGGCAAGCGTGCCTCGTCACATGGTTGCCGACAGGCCAAGATGAAGCGATGAAATCCAGACAATTCCTTGCCCCCCCCGGTCGCCGCCTCCGGCGCTGTTCAAGACTCAAGGACGGCGCGTTCAACGGGGATTTGAATGATCCAAGCCGTGCCTTGTTCGGAGTTGACACTCACGCTTCCCCGCACCTGTTCGACAAGTCGGCGCACCAGGCCGAGTCCATGCCGCTTACTTTCGGCTTTGGGTGAGAAGCCGGTGCCGTCGTCGCTGATGTGCATGGTTGCGAAATCGCTGTCAGTGCAACGCACTGACACTAGAATTGAACCTCTCCTGCCGCCGGGGAATGCATGGTCATAGCTATTGGTGACCACCTCCGCGACCACGATACCCAACGCTGTCACCACGTCGAGATCGAGCACGATGGCGTCGCTATCGCAAGTAAGGGTAACGCTATCGGCCGCGCCTCCCTGGATCTCGGCGAGATTGACGCACAGCGATTTTATATAGCCTCCGAAATCGGTCGTTCGCGTCATCTCGTTTCCGAGCAGATGGTCGTACACCTGTGCCAAGGTCGAAACCCGCCGCGAGATCGCCTTGATGCCGCGTTGCCCCGCCTTGTCCGGCGTGTCGTCCAGTTGTTTGCTCAGCATCCCGTAAACCAGCTGCAGATTATTGCGCACCCGGTGTTGCAACTCTTCGGCGAGAACCTTTTTCTGTTCCAGCAGCCGATCCTTCTCGTCGACCAGGACTCGCATCCGCTCGACGGTGCTCTGCAGGATGCCGGTGCGTGCAGATGTCGCGACAGCTTCTGCGAGGACATTGGCGAAACCGGTCAGGAAATCGATGTCGTGCTGGTCGTAATCATGTCGTTGGTTGTTGTCGATCTCCAGCACGCCGTAGGGCTGATCCTCGCTGCCCTTGATAATGACGTCGATGGTCGAGACGATGCCGTGCTCGGCATAGAACGCCGGCAGCTCAAAATCATTGTCCTTGCGCAAATCGTTGCAGATCGACGGCTTTTCGGTGATGAAGGCGCGCCCCTGCGGTGAGGTTACGTCGGCCCGCGAGACGACATTTCCGATGACGCCGGTGTGCCAGCCATATCCGGCCTCAATGAGAAGATCGTTTTCCCCTTCGCGATAGCGGCACACCTTGGAATACGGCACGCTGAGACATTCAGCACAGACCCGAGCCGCTTCCGTCAGGATTTTCAGCAGATCGCTCTCACGAAGGGCAAAGCTGCCAAACTGGGCAACCGCCGCCTGCTGGCGAAGAAGCTTGCGAACTTGTGTGTCGTTTTCACTCATGCCGGAGCCACGTGAGAGTTTGCTGCCGGCTGTAGCAACCGGAAGCCCTGGGGAAATGGTGGCTGCGCCTTTCCCGTGGTGACAATCTCGGCGACGATTTGCAGGCCGCGAATGAGATCGACAGAACGGTAGGGTTTGGCAAGACAGGCGTCGCCGTTGGTCAGAACCACCTGTGACATGTTGCCGGTGACATAAAGAATGCCCGGCCTGCCATCGGCGGCCAGTTGAGCTGCGACTTCAGTCCCAAGCCCCCCGCCGGCCAGCCGCAGATCAAGGATGACAAGGTCAGGCGCGGAATGCCGTATGCGCGCGACCGCGTCGCCGACCGTGCGGGCGATGCCGGTCACCTTGTAATCGTGCTCGACAAGAAGCTCTTCCAGGAAATCCGCCAGCATGAGGTCGTCCTCAACGATCAAAACCTTGAGCATGCACAGTCCTCCAGCTCAGGGTCCGATCGAAATCGAACGTCCCTGCTTGCCTGACGAACCGCGTTCCGGTCTCCCAAGGGACGCCAGACCACAACATCTGAATATGGGGAATGAGCGCGCGGTACCGCCGCCTTGCATAACCAACAGGCCGCTGCGGGAATGGTTCCGCCGCGGACTTCACGTTGCGGAGTCCTTGATCTCGCACGTCCTCCACCCGCGCCAATCCACGTCCGGTTTGGAACTCTGGGCTTCACATGGGACGTCGCAGTTCAGAAAACGCAACCTGCGACTCAGCCCCAAATGGTTTGCCCGGTCCGCGAGCAAAGTCTGGTCAATTTTGACCACGTCCGCGCCTCGTTAAGCGGATCGAAGGTCTTTAGTGAACAGACTTCCAACGCGCCGACGCGCATGGTGTGAGTGCACCGCGTGGCGGCGAGGTGAATCTGGCGGAACGCTCATGACCAAGCCATGGCAGACACAATCCAGGAAAGTAGAAGCAGGCGCTCGGCACGGTAAACCGCTGCGTGGCGCGGTCAACGTTCGATCCGGGTCACGGAAAATGACAGCGACTCTGAAGCGGAGGGCGTTGAGGAAAAGGCCGCCCAAGCCGGCAGCTGCGGCGCAGTCCGTGATCGAATGAAGGTTGCTCGTCGCTCGTTGGCTAATCCCGCTTGATCTGGGGTTTGTCGTGCAGAACGGCATTCAACAGCGAGTTATGGACTTCTATTTTTCCGTTATAGCTGATGAGTCCGAGTTTGCGGAATTTGTTCATGAAAAAACTGACGCGGGATCGGGTGGTGCCGATCATCTCGGCCAGCGTCTCCTGCCTGATTGCGGGATTGATCGGCTGAGGGCTCCCTTCCTTTCCGAAGTGCGCGAGCAGGAGGAGAAGGCGCGCGAGCCGTTTCTCGCTGGAATTGAACAACTGATCGATCAGGTCTTCTTCAACCCGGCTGTTGCGCGTCAAAAGATACGCCATGAACATCTCAGAAAATTTCGGCTCGGTATGAAGGAGGCTAATCATCGCCTCCTTCTTTATCGAGGTGAGCAGGCATTCTTCCATCGCCGTCGTGGTTGCAATACGCAGTTGATGGCCGTTAAGGCAACCCTCGCCGAAAAACTGACCGGGTTCTAAAATTGCAACCACGGCTTCCTTTCCTTGCTGGGACAGCACCGCGAGCTTGACCCTGCCTTTCTGGATGTAGAATACCGAACCGGCGACGTCTCCCTGCGTGAAAATGTGTTCGTCCTTGTGAATTTCGAGGATCGTTCTCCCTGCTCCCACTTTGGCAAGAAACATCTTGGGATCAAAAGAGCCTTTGGCCGGCTTCCCCATGCAATGCCCTCCCCTTTTTTACAACTATAACGGGCAATGCAGTCGTTGCGGAATTCCTACTTTGGTCGAAGAATCCGTTCGGGACCGCATCCGGTCGAATTCGACATGTACTATTCGCTGTAACGGCGAAACGCTTCACTGCACCAATGCCAAAGGCGCCCCTCGCGGGGCGCCTGTCTCGTTGTGAGTCCAACAAGTTCGTCGAATTCTCTATCCATTCGAGAACAAGCGGTTCGGCGCCAGATCCGTTCTGGCTGTCATCGCGGATGCGCGTCCTGTTCCGCGATGCGCTGCCACAGCGCCCGGATCATGTCCTGCATTCGCAGTGCATCTTGCCAGCGATCCGATAATTCCGCCCCGTCGGGTCCCGTGATGGCATAGGGCGGCGGGCCGAGTTCGCACAGGAAAGTCAGCATCGCATCGGGGCCTGCCCGCTTGCGCCAGGAGCGGATGGCGTATTCCCACCAGCCCATGAACAGATCGACCCAACCCTGATGCTGCGGAAAGCCCAGCGAGATCTGCACCTGCTCGCGGCTGGCGATCCGTCCGTGGATTCCCCAGGAGTTGTCGAGAATGCGGTGGATCATCGCGTGATTGATTTCGTCGACGGGCCAGGCGAACTCGCGACCAACCAGATAATGCGAAACATCGGCGGTCAGCCGCAGGTCGGGAAAGCAATCCAGCAGTTGCAGCGTGAAAAACAGATCGGTGGTCATGCGGTCGCGGTGGGTTTCCACATGCACCGCGACGCCGGCCTGCTCGCCGAGCCGGCGCCAGCCCTCGAGCAGCGGAATACAGGCTTCAATCCGCTGCGGCCGCACGTTGGGCTGCAAGTTGACGTGGTCGGCGCCAAGCCTTGCCACCAGCTCCAGCACCGGTTTCAGATCGTCGACGCCGGTCGGGTAGCACTGCGCCTGCCAGATCATGCCGTGGTCGCGCAGGAAGGAAGTGACCTCCGCGGCAAAATCAGGATCGATGAACCGGACGCCGGCGCCGTCGAAGCCGGCGTCGCGGATCATCGCAAGCTGGGTCTGCAGCGGCCACTCCGCCGCATCCACCCGCCGCCGCTCCATCGCCCAGAGCGACTGCAGGATACGCAACTGCTGCGCCATGATCGGGACCTGGTCTAGGCCCGCGCCGGCATCGCCGCCGCCCGGATGGCGACACCGTCCGTGGTGTTGTCGACCGTGATGCTCTCCTGATAGGTCTCGGGACCGCACCAGATCGCGAACGCGGTGCATGCTGCGAGGAAGGCCGCGTAGCAGGCGACCGGCCACCAGCTTCCCGACCATGCCACCAGCGACGCGGCCAGGAACGGCGCCGGGCCGCCGGCGAGCAGCGAGCCGAGTTCGCGCGCAAACGCGAAGCCGGCGAAACGCCGCTGCGGCGGGAACAGTTCGGCGAAGTAGGCGGCCTGCGGTCCGAACATCGCCGCTGTCACCACGGCGCGCGCACCGATAAAGGCGACCGCGATCCAGATCCACTCCTTGGTGCCGACCAGCAGGAAGAACGGGAACGCCCATACGATGCCGGCGAGTGCGCCGAACATGTAGACCGGCCGTCGTCCGATGCGGTCGGAGAGCGCGGCAAATCCCATGATGGCGAACAGCTCGATGACGAAGGCGAGCATCAGCGCACTCAGCGCCTCGGACTTCGGCACTCCGAGGGTGGTGATGACATAACTGAGGCCGAACACCGGAAACAGATAGCCGAGACCGTTCTCGGCCAGCCGCGCCCCCAGCACCACGAAGAAGTTTCGCGGATGCCGCTTCAGCGCCTCCATCGCCGGGTTGCGCTCGACCTTGCCGCGCGCGACGACGGCTTCGGTGAACACCGGCGTCTCCGTAATCTTCAGGCGGACGTAGATGCCGACCACGATCAGCAGGAAGCTTGCCAGGAACGGAATGCGCCATCCCCATGACATCAGATCTTCGCGCGGCAACAGCGTCACCAGCGCGAAGGCGCCGGCGGCGAGCAGATTGCCGATGGAGACGCCGAGTGGTGCGAAGCCGCCCCAGAAGCCACGATGTCTTGGCGGCGCGTTCTCGACCAGGAAGATCACCGCGCCGCCATATTCGGCGCCAGCTCCCAATCCTTGTACGACACGCATGGCGACCAGGAGCGCCGGCGCCCAATAGCCGATCTGGGCGTAGGTCGGCAGCACGCCGATCAGCGTGGTACCGACACCGATCATCAACAACGTCGCCACCAGGACGGGTTTACGCCCGAAGCGGTCGCCCATGATACCGAACAGGACGCCGCCGAGCGGCCGCACCACGAAGCCGACGCCGAAGGTCAGGAACGCCAGCAGGGTGCCGACCACGGGATCGCTTTTGGGAAAGAACAGTTCGCCGAACACCAATGCGGCGGCGGTACCGTACAGGAAGAAGTCGTACCATTCGAGCGCGGAGCCGATACTGGCTGCCAGGATCACGCGCAAACGCGAGCGATTGTCAGTCTTGGCTGTGATCTCCGTCATCGTTTCCCCCGGTTTGATTTTTTGTCATTTTGTTGGATCGTCGCGAGTCTTGTCTGGGAAGTCTTGTCTGATAAGTCGTCTCGTCGGCGCCCGCGTGCTTGGCACGGGCGCATTCGCAAGCTTCAGGCGGCGCGGGTGAAGTAGGACTTCTTCGCGGCGGACTGGGTTTCGTAAATCGATCCCTGCCGCTTGGCCGGCGGCAGCGGCAGCCGCACCGGAACGTCGGTCATCCGCGGTGCAATGACGGGGTCGCCGGACAAAAGGCGGCTGTTGAACTCGTCAAAATCCTTCACACCCATCAGCGGCCAGGCGTCGCTGGCAGCGACTTCGTAGAGCAGGAGATTGCGCGGACGATCCGAGGTGTTCATGGCCGATCCATGCAACGCGCGAACATGATGGAACGACATGCTGCCGGCTTTGCCCATGCACGGTACCGCGCGTTCGATTTCGTCCTTGATGCTGTCGGGGTCGATCAGGCCGGCGAAGCATCCGTCGTCGCCGTGATGGTTCCAGACCTCGCGGTTGTGCGTGCCTGGAGTCACCAGCATCGGCCCGTTGGCGAGATCGCAATCGTCGAGCAGCACGCCGATCGCGAGCACGTCGTCATTGGTGTGCGGATAGAACGCCCAGTCCTGATGCCATTCCACCGGAGAGCCATACTGCGCCGACTTCATGTTGAGTTTTGAGCCGTGCAGCCGAAGGCCCGGGCCGAGCAGTTTTTTCAGGATGTCGAGCACGGGTTCGCTGCGCACGATTTCGTCGAACAGTTTGTGCACCTTGTGCGGCGTCTTGATGCGGCGGACCCGCGGGCTTTCCGCGGTGTGGCCCGGCTCCAGGTCATAGACGTCGGTGTGTTCAAGGGTTTTGGCCGATCCGGCGACCAATTCCGCGATCACCGAGCGGACCTGGGAGAGCGTATCGGCCCCCAGGACCTCGGGCACCACGATCACGCCATCGCGTTGATAAGCCTGCACATCCTTCTCTGAGATCATCGGGCTTCTTCCCATATGGTTACGTTGTCATTCCAGATGTTAACGTTGTCATTTGCCATATTCAAGCCGAATCGTGCATTCCTGACCTGCATTCGCTAATGTCTGCCCAGATGAGCATTGCAAGCCCAGAAGAGCCCCATTCCGTCCCGACGCTGTCGGCCGTGGCCAAACTGGCCGGCGTATCGTCGATTACCGTGAGCCGCGTGGTGCGTTTGCCGGATCTGGTGGCGCCGGAAACAAGGGGCCGGGTCGAAGCCGCGATGCGCGAACTCGGCTATGTGCCGAACCAACTCGCGGTCGGATTGGCAAGGGCGCGCACCCGCTCGATCGGCGTGCTGGTGCCAACGATTGCCAATTCGATCTTCGCCGATACGGTGCAGGGCCTGTCCGACGAATTGGAGCCGCGCGGCTACGCCGTGATCCTGGCCCAGTCGCGCTACGACGCTGCACGTGAAGATCACATGCTGTCGGCATTGCTGTCGCGGCGCCCCGAGGCGATCATCATGGTGGGCTCGCCCGCCACGGAGGACGGAGCGCGGCTGCTGCGGCGCGCGGGAATTCCCGTCGCGGAAACATGGGATCTTCCGGCGGCACCGATCGACGCGGTCGCCGGCTTCAACAATTACGAAGCCGGCGTTGCGGTGGCACGCCATCTGGCCGGGCAAGGTCGCAAGAGCCTGGCGTTCATCGGCGGCGACGATCCGCGTGCCACCCGTCGTTGGAATGGATTCAACGACACCGCGCAAGAGCTGGGCATCAAAGCGCCGCGCCGGCTGGTCCTGGATCGTAACGCCACCGGCAGTGTGGTCGCGCTTGCAGAGTTGCCCGGTATCGATGCGGTGTTTGCAGCGAACGACGCGCACGCGATCGGCTTCATGTCCGGTCTGCGAACGGCGGGCTTGTTGCGCAATGGCCCGGCCGCGGACCAACCGGTTGCGGTCATCGGCCTCGGTGATCTCGAAATGGGCCGTCTGATCGCACCAACTCTCTCCACTGTCCGCGTCAATGGTGATGCGATCGGGCGCACTGCTGCAAAATTGATCCTGACGCGGGAGGGGCCGCGTCATATCGATCTCGGATTTGAACTCGTCCTTCGGGATAGTGGCTGAATTCCCGAACTGGCCCGAGGCAATGGCCTCCTGGGTAGCCACTTCCGCCGATATTCTTCATGTCGTCGCGCGCTATGCGCACAGCGCGCGGTGACTCGAGTGGGTCGGCTGGCCATGGACGCCCGACGAATTCGATCGAATTGAAGTATTTTCACAAGCGAACAGTTTTCCATCACGGAAACAGCTACACCGCATTCAAAATTCATTAAAGGTTGTGATGCTGCTATGCGCCCGCAAAGCGGGAGCACATCCATGCGTCTGGCAGCCATCGGAATAGTTGCAGCGGTCATTGGCGGTACGGCCTTCTACGACAACTACGACAAGAAGACCAACTTTCAGCCCGTCAACGCGCGCGTCAGCGCCGTCAACGAGCAATGCTATCTGGAGAAGTCCGAGCGCGGGATTCTCACGAGGACGACGTCGACCTCCGACCTGACGCGCTGCGAGGTCGCCGAGATCCTGACGCGCCACCATCCGAAGTGGCAAGGTTATGACATCAAGCACAGGATCGATGTCAGCTTTGCCTATGTTTCGCCGGTGGACGGCGCAACGCACACCGGAAGCCACCAGATGTCCGCCTTCCCCGACGGCAAGCCGCTGCACGCCGGCGACGTTCTCCCGATCCGGGCTTCGAAGATCAAGGCGGACACGACGCGCGGAGCCTAGGCTGCGGCGGGCGCGTTGGTTTCGCCGCCCGCGCCATCTTTGTGGCGCCGCCCGGGCGAAGCTAACCGCTGTCCAGCAGTTTCGATATTTTTCGCAGCATTCGGCTTGAAGAGCCGAGATCCTCGAAGTGAAGCGCGGCGACTTTCTGCAACAGCGATTGACCTCTTTCCGTGAGGGTCACCAGCACCCGCCTCTTGTCGTAAGGGGTCATATCGTTCTCAATTCATCCGGCGCTGTACGAAGCGGGCAACGTCATTACCACGCATCACCCCTTCGGCGGGCTCTCCTTCAGGAATCGCTCGACGTCCTCCTGCACCGAATACGGCGTCGGAATGGGATCGCCGACATGATCGAGCGGCCGCTCGAGGCCGAGGCGCACCATCCGCGCCAGCTCGGCCCTGCGGTACGGCTTGGTGAGCAGCAGCACGCCCTCGCCGAGGCCGCCATCGGAACTGAGCACACCAAACGTGTTGCCGGAGGTGTAGAGCACCCGGAGCGGCTGTCGCAATCCGGCGACTTTCTCCGCCAACTGCCGACCGTTCATGTTGCCGGGCATCACGATGTCGGTGAACAGAAGATCGAACGCGGTCCCGGCGTTGACGAGTTCGAGGGCTGCGGCCCCGTTCGGCGCCGATATCACCGCATAGCCGAGGTTCCTGAGCCGAACCGTCACGAGGTCCCTCACGAAATCATCGTCCTCGACGCACAGGATCGTCTCGGTCCCGCCGCGCAGTTCTTCATCGCCCACTGCGGCCACCGACGCCGACGGACCGCTGTTGGCCTTCGGCAGATAGATCCGGAACGTGGTGCCCTTCCCTTCCTCGCTGAGCACCACGATGTTGCCGCCGGATTGCTTGACGAATCCAAACACCATGCTGAGCCCAAGTCCGGAGCCGGTGCCGAACTGCTTGGTGGAAAAAAACGGCTCGAAAATCCGCTCGCGGATCCCGGCCGGAATGCCGGCGCCGGTATCGGCAATCTCGATGACGACGTAGTCGCCGTGGCCGAGCCCGTTCGCCGCCGCCTCATGCGCGTCGAAGCTGACATTGTTGGTCCGCAACATCAGCCTGCCTCCGTCGGGCATGGCGTCCCGCCCGTTGATCGCGAGATTGACCAGCGCCGAACTCAACTGGCTGCGATCGACCAGAGCCGGCCAGCCCTGCTCGTCGAACACCGTCTCGATCTCGAGCTGCCGGCCGAGTGTCGGCGACAGCAACTGCACGACTTCCCCAACCAGCACGTTGACGTCGGTCTCGACCGGCTGCAACGGCTGCCTGCGGGCGAACGCCAGCAGATTGGCCGTGAGCTGGGCGGCGCGGTTGGCCGCGTCATCGATCATCTTGACGATTCCCGCGAGCGCGGGATTGTCCTGGACGCCTTCGGCCAGGATCTCGATCGTACCGGTGATCACGGTCAGCATGTTATTGAAGTCGTGAGCGATGCCGCCGGTCAATTGCCCGACCGACTCCATCTTCTGGGCCTGGAAAAGCTGTTCCTCCGCCGCGCGCTTGGCGGTGATGTCCCGCACGAACGCATTGATGATGAACCGGTCGCCGCGACGCAGCGCGGTGAGCGACACCTCGGCAAAAAATTCGCGGCCGTTCTTGTGCAGCAACGGTGCTTCGTAGCGCCCGCCGGTGGCGTCGGCCGACGCCTCGCTCAGGAAGTGGTCGACCCATTGCCGGTGCACAGTGCGTTGCGATTCAGGAAATACCAGCTCGTCGACACCCCTGCCGACCGCTTCCGCGCGGGTCCATCCCATCAGCGCTTCGGCGTTCGGGCTCCAGTCGAGGATCACGCAAGTTTCATCGGTCTGGACGAACGCGTCGAGCGCACTGTCGACGATCGACTGCGCCATCTGCTCGCTGTCGATCAGGGCCTGATACGCCCGCTTCTGTTCGGTCACGTTGCGAACCAAGGCAACCGCCCCGCAAAGGTGACCTACCACGTCGCGCAATGGACGCGCCGTCGCCGCGACAGTCTCCCGGACACCGGTCGCTTTGGACTCGACGACGAACTCCAGGTCGTCGATGCGCTCGCCGTGCAGTGCGCGCGTCATCGGCGAATCCTCGGGCGCCGCGCGTGTCACACCGTCTGCCAGGAAATACCTGAACGGGTTCGATCGAACGATGATCGAGAGATCGCCCCCCATCAGCCGCTTGGCAGCAGCGTTGGCGACCACGATCTTTTCGTTCACATCGATGACGAGGACGGGATCGCTGATGCTCTGCACGGTTTGTTCGAGCAGTGCCAGCCTGGTTCCAAGCCGGGCCGACATGTCCGCGAAGGCAGCGGCGAGATCGGCAATTTCGCGACAGCCGTCTGCCGGCAAAACCATCGGCTGGCCGCGCGGCAGCGCTCTGGCGGCGGCGGTGAGCTGGCGCAGCGGGCGCGACAGCGACCTGGCGATCGCCACGGCGAGCGCCAGTGCAACGACCATTGCGATCGCCGCACCGGCCAACGCGGCGCTGGCGAGCGCCGCCAAACTCACGCCCGTGAGGAAATAGTAGGCACATGCCCCCACCAGGCAGCACGCCACCACGACCAGCAAAACCATCGCCAGCGCGAGACGGCTTGATAGCGTCATTGCCTCTACCGGTCTCGAAATGTTGGATAGGCACCTGATTTGGCGCCACGTAAAGGGCTCAAGTATCGGCCACGAAAAACGTTGCCGCAGCAAACCTAACCGACTTCATCAGCCCGGGCCCATCATTTCCACCCCGTAAAATTACGGAGCCTGGAGGCCAACGGGACCGGCAACTTCAGGGGCTCGTCACACGCCGAAGATCTTGCTGTAGCGCGCCTTGATCTCCTCGCTCTGCGCCTGCACCGCGGCCGGATCGGCCTTGAGCAGTTTCAGGTTGGCCAGCGGGACATGCTCGCCCTTCTCGTTCACGTGGGCGTGGAACGAGCGATGCGCAAAGACGTCCACCAGCATCTGCTGGGTCTCGGCGCTGAAGAAGAAGCTCTGGAACAGCCTTGCGGCGTTCGGGTTGGGCGCACCGCGGAAGACGCCGGAGGGGACGATGATCAACGGTGATCCCTCGGCCGGATAGACCACCTCGACCGGCTTGCCCTGGTCCTTGAGCAGCACCAGATTGTAGTCGTTGCCGTCGGCCATCACCGCGCGCTCGCCGAGCAGGATCTTCTTCGGCGGATCGGCGGCCGACTGCACCTGCATGACCTTCTGCTGCGCCAGCTTCTCCAGATAGGGCCAGCCGAGGTCGCGCGCCAGCACGAAGGTCGTGGTCAGGATGGCGCCGCTGTAGCCGGGATGGGCCTTGACGATCTTGCCCTGCCATCTGGGATCGAGCAGATCGGCATAGCTCTTCGGCGCGTCTTCGCGCTTCACCAGATTGGTGTTGTAGCCGATTGTCTCCAGCCAGGCGCAGGACGTCGCATACATGCCGTCGGGATCGACCTGATCGGCCGGAAAGTGCTTTGCGACATCGTCCGGAAGATAAGGCGCGAGCCAGTCGTTCTTCTTCCATTCGAGATAGTGCGCGGGGTCGGTCGAGTTGGCGACGTCGACGGCATTGATGCCGCTGCCCTGCTCCTGGGCGATGCGCTGGAAAATCCGTTCCGCGCCGGACCGCTCGACGCGCACGGCGATTCCTGGATACTTCGCTTCGAAAGTCCGCGCCAGGCGTTCGGCGGTGGTGAGTTCCAGCGCGCTGTAGAACGACAGCTTGCCTTCCTTCTTCGCCGCCTCGACCAGAGCTGATGTCACTGCCGCCGCAGGAGGCGCCGCCGCCTTCGACGGTTCGGCGAACAGCACGCCGGCCGCAGCCGCGGTGGATGCCCTGAGCAGGTCGCGCCTCGACCATTTGCGGTCCCGCATCGCATCCCTCCCGTGTTGACACGACCGGTCGTGCTGACACGACCGGTTGGTTCCGGCCGCCTAGCTCGCTCGCCGGCGCGCCTTGAGCGCGTCGCCGAACGCCTCGAAAAGCGCGCGGTTGATCGGATTGCGCTGCGGATCGTACTCCGCATGCCACTGCACGCCGAGCGCAAAGCCGACTGCATCGGCGATCCGGATCGCTTCGATGGTGCCGTCTTCGGCAACGCCTTCGATCACGACGCGCTTGCCGGGATCGAGGATGCCCTGCCCGTGCAGCGAATTGACGCGAATGATCTCGCAGCCGAGGATCGCGGCAAAGGCGCCGCCCGGCGTCAGTCTGACGTCGTGCCGGTCGGCGAACACCACCGCCTGATCGGGATGGATTTCGCCGTTCTCGAGCCGGGGCATGCGATGGTTCATGCGTCCGGGGATTTCACGAATTTCCGGATGCAGCGAGCCGCCGAACGCGACGTTCATTTCCTGCAGGCCGCGGCAGATGCCGAAGATCGGCACCCCCTTGGCGACACAGGCTTCCGCCAGCGCGAGCGCTACATCGTCACGGTGCTCGTCGTAGGGTTCGTGCTTCTCGTGCGGTTCGGTCTTGAAACGGGTCGGATGGACGTTGGCGCGGGCGCCGGTCAGCACGATGCCGTCGACCACGTCGAGCAAGGCGCCGACATCGGTGATTTCGGGCGAACCGGCAAACATCAGCGGCAACGCGCCCGACACGTCAGCGACCGCGCGCAAGTTGCGTTCGCCGACCATCTGCGTCGCAAAACGATTTTCGACGCGATGGGCGTTCCCGATCACACCGACCACGGGCCGTCTCATCGCCAAAATTCCGCTGTCATCGTCCTGTGCAAGGATCTTCTGGGTTGGGCCGAGATTCCAGCCGATCATGCCTGCGAGATCGTGCCGGATCAACATGTTATGACTACCAGCGACGCTTCACGGCTACGCGAGAATGTCAGCCCTGCGCGGCCGATACGGCTATTTCCGCGTGAACGCCTCTTTGGCGTCAATCGCCTCGACGCCGGGCAGGCGCGCCGCGCGCAGCGCCGTGGCGGCCGGATTGTCCGGTCCGTTCAGCCAGGGCAGTTTCGCCGCAATGCCGCGCGTGACCGGCTCGCCCAGCGCACCGCCAAAGTCGAGCGGCCAGAACCCGTTCGGCACGACTTCGGCGGTGATCTCCCCGAGGCGGTAGCCATTGCCGAGCACGGCCTGTGCATCATCGGGCAAAACCACCCGCGCGGTGCCGGGATTGGCCGGATCGCCGAAGCTCAGCAGTACCGGAATCAGCGCGTCCTTCACCGGAACGGTGCCGGTCAGCCGGTTCATCTCGTTGAACGACACCCGTTTGCCGCCGGCGGCGGTATAGGCGCGGAGCGCCAGATAATTGATGCCGTCGAGATCGAGCTTGCCGTCGAGATGCGCCAGCAGGGCTATGAGGTTCTTGCCGCCGCCGAGATCGACGAAAACGGCGTCGCCGACGGTGCGGGTATGGCCGCCGCGGCTGTAGCCACGGTCAGGATGGACCGCCAGCACGCCGGATGCCGATTTGCGCCCCTCGGGGGTCTCGACCTCGACCGTGAGGCGATATTTATGGCCGGGCCGGTTGATCCTGATCTGGTCGCCGATGAAGAGTGCCGCCAGCAGCACAACCGGCCCGACCCATTTGAAATTCATCTCGTCCTCGAGGCCCGCAGCATCAGATGGATGCATCGATTGACATACCGGACGGGCCAGCGTCAAACCGGCGCGCTCGCACCGGCTTGATCCCGGCCGCGTTTTGTCGAAAGACTGGCCGACCGATCATTTGGCGAAGGAATCAACGTGACAGGACCGGCTGACGATCGCCTTCAGGCCCGCAACGATCTGGCGTGGGCCATATCGGTCGGCGGCATCGGCGTCGTGCTGTTCGCAGCGCTGCTGCTGTTCACCTGGACCTTCGCCGCGACCCTGTTCCTGATCTTTGCCGGCATGCTGCTCGGCGTCGCGCTGACCGCAATGACCGACCTGCTCGGGCGCGCCGTCAGGCTGGCGCATTCGCTGCGGCTCGCCATCGTCTGCCTGGTGCTCGCCGGAATGCTGTCGGGCATCGTCTTCCTCGGCGGTGCCACCATCGCCCAGCAGGCGACGGTGTTGAGCAACACGATCAAATCGCAATTGGTCAACGTCAAAGCCTTCCTCGAGAGAAACGGGGTCGATACCAGCTTTTTCGATTTCAGCAGCCTGACGGCAACGCCATCGGATTCTTCGACACCGGCCGCCTCCAGCCCCGCACCGTCCCATAATCTTCCGAGCGCCGGCGCGATTGCGTCGAGCGGCGGCGCTATCTTCAGCCAGAGCCTGAAATTGATTCTGGGAACCGTCAGCGCGGTCGGCAACTTCTTTATCGTGCTGTTCCTGGGCCTGGCCTTCGCCGCCCAACCCGGCGTCTACCGCGCGGGATTGTTGTTCATAGCGCCGGCCAGACATCGCGCGCGCGCCACCGTGATCATCGACCGCATCGGATATACGCTGGAGCGCTGGCTGATCGCGCAGATCGTCACCATGGCCGCGGTGTTCTTCGTGACCTGGATCGGCCTTGCGGTGATCGGCATCCAGAGCTCGTTCATCCTGGGCATCCAGGCCGGACTGCTCGCGTTCATTCCGACCGTCGGCGCGATCCTCGCCGGGCTGATCGTTGTTCTCGCCAGCCTCGCCTCGGGATGGGTCGCCGCGTTGAGCGCCTTCATCCTGTTCCTTGGCGTGCACGCGATGGAGAGCTACGTGCTGACGCCGATCATCCAGCGGCAGGCGCTCGATATTCCGCCGGCCACGCTGTTTGCGTTCCAGATCCTACTCGGCGTCGTGTTCGGCATCTGGGGCTTGGCGCTGGCCCTGCCCCTGATGGCGATCGCCAAGGTCATGATCGACCATTTCAAGGCCGAGGGCGAAGCGCCGCCGGCGGAGGCAATGGTCGCCTAGCCGGCGCTGGTCACCGTGATTTCGGTGTGCTCGACTTCGGGCGGTGCGGCGAAATACTGCCCGACCAGGCCGCGCCACGCGGTGAAATCCTCGGAGCCGCGAAAATCCACGGTGTGGTTTTCCAGCGTCTCCCACTTCGCCATCAGCCGGTAACGCGACGGCTTTTCGATCGACTTGTGCAGCTCGAACCCCTTGCCGCCCCTGGCACGCAGGAACAGCGGGCGCGCCTTGGCGACGGCGGCTTCAAAGTCCTTTTCGGTGCCGGGCTTGACGTCGATCTGTGCGATTTCGAGGATCATCTGGGTTACGCCTTGTTGTGAGAATGCGCGTGTCTAACCCGGCCGGCGAAAAAGCAAAAGCACGTCCGGACCACCCAGCCAAGCCTCCGCGAACGACCTTGAGGGATCGATCGACAACATTGACGCTCTGCGGTGACAGCGATACCCTTGCACAACCCTAGATTTTAGCCATGGACCGGGGGTGCAACATGTCCGATGCGTTTCCTGGAGCCGGACACAAGTATCTGGTCGACTTCCAGACGTCGAAGGTCACGCTGTCCTTTACGTCGGACACGTCGCTGACCTACGTCGTCCTGAATTCCGACGGCTCGGCGGGCGAGACCGCAACCGTCGTCATCAAGACAGAGAACATCGCTCCCGATGTCTATCTGGTGACCTGGGTCGAGAGCGACAACACGACCGTGGTGCATATCGAGGACTACGGCCGCAACACGATCGTCGCCAACATCACGTCGCCGCCGCCGAATTTTGGCTTCAACCAGTTTCACGGCACCTTCCAGCCGGCCGAAGCCGACGCGCCGGCGATTTTGACATACAGCCACGACATCCGGCCGCTGTTTCGCGATATGGACATCACCTGCATGGTTCCCCGCGGCAAGCATCTCGATGATCCCGTGTGGATGTGCACGCCCGCCAACGCCCAGCGGGTGTTCAATGCCGTGTCGGCGCATCGAATGCCTCCGGACGCGGCCTGGCCGCCGGAACGCGTAGCGCTGTTCAAGCAATGGATGGATCAGGGCCTGAAGCCCTGATGTCGCGTTACGTCGGTGAAGGTGGAAGACCTGCGCTCAGCGCGCCCGTGCGCGCTAGCGAAACAGCAGCACCGTCCCCAAGACCATCATCGCACAGCCGGCGAACATGATGGCAGGCCAGCGCGTTCTGCGCTGATCGTAACGCCCCTGCGCACGGCGCTGGATGATCAGCGCCGTCTCGTATTCTTCCGAGCTCGAGAACATGCAGGCGAAGCCGCCGCGCGCCGTGACCGCCGCTGCTTCGAGCGACATCAGGGCAGCCTGCGGGTTTCGTGTGCTTCGTGAGTCCATAACGGAATAATATGGACGGAATGGTAAACGCGAGGTTACCGCGGTTGCATCAGGTCGTTGCCGACGCCGGTTTTGCCGACACTGGCTTGGCCAACGCCGAATTCCCGGCGGTCTTGCGCCGCCAGTTCTCCAGCGACAGCGGCAATTCCTCCGCAGCCTCGACGCGATTGCGGCCGCTGCGCTTGGCCTGGTAGAGCGCCGTATCGGCCGATGCCAGCAGCACTTCAAGTTCGGTGCCCGCCGGCCCGCCGGCGACACCGATGCTGACGGTGGTATCGACGGGACCGCTCTCGATCACGATTCCTGAAGCCGCAAATGCCGAGCGCACGCGCTCGGCCGCGATCACGGCCTCCTCCAGCGAGCAGGGCAACAATGCGGCGAACTCCTCGCCGCCGATTCGTCCCGACAGGTCGCTGATCCGAAGCGTGGAGACCACGACGGTCGCGAACAAGATCAAAACCTCGTCGCCCGCCGGATGCCCGAAGCGATCGTTGATCGACTTGAAATGGTCGATGTCGAAGATCAGTACGGCCACAGGCCGACCGGCACGGGCCTCGCGTTCGATCACGCGCGACGTCGCCTCGACGAATCCACGCCGGTTCAACAAGCGGGTCAGCGGATCCATCGAAGCCGCGGTCTTGTGCAGGGTCACCGCGCGTTCGGAGACCAGCATAAAGATGATGAAGACGGTGCCGACCGCATAGAGCACGAGCTCGATCGCAAAACCGGTGACCCAGATGTTACCGGACAGCTTCGCATTATACGGCCGCATCAGGTGACCCAGGATAATCGGCAGCATCAGCACGAAACCATGCAGTACCGGCACCAGGACCGCCGCCCAGCGCTTCTGCAACGGCTTGCGGCGCTCGGTCCACAATTCGCCCGCGGTCAGCGCCGCATAAAACGCGACGATGCCGGCGCCGATGGTGATGCGGATGGCGAGCGCCCCGGGCGGAAACGCCAGGGCGACGGGGATCCAGGCGATAGCACCCAAAACCATTCCCGGAAGATTGGGTTTGCGGCCATGGAACAGGCGCGAGGCGTTCCAGACCATGCCACATGCGATGAAACCAACGGAATTGAGCGCCAGCGAAAGCGGCACCCCCAGCGACTCGCCGGCGATCGTCCATATACCAACCGACGCAGCCCCCAGCAGATAGGCGGCGCCCCACCATTCCAGCGCCGGAATGTTCTCCTGCTTGCCGAAAATCAGCAACATGCCACCCAGCATTGCCGCAATCATGGTGGCAACGAGATAGAGCGTGGAGGTATCGAGCGACATGGGCTCTCCCGAACGCGTGTGATGCAACTTGTCCGGCGCACGAAAAATGCGGTTTTGCGCCATCGTCTCGCGCACCCTACGGCGTGCCGGGTTCCAATCCGGTTTGCACGGGTGACCAAGTTTTCAGGAAAAACTGCGGTAATTGATAAGTAAATAGAAAGCAGAAAGGGCGCCGATCGGCGCCCTTTCCTTCGTTCGATGAATGCAGCATTCGCTGCAAATTTTAGCGACGCGATTAGCGCTTCGAGAACTGGAACGACTTGCGCGCCTTGGCGCGGCCGTACTTCTTGCGCTCCACGGTACGGGAGTCGCGGGTCAGGAAGCCGCCCTTCTTCAACACGCCGCGCAGATCGGGCTCGAAGTTGGTCAGCGCCTTGGAGATGCCGTGACGCACGGCACCCGCCTGGCCCGACAGACCGCCGCCGGCGACCGTGCAGATGACGTCGTACTGGCCGGCACGGGCTGCTGCGACCAGCGGCTGCTGGATCAGCATGCGCAGCACCGGACGGGCGAAATAGACTTCGACTTCACGGGTGTTGACCACGATCTTGCCGGCGCCCGGCTTGATCCAGACGCGGGCGACCGCGTCCTTGCGCTTGCCGGTGGCATAGGCGCGGCCGTACTTGTCGACCTTCTTGATGTACTTCGGCGCATCGGGTGCGGCGACCTTCAGCGAACCGAGCTGATCGAGAGACTGCATGGTATCGGACATCTTATGCGGCCCTCATGTTCTTGCGATTCATCGAAGCGATATCAACCGTCTCGGGCTGCTGGGCTTCATGCGGATGTTCGGCACCGGGGTAAACACGCAGATTGCCCATCTGGACGCGGCCGAGCGGGCCGCGCGGAACCATGCGCTCGATGGCCTTCTCGAGCACGCGCTCGGGGAAACGACCCTCGAGGATCGACTTCGCGGTGCGTTCCTTGATGCCGCCGATGAAACCGGTGTGCTTGTAGTAGACCTTGTTGTCGCGCTTGCGACCGGTCAGCACGACATGCGCCGCGTTGATGATGACGACGTGGTCACCGCAGTCGACGTGGGGGGTGTAGGTCGGGAGGTGTTTGCCGCGCAGGCGCATCGCGACGAGCGTGGCGAGACGACCGACGACCAGACCCTTGGCGTCGATCAGCACCCACTTCTTCGTCACCTCGGCCGGCTTTGCCGAAAAGGTTTTCATGTGAGGGAATCCGTAAAAATGGAAATCGGCGCCAAGCGCGCCGAACTGCGCGGATTTCTAGAGAACCGGGCAGCGCGCGTCAATGCTGCAATGCATAAATTATATCAGCAAAAACAATAGCTTATAAATATGGTGTTATACTACCGTATAAAAGCCTATTTAGTTGGAATGGAATAGGTCGCCGTTACGTGCGCGATCGGATCGGGCGATGACCCCGACAGCAGATTGACCTCGCCGACCGCGAGCCGCTTGCCGAGCTTCAACAGCTTCGCCGCCGCCAGCACGTCCTGGCCTGGCTGGCCCTTGCGCAGGAAATTGATGTTGAGATTGGTCGTCACCGCTAGCCCGACCGGGCCGATCGCCGACAGCAGCACCACATACATCGCAAAATCGGCCATCGCCATCAGCGTCGGCCCCGACACCGTGCCGCCCGGCCGCAGCATGCCCTCGTTGTAGCGGCGGCGCAGCAGGCAGGTCTCGCCGTCGGCGCTCTCGATGGTGATATCGCCGTCGCTGAAAGCCTGGGGGAATTCCTCGCGAAGGAACTGCTCCAGTTCAGCCACGCTCATTTTCGCTGCCGCCATGCCGTCCCCTGCCCTCGCTTAAATAGGATTGCCTGTTACATTAAGTTGTCATCGAAGCCCTAGTGGAAAATATCATGTCCGCCCAGACCGCCCGAGCACCCGCGCCGCAACCGCCGATCCTCCTGCGTGAGAAGGTCGGCAGTATCGCTGTGCTCACTCTCAATCGACCCGCGGCGCGCAACAGCCTGTCGGAAGGCCTGATCGCGGCGCTGCATGGCGCACTCAAAGACATTCACGACGACACCAGCATCCGCGCGGTCGTGATCGCGGCCAACGGGCCGGCGTTCTCCGCCGGCCACGACATGAAGGAGCTGACCGCCCGCCGCAGCGACGCCGACCGTGGACGGGCTTACTTCGCCGAGATCATGAACGCCTGCAGTGCGATGATGCAGGCCATCGTGCATTTGCCAAAACCCGTGGTCGCCGCGGTACAGGGCATCGCGACCGCCGCCGGCTGCCAGTTGGTGGCGAGCTGTGATCTGGCGGTGGCTTCCGAGGCCGCAGGCTTCGCCACGCCCGGCGTCGATATCGGGCTGTTCTGTTCGACGCCGATGGTGGCGCTGTCGCGCAACGTGCCGCGCAAGCAGGCGATGGAGATGCTGCTGACCGGCGAGCCGGTTTCGGCCGCGACCGCAAAAGACATCGGTCTCGTCAACCGCGTGGTCGCCGCCGGCACCGAGCGTGATGCCGCGATCGCGCTGGCGCAGCAGGTCGCGCTGAAATCCGCCTACACCGTCAAGCTCGGCAAGGAGGCATTCTACCGCCAGGCCGAAATGAGCCTTGCCGACGCCTATCGCTACGCGGCAGAGGTGATGACTGAAAACATGATGGCGCGCGACGCCGAGGAAGGCATCGGCGCCTTCATCGAGAAGCGCGAGCCGAAGTGGCAGGATAAGTGACGACGCGGCCTTCGCGTCGTCATTCCGGGATGGTCCGAAGGACCAGACCCGGAATCTCGAGATTCCGGGTTCGATGCTTCGCATCGCCCCGGAATGACGGTGAAAGAACAAGATGAACCACGACGCCTATGACGACAATTACATTCGCGGCATCCTCAACGGCGTGAAGTCGATCGCGATGGTCGGCGCGTCGCCGGTCAATGTGCGGCCGAGCTATTTCGCCTTCAAATATCTGGCGCAGCGCGGCTACGACATGATCCCGGTCAATCCCGGCCATGTCGGCAAGAACCTGCTCGACAAGCCCTTCGTCGCCTCGCTGGCGGATATCGGCCGCCCCATCGACATGATCGACATCTTCCGCAACTCCAGCCACATCATGCCGGTGGTCGAGGAAGCGTTGAAACTGTCGCCGCTGCCGAAGGTGATCTGGATGCAGCTCGGCGCGCGCGACGACGCGGCGGCGGCAAAGGCCGAAGCCGCCGGCATCAAGGTGGTGATGAACCGCTGCCCGAAGATCGAGTATGGCCGGCTGTCGTCGGAGATCTCATGGATGGGCGTCAATTCGCGCACGCTGAGTTCGAAGCGCGCGCCGGTCCCGACGCAGGGCATGCGGCTGTCGTTGAACCGGACGAGTGTAAGCGGCGGCGATACCGCAGCCTCCGACCGCGCCGCGAAGAACAGGAACGACCTGGCGTGACGCCAAAGCGACATAATCGTTTCGACAACGCGGCATGACGAAGCAGGCCCGTTTCCAATCCGCGATATCTGAACGCCTCGCCTTGACGGCGGACCCGGCTGCGATCAGCATGCCGCGCGTTTTCGAACTGGCCAAAACAGGATTCCAAGAATGACCGATCGTCTCCCGGGATTTTCGACCCTCGCCGTGCATGCCGGCGCGCAGCCCGATCCCACCACCGGCGCGCGGGTGACGCCGATCTATCAGACCACCTCGTTCGTGTTCAACGACGCCGACCATGCCGCTTCGCTGTTCGGGCTGCAGGCGTTCGGCAACATCTATACGCGCATCGGCAATCCAACCACCGCGGTGCTGGAAGAGCGCGTCGCGGCGCTGGAAGGCGGCACCGCGGCGCTCGCGGTAGCGTCCGGACACGCCGCCCAGGTGGTGGTGCTGCAGCAGTTGCTGCGGCCCGGCGACGAATTCATTGCCGCGCGAAAACTCTACGGCGGCTCGATCAACCAGTTCACCCATGCGTTCAAGAGTTTTGGCTGGAACGTGGCGTGGGCCGATCCCGATGACATTGCGAGCTTCGAGCGCGCGGTGACGCCGCACACCAAGGCGATCTTCATCGAGTCGATCGCCAATCCGGCCGGCAGCATCACCGACATCGAAGCGATCGCCGAAGTCGCCCGCAAGGCCGGCGTGCCGCTGATCGTCGACAACACGCTGGCGACGCCCTATCTGATCCGCCCGATCGATCACGGCGCCGACATCGTCGTGCATTCGCTGACCAAGTTTCTCGGCGGCCACGGCAACTCGCTCGGCGGCATCATCGTCGATGCCGGCACCTTCGACTGGTCGAAGGACAACAAATATCCGATGCTGAGCGAGCCGCGCCCGGAATATCACGGCATCCGGATTCAGGAGACGTTCGGCAATTTCGCTTTTGCGATCGCCTGCCGCGTGCTCGGCCTCCGCGACCTCGGACCGGCGATTTCGCCGTTCAACGCCTTCATGATCCTGACCGGCATCGAGACGCTGCCGCTGCGGATGCAGAAGCATTGCGAGAACGCCAAGGCGGTCGCGGAGTTTCTCTCCAGCCATCCCGCGGTGGCGGCGGTGAACTACTCCGGCCTCGCGGGCAACCCCTACAACAGCCTCGCGCGCAAATACGCGCCGAAGGGCGCCGGTGCTGTGTTCACCTTCAGCCTCAAGGGCGGCTACGACGCCGGCGTCAGCCTGGTGTCGAACCTGAAGCTGTTCTCGCATCTGGCCAATGTCGGCGACACCCGCTCGCTGGTGATCCACCCGGCTTCCACCACCCACAGCCAGCTCGACGACGCCGCCAAGGTGAAGTCCGGTGCGGCCCCCGACGTGGTCCGGCTGTCGATCGGCATCGAGGACAAGGAAGATCTGATTGCGGATCTGGAGCAGGCGCTGACGGCGTAGCCTCACGCACGTCATTCCGGGATGGTCCGAAGGACCAGACCTCAGGGGTGCAATTGCACCCTGAGGTTCGATGCTATGCATCGCTCCGGAATGACGGCACACCACAAGCCTCTCGTTAACGGTCATTCCGGCATAGAGTGGCATGGAATAGCTCCGGATGATTCGGGAGACGGTCGATGTTGCGCTGGACAATGCCACTTCTCGTCGCGGTCTTTACGGCCGGAACCGCCTGCGCCGAAGAGCCCGTCGCCGCTAAGCCGGCCGACGCACCTGTCGCCGCCAAGCCGGCGGACACACCCGTCGCCAAGCCCGCTGACGCCGCCGTCGCCATCAAACCCGCTGCGGCGCCCGCCACGACCAAGCGCGCTGACGGTCCCGTCGCCACCAAGCGCGCCACCGTTCGCGCCATCAGAAACTTGCCGCCCGGCCTTCCGCACGCCCAGTACAACGCCCGGACCACGGTGGCTCCGCCCAAATATGTGCGGCGCGGTCGCCAACTGGTGGTGGTCGAGGAAGAAGATCCCGACGTGCTGTTTACGCCGACCGGCGTCGTCCCCTACGCGCCGCGGGTCTTCGGGACGCCGTTGCTGCCGGGCTCGTCGACCCTGCCCGGCTATTACGGCACGGGACATTCCTACAGCTACGACGGCCCGTATTACGGCGGCCCGCAATACGGTCCGTATTGGGCGCGGCTGCCTTACGCCTGCGGCGTGTTCGGATATTGCTAGTCACGTAATCGCCAACAACGGAGACGGACGTGGCCGCGCCACCGCGAAAACCCTTGGGATCGATCGCCGCGCACGTCATCACCGCCGATCTGGTCGCCGTTCTCGTCGCCGTGACCGAGGGCGAGCCGAAGATCATGACCATCGCCAAGGCGGATGCGCTGCCGAGCGGTCCATTCAAATTTACGCACCGCTCGCTGCAGACGGGCCTGCGCGCGTGGGTCGAGGCGCAGACCGGCCATCCGCTCGGCTATGTCGAGCAGCTCTACACCTTCGCCGACAGCGGGCGGACCGGTGACGCCAAGTCGCCGCATACGATCTCGATCAGCTATCTCGGCCTGACGCGCGAGGATCAGGTCGGCGCGGGTTTTGAGGCCCACTGGTCCGGCTGGTACGACTATTTCCCCTGGGAAGACCACCGGGCCGGCGCCCCCGCTTTGATTGCCAAACTGCTGGCGCCCCGGCTGCGCGCCTGGGCCAAATCCGCGCCATCCGCGCCCCTGCAGCGCGACCGCTGGCAGCGCGTCGCCATTACCTTCGGCCTCGACGACCGCGAATGGAACGAGGAACTGGTGCTGCAGCGCTATGAGCTGCTGTACGAGGCTTCCCTGATCCCGGAGGCCGCGCGCGACGGCGGCAGCGCGGCGATGGTTGTTCCCGGGCGGGCGATGACCGGCGATCACCGCCGCATTCTCGCCACCGGCATCGCGCGACTGCGCGCCAAGATCAAATACCGTCCCGTCGTGTTCGAACTGATGCCGGCGGAATTCACCCTGCTGCAACTGCAACGCAGTGTTGAAGCGCTTGCAGGTCGGCTGGTGCACAAGCAGAACTTCCGCCGCCTGATCGAACAGCAGCAACTCGTTGAGGAAACTGGCGCAATGGCCGCCGACACCGTTGGGCGGCCGGCAAAACTGTTCCGGTTCCGCCACGCCGTGCTGGCCGAACGGGCCGTTGCCGGCACCAAACTTCCGCTTTCGCGCACTTGACTTCGATTATGCTCAGGATAAGTATAAGCCATAATATGCTCATGGAGAGTATAAATGGCCGATCTTCAAACCGCCCTCGCCCGCACCGATCAGCTCTATGAGCGGGTCAAACGGGTGATCTCGCCGCCCGAATGGGCCACCTTTGCCGGGGATGTCGACGCCATCCTCGAACTCAAGAAAAAGCACAACGCCGTCATCCTGGCGCACAACTACCAGACGCCGGAGATCTTCCACGGCGTCGCCGATATCGTCGGCGACAGCCTCTTGCTGGCACGCGAGGCCACCAAGGTCGACGCCGACGTGATCGTGCTCGCCGGCGTGCACTTCATGGCCGAGACGGCCAAGTTGCTGAACCCGAAAAAGACCGTGCTGGTGCCGGACCTTGCCGCCGGCTGCTCGCTCGCGGATTCAATCACGGCGCAGGATGTGCGGCTGATGCGCCAGCGGTATCCCGGCGTGCCCATCGTCACCTATGTCAACACCTCGGCCGCGGTGAAGGCGGAATCCGACATCTGCTGCACCTCAGGCAACGCGCTCAGGGTCGTGGAGTCGTTCGGCGCCGAGCGCGTCATCATGCTGCCGGATGAATATCTGGCGCAGAACATTGCCGCCCAGACCGCCGTGAAGATCATCGCGTGGAAGGGCCATTGCGAAGTGCACGAGCTGTTTACGCCTGATGACATCAGGCAACTGCGCGAGAACCATCCCGGCGTCACCATCCTCGCCCACCCGGAATGCCCGCCGGAGGTGGTGGCAGAGGCCGACTTCTCCGGCTCGACGGCCGCGATGTCCGATTACGTCGGCAGCAAGCGCCCGCCCCGCGTCGTGTTGCTGACGGAGTGCTCGATGAGCGACAACGTCGCCGTGCTGCACCCCGATGTCGAGTTCATCCGGCCCTGCAATCTGTGCCCGCACATGAAGCGGATCACGCTGAAGAACATTCGCCACGCGCTGGAAACCGGCCAGCACGCGGTGACGATCGATCCCGCCATCGCAGCGCCGGCCCGGCGCGCCGTCGAGAGGATGCTGGCGCTATGAGCACGGATCTTTCAGCCCTCAACAACCGGCCGGTGATCATCGGCGGCGGCGCCGCCGGATTGATGACGGCGTTGCAGCTTGCTCCGGAGCCGGTGCTGCTGCTGTCGAAAGCGCCACTCGGCGCGGAAGCCTCGAGTCTGTGGGCGCAAGGTGGCCTCGCCGCGGCGATGGGCGACGACGACGCCCCTGCTCTCCATTTCGCCGACACGCTCGCCGCCGGTGCAGACCTCTGCGATGCAGCCGTCGCGCGGCGGATCGTCGATGCGGCGCCCGCAGCCGTCGAACATCTCGCCAGACTCGGCGTCGCCTTCGACCGCCGGCCCGATGGCGGCTGGCGGCTTGGGCTCGAGGCCGCGCACGGCCGCAACCGGATCGTGCATGCGACCGGCGACGGCACCGGCCGCGAGATCATGCGCGCGCTGATCGCGGCCGTCCGCCGCTGCCCGTCGATCACGTTGCTGGAGGGCGTCGAGGCACGCAGCCTGATCGTCGAGGACAACGCGATCAAGGGCGTGCTCGCCGCGAACGCGGACGGTCCGCTGGTGATCGACAGCGGCCGCGTCGTGCTTGCGACCGGCGGCATCGGCGGGTTGTTCCTGGACAGCACCAACCCTGCGGGGTGCTTCGGCCAGGGCCTCGCGCTGGCGGCACGCGCGGGCGCAAAACTTTCCGATCTCGAATTCATCCAGTTCCACCCGACTGCGTTCGACGGCCCGTCGCGGCCGATGCCGCTGGTGACCGAAGCCGTGCGCGGCGATGGCGCCACCCTGATCGACGAGACCGGATTGCGTTTCATGGCGGACCAGCCCGGCGCTGAACTGGCGCCACGCGATATCGTCGCGCGTGCGGTCTGGCACCGCCGCGCCGAAGGACATCGTGTTTTCCTCGACGCGCGCACGCATCCTGGAGCGGAATTTGCAAAGCGCTATCCGGTTATCTCGGCGTTTTGCAAAATGGCCGGGATCGATCCCGCAACCGATCCGATCCCGGTGCGGCCGGCGGTGCACTACCACATGGGCGGGATTGCCGTAGATATTGCGGGCCGCAGCACGGTCGATGGCCTCTGGGCCTGCGGCGAAGTCAGCCGCACTGGGTTGCACGGCGCCAACCGGCTCGCCAGCAATTCGCTGATGGAAGCCATCGTGTGTGCGTCGTGGGTTGCGGAAAGCGTCAAAGGCGCGAGCCGCGGACCATTGAAGGCGCGCGCGACCCTGGCGCCGCTGCCCGCATCTGACGCGTCGGCGGTGCGGCCGATCCTGTCGCAGGGCCTCGGCGTGCTGCGCGACCGGCACGGCATCGAACGCACCATTCGCGGGCTTTATCCGCTCGCCAGCGGCACCAGCGCGGCAGCCGATCCAGCACTGGTCGGATTGATGATCGCGGTGGCAGCCTTGCGGCGCGAGGAAAGCCGCGGCGGCCATTTTCGTACCGATTTTCCGGACGCGCGGCCCTCGGCCGTGCCGTCATCTCTCACGCTCGCGGATGCGCTCACCGCCGCGCGCGAGCTCGTTGAAACGCCGTCTCTGTCTGTCGGGAGTGCCCAGCCATGACGCTTACGCCTCTTCTGCCCCTCATGTACGAACCGCTGGTCCGGACCGCGCTGCTCGAGGATCTCGGCCGCGCCGGTGACATCACGGCAGACGCGATCGTGCCGGCCGACAAGCGGGCCTCATTGGTACTGCGCGCGCGCCAGCCCGGCATCGTGGCCGGGCTCGACATTGCCCGATCAGCGTTTCAGCTCGCGTCCCCCGAGATCAGGCTCATCGCCGCGCGGCCCGACGGCAGCGTTGTCGCGCCGGGCGACATCATCGCGGAAATCGAAGGGCCCGCACGCGGACTCCTGACCGGTGAACGGACGGCGCTGAATTTTCTCTGCCATCTGAGCGGGGTTGCCACCGCGACGGCTTCGCTGGTAACGGCCGCGCAAGGCACCAAAGCGCGCATCGTCTGCACCCGCAAGACCACGCCTGGACTTCGGGCGCTGGAAAAATACGCGGTCCGCGCCGGCGGCGGCAGCAACCACCGCTTCGGCCTCGACGATGCCATGCTGATCAAGGACAACCACATTGCGCTCGCCGGCAGCGTTCGCACCGCGATCGAGCGCGCCAAGGCGCATGCCGGCCACCTCGTCAAGATCGAGGTCGAGGTCGATACGCTCGCGCAACTCGAACAGGTGCTGGCGCTCGGCGTCGACGCGGTGCTGCTCGACAACATGACGACCGACGAACTGCGGCAGGCGGTTGCGATGATCGATGGCCGCGCGATCACCGAAGCCTCTGGCCGCATCACGGCGACCACCGCCAAGGCGATCGCCGAAACCGGCGTCGACCTGATTTCGGCCGGCTGGCTGACGCACAGTTCGGCCGCGCTCGATATCGGACTGGATTATCTGGAAACGGAATCAGCGGGGAGTTCGCGCAGCGCTGCCGCGTAGCATCGCTTGTTTCAGCCGGGCTGTCCGACCTGCAACGCCAGCTTGTCGCTGCCCCGCACGACGCGGCGTGCGGCCAGCCGTTCGGCCTGAAATACCGCCAGCGTCAACACAGCGATCGCGACCGCCTGATGCGTCAACGCGAGATCGATCGGCACCTGACGCAGCAGCGTGAGGATGCCGAGCGTGGCTTGCAGAACGATCGCCGCGACCAGCCACCAGGCCCCGGCGACGACGGCCGCCCCCGCCCGCGACCGCACGGTATCGACGGCGTGCAGGACCGCCAGCGCCAGCAGCGCGTAGGCGGTCATCCGATGCTCGAACTGCACGGTCAGCGTATTGTCGAACAGGTTGCGCCACCACGGCTCCTCGAACCACAGCCGCGCGGCGGACGGAATCAAGCTGCCATCGATATCGGGCCAGGTATTGTAGACCCGGCCGGCGCGAAGGCCGGCGACCAGCGCCCCGAAATAGAGCTGCACGAAGGTCAGCGCCAGCAGCACCATCGCCGTGATCTTCAGCCGCGACGGCGCGACCGATCGCGGCCGCTCGGACAATCGCCGCAGCGTCCAGACAACAGCGGCAAAGATCAGCAGCGCCAGCACCAGATGCGTCGCCAAACGATATTGCGAGACCTCGACCCGCTGCGACAGCCCCGAAGCCACCATCCACCAGCCGACCGCGCCCTGCAGCGCGCCGAGGCCGAAGATCAGCCACAACCGCCGCTTCAATTCGCCTCCGAGAACGCCGCGCCAGAGGAAGAACAGGAACGGCAGCAGATAGACCGCGCCGATCACGCGGCCGAGCAGCCGGTGGCTCCATTCCCACCAGAAGATGGTTTTGAACTCGGACAGATTCATGCCGGCGTTGAGTTCGCGGTATTGCGGGATCGCCTTGTAGCCTTCGAACGCCTGCGCCCACTGCGCGTCGTTAAGCGGCGGCAGCGTGCCGGTGACCGGTTTCCACTCCACGATCGACAATCCGGATTCGGTGAGCCGCGTGGCGCCGCCGACCAGCACCATGATCGCGATCAGGGCAGCGACCGACATCAGCCACCATCTGACAGCGCCAAGTTGCGGGGCCTGCTGTGCGGAATTACCGGTCATGGCGCGTGTTTTGTGGACCTGTCTGATGCTGCTTGATTGAATTGCCGCGCCCCTTATAGTCCGCCCCTTCCCGCGCGCAAGCCGCGCAAACCGCCACGAGCTTCACATATCCGCCATGACGATACGCACCCGCAAACTGTTCGGAACCATCGCCCTGCTGGTGCTGGTCGTGGTGTGGTCGCTAATGGGAATGACCATCGCGCAGACGCCTTGGCTGGCCAATTCGGGCCTGCTGCAGGCGATCTTCTACGTCGTGGCCGGCCTTGGATGGGTGTTGCCGGCGATGCCCATCATTAGCTGGATGTCGCGACCGGATCGCCAAACCTAAATCACAAAGTCTAAGTTGATTTGCTAGGCCAGGTTGTCTTTGGTCGGCGCGACGGGTGGAAACATTATTCCGGACAGGATGACGCGCATCATGCGCAGCGAGCGCTGTCGTCCGTCCCAGCCGACCCGTGGCAGCGCGTGCAGGTTGGTGTATCCCTTCGGCTCGACGACACCGGGAATGGCCGATACCGCGCTGGCAAAGCCTGTCTCCTGCACCATCTCCAGATGCTGCCGGCGCCAGGATTCGCGATCGCCGAACGGATAGGCGAAATGCCTGACATCGCGGCGAAACGCGGTCTCCGCGACCGCCTTGCCCATCGCGATTTCCCGCCTTGCGTCGGCATAGCCAAGGTTCGACAGCACCGGGTAATTCACCGTCGCGCTGCCGATCGTCACCAGCGGATCGGCAGCTAACCTGGCCAGATCGTCCCAGTCCATCGATGCACTGCGCGACAGCGTAGCGAGATCGACCGAATAGCGTTTGCAGAGGTCGTGGATGGCGAATGAAAGATCCGACGGCGGCAGCGTCCGCATCCAGCTTGCGAGAAATTCGAACGCGTCGTGCTTTTCCGAAGTGTGGTGTGTGGCGAAGCGCCGCTCCTTGCGGTCGATCACCAGGCTGATGCGGCTTTCGCGCGCGATCAGCTCTTCCAGCGCCAGCCACCACCTTTCGCCAAGCCCGTCGGGAAATGCGGTCGGCAGGTAGATGGCGAAGGGGGCGCCGTGTTTGGCAAGTACCGGATAGGCCGCCGTGATGACGTCCTTGTAGCCGCCGTCGAACGTGAGACAAGCAAACCGCCTCGGCTTCGACAGCGTGACCGCCCGCCGGCACACTTCGTCGAGCGGAACCAGATCGAATTTCCAGCGCTTCAGCGCCCGGATCGTCCGGTCGAGGAATTGCGGCGTAATTTCGTCTGCCCGATGCGGCTGGAACCGCTGCGACCGCCGCGGACGCACGCGCTCGAACCGCAGGATGACACCGGCGCCGCCGGTCTGCCGCTGCTTCAATCGCGCGTAGCCGCTGAAATATGCGAGCTCCATCCGGGCCCGCTGCAAAATCCCGATATCCGACACCAACGTCCGCCCCCAACCACGGCCGCGCGTGCCCCGGCACGACCGCATTGTTATTACTCTTTGTTGACATTTCCCTGCGAAGGTCAGGCAAAGCCGCAAATTGTAAACAGTTTCATATAACACGGGTTCCGCGATGACCATGGCTGCCGCGATTGACAACGGTACGGCGGATTCCAGTGCGTGGTCGAAGTCCGGCCGTATTGCTCACATCGATATCGTTCACGACCTCGCATCTGCCGAAACGGTCTGGCGCGGCCTCGAAAACGAGCAAACCTCCTTCACGCCCTATCAGCGCTTCGATTTCGTTGCCGCCTGGCAACGTCAGGTCGGCGAGCGCGAAGGCCTCGTTCCCTTCATCGTCATCGGCTACGACGCCGAACGCCGCCCGCTGCTGCTGCTGCCGCTCGCGCTCCGACACGCCTACGGCGCGCGCTGCGCCAGCTTCATGGGCGGCAAGCATTCGACCTTCAACATGGCGCTGTGGGACCGGGATTTCGCCGCGAGCGCGACGCAAACCGATCTCGAAGGCCTGATATCGGCGATCGCGCAGCGCGCCGAAGCGGACGTGTTTGCCTTGCATCAGCAGCCGCTGCGCTGGCGCGATCTGCCCAATCCGCTGGCGCTGTTGCCGCATCAGCCGTCGGCCAATGACTGTCCGTTGCTGAAGATGGAGCCGGGCGCGGCCCCCGCGACACTGGTCAGCAATTCCTTCCGGCGCCGCCTGAAAGGCAAGGAGCGCAAGCTGCAGTCCCTGCCCGGCTACCGCTACCATATCGCGTCAACCGAGGCCGACGTCACCCGGATGCTCGACTGGTTCTTCCGCGTCAAGCCGCAGCGGATGGCCGAACAGAAGCTGCCCAATGTGTTTGCCGATCCCGGCATCGAGGATTTCATCCGCAAGGCCTGCACCACACAGCTTCCGAGCGGCAAGCACGTCATCGACATCCACGCGCTCGAATGCGATGAGGAAGTGATCGCGATCTTCGCCGGCGTGGCCGACGGTCATCGCTTTTCGATGATGTTCAACACCTACACGATGTCAGCGAATGCCAAATTCAGCCCCGGCCTGATCCTGATGCGCGACATCATCGACCACTATGCCGGACAGGATTATCGCGCCCTGGATCTCGGGATCGGATCTGACGATTACAAGCGGCTGTTCTGCAAGGACGACGAACCGATCTTCGACAGCTTCATTGCGCTGAGCCAGCGCGGCAAGCTCGCCGCCGGCGTCATGTCGGGCCTCAACCGCACCAAGCGCCTGGTGAAGCACAATCCGGCACTGCTCGAGATGGCGCAAAAACTGCGCAACGCGTTCAGCTGACGATTCCAGAGAAACCGTAGGGTGGGTTAGGCGAAGCCGTAACCCACCATCTTCGTGCGGCGCATTCTATCGGTGGGTTACGCGTCGCTAACCCACCCTACGAAGCTGCTTACGCCGCGGCCACGTGCAGACCGGATTCGATAGCGTCCGAGAACTGAAACGGCTCGCTCAGCATCTTTACCTCAGCGAAGCCGACCGCCCGGAACTGATTGCACATCGCGGTGCGGGCATCCGGCGCCATCGAGGGATCGGGCACCACTACCGCGCAGGCCTGCGACGTCAGCAGTTCCGCCGGCAGATCGGAGCCGGTGCCGACGTCCAGCAACACGTGATCGTAAACCCGCAGCAGCGCATCGATGGTTAGCGTCAACCGCGGCGACTGAAGCTGCGCGCGGTCGAAGCCCGGACGCCCGGCGCTGACCAGATGCACCCGCGAGGACCGGTCCTTGGTGATGATCTGCGCGAACGATGCCTGGCCCTGCATCAACTCCGCGAGTCCAGGCGCAGTCGGATCGGCCGATGCCTCGGCAATCGTCGGCGTTACGCCGGCGAGATCGACGACGGCGATCTTCGCCTGCCGCGCCATCAACCGCGCCAGCGTCAGTGCGGTCAGCGTGATGCCCTCGCTCGGCGCCGTGCCGAGCACGGTCAGTTTTCGCGCGCTCCCGGCCTTACCGGCGAGATCGTCGGCCAACCGCTCGATTTCGTCGCTTGCCATCGCGATATCCGTGCGGGGAGCATCCGCACGGGGAGCGATCGGCATCGCCGCGGGTATCTCGAGGTCTTCGGCAGCCGAAGCCGGAACCAGCGAAGGCGCACGTATCGCCGCCGGCCAGGCTGCGAACGCGGCGGAGGCCCGCGGCGCGGTCATGCGCAGCAATTCGCCGGTGACGATCGCGCCACTGGTCAGCAGCAGGGTCGCCAGCGTCGCGATCAGCACGATCGGCAGCTTCTTCGGATAGGCCGGAATGTTGGAAACGGTCGCGCGGGAAATGATGCGGCCGTCGGCGGGTGCGGCCTCGATATTCTCGCGGGTGGTCGCCTCGCGATATTTGGCGAGATAGGATTCGAGAAGATCGCGCTGGGCCTTGGCTTCGCGCTCGAGCGCGCGGAGCTGGACATCCTGGCCGTTGTTCGAGGTGGCCTGCTTCTTCAACTGATCGAGGCTGGCGATCAGGCCATCGACCCTGCCGTTGGCAATATGGGAGTCATTTTCAAGCGAGCGGGAGACCTTGCCGGCCTCCTCGCGCAACTGCCGGTCGAGATCGGCCAGCTGCGCCTTCAATTCCTTGATCCGCGGATGCTGGTCGAGCAGCGTCGACGACTGTTCGGCGAGCTGCGCGCGCAGCGTCACCCGCTGCTCGGACAGACGGCGGATCAGTTCGGAATTCAACACCTCGGAAGCCTCGATCGGCTTGCCGCTCTGCAGCATGTCCTTGATCAGCCGCGCCTTGGACTCCGCGTCCGACTTCAGCGCGCGGGCATTGTTCAACTGCGTATTGATCTCGCCCATCTGCTGGTTCGACAGCGTGGTGTTGTTGGTGCCGACGAACAGGCTCGACTTCGAGCGAAAATCCTCGACGCGCGACTCGGCATCGGCCACCTTCTTGCGCAGGTTTTCGATTTCACCCGACAGCCATTGGCCGGCGGACTTCGCCTGCTCCTGCCGCGCGTTCTGCTGCAGCACCAGATAACCTTCAGCAATGGAGTTGGCGACACGCGCCGCAAGCTCCGGATCGCGCGACTGGAATTCGACGACGATGACGCGGGACTTGTCGACCGCGTAGGCCGTGAAGCGTTCGTAATAGGCGTCGAGCACGCGCTCTTCCGGCGTCATCGAGAACGGATCGCGTCCGATGCCGAACAAAGCCAGCACCGATTTCAGCGGCGAAAACCCCTGCAGCACCGGATCGAATTCCGGGCGTTCGGCAAGCTTGTTCTTGCGGATGATCTCGCGGGCCAGATCGCGCGACTGCAGCAACTGGACCTGGCTGGTCACGGCCTCGGCGTCCAAGCCGCCGCGTTGCTCATCGTTGCGCTCGCCATTCGGCCGCAGGAAAACGTTCTCGCGCCCATCGACCAGGATGCGGGCTTCGGATTTGTACCGGGGGGTGATCATGTTGACGGCGGTGATCGACAGGATCGCCGCCAGCACCGTGGGGACGATGATCCAGCCTCGCTTGCGCTTCAGCGCCTGACCGAGCGCATGCAGGTCGAGATCGCCGGTTTCGGAGGCTGCGACCGGCATGGCGACAGGTGCGGGCTTCGAGACCACCCGCTGCACCACTGTCTTGTCCTTGCCGGCACGCCAGAACGCTAAACGCATCGCACACTCCCGCGAACGCAACTGCTCAACTGAACGGGGCCGATTACACTCCATTAAGGTTGCTGCCGGGTTAATCTGCCCGTTTACAGGCTAGATAAGGGCTGGTCGCGGGCGTCCGGTCATGTTTTGTTAACCATGGACGCCCTTAATCGGGCAGATTATTTCTTGGGATTCTCGTGATGCGCGGCGCGCTCGTTCCTAACCACAGCCCGGTTGCTGCGCCCGCCCTCGCGGGCCGCTGGCGCTGACCATGACTGTCGTCGAAGGCCAGCCGCTTCGTATCCTGCACGCGACGCGTGCCCCGGTGGGTGGGATCTTTCGTCATATCCTGGATCTGGCCAACGGCCAGGCTGATCGCGGGCATCATGTCGGCATCATCGCCGACAGCCTGACCGGCGGCGAACGCGCCGAGCAGGCCTTCGCGGAAATCGCCCCTCGCCTCAAGCTTGGCGTTCATCGCCTTCCCATACGCCGTGAGCCGCTCCCGACCGACTTCCTGGTATGGGCGCGGTTCCAGCGCCTGATCCGGCAATTGAAGCCGGACGCCCTGCATGGTCACGGCGCCAAGGCCGGCGCCTTCATTCGCCTGAGGACCGGCTCGAATGACACCATCAGGGTTTACACACCGCACGGCGGCTCGCTGCATTTTCCGCAGACGACGCTGAAGGGAAATCTGTACGGCCGCGTCGAACGCGCGCTGATGGACAAGACCGACCTGTTCCTGTTTGAAAGCGCGTTCGCGCGCGACACCTATCAGCGCACCATCGGCACCCCGAAGGGGCTGGTGCGCTGCGTGTTCAACGGCGTCACCGCCAACGAGTTCGATCCGATCGTCAAGGCGGGGGATGCCACCGACGTGGTCTATGTCGGCGAGTTCCGGCACATCAAGGGCACCGACCTCTTGATCGATGCGGTGGCACGGCTGCGCGCCGACGGTCGGCCGGTGACCCTGACGCTTGCCGGCGACGGCGAGGAAACGGCCAACCTGAAGGCACAGGTCGAGCGGCTCGGCCTCGGCGAGGCGGTGCGGTTCGTCGGCCACGTCAAGGCGCGCTACGGCTTCTCCAAAGGCGCGCTGCTGGTGGTTCCCTCGCGCGGCGATTCCATGCCCTATGTCGTGATCGAGGCAGCCGCCGCGGGCATTCCGATGGTTGCCGCCAATGTCGGCGGCATTCCCGAGATCTTCGGTCATGATCATGCCGACGCCTTGTTTGCGCCCGGGCTGGCTTCCGCGATGGCTGACGCCATCGAAGGCGCACTCGACGATCTCGACGCCGCGCAGGCGCGCGCCAAATCGCTGCGCGAACGAATCTTCCTGCACTTCTCGCAAAAGGCGATGGTCGAAGGCGTGCTGGCCGGCTACCGCGACGCGTTTGCCAATCGTTAACCGTTCTTTACCAACGTAACTGTTTCTTCCGATTTGTCCCGTATGCCGTGATGTGGGGAATTCCGCATCGGCAGGCGCATTCCTATTTGCCTGCTTAAGAACGGACGTGGACCAGTGGAACCGATTAACGCTCGCTCGATGATCAATGCCGCAGCGACGGCCGCGATGGACGGCACCGCCGATCGCCCGCCGGTGGAGCGGCGCCGCAGGTTGACTGCCGCAGCCCTTGCCGTCGCCAGTCAAAAGGTCGGACGTGCCTACTCGCCGATCGTGATTGCAGGCGCGGTGCGGCTCGTCGATTTCGTCATGCTGAGCCTGATCGGCATGGCACTCTATTTCGGCTATGTCGTCCGCCTCGGCGTCTTCCACTGGGAATACGCCGCCGCGATCTTAGCCATGACGGCAACCGCCGTGATCTGCTTCCAGGCCGCCGACATCTACGACGTCGACGTGTTCCGCGGCCAGCTCCGGCAGATGACCCGGATGGTTTCATCCTGGGCGTTCGTATTCCTGCTGTTCATCGGCGCTTCCTTCCTCGTCAAGCTCGGCAGCGAGATTTCGCGACTCTGGCTGACGGCGTTCTTCTTCGTTGGCCTCGCAGCACTGGTGACCGAGCGCCTGATCCTGCGCTCGCTGGTGCGCGACTGGGCGCGTCAGGGCCGGCTCGATCGCCGCACCATCGTGGTCGGCGCCGACCAGAATGGCGAGACGCTCGTCAAGGCGCTCAAGGTCCAGGAAGACTCCGACATCCACATGCTCGGCGTGTTCGACGACCGCAACGACGACCGTGCGATGGATACCTGCGGCGGCACTCCGAAGCTCGGCAAGGTCGATGACATCGTCGAATTCGCCCGCCGCACCCGCGTCGATCTCGTGCTGTTCGCGCTGCCGATCTCCGCGGAGACGCGGATTCTGGAGATGCTGAAGAAGCTGTGGGTGCTGCCGGTCGATATCCGGCTTTCGGCCCACACCAACAAGCTGCGCTTCCGTCCCCGCTCCTATTCCTATCTCGGTGAGGTGCCGACGCTCGACGTGTTCGAGGCGCCGATCACCGACTGGGACCTGGTGATGAAGTGGCTGTTCGACCACGTCGTCGGCTTCCTGATCCTGCTCGCCGCACTGCCGGTGATGGGACTGGTCGGGCTCGCGATCAAGCTCGACAGCCCCGGCCCGGTGCTGTTCCGCCAGAAGCGGTTCGGCTTCAACAACGAGCGCATCGACGTCTTCAAGTTTCGCTCGCTCTATCACCATCAGGCCGATCCGACCGCCGCCAAGGTCGTGACCAAGGATGATCCGCGCGTCACCCGCGTCGGACGCTTCATCCGCAAGACCAGCCTCGACGAATTGCCGCAGCTGTTCAACGTCGTGTTCAAGAACAACCTCTCGCTGGTCGGCCCGCGCCCGCACGCCGTGCAGGGCAAATTGCAGAGCCGGCTGTTCGACGAGGCCGTCGACGGCTATTTCGCGCGCCACCGCGTCAAGCCCGGCATCACCGGCTGGGCGCAGATCAACGGCTGGCGCGGTGAAGTCGATACCGACGAGAAGATCCAGAAGCGCGTCGAATTCGACCTCTATTACATCGAGAACTGGTCGGTGCTGTTCGATCTCTTCATTCTGCTGAAGACGCCGATCGCGTTGATGACGAAGAACGAGAACGCGTATTAAATTAAGGCCTCGTCATTGCGAGGAGCGTAGCGACGAAGCAATCCATCCATCCGCGCAAAGAAAGTCTGGATTGCTTCGCTTCGCTCGCAATGACGACATAGTAATTCTGCGTTGCGTGAGTATGTGATGGCGTATGCGGCGACAGCCGGAGGCTCCCTACCAGCGATGACGGCGGCGCCCGGCGTGCTCGCCCTTCAGCGCGCGCTGGTGTGGCTGGTCGGCGCCTGCGGCGCCATCGTCTTCATCGAACCGAGTCCCTACGAACTTGCCACCCTCGCCGCCTCGCTGATCTTCTTTGCAACCGGCTTGCGGATGCGGCTGGTGTTCATCCCGCTGCTGCTGAGCCTGGTCCTGCTCAATGTCGGCTACACCATCGGCGCCATCCCCTTCCTCGACAAAAGCGAGGTGGCGAACTGGATCGCGACGTCCTGGTACATGGCCGTCACCGTGATTTTTTTCGCGATGGTGATCTCCGAAGACACCGAAGCCCGGCTCAACATGCTGCGGCGCGGTCTGGTCGTGGGCGCGATGATCGCATCGCTGGCGGCGCTCGGCGGCTATTTCAACCTCGTCCCCGGCGGGCATGACCTGCTGACGCTGTATGAACGCGCCCGCGGCACCTTCAAGGACCCCAACGTGCTCGGCGCGTTCCTGATCCTGCCGGCGCTGTTCTGCCTGCAAAGCGTCGTCTCGGATAAACTCCTGAAGTCGTTCCGCAACACCATCGCATTCGGCATCATGTCTCTGGCGATCCTGCTGGCGTTCTCGCGCGCGGCCTGGGGCGGGCTGATCCTGACGTCCGGATTCATGCTGGCGCTGATGGTGCTGACCAGCCGCTCGCACGCGCAGCGCTCGCGCATCATCGTGATGGCGCTGGTGGCCGTGATCCTGGCGGTGGCGCTGGTCGCGGTGCTGCTGTCGTTCGATTCGATCGCCGAGATGTTCAAGCAGCGCGCCAGCTTCGATCAGAGCTATGACGAGGGCCGCTTCGGCCGGTTCGGCCGCCATATCCTCGGCGCCGACATGGCGCTCGATCTGCCGTTCGGGATCGGGCCGCTGCAGTTCCACAATTACTTTCCCGAAGACACCCACAACTCCTATCTGAACGCCTTCATGTCGGGGGGCTGGATCTCCGGCATCTGCTATCCGGCGCTGGTGTTCGTCACCGCGCTCACCGGGTTCCGCTACGTCTTCACCCCTGCACCCTGGCAGCGGACATATCTCGCGATCTTCTCGGCCTATCTCGGCACCGTCGGCGAAAGCTTCATCATCGATACCGACCACTGGCGGCATTTCTGGATGATGCTGGGCGCGATGTGGGGCATATATGTCGCCGCCGAGCGCTGGAAGGCGAACGCCGCCTCGGCACGCGTGAGTGCTTCCTAGCCGCGTTTGCCCTTCCCCTTGGGCTTTTCTTTCGCGGGCTGATCGACCATCGCCTTGAGCTCCTCGGTCACATCAAGCATGGTCATGTAGCCCTGCGTCATGAAGCGCAACAGCAGTTTCAGCTCGGCGTCGGTATAGCTCTCCCAGTCCCTTAGCACCGCCCGCTGCAACGGCTCGTAGAAGCGTCCGATCTTCGCGACGTTCTCCGGCACGATCGCAATGAAGACCTTGCGGCGGTCGTTATCGTCGCGCTCGCGGCGCACGAAGCCGGCCTTCTCCAGCCGGTCCACCATGCCGGTGATGGCGCCGGTGGTGAGGCCGGTCAATTCGGCGAGCCGCCCTGCCGTCACCCGCTGTTCGATGTTGAGAAAATCGAGGCATTCGAGGTCGGAACTCGACATGCCGATTTTGTTGGCGACGGTCTGCCCGAAGATCACGCCGAGCGCGGAGGATTTCCGCACCGCGTGTTCCAGTTCCTGCAGCAGCGCAGCCCGCGCTTTCGGTCTTGACAAAGTCGGCCTCATATCTTAGTTCGCATATATCTTAGTTACTAAGATGATTAGCGACTATACGTTCCTATCACTTCACGGATGCATGGAGCAAGGCATGACGAGACCACAAAAGGCCCTGATCATCGGCGGCGGCATCGCCGGTCCGGTCACCGCGATCTTCCTGAAGAAGGCCGGCCTCGATGCCGAGGTGTTCGAGGCCTGGCCCTACGCCACCGGCATCGGCGGCGGCCTGCAGATCGCGCCGAACGGCATGCATGTGCTGGCCGAGATTGGCCTCGCCGACGACATGATCCGGCGCGGATCGATCGCCGAGTCCTTCGAGTTCCATTCGCAATCCGGCGCCCGGCTCGGTTCGATCAATCACAACATGAAACAACGTTTCGGCCAGCCCGCGGTGAACATGTGCCGTGCCACGCTGAACGAAGCGCTGATCAACAAGGCCTGGTGCGAGAATGTCGAACTGCGGTTCGAGAAGCGGCTGGTGGCCATCGAGGACCGCGCTGACAAGCCCATCGTCGCGCATTTCGCCGACGGATCCAGCGCCGAAGGCGACTTTGTGATCGGCGCCGACGGCGTGCATTCGGCCGTGCGCGGCCACGTAATCCCTGACGGCCCGAAGCCGTTCGACACCGGCCTGATCGGCTTCGGCGGCTTCGTCGCACGCTCGGTGATCGCAGGCGCGCCGATCGGCCAGCGCGTCGCCACGACGTTCGGACAAAGCGGCTTCTTCGGCTATGGGGTTTGCAGTCCCGATTCAGATGACAATGTCATGTGGTGGAGCACGCAGCCGGCGCATGGCGTCGACGCAGCGGCCTATCGCGCCATGAGCCAGGATGCGATCCGGCGGCACCTGCTCGATTTCCACGCCGGCTGGCACGATCCGATTCCGCGCATTCTGCGAGCCGCGGAGAACATCGTGGTAACGCCGACGCTCGATGTCGCGACCTTGCCGACCTGGTCGCGCAAGCGCACGCTGCTGATCGGAGACGCCGCCCACGCCACCAGCCCGCATGCCGGCCAGGGCGCGTCGCTGGCGCTGGAAGACGCCATGCGGCTCGGCCGGCTGATGCAGGACCGGCAGGAATTGTCCCTGACCTTCCAGAATTTCGAACAGGAGCGCCGCCCGCGCGCCGAACGCGTCGTCGCGCTGGCTCGCCGCAACGGCAACAACAAGCGCGAATTCAGCGCCACCGGCGCCTGGATCCGCGACCACATGATGAAAGTCCTGCTGCCGCTCGGTGAGCGCAGCATGAGCTGGATGTACGCTTATGATCCCCGCGCCGCTTAGCGGTCGCGCCGCGCGGTGGCATAGCAGCCGTCGCGCCGCGCGGCGTTACAGTCCTTACTGCTCGACCTCAAACGTAAGGCCGGCATTGTCCACGAGCCGCTTGATCAGCTGGTGACCCATCGCGGCACCCGGCGTCCAGAATCCGGCGGAAACGTCCGGCGTGTCGCGCAACAGGCAGATCGCGCATTCCGAGATCATCTTGGAGGTCGAGCCATAACCGGGATCGCGATCGCCCTTCACGGCGGCGCGCACCTGACGGCCATCGGGCGCGGTCGCGACGTACAGGAGATCATAACCGCCGTTCTCCCGCTCCTCCTTTGACGGCCCCTCACCCGGCTTCGGCGCCGCCGGACCGGTTTTCCCGGCATTGACGGCCATCACCTTCCTGGCATTGGCCTCGCCTTTTTCGCCGGGACCGGTCAGGACCATTTCGTCGTAGACGAAATCCTTGCCGTACGGAAAGCCCATCAGCATGTTGGAGCGGTGAACGTTGCGGGTGTTGATCAGCGCCATCATGAACGGCGCGGCCCATGATTGCAGGTCCTCTTCGAGGAAAGGCTTGCTGCCGGGGGGCTGTTTCGGGCCTTCAAATCCCGGTGTCAGTGCGAAAGGGCTCTTCAGCAGAGCGACGAGGCTGAGGTCCTTGGCGACAGCGTCGAAGGTCGCCTTGGCGCTCGCCGCCGTGCCGCCGGACAGCGTGCCGCGCATGTCGCGCACACGGCCCCTGACGCGCAAGGCCGGCGCACCGAACACCCGCTTCGCCTCCTCCTGCACGAAGAAGGCCCCGAGCTCGAACGGCACCGAATCGAAGCCGCAGGAGAACACGATGCGCGCGCCACTGGCCTTGGCGGCGGCTTCATGCTTGTCGATCATCTGCCGCATCCACAACGGCTCGCCGCAGAGATCGAAATAATCGACCCCGGCCTCGACGCAGGCTGCCAGCACATCGTTGCCGTAGTACTGATACGGACCGACAGTTGTAATCACGGCTTTGGCTTGCGCGACCATCGCCTTCAGCGACGCGGGATCACTGGCATCGGCCACGATCAGCGGCGTATCAGCCGGCGCGCCGATCGCGTCGCGAACGGTAGCGAGCTTGTCCTTGCTGCGCCCGGCCATCGCCCATTTCAGGCCGGCATCACCCTTGTACTGCGCAGCCAGATATTCGGCGACGAGCTGTCCGGTGAACCCGGTGGCGCCATAGACGATGATGTCGAATTTCGACGAAGGCATAGAAAAGATTCCTCACAGTTTGGCTTATGCTGCCAGTAGATCATTCTCCGTCATTGCAAGGAGCCACCGGGTCCGGCCTTCGGCCGGCCCGATGATAAACTCCGCGACGAAGCAATCCATTCTTTCTTTGCGTGGCAAGATGGATTGCTTCGCGGAGCCTGTCATCGGGCCGGCCGGAGGCCGGACCCGTTGGCTCGCAATGACGGTTTAGGCCTCGGTTCGCAACGGCTACTTCTTCGCGTAGGACACGCCCATGCCGGCGCGCACGTCGGCCTGAATACCATAGGGTGCGATCGGATAGCGCAGGCCGTTTTTGGCAAGCTGCTTCATGCCAATAATGGCCTTGTTGAGATGCGAAGGCGACAGCGCCATCAGCATCTCCTCATCAGGCACGCCGCCGTAGCGGCGCTCGGCAAAACACGGCAGCGACAGCGAGGGCTCGCCGGTCTTCAGTGCCCTGCCCCATGAATCGGCGCAAGCGGTCTCGCCGACCACGCCCCATTCGAACTTCTTGTAGCCGGTATATTGCAGTCCGTTGATCAGGATGATCATCTGGCCGGGCGTGGCGTAGACGAGGCAGATATCCGGCGGATCGAGCCGGCCGCTGGTGAGCGGGCTCACCGCCATCGCCTGATACCGGCCGTACGGCACGACATCGAGCGCTTCCTGGCGCTTGCGCGCGTCCTCGGCGGTACCATGCCAGACGCCGACGTAATTTTCACCGGCGAGCCATTTGTCGTCCTGCGGCGCCAGACCGATCACGGCGCGGCACTGCGCGCCGACCAGATCCTCGCCGGTGATGCCGACGGTCCAGCCGAGCCGCGAGGCCATGCTGACGATCTGATCGGTGGTGTGCACCGCCGACGGTCGCCGGATTTTCGGGATCGCCGTCATTTCGTCTGTCGTGGCGAACATCTTGATGCCGATCACGGTCGTCTTCAGCCGCAGCAGGCTGTTGAGATCGGCTACCATGGCGGCCAGATCCAGCGCTTCCGGCGGCGATTGCTGTTGCATGGCGTAGGCTCCCAAATCGGCGCTGAACGCGCGCTTGTCGCGGTTATACAGTGCTTTTAGTTCGGGACCGGCCCGGGAAGCAACTCGTCGATCTTGCCGGTGGCCCGGTAGGCGATCAGCCCCATCCATTCCCGCATTCCGGTATCGCTTCGCCACAATCCCTCGAGCGCCAGGTTCGAAAACGTGAACAGGCCGTCACGCCCGGCGACGCGCCAGTCGACCGGATAGGCCTCGACCGGAAATCCGGCCTTGCGAAACAGCCCGACCGATCGCGGCATGTGGTACGCCGACGTCACCAGCAGCCATCGCTCGCCGGGCTTGGGGGCAACCAGTGCTTTCGAGAACTCGGCATTTTCCAGCGTGTTGCGCGAACGCCGTTCCATGATCAGCCGCGATTTGGCGATGCCGAGACCTTCGAACACTTCGCCGGCAAAATCAGCTTCCCTGGCATCGTTCGAAAGCAGATTTGCGCTGCCGCCCGAGAACACGACGCGTGCATTCGGATAGCGGTGCGCCAGCGCCGCGGCGGCAATGATGCGATCCGGCGCGCTGCGCACCACCGGCGTGCCGTGCGCGGCGGAAATATCCGCCTCGATCGATGCGCCGAGCACGATGATGCCGTCAGGCGCGCCGCGCGCCGGATCCCACCGCGGAAAGCGCGATTCCAGGGAATAGAGCAGCAGGTTGCCAAGCGGCGACAGCCCGCAGACCACGAGCAGCAACACCGCCGTCACGACAAGCTTGCGGCCGAGCGACGCAAAGCGCGTCAGCAGCAGAATGGCGCCGACCAAGCCGAGGCCGATCAGGAAATTGGTCGGCATCAGTATGAAGCCGATGGTCTTGGAGAGTACAAAAAACAAGGGAAGCCTCTGGCATTGTCTGGTACAGCGTCATACGACGTCATCGCCGCAACCTAAAGCCTTCTCATGACACATCATCACCTGCATTCCAGTCCCGAAACCTGCCACTGGGGTTTTTTCGAAGCGAAATTGAAGCCGGTGTTGACCATCGCCAGCGGCGATGAGGTGACGGTCGATACCGTGAGCGGCGGCCCGGACGTGGTGCCGGACCGCGGCAAATTCCACGTTCCGCCGGAGCTTGCCGATATTCACGCCCGCAATGAGCGGATGGTGCCGGGCCATATCCTGACCGGCCCGATTGCGGTCGAGGGCGCCGCGCCCGGCGACGTGCTGGAAGTCGATATTCTCGACGTCCAGCTGCGGCAGGACTGGGGCTACAATTTGATCCGCCCGCTGGCCGGCACCCTGCCCGACGACTTTCACGAGACGCGGCTGCTCAACATTCCGCTCGACCGCGAGCGGATGGTCGGCCGCATGCCGTGGGGGCTCGATCTGCCGCTGGCGCCGTTTTTTGGCGTGATGGGCGTATCGCCGCCACCGGCCTGGGGCCGCATCACCTCGCTGATCCCGCGCGCGATGGGCGGCAATCTCGACAACAAGGAGCTCGGCGCCGGCGCCAAACTGTATTTGCCGGTGTTCGTGCCGGGCGCGCTGTTTTCCTGCGGCGACGGTCATGGCGTGCAGGGCGATGGCGAAGTCTGCGTCACCGCGATCGAAACCGCCCTCCAGGGCCGCTTCCGCCTGACGCTGCGCAAGGATCTGCGGCTGGACTATCCCCGCGCCGAGACGTCAACGCATTACATGACGATGGCCATGGATCCCGATCTCGACCAATGCGTGGTGCGCGCGCTGCGCGACATGATCGTGCTGCTCGGCGAAAAGCGCAATCTGTCGCGGGAGGACGCCTACACGCTCTGCAGCTTAGCTGCCGACTTGCGCGTGACGCAAACCGTCAACGGCTCCAAGGGCATTCACTGCATGATCGCGAAGACAGTCGTGCACGGATAGCACTCTTGTGCTGCCCGACCTGCCGTCGATACAATAAGCCGACCCAACGAACAAAAAATCCGGGGAAGAAATATGCTCAAGGACAGGCTGTCGCCGGCCGACGAGGCGGCGCGCGAGAAGGAGATGCGGGAGCAGCTTGCGACCTGCCCGCGTATTCTCGATCTGGTGGCGCGCGGAGCGCTCGCCGATCCCGATGCGGACGCCGTGGTCTATCTGCGCAGTCCGCTCGATCCCAGCCCTGTCGTCGTCTCCAACGATCACCTGATGGGCTGTATCAAGGCGGCCGAGACGTTCTTCCGCGCGCAAGGCATCGGCAAGGAGGACGCGGTTGCGATCCTGCTGCCGATTTGTCCCGCGGCGATTGCCGCGATCTGGGGTGCGGCGGCTTGCGGCATCGCCGAGCCGCTCAATCTGTTGTTCACGCGCGAGGCGATCATCGCCCAGCTCAATGCCGTCAAGGCCAAGCTGCTGCTGGCGCCGCCACCGGGCATGCCGGGCGGGCTCTATGAGAAGATCGAGGGCCTGCAACGCGACGTCCCTTCGCTGAAGCGGATCGTGATCGCCCCGCTCGACGGTACGATCGCGTTCGACGGCGAGGTGCTGAAGCCCGATCCGGCCTGGCGCAACGATTACGGTCAATCCACCGATACGTCGGAGGCCGATCGGGTGGCCGTGATGCTGCCGACCGGCGGCACCACCGGGCATCCCAAGGTCGCGCGCCTGACCAACCGGGCGATGGTCGCCTCTTCGGTTTCGTCGCGGATGGCGCTGGACTATCGCAAGGGTGACCGTGGCATGATTTCGCTGCCGCTGTTCCATGTCGGTGGTCTGTTTGTCGGCGCCGGTGCCGCCCTGTCGGCCGGTACCACCATCGTCATTCCCGGCCCGGCCGGCGCGCGCGATCCGGCACTGGTCACCAACTTCTGGCGCATCATCGAGAAATATCGCCTGACCCATGCCGGCAACGTGCCGACCACGCTCGGCGCGCTGGCCGATATTCCGGTGGGCGATTGCGACATTTCGAGCCTGCGCGTGACGCCGACCGGCGCCTCGATCTGCCCGCCGGAAATCGAGCGGCGCTATCTGGCGACCTGGGGCGGCCCCTGCGTGCAGCAGGTCTACGGCATGACCGAGTTGTCCGGCGCCATCACACACGACTTCGCCGGCTTAAAACCGCGGCCGGAAAGCGTCGGCACCAAAAACCCGCTGGTCGAACTCGCGATCCTCGCCGGCAACCAGATGCATACCGGACCGTGGCCCTCGCCGGTCGGTGAACTGCTGACGCGGGGACCGCAGGTGTTTCCGGGTTACGTCGACAGCAAGCAGACCGAAGACGCCTTTCATCAGGGCTGGCTGCGCACCGGCGACATCTGCCGGATCGACGCCGACGGCTTCGTCTACATCATGGGTCGCGCCAAGGACGTCATCATCCGCGGCGGACACAATATCGATCCGCGCGCGATCGAGGACGCCGCCCTCGGATTCCCCGGCGTCGCGCTTGCCGCCGCCGTTGGACGGCCAGATGCCTATGCCGGCGAGGTGCCGATGCTGTTCGTCTCGACGCAGCCCGGTGTCCACGTCGATCCGCAGGCGCTTTCCGCCTTCGTGCTGGAGAAGATTCTGGAGCCGCCGGCGCGGCCACGCGCGGTGTCGGTGATTGCGGAAATGCCGGTCACCCCGATCGGCAAGATCTTCAAGCCGAAACTGCGCGAGATCGCAGCCGGCGAAGCCGCCCGTGAACTGCTGGCGGCGGAAGGCCTTGGGAAAGACGTCAGTGTCGAGGCGATCACCGATCCCTCGCGCGGGCTGTTCCTGCGCATCAAGGCGCCACCGGACAAGGCGGTCGCCGCGCAACGGCTGCTGCAAAAGTTTCCGGTCAAGATCGAGCTGGAGGCATAGCGTTTTCAAGCGAAGTGGAGACCGGTTCGCGTAAAGAAAACGCGTCAAAAAGTTCGTTCTCATAGCGCCGAATGCAGCGCGAGCTTGGCGTGAAATGACACGCTGGTCTTGCCGACCAGCGCAGTTCCTTCCACTTCGGCGCCGTCACCGGTGTAACCACCGCTAAAGCCGCAGGTGACTTCGCGTCCGCCAAACAGCGGCCGCACGCCAACGGATTTGGTGTGCTCGTTGGTGGTCAGTTCGCCGCGCCACTTGCCGCGATCGGCGGTGTAGGTGCCGGTGTAATAAAAATGCGAGTCGCCGCCGGCGATCTTGCCGTCGATCAAGACAAGAATGCCGGAGGCATGGCCATGCCCGCCGTCCCTCATGTCGATCTGAATTGAATAGAGACCGTTCGTAACCGTCATCGCGCGCCTTCCCCGAGGCATCATCGTCATTGCAAACGACGCGAGGCAATCGGGAAATAGAGCCTTGGCTGCAGCGTTTCGCCGCGTGCCGCATGGGCCTGCCCTGCAGGCGCCTGCCCGGCCCACGCCGGCGCCATTCGATCTCCCATTGGATTAATTATGTTTTTCCAATGCGATAGAAAGAAAATGACTTGCCGATTGACTCGCCCGGCCATAACTTAATAGAGTCTAAATAGATACTTTTCAGTACACCGATTAAAAGTTAGCGTTCCCTATGGCTACGGAAAAAGCCGAAACCGACCGCGTTCCAGTCACCTTGGCGCTCTCGACCATCACCTATCTCGAAAAACTGGTGAGACAGGGCACCCACGGTACCAGCGTTCCCGGCGTCGCGAAGACCCTGATCGAGGAAGGCATTCGGCTCGCCATCAAGGACGGGCTGCTTGCGATCCGCGACAACGGCAGGCCTTCCTGACGGGAGCATTGGAAAGCGGCGGTTCAACGCAATTTGGAACCGCCAACATGTTTGCCATTGGACCTACCTGGACCACCGAACGCGTCGAACTCCTGAAAAGCCATTTTGAAGCCGGCCTCTCCTGCCGCGAGATCGCGGTCCATATCGGCGTCAGCCGCAACGCCGTGATCGGCAAACTCTCCCGTCTCGGCCTGACGCGCGGCGAGTTCATCACCGAACCGCGCCCGGCCAAGAAGGAGCGCGCCGGCAAATCGGTTCCGCGGCTGCAGTTTCAGATGCTGCGAAGGGTCTGGGAGAACGGCGAACCCGTCCTCGCCGCCCCTGTTGTCAGCGAGCATCGCTGCTCGTTGTTCGAACTCTCCGAGCAACGCTGCCGCTGGCCTATCAGCACGCCCGGCGCCGACGATTTCTGCTTCTGCGGCAACACGCCGCTCGAGGGGGCACCCTATTGCCCAGGGCACACCCGCCTCGCCTACCGTCCCGGCTCACGCCAACGCGTCGCGCGGGGGTAGCGCGCGTGCGGCTGGTACTTTAGCCCAGCCGCCAGCCCACTTCCTCAGCAAAGCTCTGATAAAACTCCGGCGTATAAGCCTTCTCCGGCGTCTGACGCACGCGCTCGTCGAGCCTGTGGGCGTCGTCGCCGACCAGGATACGCCATCGCCCGGCCTTGACGCCGTCGAGGATGATCTTGGCCGCGGCCGCCGCCGTGGTCGGCGCCTCGTCGCGGAAACTGCGGGCGCGATCCAGCGCGATCTTCTGGATGTCATCGTCCGACATCGCTGATGTGTCGACGCCCATGCCCTTGATCCGCAGGCGTGCCGCCTGGATCTCGTTCGGGCTCAATTGATCGGACTCGGTGCCGGCAATGATCTTGCGCGAATTGGCAACGATCGAGGTTCCGATATGGCCGGGCATCACCACCGAGCACTTGATATGCGGGGCGTTGAGCCTGAGATCGTTCATCAGCGCTTCGGTAAATCCCTTCACCGCGAATTTCGCGGAGGCGTAGGCGGTGTGCGACACGCCGGGGCCGACGGAGGCCCAGAAGCCGTTGACGCTTGAGGTGTTGACGATGTGGCCCTCGTCAGCCTTCAGCATCAGCGGCAGAAAGGTGCGGACGCCGAGATAGACCCCGCCCCAGCAGATGTTGAAGGTGCGTTCCCACTGCTCGCGGGTGTTGGTGAACAGGCTGCCGCCGCCGCCGATGCCGGCATTGTTGAACAGCAGATGGATCTTGTCGGTTGCCTGCTGCTCGATCAGTTCGTCACGAAACCGCTGGAGATGGGCTTCGATCGAGACATCGGCGACATGGGTGGTGACGCGCAGCCCCTGCGGCAGCTTTTCCTCCTCGCACAGCCGCTTGGTCTCGGCCATCGCCTCCATGGAGACGTCGCACATCGCGACGTTGCAGCCCTCGGCGACAAGCTGGCGCGCCAGCTCCCGGCCCATGCCCGTGCCGCCTCCGGTGATCACCGCGAATTTTCCGGCAAAATCCTTCATGGAGTTTCCTGACAATTTTCTTGAGATTTTTGGGGAGCCGCGAGCGGCGCAAGCGTCCCGCGGCCCCATTCCCGGAGCGGGAACCTCGGCAATCTACGATCGATCCTCAGGGAGTTCAACGCGGCCAAGGATTGAACAGGGATTGGCCCCGAACCCGGGAACTTTCATCGCACGCCGTTGTTTGAACCTAATCGTCGCGACAGAGACCTAACTGACAGAGCACTTTTTCCAGGAGGTTGGAATGACCCACTGGCATGACTCGATGGTCGATCAACCCGAGACCGCCGGCCCGGCCTATGCCGCCGGCTGGACCATCAGCGGACTGGCAGTACTCGGCGTCATCCTCGGCATCTGGGTTCTCGGAATCTAGGCCTCGTCGGCTATTGCTGGCGAATGTTGATGTTTGCGTTGACCGTAGGACCGCCCTTGAACGCGAACGTTGGCATTTTGCCGTCTGACGGGCCGCACTGGTATGTCATGGAGTACCAGGTGACGGGACCAGGCATCGCGTCCTCCAATAGCCGACCCGGATGACTTTCGCTTTCGATCACCTGGTACGGGCCGCCGCACGTTGCCGCCGCCTTCTGAAAGCAGGCGTCCGATGATTGGCTACATTTTTCCCTGTTGACTACAACTCCCGAAGGTGACGCGAATGAGTTGCCGGTGGTTACGTCGCAAGCGGATAGGTTGACCGCCGCTGCGCTCATAACAGCGCACCGGACTCCGAGCCCCAATTTTCGCATTTGAATATTTCCCCCAGCAGCAAATTGGCCGCAATCGGGGGTCGAGAGCAAGCGCCAGAGTCCGCAGACTCCCTCGGCGCTTCACGCCACTGAGAACCGGGCGTGACGGGGCCGCAGTCATGTGTCCAGCATCCGGCGCACGACCTATTCCTCCGCTTGCACCTGCTTTCCACTCGACAGACCCAGCCCTTCGAGCTCCATCCTGATCGCAGCCTGCTGCGTGGTGAGGCTTCCGGCATCGGCCGCGCGACAAGGTTTTCGGCAAGCCCTGCGGCGACTGTGCGTAGCGCGTGCAGGCCGGCAGGTTGTCCGAGACGACGGCCTTCCCCAGCGTCAGCAGCTTCTGGTGCAGGTCGAGAGCGCGCGGACGTGGTTGCCGGCCTTGACGGCGTCCCAGAAAATAAAGTTGCGCTTCGGGGGTAAGCAGGGCTTGCCGACCTGATTGACGGTTGCGTAGTCTCCGACCCGCTCTCACTGGTTGAGGGACAGGCCGCAATTGAGTTGCCTTACAGGAAGGAATGGTTGCATGGCAAAATATAGGGGCTTCATCGATGACGATGGCAACGAGCGCGATTACAGCTCGAACGTCGGTGACGACCGGGGCGATGACCGGGGCGAACACCGGGGACGTGAAGATGGCAATGACGATCATTTCGTGCATCGGTTCGGCACGGTTGACGCCAACGCCATTGATCCGGCGCATCCCGGTCAGATGTATTTCGGAAACGGGAATTTCGCGACCGGCTACAACATCGCGGACAACGCGAAGGAGCACGTCGAGGTGGCGCTGAAAGTTCATCAGCGCGGGGGCGTCGTTGACGAGACGCCGACCTTCGATAGCCACGGAAACCCGACGTATACGGAAGCTGCGGGGCTCCAGATCGCGACGCCGGGACACGAAAGGGCAAACTGGAATTTTGATTTCAGCGCGGACACGGCGCTCGGTGGTGGCAATCACACCTTGGATCAGTTCAACTTCAAGCTAACGATTGCCAACGGCACGCACACCGAGACGTTCGATCTGGCGAAGGGCAGCAGCCATCTCTGGATCAGCGAGCAAAATCCGAGCCACGTTTTTGGTGGGGATGACTTTAATCACCCGGCGACTCCCGGCGTCATGGGTTCGCAGGCGGAAAACTCGGTGAATTTGGCGTTCCATGCGTTCGACGATTTTGGTTCGCTTGCGACGCGCCTTGCTTCCGGCCAGCACTATGAGATTACGCTGCAAACATTCGAGCATCACGAGCAGATTGCGGCTGTGCATAACTCTGTTGTACTGATGGCATAGGGCAGGCGCCGATCAACGAAAGCCCGGCGTGAGCCGGGCTTTCTTGTTGCGCCACGCGACGACATCCGACATCTACGGCAAGGTGCTGAAGACCGATGTCGCCACGCGGTCGAGGAGCGCGCGCGGAAACTGCTCAAGGAACGGATGACGGTGCGCGGCAAGACCGGTGGCGACCCGGAAAGCGACCCGGCGTTAAGCTGGTCCCGAGAAAACGCGGGAGTGTGCGGCACTCTCTGTCACCGATGGATGCCTGTTACGGACGGTGAAGGAACTAGCTTGCGCTTTCGAGTTCCGGGGTCGCAGAAGCAATATTGCTCAGCGACCGGCATTTAATAGGGCCGATGACCACGACGAAACCATCGCCTCCTCGTCGCCGTGATCGGCGGCAAGCGCTACCCTGACGATTATAAGTGGTCTGATGTGCATTTCTGTATCTGACCCGCAACATTTTTTTTGTTCCTCAATTGGAACAGACGTTTTTATGCGTGGGCTTCCACCCCTTTGACTACTCTGCCTCTGAGCACCCGGTTGGTGAGTGACAAGCCGTTTGAGTGAGGCACCGATGACGATGCTCCGTCTATTAAGGTCGCATTCGCGATGCACCGAGTCTGACCGTGCCGTGGCCGATCCAGGTGGCAACGGTCATACGAGCAGGTTTTCGTTCGCCCCCGCGTGGGTGCGGACATCGTCGCAAAAGCGGGCCGGAGTTCGGGGCGCTGCGGCGGTGCTGGGCCTGATGGGAGCAACAGCCCTAACTTCTCCTAGCCATGCGCAGGCGCCGCCCCTTGGGACAGCGGGGAGCTTCGGGGTCCTGGCTGGTACAACGGTCACCAACACAATTACCCCGACCGTGATCACTGGAAATGTCGGCGTCTCGCCGGGCAGCGCAGTCACCGGTTTCCCCCCCGGAATTGTGGTGGGCGGCACGATACATGCGGGCGATGCAGTCGCACTGCAGGCTCAATCGGATAACACGATCGCCTACCTTAATCTGGCAGGCAGGCCTGTCACAGCAAACCTGACAGGTCAGGACCTGGGAGGCAAAACGCTTGTAGCGGGCGTGTACGGTTATACTTCGTCGGCTCAGTTGACCGGGACCCTCACGCTTGATGGGCAAGGCAACCCTAATTCAGTCTTCATCATCAAAATCGCAAGCGGGCTGACCACCGCCAGCAATTCGCGGATTAATTTGATCAACGGCGCTCAAGGCGGCAATGTGTTTTTTCAGGTTGGCGCGTCCGCGACACTCGGCACGACCACATCGTTCGTAGGAGACATCCTCGCGCTAACGAGCATCACGCTGAATACCAATGCTAGCATCGTCTGCGGTGCTGCTTTGGCACGAAACGGTCAGGTCGCGTTGGATAACAACACCATCACAATATGCCAGACTGTTGCGGCCTCGGCTTCGAGCGTGTTGCCGTTCTCCGCCACGGGTAATCAACGCGCGGTCGCAAATTCCATTGACACCTTTGTCAGAAACGGCGGCGCGCTGCCGTCGGCATTCGCCAGCCTGCTCTCATTCCTGTCACCCAGCCAACTGCAAAGCGCATTCACGCAGCTTTCGGGAGAAGCCGGTACCGGCCCGGCGCAGGCAGGAACCCAGGCGATGAACTCATTCCTGTCGCTGGTGACCAATCCGTTCGCCGAAAACCGCCCATTCGCCCCGGACCGCCCCGTATCTCCGATATACGTCAAGGCTGTCCCGCGCGCTGCCGCGTGGAACCCAGATCCGCGCCCTTGGGGCATTTGGGCTGCGGCCTATGGTGGGCAAACCAATGCAAACGGTGACGCGTTGGGGGTTGGAAGCCACGACAGGTCGGTGAGCAACGTCGGCTTCGCCACCGGCCTCGACTATCGGGTCACGCCCTACACGGTGGCCGGCTTCGCGCTTTCGGGCGGGGGTACCCGCTATGGCTTGTCGGAAGGTCTAGGCAGCGGACGCAGCGACATGTTTCAGGCGGCCATCTACAGCTCGACGCGTGTCGATGCAGCCTATGTCTCTGCCGCAATCGCCTACGGCTTTCATCAGTTTAACACCGACCGGTTCGTGACCGTGGCGGGTACCGACCATCTCGCCGCCGATTTCGCCGCTAATGACATTGGTGGCCGGCTCGAAGGCGGATATCGCTTCGCCATTCCGAGTATGGGTTGGCAGGGTCAGTCCGGGCTCACTCCCTACGCAGCCGTGCAGGTGCAGAGCTTCCGAACGCCGTCCTACAGCGAAACCGCGCTCTCCGGCGCGTCGGTTTTCGCACTTTCCTACAACGCCAGGACGATCACCACCACCCGCACGGAGCTTGGCTCCTGGCTCGACTGGAGCATTCCGGTTGACTACGGCACCACACTGTCCCTGCGTGGCCGTGCCGCCTGGGCTCACGACGAATGGTCCTCGCCGAACATCACCGCCGGGTTCCAGGCGCTGCCTGGATCAATCTTCGTCGTGACCGGTGCAGCGCCGGCCACCGATTTGGCACTTGCGTCGGTTGGCGTGGAGATCGGGTTCAGGAACGGGTTTTCGGTCGGCGCGCGGTTCGACGGTGAATTCGCCGAGAACTCAACGAAATACTCCGGTATGGGCCGGCTGCGTTATACTTGGTGAATCAATCTCTACGGAGCATGAGTCCGTTGCTGGGGCACTTTTCGGACATGCCGCGATGTCCGACCCACGTCAGTTACTCGTGCTAGAGCGGATGTCGGCTGACCGCTCCAAATTTATAGGTTCGCGCTTTAAACACACTGTCGATAAAAAGAGCGAGTCACGCGGCGACACGATCTTCCTTGTCCGGCCCGCGCGAGACAATCTTGAGCGCATCGTCTGGCAACGGCCGCTGTAGAGCCTTCGCTTCGTCCCACGGCGCGCGCATCCAAACGTCGCGCTCTTCTTCTGTCGTGAGGATCACCGGCGTCGCATTGAGGTGGATCGGCTCAACGACAGCGTTCGGGACCGTCGTAAGGAATCCATAGACCAGATGCGGGCCTGGGATCGGCTTGGACTTGGTGCTCCGGTCGCCCTTGAACTCGGTCCAGATACCGGAGCGCTGCCTTCTCGGGATCGGCGTATGGTCGCTCGGTCGAGTATTCGGATCACCTGTTGCGACGGCAGACGCTCGCCGCGATCCCACATGACAGGCGCCGGTGCGCTGCCTGGGAGGGTGAACTGCTTGGAAATGGAGGGACTTTGGCGGGGACTATTAGCCGGCATCACCCGGCATTTTCCCAAAATCGTTCTGATTTCGCACCCCAAGCCCGAGTGCCAAGAATGCAAAAAGCCCCGTATTACCGGGGCTTTTATTGGTCGGAGCGAGAGGATTTGAACCTCCGACCCCTAGTCTCCCAGACTAGTGCGCTAACCGGGCTGCGCCACGCTCCGATGCCGTTCCATTAGCTGCGATCAGGCCCCGGCGCAAGGCGCGCGAACGGCCTCTTTCGGCCCTACGGCAGGCCAGTTCCGCCCCTCCGCTCAACCGTCCTTCAGCGCGTTATCCAGCAATTGCCGGCAGGCCAGCAGATCCTGCAGCACGCGTTCGAGGCGCTCGCGGTCGGCGCCCTCGACCGGCCCTGGGGCCGGCCTGCTCTTGACGAACGACGGCACCAGAATGCCGTCCTCGTCGGTATCGGCGAAGCGATAATCGATCTCTTTGGATTCTTCGGTCTCGTAGTCGTCGTCATCGGTATCGACGAGCGGGATCTCGTTTTCGTCGGGTTCCTGCAGGCTGAGGCCGATCGCCTCCTCGACCGCGCCGAACGAAACGGCGGAGGTCTGGTCGGCGAGGCCCTGCACCGATTTGATGCCGTGCTCTTTCAGGATCCGCTGCACGCCGCGGATCGTATAGCCCTCGCCGTAGAGCAGGCGGCGGATGCCCTTGAGCAGGTCGACGTCGTCGGGCCGGTAATAACGCCGGCCGCCGCTGCGCTTCATCGGTTTGATCTGGGCGAACCGCGTCTCCCAAAACCGCAGCACATGCTGGGGAATGTCGAGCTCGTCAGCGACCTCGCTGATGGTACGGAACGCATCCGGCGCCTTGTCCAAATGCTCGCTCCTCTCAGCTCATGAGTTCGAGGGATAAGTTCTAGTCGTCCTTGCCGTCGCCATTGGCAACCGCATGGCCGTTGATCCGCTGCTTCAATATCGCCGACGGCTTGAACACCATGACGCGACGTGGCGAGATCGGCACTTCCGTGCCGGTCTTCGGGTTACGTCCGATACGCTGACCCTTCTTGCGCACCATGAAGGAACCGAACGACGACAGCTTCACCGTCTCGCCTTTTTCGAGGCAATCGGTGATCTCTTTCAAAACGAGTTCGACGAACGCAGACGATTCCGTTCGCGACAAGCCCACCTTCTGGTAGACCGCCTCGCACAGATCGACGCGCGTAACTGTTTTTCCTGTCCCGGTGGTCATCGCCTTGCCCCGCACTCTCGGCGAACAATTTATATACTGAAATTATGAGGTTAGCACGCAATGGTCAACAGCGACCATCATGCACACGCATGAAAACACGAAACAAATTTGATCGATATTTTACGCCGGACTCACCAGCGGACGAGCGCGGAACCCCAGGTGAAGCCGCCGCCCATCGCTTCGAACAGCACCAGATCGCCTTTCTTGACGCGTCCGTCCTTCACGGCGACCGACAGCGCCAGCGGGATCGAGGCCGCTGACGTGTTGCCATGCAGGTCGACCGTCAGCACCACTTTCTGCGGCGCAATATGAAGCTTGTGCGCTGAAGCATCGATGATTCGCTTGTTGGCCTGATGCGGCACGAACCAGTCGATGTCGTCGGCGGTGACGCCGGTGGCTTGAAAGGCGTCCACGATCACGTCGGTGATCATGCCGACCGCGTGCTTGAACACCTCGCGGCCTTCCATCCGAAGATAACCCACGGTCTGGGTCGAGGAAGGACCGCCATCGACGAACAGCTTGGCCTTGTGGCGGCCGTCGGAGCGCAGATGCGTGGTCAATATGCCGCGGTCGGAAGTCTGGCCGGGCTGGCCTTCAGCCAAATCTTGAGCCTCGAGCACGACAGCTCCGGCACCGTCGCCGAACAGCACGCAGGTGCCGCGATCGCTCCAATCGAGGATGCGCGAAAATGTTTCGGCGCCGATCACCAGCGCGCGCTTGTAGGCGCCGCAGCGCAGGAAGTTGTCGGCGGTGGCGAGCGCAAACACGAAACCGGAGCAGACCGCCTGCAGGTCGAAGGCCGCGCCGTGGTTGATGCCGAGCCCGTGCTGCACTGCGACGGCGGTGGCCGGGAAGGTGTTGTCCGGCGTCGAGGTCGCCAGCACGATCAGGTCGATCGCCTGGGCATCGATCCCGGCATGTTCGAGCGCCGCACGCGCCGCGTTGATCGCCAGATGCGAGGTGAACTCGCCCTCGGCGGCGATGTGGCGCTGCTTGATGCCGGTGCGCTGTACGATCCACTCATCGGAGGTATCGATGCGGGCTGCCAGTTCGGCATTGGTCAGCACTTTCTGCGGCAGGTAAGAGCCGCAACCCAGCACGACCGAACGTTTGGAAATCACGAGATAGCCTCCTGCGCGGTCTGCGCCTGAGCCAGCACACTGCCGTCGCGATTGAGCATCTGATTGATCTTGGTGAGGAGATCGCAGCGGACCATCTCATAGCCAACATCGACGGCGTAGGCAAAGCCTTCGGCGTTGATTCCGCCATGGCTCTTGACCACGACGCCCTTGAGGCCGAGCAGCACGCCGCCATTGGACTTGTTGGGATCGAGCTTGTCGCGCAGCGCCTTGAAGGCCTTGCGGGCGAACAGATAGCCGATCCGGGACATCAGGCTGGCCGACATGGCCTGGCGCAGGAAATCCGCCATCTGACGTGCGGTCCCTTCGGCGGCCTTCAGCGCAATGTTGCCGCTGAAACCTTCCGAAACGATCACGTCCGCCGCGCCTCCGCCGATGCCGTCGCCCTCGACGAAACCGATATAGTCGAGCTCGGGCAGATTCATCGCGCGCAACTGTTCCGCCGCTTTACGAATCTCTTCGCCGCCTTTGACTTCCTCGACCCCGATATTGAGCAGCCCGACGGTAGGGCGGGGCTTGCCGAACAGCACGCTCGCCATGGCGCTGCCCATCACCGCCAGCGCCACCAGGTGATGATGGTCGCCGCCGATGCTGGCGCCGAGATCAAGCACGACCGAATCGCCGCGTGCCGTCGGCCACACGCCGGCAATGGCCGGACGATCGATCCCCGGCATCGTGTGCAGGTGGAAGCGCGCCATCGCCATCAGCGCGCCGGTATTGCCAGCGGAAACCGCGACATGGGCTTCGCCTTTCTTCACGGCGTCGATCGCAAGCCACATCGACGAGTTCTTGCGGCCCCGCCGCAACGCCTGGCTCGGCTTGTCGTGCATGGCGACGGTCACGTCGGTATGGGTCACGCGCGAGGCTGCCTTGAGCGCCGGATAGTTCGCGAGCTGCGCTTCGATCAGCGCGCTATCGCCATAAAGCAGAAATTCGGCATCGGGATGCCGCTTCAACGAGATCGCGGCGCCGGGAATGACGACCGATGCGCCGACATCGCCACCCATGGCGTCAAGCGCGATTCGAACCTTTTGAGGCATGAACGTCCCGGAAACCTGATCTCTTGCGGCCCTCGTCGAGCCCGGCCGCGCACTGGAAAAGGCACCGCCAGAGCGGTGCTCGGCAAGGCGCTACACAGCGCCTCCGCCGGGCCGCGACAATAGCGTTTCCCCATCCCGACACAACCTCTTGACCACCGTCTTTTGGCAAACGGAACCAGTGCGCCCCGGATTCGGAACCGAGGTTTAAGTCAATATAACTCAATAGCTTGCGTTATATTCCTCGTCAAACAAGGCAACCACCTCAACCGGAATGTGCCCCGACCGTCCCCTTAAACGGCCCGTCACTTGTCTTTGGGCTGCTTTTTGCCGGGTTTTTTCGGCTCGACCTTGAGCGCCTTCAAGGCTGCAAACGGGTGATCCTCGGGATCGGCGGCCTCAACCACCGGTTCGAAAACCGCGTCGGGTTTGCGCGGATAGGGATTCACCGCCAGATACAGCGCGTCGGTAGCAACCCTGCCGAGATCGATGACCCCGTTCTCGATTGCCTCCAGCGGGTCCGGCGTGTCCCCGTCGCTATGCTCGGCCTCATCGATCAGCGCGGCCATTTCAGGGATCTGGTCCGGCGGCGCGAAGGTCACATCGACCACCTCGTCGATGTCGCTTTCCATCGGCTCAAGCGTCACCACGCAGTTCTGCCCGATCCGCGCCCGCACACGGCCCGTGACCTGGTAGCGGCCGCCGCTCTTTGGCGTCACATCGAACGAGGCCTGCGCCGAAAGCACCTCGCGCAAGTCGCCGACATCAGCGATCGCATGGCGGACGGCTTCGGCGGCCTGAAGGTCGCGATGCAGTCCCGTGTCCGGGATTTGCGCGGTCGCCACGGGGACGCGCCAAGGATCCGGCTTCAGCGGGTCGGGCTTCTCTGTGATGCCACTCTTGCTCATTGCGTCAGGTCCACATTGTCAGGCACAGGAAACTTCGCCGAACCGCTCAACAGCGCCGTATCGTCGAGACCGTCCAGGCCGGCGATGGCCGCCTCGGCATAGGCGGCGAGCCGGCCGGCCTTTTCGATGTGTTCGCCGTTCAGGATATTCTTACACAGCGCCTGCGCCAGCGCCTCACGGCCCCCGGCCAATGCGAGATCATAGGCTGCGGTCCGGCCGTAAAAGGCCTCCCCGAAGGCCTGCATCTTCTTTGGTACGGTGAGGTCGCCGACCCCCATTTCGCGCAGATTATCGTCCATATCGTTGCAAAAATGGTCGAACAGGGCCTGCGACAGGGCGCCGCCACCGTCAGCCGACTTCAACCGCCGCAGAACCAGCCACAAATGCAACAGCAGCAGGTCAAAACGGCCATTAACCGTATCCGGCACCCCCATGGCCCGATAAAACGACGGTTCTCGCGCCTGCGTCACGATCATGCCATAGATGGCTTCAATGGTGCCGCGCTGGGGCGAGCGGGGTTTCCTGAAGTGATTGAACGGCCAAAGCATTGTGGGTTCCGGATGCGGGTCCCCAAGGTATCCTTGCTGGGAGCCCGCGCATGTTGCAATCCTGCGTGCTGCCCGGTACGTCAACGCCTCGCGCGATGCAAGAGGACGGGCAAGTTCCTGACATGACCGAGACGAGCCACAGAAGCCGATGCGCGCCCTCGCCGCGCCGCCTGACCGCGCGCTGGCGCGGTTTCCGCGCGGTTGCCGCCATCGCCTTGATGTGCGCAGCGCTCGGCGCCTGCACCGGCGAACAGTTCCAGAAGGGCTACATCCTGCCCCCCGGCGCGCTCGAGCAGATTCCGATCGGCGCCAGCCAGGATCAGGTGCTGATCGTGATGGGAACGCCCTCCACCGTCGCCACCCTGAACGGCGAAGTGTTCTATTACATCTCGCAACGCTCCGAGCGCAAAGTCGCCTTCATGAACCAGCGGGTCGTCGACCAGCGGGTGATCGCGATCTATTTCGACAAGAATCGCCAGGTGCAGCGGCTCGCCAATTACGGGCTGCAGGACGGCAAGATTTTCGACTTCATCAGCCGCACCACGCCGACCTCCGGCCAGGAGCTCAGCTACCTGACGCCGCTGTTCAAGCTGCTCAGCTTCAACTAGGCGCATTTGTCGCCGCACGGCGGACCTGCGCCAAGTCGTCCGCTTGCCCCTTCCGTGCGAGGTCCCTACGCTCCCTGCAAAATGACGATCCAGCAGGGAGCGAACTTGTGTTCAGCAAAGCCTTTTCTCGCCGCAGCGTCTTGACCGGGGCCACGGCGATTTCGACCGCGGCGCTTCTGCCGCGCGCGAGCCTTGCAGATTGGCGGCCGACCGAGACCGTCCGCGTCATCGTGCCGGCCGCGGCCGGCGGCACCACCGACGTGATGGGACGGCTGCTGGCGGCGCACCTGCAGAGCGCCTGGGGCCAGTCCGCGGTGGTGGAAAACCGCTCCGGGGGCGGCGGGACCATCGGCACGGTCGAGGTGATCCGGCAAAAGGGCGACGGCCACACCATCCTGATCGGCAATCCCGGCCCCAACGCCATCGCCTACAGCATTTTCCGCAACCTGAACTACAAGGCGGACCAGTTGCACGCGGTTTCCAACCTGATCCGGACCCCGAATATCGTGTCGGCGCATCCCTCGACCGGCATCAAGTCGATCGCCGAACTGATCGCCTATATCAAGGCCAACCCCGACAAGCTGAACTACGCCTCCTCAGGCGTGGGTCAGAGCCCTCACCTGACTGGCGCCTGGTTCCTGCAACTGACCGGCCTGAAGATGGTGCATGTGCCGTTCCGCGGCGCAGGCCCGGCGCTGCAGGCAGCGCTTGCCGGCGACATCCAGATCCTGTTCGACAATCTCTACCCGTCGCTGCCGCAGACGCAGGAAGGCAAGCTCAACGCGCTCTGCGTGACCACGCCCGAGCGCAGCGCCGTGGCGCCTGATATTCCGACCATGCGCGAGAGCGCGCCGGAACTTGCGAAATTCGATGTCTCGTCATGGTTCGGCGTGTTGGTGCCGAAAGCCACGCCGGCGCCGATCGTCGATGCCCTCAACAGGGAAATCAAGACGATGCTGGAGCGCGAGGACGTCAAGAAGACCATCGCCGCGATGGGCGCACGCCCCGACTGGGGCACACCGCAGCAATATGCCGATTTCATCCAGGCGGAGACGACAAAATTCGCCGAGATCATCAAGCGCGAAGGCTTGCAGATGGACGTGAACTGAGGTGGCGCTCGCTAGCCGCCCTTGTTGATCTTCTTGACCTTGGCGTCGGTGGCTTCGATCGCCAGCGCCAGTTCCAGGATCGCCTTCGACAGCAATTCGGCGGCTTCCTTCTGGTCCTGCGACTTGGCGGCGCGGAGCGCATAGTTGCGGGCGGATGAGAGCGACATCGGTTGGTCTCCGTGTTGTCAGTGTCGGGTTCGCTGCGTGTGCTGATTTGTAGGGCGGATTAGCGATAGCGTAATCCGCCGCTAGTTGTGATGGTGGGTTACGGCTTCCGCCTTCGCTCTTCGAGCTACGGCGGACAAGTCGCCTAACCCACCCTACGAAGGAAAGAAAAACCCCGCGGTTTGCACCGCGGGGTTTTCATTTCGATCGACTGTTCGAAGCTTAGTGCGCCAGGATCGCCAGCAGCAGCAAGGCCACGATGTTGGTGATCTTGATCATCGGGTTGACGGCGGGGCCCGCCGTATCCTTGTAGGGATCGCCGACGGTGTCGCCGGTCACAGCGGCCTTGTGGGCATCGGAGCCCTTGCCGCCGTAGTGACCGTCCTCGATGTACTTCTTGGCGTTGTCCCAGGCACCGCCGCCCGAGGTCATCGAGATCGCGACGAACAGGCCGGTCACGATCACGCCGAGCAGCATGGCGCCGACGGACGAGAACGCCGCCGACTTGCCGGCAGCACCACCGCCCGCGATTCCGAAGATCACGAAGTAGACGAAGATCGGCGACAGCACCGGCAGCAGCGACGGAATGATCATTTCCTTGATCGCCGCCTTGGTCAGCAGGTCGACGGCCCGGCCGTAATCGGGCTTGTCCGTACCCTGCATGATGCCTGGCTTCTCACGGAACTGACGCCGCACTTCCTCAACGATCGCGCCGGCCGCACGGCCGACCGCGGTCATGCCCATCGCGCCGAACAGGTACGGCAGCAGGCCGCCGAACAGCAGGCCGACAACGACGTAAGGGTTATTCAGCGAGAAGTCGGGCAGCACACCCTGGAAGTACGGGTACTTGGTGGCGTTGGCGATGAAGAACTTGAGATCTTCATTGTAGGCCGCGAACAGCACCAGTGCGCCGAGACCGGCCGAGCCGATCGCGTAACCCTTGGTGACCGCCTTGGTGGTGTTGCCGACCGCGTCGAGCGCGTCGGTGGCTTTACGCACTTCCTTCGGCAGACCGGCCATTTCGGCAATGCCGCCGGCGTTGTCCGTAACCGGACCGAAGGCGTCGAGCGCCACGATCATGCCGGCCAGCGCCAGCATCGTCGTGGTCGCAATCGCGATGCCGAACAGGCCGGCAAGGCTGTAGGTGACGAGGATGCCGGCGATGATGACGAGCGCCGGACCGGCGGTCGATTCCATCGAGATCGCCAGACCCTGGATCACGTTGGTGCCGTGGCCGGTGACCGATGACGCCGCGATCGACTTCACCGGACGATAGTCGGTGCCGGTGTAGTATTCGGTGATCCAGATGATCAGACCGGTGACGACGAGACCGACGATGCCGCATTCGAACAGCGCCATGCCGGTGTATTTCACGCCCGCCAGCGGACCGAAACCGATCAGCCAGTTGATGACACCGCCAACGGCCAGCAGCGACAGGATGCCGGTCGCGATCAGGCCCTTGTACAGCGCGCCCATGATGGACTGGCTGGCGCCGAGCTTGACGAAGAAGGTGCCGATGATCGAGGTGATGATGCAGGCACCGCCAATGGCGAGCGGCAGCGTCATCATGTTCACCAGCAGCGGCGAGGTCGCGAAGAAGATCGCGGCGAGCACCATGGTGGCAACCGCGGTCACCGCATAGGTCTCGAACAGGTCGGCGGCCATGCCGGCGCAATCGCCGACGTTGTCACCGACGTTGTCGGCGATCGTGGCCGGGTTGCGCGGATCGTCCTCGGGAATGCCGGCTTCGACCTTGCCGACGAGATCGCCGCCGACGTCAGCGCCCTTGGTGAAGATACCGCCGCCGAGACGGGCGAAGATCGAGATCAACGAGGCGCCAAAGCCAAGCGCGACCATCGCATCGATGACGGTGCGGCTGTTGGCAGCAAGGCCCAGGAACTGGGTCAGGTAGGCGAAATAGATGGTGACGCCGAGCAGCGCCAGACCGGCCACCAGCATGCCGGTGATCGCACCCGCCTTGAAGGCGAGCTCAAGGCCGCCGGCCAGCGAGATCGTCGCGGCCTGCGCGGTGCGCACGTTGGCGCGAACCGAGACGTTCATGCCGATGAAGCCGGCCGCGCCCGACAGGATCGCGCCGATCAGGAAGCCGATCGCGACGAGCATGCCGAGGAAGTAGGCGAGCAGCGCGAAGATCACGATACCGACCATGCCGATCGTCATGTACTGGCGCTTGAGATAGGCCTGCGCGCCTTCGGCGACCGCAGCTGCGATCTCCTGCATGCGCGGATTGCCGGCGTCCGCTTTCAACACGGAAGCCGTCGCCCAGATGGCGTAAACGATCGAAAGCGCTCCGCAGAGCACAATCACCCATAATGCTGTCATTGACGTTTGCCTCAGATTTTTTTGAACGACCCCCACGCCTTCTCCGCAGGACGCGGCAGGCGCATAAAAAGGAGGCCAACCCTGCCCAAAAGGGCGGCCTCAAATTTGGCGGGACCATGCCAAAATCGTCTCCCCGGCGCAACGCCGGGAGCGGCAAAAAACGTCGATTTTCGAAAGGAATCAGGGGTAAAATCCCGGCAAATGGCCGCCTTGGCTGAGGCCCAAGCGCTTCTGTAGCCGCAAAACGCAAAAACCCGCCTAACCCCTTTCGGGACAGGCGGGCTCACTAGCCGTTTCAGTACATCCGTGAAACGACCGCTTATTGGCCTTAGGCGAGCGACAGGTTTTCCGCGCTGACCTTGCCCCGCATGGTGTCGGTCTTCAGTTCGTACTGAACCTTCTGGCCTTCGGCCAGACCGCCGAGACCGGCGCGCTCGACGGCGGAGATGTGAACGAACACATCCTTGCTGCCATCGCTCGGCTCAATGAAACCGAAACCCTTTTGACCGTTGAACCACTTCACAGTTCCCGTAGCCATTTTCTCTTCTCCAAAGCACATAGGCTTTTTATTCCGCGCGGCGATCGCACGGATTCAAAATCCAATCTCACGACGATGTCTCTGGAAGATGCCCTAACAGGCGCGTTCAAAAAGGCACGACGGCAATCGAATGCCCGCTTACTATAGGTTTCCACGAAAATTGCAATGGCTGCGGGAAGATAATGGGCTCGTACGCGCCAGGGTGGTTACCGCAGAAAGCGTCAAAAATGGCTGTAGGACAGCCGTTCCAGTGTGAGTTCCCTGCCCTGTTGGTCGATGAATTTCGGCGCCGAAGTTCCCCCAACCACCGTCCCGATCGAACTCGTCGCGACGCCGACGCTTTCCGCGGCAGCAGCAAACGCCTCAACGCGATCCTCGGGGACCGTGCACAGGATCTCGTAATCGTCGCCACCGGCGATCAGCGCTTCCACCCCGACGACGCCGCGCGATACCAGATCCCGCGCGGCATCGGACAACGGGATCGAGGCGAGATCGATCGCTGCAGAAACACCGGACACGCGACACAGCTTGGCGAGATCACCAGCGAGACCATCGGAAACGTCCATCGCGGCGCTGGCATGTTCGCGGACGATTTCGGCGAGTGCCACCCGCGGCTGTGGCACGCGATAGCGCCCGACCAACGCTTCGCGCGCAGCCGCATCGCCCGTGGCCGCATGAACCTTGCCACCCCTAAGCACAGCCAGTCCCAATGCGGCATCACCGATGGTGCCCGTCACCATCACGCGCTCGCCGGGCCTGGCCCCGCTGCGGTGAACCATTTTACCCACCGGCACGCGACCGAACGCCGTCACCGAAATCATCAGCGGCCCCGGCGTCGAAACCGTGTCGCCGCCGAACAGCGGACAACCGAACTGCGCGGCGTCCTCGCCGAGCGCGGTGGCAAATGGCTGCAACCAGGCTTCATCGGCGCTGCGCAGCGCCAGCGTGAGGACGAAACCGGCGGGCGTCGCGCCCTTGGCCGCGAGATCGCTGAGGTTCACCCGCAGCGCCTTGCGCGCGATGGTATCGGGCGGATCGTCTGATAGAAAATGCACGCCTTCGACGATGGCGTCGGTCGTTACCACGATGTCACAGCCATTGGCCTGCAGCGCCGCGGCGTCGTCATCGAGCTGGAACGCGCCGGGGTCGGTCGCAAGCGGCCTGAAATAGCGCGCGATCAGCGAATCCTCGCCGGACGCGGGCGTAGCCCTAGCCACGCGCAAACTCGTCGGCGCGGAATTGCCGCGCGATCTGGTCGAGCACCGCGTTGATCATGCCGGTCTCTTCGGGTTCGACAAAGGCGTGCGCGACGTCGACATATTCGGACACGACGACGCGGCCGGGCACGTCCTTGCGGTGCTCCAGTTCGTAAGAGCCCGCCCGCAGCACCGCGCGCAGAATCGCATCGATCCGCTTCAACGGCCAGCCCTTCGACAAGGCGTCGTCGATCAGAGGATCGAGCTTGCCCTGGTCGCGCACCACGCCGGCCACGACGTCGCGGAAGAACGCGGCTTCCGCTGGCAGATACGTGTCGCCCTCGACCTCATTGCCGAGCCAGTGGCTTTCGAACTCGGCGAAGATGTCGTCAATGCCGGTGCCGCCGATGTCCATCTGGTACAGCGCCTGCACGGCAGCGAGCCGCGCCGCGCCACGGCGGTTGGCTTTCTTGTCGGGACCTTTGGCCGGCTTCTTGTTGTCTGCCATCATCAGGCCTTTGCCAGCCGTCGCTTGATCCGCAGCATCGCCAGCGCCGCACGCGCGGCGTCGCCGCCCTTGTTGAGTTCGCTGGCGCGCGCCCGCGCCCAGGCCTGGGCCTCGGTGTTGACGGTAATGATGCCGTTGCCGAGCGGGAATTTTCTCGCCACCGAAAGGTCCATCAGCGCGCGCGAGGATTCCATCGAGACGATCTCGAAATGGATGGTATCGCCCCGCACCACACAGCCGAGCGCGATCGCCGCGTCATAAGGTTTGCCGTTCTTCTCGGCCGCGTCGATTGCGATCGCGATCGCGGCTGGAATCTCCAGCGACCCGGGAACGGTGATGACGTCGTGGGTGACGCCGGCCGCCTTCAGCTCGGCGACGGCGCCTTCCAGCAACGCATCCTGAATATCGTCATAGAATCGCGCCTCGACGATCAGGGCGCGCGCGCCTTTGATGTCGGTCTGGTCCTTCAGCGGTGCGCGCCGTGCGTCTGCCATTACGTTCTTTCGTCTCTCGTCTCTGCGCCCTCATATTGAGGAGCGTCCATGAGGATTAAGCGGGCGTTTTAAGCGCCGTATGACACCCTGTCACTTCATTTCCGACAGCCGCGCCGCGTAGCGTGCCATCAGGTCGACCTCGATATTGACCTCGCTGCCGGCACGCCAGCTGCCCAATGTGGTGACGCTGAGCGTATGCGGGATGATAAGCACCGAAAACACGACGTCCTCGACCGTATTCACGGTGAGCGACACGCCATCCAGCGTGATCGAACCCTTGGTGGCGATGAAGCGCGCGAGTTCCCGCGTGGTCTTCAGTTCGAACCGCGCCATATCAGGCAGATCGTCGCGCTTGACGATGGTGGCGATCCCGTCGGCATGGCCGGCCACGATGTGGCCGCCGAGTTCGTCGCCGATCTTCAGCGCCCGCTCGAGATTGAGTTTTGTACCTTTGGCCCAATGTTTGGCCGTGGTCATGCCGAGCGTCTCGGCGGCGGCATCGACCTCGAACCAGGTTTTGCCGCCGTCAACGCCGGAGCCGACCACCGTGAGGCAGACGCCGTTGCAGGCGATGGATGCGCCGTCGGCAATCGTTTTCTGATCGTAGACGCAGGCGATCCGCATGCGGTGTAACTGCCCCTGCGCCGTCGGCGTCAAGGCGACGATCTCGCCGATATCGGTGACAATTCCGGTGAACATTAAGCGCGCTCGTAAATCGTGAGAGTGTCGTTTTGCAGCGTTTCGCTAGCACGTGTCTTGAACGCGGGCGACCCGGTAATGGCCGACAGCGGCAATGCGTCCAGCGCGGGAATACCGCCCGCGCCGATACTTTCGGGCCCGCGCAGCAGCCAGATTTCGTCAACGAGATCAGCGGCGACGAACGACGACGCCACCCGCGCACCGCCCTCGACCATCAGCCGCGAAATGCCCTTCTCCGACAGCGTATGCAGCACGGCTGCCAGATCGAGCCCGCGCGGGTTGGCCGTGGCGGCGACGTGGATCACCTGGGCCCCCGCCGCGCCGAGTTTGGCGGCGGCCGGGGCTTCGGCGAGCTTTGACGCCATCACCCATAGCGGCGTCTGGCGCGCGGAATGAACGAGCTTGCTGGTGCCCGGGATCCGCAAGGCGCGATCGAGCACCACCCGTACCGGCGAGCGCGCCTCCATGCCCGGCAGACGGCAGTTCAGCTTGGGATCGTCGGCCCGCACGGTACCGATGCCGACCAGGATCGCATCGCATTGCGCCCGCAGCAGATGCACGCGGGTCCTGGCCGTCTCGCCGGTGATCGCCACCGGCTTGTGGCCGGCCGCGGCAATCTTGTCGTCGGCGGAGACCGCAAGTTTAAGAATCACATGCGGGCGCTTGTCGCGGATGCGCCTGAAGTGCCCGGCATGATCGCGCGCGGCTTCGGCCGCACCGAGACCGACATCGACCACGATGCCGGCGGCGCGCAATTTGGCATGGCCCTGTCCGGCGACTTCCGGATTCGGATCCTCGATCGCCGACACCACGCGCGCGATGCCCGACGCGATCACCGCGTCGACGCAGGGCGGCGATTTGCCGAAATGCGAACAGGGCTCCAGCGTTACATAGAGCGTGGCGCCGCGCGCGGCCTCACCGGCGCGCTTCAAGGCTTCGGGCTCGGCATGCGGGCGGCCGCCGGGTTGGGTCCAGCCGCGACCGACGATGACGCCATCCTTGACCACGACGGCGCCGACGGCCGGATTGGGCCAAGTGCGGCCCTGCCCGCGCCGGCCGAGCGCCAGCGCCAGCTGCATGAAGCGCTGGTCCGCGGCTTTCGCTTCCTTGGATTTCTGCGCGTACTGGTCTTCCAGAATGCGGAAGATCATTTGCGCAACGTGGCGACCCGCGCGTCGTCTTCGGCGGAGAGTTCGCCCAGCACGGCTTCAAAGTCCTTGGCCTCGCGAAAATTGCGATAGACCGAGGCGAAGCGGACATAGGCGACGTCGTCGAGCCCGCGCAGATGCTCCATCACGATCTCGCCAATGGCCTCCGATGACACTTCCGCCTCGCCGCCGCTCTCGAGTTCGCGCACGATCGCGGAAACCATCTTCTCGACCCGCTCGGAGTCGACCGGCCGCTTGCGCAGGCTGATCTGCAGCGAGCGGACCAGCTTGTCGCGGTCGAACGGCACCCTGCGGCCGTTGCGCTTGATCACGGTGAGATCGCGCAACTGCACACGCTCGAAGGTGGTGAAGCGGAAATTGCAGGTGATGCACACCCGCCGCCGCCGGATCACAGCCGAATCCTCGGTCGGACGCGAGTCCTTCACCTGGGTATCGAGACTGTTGCAACTCGGACAGCGCATTCCAGACGACCTTTGACCTTCGAGACCTTATTGATAAATCGGAAACTTGTCGGTCAGCGCCTTGACGCGTTCCTTGATGGCGGCTTCGACCAGCGGCGCCTTGCCGTCGGGCGATTGCGCCAGCGCGGTGAGCACTTCGGCGATCATGCCGCCGACCTGCTTGAATTCGGCGACGCCGAAGCCGCGCGTGGTCGCCGCCGGGGTGCCGAGACGCAGGCCCGAGGTGACGAACGGCTTTTCCGGATCGTAGGGAATGCCGTTCTTGTTGCAGGTGATCGCAGCGCGCACCAGCGCCTTTTCCGAGACGTTGCCCTTGAGGCCCTTCGGCCGGAGGTCGACCAGCATCAGATGGTTGTCGGTGCCGCCCGAGACGATATCGAGCCCATTGGCGCGCAGCGTCTCCGCCAGCGCCTTGGCGTTCTCGACCACGTTCTTGGCGTAGATCTTGAAGTCCGGACGCAGCGCTTCGGCGAACGCGACCGCCTTGGCGGCGATCACATGCATCAAGGGGCCACCCTGCAGGCCGGGGAAGATCGCCGAATTCAGCTTCTTGGCGAGCGCCTCGTCGTTGCACAGGATCAGGCCGCCGCGTGGGCCGCGCAGCGATTTGTGCGTGGTCGTCGTGGTGACGTGCGCATGCGGCACCGGGGAAGCGTGCACGCCGCCGGCGACGAGGCCAGCGAAATGCGCCATGTCGACCAGCAGATAGGCGCCGACGCTGTCGGCGATCTCGCGAAAACGCTTGAAATCCCAGGCGCGCGAATAGGCCGAACCGCCGGCGATGATCAGCTTCGGTTTCACCAGCTCGGCCTGCTTGGCGACTTCATCCATGTCGATGATCTGGTCCTCGCGCCGCACCGTGTAGTGCGCGGCCTTGAACCATTTGCCGGACATGTTGACGGGCGAACCGTGGGTGAGATGGCCGCCGGCGGCGAGATCGAGGCCCATAAAAGTGTCGCCGGGCTGCAGCAGCGCCAGGAACACCGCCTGGTTCATCTGGCTGCCCGAATTGGGCTGGACGTTCGCAAAGCCGGCGCCGAACAGTTTTTTAGCGCGCTCGATCGCCAGCGTCTCGGCGACGTCGACCCATTCGCAACCGCCGTAATAGCGCGCGCCAGGATAGCCCTCGGCGTACTTGTTGGTCATAACCGAGCCCTGGGCTTCCAGCACCGCGCGGCTGACGATGTTCTCGGAAGCGATCAACTCGATCTCATGGCGCTGACGGCCGAGCTCGCCCTTGATGGCGGCGGCGATTTCCGGGTCGGCCTCGGCGAGCGTGGCCTGGAAGAACGAGTCGGGCGCGGAGGCGGTTTTTGCGCTGGAAGAGGAGGTCATTGGGCCAAATATCTCCACCGCCGCAAGCCCTTAACAGGCAAAGCGGTCGGTCACGTGTGGCGGTCGAAAGAAGCATTTGCGAGATACCACATCGCCCGGAATTGGCCAAGCACTTGCGGTATGGGTCCGACATTTATGCAAGATATGGTGGATGGGGCGGGTTCCAAGTCCCGTCGTACGGGAATGGGGCACCGTCATTCCGGGGCGCGAAGCGAACCCGGAATCTCGAACTTCCCCGGTGCGCAATTGCGCACCTGAGGTCTGGTCCTTCGGACCATCCCGGAATGACGGTCCCTTTCACGCAAACCGGTACGCCCCGCCCTTCTCCACGCTGCGCTGGAACGCCGGCCGCGCATGCATCCGTGTCAGCCACGCCGCCAAATTCGGATACGGACCAAGCTTGTCGAACACTTTTGCCATCTCCCCGACAAAGCTCATCTGGATGTCGGCGCCCGTCAACGACGAACCGACGAAGAAGTCGCGACCCTTGAGCGCCCCGTCGACATAGCCGAGGTGGTTGGCCATTTCGCTGTCGATGCGCGGATGCAATGGCGCGCCGGCTTCCTTCAACCTGCCGACATACAGATTCAGCATCAGCGGCAGCATCGCCGAGCCTTCGGAATAATGCAGCCACTCGTTATAGGCCTCGAAGTCGGCGCTGCCGGCGGCCGGCATCATCGCGCCCTTTCCATAACGGCGAATGATGTAATCGACGATCGCGGCCGATTCCGCGATCCTGACATCGCCGTCGGTGATGACGGGTGACTTGCCCAGCGGATGAATTTTCGCAAGCTCCGGCGGCGCCAGCCGCGTCACCGCGTCGCGCTGGTAGCGCTTCATCTCATAGGGCGTGCCCAATTCTTCCAGCAGCCACAGAATCCGCTGCGAGCGGGAGTCGTTGAGATGATGAAGCGTGAGCATGGGATTTCCTCGGGGGTTGTTATTGGATGCGATAATCGACCTTAACCGTCATTGCGAGCGAAGCGAAGCAATCCACTCTTTCTTTGCGCGGCGCGATGGATTGCCGCGTCGCTTCGCTCCTCGCAATGACGGGACTTCACTGTCATCGCCCGGCTTGGCGATCCAGTACGCCGCGGCAGAAGATTCCGCTTGCGTTGGCAACGAAGCAGCGCGGGTCGGGAGCACACCGTCACCCACGCCGCGGATCCGGGCCGCCGGCGCAGGAGAGAAATCAGGCGCTACGCGACCAGTGCCCGGGCCAGCAACAACGCGCCCGCTGCGCACAACGCGACGCCGGCGAGGCGGCTGAGCGCGCGGCCGATCGGCAGCAACTTCTCGGCCGCGACGTAGAGGGCTATGCCGGCAATCCAGACCAGGTTCATGACCCCGCCAATGAACAACAGCGCCATCAGAAACCAGCAACAGCCGAGGCAGTACGCTCCATGCCGGAGGCCCATGCGCAACGCACCCCCTGCACCGGGTTGCCAGTACAGGCTCAGGAACAGTACCGGGTTCTGGCAATAGCGCAGGCAGGCATGCTTGAGCGGCGTAAGCTGATAGAGCCCAGCGGCAAGCAGAATGACGCCGCCGAGCACGGCGCTGGTGCTGGCCATGGCCATCGACAACAGCCCGGCACGTTCGAGCCCCCGCTGTGCCAGCACCGCGACGAGGCTGAAACCCGCCCACATCAAGAGATAGCCGCCGCAAAACATCCACGCTTCCACGGAGGGATGATCCGCGGGCTCTTGCTTGCGCCGGATGGTCGCAAACAGCAGGATTGTCGGGGCCGCGCTCGGCACCATCATCGCGATCATCATGACCCACCACATGACGAACATGAGCGCGGCATAGAACGGCGACCACGGCATCGGCGTGTCCATCGCCATGTCGGCCATGTCGGTGTCCATGCCGGCCCCGGCGGCCAGATAGACCCACGCCAACGCCACCACGACGGCGAGCCCCGCCGCAACGACCAGGCGGTCGCGCCGCAGCAGGTATTCCAGCGCCAACAGCTCCGCCATCAGGCCTCACCCAGCGTCAGGGACAGCTCCCGCAGGGCATCACGCCGCAACACCGTCAGGCGTCTGGACGACGTTGGCGAGCGAGCTGTGCGTGCCCTTGGTGTCGAATTTGAGCGCCCCGGTCGAGTGGATGTTGGCGGAGGCGACCTCGGCGGAACGATGTTCGAAGCCATCCGGCATCACGACCTGAATTCGATGCGGCGCGCCAGTCACCGGATTCTTGATCGGCTCGACATCGGTCTCCAGCACACCTTTGGCGACGAGACGCGCAACCCGGCCGTTCCGGTCGAACGAGAACTCGATGGGTACAAACAGTGGATCATGGATCTTGGTGACGATCAGGCTGAAGATCTGGAACAGGGTGCCGTCGGCCGAATTCTTGCCCGACATGATATTGAAAAGCGCCTGGCGCTGTTCCGGCGTAGCGCGCGCGTCGATGATCGGCTGCATCTGTCCATTGCCCTCGTGCAGCGCTCCGGGAAAATCAACGGTGGCCGCGAACACCAGGCCATCGAGTTTGGTGCCTTCGAAGTGCCCCTTCGTAATCCTCATGCCGACCATGCCCTTGCAGAAGCCGTGGGTCGGCAGTGCATTGAAATCGCAGGGACAGCCGAATGCGCAATTGCAGTTCTTGATCCATTCGCCTTCGAGACGCCAGTCGGACGCAGCCATGACGCACCTCCCATCGCGTTAACAGCGGGATCATGCAGCCGCCTGAAAATGCCGCCTGAAAATGCCTTGCGTCGAAAAATCCGGATCGATGCGGATCGGGACTTGATGCGAACGACCTGCACCGTTCCGGGAAGCCATGCGGCGGTTAAACGGACCGGGGACTGCTATCCCAATCGGCCAAACATATCAGCCGACGTTCAGGGCGTACAGGTGTTGCGATGCTCTGCCGCGCTGCACGCGGCTCGGGTTGTGCCTACAGCCCGGTAAACCCGGCCTTGACGGGATTGGTCGAGCCGTCGAGCTGACGCAGATAGGTCAGGCCGCACACTGTCAGCCGGTGCGTGTCCTTTTCGCCGGCGTCGAACAGCGTCCTCACATAGTCCGTCACCTTGGCGCGGGCCTCTTCGCTGGCGGCGGTGCTGCGATTCAACAGCAGATCATAGGTCTGCATGATGCGGTCGATGGCGGCTTCCATGGTGTTTCCCCTGAAGGTGATGCGGTCAGGCCGAGATGCTGGTGATGGGTATGTTGATGGTGGTTCGGTCGGCTTCGAATCTGGCGATCGCCTTGTTGGCGAGCCGGATCCGGTTGAACTCGCCGCGCTGGAACAGATTGACGATGATTTCGAGCAGCCGCTCGTCGGTGGCGAAGGTATCGGGAATGGCGCCGGCCTTGCGGAGATAATTCGAGGCGATGGCATAGGCATCGCCGACTACTTCGACATTCATGACCTGCAACCCGCGCTCTACCAGCATTGCTTCCGTCCTCCAGCCGGATTGATAATGCGCCCGCAGGCAACAAGTTCCATTTCGGGAAAATCGGCTTTTCGGCTTTAAAATCATCGGCCTAGCTGGATGCCGGGACCCGCTGGCGATCCGTCGCCCGTTGCGCCCGTGGCCGAAGCGGACTATGGCGGTTTATTGCGGGCTGAAATGAATTCTCAAATCAACTTTGGGGGCAACGTCATGATCCGAACCATCTGCGCCGTTCTCGCTCTTAACCTGGCAGCGCCGGCGCTTGCCGATACGCTCAAGCTGGCCTCGACCTATGACGAGGTCGGCACCAATGCCGACGGCTCCAAATATACGGGAACGGCGACCGTCGACGTCATCTCGGATACGACGTTCTCGATCAAATGGAAGATCGGCAGCACGGTCTATAGCGGGTTCGGCATGCGCCGCGGCGACATGCTGGCGGCGACCTACCAGGTCAACGGTCAGCCCGGATTGATCATCTACACCGTCGGCGACGGCGGCGTGCTGACCGGCAACTGGTCGATCCGCGGCGAGAACGGCAACGGCACCGACCGCCTGACGCCGCGGAATTGAAACGCGAAACTCGAAGCAGCGCCATCACGTCCTAATGTCGGGCCGCCTCCGCCCGACTGCGACGGTACAACTGCCGCAGCGAGAGCGCGTGCAGCAGGATCGAGCTCGGCACCACGAACGCAGGTGTCAGCACATTGGGATAGTCGCCCAAGCCGGCGGTCGAGAGATCCAGCACAATGAGCTGGAACGGTCCGGGCGTGATGAGCAGTCCCAAGGTGATGGCGACGGCGAAGTCCGCGATGCCGAAGATGTTCCAGAGGATCGCCGCTTTCCGCCCTTCTGCCGTACCGGCCGCCAGGGCGATCGCCGCCGGCAACGCGAACAGGCCGGTCAGCACGTCGCCGGTCCCTGCCGGCACGGCCCAGAGGGCGGGCAGCACGCCACGCAGCCAAAATGCGAGCCATTGAGCGCCGAAGACGCGGTAAACCTGAAGAGCGACCAGCCACGTCGCCGGCATCGCATCCAATAGCTGCCCCACACGCTTCGACAGCAGCAACAGCGGCACACCGATGACCAGCGGCAGCAGGATCGCCGCCGGCAGCAGCGGCAGTGCCGAGGCGCTGATGCGGAACGCACCATTGATGGCCGCGGTCCAGGCGACGGTGGCCCACAGCGTGAAGGGGATCATGATGGCCAGCCAGGTGGCCTGGCGTTGTCCTGGCATCAGGTCGGTGCTTTCCAGGCCGATCCATAAACCGAGCGCGATGAGCCCGTGGACGAACACACGGACGGCCAGTGCCGCAAAGCCGCTCTCCGGAATCAATGGCACCGAATAGATCAACCCCGTCCACAACGCCGTACATGGAATGGTCCAGAGCAGGCTGCGCCAGGCAGGACGCGACGAAATATTTGCCGTGGAAACCGCATCTGACATCATCGGCGGCTCTCCATGCCCGGCGTATCCTTGGCTGCGTCACGCCGCTTGTTCGGCCGATCGAGGCCGCGAGAGAATCATGAAGACGAGCACGTGACTGACGAGAAGCAGCGGAACGTAAAGCGCGGGAACGTAGATGCCGGCACCCATCAGGCCAGGATCTCCATTTTTCACACCCATGTAATAGGCATTCAGCAGGTCCAGCGTGCCCCAGATATTGAAGATCCAGACAACGGGAATGGCGATCGACCAACGCCAGGACAGTGCCGCCATCGAAAGCAGCGCGAGAACCGCTGCGATGAGATCGCCCCACCCGACCTGGGCGGCGAAACTTGAATTCAACTGCGGGGATACGAACCCGGCGACCATGAAGTTCATCCCGAAGAACCTGAACGCATGGAAGGCGGCAAGAAGCCTGAGCGCCTCGTAGCGTGGCATCGCGCGGACCGCCGGCCAGACATAGATGCAGGCGATCACGGCACTCGTCAGGAAAGCGCCCGCAACGCTGAGAACGAACGGAAGATTGAAGTCCGGCGGCATGTTCGGAGTCCCTTGTGCGTGACTGTCTGGTCCAGCGAGGTCGAATTGGATGTTTCGGGTTGACGGCGACGGGCGCTCAGGGATTGGCCATGAGCAATCGGAGCGGCAACAGCGGACCGACTGCGATGTACTCGTGATCCATGAGTTGTTGCTTCGCCAGGGGTAGTCCGTCCATGATGGCGTGCGCGTCGGCAACATCCCTGGTCTCCAGCAAGAACACGGCCCCGCGGCCATCGCCGCGCGAATACCATTCGCGGATCTTGCCACTGAGATAGAGTTGCACGGTTTGTCGGACTTCGGCCGGCATGACGGCCATGATTTGCTCGCGCGTGACGCCCGCCTTCGCGGTCAGAATAACCAGCACCCCTGTGGTTGTGGGTGCGATGGCTTGTGCTTGGGCAGCGGATGGATTGGTCATGGAGGTCGCGCCTATCAAGGTTAGAGTGAGGGCCAGGACGACGTTACGGATTGCTTTCATTGGTCTCGTTCTCCGATCACGGTAGACACCTCTGTTGTTCGAGCCGGTCACGAAGGTTGGGCTCGACATCAGCAGCCGCTCCCGATTTGCAACTCAGACATAAGGCGGCTTTCCGCGAACGACTATTCGCGATAATGTTGACAGGGTATGAAGCAGAACTTCACAGTCCGGCAGGGTGCGCTCGATGGCGTCGAGGCGTTCCTGAGCGTTGCCCAGCACCGCAGTTTCCGCAGGGCAGCCGCGGAACTCGGGGTGACTCCGTCGGCGATCAGCCAGGCGATCCGTGCAATTGAGGCACGCGTCGGCGCGACGCTCTTCATACGCACGACTCGCAGTGTCGGGTTGACCGAAGCCGGCGAAAAATTTCTCCTGCGCGCCAAGCCCGCCTTTGAGGAACTCGTCGCGGCAACCGAGAACGCGCGCGACCTCGGACAGCGGACGGCCGGGGTGCTGCGCCTCACAGCACCGCGCGCTCTGGTGCCCCACCTGATGGAACTGATCGCCTCCTTCTGCCAGGCCTATCCCGACGTCGAGGTTGAGATCGCCGCAAGCGCGAACCTTGTCGACATCGCTGCCGAAGGATTCGACGCCGGCGTCCGGCTCGGCCAGTTCATTGAGGCGGATATGATCGCGGTGCGACTGGCGCCGTCGCATCCGCTGGCTGTGGTCGGCAGCCCCGACTATCTGCGCCGGCGGCAGCGGCCGGAACGCATCGACGATTTGCGCGGGCACGCCTGCCTGCGCATGCGCCGCTCGAACGGGTCGATCGCGCCCTGGTCCTTTGTCAATGGCAACGAGGCCGTCGAAGTCATCGTTTCAGGCCCCTTTATCGGCAACGACATGCCGATGATGCTCGGCGCGGCCGTCGAGGGATTGGGCCTTGCGCAGGTACCGGCGCCGATCGCGGCCGACGCGGTGAAAGCCGGGAAACTCGTGCGCGTGCTGGAGCGGTTCGCGCCGATGACGCCGGGCGTGTTCCTCTACTATCCCAACCGCCACCAAATGATGCCGAAACTGCGCGCCTTCATCGATCACGTGAAGCGCCGCTCGAGCTTCGCCAAGCCGCCCTCCCCCAAAGCAAAACGCACCGGCGCCGGAAAATCCGGAGCCGATGCGCCTTGAACAGGGCTTACTGCCTTGCCAGTTGGTTTGACCGCTTGTTGGGCTGCCGGTCTTCTAAGCGGCCGGCTTGGCCTTCGAAGTGGTCGAATTTCTTCTTTTTATTTTTTGACGCGTTTTCTTCACGCGAACCGGAGGTCCACTTCGCTCGAAAACGCTATCAGAGCCGATACAGGATCTGGTCGGTCCAGAAGCGCTCGAGGCGGTGCAGCGACTTGTTGAGGGTCGCGAACTCGTCGTTGGAGATGCCGCCGACCTGCTCCACGGTCTTGACGTGCTTCTGATACAGCGCGTCGACGATCTTGCGGATTTCCTGGCCCTGCGCGGTGAGGCGGATACGGACCGAGCGACGATCAACGCGGCTGCGCTGATGATCGAGGAAGCCGAGTTCGACGAGCTTCTTGAGGTTATAGGAGACGTTGGAGCCGAGGTAGTAACCGCGCGTGCGCAGTTCGCCCGCGGTCAGTTCCTTGTCACCGATGTTATAGAGCAGAAGCGCCTGCACCGAATTGATGTCGGCGCGACCGCGGCGATCGAACTCGTCCTTGATAACGTCGAGCAGGCGGCGATGCAGCCGCTCCACCAGAGTCAATGCTTCGAGGTAGAGCGGCTGCACCGGAGCTTGACCGGCAGAGCGTTCAGCGGTTTCCACCGCCGTTGCAACGGCTTTGATCATGACACTTCCCCTGTTGTCGTTTTTATCGACTTATTTCGACGAAACTTTTGTCCCGCCTGATAGCCACAACTTAAGGGGAGCGTTTGAAGATCCGCTTAAATAAGACAATAAAGAGATCATGAATTTAAGAGAGTGAATCGTGCATTAAGCCCATGGATAAAGGGCTTTTCGCAATCTTTCATTGACGTTGAAAGACCGCTGTTCACGCTTCGTCTGCACCCCCTGTCGCATTCCAAAACAGGTCCGTCTGAATTCGAAACGCCCGCGTAACAGGTGTGATGGAACCCTTTACGGTGACTGAAAGGTTACCGCGAAAATAAGCGAAAATTGTACGGAACGGCGAGGCACGCGCGGGAGCGTTACCGGCTCTCTGTCGCCGATGGATACCGATGGCGGACGGCGATAGAACTACCATGCCGGAACGCACTGCCATTTACTGGTCAGTACTGCTCACATTCAAAAATTGATAGTTAGGAGAACGCCGGATCCAAATTAGGACACGCCCTGGAACCAATGCCGCCGGGGTAACTTAGTGACGAGCTACCGGATGCCAATGCGCCCCCAAGGCATCCGATGAAATGACGGCCCTGGCATGTCCCCCCTAGCCGGGGCCGTTTTTTTGGGGACGGGATTGCTTCTAGTCATCCTCTGTTAGCTGCGGCTTCTCATGCAAAACCGCGCTCAACAGCGAATTGTGAACCTCGATATGCCCGTTGTAGCTGATGAAGCCCAGCTTGCGAAATTTGTTCATGAAATGGCTGACGCGGGATCGGGTAGTGCCAATCATCTCCGCCAATGTTTCCTGACTGATATTCGGACTGATCGCCTGCGGGTTGCCTTCCTTGCCGAAATTCGCAAGCAACAACAGCAGCCGCGCAAGCCGCCGCTCACTCGAATTGAATAGCTGGTCGATCAGATCTTCCTCAATCCGGCTGTTCCGGGTCAGGAGATACGCCATGAATAGCTCCGAAAATTTTGGCTCATCATGAATAGCCACGATCATCGCGTCCTTGGTGATCGACGTGATGACGCAATCATCCATCGCTGTTGTCGTCGCGATGCGCAACGGATGACCGTTCATGCATCCTTCGCCAAAGAACTGGCCGGGCTCGAGGATTGCGACGACCGCTTCCTTGCCCTGATCAGACACGACAGTAAGTTTGACCTTGCCCCTTTGAATGTAAAAGATCGTGTCAGCGACATCGCCTTGCTCGAACACGTGCTGGTTCTTGCGAAATTCGAGGATTGTTTTCCCCGCGCCCACCTTGGCGAGAAATGTTTTGGGGTCAAATATGTCCTTGGTTGGCTTCTCCACCGGAGCCTCCTTTGGCTCAACGAACTGTGATCGACCTTTGGTTGGCTGGCAGACGCCAAGCCAACTTTCGCGCTGAGCGGCGAGCTACCGCTCCAATCAGGTCATCACTTACGGTTCTGCCCCGCGTCGCAGAGATTACCCCCTGATTGCCAGCAATTCAACGGAGAAGGCCCGTTTTCCGCATCGTTTCGCTGCGCGCCGGGCGACATCGCTGATCGAATGTCGGCGTGAGATCGGTGTAGGGGGCGATTTCCGAGTTTGGGACGCGTGGTCTTGGGTTGCCGTCAGCCAGTTACTTTCGGCACGCCGTTGGGCTCTTTCGACATCAGCAAAGTTTTCATGTCTGCAGCAACGCGAAGTAGCTCGGCTTTTCTGATGGCCTGGGATCGCCGCGATCCGGGCGGCAGCTTTTTTGCCTGGATCAAAGCCTCGGATGCCCGGGCAGCCCAATCGTGAATGTTGAGATCATTGCGCGTCAATTCTGTCATGTCATCGTCCTTGCTGCGACCCTCACAGGTCGCTGTGCTCCTAGCCGAACAGCATCGGACTTCGGCGGGTCAGCGCTTATCTGAATAGGGCCGCACTCAGTGCACCGCAGGATCCAGTGCTCGAATCCGGTACGGTGCTGCGGCAATGCGCTGAACCTCCATGCCCGACCGGCATCTGGGACAGCGTTTCGCCGCCGCGCGCGGCGATAGAGTGAGCGTTTGCGGATCAAGCATGGTGGCCCTCCCGCATCAAGCGGGAGCGCTACCGAACTCTTTGTCACCGATGGGTGCGGTGATGGAACCGGGATGCTCTTCCGAACTCCGGAGTCGCAATATCGCTCACTTCAAAAAAATTAATGGATTAGGAGGCACCAGCAGACCGCATTGGTCAGCCAAGTTGACCCCAATCTCGTTTCCACTCGTCACTGCCGAACCGATTCCAGCCGCTGGGTCGTTTGCCGCGCGTAGAATGCGTTACCACCAGCGCCGACCCCAGCCGCCGCTCCACCTACTTCCCCAGCCGCCGCCCCACCTACTTCCCCAACCGCCGCCACCTCGAACGAGTCGCACGACGAGGAGCAGCAATATCGCACCAACGGTAGCGTTGACGATTGCACTGATCACTCCCGTGCCGAGATGGACGCCTAGCTGAGGCAGTAGCCAGCTTCCGACAAAGGCGCCCAAAATCCCGACAATGAGGTCACCAATGATCCCAAAACCGGTCCCTCGCACGATTTGGCCGGCCAACCAGCCTGCAACGAGACCCACAAACAATATGACTAAAAGGCTTTCGCTCGACATATTCATGGTGCCACCTCAGCATTTTGGTTCAGACGCAGCGTCGCCACCTGATCCGCCGCCGTCTGTCCAAATTCGATCGGTTTGCTGCGGTTCGCGTTCGGCGCTAAGTGCGGCTGACGCAATCAGTCTACGTCATTTGAGAGAGGCCGCGAATTTCTCCGCGGCCTTTTGGATATGACCTTCAGTAGCGGCCGGTGCCGATGCCCACGCTCACGCCGGGAGCACTGAAGCCGATACCGCCACGTTCTTCATAACCACGGCGCTCGATATAACGCTCACGAGGAGCGTATCCGTATGAATCGTCGGGGTCACGGATGATGACGCGGCGTTCACTGCGTTGGCGCCAGCAACGGCCGTTTTCGTCGCAGACCATGCGAACGTTTTGAATATTGCTCTCCGGTGTGACTGATACATCGGCGGAAAGCGGTGCAGCGGAAGCAGCAGTCACGAAAAGCGCACCAGCGCCGACTGCCAGAGAGATCACGAGCTTGTTCATGGCATTTCTCCAAAAGTGATTTGTCAGGAAGCCAATAGACTCGCGAGCCAATGGTTCCGGCCGACACGCGAATTCCGCTGGCTCGCTTGATACGGAAGCACAGCTGACCGAGCAAAAGAGCTCATCCGCGATCTCGCGGCGAGCGAGGATTGGATCGCAGCGGTACGAGAAATAATCCACTCAGAGGAGGGACTGCAATCTTCGGTTGAGGTAGAAAAACAAATCCATTATCGCCGGAACCTTTGTCAGCTGGTTCCATTTGCTCCGTGTTCAATACTGGACGCACGACAACCGGTAGACACCATGAAGACAATTCTTTTAGCGACCGTCGCCATTCTCGCATTCGCTACACCATCATTTGCGGCTGAGCCGGAAAAAACTGTCGGTCAAGCACCGCCAGCTGCTGCTTCCTCGTTCTACCTGGCTCAAGATACCGCGACGATGAAGTGTCAGATCGTCAATGCCCAGCCGGCCGCTGGTGGCAGCATGAAAGTTGTCGGTGCGGCTCATCCGACACAGGCATCGGCACAGACGGCTTTGGCAGCTGATAAGACTTGCGCCAGGTAATGAAGTAACGGCGTGGGTACAGCGGGTGGGTCAATTGGTCTGAAGAAACCACTGACCCGCCCCGCCAGCCCTGTTGCCAACCATGACGAGGCGATCTGGCGTGAGCACGCGGGCTCGCTGGTGCGTAATGGCTTTGAGTTGAATCGGCGCCGGCACTGGTTCACCTCGCCGCGCTTGCGGGGCGAGAGAGAAGTGGTCCACCTCGCCTGGCCTATGGCGGCCGTTCGCGCGCGGCCATCCAGGCCAGCGCGAGATACGCTGCCAGCATCACGGCTTCGAACGCCACCACCGTAAGGCTGCCGCCGTAGATGCCCGGGAACATCAGTTCGATCACCGCCATCGACACCACGGTCGTGAGCCACACCACGGCGCCCCACGGCGTCGCCAGCCAGAGGCCGACGGCGGCGACGAGTTCGATCACGGCGAAATAGATCGTCGCGGTCTGCCAGGCCATCGACTGGTTTTCGAACGCTTCTTCCTCGCCGCCGATGAAGCCGGTGACCTGCGCCCAATGGTAGAGGCCCTTGATGATCGAGACGATCGCCATCACCCGCAGGAACAGCACCAGCCGGCGGGTCCAGCCATTGTCGTCGGGCTCGATCCGCTCCGACGAAATCGCCGCCACCGACATCGCGTTGTCCCGGTCCCGCGCGTTGTCGCGGGCCTGGTCGCGCAGGGTGTCGCGGGCTGAGGTGTCAGACATCCAGGTTCTCCCGGCGGCGCATCGGCGAGCAGGTGTCGGAATCAGGGCGGATGGGCGGCAGCAATGACCTCATCTGCCGACTCTTGGCCCGCTTGGGCGGCAAAATCAATTGCTGTTGCGGTGACGGGGCTGCCTCAGGATGCTAGAACTGGAACAATTCGAAACACCCTGCCGGGAGTACCTCAGAGATGGCGATCAAATTCGGGCGTCCGATCGAAATGCGCGACACGCCCCGGCGGCCAACCACCCTCTCCGCTGCCCCTCTCGACCTCGTGACCCGCCCCCGCCGCAACCGCAAGGCCGAGTGGGCCCGCCGGCTGGTGCGCGAAAACGTGCTGACCACGGATGACCTGATCTGGCCGCTGTTCGTGGTCGATGGCCACAATACCCGCACCCCCGTCGCTTCCATGCCCGGCGTCGATCGCATCACCGTCGACCAGGCGGTGCGCGATGCCGAGCGCGCGATGAAACTGAACATCCCCTGCATCGCGCTGTTTCCCTATACCGAAGCGTCCTTGCGCGACGAGCACGGCTCCGAGGCGCTCAATCCGGACAACCTGGTTTGCCAGTCGGTGCGCGCGATCAAGAAGGAATTTCCGGACATCGGCATACTCTGCGACGTGGCGCTGGATCCCTTCACCAGCCACGGCCATGACGGGTTGATCGAGGACGGCAAAATCCTCAACGACGAGACGGTCGCGGTGCTGGTGCGGCAGGCGCTGGTGCAGGCCGAGGCCGGCTGCGACGTCATCGCACCGTCCGACATGATGGACGGCCGCGTCGGGGCCATCCGCGACGCGCTGGACGAGGCCGGCTTCCTCGACGTACAGATCATGGCCTATGCCGCGAAATATGCCTCTGCCTTTTATGGGCCGTTCCGCGACGCCATCGGTTCGGCGAAAACGCTGACCGGCGACAAGCGCACCTACCAGATGGATAGCGCCAATTCCGACGAAGCGCTGCGCGAGGTCGAACTCGACCTCGCCGAAGGCGCCGACATGGTGATGGTGAAGCCGGGGATGCCCTATCTCGACATCGTCCGCCGCGTGAAGGACACGTTCGCGGTGCCGACGTTCGTTTATCAAGTGTCCGGCGAATACGCGATGATCGCGGGTGCGGCCAACAACGGTTGGATCGACGGCGAACGCGCGATGATGGAAAGCCTGGTCGGCTTCAAGCGCGCCGGCGCCGACGGCATTTTGACGTATTTTGCGCCGAAGGCGGCGGAAAAGATCAAGGCGGAATCGTAATTCGTAGGGTGGGTTAGGCGAAGCCGTAACCCACCAACTTCTCGATCCGCGGTTGATACCGCGGTGGGTTACGCGGAGTTTATCATCGGGCGCGCGTACGCGTGACCCGGTGGCTAACCCACCCTACGAAGCTGCCGGACGCGGCCCGCAGAGCGGGCGGAGCGCCTCGCGCTGTTCCCGCGACAACACGGTGACCGGATAGACCGGCACGCCCTCACCTTTCCTAAAAAACGGGTGCGGCCACGCTTTTCCGCGCAGACGCCAGCCGAGCACCTTGCCGATGGCACGCAACAGCAGCAGAAGGTTGAGCCCGGCCGAGCCGGCCGGCGGCGTGCCGACCGCATACTTACCCAGTATCGCGCCGGTCGACGGCCCGAAGGCATCCTTGGCCTGCTGCGTCGCATGGTCGAAGCCTTGCGCGACGATGCCGACGAAGGGAATGGCGGGCGTGGCCGTGTTGCCGACGGGCGTGTTGCAGCAGCGCGCGTACCACCGGAACAGGCCTTTCGGCGTCAGCCGCAGTCCGACGATCCGGTCTTGTCCCTGCAGAAACGTGAGCGACGCCGGCGCAAGCTGGACGATGTCGCTGCCGCCTTGCGCATTGAGCAGGTCGGCGCGGCCGATCTGGTGGGCAAAAGCCTGGCAATCGTCGCAATAGCAGACAATGCGATTGACCGCCCGGGGCGATGCGTCCGTGACCCGCGCCCGGACCTCGCCGCAGCGGCAACGCAATTCCACCTGATCGCCCATCGAACCGTCCTTTCGGCAAATCGCTCAACCTATAAGGCCCGCCGCCATGGTTTATTCCCCCCGCTGCGGCGGCGCCCCCAAATTCGCCGGAATATTGCGGCGTGTTAATGTTCGGCCGCCCTTGTGGCCACGCGGCCCGTTCCCATGTCTGGTCCGGGAATATGCGGTCTGGAGGACTGACCATGTCTTATAGCGGTTCGGGGTACGACGGCGGCGACTCAAATGCTCGCGGCGTCCCGCCGCATGCGTTCGATCCGTATCTGCAGCCGGAACTGTTTCGCGGCGTGCTGACGCGGCGGGTGTTTGCGTTCCTGATCGACCTTGTCGTGCTGTCGGTCCCGGTCATCCTCGGCTACCTCTTCATCGCCGTGTTCGGCCTGATCACGCTTGGCCTCGGCTGGGCGCTGTTCTGGCTGGCGTGGCCGGCCACCGTGGTCTGGGCCGTCGTCTATTACGGCGCCTCGATCGGCGGGCCGTATTCGGCCACCATGGGTATGCGCGTAATGGATCTGGAGCTGCGCACCTGGTACGGGCAAACCGGCTATTTCGTGCTCGGCGCCACCCATGCCGTGCTGTTCTGGGTCTCGGTGTCGTTCCTGTCGCCGCTGGTGCTCCTGGTCGGCCTGTTCAACGGCCGCCGCCGGCTGCTGCACGACATCGTCCTGGGAACCGTGGTTATCAACAGCTCGATCCGGACCCAGGTGGCACCGGCCGCGCGCTCTTATTGATCAGAGGTAAACCAATTGACCGTTAGGCTCCGGAGCGCGAATGTAGCGTTACCTGCTTCGGAGGCCTGACGAACTGACGTGACCCAGCACTCCCGCGACACCCCGCAATTCTACCTGACGGCGCCCTCGCCGTGCCCGTATCTGCCGGGCCGGCACGAGCGAAAGGTGTTCACGCATCTGGTCGGCGACAAGGCCGGCGACCTCAACGATCTCTTGACCCATGGCGGCTTCCGCCGCAGCCAGTCGATCGCCTACCGGCCTGCCTGCGACCAGTGCCGCGCCTGCGTGTCGATCCGGGTGATCGCCAACGAATTCCGCCCGTCGCGCAATTTCCGCAAGATTTTGGCGCGCAATGCCGACGTCATCGGCGAGCAGCGCAGCGCGGTGCCGACGTCGGAACAGTATTCGGTGTTCCGCGCCTATCTCGACAAGCGCCACCGCCACGGCGGCATGGCCGACATGACCGTGCTCGACTACGCGATGATGGTGGAAGACAGCCATGTCGAGACCCGCATCATCGAGTACCGCAAGCGCGGCATCGACTCCGGAATTACCGGTCGCGGCGACGAACTGATCGCGGTGGCGCTGACCGACGTGCTCAGCGACGGGCTGTCGATGGTGTATTCGTTCTTCGAGCCCTCGGAGCAGAGCCGCTCGCTCGGCACCTTCATGATTCTCGACCACATCACCCGAGCCCGCCGGCTTGGGCTGCCGTACGTCTATCTCGGCTACTGGATCGAAGGCTCCAAGAAGATGGACTACAAAGGCCGCTTCCTGCCGCAGCAGCGGCTGGCGCCCTCAGGCTGGCTGCGCGTGGATGCGACCGGCGGCGAAGGGTTGGCCGAGCCGCAGGACTAAGCCACGGTTGTCATCACCCGCGAAAGCGGGTGATCCAGTACGCCGCGGCTTCTCGGCTAAATCATAACCGTCTCTGGAATACTGGATCGCCCGGTCAAGCCGGGCGATGACAGTTGAGCTAGCCAAACAGCGTATCGAACAGCAGCTTCACGTTCAGCGCCACGATGATCCCTGCCACGATCCACGCCAGGATCGCGACGGAGCGCGAGATCGCGAACTTGCCCATCTTGTTCGGATCGGACACGAACCGCACCAGCGGGATCACCGCGAACGGCAGTTGCATCGACAGCACGACCTGACTGAACACCAAAAGGTCCGCGGTGCCGCGCTCGCCGTAGAACGCGGTGATGACAACCACCGGCACGATGGCGATGCCACGGGTCACCAGCCGCCGCGCCCAGCTCGGCAGCCGCAGGTGCAGAAAGCCTTCCATCACGATCTGGCCCGCCAGCGTCGCGGTCACCGTCGAGTTGAGGCCCGAGGCCAATAGCGCCACCGCAAACAACGTGGAGGCAATCCCGAGGCCGAGCAGCGGCGTCAGCAGTTCGAACGCCTGGCCGATTTCGGCGACATCGGAATGGCCGCTGGAATGGAAGGTGGCGGCGGCGACGATCAGGATCGCGGCGTTGATGAACAGTGCCAGCATCAGCGCGATGGTGGAATCCGTCGTCGCCCATTTGATGGCGTCGCGGCGGCCTTCATCGGTGCGTTCATAGGCGCGGGTCTGCACGATCGAGGAGTGCAGATAGAGATTATGCGGCATCACGGTGGCGCCGATGATGCCGATCGCGATGTAGAGCATCTCGGGATTGGTGACGATCTCCGCCGACGGCACAAAGCCGCGCAGCATCGCTGCGACTGGCGGCGCGGCAGCGGCAATCTGAATGCCGAAGCAGACCGCGATCACGATCAGGAGCGCAATGACAAACGCCTCGAGAAAGCGAAAGCCGCGGTTCATCAACAACAGCAGCAGGAAGGCATCGAGCGCGGTGATCAGCGCGCCGCCGATCAGGGGAATGCCGAACAAGAGCTTCAGCGCGATCGCGGTGCCGATTACCTCGGCGAGATCGCAGGCGATGATCGCGGCTTCGCAGACGAACCACAGCAGCAGGTTTACCGGGCGCGAAAAACTGGCGCGGCAGGCCTGCGCCAGGTCGCGGTCGGTGGCGATGCCGAGCCGTGCGGCCAGCGCCTGCAGCAGGATCGCCATCAGGTTCGACAGCAGGATCACCGACAGCAGCGTGTAGCCGAACTTCGAACCGCCCGCGAGGTCGGTCGCCCAATTGCCGGGATCCATGTAACCGACCGAGACCAGGTAGCCCGGGCCGAGGAAGGCCAAGAGGCGCCGCGCCCAGTGGCCGCCAAAGACGGGGACCGCGACGGTCGCATTGACCTCCGGCAGGCTGCGCTGGGTGCCTGCCGCCGCGTCCGCGCGCCAGCCTGCGCCGCTCGCGGGCACGGTTTGAGGGCGCAATTTTGGGGTTCGTGCATCCATTTCAGCAGGATGACCGAACTCCGACCTTATTGCAACTCATTTGCAACTGCATCTAGCCAAGTTGGTTAGAGCGCCGCCCTGTCACGGCGGAGGCCGCGGGTTCGAGCCCCGTCTCTCGTGACGCCGGCGCACGCGGCCGGCCACCCCTCGGTGAGCTTGACCGGATCCGCCTAGTTCCGCTGTCCCGGTTTGCCGGTGCGTTTCTTGGTCTTCCGTTTCAGCTGTTCAATGTCCCTGACATGGACATCCCGGCATTGCGCGGGTTGAAGGCGCGGGGGAAGCGCGTTTCGTCGTTATAGATGCAGCCGGTCAAATCCAAGCCGCCCAACCGCGCGTCTGTCAGGTCTGCGCCGTCGAAACGCGTGGGACGGTCTCTGGGAAAGATCGATCGAGCCCATGCGCCGCGCAGATCCGCTCCCACGAGGATCGCACGCGTGAAAACAGCTCCTCCAATATTCGCGCGCCGTAGATCGGCGCCCGTGAGATCCGCGTCCTCGAGTTTGGTAGTACCGCCGAGATTGTCGAGTGAGAGGTTCGCGTGGGTCAGATCAGCCCCGCGCAAATTCGCTTTCACCATCGAGGCGCCACGAAGGCAGCAGTCCCGCAGGATAGCCCCCTGTAGCACGCAACCCTGCAGCGACCCCCAATAGAGGTCGGCACCGGTGAGATCGACATAGGCCAGTTGTGCGCCCATGAGGTCGCGCCCCTGCATGATGGCCCCGGCAAGCGAACGGTCGCCTGCCGGCAGGGAAAACGTTAAGGGATCGACCCTGTCATCTTCGCACATCAAACCCCGACCTACGTCACATACATGCGATTCCCCTTACGAACCGTCGTATCCTCGGTGATTTTGGTTCAAGGGATCTGGTTTGCACGGGCCGGGCTCGGCTCGAGCGCATGTAAATGTGACGATCACAACGAGGGCCGCTACAAAGAATGCGCGAGGCCGCGACGATATCCCTGGTTGCTTGTTTCTCGAATTTGCTCGCGGATCATGCCTGCCCCCACAGGCGAAGCGTCAGGCCAGCCATTCCCGTTTCGCAGCATCGCGGAAATCGGACGGCGTGGCACCGAACTGGCGACGGAACGCCCGATTGAAGTAGGAGACATCGCCGAAGCCATTTTCATGGGCGATCTGCGCGATGTTAAGATGGGCATAATACCGATCGACCAGCATTCGACGGGCCCCGATCAGGCGTTCAGCGAGGACGAACGAGGAAAACGACGAGCCCGCCTCCTCGAATAGTTTGCGCAGATAGCGAGATGAAATTCCGTGACTCGCAGCAATGTCATCCGCGGATAGATCGCCATGGCCAAGCCTGCCCAGGACGTCGGACCTGATCGCAGCGAGGCGCGCGGCCTTTGCGCCACGCTGTTTGGCGATATCGGCGCTGTCGCCGCGAGCACCAAGCGCGAGCGCGGCAAGATCGAAAATGTGCGTCGACACGCTATGCGCGATTTCGTGGTTCTCCAATTCATCGCCGACCTGGACGATGTCGAGATACCTGGTCAGGAGACGCAACGCTCGATTCTCGCTCGGAATCGGCCGGCCGAAGGCCGACGAAAGATTGGGAACAAGCGCGGCAATGGCCGGCCGCGACAAGCCGAGAGTGATGAAGCTGCCATCAGTATGCAAAGTGCTCGTCGAGGGAGTGTCAGAAGACAACACGCTGGCGCTGCCGACACCGCTTATCAGTTCCTTGCCGAATTGCGTGGCGCTGGCGGCGCCGCTCCGCAATATGCTGATGACGATGCCATCGCGGCCCCGCCCCACAAGCTCGCGCGTTACCCGGTAATGCGCCGGGGTTCGCGAGCCGACTGCAATGCGGAGGTCGGGCAGCAAGCTGAACGTGACATCGGCACGGAACGGCGCATCGCCGATCGGATCGATATCGACACTGCCAATCCCTCGCCCATAAATCTCGCGCCAGGTAGCGAGACGTTTTTTTTCGGGAATATCCTCAGTCGAAATCCGAACATGCCGAAACGGTTGCAGGTCCTGCATAGGCCCCCGGCCTGTAAGAGCAATCGTTGTTCTTGGTAGCACCCCGGCGGCTGCCGGTTCAAATGGCCGAGCGCCGGCGGCGTCGCCGCAGGATTCCCGATCATGCGCGAACGCCTGATCGATCAGTACGTCTCGTTCCGTATTGTCCTATCCAGCGTTCCGTTTGGGACAATGTCCCATGCGCGACCTGTGCCGATCGAGCCACAGGCTGAACCCAAGTAGCCAAGGGGCCGGATTGACCTACCGGCTGTTCCGGTCCGACCAAGACAGGTTCGCTTCCGCACCCGATAAGTCACAGCCAGACCGACCACTGGCTGAAAGAATCCCCATGCGAATTTCAACACTTATCGCTTCCATCGTTGCCGGTGGCACGATCCTTGGCATCGGTGTAGCGGCTGCCGCAGACTTGCCCCCGGCCGCCTATACCAAGGCGCCGCCGATCGTCGCGCCGGTCTATAATTGGACCGGGTTCTATGTCGGCGCAAATATGGGCTACGGAGCCGCCTCCGATCCGGTCAATATGTCGTTCAGTCGGGCCACAGACGGCGGCGAGCACCCCATGCTCGCGCCTTCCGGCTGGCTCGGCGGCGCTCAGCTCGGTTACAATTTTCAGGCGGGCCGTTGGGTGCTCGGTGTAGAGGGCGACATCCAGGCCAGTGCGCTTTCGCAATCGCCGACCTGTTTCGATTTTTGCGCTCCAGGGTTCACCTTCAAGGCGACGCAGGAACTGTCGTGGTTTGCGACCGCGCGTGGCCGCGTCGGCTATACGATGGGACCAGCCCTGATCTATGCAACGGGCGGCGCAGCGTTCACCAACGTGAAGACCTCACTCTCACAGGCTTCTTTCTTTCAGCCGGATGTCGTCAGTACTTTCAACGACGCCAGGACCGGATGGGCACTGGGCGGCGGCATCGAAGCCGCCCTCGGCGGACATTGGACCGCCAAGGTCGAATACCTCTACATGGATTTCGGCCGGATCAATCACACGCTCGTCGACCCCTTCAGATTTCAGAGTTCCCAGATATATGCGATCGATATTCACGAGCACGTCTTCCGCGTCGGCGTGAACTACCTGTTCAACGATCCGAGCCGGGGCGCCGGGGCGGGAAGTTTCGCAGGCGCATATGCGATGATGCCGCCGCCGGCCTACAACTGGACCGGCTTCTATGTCGGTGGCAATCTCGGAGCCGGCGTTGCGAACGGGCCCGGGGCGCTCGGCTTCGACAACGCGGTCTTCAATCAAACCAGTTTCGCCGCCCGTTCCCTGAATGGCGGCCTTCAGGCTGGTGCGAACTGGCAGACGCAAAATCTGGTTCTCGGCGTCGAAGGCGACATTCAGCTCAACGATCAACGCCAGAAGGATTGCTTCGACTTTTGTTTGCCGGCTCAAAGCATCGATCTCACAACCCGGCTTCCCTGGTTTGCGACCTTGCGCGGACGCATCGGCTACGGCTCGGGACCGCTATTGGTTTATGGCACGGCTGGTGCTGCGTTGGGGCGCGTGGAGACGAGTTATGTCGATCGCGACAATAACTTCGTGTTCGCGTCGGGTAATTTCGGCGAGGTCAAATCGGGTTGGACCGCGGGCGGCGGCATCGAGGCGGCGCTGTCGGAGCGCTGGACGGCGAAAGCCGAGTACCTCTATCTCGACCTCGGTGGCGTGGCGCGCAGCATGCCGAATCCGTTTGGTGGAAACGACCAATTTTCGACAACCGTCCACGATCACGTCATCCGCGTCGGCCTGAACTACAAGGTCGGCCCTTGATGGAGTCTAAAGGAGTTTAACAACGAGGCGCCGCGCAGCGCCGCCCAGCTGGCTCGAAATCCCGCAGAGGAGACCGCCACCGGCCGTGTTGGCTGTGCATTCGACCGTGTGTTGCTGTACGCAAAGGGCGGTACGCCAAGGGTGGTTCGGAACGCGTTTCAAACAAAACAACTTGCCGATGACTCCTGATCATCGGCTTCCCTTGTCGGGAATCGGGTGGGTTTGGGGGGCCGCTCCCCGGACAATGGCTGCCAACCGAATATTCAGGGAATCACCGCCATGTCCGCCGCCGAAACACCCCGCCTGCCCCCAACCTTCAACCGCCTGGCCTGGTCCAACCTCGCCGCCCAATCCGCCGAGCAGATTGCGCTGGCCGCGGCGCCCATCGTTGCGGTGCTGCTGCTTGGCGTCGGCGAAGGCCAGACCGGGCTATTGCAGACCGCGTTGACGCTGCCGTTCATCCTGTTCGCGATTCCCGCCGGCCTGCTCGCCGACCGGATTTCGCGGCGCGCCGTGATGGTGGGTTCGGAGGCGTTGCGCGCTGCCGCGCTCGCCGGAATCCTGCTGCTGCTCTGGCTCAACCTGATGACGCTGCCATTGTTGGCGCTGCTCGGCTTTGTCGCGGTCTGCGGCACCGTGGCCTACAGCGTCGCCGCGCCCGCTTTGGTGCCGTCGCTGGTCAATGCGCAACAATTGCCGGCCGCGAATGCGCGGATCGAGCTGGCGCGCACTGTGGCCTTTGCAAGCGGGCCTGCGCTGGGCGGCGTGCTGGTCGGATGGGTCGGGGCCGCGCCGGCGTTCGGCTTTGCAACGGCACTGTCCGTGATCGCTGTCGTGTTGCTGTCCGGCATCTACGAGCCGGCGCGTCAGCCTGTGCCACGGCGTCATCCGCTGCAGGAAATCAGGGAAGGCGCGGCCTTCGTGCTGCATCACCCGCTGCTGCGGCCGGTGTTCATCACCCAGTTCATCTTCAACACGGCCTCGTTCCTGCTGCTCGCCGTGTTCGTGCCCTATGCGGTGCGCCATCTCGGGCTTTCGGCGACCGGCGTCGGCACCACGCTGGCCATGTACGGCGTCGGCATGGTGGTCGGCGCGCTCTGCGCGACGCGGGTGATGAAGCGCCTCGCCTTCGGCACCGTGATAGGCCTCGGCCCGGTCACCGGCTTCGTTGCCGCTTGCGGGATGGCGCTGACCACGATCGTGCCGACGCCATGGCTGGCTGCCCTGAGCTTCTTCCTGCTCGGCGTCGGCCCGATCATGTGGGTGATCTCGACCACGACCTTGCGCCAGTCCGTGACGCCGCCGTCGCTGCTCGGGCGCGTCTCCGCCATCAACATCATGAGCTACGGCGCGAGGCCGCTCGGCTCGCTGCTTGCCGCCGTCGTCGGCGGCTTCTACGGCGCCGAGGCCTGCCTTTACCTCGCCGCCGCCATCTTCGCCTTGCAGGCGCTGGTGATCCTGCTGTCGCCGGCGGTGTCGCTGGCGCGGCAGCCGGACATGGTCGGTGATGGCCCGGCGGCGCTGCGGGCGTGTTGATGCGGACGTCTTCACAACGTCATGCCCGGGCTTGCCCCGGGCATCCACGACTTCCCTTTTGAATTGCGGAAAAGCACGTGGATGGCCGGGTCAAGCCCGGCCATGACGGACTGAATTCCGTCCATTTCTCTTCCCTAACCCGCTTTATATGATATACGTCATTTTATATCGAAGCGGGAACCCTTCCATGGCCGACCAGACCATCGCAATCGACGCCGCCCCTCGTCCGGAGGCCTCCTCCACCTTCGTGCAGATCGCGGTGCTGGCGGGCCTTGCCGCCACCGGCACGCTCGCGACCAACATCCTGCTGCCGTCGCTGCCGCAGATGGCGGCGTCGCTGAACGTCACGAGTGCCGCGGTTACTTCGGCGATCACCATCTTCCTCGCAGTATTCGCGCTCGGCCAGCTCGTGGTCGGACCGATCTCGGATCGCTACGGCCGTCGCTGGCCGGTGCTGATCGGATTCGCGGTGTTCTTTGCCGGCAGCGCCTGGTGCGGCCTTGCCACCGACCTGCCGGGCCTGTTGACCGGCCGCGTCATCCAGGCGGCCGGCGCCTGCGCCACGTCGGTGCTGTCGCGCGCCATTGCGCGGGATATGTTCTCCGGCGCGGCACTCGCCCGCGCGATGGCGCTGATCATGATTGCGATGGCGGCGGCGCCGGGCTTCTCGCCGCTGCTCGGCGGCGCGCTCGATCATTATTTTGGATGGCGTTCCGAATTCGCTTTGGTCGCCGCCTTTGCCGCGCTTGGCGCGCTGGCCTACAACACGGTGTTCGGCGAAACCCATCACGCAACGCGGACTCCGCTCGACCCGCTGGCGATTGCAAAGAACTACGCAAGCCTGATCACCGACCGGCGCTTTATCGTCCCGGCCACCACCGTCAGCCTGATCATGGGTGGCCTGTTCGCGATGTTCTCGGCCGCGCCGCGGGTGCTGATCGAGGCGATGCAGTTCACGCCCATTCAATTGGGTTTGTTTTTCGCCGGCACCGTGATGATCGTGTTCGCCGCCGGCATGCTCGCGACCAAGCTGGCGCCGCGCTACGGCCTCGACCGCTCGATCCGCGGCGGATTGTGGGCGGCGGCCGCAGGCGGCATCGCGATCCTCTCAGTTGCGCTGTACGCGCCTTCGTTCCTGCCGTTCCTCGTCGCGATGTGCGTGTTCCTGCTCGGCATGGGCATCGTCAATCCGCTCGGCACGGCGCAGGCGCTGTCGCCGTTCGGCGACCGGGCCGGCGCGGCATCGGCGCTGGTGGGCTTCTTCCAGATGATGTCGGCGGCGATCGGCGTCTGGCTGGCGGCGACGATTTCGCACCAGGCACTGTTTGCGCTCGGCGTCGTGCTGACGGTGTTTTCGCTGGTGGCGTTCGGGCTCTACACGCTGCGCGCCAAGGCGGCATAGCCGCCGGATCCGGTCAGGACTTGCGCCACGATCCGCCGTCGACTGAAACTTCTCGGCCATTCCGGTCGATCCCGCGGACGCTCAGCTTCTCGTCGTCGAACGACAACGTGTACTTCTGCTCGGCCAAGCCCGCGCCCAGGATCAGGCGGCGAAGCAGGAAGGTATGGTCGCTCGACCAGCTTCCCTTCGCCGCCGAAACGCCGGCCGGGGTCGTATCGCCCTTTTGATACCGCCCATCGAGTCCGATCGGACCGCCAACCTTGCGCGACGGCGCCGTCGGGTCGCGGTCAAAAAATTCCAGATCGATGCGCGGCTGCGAACCGGTCAGCGTCAGCGAGAGCGATTTCAAACCGAGGCCGTTGCCGGGAAAGGTGTAGATCTTTCCCGAGATCGCCGCCGCGGTCTCAGGCGTAGTGCCGACCTCGTTCGGCTTCTCCGTTGAAACTTCGCGGACCGCATTCGCCAGCAGGTTTGCGCCATCGGGTGACGGCGGCAATGCGGTGTCTGACTTCACCGCACCGGAGATCAAGTCTGTCACGACGCCGAACGGATAAAAGTCCCTGGCCGTCGTCACCGCTACCATGTCCAGCGCCGGAAACACCATGATGACCTGGCAATGGTAGCCGACTGCCATGTAGACGTTCCGGTCCGGCAGCGCCCAGAAGTAATTGGAATACCGGAACGCCGGCTCGAACCTCAGGTTCATGTTGATCGTGGCGTGGCTCGATTGTTCGACAAAGGCCGGCGGGAGCAATGTCTTGCCTTCCCATTGGCCGCTGCGCAGATAGAGGTAACCGATCTTGGCCATGTCGCGCGGCAACAGCGCCAGGCCATTGCCTCCGGTCGAGACGCCCTGCGGATCACGCCGCCAACGCCATTCGTCGATCCCGAGCGGGCCGAACAGCCGGGCCTTGGCAAAATCTTCGGCACTCATCCCCGTCAGCTTGGTCAGAATGGCCGAGAGCAGATGCGGATTGCCGCTGTTGTAGTTGAAGATATCCCCGGGCGCGTTCGACATCGGACGATCGAGAATGAATTTGGTCCAGTCCGGGCTGCGTTCCATTTGGAAAAACGTGACCGGCAGCCCGTCCGTCGGTTCGCGCCAATCGATTCCAGATGTCATGTCCAGCAAGTGCTGCACCGTTATCGCCTTCTTGCGATCATCGAAGACCTGGATGCCGTGCTCGGGAAAGAAGTCGAGCATCGGATGGTCCGTGCTGTCGAGCAGACCGTCCTTCATCGCCATTGCCGCCAGGGTGCCGATCACGGCCTTGGTGGCGGAGTTGATGATGTGCGGAATGTCGGCGCTATACGGCGCATAATAGGTGTCCAGCACGATCTTGCCATGCCGCGCGATCAGCAGGCTGTCAAAGCTGCGGCCGGTACCGTACGCGACCAGTTTGGCCAACGACGCCGAATCCATGCCCTGCTCTTCCGGCGTGGACGTCTGCCATCCCTTGGTCGGCCAGACCGCCTCTGCGCTGCCTTGGGATTTGTCGGGAGATTTCTCTTGCGGTTTTTCCTGAGCGGAAGCGCCACAGATCGACGCCGTCAGCATGATCGTGCCGAGCACGATCCCCAGACCGGAAACGCGAGGACTTTTCATCGACGCCTCATCGAGAGTTACGTCTGGGCCGATTCGAGCATCGGCCCGGCCGCAAGTGATGCTCAGCCAGGTTGCTTCGCGCAATTTATGCATTACATCGCACGGCGGGAGTTAAGTAAAATTACAAGTCCGCAACATATCGGGGGTTTCTCAAACCCGGGTGGACGACAAATCAAAGCCCCCTGAAAGTCTTTCTCCCGCACTGCGGTCATGGTGTCAGCATTCTCGCTCCGGCGAGTCCCAAACAGGATGACAAGCCATGACCATGATTACCAACATTCCCGGCTCTGCCGCGACCGTTCCGATAGCCCGCAAGTTCGCCGCCTATCTCGGCAATCGCATCAACCACTGGCTGGCGGCCTGGATCGCCCGCACAGAGCGCGAGGCCGCGCGAAAAATGCTGCTCAGCTTCAGTGACCGGCAACTGCGCGATATCGGCCTGTGCCGCTCGCAGATCGAGCACGCCTTGGACAATCCGTACCAGCTAGACTGAGCGCTCGCCCACCGGCAAGAGTTTTGTTTTGACGCGTTTTCTTTACGCGAACCGGCGGCCACCCCCGGATCAAGTCCGAGAGCATGCTTCGCTTGAAAACGCTTTAGCAAAAGGGCCTGCCTTGCGGCAGGCCCTTCGCTTTGTGGGTGACATTTCCGCGCTGTTTGCCGCCATCTCAGGCGGCCTTTGAGAGCCCCTCTACATCGGCCAACGCCTGGTCGAGGTCGGCCAGGATGTCGTCGATATGTTCGATGCCGATCGAGAGCCTGACATAACCCGGCGTCACGCCGGTCATGCCCTGCTCCTCGGGCGAGAGCTGGGAATGCGTTGTCGAGGCCGGGTGGATCGCAAGGCTGCGGGCGTCGCCGATGTTGGCAACGTGATAGAACATCTTCAGCCCGTCGATGAAGCGGCGGCCGGCATCCATGCCGCCCTTCAGTTCAAACCCCAGCAGCGCGCCGTAGCCGCGCGACAGCATGGCGTCCGCACGCCGCTTTGCCTCACCGGTCATGAGCGAGGGATGGATCACCTTGGTGATCCCAGGATGTTTGGCAAGGTGTTTGGCCACGGCATTGGCATTCTCGCAGTGAACCCGCATCCGCAACGGCAGCGTCTCCAGTCCCTGGATGAACATGAAGGCGTTGAACGGCGACATCGGCGCGCCGACGTCGCGCAGCAGGGTGACGCGGGCCTTGATGATGTAGGCAACCGGCCCCAGCGGTTTCACGGCCTCGGTCCAGACCGCGCCGTGGTAGCTCGGATCGGGTGTATTGAGCATCGGGAAGCGATCCTTGTGCTTCGCCCAATCGAAATTGCCGCCGTCGATGATGATGCCGCCGATCGAAGTGCCGTGGCCGCCGATATATTTGGTGGTCGAATGCACGACGATCGCAGCGCCATGGTCGAGCGGCCGGCACAGCACGGGAGCCGCCGTGTTGTCCATGATCAGGGGCACGCCGAGCTCGCGGCCGATCTTCGCCACCTCAGCGATCGGAAACACCGTGAGCTTCGGGTTTGGAAGCGTCTCGGCGTAGTAGCAGCGCGTGCGCGCGTCGGTCGCCCGGCGGAAATTCTCGGGGTCGGACGGATCGACAAAGCGGCACTCGATGCCCATCGTCTTCAAGGTGTTCGCAAACAGGTTCCAGGTGCCGCCGTAAAGATCGGTGGCCGCGACGAAATTGTCGCCGGCGTGGCAGATGTTCTGCACCGCAAACAGCGAGGCCGCCTGCCCGGACCCGAGCGCGAGACCCGCGACACCGCCTTCGAGCGCGGCCAGCCGCGTCTCCAGCGCGTCGCAGGTGGGATTGCCGATCCGGCTGTAGATGTTGCCCATCTCCGCCAGGGCGAACAGGTTGGAGGCGTGCGCGGTATCGCGGAATTCGAAACTGGTGGTCTGGTAGATCGGAACCGCGACCGCTGTCGTGGTGGGGTCGCTGCGATAGCCGGAATGCAGGACGAGCGTCTCCGGATGCTTGCTGTTGGTCGGCATGTTGGTCCTCTCTGATGTTACGGACTTCGTTCAACGTCGTTGTAGACGGGCCGCCGGCCACGCGATGGCGGCCGGCGCCCATGACGCGTCAGGACGCTTGACGCGTCAGGACTTTTCTTCCGCGACCCGGTCGGACACCGCGCGCCGCTCGAACCGAAGCGGCGGTTCCCCGAGGTCGATTTGATTGAGTCCGAGCGAGAGCCCGGCAAGTTCATCGGCCCGTGCAATGTGCTTCGCAATCTCCGGGTTGATCACGGATGCATGCGATATCGCCAGCATGTGGCCGGCTTCGGGCAGATGCCTGACCTCGGCGCCTTCCACGATCGCGGCAAGACGCCGCACGATGCGCTGGGTGAAATACGGCGACGTGCCGCCCGAAAACAGCAGCGTCGGGACGCGAAGCGAGGCCGCGGCAATGGTGAGGTTTTCTTCCGCCAGCGCCGCCGAAAAATCGAAGGCCAGCTTGTCCGCGCGCTCGATCATCCGCAACCGCGTGGTCGCCGGCAGCGGATCCTGCGGTCCGGACCCGTTCCAGAACTCGACAAACTGGTCGATCGCTTCCAGCACCGATCCGTTCCAGAGGTTTTCGGAAACGTCCCGCGCCAGCTGCGCGAAACGCGCATGAAGCCGCCGGTCCGAGTCGGTCTCGCGCAGCAGCGTCGGCAGCACCGGCTCGATCAGGGTCAGGCTGCGGACGCGGTGCGCGTAGGCCGGGTCGGTGGCGATCTTGAAGGCGATGGCACCGCCGTAGGAATGGCCGACGAGATGGAACGGCCCGGCCGCATCATTGAGATGACCGCTCACGCACCTGACCTCTTCCGCCAGCGTCAGCGGCAGATCCAGCGCCCAGGTGTTGGTGCCGTAGCCGGAAATATCCGGGGCGATGAACTGGTGGCTGCGCCCGAGTTCGTCGGCCAGCTTGCTCCATTGCCGTCCCGAACCGAGCGAGCAATGCAGCGCCACCACAGTTGTTTTGGCGGCGGTTTTGGAGGGCTTGGCGAAAGAAGCATGTATCACTGATGTCATCGAAGTATTCCTGATTGTAGATCGGCGCTGACGAGGGCTTGGCGGTACGACGCCGCTCCCGACCCGGACCGCATCACGGTCCGGATCGAGAGACGTTGATCGCTATTCCCGCGCTCAACGCTTGGTGATGACGACCTCGAGATATTCGCTCGGCACCACCATGGTGGCGTCGCCGGAACGGTTCATGCGCACGATCAGCGCGTGCAGGTCGTTGTGCAGTTCTTCCTGTTTTGCAGGCTCAAGGGCTGCGAACGCCTTCAGCACCGGGCCGTAATAATTCTTGAACACGTCAAGGAAGTGCGCCGGCGAACGGTAGCGAAAATTGAACAGCCGCGATTCCGCCTTGATCGACTGCGCCCCCGCGTCGAACATTTCGGTCAGGCGCGCGCGCGTGCCCCACAGCGCCGGCGACTTGGTGCCGGCCGCCGGCGGCAAATATTTACCCAGTATCTTGAAGACCTGCCCGATGAACCCATCCGGCGTCCAGTTTGCGAGGCCAATCTGCCCTTTCGGCCTGCACACGCGCATCAGCTCGGCCGCGGCCCGGTCCTGGTTCGGTGTGAACATGACGCCGAAAGTGGAGACCACCGTATCGAAGCTGTTGTCGTCGAACGGCAGGTTCTCGGCGTCGGCCTCCTCGAAGGCGATCGTCATGCCTTCCGCGGTCGCACGCGCGCGGCCGCGATCAAGCAAGGCCGGCACATAGTCGGTCGAGGTGACGTCGCACCAGCGCCGCGCCGCAGCGAGGCTCATCATCCCGTTGCCGGCGGCGACATCGAGCACCTTCGAGCCGGACTTGAGATCGAGCGCCTCGCAGAGCTGCTCGCCGACGATCTGCAAGGTCGAGCCGACGATGGCGTAGTTGCCCGACGACCACGCGACCTGTTGTCGCGTCTTGAGCGCGACCAGATCGGGGGCGGGATTCGAGGATTGTGTGCCGGATTGGGTCGCTGCTGCGGATGCCGGGCTGGCCATCGGGATCTCCCTATCGGTCGCGAGAGCGGCTACGGGGGCAACCGCGATGAACCGAACATGGCCCTGCGCAGACATAAAGACTCTGACTCCGCGCTGATTTCACCTTGAGAACATCGTGATTTTTCAGCGAGACGCCCCTTTCTGTGAGATTTCGCACTCTCAGTGCGGGTTTGGCGGCGTACATCCGGATCCAGACGTTACGGCAGGACCATTGGGATGAAACACGTGCGATTTTGCTTTGCCGAACATGTGCTCGATGTCGACCTGCGGGAATTGACCCGCGCTGGCGAAGGCATTGCCGTTGAACCGCAGGTATTCGACCTCCTGATCTATCTGGTGGAGAACCGCGAGCGGGTCGTCAGCAAGGACGATCTGATCGAAAGCATCTGGGACGGCCGTATCGTCTCCGAATCGACGTTGACCAGCCGAATCAACGCCGCCCGCAGGGCGGTCGGCGACAGCGGCAAGAACCAGGCCGTGATCCGGACCATCCCGCGCAAGGGCTTCCGCTTCGTCGGCGACGTGCAGGTGCACCAGGACGGCGCGGAAGCAGGCATCGGCCGGACGCCGACGTCGGAACAGCCCGGCCAGACAGCCCACCGGCAACTGCCGGCGCTCGATCGCACCGCCATCGCCGTGCTGCCGTTCGTCAACATCAGCGGCGAACCCGAGCAGGAATATTTTTCGGAAGGCATCTCCGAGGACATCATCACGGCGCTGTCGAAGCTGCGCTGGTTCTATGTGATCGCCCGCAACTCGTCCTTCATCTACCGGGGCAAGTCGGTCCATCACCGGCAGATCGGCGAGGAACTCGGCGTCGGTTATGTCGTCGAAGGCAGCGTGCGCAAGGACGGCGATCAGGTGCGCATCACGGCCCAGCTCGTCGACGTCGTCACCGGCAGCCACCTGTGGGCGGAGCGCTACGACCGCGGCCTCGCCGACGTCTTCGCCGTGCAGGACGAAATCACCCAGGCCGTGGTGGCGGCGATCGAACCGCAACTATACGCCGCCGAGGAATTTCACGCTCGCCGCAAGGCGCCCGACAATATGGACGCCTGGGATCTGGTGATGCGCGCGCTGTCGCATTACTGGCGCGTGACGCGGCAGGACAATTTGGTGGCGCAGGCGCTGCTCGAAAAGGCCATCACGGTCGATCCCGGCTACGGCCAGGCGCTCAGCCTGCTGGCGTCCTGCCATACGTTCTCGGCCCATATGGGCTGGGAAGAGATGCCGAAGGCGGTCCCGGCTGCGGAACGCGCGGCACTGGCGGCGATCCGCGCCGACAGCGAGGACGCCTGGGCGCATTTTGCGCTGGCCAGCGTCTATATGTTCACGCGTCGCTTCGACGACTCCATCGCCGAGTTCGAACTGGCGCTGCGGCTGAACCCCAATTTCTCGCCGGCCCGCGGCCTCTACGGCGTCGCCCTTGCCTATCGGGGGCGCTGGGAGGACGGTGATCGCACCGCACGCCAGGCGCTGAGATTCAGTCCACGCGACCCGTTCGCCGCGGTTTATTGTGGCGTCGCCGCCTATTGCCAGTATGTCGGCCGCAATTACGACGAAGCGATCCGCCTGGCCCGCGAAGGATTGCGGCAACGAAGCGATTTTTCCGGCGCCCACCGGGTGCTGACCGCAGCCGCAGGAATGGCGGGTCGGCGCGATGTCGCGAAAGCGGCGTTGCAGGAACTTCGCCGCGCGCAGCCCGATATTTCGCTGACCTGGCTCGCCAGCCAGATGCCGTTCGAACACGCCGCCGAACGCGAGCATTATGTCGAGGGGTTCCGGCGCGCCGGGCTCACTTAGCACCCGTAGGGTGGGCAAAGGCGCGTTTGCGCCGTGCCCACCCTCAATCCCCTCATCTTCCGAATGGTGGGCACGTGAAGCCGGTCATCGGGCGCGCGTTCGCGCGACCCGGTGGCTTTGCCCACCCTACGGGGCCAAAACCGGCTATGCTCCTTGTCCATCGCAGGACAAGGATGCGCATGAGGCAACTGCTTTGCCCCCACTGTCGGACCGCCACGTTCTTTGAGCTGGAGCAGTGTCCGACCTGCGAGACACCGCTGGCTTTCAATCTGAAGCGCCTTGCATTCGACGCCTTGAAATCGGCGGTGCCGTGCGCCAACCGCACCTTGATCGGCTGCAACTGGTCGGTCGATGACGGCCATCCGTTTTGCGATTCCTGCCGCCTGACGCGCACGATTCCCAATCTGGGATCGAACCGCAACGTGATGCTGTGGAAGCGGGTCGAGACCGCGAAGCGACGTCTGGTCTACGACCTCGCCCGCCTCGGCCTGCCGCTTGCGGTTCCCTCCGGACAACAGATCTGCTTCGACATCCTGTCGGACGAGACCGCAGGGTTTCCGATTCTGACCGGACACCTTGCCGGCCTGATCACGCTCAGCCTCGCGGAGGCCGACGACGCCGAACGCGAAAGCCGACGCGTGGCGTTTCGCGAGCCGTACCGGACGCTGCTCGGCCATTTCCGCCACGAGGTCGGGCATTTCTACTGGGAAGTGCTGGTCGACGGAACCAACCTGCAAAGCGCATTCCGGCTGATCTTCGGCGACGAGTCCGCAAGCTACGAGGCCGCATTGAAGGCCTATCACGCGCGAACCAATCGCTCCTACGACCGGGCTGCGTTCATCAGCGAATACGCGACCTCGCACCCCTGGGAGGATTGGGCGGAGACGTTTGCGCATTTCCTGCATATCGTGGCGACGCTGGATTCCGCCGCGGCGCTTCCTTTGTCGCTCGACGCGCGTTCACGCCAGACCCTGGAAGATCCGTATCTGGAAGCGGACTTCGAGGCGTTGCTGACGTCGTGGAGCCCGGTTGCCTACAGCATCAACGAACTCAACCGCTCGATGGGCCTCAACGACGCCTATCCGTTCCAGTTGACACCGGCCGTCCGCGGCAAGCTGCATTTGGTCCATATGGCGATCCTCAACTTCAGGCAGCAGGCCGAACCGGTTGCGGAAACCGAATCGATCGGGATCGGCCAAAGCTAAGGCCGCATGAAGTTGAAATCGGTGTCGGGATCGCAATTGTCGGCAATGAAGCGGAGCTCCGACTGGACGTCGCCAACCGCCCTGCTCTCGAGATATTTCGAGACAACGAGGCTGAGCAGCGCGCGGCAGAGGCTATCCGCGTCCTGCCCCGCACTCTCCGCTTCCGCGACGGCTGAGGAAAAATGACGATGTGCGATCTCGGATGCAGACATGCTGACTTCCTTCCATTCGAACTTGTTGTGTCACGGCAATCCGCGAGCTGCCTTTGATCTCGCTCAAGGCGCCAGGTATCGCTCGTATTTCCCGGCCACGACCTCATCGGCGACAATGTCCGGATCGAGCGTGTAAAGTTCCTGCGCGCGGCTGATGCCGCGCAGCGCGAAGCGGCCGGTCGATACCAGGTAGTTGCGCCCCGCGGCATCCAGCCCGCCGCGGAACGCCGACGACATCAGCAATTCCCGCTCGACCGAGCGGCACATCGAGGCGATGCGGCTGACTTCGTTGACGGCGGGTCCGACCACGGTGAAATCAAGCCGGTCCTCGCTGCCGATGTTGCCGTAAAACACCTCGCCGACATGCAGGCCGACATGGGCCGTCGTCACCGGCCGCTGGTCCGCCGCGCGGCGGCTGTTGAGCGCGCGCATGTTGCGGCGAAAGCGGTGTTCGGCGCGCAGCGCCGCGCGCTTGGCGACCGCGAGATTCTCGTGGGTGAACATGCCGAGCACGCCGTCGCCGATCAGCTTCAGCACCTCGCCGCCGGCCTCGTGGATGGCGTCGATCGAGGCCTGCGCGTAATCGTTGAGGAACGGGATGATCTCGGACGGCTCCATGCCCTCGCTGATCGCCGTCGAACCGCGCAAATCGGAAAACCACAGCACCGCATTGATGCGCTCGGTGACGCCGCGCATGATCCGCCCGCGCAGCACCTGCTCGGAGGCGTCGCGACCGAGATAGACCCGGCCCAGCGTCTTGGCGATGTCGGCTTGGGCTGCGGATTTGATCGCGAGCCCCAGCACCGGCACCAGGTCGCGCAGCGCCGCCATCCCCTGCTCGCCAAATCCGTCGCCGCGCCGCGTGGTCCAGTAGGAATAGACGCAGTCCATCTGCCCCATGGTGCCGGCCTCGCCGAAGTGGTGGACATAGGACACGAAATGCTTGTGTCCCTTGGCCGCGAGGTCGTCGATCATCCCGAAATTCTGCGCAGCCCCTTGGGCGAGATCGAGCGCCAGTTCGCTCTGGCCGTTTTCGAGCATGTGATAGAACACGCTCCGCCGCCAGTTCTGCGCATTGTCGCCCTGCTCGGTCGATCCGTATTCGAACGCGTCGCTCTCGTTGGTCGCGGTGTCGTTCCAGCGAAACCCGCGGCCTTCGAAGATCGGGTGCAAGGTGTCGATGAAGACCATCGCGCGCGACACGTCGAGACCCCCGGCGCGGCAGCGCTCGCAGAAGCCGCGGATCAGATCGTTTTCGGGCAGACCTTCAAGGCCCTGGCTGACCAGCCAGTTCATCAGTTGCAGGCGGGAGTTAAGTTCCATACGCCATTATGCCGCGCAATCGCTGCGAGTAAAAGGCTACGCCAGCTTCAGGGTTTCGGGCGTATGACCGCCTCGCCGTCCTCCTTGACGAAGCTGGCGACGGGCCGGTCGAGCAGATCGAGCACCAGCTCCGACGGCCGGCAAACCCGAACACCCTTCGCGGTCACCACGATCGGCCGCTGGATCAGGATCGGATGCGCGAGCATGAAATCGATCAGTTCCTCGTCGGTCCATTTGGGATCGGCGAGTCCGAGCTCCGCATAGGGCGTGCCCTTCTCGCGCAACAGTTCGCGCGCCGAGATGCCCATCGCCTGGATCAATTCGACCAGCCGGGCGCGGCTCGGCGGATTTTTCACGTATTCGATGACCTCGGGCTGACAGCCGCTCTCACAGATCATCGCCAGCGTGTTGCGCGAAGTGCCGCAGGCGGGATTGTGATAGATCGTGACGCTCATGAGCGAGCCTCCTTCGTGATTGCCTCGCCGCCGCTATGCAGCAGCCAGCCCATGAAGATCATGGCGGCGACGGCGCCGAAAATCTCGGCCCCGATGAAGCCGGGAAGATCTGCGGGCCGAATGCCGGAAAAGGTATTGGTCATCGATCGCGCGATGGCAACGGCTGGGTTGGCAAACGAGGTCGACGCGGTAAACCAATAGGCCGCCGTGATGTAAAGGCCCACCAGCCACGGCACCGCTGACCGGTTGAACCGGATGCCGGCCAAAATGGTCGCGACCAGCCCGAACGCCGCGACGGCTTCGGCAAACCATTGCCCGCCGCCGGTTCGCACCTTTAGCGAGGCATCGACCAGCGGCAGCGCGAACATCGCGTGCGCCATCACGGTTCCGACGATGCCGCCGGCGACCTGCGCCGCGACATAGAGCAGCGCGTCGCGCGGCGCCAGTTCGCGTTTCAGGGCAAATACCAGCGATACCGCCGGATTGAAATGCGCGCCCGAAATCGGACCGAGAATGGTAATCAGCACCACCAGGATCGCGCCGGTCGGCAACGTATTGCCGAGCAGCGCCAGCGCGACATCCTTGGTCAGGCCTTCGGCCATGATGCCGGAGCCGACAACGGTCGCCACCAGGAGCGCGGTGCCGAGCGCTTCGGCCGCAAGGCGGCGTGGCAGGTCGAAGTCCGGCACCTCAGGAATCGCAGCAGGCTGACGCGGACGCAGCAGATGCGGCTTGCGGAACGCAACAAGCGCTCTGCTTTTCGTGCGCCACCCGCACCGCCCGCTCGCCGCTACCGTCGCCGTAATCGGTGCTTTCGCCGGTCGTCAGAAAGGTCTCCCATGCGATCCCCGCGGGATCGTCGATCCAAGACTTCTCGGATTTGGCATAGCAGCACGCGGTGGCGCCCTGCTCGACGACTTCGCCGCCGGCCTTGTGAAGGCGGGCATAGACTTCCTGCAGTTCGCCGGAATTCTCGACCTGAATGCCGAGGTGATCGAGGCCCGGCTGCCGCCCCCGCGTCGAGATGGCGAAATTGACCCGGGGATCTTCCAGCATCCACTTGGCGTAATCGGCTTTGACCACGGCAGGCTCGGCTGCGAACAGCGCCGAATAGAATCCGATCGATCGCGGCAGGTCTTCGACCGCCATGTGAATGTGAAGGCGCTTCATGACATTCCCCCTCAGGCCGTAGCCTTGACGCGTTTGCCGCGCGCGGGCTTGCACCATGCGACGGGCGCGCAGAGATCGGCGCGACCGCCACAACAATCTTCCACCATGAACGACGTCAGGCGCTGAAACGCCGCCAGATTGGCCCGGTAAATGATGGAACGGCTCTTCCGCTCGCTCAAGACCAACTCCGCGCGCGACAGCACCGCCAGATGCGACGACATCGTGTTCTGCGGCACGGCGAGCGCCTTGGCGATGTCGCCGGCCGCCAGACCGTCCGGCTCATGCTTCACCAATAGCCTGAAGACATCCAGGCGGGTGGATTGGGCCAGCGCGGCCAGCGCGAGAATGGCGTCTTCCGATTCCATATATCTAGACTTATGGATATATGGAGCGCCCGTCAAGCGCCGATAGCAAATCCGGTTGAACGGGCACCGAACGCCGCGGCTACGGCTCCAAGCTTCGTTTCGATTCAGGCCGCCGAATATCGAGAATATCCAGCACCGGACAATCCGGTGCCGTCTTGCCGGAACAGCGTGCCACGGTCCTGGAAAGCAGTCGTTCCATCCTGGTCAAGTCATCGAGCTTGGCGCGGATGTCCTCAAGATGATGCGCGGCGATCTCGCGTACTTCGCGGCACGAGGCTTTTTCAGGCCCGCCAAGCCGCAGCAACGCGCGGATATCCTCAAGCGAAAACCCGAGTTCGCGCGAGCGCCGGATGAAAGCCAGCATTCGGAGGTCGGTTGCGCCATAGACCCGCCGGCCGTTCGCCGTTCGGGTCGGCGGGGGAAGCATCGCCACCCGCTCGTAGTAGCGGATGGTTTCGATCTTCACGCCACTGCGTTTCGACAGTTCCCCGATCGGCAGACTCTCGGCTCGCGAAGACGTGATGGCGCGCATGAAACAGTCCTTGATCCTGTAGTCGCTACAGGATGCATCCTATACCCCATGGCACGCGATCAAGACCATCACATTGGCGACATGCGGCATCAGCCGGGGCTCGTGGCAGCGGGCGGCCTTCTCGGCGCGCTTGCGGCCTCGTCGTGCTGCATCTTGCCCCTCGTCCTGTTTAGCCTGGGCGTGAGCGGCGCGTGGATCGGCAACTTCACGCGGCTTGCGCCGTATCAGCCGTGGTTCATTGCGGCCACAATGGCGTTCCTGGGCTACGGTTACTGGCTGGTCTATCGATCCACGCGGGTTGCCTGTGCCGAGGGCAAATCCTGCGCGCGACCGCTGTCAAACCGGATCGTCAAGACCGGACTCATCCTGGCGACGATCCTCGTCTTCATCGCACTGGGCTTCGATTTCATCGCCCCCCTGCTCCTCAATCCGTGAACGGAAAATCCAATGACCAGACTTCTCACCTACGCCGTAATCACAGTTGGCATCGTCGTTTCGTCGGCCGCAATGGCGGCGGAAAGGACCGTCACTCTGGCCGTGAAGAATATGGACTGCGCGGCCTGCCCTTCGATCGTCAAAGGAAGCCTCGAGGCCGTCCCGGGTGTCACCAAAGTTGGGGTGTCCTACAAGGACAAGACGGCAACGGTCATTTATGACGATACCAAAACCGAGGTGGACCGACTGACTTCGGCGACGACCAATGCCGGTTATCCTTCCGCTCCCAAGAGCTGATCCGATGATTCTTCAATCGACCATCACCTGTCCGATCTGCGCCACCGCCAGATCCGAGACGATGCCGACCGATGCCTGCCGGTTCTTTTACGAATGCACCGGCTGCGGAACAAAGCTGAAGCCGAAGGCGGGCGATTGCTGCGTGTTCTGCTCCTACGGCTCGGTGCCGTGCCCGCCGATACAGGCGGTACGCTCGGGCGAACCCGGCGCCGCCTCCTGCTGTACATAACCCCGAGGCCGCAGCGCGCGTCGAACTGGTGTTGCCCGAAACCGGCGCCTGCAGTCGCTCGGCTGCGCCCAGCGCAAGCCAGTGCTGCGGTGGACCGGCGCCGGCGGCGGTTGACGCCTGTTGCATCGCGGATGCAAATGCCAAACAACAAGGCAAAAGCGGATGCGGATAACGCGTCCTGGACACTGAGGACAAGGCAATTTCTCGAGAAGGAGCACTCGTACCTTGCGCAGCGGCGATTAAGCCATGAGCTCGCGCCCCGTTCCCCTGATTCTGGCGCTCGGCACCACGCAGACGCTGGCCTGGGCCTCCAGCATGTACCTGCCGGCCATCCTGGCCGATCCGATGGCGCGCGATCTCGGGGTTTCCTCGAACTGGGTATTCGCCGCATTTTCGGCGTCGCTGGTGCTCTCGGCCCTGCTCGGCCCGCGCATCGGGCGTCAGATCGATCTGGTCGGCGGCCGATCGGTGCTGTCGATCTCCAACCTGGTGCTGGCGGCGGGACTGGTGCTGCTCGGCTTTGCGACCTCGATCCCCGTGCTCGTCCTCGCCTGGCTGGTGCTCGGCATCGGTATGGGCGCCGGCCTCTATGATGCAGCGTTTGCCGCGCTGGGGCGCATCTATGGCGACACGGCGCGCCGCTCGATCACCGGCATCACCCTGATCGCGGGCTTTGCCTCGACGGTCGGATGGCCGCTGTCGGCCTGGGGGCTGGAAACCATCGGCTGGCGCAACACCTGCTTTGCCTGGGCGGCCGCGCATATCCTGATCGGCCTGCCGCTCAACTGGCTGATGCTGCCGGCGGTGAAAGGCGCGAAGGCGGCAGTTGCCGCGGCCGTCAAGCCGCAGATTGCGATCGACCGCACCTTGATCCTGCTGGCGTTCGTGTTTGCGGCGGCCTGGACCGTCACCGGCGCGATGGCCGCGCATCTGCCGCGCATTCTGGAAGCCGCGGGCGCGACTTCTGGCCAGGCGGTGTTCGCCGGCGCACTGATCGGCCCGTCGCAGGTGCTGGCGCGGATTTTCGAGGCGAGCTTTCTCAGCCGGTTTCATCCGCTGGTCTCGACCCGCCTTGCCTGCATCACGCATCCGATCGGCGCCACCATCCTGGCGCTGGCCGGTGGCGGCGCGGCCAGCGCGTTTGCGATCTTTCACGGCACCGGCAACGGCATCCTGACCATTGCGCGCGGCACGCTGCCGCTCGCGATCTTCGGCCCGAAGGATTACGGCTATCGCCTCGGCATCATCGGCGCGCCGGCGCGGATGGCGCAGGCGGCCGCCCCCCTGCTGTTCGGTCTTTTGATCGACACGATGGGCAGCCGTGTCCTGATCGTGTCGTCCGCGCTCAGTCTGTTGGCGCTGCTGGCCTTGTTCCTGGTGCCCAACCACCCGCCCCGCCCCGAGACGTGATGCGTTTTGCACTTCCCTTCGCGACGGGTTTCGCGCAAAAACAGCTCATGGACAACGACAGCAACAAGCCATCCGACAGCAAGACCTTCCTGCAGTGGGCGATCACGCCGCCGCAATCCTATGCGCTCTACCTGGCCGCCCTGATCGTGATCTTCGTGTCGTCGTTCTACATCGGCACCATGAAGCCGAAGAACGCCGTCGGCCTGACGCCGCCGCCGGTGTCCGCGCCGCGCAATTGAGCCGGACATGACCTGCGACACCGTGCCTTCGATCACCCGCCTCAATCCGCCCGAGCTTGGAACGCCGCCCGGCTATTCGCAGATCGTCGAGGTGACCGCGCGCCGCTTGATCTTCATTGCCGGCCAGACCGCGCTCGACGCCGACGGCCATCTGATCGGCAACAATGACTTCGCCGCGCAAGCCGGCCAGGTGTTCGAAAATCTCACCATTGCCTTGCGCGCCAGCGGATGCACGGCAGCCAATCTGGTCAAGCTGACGGTGTTTCTCACCGACATGGACAACCTCGCTCCCTATCGCGAAGCGCGAAACCGCTTCTTTTCTTCGGTGACACCACAGGCTGCCCCCGCAGTCACGCTGGTGGAAGTCTCGAAACTCTATGGCCCCGATTTCCTGATCGAGATCGAGGCCATCGCGGCGGCGTGAGCTTACGGCTTGCCGGATTCCGACGTCGCGATCCAGATTCCTGCAAACACTGCGACCAGCCCCAGCACGAGATTTGGTGTGATGGGTTCACCGACCAACTGGGTCGCCAGCAGTCCCGCTGCGAGCGGGTTCACGGTCATGGTGGCCGCGACGCGGGTCGGCGATGCCCGCTCCAGCGCCAGCACCCAGAGGATGAACGCCAGCGCGCCGCCGGCGATGCCAAGATAAAGCCCGGCGATCCATTGCGGCGTGCTGAAATGGCTCAGCACCGCAACGCTGCCGGTGAGCGATCCGACCACGATCAGCGCCGCGGCGCCCGTCCCCATCCCGACGGCGAGAAAACCGAGCGCGCTGGAACGCCGGATGAACGGACGCGACCAGACATTGTAGAACGCCATGCACAGCACGGCGCCGGTCATGATCAGTTCGCCGCGCCACGCACCAACAGGCGCGCTCGACAGGCCTGCGGCGAGTGCTGCGAAAACGCCGAGCACGGCGACACCGACGCCGATCGATTTCCGTTTCGTCAGCGGCTCGATGCCGAGCAGCGCGCCGACCACCATCGTGTGCAGCGGCAGCGTCGCCAGCGCCAGCGAGGCGCGCGCCGCCGTCGTGTAGGATATCGCGATATTGTAGAGCACGAAGAACACGCCGAAGAAAGCGAAGCCGAGTGCCGCGACCGCTGGGAGATCGCTGCGCGCAGGCCATCGCACCTTCAACAGCAGGGCTGCCGGCAACACGCAGAGAAATCCGATGCCCCAGCGCAGGATCGCCATCGTGATCGGATCGGTATTGCCTGCGAGATACCGCGTGATCGCCGCGGCCGATCCGCCAAGGCAACTCGACACCAGCGCGATTGCAACGCCGATCCATTCGCCCACGCTCGCCTCCCCGCCGTCGCGCCGCGCAGCTACGCTGCCATCAGTTGCAACACCAGAACGCAGCTCATCCGCGCGAAACTGAACATGTGATCACGACAGATCGCGCGCGCGAGCCGCGATTGCTCTTCCGCCGGGTCCTGAGCGCTTCCCAACCGGCGGGCGTTCGGGACGGTGCGGGTCATCGTAGGCACGAAACCTGAGCCCGCCAACAGCAACGAGCCCCAGCCGATCCACCATGCGTATTCGCCTAGCACGATCTCTGCGCAGAAGGCGGCAAGTGTCAGCTGCATGACCACGGCAATCAGCCGGTTCATCGGATAGGCGTCGGTGGTGACGCGCCGGTAATAGTTCGAGATCGAGGTCAATATCTCCGGCGGCAGCACGTCGCCTGCGTGCTTGCGCGTTTGTACGTCGAACATCAGGTCGAACCACAACACGGCGAGCAAAAATCCGGCCCCCGCGGCTGCGAAGCTATGCATGACGATCCCCCCTTGGCTTGTGCGCCAGTCTAAACCATTGCGGGCGCGACCGGGCATGGCGATGTCCCGGGCATCGGCGCCAAAAGCGCGATCCCCCCGGCCCGCGGGGGTCAGCCCTGCTCTTCCGGCGGCTTGATGTGGCGGAACGAGAACAGCAAGGCGATGTCGTAGGCGATCTTGAGCGTGCCGCAGACCACCAGCGGCAGGCCGGAGAACGCCGTCATCAACAGCGCGCCCGAGATCGCCGGGCTGATCGCGGACGCCAGGCTCCGTGGCACGGCGGTAACGCTGGCGGCGGCGGGACGTTCGGCCGGCGTGACCACGGCCATGACATAGGAGGTGCGGGTCGGCACATCCATTTGCGACAGCGCCGAGCGCAGCAGCAATAGTCCGAGCGCCAGATAGAGGTTGGACGAAAACGCGGCCGCAATCAGGAACAGGCTGGAGGGAATATGCGTGAACACCATGGTGTTGACGAGGCCGACGCGTTTGGCGATCCAGGCCGCCACCGGATAGGAAAACGCGCTCAGCGTGCTCGACCAGAAGAAAAACAATCCGGCCGCGGACAGCGACAGGTCGAAGCGTTCGAACAGCCAGAGCACCAGCAGCGACTGGGCGACGAAGCCGCCGGCGAAGGCATCGATGCTGAACAGCGCGGCCAGTCTGTACACGATGACGCGCGAAGGCCCGAGCGGCGCCTGCGGGGCTTTCTCCTCGCCGCGCTCGTGCGGGACATGGCGATAAAGCGCCGCGCAGGCGATACCGAGCGCCGCATAGGCGAAAAACATCAGGCGGAACGCACCGAGCTTCGTGCTTCCGTTTGCCATCAACACGTCGGGCAATGCCGCCGCCAGCGAGCCCGCCGCGGTGCAGAGCGCGCCGATCAGGCTGTAGCGCGCAAACACCTGGGTGCGCTGGGCATCTGTGGCGCTGTGCGCCAGCACCGCATGTTCCAGCGGCACCAGCATGCCGAGATCGCCGCCGGAGGGATTAATGCTGCCGATAAATGCCACCAGCATGATCAACACGAAATGCTCGACGCCGGGAAAGGCGATGCCGGTCGCCGCCATCAGGCCTGCGCCTGATATCAGGAGCAGACGCAAATCATGGCGTGGCGCAATCCAGCCCACGATCAGCGTCAACAGCGCGGTTCCGAGCAGCGAGGCGGTCGCAACCAGGCCGACCGCCACGGCGTCGTAACCCAGCGCCGTCATATAGGCCGGCAGGATGATGATGGCGAAGCCGTCGCCTATCCCACGCAACCCCCGCGCCGCATAGAGCAAGGGGATCAGCGTGGTCGCCGAAGATGTCCCGGGTTCCGTCACGAGATCGGTCAAGGCATTCCCCTAAGGCAGGACGGTAATCGACAGCTGATCGAAGCGCGTCACGCTGTCGGACTTGGTCCATAGCGCCACGCCGCCGGCCTCCACGAAGGTAGCATCCGTCGCTGTGAACAATGGCTTGCCGTCATAGGAGACGGTAAAGCGTTTTCCTTCCGCGCGCAGGCCGAGCCGATGCCATTCGTTCGGGATGACCTTGAGATTGACGCCATCGAGTTGTTCGCGGCGGCCGTCGACGACGCGATAGAAGCGGACGTTGTCCTCCAGCGCATTGGCGCGGGCGACGTAATAATTGTCGGCATTCGTCAGTCGCACCGCAATGCCTGCAGCCTGATCGGTCTTGCCGGCCACGGCCTTGAAGCGGATTTCGACGTCGACATTGGCGGCTGACAGGCTTTCGTGGATCGCGAGCGGAAACCGGTAGTCGGTGCGATCGGTGCTGGTCTGCTCGATCGCCTGTCCGCTGGCGGCCGTGCGGTCGGCCGTGACGGTCCATTCGCCCTCCCTGCCCCGGCCGGTCCGGGCGAAGGAAAATCCTGCCGGAGGCGATCCGGGGGTCATGCGGTCAATGGCAGTCATGGCGGCTCCTGTCTGCGCGGACGCGGATGGCGCGAGCGCGAGGGTGCACGCGACGAGGGCGGCGCGGAGATGTGGCCTGATAGGATTGGAAAAGACCGGCCGGTTGTCGTCCATGCGCAATCCTCGACGCGTCGAGTGGTGCGCAGAGCTTGGACGGTGGGCCGTCTGACGGGGAGCCTGCTTTATCCCCGATGCCCCGCAAGCTAAGTCCAAACGTTGCGTTTCGCAAGCGCTCCCTGCCGCGACCGCGCCCTGCCTGCGAACAGGCGCCGCACGCCGGTTGACAGACGGGATGCCTAGCGGTTAATTCGCGCCATGGGGACTTTGCGATCTCCCCACGAGGCGACAAGCCCAAGCATCGCGTCCCGTTATTTCTTACGAGGGCGCAGCTATGTCATCCCACACTTCCATATCCCCCGATAAGCTTTCCCGTCTGATCGGCACGGCGAAGACGCCTATCCTGATCGATGTCCGCACCGAAGAAGATTTTGCCGCTGACCCCAGGCTAATTCCCGGCGCGGTCAGGCGCAGCCATCAGGATGCCGGCGACTGGAGCGGTGAATTTGCCGGCAATCCGGCGATCGTCGTCTGCCTGCGCGGAGCGAAACTGGCGCAGGGCACCGCGGCCTGGCTGCGCAACGCCGATGTCACGGCGGAAACGCTGGAAGGCGGCTTCGAGGGCTGGAAAGAAGCAAATCTGCCGCTGGTGGACGCTTCCAAGCTGCCGCCGCGCGACGCCAAGGGACGCACGGTCTGGGTCACGCGCGCACGGCCGAAGATCGACCGCATCGCCTGCCCCTGGCTGATCCGCCGGTTCGTCGATCCGAACGCGGTGTTCCTGTTCGTGGCCCCTTCCGAGGTAGTTGCGGTCGGCGAACGCTTCAACGCCACACCGTTCGACATCGAGAACGTATTCTGGAGCCACCGCGGCGAGCTCTGCACCTTCGACGTCATGATCGAGGAATTCGGTCTGGCAACGCCGCCGCTCTTGCGGCTGGCGACGATGGTCCGCGCCGCCGACACCGGCCGGCTCGATCTGTCACCGGAGGCGCCGGGCCTGCTGGCGGCCTCGCTCGGCCTGTCGCGGATGTTCGACGACGATCTCGAGCTGCTCGAGGCCGGCATGACGCTCTATGACGCGTTCTATCGCTGGTGCCGCGACGCGACCGGCGAGACGCACAACTGGCCGACCAACAAGGCAAAACCGTAGTGGATGCCCCGATGAAACAGACCGCCGAAGCCGATGCCGGCAAGTCATATGATCACGGCATCAGCTTCGGCGAAGCCTTCCGCGTCTGGCTGCGGGTCGCCGTACTGAGTTTCGGCGGCCCGGCCGGCCAGATCGCGGTGATGCATCGCATCCTGGTCGAGGAAAAGAACTGGATCTCGGAGAGCCGGTTCCTGCATGCGCTGAACTACTGCATGCTGCTGCCGGGGCCGGAGGCGCAGCAGCTTGCGACCTATATCGGCTGGCTGCTGCACCGGACCGCCGGCGGCATCATGGCCGGCGGGCTGTTCATCCTGCCCGGCATCATCGCCATCATGGGCCTGAGCTACATCTATGCGGCCTATGGCAATGTCGGCTTCATCGAGGCGCTGTTCTTCGGCCTGAAAGCCGCGGTGCTCGCGATCGTGGTGCAGGCGGTGGTGCGCGTCGGCAAGCGCGCGTTGCGCAACCGGGTGATGATCGCGCTCGCCGCGATCGCGTTTGTCGCGATCTTCTTCTTCGACGTCCCCTTCCCGATCATCATCATTGCGGCCGGCGTGATCGGTTATTTCGGCGCGCGCAGCGGACGGCCGGAATTCGCCGCCGTCGAGCATGGCGGCGGGGCCAAAAAAATGGCTGTCGTCGACAGCCTGCTCGGCGAGGAATTGCCCGACCATGTCCGCCCGACGGTTGCCCGCGCGCTCCGGGTCAGTTCGGTCTGGTTGTTGCTGTGGGTGGTGCCGGTGGCGGCCATACTGATCGGGCTGGGCCAAGCCAATGTGTTCAGCCAGATCGCGCTGTTCTTCAGCAAGATGGCGCTGGTGACGTTCGGCGGCGCCTATGCGGTGCTGGCCTATGTCGCCCAGCAGGCGGTCGAGCACTATCACTGGCTCGGACCGCGCGAGATGCTGGACGGTCTCGGCATGGCCGAGACCACGCCGGGCCCGCTGATCATGGTGCTGCAGTTCGTCGGCTTCATGGCCGCCTTCCGCGATCCCGGCGCGCTGTCGCCGATGCTCGCCGCCACGCTCGGCGGATTGCTGGCGACCTGGGTCACCTTCATCCCCTGCTTCCTCTGGATCTTCCTCGGCGCGCCCTACATCGAGACGCTGCGTGGCAACAAGGGGCTGGCGGGCGCCCTGACCGCGATCACCGCGGCGGTGGTCGGCGTGATCCTCAACCTGTCGATCTGGTTCGCGCTGCATACGCTGTTCCGCCAGACGACGCCGTTTCGCTCGTTCGGGCTGTCGTTCGACATGCCCGACTGGTCGAGCCTCGATATCGCGGCGTTCGTGCTGGCCGCAGCCGCGGCGACCGCGATCTTCCGGCTCAACATCGGCATGCTCTGGGTGCTGGCGGGTTCCTGCGCGGCCGGCGTGGCATTGCGGTTTGCGGGAATGGTGTGAACGTAGGTAATCGTAGGGTGGGTTAGCCGAAGGCGTAACCCACCAACCTTGCTCACCGCCGCGAGACCGCGGTGGGTTACGCTTCGCTAACCCACCCTACAAGATTGCGCTCACACGACATGTTCCGGCGCCAGCTTGCAGACCTCGCCGCTGGCCTCGACCTGCAGCGTGGCGTGATGAATGTTGAAGCGGTGCGAAAGCCCTTCGCAGACCCGGTGCAGAAAGGCGTCGTCGTGGCCGCCGGGCCGCACCAGATGCGCGGTCAGCGCGGTTTCGTTGGTGCTCATGGCCCAGACATGGAGGTCGTGGACCTCCATGACGCCATCGAGGCTACCGAGATAATTCTTAACGGCCGCGAGATCGATGCCACGCGGTACGCCATCGAGCGCGAGGCTGACGCTGTCGCGCGCCAGTCCCCACCCGCTCCAGAACACCACGGCCGCGATCACGAGGCTGGTCGCGGGATCGAGCCACAGCCATCCCGTCCACATGATCACGAGGGCTGCAGCCACCACCCCGAGCGAGACGCCGGCATCGGCCGCCATGTGCAGATAGGCGCCGCGAATGTTGAGGTCGCCATGGCGGCCGCGCATGAACAGCAACGCCGTGCCGCCATTGATGGCGACGCCCAGCGCCGCCACGGCGACGACCGTCCAGCCCGCCACGGCCGCGGGCGCATACAAACGATTGACCGCTTCGACGACGATGCCGCCGACCGCGACCAGCAGTAGCCCGGCATTGAACAGCGCGGCCAGGATCGAGGCCCGGCGATAACCGTAGGTGTGGCGTTCGGTCGGCTGCCTCTGCGCCAACCAGGCCGCACCCCACGCCAGCAACAGCGCCACCACGTCGGAGAGATTGTGGACGGCGTCCGAAATCAGCGCCAGCGAATTGGCGGCATAGCCGAAGATCAGCTCGGCGATGACGAACGCGGTATTGAGCGCGGCGCCGATCGCAAACGCCGCGCCAAAACTATCCGGCGCGTGACTGTGCCCGGCATGGCCGTGGGGATGGCCATGCGCGTGGGAATGATCGTGCAAGGAATCGTGATGGTCGTGATCGTGCGTCATTCCGGCGTTATAGCGCGCGGAATTTGGAATACTATTACAGCGACACCGCGATCAATTCCTCGACCAGCGGCCCGCCGCCGACCGGGAACACGATGAACTGCTTGCCGCCGGCCATATAGGTCATCGGCGCACCGATCGCGTTGGAAGGCAGTGCAATCTCCGCCAGCATTTCACCGCTGGTTTTGTCGTAAACCCACAGATGCGGATCGAAATCATTGAGATCGGCGATCCGGCGGGTGCCGCCCGGCGGCAATCGCGGCGCGCTGAAATATCCGGACTGCTCGACGATCATGACGGTCTTGGTGACCAGTGCCCAGCTGCGCGTTGGAAACCCCAGCCTTTCCCGAATACCGAGCTGAGCGATCGTGGGAATAAGCTCGGCACGCCCCACCGGAATGCGCCAGCGGTGCTCGCCGCTGTTCATGTCGATGGCCAGAATGCTGCCGAACGGCGGCTTGAACAGCGGCAATCCGCGCGGTCCGGACAGATAACGAAATTCGCCGATGAAATCGTACGTCGATTCGCCCGGTCTGGGGCTGCGAACCGTGACCACGAAAGGCAGCCGGTAGGTGCCGACATAGAGCATGCTGGTTTCGGGATCGATCGCCGCACCCGCCCAATTGCCGCCGCCGGCAACACCGGGCATCTGAATGGTGCCGCGCTCCGACGGCGGCGTGAACAGCGCGCCGTGATCGTATTTGGCGACGATGTCGGCCGCCTCCTTGTGGATCTCGGGCGAGAGGTTGATCAGGTCGTCGTCGCGAACACCTTGAATATCGATCGCCGCAGGCCTGGTCGGAACTGGCTGCGTCTTCGATGCGACCTCACCGGGTACGCTGGAGGCCGGCACCGGCTGTTCCTCGATCGGCCAGACCGGCTTTCCGGTGACGCGATCGAACACATAGATGAAGGCCTGCTTGGTGACTTGCGCGACCGCCTTGATCGGCTTCCCGCCCACCGTGATGTCGATCAGGTTGGGCGCGGCCGGTGGGTCGTAATCCCACAGCCCATGATGAACCAGTTGATAGTGCCAGACCTTCTTGCCGGTCGCCGCATCGAGACAGACGAGGCTCTCGCCGTAAAGCCCGTCGCCGGGCCGATGACCGCCGTAATAGTCGTTGGTCGGCGTGCTCACGGGCAAATAGACATAGCCGAGCTCTTCGTCCGCGCTCATCGGCGCCCAGACATTGGCGTTGCCGGTATCCTTCCAGGAGCCCTTCTCCCAGGTCTCGATGCCGGATTCGCCTTCCTGCGCCACGGTGTGGAAGGTCCAGAGCAGACGGCCGGTGACGACATCATAGCCGCGCACATCACCCGGAGGCGACGGACGGTGGCCCCACCAGTCCATGACCGATGAGCCGACCACGATGACGCCGCGCACGATCACCGGCGGCGAACTCATGGTGTAGTAGTCGCGGTCGACCGGGCGGCGCAGGCCTTGCGTGAGATCGACCCGGCCGTCGACGCCAAAAGCCGGCAGCGGCTTTCCGGTCTTCGCATCCAGCGCAATCATCTGCGCGAACGCGGTGAGCATCACGATGCGCTCATCATCGCCATTGCGCCAATAAGCGACGCCGCGATGCAGCCAGCCGTCATTGGCGGGAATGCCCAAGCCGTTTTCATAAACTTTGGGATCGAACACCCATTTTGTCACGCCGGTCGCAGCATCGATGGCGGCGACCTGCGACAACGAAGTGGAGGTGTAGAGCACGCCACCGACCATCAGCGGCGTCGATTCATTGGCGCGACTCGGACCGATCTTCGGGTTGGCCTCCTTGATCGCCATGTCGGGCGATTTCCAGCGCCATGCCACATGCAGGCCCTTGGCGTTCCCCGCATCGATCTGCGTCAGCGGCGAATAGCGCGATGCGGCGTAGGTGCCGGCATAGGTCGGCCATTCGCCCTGCGTCAGCGCCTTGGTAGATTCCGGAACCGCGCCGGGGATGGTTTGTGCATGGGCCGCTCCGGATGCGCCCAGCAATATGGCCGCGATGCCGATCGTCAGAGTGCGAGGGATCATGTTGTCCTCCCTGCTTCGAGCCTACCCTACACGAAAAGTATTGACCATAAAGCGGGCATTGTCTAGTGTACTAGTTAATGCATACAGACCTGCTGAAAACCCTCCGGCTCGAAAGCTCGGGCGTTCCGATCTACGTCCAGCTCAGGGAGCAGATTTTGCGGCAGCTTGGCGCCGGCGTGCTGGCGGCCGGCGACCAGATGCCGACCATGCGAGAGGTCGCGGTCGCGCTGAAAATCGACCTCAATACGGTGCGGCACACCTATGACGAGCTGGAGCGGATCGGCGCCATCACGCTGGTGCGCGGCCGCGGCAGCTTCGTCGCCAAGCCGCCGCCCGCGATGGGCGCGCGCGCGCAGCAGGCCCAGACCGATGGTCTGGCAAAGCAGGTTCTCGCTACGGCGGCCACGATGGGGATCGACCCCCTTGCCTTGGCCGACCGAATAAAGGCCCTCGCCAAGCAGAAGGAATAGTCGTCATGAACAACTATTTTAAGGCTAACGGAGCTAACCAGCCGGCGATGGTGCTGGCTACCTTGTTCGCTGCGGCCGCGGCGCTCTCTGTGTGGTTCGGCGAAAGCACGGGCGCGCGCAGCTACTACTGGATTGCCGGCGCGCTCGCCGTCATCGCGGCGCTGATTCCGCAATCCCTCATGGTGGCGGATCAGTGGGAACGCGCCGTGGTGCTGCGGCTCGGCAAGCTCACGGCCATTCGCGGCCCGGGCGTGTTCGCCATTCTGCCGTTCATCGACAATGTCGCCTCCTGGCTCGACCAGCGCATCCAGACCACCGAAATCAATGCCGAGAAGGCGTTGAGCAAGGACACGGTGCCGGTCAATATCGACGCGGTGGTGTTCTGGCAGATCCACGATCCCGAGCGCGCCGCGCTCGAAATCACCAACTACCGCCAGGCCATCACCCAGGTGGCCCAGACCTCGCTGCGCGAGATCGTCGGCTCCTCGTTGCTGTCGACGCTGCTGTCGGAACGCAAGAACGGCGACCAGCAATTGCGCGAGGAGATCGGACGCAAGACCGCCGATTGGGGCGTCTCGGTGCTCTCGGTTGAAATCCGCGACATCGGCGTGCCGCCGGCCCTGCAGGACGCCATGAGCCGGCAGGCGCAGGCCGAGCGCGAAAAACTGGCGCGCGTGCTGCTCGGCCAGGCCGAACAGGAGATCGCGCAGAAATTCGTCGAAGCCGCCGAGCTCTATGCCCGCAGCCCGGCAGCCCTGCAGCTCCGCGCCATGAACATCATCTACGAGACCACCAAGGAGCGCGGCGCCACGATCCTGATCCCGACCAGCATGGTCGACAGCATGAATCCGGCCAGCGCGCTCGGCCTGGTCGCCGCCGCCGGCGCGTTGCCAAGCAGGACCTGACCGGCCCTACTCCACGCCGCGGAGGAACTTGTTCGACTTCGGCAGGCCATGGGCGAGACGGCCGGCGTCGGCGCGGTTGCCGCGCCAGTCGGTAAGCTCTTTCCAGCTCATGCTCTGGTCGCGCCCGGCGGAATCCGTCCAGGTCAGGCCTGCCTTGGATTCGAACACCGCAACGTCGGACAGTTTGGCGCTGGAATACTTTTGCAGGCGCACGCCGCGGCCGCGCGCCATTTCCGGCACCTGGTCGAGCGGGAACAGCACCATCTTGTGGTTGGTGCCGATCACGGCGACCGTATCGCCCGCGACGGTGCAAATCGCGCAGGCCTCGTTCGGCATCTCGACATTGAGCACCTGCTTGCCCTTGCGGGTGTTGCCGACGCAATCGTCCTCGTTGACCACAAAGCCCTGGCCTTCGAGGCTCGCGATCAGGAACTTGCGGCCGCCGGTGTTGACGAACAGCGAGACGATCGCGGCGTCCTGCTCCATGTCGATGAACATGCGGATCGGCTCGCCATGGCCGCGCCCGCCCGGCAGCTTTGCCACATCGAGCGAATAGAACCGCCCGTTGGTGGCGAACACCAGAAGCTTCGACGTGGTCTCGGCGAAGAAGGCATGGTCGAGCTTGTCGTCGGTCTTGAAGGCGAGCGCTGACAGGTCGGCGACATGGCCCTTCAGCGTGCGGACCCAGCCCTTTTCGGAAATCACCACCGTGCACGGCTCGCGCTCGACGAAGGCTTCCTCGATGGCGGCCAGATCGTGCTCGGGCGCGTCGGCGAACAAAGTGCGGCGCTTGCCGAGCGGCGTCTTCGGCCCGAACATGTCGCGGACCTTGCGAACCTGGTCGCCGACCCTTGACCATTGCTCGGTCTCGGAGCCGAGCAGCGATTTGATGCCCTTCAACTCGTTGCGGAGGTTCTTGTCCTCGGTGCGGATCTCGAATTCCTCGAGCTTGCGCAACGAACGCAGCCGCATGTTGAGGATGGCGTCGGCCTGGACTTCCGTCAGCTTGAACGCCTTGATCAGCGCCGGCTTCGGCTCATCCTCGGTGCGGATGATCTTGATCACCTTGTCGATGTTCAGATAGGCGATCAAATAGCCGGCGAGCACTTCGAGCCGGTTCTCGATCTGGGTCTTGCGATAGTTCGAGCGGCGCAGCAGCACGTCGCGCAGATGGTCGAGCCATTCGCGCAGGCACTCGGCAAGCCCCAGCACCTTGGGAATACGGCCCTTCACCAGCACGTTGAGGTTCAGCGAAATCTTGCTCTCGAGCTCGGTGAGCCGGAACAGCGATTCCATCATCAGCGCCGGATCGACCGCGCGGGATTTCGGCTCGATCACCAGGCGAATGTCTTCGGCAGACTCGTCACGGACGGTATCGACCAGCGGAAGCTTCTTCTCGTTGAGCAGTTCGGCGATCTTCTCGACCAGCCGCGACTTCTGCACCAGCCACGGAATCTCGGTGATGACCACGACCCAGGTGCCGCGCGCGCCCTCTTCCTGCTCCCACTTGGCGCGGGTGCGGAACGAGCCGCGCCCGGTGACATAGGCTTCGGCGATCGATTCCTTGGAATCGACGATGATGCCGCCGGTTGGGAAATCCGGGCCCTTGACCCATTTCAGCAGCGACTTCGTCTTCGCATCCGGCTTGTCGATCAGGTGCAGCGAGGCATCGCACAGCTCCGCCACGTTGTGCGGCGGGATCGAGGTCGCCATGCCGACCGCGATGCCCTGCGAGCCGTTGGCGAGCAGGTTCGGGAAGCCGCCGGGCATCACCACCGGCTCTTTGCTCTGGCCGTCGTAGTTGGGGCGGAATTCGACGCCGTCCTCGTCGATGCCTTCGATCAGGAGCTGCGCGACCGCGGTCATGCGCGCTTCGGTGTAGCGGTAGGCGGCGGGATTATCGCCGTCGATATTGCCGAAATTGCCCTGGCCGTCGACCAGCGGATAGCGCGAGGCGAAATCCTGCGCCAGGCGCACCATGGCGTCGTAGATCGCCTGGTCGCCATGCGGATGGAACGAACCCATCACGTCGCCGACGATCTTGGCGGACTTCTTGAACGGCGTGCCGGGGTCGAGCCGCAGCAGGCGCATGCCATAGAGGATGCGCCGGTGCACCGGCTTCAGCCCGTCGCGAGCGTCCGGCAAGGCGCGGTGCATGATGGTCGAGAGCGCGTACGCAAGATAGCGCTCTTCCAGCGCATCGCGCAGCATGACCTCATGGATTTCGGCCGGTTCTTCCGGTGGTAGCTGTCGTTTTCCCATGCGCAGGCGTTAAACTTTTGCGGTGAATCGGGCAAGACGCGAATCGGGGGCTCTTGTCGTCCCTGCGAACGCAGGGACCCATAACCACAGGGTTTTGTTGGAAAAATGACTGCGCCCACGGCGTCTAACGACTGCCGCGGCGTATGGGTCCCTGCGTTCGCAGGGACGACAGAATCAACCCGCCGAACTGATTCGCAGCCGGTGCCTGGTCACCGCGTTGATGAACCCGTCCCTGGCGTCCGAGTGGCCCTGCCCGCGCGGCTCCAGCACGTGGCGGAGCAGGAACATCCCGGTCAGCCGAAAGCCGTCCTGCAGGTCCTGGTCCGACCAGCCGTTCGAGCCGGCCTCGCCTTCTCGCAAAAATGGCGGCAACCGCAGCAGGCGGTCACGATACGGCTCGCCGGCGCCGCGCGACACCGCGCCGCCGGATTTCGGCGAGACGTAGATCAGGTCGGAGGTGGCGCCGGTGGCGGCGCAATTTTCCAGATCGAGCCCGAAGCCGAGCTCGGCCAACATCGCGAGTTCGAACCTGATCAGATGTGCCGCGGCCTCGCCGGCGTCGTCGAAATCGTCCAGCGTGCGCTCGAACATCTCGTAGATGTCCTCATGCGGATCGCGCTCCGGCAACAGCCGCACCAACGAGGCCAGATGGGTGATGCCGTAAGTCGCGTGCGCGGACGCCAGCAAGGTCGCCGCGCGCAAGCGCGTGCCTTCGACGACGTAATAGCCGAGATGTTCGTCGAGCCGCGCCCGCCACACCGTGGTGACGCTGTTGCCGGGCTGCAGCAACGGCCGCATCCGCTTGCCGGCGCCGCCGCGCACGAGGCCAAGGTGCCGGCCGTGGCTGCGCGTCAAGAGCTCGACAATGGCCGAGGATTCGCCATGTCGGCGCACCCCGAGCACGATGCCTTCGTCGGTCCATTCCATGGGGGAAGCTTACAGGATTTTGGTGGGAGACGCAGCGGTCTATCGACACCGTCATTCCGGGGCGATGCGAAGCATCGAACCCGGAAGTTCGAGATTCCGGGTTCGCGTCTTCGACGCGCCCCGGAATGACTACCTATGCGTTGAACCAGCCCACGGCGTCGCCGGTGAACGAAAAATACAGGCCCGCCGCGGTCAGCGCGCAGGACACCACCTCGATGGCGCTGTCGAGCTGCACGCCGCTGTCGCCGATCACCTGGATCAGCGAGATCACCGACAGCACCAAAGCGGCGGCGAGCGCCCAGCGCGGCCAGTTCTTGCGGTGCTGCGCGGCGAGCCAGACGAAATAGACCAATAGCAGAATCAGCCCGGCCGCCATCACGGTCGCCACATTGATCATCTGCTCGGTCATGGCAGGGGTCGGCGTACGGTCCTGGAACGCCACCGACAACGCATCCAGCGTCAGCGACAGATACAGCAGAACTTCAAACCACAGCACGTTCTTGGGCACGTTCATTGGGACGCCGGTTTTTCTTTGTTTTCGATTCCCTGGCTACTCTCTGGGAAAATCGAGGCCCATTTCCCTGTAGCGGTCGGGGTCGTCGCCCCAGTTCTCGCGCACCTTGACGAACAGGAACAGATGCACGGGGACGCCGACGATCTCCGCGATCTCCTTGCGCGAATCCGCGCCAATCGACTTGATGGTGGCGCCGCCCTTGCCGAGCACGATCTTGCGCTGGCTCTCGCGCTCGACAAAGATCGTCTGCTCGATGCGGATCGACTTGTCCTTGCGCTCAGTCCAGCTATCGGTCTCGACGGTGGACTGATACGGCAGCTCCTGATGCAGCTGGCGATAGATCTTTTCGCGGGTGATTTCGGCCGCCAGATGCCGCATCGGCGCGTCCGACATCTGGTCTTCGGGATAATGGAACGGCCCCGCCGGCACCATCTTCGCCAGCGTCTTGCGCAAATCGTCGACGCCGTCGCCGGATAGCGCGGAGATCATGAAGGTGCTTTCGAATTTCATGCGATCGTTGGCGGTCTGCGCCAGCGCCAGCAGTCTCTCGCGCGGGATCAGATCGATCTTGTTCAGTACCAGGATCTTGGGATGCTTGACGGTGGCGAGCTTGCTCAGGATCGCCTCGGCCTCCTCGTCGATGCCGGCCTTGGCATCGAGCAGCACGCAGACCAGATCGGCGTCATGGGCCCCGCTCCAGGCCGTCGACACCATGGCGCGGTCGAGGCGACGTTTCGGCGAGAAGATGCCGGGGGTATCGACCAGGATGATCTGGGCGTTGTCCTCGATCACGATGCCGCGGATCAGCGCCCGCGTGGTCTGCACCTTGCGCGAGACGATGGTGACCTTGGAGCCGACCAGCGCGTTGACCAGCGTGGACTTGCCGACGTTCGGCGCACCGATCAGCGCGACGAAGCCGCAGCGGGTCGCGGCGGGCGCGGCTTCGGTTGAAGATTCAGTTGTCATTGCTTGCGCCGCTGACGCCTTCGCGTTCGATCATGACGGATGCCGCGACCTTTTCGGCCGCGCGCTTGGAGCCGCCGACACCTTCGGCGGGCGCCAGGCCCGGCAGGTCGACGGCGACGCGGAATTGCGGATCGTGATGCGGACCGGTGCGCTCGACCTCGCGATAAACCGGCGTCGGCAAGCCCTTGCTCTGGGCCCACTCCTGCAGCACCGTTTTCGGATCGCGCAGCGGCCGCCGCGGCTTGTGCATCCGCTCCAGCCAGTTGCGCTCGACGAATTGTGCCGCGGCCGCATGGCCGCCGTCGAGATAGATCGCGCCGATCACGGCCTCACAGATGTCGCCGAGCACGGACTTTCGTAGCCGCGCGCCGGCGCCGGCGCCGACCGCGCCGAGCTTGATGTCGTCGAGCAGCCCGAGCGATTTGGCGACATCGGCGCAGCTCTCCTTGCGCACGAGATCGGCCAGGCGCTTGGACAATTCGCCCTCGTCGGCCCGCGGATAGGCGCGATACAGCATGTCGGAGATAACAAGCCCGAGCACGTGGTCGCCGAGGAATTCGAGGCGCTGATAGCTGTCGGCACGGTGACGGGTCGCGGGCTTCAGTGCGGACACATGCGTGAACGCGGTGGTCAGCAATGCGCTATCGGTGAACTTGTAGCCGATCCGCGCCTCGACCGCCGCCAGCGCCGCCTTGGCGCCGCCCTTGCTGCGCTTCTTTTTCTTGGGCACGGCTTCGCCGCCGGCATCGGGCTTCGGGCTCGGCTCGGCTGAGGTGTCGGAATCCTGGATGACTGATGTTTCGTCGTTCATCGCACGATTGAGAATATGCGATTCCAGCGCACGGCGGTCGGCCAGCGCCAGAACATCCAGGCATGTTCGCCCTCGGCAATCGAGAAGAAGATCATCTGGGCACGGCCGACAATATTCTCGAACGGCACATAACCCACCGCCGACAGCACCCGGCTGTCGGTCGAGTTGTCCCGGTTGTCCCCCATCATGAAAAAGTGGCCGGCCGGCACGGTGTAGACATTGGTGTTGTCGTAGAAACCATTGTCGACGCAATCGAGCGACTCATAAGTCACGCCGTTCGGCAGCGTTTCCTTCCAGCGTTTGACGCGGGCGGTGGCGTCGGAGCCGCAGGGGTCCTCGCCGATGAAGTCCGACAGGCGCTCGCGCTTGACCGGAACATCGTTGATGTGGAGCAGCCCGTCCTTCATCTGGATGCGGTCGCCCGGCAGGCCGATCACGCGCTTGATGTAGTCGGTGGTGTCGTCCTTCGGCAGGCGGAACACGACGATATCGCCGCGGGCAGGCTCCGAGCCGAAGATGCGGCCCGAGAACAGCGGCGGCGACAGCGGGATCGAATAATGGCTGTAGCCGTAGGAATATTTCGACACGAACAGATAGTCGCCGACCAGGAGCGTCGCCTTCATCGAGCCTGAGGGGATGTTGAACGGCTGGAACAGGAAGGTACGGATCACGAGCGCGATCAGGAGAGCATGGATGACGACACGGATGGTTTCACCCATGCCGCTTTCAGTTTTTGTGCCGGATGTCACGCTCATCGCTTTCCCAATTCCCGCAGGCCTGTGCCCGCACGGTGGCAGAACGTTTTCCTCACGCGAATCGCAGGTCCGTTCGCGTCAAGAAAATGGTCTCGATACTGATGTTTAAGGCCATTTCCGGCGAAAACCTGAATCGGCCCTGGCTCGATATTGAAGATAGCGGCGTTTTAGACGGTTGTTCGCGGGGGCGCAATCAAGCGCCTGATAAAAACTTTCTAATCCATTGATAAATCAATGATTTTTAGTTTTAACGCGATCCCCGGGCACAAACGCTTGCACGCCTCACGGTTTGCCGGGAACGACCGCCGAAATTATGACGAAGGCCTGCGCCAACGGCCAATCGTCGGTAATAGACAGATCGATCCGCGCCTCGAACCCTTCGGGGGTCAGCACCTGCAGCCGGGTCAGCGCCCCGCCGGTCAGTTTCATGGTCGGACGTCCGCCGGGCAGGTTGACCACCCCCATATCCTTCCACCAGACGCCCTGCCGGATGCCGGTGCCGAGCGCCTTGGAACAGGCCTCCTTGGCGGCGAACCGCTTGGCATAGGTCGCCACCACCATTTTCTCGCTCTTGGAGCGGCGCGCCGCCCGGGCGCGCTCGGCATCGGTAAAGATGCGATCGAGAAAGCGGTCGCCGTGGCGCTCGATCACCTTGGCAACGCGGGTGATGTCGATCAGGTCGGAGCCGATGCCGATGATCATGCGCGGCTTTCGATCTTGGCGCTTGGGATCCTGGCGCGACCGCGGTCCATCGCGGCCCGCATCTGACGCACGGTTTCGCCGAGACCGACGAACAGCGCCTCCCCCATCATGAAATAGCCGATGTTGAGTTCGGCGATCTCGGGCAGCGCGGAAATCGTCTCGGCGGTGTCGTAGTCGAGGCCATGGCCGGCATGAACCTCGAGCCCTTCGGCGCGCGCCAGCGCGGCCCCGGTGACGATGCGCTGCCATTCCGCCTCGGCCTTCGCGGCGTGGCCATCGACCACGGCATCGCACCAGCCGCCGGTATGGATCTCGATGACGGGCGCGCGCAACTTCGCCGCCATTTCGATCTGGGCGGGATCGGCGGAGATGAACAGCGACACCCTGATGCCGGCATCGTTGAGTTTTGCGATAAAGGGCGCCAGCGCATTGTGCTGGCCGACCACGTCGAGCCCGCCCTCGGTGGTCAGTTCCTCGCGGCGCTCGGGCACCAGGCAGACCGCGTGCGGTTTGGTCGCCAGCGATATCCGCAGCATGTCGTCGGTCGCCGCCATCTCGAAATTCAGCGGCTTGGAAATCTCGGCCTTGAGGCGGGCCATGTCGCTGTCGCGGATATGGCGGCGGTCCTCGCGCAGATGCGCGGTGATGCCGTCGGCGCCGGCCGCGATCGCGGCAATTGCGGCGCGCACCGGATCCGGCCGCGCGCCGCCCCGCGCATTACGCAAGGTAGCGACGTGGTCGACATTGACTCCAAGGCGTAGCGGAGGTGTGGGCATTGAACTGATTGCTCCGAGCCGTCATGCGCGGGCTTGATCCGCACATCCATATCTTTGGAAAGGATGGATGCGCGGGTCAAGCCCGCGCATGACACGCCTTGGTTATCCGTTGACGCGCTCGACCCGGGCGACGACGGCCTTGGCGCGCAACTGGGCGATGATAGCGCTGAGATGCTTCAGGTCATAGACCTCGAGATCGATGGTCAGTTCGGTGAAGTCGGGCGAGCGGCGCGACATGCTGATATTGTCGATGTTGCCGTCGTGCTCGGCAATCACGGTGGCGACCTGGGCGAGGCTGCCGGGCTCGTTGACGTTGTCGACGCGGATGCGCGCCGGAAAACGCTGCGGCATGGTTTCGTCGATGTCCCAGCGCACGTCGAGCCAGCGCTCCGGCTCTTCCTCGAAATCCTTCAGGTCCGGCGACTGGATCGGATAGATCGTGATCCCCTCGCCCGGCGAAACGATGCCGACGATACGGTCGCCCGGCACCGCGCCGCCGTTCGGCGCGAACTTGACCGGCAGGTCGGAATTGAGGCCGCGCACCGGGATCACCGAGGCGCTGCGCGCCGGATGCGGCGTCGATTGCAGCTTCAGCTTGGCGGCGAGGCCTTTCTTGGCCCCGTAGCGCACCATCCGTTCTTCCTTGTAGTCGGGATACATCGCGCGGGCGACGTCGGAGGCCTTTAGTTCGCCGCGGCCGACCGACGCCATCACATCCTCGATCGAGGTGCGCGCCAGCCGGGGCAAGGCCCCCTTCAGCTTGTCGTCGGCATATTCGATCTTGGCGCGGGCAAACAGGCGGTCGACGATGCGGCGGCCGAGGCCGGCATATTGGTCGCGCACCGCGGTGCGCGTCGCGCGCCGGATCGCCGCCCGCGCCTTGCCGGTGACGGCCAGCGATTCCCAGGCCGACGGCGGCGCCGACTGCGCCTGCGAGGTCAAGACCTCGACCTCGTCGCCGTTCTGCAATTCAGACGACAGCGGCGCGAACTTGCCGTTGATCTTGCAGCCGACCGCGCTGTTGCCGACATCGGTGTGCACGGCGTAGGCGAAGTCGATCACATTGGCCTGACGCGGCAGCGCGATCAGCTTGCCCTTCGGCGTGAAGCAGAACACCTGGTCGTGGAACAGCTCGAGCTTGGTATGTTCGAGAAACTCTTCCGGATTGGAGCTTTCCGAGAGGATGCCGACGGTGTGGCGCAGCCAGGCAAAGGCCGAGGATTCATGCTTGAGCCGCTCGGTCGGCGAACCCATGCCTTCCTTGTAGAACGCATGCGCCGCGATGCCGAATTCGGCGATCTGGTTCATTTCCTCGGTGCGGATCTGCAGTTCGACGCGCTGGTTGCCGGGACCGATCACCGTGGTGTGGATCGAGCGATAGTCGTTCTGCTTCGGCGTCGAGATGTAATCCTTGAAGCGCCCAGGCACGACGGGCCAGGTGGTGTGCACGACGCCGAGCGCGCGGTAGCAGGCCTCGACATCCGGCATCACCACGCGGAAGCCGTAGATATCCGACAACTGCTCGAAGCCGACCGACTTGCGCTCCATCTTGGTCCAGATCGAAAACGGCTGCTTGCGGCGGCCATAGACCCGCGCGGCGACGCCGTTCTTCTGCAGGTTCTTGGAGAGGCTGCTTTCGATCTCGCCGATCAGGTTGCGGTTGCGGTCGGCCAGCGCGTCGAGTCGCTGCATCACCACCGCATAGGCTTCCGGATCCAGCGTGTGGAAGGAGAGGTCTTCGAGCTCTTCCCGCATCTCCTGCATACCCATGCGGCCGGCGAGCGGGGCATAGATGTCGAGCGTCTCCTCGGCGATGCGGCGGCGCGAGGCGTGCGGCACGAATTCCAGCGTGCGCATGTTGTGCAGGCGGTCGGCGAGCTTGACCAGCAGCACGCGGACGTCGTCGGCGATGGCGAGCAGCAGCTTGCGCAGGTTCTCGGCCTGCTTGGCTTCGCGCGAAACCAGCTCCAGCCGCTTCAGCTTGGTCAGTCCCTCGACCAGCTTGCCGATCTCGTGGCCGAAGACATGGTCGATCTCGGCGCGCGTCGCCTCGGTATCCTCGATGGTGTCGTGCAGAAGTGCTGCGACGATGGTGGCGTCATCGAGCTTAAGCCCGGTCAGGATCGCCGCGACTTCGAGCGGATGCGAGAAATAGGGATCGCCGGACGCGCGCGTCTGCGTGCCGTGCGCCTTCATGGCGTAGACATAGGCGCGGTTCAGCAGGTCTTCGTTGGTATCGGGATTATACGACCTGACCCGATCGACGAGATCGTATTGCCGCATCATGCGCGCGCGGGGCGTCTTCGGCCGCTCCACCACCGGCGACGTCGGCGCCACCGCAACCTGCTCGGTTGCGGCCTGCATCTGCCGGGGGCTGCGGCGCCAAAACGCCATCGAATCACTGCCTTGTTCCGCGGACCGGATTGGCCCGCTTTTGGATATTTAATGCGCTTTCGAACGAAGCTGCACCCTTATCGGAGCCCAGAAACGTTCACTTTCGCACGGCTCCGGGCCATCCAACGCCCAACCCGTGGCCAGCTTGCGGCGAAAATCGCTTCCGGCGATTTCGGCTGCCTCCGAAGGCAGCACGGTAACCGCGAAAATGTCAACAAAAGCAAAGGCCCGGACGGAGGTCCGGGCCTTTTGACAGATCGGGGAGTTCGGGACGTCCCTCGATGAGGGATTATTCGTCCTCTTCGGGCTGCTCTTCCGGCGGAGCCAGACCTTCGAGGCCCTTCAGGAGCTCTTCCTCGGTCATCCGCTCGACCGCGACTTCGGTGTCGTCGGCATCGACGCTGGCGCCGGCCGAGCCGATCAAGGGCACGGTATCGGGCTCTGGCTCGTCGACCTCGACGAATTTCTGCAGGGAATGAACCAGCTCTTCCCGCAGGTCTTCCGGGGAGATGGTGGAATCGGCGATTTCCCGCAGCGAAACCACGGGATTTTTGTCGTTGTCGCGATCAACCGTGAGTTGTGAACCCGAAGAAATCATCCGGGCGCGATGTGCTGCCAGCAGCACCAGGTCGAACCGGTTGTCGACCTTGTCAATGCAATCTTCCACGGTGACGCGCGCCATAGACTGTCGCTCCGTTAAATGGGGCCCAATATGTCGGTTATAGGGGGCTAGTTATAGCGATAGGTGGGGTTTCGCAAGACTAAATTTGTGATTTGCGTTCCTAATGGGCTCTGCTAACCCACCCCGGGGCCAGAAGGCCGGAGCGTCCACACGCGGCTGGGTAGCCGTACAGGACAAGTAAATCTCTTCATTGCAGCACTAAAAGACTAGGTTTTTCGCCCTCCCCTCACCATAATTGCAGTGGTGACTGTGGTGGGGCCAGATTCACCGAACTTTAGGCAGCGGAATAAAAAAGTGCGCGCGGTCGATTGCCGCTGCGCTAAAAACGTTAACACTCACGCGAGAACCACTTGATGTCACCAGTTTCCAACAAGATCGCGCTTTTCATCGATGGCGCCAACCTCTACGCAACCGCCAAGACGCTCGGCTTCGACATCGACTACAAGCGCCTTCTCAAGGAATTCCAGAGCCGCGGCACGCTGGTGCGCGCGTTCTACTACACGGCGATCATCGAGGATCAGGAATACTCGTCGATCCGCCCGTTGATCGATTGGCTCGACTACAACGGCTACACCGTCGTCACCAAGGCGACCAAGGAATTCATCGACGCCAGCGGCCGCCGCAAGGTGAAGGGCAATATGGACATCGAACTCGCGGTCGATGCCATGGAACTCGCCGAACATGTCGACCAGATCGTGCTGTTCTCCGGTGACGGCGATTTCCGCTCGCTGGTCGAAGCCGTGCAGCGGCGCGGCGTTCGCGTCACCGTGGTTTCGACGATTTCGAGCCAGCCGCCGATGATCGCCGACGAACTGCGGCGCCAGGCCGACGTCTTCACCGACCTGGTCGAACTGCAGTCCAAGCTCGGCCGCGATCCTTCCGAACGCCCTGCCCCGCGCGAGCCGCGGCATCACGCCCCGCAATTCCTGCAGCGCGCGACCACCATGGCGCCCCGCGGCGCCGACGACGAAGAATTCGACGATTGAGCGTCATGCCATCAACTGCTAGGCCTCGGTTCTAGAGCCCGGTTCTGATCGGATCAGAACCGGGCTCTATCTTTTGTTTGACGCGTTTTCTTTACGCGAACCGGTTTCCACTTCGCTTGAAAACGCTTTAGGAAAACCGAGGCCTTTTTGTTTTGGCTAACGCCATCAGCTCTTCCACACAACCCGACCGCAACTGCCCGCTGTGCCCGCGGCTCGTCGAGTTTCGCGCAGAAGCCAGGGAGCTCCACCCCGACTGGTTCAATTCTCCGGTGCCCGCATTCGGCGATGCCAAGGCCCGGCTGCTGATCGTCGGTCTCGCACCGGGCATGCAGGGCGCCAACCGCACCGGACGCCCCTTCACCGGCGACTACGCCGGCGACCTGCTCTATGCCACCTTGCTGGAATATGGCTTTGCCAAGGGCGTCTATCAGGCGCGGCCTGACGACGGGCTCAAGCTGGTCGACTGCCGGATCGGCAACGCGGTGCACTGCGTGCCGCCGCAGAACAAGCCGCTGCCGGTCGAGATCAATACCTGTCGGCAATTCCTGATCGCTGGGATGGCCGGGATGCCGAACCTTCGCGCCATCGTAGCCCTCGGCCGGATCGCCCATGACTCGACGTTGAAGGCACTGGGCATTCGCAACGCGGCGGCGCCGTTCGCGCACGGCGCGGTGCACGAGGCCGGCCGTTTTCGGCTTTACGACACCTATCATTGCTCGCGCTACAACACGAATACGCGGGTGCTGACGCCGGAAATGTTTCGGAAGGTGTTCGCGACAGTGCGCGCCGATTTGGATTCGTAGTTCGTAGGGTGGGTTAGCCGAAGGCGTAACCCACCGCGCGGTTGGCGACGCGGTGGGTTACGGCTCCGCCTAACCCACCCTACAGGACCGTCAAACCGGATTGTCCTGCAGCCATGCCAGCACGTCGCCGGCATTCCGGTCGGGCGGAAACACCGGATAGAACACGTGGGTGATGACACCGTCATCGACGATCAGCGCCAGCCGCTTGATCAGCGTCAGTCCCGCCACTTCCATCGTCGGCAGGTTCAAGGCGCGGCTCAGCGCCAGCTTTTCATCCGACAACACCGGAAACGGCAGATGCAGCCGTGACGCCATCTCGGTCTGATAGACGTTGTCCTGCGTCGACAGCCCGAACACGTATTTGGCGCCGGCGGCCTTGAGCTCCGCAAAGAGATCGCGGAACGAACAGGTTTGCGGAGTGCAGCCGCGCGCGCCCGGGATCATGTCCCAATCATCGACCAGGCTGATCTTGCCGGGCTCGCCGGTTCGCGGATAGGCGAACACGACGGTGCGGCCTATCAACATCGACAGATCTACCGCGGTGTCGTCGGTGGCCAGCAGGCTGAGCGAAGGGACCCTCTTGCCCTTCAGATGCTTCGCGGCGCCGTCATCCGTTGGCGCCGGAATCTTGCTCCAGTCGACTTCGAGCAGGTTGGGTTGAGCCATGTGGCGAACCTCAAGTTAGCGAATAGCGAATGGCGAGTAGCGAATGGAAGTACAAATAGTAGAGAACTACCCTATTCGCTACCCTATTCGCCATTCGCCGCTATCCCCTCGCCCGCAACAGGCGACCTTTTTCACGACCCCAGTCGCGCTTCTTTTCGCTCTCGCGCTTGTCGTGCAGCTTCTTGCCCTTGGCGACCGCCAGCAACAGCTTGGCGCGCCCGCGCTCGTTGAAATAGAGTTTTAGCGGAATCAGCGTCATGCCGTCGCGATCGACCGCGCCCATCAGCTTGTTGATCTGCTTCCGGTGCAGCAGCAGCTTGCGCGGCCGTTTCGGCTCGTGGTTGAAGCGGTTGGCCTGCAGATATTCGGGAATGTTGGCGTTGATCAGCCAGATCTCGCCGTCCTTGGTATCGGCATAGGACTCCGCAATCGTGGTCTTGCCGTTGCGGATCGATTTCACTTCGGTGCCGGTCAACGCGATGCCGGTCTCGATGGTGTCCTCGATCGCGTAATTGAACCGCGCCTTGCGGTTTTCGGCGACGACCTTGATCGGGCGTTCGTTCTTCTCGGCCACATCAAGCCTTCTTGAGGAGATCGCGGATCTCGGTCAGCAGCGCCACCTCGGCCGACGGCGTCGGTGGCTCGGCGGGTTTTGCTTCATCCTTCCGCTTCAACGTGTTCATGGCGCGAATGACCATGAACAGCACGAAGGCGATGATCGCGAAATTGATCGTCAGTGTGAGGAAATTGCCCCAAGCCAGCACAGCGCCCTGCTTTTTGGCGTCGGCCAGATTGGTTGCCGTGACCGCCTTCGAAAGCCCGGTGAAATAGTTCGAGAAATCGAGGCCGCCCGTGATCGCGCCGACGATCGGCATGATGACATCGCCGACCAGCGAGGTCACGATCCCGCCAAAGGCCGCGCCGATGATGACGCCGACCGCGAGGTCGACGACATTGCCCTTCATGGCAAATTCGCGGAATTCCTTCAGCATGTTAGACTCCCCACTTCGTTCGACAGGCGAAGAACCGGCTTTAATTGATCAAGCCGGCATGCACCATGGCGTCGCGGATCACCACGCCGGTCGGCGGCGTCACCGTCATCAGCGGCAGGCGCACTTCTTCTTCCAGCCGCCCCAACAGCTTGAGGCCATGCTTGGCTCCGGCGAGGCCCGGCTCCTTGAAGATGGCATCATGCAGCGGTGTCAACCGGTCCTGAATTTTCAGTCCGGTGGCATAATCGCCCTTGAGGACCGCGGACATCAGATCGGCGCACAGCTTTGGCGCCACATTGGCAACGACCGAGATGCAACCATGTCCGCCCGCGGCCATATAGGCCAGCGCCGTCATGTCCTCGCCGGAAAGCTGGATGAAATCAGGTCCCATCGCGTGGCGCTGCTGCGAGACGCGGGCAAGATTGGCGGTGGCGTCCTTGACGCCGGCGATGTTCTTCAGTTCGAACAGCCGGGTCATGGTCTCCACGGACATGTCGACAACGGAACGCGGCGGGATGTTGTAGATGATGATCGGGATGCCGATCGCATCGTTCACCGCCTTGAAGTGCTGATACATCCCTTCCTGGGTCGGCTTGTTGTAATACGGCGTCACCACCAGCACGGCATCGGCGCCCGCCTTCTCGGCGTGGACAGCCAGATCGACGGCTTCGCGCGTCGAGTTCGAGCCGGCGCCGGCGATCACGGGCACGCGACCCTTTGCCTCATCGATGCACATCTCGACCACCCGGTGATGCTCATCATGGCTGAGCGTCGGGCTCTCTCCGGTAGTGCCGACGGGAACGAGACCGTGCGATCCCTGCTCGATCTGCCAGCTCACGAGGCCGCGGAGGGCCGTTTCGTCGAGCGAGCCGTTCTTGAATGGCGTGACCAAGGCGGTGAAAGACCCCCGGAAATTTGTCTTGGCTGCCATGGACTTCCTCCAAACGCTTCAGATACGGCACGACCGATCATGGGATTTCAATTCATACCGGGTCCGGCGATCAGGCGAAAGGCCGTTCCGGCATGGCCCGCCAGCGCCCTGTCTCGCTGTCTTTTCTCAAGGCCGATCCCGGACCGTTTCAGGCGGTAACGTAATAGCCGCGATTTTGCCGTGGTGATGGCGCAAACAGGCGCCGCCGCGACGTTTTTATCATTTTGTCCACATATTCAATCAAATAGACGTAAGCCTTGAGCGATTGAATGATTCGCCTCCGCAGAGGAAAGCCGTGACCCCTTCCGCCCGCGCAGCCGCATTGCGATCGACCGCACTGGCGACAAGTCTGGCGCTGGTGGTCGGCCTGTCGGCGCTCTCGGTCGAGGCCTGGGCCAAGCCGAAAGTTCCCCTGCCGAAGCCGCGGCCGATCGCGCGCAACGCCGCTCCGAAGCAGGCGGTCGCGACCAACAATGCCGGTCCGGCTGCGGCACCTGTGCCCTTGGCCGCTCCGGCTGCCGCACCGGCACTTGGACCCGCAGCACGCCAGCACGCCGCCCTGCCGCCGCCACGCAAGCAGGTGACGCCGGCCGCGATCGCCGCGACGTCATCGACGCCGCAATCCGACAAGGACGCGCTGGAAAACGTCATCGACCTCGTGCGCAAGCACAAGCCTAACGATGCGACGCAGGCGGAAGCCGTGATCTCCGATCCGGTCGCCCGCAAGCTCGCGGAATGGCTGATCCTGCGCAGCGACGACAACGGCGCTTCCGTCGAGCGCTACCGCGCCTTCGTTTCGGCCAATCCAAGCTGGCCATCGCAGACATTCCTGCGACGGCGGCTCGAGGCGGCGTTATGGGACGACCATCGCGACGATGCGACGGTCTGGTCGTGGTTCGAAAACGAATCCCCGATCTCGGCCAAGGGCCGCTTTGCGCTGGCGAAGGTGATGATCGGACGCGGCGACCGCGCCAATGCCGAACGTCTGGCGCGCGAGGCCTGGCGCGGCGACGGCATGTCGGAGGACACCGAGAGCACGGCGCTCGATTTGTTCGGCGCGCTGCTGACGGCAGGCGATCACAAGGCGCGGATGGACAACCTGCTCTACGGCACCGAGCAGGAAGCCGGCGGCCTGCGCGCGGCGAAACGGCTGGGCTCCGGCCATGTCGCGCTCGCCAAGGCGCGCATCGCCTCGAACCGGAAGGCTTCCAACGCGAGAGCTCTGCTCGAGGCGGTGCCGAGCGAACTGCGCGGCGATGCCGGCTATACGTTCGCGAAAATCCAGCTCCTTCGCCGCGAGGAGAAATTCGCCGAGGCCGCGCAACTGATGCTGAGCGCGCCGAAGGATCCGAACCGGCTGCACAATCTCGACGAATGGTGGATCGAGCGACGACTGCTGGCGCGCAAGATGCTCGATGTCGGCGAACACCGCACCGCCTATCTGATCGCGCGGGACGCGGCGCTGCCGTCGCGCGACATCTACAAGACCGAGCAGGAATTCACCGCCGGCTGGATCGCGCTGCGCTTCCTGAACGATCCGGCGGTGGCAGCCCAGCATTTCGCCCGCATCGGCGTCGGCAGCGTCAACCCGACCGCGCTGGCGCGCGCCGGTTACTGGCAGGGCCGCGCGGCGGAAGCCGCAGGCCGCGCGCAGGAAGCCCGCGCCGCCTATGGTCGCGCCGCCGAACAATCGACCAGTTATTATGGCCAGTTGGCACGCGCGAAGCTCGGCCTGCCGCAGCTCGAATTGAACGGCGCGCCCCGCGGTCGCGGGGTCGAACGGCTGGAGATCGTCCGCGCGGTGCAACTGCTCTATGAACTCGACGAGCGCGAAATCGCGATACCGATTTTCGCCGACATGGGTGAGAACGGCGATCCGGACGCCCTGGCTGGCCTCGGCGAACTCACGGCCCGCAACAACGACGCGCGCGGCATGCTGCTGCTCGGCAAGGCAGCCCTCAATCGCGGGCTGCCGTTCGACCATTATGCTTATCCCGTCAACGGGATTCCGGCGTTCCGGCAGATCGGACCCGAAGTCGAACCAAGCGTCGTCTACTCGATCGCCCGGCAGGAAAGCGCCTTCAATCAGGCGGTGGTATCGCCGGCCCAGGCCTACGGACTGATGCAGGTGACCCCCGACGCCGGACGCTACGTCACCAAGCGCGCCGGCGTCGGCTTCGACCTCAGCCGGATGAAGACCGATCCGGTTTATAATGCGACGCTCGGCGCCGCCGAACTCGGCGGCCTGCTCGAGGATTATCGCGGCTCCTACATCATGACCTTCGCCGGCTACAATGCCGGTCGCGGCAGCGTCAAAAAATGGGTCGAGCGCTATGGCGACCCGCGCGATCCCAAGGTCGACGCCGTCGACTGGGTCGAACAGATCCCGTTCTCCGAGACGCGGAACTACGTGCAGCGGATCATGGAGAACCTGCAGGTCTACCGCGCGCGGTTCGGCGGCGGAACGAAGCTCCAGATCGAAGCCGACCTGCACCGCGGCAGCGTCGAATAGTGCCGCCTGACACCTGACTTGAATACCAATCTGGCTTGAATACAAATCTGGCTTGATTGCAAACCGCCCCCGGACCGGGTCCAGGGGCGGTCTTCGTTCCGAAGATCGTTCGCGCTTAGTAAACCAGACCGGTCCCCGGCTGCTTATCGAGGGCTGCCGCCAGCGAGCGATATTCCTCGCTTGACGTGCCCGTGAGCTGAGCCAGGCGGTTGAGGTGATACTGCGCCTGGTCGCGGTTACCCTGCTCGACCTGCCACAGGCCGTAATACTGCCAGGTCTTGACGTGATCAGGGTCGGTCTTGAGCTCACGCTCGTACCAGATCTGCGACACCTTGTAGTCGCCGAGCTTGCGGTAGGAATAGCCGATCAGGTTGGCGACCGCAGCGTTATCGTCGTGCCCCAGCGCCTTCAACTGGTCGATCGCCGCCACATAGTCGTTGCGGTCGTAAATCGTGGTGTAGGCCGCGCGGTAGCCGTTCACGAAGGCCGGCTCTTCCTTGTAGGACGTCCCGTCCTTCTTTTTCTTCGAGGATGACGGCGGATCGGACGCCGGCGGATCGCCGCCCGCATAGGCCTGCTGGATCGCCGGCGTCGTCGCCAGCAAGACCGAAAACAGCGCGAAGACTGTCAGCCGGATTGCGTATCTGTTCATGCGTTTCTCCTGGTTTGGCGACGAAAAGCTCCCGCCGGAACCTGAGAAGCTAACACCACCACTTCGGACTTATTCGGGCACCCAGGCATCCCTTCCCGGAAACGTGATCGTGCCGATGGGTCAGGCCCGTGCGGGGGCGCCAACCGTCCGCACAACGAAAAACCCCCGGCAGTTTCCTGCCGGGGGTTCTCCTAGATCAGATCAGACGATCAAGATCAGAAGTTACGCTGAGCGCGAACGTTGAAGGACACGGTGCTCTGGTCCTTGAACTCGTAGGTGGTGTTCGGCTTCGGCGCCCGTCAGCAGTCGAACCGGCGTCGCGTCCTGGTGGCCTTGGGCTATTGTTTCCTCTGCGTTGACGCCACGACTCCGGAACGGCTAAGCTGAGCCCTCCCGAATTCCGCGTTTCGGCAATCTTCAATTTTAGGTTTCCTTTTACCATGCTGATTGCGATTCCCAACCTTCTTACGCCGCAACAGGTTGCGTACGCGCGGCAAAAGCTCGACGCGGCGAACTGGACCGACGGTGCGGCCACGGCTGGGTTTCTGGCGAAAAAAGTAAAGCGGAATCGGCAGATCGACCAGAGCCACCGCGTCGGACAGGAAATCGGGCAGATGATTGTGAAGGCGCTGGGCAGCAGCGAGACCTTTATGAATGCCGCGCAGCCACTGAAGGTGCTTCCGCCGAAGTTCAACCGGTACGAAGGGGGGGAGCACTACGGGGCGCATATTGATAACGCCCTTATGGACATTCCCGGCTCCGGGGGGCTGCGCCTCCGCGCGGACCTCTCGATGACTGTGTTCTTGTCTGAACCCGAGGAATACGACGGGGGCGAATTGCGTGTGCTGGACACGTATGGCCACCAGGCCGTTAAACTCCCGGCGGGACATGCCATCCTCTACACGGCCACGAGTCTGCACGAGGTGACGCCGGTCACGCGGGGGATCCGCACGTCCTCTTTTTTCTGGATACAGAGCATGATCCGCGATGACGCGCGACGGTCGATGCTCTACGATCTGGCCAAAGTTATCGATTCGCTGGTGGCAACGCATCCCGACCATCCATCCGTCGCGGGGTTTCTGGGCCACTATCATAAGCTGGCGCAGCATTGGATTGAGCTGTGAACGTGCAGGGGGCGGGTTTGCGCGTAGCGCGGGACTCCCGGCCTGGGCCTGTCGGTGGCCCCGGCCAGACTAGGGGATGGCAACCTTGCCGGTGGGTACGACCGAGTCTTCTGTGGATGGCTCCCGCGTTGCAAGAGATAAATTGACGCAGTGGCATTGGTCGGGTGCAGTCTTCTGTCCGGCCTGTTGATGCAGTCGATTAGACTGCTGGCCCTGATGGAGTCCGCGAACAAGGTCCCATTCTGCTTATCAGGCTATAACGCCTTAGACTCAACTTAGGTTGTCCCTGTTCCCGGTCTGACCGGTTTGCCATCACATCGCATCGCGCTCGCAACCTCGTGTAGCTGATCTCCTCTTCAGCTAAACCGTATAACGTTGTTTATGCGGCCAATGCCGGCCGGTGGTCGGCATGATACGTCTCGCCGCGTGCCATGATCGCCCAGATGACCCGCGCGGTCTTGTTCGCCATCGCGACGGTGGCGACCCTTGTGGGTTTTCGCGCCAGCAGATCCGCCAAGCGTGGATCGATCTTACCGGGATTGTATTTTGCACGACGCACAAGCGCCGTCATGCCGACAACGAGCAGCTTGCGCAGATATTTGTCGCCCATTTTAGTGATACGACCGAGCCGCTCTTTGCCGCCGCTCGACTTCTGAAGTGGCGTCAGTCCCAACCAGGCGGCGAACTGCCGCCCGGAACGGAACTGATGAGGATCGGTAACCGATGCCGCAAGAGCCGTTGCGCCGACCGGCCCGATGCCGGGGATGGTCATGAGGCGCCGTGCGACATCGTTGCCACGTAGCCAGACGGCCAGATCGCGATCGATCTCGCGGAGCCGAATGTGGGTGTCGATCGCCTGCTGTGACAGTGTAGTGACGATCCTGGCAGCGTCAATCGGCACCTCAGGCACTTTGCCATCGATGATCTGCCGCGCCCGTTCCAGCCCCTTGGGAATGTCGACGCCAAATTCGGCCAGTAGACCGCGGATCATGTTGATCAGCTGCGTGCGTTGCTTGACCAGCAGATCGCGTGTCCGGTGCATCGACAGCGCCGCCTGTTGCTCGGGCGACTTGACCGGAACGAACCGCATCGTAGGCCGTGTTACCGCCTCGCAAACCGCTTCCGCATCGGCAGCATCGGTCTTCCCGCGCTTCACATACGGCTTGACGTAGGCCGGTGGCATCAGCCGTACGTCATGGCCGAGCTTGATCAGCTCGCGCGCCCAATGATGCGACGTGCCGCAAGCCTCCATGCCGACCAGGCAAGAGGGCAGCTTGGCGAAAAATGGCAGCATCTGCGACCGCCGAAGCGACTTACGAACCACAACCTGGCCGGTCGCATCAATGCCGTGGACCTGAAAAGCGCTCTTGGCCAAATCGAGGCCGATCGTGGTAATCTGCATGGCGGATGGCTCCCATTTTGCTCGTGAACGCCCTGATGGCCTTCACACTTTGGCACCCAGATGCCGTGAGCGGGAGCCATCCACCTCATCTGCTTAGGGTCTGACCTCTCGCCCCAAGTCGCGACTTCCGGTCTTCGCCCGAAAGCAGACATCGCGGCTTTGGCACTATCAACCGATACCCTTGTTGATGTTGATTACCTCGCTCCAGTCCAGCCCGGCGTCCACGTAGCCCACCGTGCCGCACCTTGGTACACCTGAGGTGCGCGGAGACATCGTACCGTCCCACTCCGGCAACTCCTCCAACCGCAGGCGTCCCCTGTGGTGACAGCAGGCCTGAGTGGTCCTCGGGTTCGCAGGCCCCACGCAGTAGACCAGCACAGTGATGAACTTGTCTGCCCGTGCGCGAAGGTGTCGCGGCGGTCCCGTGACGTATCCAGTGGACTGGCTTCGATTGCCACAGCATGCCCCAGTGAAGGGCTGCTGAGCCATCACGGGTCCTATGAGTTCTACTGGAGCCTATTTTGAGTTCATCCCGCCAACCGCTTCAAGGTTTGGGAGCTAAAGCCGCCGCCGCTGCCAAGCCGGCGATTGCACTGTGAGAACCTTGGGGAGCGCGAGTACCCGCGCGGGTCCGATCGGTTCGCGTTTTACTTAGCCCGAAAGCCTATCTTCGAACCTTATTCAATGAATTCAATAGTCTATTCGATTAGTGGGCGCACTACCACAAGAGGCACTGATCTTGCTCGCATTTTCGCAGCGATAATCGCACATCTTAGGTTGATTGCATTCATCTTCAATCACTTAGCGCCAAATTGGGCGCACTACCACACAAGAGGCCTTGCGCTGCTCGTGTTCACAGAAACTCCCTAGCCTCGTCGCTTTGGCAGCATGAAATACACCCACGCTCCAAAAAGAACTAAAATCAGCAAAGCCCAGATCAACCGCACCGTAACCTCTCCGAACTAAAGCCGCTCCGAAAAAGAAAACCCCCGGCAGTTTCCTGCCGAGGGCGTAGCTAAGCGGGTATCAAATCGAGATCAGAAGTTACGCTGAGCGCGAATGTTGAGGGACACGGTGCTCTGGTCCTTGAACTCGTAGAAGGCCGTCGGCTTCGGAGCAGTCGGGGTCAACGTAGCAGCACCCGTGAACTTCTGGTCCAAGAAGACGCCGAGGACTTCAGCCGAGAACGTCAGGTTCTTGACGGGAGTCCAGCGGGTAACCAGGCCGATCTGCGCGACGTTGAAGTCCGGATTACAGGTGAAATCCGCGGTCACAACCTTACCAGCGGTATAGGCTGCGCAGGTGAACAGCTTGGCAGTGTCATCATAACGAACCATCGAGTAGCTGCCGAACAGGCTGGTCGACCAGTACGGATCCCAGTTGTGGTTGAACGCGCCACGGACACCGTAAGCGGTGGTCAGATGCAGCGATCCGTCACCACCGGCGAACGCCGGAAGAAATACGGCATCGGTCACCGCACCAAAACCAACGCTCTGGTAGGCACCGGCACGGCCGGTCCCACTGAACATAGCGAACGGATTCGGCGAAGCGTTGCTGGAGGAGATCACGTTCTTCGTGTCACCCTTGGCGTAGCTCGCGTCGATCTTGAAATCGTCGCCCGCTCCGGTCGGGATGTTCTTGATCTGCAACGCAGCCATCACCGAACCGCCCCACTTCGCGTCGGGGTGACCGTTGATTTCCGACAGGCCGGTAGCAGCGCCGCCGGCAATACCCACCGCGCCGGCAGGAGCCGCAACGGCGTTCAGGACGTTGTAAGAACCGGAAACCTCATGCGCAGCGGCCGAAATCTGGAACAACCCCCAGGCCTGGTCGACGCGGATGTTGCCAACGACGTCGGGAGCACGCACGCCCGCGTAGGTGTTGGCGATTTGCCCGATCGCGGTAGGCGGCACTGTCAGGTTGGCGACGGTAGTACGGTTGAACACGGTCGGATCATCGAGGCCGATGGTGCCCGACACGCCGTTGCCGAACTGCGCGGTGTACTGGATGTTGTTCACGCCGGTGACGGTGTCATGACCGCCGAGCAGGAACGACGTGTTGTTGCCTGGATAACCATGCCAGGGCGTCGCATAGGCCGAAGCCGACTTACCGAAGGTGAAACCAGCGAACTGAATGAACACCATTTCAACCGCTACGTAGCCTTCGCCCGGACCATTGAACAGGCCGGTGCTGGTGCCAATGCTCGGCGAATTGGTGAAGTTCGTCGGATTAACCGTCGCGCTCGAAGCGCCTTGGGTCGAGAACTGGAAGTCGCCCTGACCGAAGGTACGGACAACGCCGTATTCCGTGGCGGTACGGGTATCAATCGTCAGCGCCATACGGGAACGGGCGGCAAAGTAATCGCGGTAGCGATTGCCCTGGCCGAGATCAGCAGCCCAAGCCGGACCGTCATAGATGTTGCCGTTGAACGTGGTGTCGACGCGCAGATAACCACCCAGCTTGATGCAGGTGTCAGTGCCGGGAATGTAGAAGAAACCAGCACCGTACAGGGAGCAGATCCTCACGTACTCGACCGCTTTGGCCTTGACGGGAAGATCGGCAGCCTGGGCTCCACTCATGGCGACGAGAGCCGCCGCTGAGCCGAGAATAAGGCTCTTAACCATCTTCATGTTAAACCTCCAAGTTGCTCTGTAGGGAAGGTTCCGGATCCGCCGGGTGTCAGACACCCTAAGGTTGGTTCCCTTAATCCCTGAAACCCGCTTAGTCGCTTCGCGCCTTCGGACACTCCCGCTTTGACGCGAGGGACTTAAGCGAACCACCTAACGGGACGACCTCGGGATGCCCCCCTCCGTCGCGTCATCACAATTACCGAGGACTTCTGCACACGCAACAAAGGAACCACTCGGAACACCCTGACTCGGCCCCTTTTCCAATGGGTGTTGCACAAATAACACGCAACCGTGATCGAACTTTCCTCGCAACATATTGTTATTAATCGTTATTTTTGAATAGTTCCATTTGGCGCGTGAATAGCTGCCGCGGACACCGGTCAGCCGGCTTTCCCCATCCGAGGGCCTCATTGGATCGAATCGAATGGACCAAAACCCCGAATCTCCGCCGGCAAATCGCCACACATTATAAGGGCCGCAATCGATGATGCCGGCGGACCGATCCGGCAGGCGCCCGATCCACTCCTCGGGAGACCGTATCAACGGCCGTCAGCCACCTGCCCGTTTCCGGGCAGCCATCGCGGCGGCCATCAGTGATCTGCTGAACCGCCGGTAAAGTTGCGAGACTGTCATTTTCTCGGGATCGAAATGTGTTTCGATGACGTGCAAGCCATCGCGCGAGATCGAATCGACGTCGCGATAGCCGAAACGGCCGCTCGCGCGAACGGCATCAAGGCCACGCCTGAATCGCCACGCACCCTATAAAAACAGGGGTTCGCGATGTTTCGACGTTTCAACGATGAAACTCGGCGGAGACGCGCTGTCGCTTCGCTTCTGTCATCAAGATGCATTGTGACGGAACCGTATCCGGTCCGTCTTCCCGGCGTCGCGGCTGATCGCAGGAGACGCGCGGGCCACTTTTCGTAGGCGCGGGCATTCGCATGAAGCGATGCCTGGCTCGCCGCAACGCTTACATCCCAGAACGTCGTTGCTTGAAAGTGGCGACGCCGAAGGTCATCGGTCGACGCGATAGACCTCCCTGCGCTCCTGCGGAGCTTCGGGAGACACCCTTCGTCCATTGAGCAGGTGTGGCCTGCCACCCGAAGCCCGTCAGGGCGAAGGGTGGCGGAGAGGAAGGGATTCGAACCCTTGATACAACTTTCGCCGTATGGCGCTTTAGCAAAGCGCTGCCTTCAGCCACTCGGCCACCTCTCCGGTGCCGGTCTTATGACTCGAATCCACCGGAAGGGTCAAACCGGAAGGCATGCGCCAACTGATTTTGTTTACGAAATCGCCGGAACAGCCGCTAACAACGAACCTGTGGCCCGAAGACCTGGCCGTCTGGGCAATCCTGCGCGTGAGCGGCTTTCTGCCAACGGTCGGACGGCAGAATCGGCCGAACCGACGCAAACTTGCTAGTGCGTGGTCATCCAGGCCCGCGCTTCGCGCTGAGCGGCGGCGATCTCGGCATCCGACATCATCTCGGCGACCTCGCGGCGCATGGAGATCGCGTCAGAGCGACCTTTCAGGGCTGCGAGATTGAACCATTTGTGGGCCGCCACCAGGTTGACGACGCCGGAACGGCCGCTCGCCCAGTAAAGGCCGCGCTCGAACAGCACGTCCGGAATTGCGGTGGCTTCCACCGGCGTTGCGCTATCCAGATCAAAGTGCCCCTGAAACATCCCCGTCTCCCGTTTTTGTTGTTGGCCGCCCTCTCCCGAGCGCGGCCCCTGCCCACTATCTGACGTCCCGTTATTCCCGCGCACGATCTTGTCGTGCGCCAGCCGTTTCCCGGTCTGTTGTTGGGATCATCATGACCGCTAAAATTTGAAGGGCAGTTTAAGGTTCGCGATGAACGGGATGTAAACGCGCACACTGCACGTTCGATTAAGGAATCGCAGAAGTGCCTGTGCTGCAGCGACAAGTCAGCGATCGTGAAGTTCGGTTTACCCTGCCGCTTGGGACAACGATAACCATTGCGCCAACGTGATGCGGTTATCTCTACCGATACCGGCCGGCGATGCGCGTTACGCGCGGCGGTGATTCCAAACGCTCGTTGAAGGGCACCACGATCGGGCTGTGACGGCACGCGGCCATCGAGACCCAACGGTCGGCACCGTTGCGAACGATCGAAGATGATTCTGGAAAGGATGAAGCCAGGCGCAGCGAGCGCGGGCTTGAAGACATTCCGGGAAGCAAGCGTTCCGGGAAACGGGGACGTTCCTGGGAACGGCGCGTTCCCGGGAACGGGGCGTTCCGGGGAACGAGGGCGTCGGCGAACACGTCAGGACCAGATTTCAGTCCGGGCTTTGGCCCGGTGAAATTGCGGACCGGAAGATCCGCACCGAACGAAGAAAACCTGTTTCTTCTGCCGGATCGTTTTTGAGAGAGCGAACTCTTTCGAAATACGATCCAGCCGTTTGACCTGATGTCTCGCCGACACCCTCTTTCGTCGACCAGAGCCTTTGGACTTCAATCTTGCGATTTCGTCCCGGGGCTCGTGTGACGTGCCGGCATCAAGCCGCCGGCAATTTTGTCAGAAGCGAAGTTACTTCTTCTTGGAGACCTTCTTGGTCTTCTTCGCAGTCTTCTTCACTGCGCTCTTCGCCTTCTTCGCCTTCTTTGCCTTCTTAGCTTTCTTGGCCATGTTGCCCTCCTGATGTTAGTGAGATGGCTTAATCGCTGCGTGCACTCGGGAATCGAAATGCACTACATCCCGAATACACCAACGCATTCAAAAAAACAGCGTCTCGCTTAAGGAAGTGTTGACGCAGCGATCCGGGAGCGTGCGAGGCGCTTCTCTCGGCAGCACCAAGGTCTCCGCGCTCGTCGATGCAAAAATCGGCTCAGCCGCCGACATTTCCATTTGTCAATGTTGCAGCAAACACTATTACTGCAGATGTTTCCTGTATTCTCGCTCGCAACTGCCGATGCGCGATCGATGTCATCGCGACTCACTGTTGACGCAAAAAAGCCGCCGGCACGGACTCTGAGTCGCAATTTTTGGCAATAAAAAAATTTTCGTGGCCACAGCGTTGGCGTCTCATCGGTGCTCGCCAAAACCGAATTTCTGGGCGAATCGCGGCGACCGATTCGCAAGAGGCACTTCCGGTCGCGACGACGGATTTTGGATCGTGACCGACGATCGACGCCCGCTCACGCGCATCGATCGCGACATTCGGCGACGACAAAGTTCTTCCGGGTGACGACACGGTCGCACCGAAGTCGCGACGAAGTCGTCCCGTTACGGGACGCTCAGATGCCGAGCTTCGCTTTCAGGAGATCGTTCACGGCCTGCGGGTTGGCCTTGCCGCCGGACGACTTCATTACCTGGCCGACGAACCAGCCGGCGAGCTGCGGCCTGGCTTTCGCCTGAGCAACCTTGTCGGGATTAGCCGCGATGATGTCGTCGACCACCTTCTCGATCGCGCCCAGGTCCGTGACCTGCTTCATGCCGCGCGTCTCGACCAGCTCGCGCGGGTCGCCGCCTTCCTGCCAGACGATCTCGAACAGATCCTTTGCGATCTTTCCGGAGATCGTGCCTTCGCCGATCAGGCCGACGATGGCGCCGAGTTGCTCCGCGGAAACCGGCGAGCCCGTAATATCCCGGCCTTCCTTGTTGAGACGCCCGAACAGTTCGTTGATCACCCAGTTGGCGGCGAGCTTGCCGTCGCGGGCCTTGTCGGCAAGTGCGGCCAGCACGGTTTCATAGAAGTCGGCGCTCTCGCGCTCGGCCACCAGCACACTCGCGTCATAGGGCGACAGTCCGAAGGCGTCGATGAAGCGGGCCTTCTTCTGGTCCGGCAGTTCCGGCAGACCCGCCTTGAGTTCGTCGACATAGGCCTGGCTGAATTCGAGCGGCAGCAGGTCGGGATCGGGGAAATAGCGGTAGTCGTGCGCCTCTTCCTTGGAGCGCAACGACCGCGTCTCGCCCTTGTCGGGATCGTACAGCCGGGTTTCCTGGTCGATGGTGCCGCCATCCTCGATGATTTCGATCTGGCGCCGCGCTTCATACTCGATCGCCTGACCCATGAAGGTGATCGAGTTCATGTTCTTGATCTCGCAGCGGGTGCCGAGCGGCCCGCCCGGCTTGCGCACGGAGACGTTGACGTCGGCGCGCAAGCTACCCTTCTCCATGTCGCCGTCGCAGGTGCCGAGATAGCGCAGGATCGAGCGCAGTTTGGTCACATAGGCCTTGGCCTGCTCGGCGTCGCGGATATCAGGCTTGGAGACGATCTCCATCAGCGCCACGCCGCACCGGTTGAGGTCGACATAGGACATGGTCGGCGACTGGTCGTGCAGTAACTTGCCGGCATCCTGCTCCAGATGCAGCCGCTCGATGCCGATGGTGGCGGTCTTGCCGCCGTCGAGCTCGACCTCGACCACGCCCTCGCCGACGACCGGCGACTTGTACTGGCTGATCTGATAGCCCTGCGGCGAATCCGCATAGAAGTAGTTCTTGCGGTCGAACACCGAGCGCAGGTTGATCTGCGCGTTCAGGCCGAGCCCGGTCCGGACAGCCTGCCTGACGCATTCCTCGTTGATGACAGGCAGCATGCCCGGCATCGCCGCATCGACCAGCGAGACATGGGTGTTCGGCTCGCCGCCGAATTCGGTCGAGGCGCCGGAGAACAGTTTTGAATTGGAAGTGACCTGGGCATGGACTTCCAGCCCGATTACCATTTCCCAATCGCCCGTGGCGCCCTTGATCAGCTTTGTCGGTTTGACCGATACGTTCATGCTTTTCCACTCCCGAGCAGCGCGGACACGATCCGCTCCCATTCGGCTTCCAGAGAATCCTTGGCCACCGGCTGGCCGGCCTGGCGGTACCAGTAACCGGCATTGCCGAGATCGCCCTCGACCCGATGCAGATAGGCATGGACCCAGGCTGCGTCAGCGCCGGCTTCGTCCTGCACAATCTTGTGCGCCTGGTCCCACTGGCCCTTGGCAGCCCACCACAAACCCGCGAGCGGCGGTTCCAGGCCCGGTGCCGGTGCGGTGTCCGACAAACTGGCGCGGAAATCCGTCATCGCTACCACCAGCGCTCCGGCGTGAACCGGCCGGCTTCCTTTTCGATCACCTCGCCGAGCGAGAACAGCGTCTCCTCGTCGAAGGGACGGCCAATCAGTTGCAGTCCGAGCGGCAGGCCCTGAGCGTCCTTGCCGGCGGGCACCGCGATGCCCGGCAGGCCCGCCATGTTCACGGTCACCGTAAAAATGTCGTTGAGATACATCTCGACCGGATCGGCGCCGCCCTTTTCGCCGATGCCGAAGGCCGCCGAGGGAGTAGCCGGCGTCAGGATCGCGTTGACGCCCTTGGCGAAGCAATCCTCAAAGTCCTTCTTGATCAGCGTGCGGACTTTTTGCGCGCGCAGGTAATAGGCGTCGTAGTAGCCTGCCGAGAGCACATAGGTGCCGATCATGACGCGGCGGCGCACTTCGGCGCCAAAACCTTCGGCGCGGGTGTTCTCGTACATTTCGCCGATCGAGCGGCCGGGCACGCGAAGCCCGTATCGCACGCCGTCGTAGCGCGCGAGATTCGACGAGGCTTCCGCCGGCGCCACGATGTAATAGGCCGGCAGCGCGTATTTGGTGTGCGGCAGCGACACCTCGACCAGTTCGGCGCCAGCCGCCTTCAGCCAGTTGGCACCCTCGCTCCAGAGCTTTTCGATTTCCGCCGGCATGCCGTCGAGGCGGTATTCCTTGGGAATGCCGATCTTCATGCCCTTCACGGATTTGCCGATCGCGGCCTCATAGTCCGGCACCGCGCGATCGACCGAGGTGGTGTCCTTGGGATCGTGGCCCGCCATCGAGCGCATCAGGATCGCGGCATCGCGCGTGGTGCGCGCGATCGGACCGGCCTGGTCGAGCGAGGACGCGAATGCGACGATGCCCCAGCGCGAGCAGCGGCCATAGGTCGGCTTGACGCCGACGGTTGCGGTAAACGCCGCCGGCTGGCGGATCGAGCCGCCGGTGTCGGTCGCGGTCGCACCCATGCACAGCAGTGCGGCTACCGCAGACGCCGATCCGCCGGAAGAGCCGCCCGGCACCAGCGTGGTGTTGGAGCCCTCACGCCGCCACGGATTGGTAACCGGGCCGAAGCACGAGGTCTCGTTCGACGAGCCCATGGCGAATTCGTCGTTGTTGAGCTTGCCGAGCATCACGGCGCCATCGCGCCAGAGCTGTGAGGTCACCGTCGACTCGTAGGGCGGCACGAAATTGCTGAGGATTTTCGAGCACGCGGTGGTGCGCACGTCCTTGGTCGCGAACAGATCCTTGATACCGAGCGGAATACCGGCCAGCGGTCCACCCTCGCCCTTGGCGATTTTGGCGTCGACCGCCCGCGCCATGTCGCGGGCTTGATCCGGCGTCTCCAGGATGTAAGCATTGAGCACACGCGCCGCCTCGATCGCGGAAAGATGCGCGTCGGTCAGTTCAAGCGAGGTGAAAGCCTTGCTCGCGAGGCCAGCTCGAGCCTCGGCGATCGTCATCGAAGTTAAATCGGTCATTTATTGATCGGGCTGCAGAAGAACGGGGAAAGCGTCTTGTCGTTGGCGGGGTCGTTAGCGCGGGCCTTGTCGGCGGCTTCGAGCTGATCGAGCACGGCGTCCATCGCCTTGTCGGGATCGGCGACCTTGCCCTGCCGCTCCATCGCGTCGACATAATTCATGTAGGCTTGATAGGCCTTTTCATCGTCGCAGAGCATGCACATCGGATTTCCGATCTCAGACCTAAGAAAAAAAGTTACTCAACGACCTTCGGCACCAGGAAGAAGTGGTTCACGGTATCGGGCGCATTCCCCACCACGGCGTCGGCGATCTCGCCGTCATTGACCACGTCGGGGCGCTTTTTCATCTCCATCGGGGTCACCGAGGTCATCGGTTCGACGCCGTCGACATTCACCTCGGAAAGCTGCTCCACGAAGGCGAGCATGGCGTTCAGCTCGCCCTGCAGATGGGGAACCTCGGCCTCGGTGACCGCAATCCGCGCCAGATGCGCGATGCGGCGTACGGTGGCGGCATCTACGGACATGAATATAGGCCTCAAACGGGGAAATCGCACCCGCCGTATAGCAGACGCCGCTTTTGCGCCGCAACAGCCTGGAAATGCCGTCCAAGGCCTTTTCCGGACAAGGTTTTTTGCAAACGGGGCATTTCGGACCTGCGGCCGTTCCGCCTTGGGTAAGCAAACGGCCGTTCAAGGCCGATCACAAGATCGCGTGCGGACAGCCGGCCGACGAAACCATTTCGGTCGCCCGGCGTAGTCCTCCCGAAACAAACGGGGACTGTACTCGCGGCCAACCCAATTGGAGGCCATGTCATGTCGACCCTCGAAAACGACAACGCCCATTCAGAAGGCTGGGACCCCGCTCTCTGGACCATCGGCACCGTGATCGGCGCCGCCATCCTCTACGTCGCCTGCCTGGCCTGACCGGAGAACACTGTGACGCAAGCCAAATTGCTGCAGGAAAAGGCCGAGATGTTCGAGCGCCGCGCCGAAACCGCGGCCGATCCGATCTCGAAGCATCATTACAAGGAAATGGCCGCGCATTACCGCTCGCTCGCCGTCGAACATCTCGACGTCAAGCGCGACGAACCGGCGCATTAATCGCTGATCAAAACCGCTTTGACAGCGGGCGGCCGTCACCGCCTGCTGGCTTGCCATGCTCGATCGCCACTTTGCAGCCCTTTCCCCATCCGCCATAACGTCTCTCCACCAAGACCAAGAAACCGGGGAGCGCAGGGATGGATTTCATTGAGGCCAATGGCGTTGGGCTGCGCTGCGAGCTGACGGGCGTGGGCGAGCGGACGCTGGTGCTGGTGCACGAAATGGGCGGCTCGCTCGAAAGCTGGGATGACATAGCGCCCCGGTTTGCCGCTTCCCGCCGCGTGCTGCGCTATGACACCCGCGGCGCCGGACTGTCGCAGAAGGTACGCGGCGAACTCACGCTCGATACCATGGCCGACGATATCGCCGCACTTCTGGACACCTACGGTATCGCCGGCAGGGTGGCGCTGGCGGGTGTCGCCGTCGGCGGCGCGATCGCGCTGCATTTTGCCGCCCGGCACCCCACACGCACCAGCGCCGTCGTGGTCGGCAGCCCCGCCACCGGGATCGCGGCGGAGCGCCGCGTCCCTGCCCTCGAACGTCTGGCGAAAATCGAGGCCGCAGGCATGGCCTTTGCGGTCGAGGACTCCATGAACAACGGCTACGCCCCGGAGTTGCGCGGCGACCTCAAGCGTTTCGAGCGCTTCCGCAACCGCTGGCTCGGCAACGATCCCTCGAGCTACGCCACGATCTGGCGGATGCTGGCGAATGCCGACATGGAGAGCGAACTGGCCGCCCTGAGCGCGCCGGTGCTGGTGATCGGCGGCAGTCTCGATCGTGTGCGCCCGGCGGCGATGGCGGAAGGCACCGCCAAGACCATTCCCGGCGCGCGCTACGTCGAACTCCGCACCGGGCATTACATGTCGGTGCAGACGCCGGACCTGATCTTCGAGGCCATCGACGACTTCCTGCGATCGGTCTCGGCCTGATCCCAACTAAAATATCGAAAACAACCCCATGCACAGTAGCCGGCGGTCGCCGACATGGCGCACGGGAAGCTAAAGACACATCGTCGAACTACTGTTCCGGCAACCCGGCCTCGATCAGCGCCTGTTCGATCCGGCCGCGCGCTTCCATATATGCGGCGCTGACATTCTTGGTCGGGATCCCGACGTTGCTCACTGTCGAACCGGGCCGCAGTTTCAAGCCTTGCGTCAAGGCCGCATGTGCTTCGTCCGTGCGGCCCAATCTCTGATAGGCCGCGGCCAGCAGGATAAGCGAACGACCGGAGGCCGGCGTGATGGCAATGGACCGTTCCAGCCAGGGCAATGCTTCTTCGTCGCGGCCCATCATCAGGTAGCTCACTCCCGCGCCAAGCAGCCAGGTCCAACGCGACACCGGCGGCGTATCAAACCGGTCGGCCTGCTTGAATGTCGTCAGCGCGTCCTCGAACCGGCCCAGTGGAAGTTGCGAGAGGCCCATGTGGTACAACGCCATTCCGTCCCAGGGGTCGAACGCCAATGTCCTGGCGCAAGCCACCAGGCTTTCGACAAATTCATTGGTGGCGTTGAGGAAGCGGCAATAGGCCTGGAGCACCGGAATAGAGTTGGGCCTGGTTCGCAAGGCGCGCTCCAGCATCGCCTTGGCATTCTTCTCCACCGCCGCGGCGTCGGCCGGGCTGTACCAGACCATCTGGATGCCGCGCAGTTGCTGCGCGGCGAGCGCGACCTGGATGTCCGCATTGTCGGGATAATCGCCGAGCGCTTTTTCCAGCATGGTCAGCGCCGCCGCGAAACGCTCCTTGCTGGTCTGGTTGATCTGCGCCGTCGCCTGCTCGACCACGCCCTTTGCCGCGCCGTCGGCGGACGCCGGCGGGCGCGCCTGCACCAGCTCATTGAGGCGCCGCGCGAGCAGATCGCCGAGGCCTGCCGCGAGCCGCGATTCCTGCAGGCCGGAGTCCGCCTCGCCGATCTCGACCGAAACCGGCGTCGACCAGACCACTTCCTGGGTCGCGGTGCGGGTCAGGCGGGCGCGCAGTTCCCATGTCGGGCCGGCCTTCCGCAATTCGCCGCTCACGGTGAAGTCCGCCTGCGCCGGGCGCGTCGAGGCCGCCTGTAGCGAATCGCTGCCCGCTTCCGGCCTCACGACGCGGATATTCTCGATCTTCGCCAGCCCGTCAGCGAGGCGGATCGTAACAGCGGCCGCCGTCGGGACGGTGTCAGCCTCGGCGCCGGTGATCGGCATGACCGCGATGGCCGGCGGTCTCGATGTGAACAGGCCCGGGCCGAACATCGGCGCCGCGATGGCCAGGCCGAACGCGGCGCCGAGCACCGCGACGGCGGCGAACGCCGCCGGGCCGCTCAGGCCAAACGGCCGCCGGCTTGTTGCCGGCACGGCGGCCGGTGCGATCACCACATCGGCGGGCGGAACCGGCTGTGGCGTGCCCAACGCCTCCGTCGACACCTCGGTATCAAACAGATAGCCGCGGCCGGACACCAGCTTGACGATGGCGCGGTCGCCGTCGTCCAGCGCGGCGCGAATCTCGCGAATGCATTGGAACAGGCTGTCATCGCCGACATGGACGTTGGGCCACACCGCCCCCATCAGTTCCTGCTTGCTCAGGACGCGTCCCGGACTGGCGGCAAACAGCGCAAGTATGGCGAAAGTCTTCGGCCGAAGCTTGATGGCTTCGCCGCCGGGCCTGCGCAACTCGGAACGGCCCGGATCGAGTTCAAAACCGGCAAAACGAAAGAGCATGAGATTCCAGGAACCACCAAGGGGGCCCAATAGCAGACATTTTCGCGCAAACCCCGATGAAATTCAAATTTCAGAAAAATTTCAGGCCGCCATCGGGACAGGCACGATGATTCCGTTTCAATGCTTGGCTGCTGGGTGGGGCGCGGATCAGGCGTGGCCAGCGGGACCGTGGCTGGGGTAGCGGGTATGGGCGGACTGTGTCAGGCCGGCGGCGCGATCCGCCGGAATTTTGGTGCAAAGCGGACCGCTCTGCTCGCGTCGTCGGCGCCGGGCCTGGCATCGGCATTGCCGGCCGCAGCGCAGGACGCCATGTCGAGTTCCACGCGCGGCAGCGGCGACTATACCACCGCTACCAACTGGAACCCGGCCGCGGTGCGGACCGGCACGGCGTACTTCGCGACGGGTTCCCGCGTCACCGCCGGCTATGCCACCAAGGGCGGCGTCAAATATGCGTGGTGACAAGGCAGAAAAGAATGGCGCAGGCGGCGGAGTTGGGGACTTGAGTTCCGGGAATGCAGGCGCGTTGCGGCGGCGGGTGCTGCTGTCGGGCACCATGCTGGTGGCGGCGGCCGTTGGCTATGGCCGTCGCGCCTATGGCGCTTGCGCGCCCTCCGGCGGCACGACCTACCAGTGCTCGGGCACGGAGGTCACCACGCAGCCGATCACCGCCAACAACGCCGCGGTCTCGACCCTTCCCGGGTTCAGCGTCAACAGCCCCGGCGACGGCATAACGATTACCGGCGACGGCGCTCTATCCTACACCGACACCAACGCCTCGTCAGTCACCGGCGCTGGGGGCAAGGCGCTTTATGTCAAATCCACCGGAAACGATGCCGGCACAAGCACGCCCGGCAGCGTTACCATCAATACGAATGGCGCCCTCACCGGCGGCGTCTACGGCATTGATGCGCGCAACGCCGGCACTGGCGCACTCACCGTCACCGTCACCGCCAACGGCGATGTCACCGGCACCGGCTTCATTGGCATCAACGTATTCAATTCCGCTGCGGGCACCGATCTCAGCGTGACCACCGGCGCCGGCACGACGGTCAGCGGTGCCATCGGCATTGAGGCGATCAACCAAGGCAGTGGCGCGACCACCGTCACCGTCAACGGCGATGTCACCGGCACTGGTGGCGGTGGCATCGTCGCAACTAATTTCGCGCTGGCGACCGCTCTCACCGTGACCACCGGCGCCGGCACGACGGTCAGTGGCACCAACGGCATTATCGCGAACAACTACGGCACGGGCGCGCTGACCATCACCGCCAACGGCAATGTCACCGGCGCCACCGGTAACGGCATCTACGCGCGGAACAGGAATGGCACCACTCTCACCGTGACCACCGCCGCCGGCACCACGGTCCGCGGCACCGGCGGCGGCCCCGGCATTTTTGCGCGCAACTTCGGCACGGGCGCGCTGACCATCACCGCCAATGGCGATGTCACCAGCACCGGTGGTCGCGGTATCTTGGCGCAGAATGACAGCGGCACCACTCTCACCGTGACCACCGCCGCCGGCACCACGGTCCGCGGCGCCAGCTATGGCATTTTTGCGTACAACGCCGGCACGGGCGCGACGACCATCACCGCCAACGGCAATGTCACCGGCACGACTTTTACCGGCATCTACGCGAGGAACACCGGCACCGGCACCAGTCTCAGCGTGACCACCGCCGCCGGCACGACGGTCAGCGGCACCAACGGCATCTACGCGCGCAACCAAGGCACGGGCGCGCTGACCATCACCGCCAACGGCGATGTCACCGGCACCACTGGTAACGGCATCGACGCGCACGGCTACGGCACCAATCTCACCGTGACCACCGCCGCCGGCACCACGGTCAGCGGCAACACCAACGGCATTTTTGCGCGCAACTTAGGCTCCGGCGCGACCACCGTCACTGCCAACGGCGATGTCACCGGCACCAATGGTAACGGTATCAACGCGCTGAACTCCATTTCCGGCCCCGGTCTCAGCGTGACCACCGCCGCCGGCACCACGGTCAGCGGCGCCACCAACGGCATTTCTGCGACCAACTACGGCGGCGCGATGACCATCACCGCCAATGGCAATGTCACCGGCGGTAGTGGTAGCGGCATCGCCGCGTTCAATGCCGGCTTCGTTACCGCTCTCAGCGTGACCACCGGCGCAGGCACCACGGTCAGCGGCGGCACCGACGGCATTGTTGCGCGCAACTACGGCAGCGGCGCGCTCACCATTACCGCCAACGGCGATGTCACCGGCACCAGTGGTCGCGGCATCGCCGCGCTGCACGGCGGCACCGCTCTCAGCGTGACCATCGGCGCCGGCACCACGGTCAGCGGCGGCAGCGACGGCATCTATGCGAGCAGCTTCGGCAGCGGCACGCTCGCCATCACCGTCGCCGCCACCGGCACCGTGAGCGGCGGCAGTGGCTTTGGCATCCAGGCTCGCGGCCGTCCTGCGACCGTGACGGTGGCCGGCACGGTAAACGGCGGGGCCGGCGGCGCCATCAAGTTCGACCAGGCGGGCGCCTTTGCCGACCGCCTCGAACTGGTGACCGGCGCCGTCATCAACGGCAACGTGCTCGCCGGCCCCGGCACCGATACGCTGGCGCTGACCGGCACCGGAACGGCCAATTTCGACGCCGGCCTGATCGGGTCGGGCCAGCAATATCAGAATTTCGAGGCGTTCCAGAAGGACGGCAGCGGCACCTGGACGCTCACCGGCACCAATACGCTGGTGCTCCCCTGGACGGTCGCGCAAGGCACGCTCGTCGTCAACGCCAACATGACCAACGCGCCCTTCACTGTGACCGGCGGCGTGCTGGCAGGCACCGGCACGATCGGCAACACCTTGGTCACGGGCGGCATCTTCGCGCCGGGTTCCGGCACGGCCGGTTCGTCGATGACGGTCAACGGCACGCTCGGGTTCAACGCGGCGGCGACTTATGCGGTCCATCTCAATCCGACGACGTCGTCGTTTGCCAATGTCTCGGGCGCGGCGACGCTTGGCGGCGCGACGGTGAACGCGGCGTGGGCGAACGGCAGCTACATCGCCAAGCAGTACACGATCCTCACCGCCGGCAGCGTGAGCGGAACATTCAATCCGACCGTCGCCAACACCAATCTGCCGGCGAACTTTCACGATACGCTGAGCTACGATGCCACCCACGCCTACCTCAACCTGGCCTTGAATTTCACGACGCCCGCGTCCGGCACCCTCAACGCCAACCAGAACAACGTCGCCAACGCGCTGATCAATTCTTTCAACAGCAACGGCGGCATCCCGCTGACGTTCGCGACGCTGTCGGCGCCCGCTTTGTCGCAGGCCTCCGGCCAGCCGGGCGCGTCAACATCGCAGGCCGGCATTACCGGGGTGGGACAGTTCATCAACGGCGTGTTCGATGGCGCCTTCGGAGACAATCCCGGCCGGAGCGGCGCGACGGCCTTCGCACCGCAAGACGATGAAGCGAACGCCTATGCGCCGAAGCGGCAGGTCTCGCGCGAGGCGAAAGAGGCTTACGCCGCCGTGACGCCGCGCGACCGGCAGTCGTCATCGTTCGAGCAACGCTGGAACGTGTGGGCCTCGGCCTATGGCGGCAACAGCCGCGTCAACGGCGATACCACCGCGGGCACCAACACCACGACCAACCGCGTCGTTGGTGCCGTTGCCGGGGCCACCTATCATTTCACGCCGGATACGCAGGCGGGCTTTGCGCTCGGCGGCGCCGGCTCGAGCTTCGACATCGCCAACGGCTTTGGCGGCGGACGCGCCGACGCCTTCAACGCGGCGGTTTATGCCAAACATAGCTGGGGGGCGGCTTACGTGGCCGGCTTGCTCGGCTATTCCTGGCAGGACACCAGCACCGATCGCACCGTGACGATCGCGGGCATCGATAGATTGCACGCCTCGTTCCGGGCGCAGGCGCTGGCCGCGCGTCTCGAAGGCGGCTGGCGTTATGCCACCCCCGTGGTCGGCATCACGCCCTATGCGGCATTGCAGACGACCACATTCTATCTGCCAGGCTATGGCGAGACCGCGACCTCCGGCAGCAACACCTTCGCGCTGAACTACACCTCCAAGACCGTCACCGCGACGCGCAGCGAGTTCGGTGCGAAATTCGACAAGGCGATGTTGGTGCAAGGCGGCGTCTTTACGTTGAAAGCCAGGACCGCCTGGGCGCACGACTGGAATACCGACCGCGCCGCCACCGCGACCTTCCAGACGCTCCCAGGCGCCACCTTCGCCGTGAACGGCGCGCAGCCTTCGGCCAACGCCGCGCTGGCCTCGCTCGGCGCCGAAATGAAATGGCACAATGGCTGGTCGGCCGCAGGCTATTTCGAGGGCGAGTTCTCCCGCGCCACCGCCGGCTACGCCGCCAAGGGCGGCGTCAAATATGCGTGGTGACAAGGCACAAAAGAATGGTTCAGGCGGCGGAGTTGGGGACGTGAGTTCCGGTCATGCAGGTGCGTTGCGGCGGCGGGTTCTGCTGTCGGGCACCATGCTGGTGGCGGTGGCCGTTGGCTATGGCCGCCGCGCCTACGGCGCCTGCCTGAACCCCGTTGGCTCGACCTACCAGTGCTCCGGCACCGAGGTCACCACGCAGGTGATCAGCGCCAACAACGCCGCGGTCTCGACCCTTCCCGGGTTCAGCGTCAACAGCGCCGCCAGCAACGCCATAACGATTATCGGCGACGGCGCTCAGTCCTACACCGACACCAACGCCTCATCGCTCACCGCATCCGACGTCAGCAGCACGGCGCTTTATATCAGATCCGGCGGCGGCTACGCCGGCACGCCCGGCAGCATCACCATCAATACGAACGGTGCGCTCACCGGCCGCACCAACGGCATCTATGCGCGCAACTTCGGCAGCGGCGCGGCCACCGTTACCGCCAACGGCGATGTCACCGGCACCAGTTTCGTCGGCATCAACGTAAACAATTCCGCTGCGGGTACCGATCTCACGGTTACGACCGGCGCCGGCACGACGGTGAGCAGCGATGTTTTCGGAATTTTTGCGAGCAACCAAGGCACTGGTGCGCTCACCATCACCGCCAATGGCGATGTCACCGGCACCAGTTTCGTCGGCATCAACGTAAACAATTCCGCTGCGGGTACCGATCTCACGGTTACGACCGGCGCCGGCACGACGGTCAGCGGTGCCGGCGGTATTAGTGCGCGCAACTACGGCACGGGCGCAACGACCATCACCGCCAACGGCAATGTCACCGGTACCACTGGTTACGGCATCGACGCATATAGTTCCAGCACGGGCGCCGCTCTCAGCGTGACCACCGGCGCAGGCACGACGGTCAGCGGCATTACCGGCATTTTTGCGCGCAACTTCGGCACAGGCGCGCTGACCATCACCGCCAATGGCGATGTCACCGGCACTAGTGGCGGTGGCATCTTCGCAACTACTTCCGCGACGGCGACTGATCTCACCGTGACCACCGCCGCCGGCACCACGGTCCGCGGCACTGGCGGCGGCCCCGGCATTCTTGCGCGCAACAACGGCACGGGCGCGCTGACCATCACCGCCAATGGCGATGTCACCGGCAGTAGTCGCGGCATTGACGCGAAGAACTACGGTACCGCTCTCAGCGTGACCACCGGCGCCGGCACAACGGTCAGCGGCACCTTCTTCGGCATTTTTGCGCACAACGTCGGCACGGGCGCGACGACCATCACCGTCAACGGCAATGTCACCGCCACCACTTTTAGCGGTATCTACGCGAGGAACACCGGCACCGGCACCACTCTCAGCGTGACCACCGCCGCCGGCACGACGGTCAGCGGCGGCGACAAGGGCATCTACGCGCTCAACTTCGGGACCGGCGCGCTGACCATCACCGCCAACGGCAATGTCACCGGCACCACTGGTTACGGCATCGACACATATAGTTCCGGCACGGGCACCACTCTCAGCGTGACCACCGGCGCCGGCACGACGGTCAGCGGTTCCGGCGGCATTTTTGCGCGCAACCAAGGCACAGGCGCGCTGACCGTCACCGCCAACGGCGATGTTACCGGCACCAATGGTAACGGTATCAACGCGCTGAACTCCATTTCCGGCCCCGGTCTCAGCGTGACCACCGCCGCCGGCACCACGGTCAGCGGCGCCACCAACGGCATTTCTGCGACCAACTACGGCGGCGCGATGACCATCACCGCCAATGGCAATGTCACCGGCGGTAGTGGTAGCGGCATCGCCGCGTTCAATGCCGGCTTCGTTACCGCTCTCAGCGTGACCACCGGCGCAGGCACCACGGTCAGCGGCGGCACCGACGGCATTGTTGCGCGCAACTACGGCAGCGGCGCGCTCACCATTACCGCCAACGGCGATGTCACCGGCACCAGTGGTCGCGGCATCGCCGTGCAGCACGGCGGCACCGCTTTCAGCGTGACTGTCGGCGCCGGCGCAACGGTGAGTGGAAGCACGGATGGCATCTATGCGAGCAGCTTTGGCAGCGGCGCGTTCGCCATCACCGTCGCCGCCACCGGCACCGTGAGCGGCACCAGTGGCTTTGGCATCCAGGCCCTCGGCCGCCCTGCGACCGTCACGGTGGCGGGCACGGTGAACGGCGGCGCCGGCGGCGCCATCAGGTTCGACCAGACGGGCACCTTCGCCAACCGCCTCGAACTGGTGACCGGCGCCGTCATCAACGGCAACGTGCTCGGCGGCACCGGCACCGACACGCTGGGACTGAGCGGCACCGGTTCGGGCAGCTTCAATGTCGCCCAGCTCTCCTCGTTCGAGGCCGGCCAGAAGACCGGCAGCGGCACCTGGACGCTCACCGGCGCCAACACCGGCATCACCGCGTTCTCGGTCGGCGGCGGCACGTTGGCGGTGAATGGCACGATGACCAATGCCGCCATGACGGTGAGCGCAGGCGGCACGCTCAGCGGTACCGGCAGGGTCGGCAACACCTTGGTCACGGGAGGCATCTTCGCGCCGGGCTCCGGCACGCCCGGCTCGTCGATGACGGTCAACGGCACGCTCGGCTTCAACGCGGCTTCGACCTATGCCATCAACGTCAATCCAACGACGGCGTCATTCGCCACCGTTTCGGGCGCGGCGACGCTCGGCGGCGCGACGGTCAACGCGATCTTCGCCAACGGCAGCTACATCTCGAAGCAGTACGCGATCCTGACCGCCGCCAGCATCAGCGGCGCGTTCGGCATGCTGACCAACACCCATTTGCCTTCGAACTTCCATGACTCGCTGAGCTACGATGCCACCCACGTCTACCTGAACCTCGACCTGACCTTCACGACGCCCGCGTCGAACACGCTCAATGGCAACCAGAACAACGTCGCCAATGCGCTGATCAATTCTTTCAACAGCAACGGCGGCATCCCGCTGACGTTCGCGACGCTGTCGGCGCCATCTTTGTCACAGGCCTCGGGCCAGCCCGGCGCGTCAACGTCGCAGGCCGGCATTACCGGGGTGGGACAGTTCATCAATGGCGTGTTCGACGGCGCCTTCGGCGACGGTCCCGGCCAGGCCGGCGCGACGGCATTCGCGCCGCAAGTCGATGAAGCGAACGCCTATGCGCCGAAGCGGCAGGTCTCGCGCGAAACGAAGGAGGCTTACGCCGCCGTGACGCCGCGCGACCCGCGGTCGCCATCATTCGAGCAGCGCTGGAACGTGTGGGCCTCGGCCTATGGCGGCAACAGCCGCGTCAACGGCGATACCACCGCGGGCACCAACACCACGACCAACCGCGTCTCCGGTGCCGTTGCCGGGGCCACCTATCATTTCACGCCGGACACCCAGGCTGGCTTTGCGCTCGGCGGCGCCGGCTCGAGCTTCGACCTCGCCAACGGTTTTGGCGGCGGCCGCGCCGACGCCTTCAACGCGGCGGCCTATGCCAAACATACCTGGGGGGCGGCTTACGTGGCCGGCTTGCTCGGCTATTCCTGGCAGGACACCAGCACCGACCGCACCGTGACGATCGCAGGCATCGATAGATTGCATGCCTCGTTCCGGGCGCAGGCCCTGGCCGCGCGTCTCGAAGGCGGCTGGCGTTACGCCACCCCCATGGTCGGCATCACGCCCTATGCGGCATTGCAGACCACCACGTTCTATCTGCCGTCTTACGGCGAGACCGCAACCTCCGGCAGCAACACGTTCGCGCTAAATTATGCCTCGAAAGAGGTGACCGCGACGCGCAGCGAGTTCGGTGCGAAATTCGACAAAACGATGCTGGTGCAAGGCGGCGTCTTTACGTTGAAAGCCAAGACCGCCTGGGCGCACGACTGGAATACCGACCGCGCCGCCACCGCGACCTTCCAGACGCTCCCAGGCGCCACCTTCGCCGTGAACGGCGCACAGCCTTCGGCCAACGCTGCGCTCGCCTCGCTCGGCGCCGAAATGAAATGGCACAATGGCTGGTCGGCCGCAGGCTATTTCGAGGGCGAGTTCTCCCGCGCCACCACCGGCTATGCCGCCAAGGGCAGCGTCAAATATGCGTGGTGACAAGACACACAAGAATGGCTCAGGCGGCGGAGTTGGGAACTTGAGTTCCGGGAATGCAGGTGCGTTGCGCCGGCGGGTGCTGCTGTCGGGCACCATGCTGGTAGCGGCAGTCGCCGGCTATGGCCGTCGCGCCTGCGGCGCCTGCCTGAACCCCGTTGGCTCGACCTTCCAGTGCTCGGGCGCCGAGGTCACCACGCAGAACATCACCGCCAACAACGCCGCGGTCTCGACCCTTCCCGGGTTCAGCGTCACCACCGTCGGCGGCAAGGCCATAACGATTAACGGCGACGGCGCTCAGTCCTACACCGACACCAATGCCTCGTCGCTCACCGCATCCGCCGGCACGGCGCTTTATATCAGATCCGGCGGCGACTTTGCCGGCACGCCCGGCAGCGTCACCATCAATACCAATGGTGCGCTCAGCGGCTACAACGGCATTTATGCGATCAGCAACGGCGCGGGCGCGCTGACCATCACTGCCAACAGCAATGTCACCGGCAGCACTGGAGGCGGCATTGTTGCGCAGAACAACGCCGGTACCGCTCTCACGGTGACCAGCGGCACCGGCACCACGGTCAGCGGCTACTACATCGGCATTTTTGCGCGCAACTCCGGCACGGGCGCGCTGACCATCACCGCCAACGGCAATGTCACCGGCACCGTTCGTAGTGGCATCCAAGCATCCAATTCCGCCAATGGCACCGATCTCAGCGTGACCACCGCCGCAGGCACGACGGTCCGCGGCGGCACCACCGGCATTGATGCGAACAACTCCGGCACGGGCGCGCTGACCATCACCGCCAACGGCAATGTCTATGGCACCAGTGCCAAGGGCATCTACGCGCGGAACACCGGCGCCGCTCTCAGCGTCACCACCGGCGCCGGCACGGTCCGCGGCGCCACCACAGGCATCGATGCGCGCAACTCCGGCACGGGCGCGCTGACCATCACCGCCAACGGCAATGTCACCGGCACCACCGGTTACGGCATCGACGCGCGGAACCTCAGCGCCACCACCACCGATCTCAGCGTGACAACCGCCGCCGGCACGGTCCACGGCCGCTACGCCGGCATTCGTACGCGCAACTCCGGCACGGGCGCGCTGACCATCACCGCCAACGGCAATGTCACCGGCAGTTTTTACGGCATCGACGCGCGGAACCTCAGCGCCACCAGCACCGCTCTCAGCGTGACCACCGGCGCCGGCACCACGGTCAGCGGTGCCTTCGGCATCTACGCGCGCAACTTGGGCAGCGGCGCGCTCACCATTGCCGCCAACGGCAATGTCACCGGCGGCAATTACGCTGGCATCCAAGCAAGCAATGCCGGTAGCGCCGCTCTCAGCGTGACCACAGCCGCGGGCACCACGGTGAGCGGCGCCTATGGCATTGTTGCGGCCAACTCCGGCACGGGCGCGCTGACCATCACCGCCAACGGCGATGTCACCAGCACCGGCGGTGACGGCATCTTTGCACAGAGCGGCGGCGGCGCGCTCGCCATCACCGTCGCCGCCACGGGCACCGTGACCAGCAACGGCGCCGGCACGAACGCTTTTGCCATCGAAACCAACGGCGCCACGGCGACCGTGACGGTGGCCGGCACGGTGAACGGCGGCGCCGGCGGCGCCATCAAGTTCGACCAGACAGGCGCCTTTGCCAACCGCCTCGAATTGGTGACCGGCGCCGTCATCAACGGCAACGTGCTCGGCGGCGCGGGCACCGATACGCTGGCGCTGACCGGCACCGGAACGGGCAGTTTCGACGCCGGCCTGATCGGGCCGGGCCGGCAATATCAGAGTTTCGAGGCGTTCCAGAAGGACGGCAGCGGCGCCTGGACGCTCACCGGCACCAATACGCTCACACTCCCCTGGACGGTCGCGCAAGGCACGCTCATCGTCAACGGCAGCCTGAGCAACGCGGCGTTCACCGTGAACGCGGGCGTGCTGACCATCGCAGCAGGGGGCGTCACGTCGACGGTTACGAATAATGCGGTTTTCAATAATGCCGGCACCGTTAGCGGCAACCTGATCAACAACGCCGGCACGACCACCAACTCCGGCGCCATCACCGGCAACGCGACCGTCAACGGCGGCTTAGTCAACGTGAGCGGTTCAATCGCCGGTCAAACGCTCGTAACCGGCGGCGTGCTGGCAGGCACCGGCACGGTCGGCAACACCCTGGTCACCGGCGGCATCTTCGCGCCGGGTTCCGGCACGCCCGGTTCATCGATGACGGTGGGCGGCACGCTCGGCTTCAACGCGGCGTCAACCTACGCCATCAACATCAATCCGACGACATCGTCATTCGCCAATGTCTCGGGCGCGGCCACCTTGGGCGGCGCGACGGTCAATGCGATTTTCGCGCCCGGCAGCTATATCGCCAAGCAATACACCATCCTCAACGCCGGCAGCATCATCGGCACCTTCGGCATGATCACGAATACCAATCTTCCGGCGAACTTCACCGACGCGCTGAGCTACGACGCCACCCACGCCTATCTGAACCTGACGTTGGCCTTCATCGCACCGCCGACCAGCGGTCTTTCCGGCAACCAGAACAAAGTCGCCAACGCCCTGATCAACTACTTCAATACCAATGGCGGCATCCCCCTGGTGTTCGGCGGGCTCACCGCCAACGGGTTGTCGCAAGCCTCCGGCCAGCCCGGCGCGTCAACGTCGCAGGCCGGCATTACCGGGGTGGGACAGTTCATCAACGGCGTGTTCGATGGCGCCTTCGGAGACAATCCCGGCCGGAGCGGCGCGACGGCCTTCGCGCCGCAAGACGATGAAGCGAATGCCTATGTGCCGAAGCGGCAGGTCTCGCGCGAGGCGAAGGAGGCTTACGCCGCCGTGACGCCGCGCGACCGGCGGCCGTCATCATTCGAGCAACGCTGGAACGTGTGGGCCATGGCCTATGGCGGCAACAGCCGCGTCAACGGCGATACCACCGCGGGCACCAACACCACGACGAATCGGATTTTCGGCACCGTCGCCGGCGCCCTCTATCATTTCACGCCGGATACGCAGGCTGGCTTTGCGCTCGGCGGCGCCGGCTCGAGCTTCGACATCGCCAACGGTTTTGGCGGCGGACGCGCCGACGCCTTCAACGCGGCGGCCTATGCCAAACATACCTGGGGTGCGGCTTACGTGGCCGGCTTGCTCGGTTATTCCTGGCAGGACACCAGCACCGACCGCACCGTGACGATCGCAGGCATCGATAGATTGCACGCCTCGTTCCGGGCGCAGGCGCTGGCCGCGCGGCTCGAAGGCGGCTGGCGTTATGCCACGCCCATGGTCGGCATCACGCCCTATGCGGCATTGCAGACCACCACATTCTATCTGCCAGGCTATGGCGAGACCGCGACCTCCGGCAGCAACACGTTCGCGCTGAACTACACCTCCAAGACCGTCACCGCGACGCGCAGCGAGTTCGGTGCGAAATTCGACAACGCGATGCTGGTACAGGGCGGCGTCTTCACGCTCAAGGCCAAGGCGGCCTGGGCGCATGACTGGAACACGGACCGCAGCGCGATTGCGATCTTCCAGACGCTCCCAGGCGCCACCTTCGCCGTGAACGGCGCACAGCCTGCGGCCAACGCTGCGCTGGCCTCGCTCGGCGCCGAAATGAAATGGCACAATGGCTGGTCGACCGCAGGCTATTTCGAGGGCGAGTTCTCCCGCGCCACCACCGGCTATGCCGCCAAGGGCAGCGTCAAATACGCGTGGTGATGTCTGCAGACATCAGGCGATCGGCAGCGCGCTCTCGGCGAGCGGATCGTGCGTCGCCGTGGAAGGCGAGCCCGCGCAGGAAGCCGGGGCATGTTTGCTTCATCCGGATACAGGGATCGCCGGGCCGACCAGCGCGTCGACGAAGGTCGCGGCCGATTCCCTGAGCTGCTTGCGGCTGTAGCCGGCACGCTCCATCACGGCCAGACCTCGCGTGAAGGTCACGATGACACGCGCCAGACGGTTGGCATCTGTCGCCGGCTTGCCATCAGCCGAGCCGATGGCCTGGCTGACGATCTGCTCCAGCCGCTCAAGTAGCCCGTGCACGCGCTTGCGCACCTCCTCGCCCGAAATGCCAGCATCCAGCGCGGTGCGCGTTGTCAGGCAGCCCCGCGACGGCGAACCGCTGGTCATGTTGACGATGATCATGTCGAAGAAGTTGCGCAGCCTTTCCGCGACGTCGCCCCCGGCCAGCGCCTTGGCGACGGTGTCGAGGAATTGCCCGGCATACTGGTCGAAGGCGCGCAGGAAGATCGCTTCCTTGTCGCCATAGGCGTTGTACAGGCTGCCGCGCTGGACGCCGGTTGCGGCGGCGAGATCCTGCATGGTCGCGTCATGCAGCCCCTTGCGCCAGAACACGTCGAGCGCCAGCGCGATCACTTCCTGTTCGTCAAACTGCCGCACGCCCACCATTGGCTCACCCGCGATTTATTCTTGACACTCGTGTCAAGATTGACATTAATGTCAAAGATAGCGCAACGGAGCCGAAATTCCAATGATCATCGCCATCACCAACTTTCAATTGCCCAAGCCGGTCACCCGGGACGAGGCGCGCAGCATTTTCCTCACCACGGCGCCGACCTATCAGGGCGTCGCCGGCCTGGTCCGCAAGTCCTATGTCGTGGCTGACGATGGCAACAGCGTCGGCGGCATCTATCTCTGGAACTCGCGCGCCGAGGCCGAGGCTGTCTTTACCGAGAGCTGGAGGGCCTACGTACGGGGGAAATACAATTCGGAACCCTCCGTGACCTACTTCGACAGCCCGGTCACGGTCGACAACGTCACCCACGAGATCCTCAGCGATGCGTAACCTGGCATCGACACGGGTGCCGCGCGTTTTGCGCAGAACCAGTGATCGCGGGAAGCGGTAGCGGAGGACGCGGACGGCGGCTATCGTCCCCTCCCCGCCAACCGAGGTTTCCGAATGAACGCGCAACCGGCCCAGCAAATTCCCGGCGTCTATCACCGCAAGATCGGGGATATTCTCGTCACCGCGATCAGCGACGGCTATCTCGACAGCACGCTGGAGGTGATGCGCAACGTCGATGTCGACAGGGCGAAGCAGATTCTGACCGACGCGTTCCGGCCGGCGCGGCGCACCAGCGTCAACACCTTCCTGGTCCATTCCAAAGGCCGCACCGCGATCGTCGATACCGGCTCGGGCAACTATATGCAGCCCAGCGCCGGCAAGGTGCAACAAAACCTCGCCGGCGCCGGCATCGATCCGAAGTCGATCGACACCGTGCTGCTGACGCACATGCATCCCGATCATTCCGCCGGACTGACCGACATGACGAACGGCCAACTGCTGTTTCCGAACGCCGAACTCGTGATGCACGAGAACGAATTGCCGCATTGGTTCGACGACGGTGCGATGGCCAAGGCAAACGAGCGCGACAAGAAACTGTTCTTCCAGGCCGGCCGCGAACAGGTCGCCCCCTACAAGAAGCGGACGCGGCTGTTCAAGCAGGGCGAAGTCTTCCCCGGCGTCACCGCGGTGCCGAGCCACGGCCATACGCCGGGCCATACCGCCTATCTCATCGCATCAGGCAACGACCAGTTGATGATCTGGGGCGACACCGTGCATGTGCCGGAAGTGCAGACTGCCATTCCGGAAGCCGGCATGGCCTTCGATACCGATCTGGCGGCAGCGGCCGCCTCACGCAAACGGATGTTCGATCGGGTTTCCGCCGACGGCGTCCTGATCGCCGGGATGCATCTGCACTTCCCGGCTTTCGCGCGGCTCGCCCGGCGCGGCGACGCCTATGCGCTCTATCCGGAGCACTGGATCCACGACATCGACGCGGTCCCGGCGGTGAAATGATTTAGCCGCCGAGCGCGCTTAGCCGCGCCAGCGCAACGGTCCCGAACTGCCACTTCCGGTCCACCTCGATCAACGGACATCATCCGACGACTCGGTGGATCCGTTTCGTGCCAAAAGGCGACATCGCTGACGCGCCACCATTGTCGCCGACGACTTCTTCGAGTGAACTGCCTAGCTGTGAAGTTGCGCGTTGAGGCCGTCCCAATTTGGTGTGCGTCTGGTTGCCTCAAGAGCGCCGCTCTGGGAATTACGACGAAAAAGAAGGCCCTTCTGGCCCGAGAGTTCTTTGGCTTTCAGTACCCGGCCATCTTCCAAAAGGATGCGCGCGCCTGCCGTGACATAACAGCCCGCTTCGACGATACAATCGTCACCCAATGAAATGCCGATACCGGCGTTGGCACCGATCAGGCAGCGCTCACCAACTGTAATCCTCTCTTTCCCTCCTCCGGACAGAGTGCCCATGATCGACGCTCCGCCACCAACGTCGCTGCCGCTTCCGACAACCACACCGGCGCTTATCCGGCCTTCGACCATGCAGGGACCGAGCGTACCCGCATTAAAATTGCAAAAGCCTTCATGCATGACGGTTGTGCCCGGAGCCAGGTAAGCTCCGAGCCTTACGCGATCCGCATCTGCAATTCTCACGTCCGCAGGCGTCACATAGTCAGTCATGCGCGGAAACTTATCCACGCCTGTCACCTCAAACCCAACGGCACGCTTTCGCGCTAGGATTCGCGCTTCCGGTACACGAGAGCTTTCACAGGGACCGAGGGTGGTCCAGGCAACGTTGGGTAACAGACCAAAAATTCCTTCAAGGTTCAGGCAATTGGGCTGAACGAGCCGATGGCTCAGCAGATGGAGTCGAAGATATGCGTCGTGCACATCAGTCGGCGCAGATGCAAGGGAGTCAATTTCTGTTTGGATTGGAACGATGTCGACATTGCGGATGTCGTCGTGTCGCGCATATCCGTCTGCCGACTCACCCAACGATCTGATGATCTCGTCGCTCGTCAGCCGTACCGTTGCCGCCTTGTCGGCCTCCCCAACCAGGCTTAGCCGAAGAAACCAGGAATCCAACACGCGACCATCAGCGGCAATCGTCGCAAATCCCTCGCCTCTCGCGCCCCTCAGCTCCATCGCCATTTGAATTTCTCACACTACGATCCGATACGTAGTGCATACGCGAGTTCGCGTAGAAATGGCAACTTCTGGACTCTCCAACACGTCCGCTTTGGGTGGCGGGCTCAATTGGTCAGCGCAACACTCTAGTCTTTTAGCAAAGATGGAGTGTGGACATGAAACAGCGACGTCGCATTTATTACTCGGCGGCTCAGCGGTCCGAGATCTGGGATCGCTGGCAAGCCGGCGAGCCAATGAGTTCAATCGGGCGCCGGTTTGACCGGGAGTCCTCTTCTGTCTTCTCTGTGATCTCGCCAACGGGTGGCATCCGCCCTCCGGATCGGTGCCGAGCCAAACAGGCGCTCAGCCTTTCTGAACGAGAGGAGATCTCTCGATGGCTTAGCATGCGCTGCTCGCTGCGATCGATCGCGCGCCACTTGGGACGATCTCCGTCAACCATCAGCCGTGAAGTCCAGCGCAATGGCGGGGCGGATCGCTATCGGGCTGCCGGGTCCGATCAGGCCGCCTGGGATCGGGCGCGGCGTCCGAAGCTTTGCAAGCTGGCTTGCCGTCCGTTCCTGAGGCGGACAGTATCGACCCTGCTGCGGCGGCAATGGTCACCCGAGCAGATTGCCGGCTGGCTAAAACGCACATATCCGGTGGAGCCTCAAAAGCAGGTGTCACACGAGACGATCTATCGCAGCCTGTTCATTCAGGCGCGTGGCGTGCTGAAAAAGGAGCTTCTTGAGCACCTGAGGGCGAGGCGCACGGTCCGCCGATCCAGGCACGCCAGCATGAAGCGGAACGGGCTCGGCCAGATCAAGAACGCTGTATCCATCAGCGAACGACCGCCGTCGGTCGACGATCGTGCGGTCCCCGGTCATTGGGAAGGCGATCTGATCGGCGGGTCGAGAAATAGCTATATTGCAACGCTTGTGGAGCGTCATTCGCGCTACGTGATGCTGGTCAAGGTTGCTAACAAGGATACAGAAAGCGTCGTCTCGGCACTGATCAAGCAATCGCAGCGATTGCCTGGCGAACTTTACCGGTCGCTGACCTGGGACAGAGGCAAAGAGCTTGCCGACCATCAGCGCCTGACATTGGCCACCGAGGTCGAGGTCTATTTTTGTGACCCTCGGTCTCCTTGGCAGCGCGGCTCAAGCGAAAACACCAACAGATTGCTGCGCCAGTACCTTCCGCGGGGTACCGATCTGTCCTTGCACAGCCAAGCCAAGCTCAGCGCCATCGCACGGCAGCTCAATGAAAGGCCTCGAAAGACCTTGCTCTATCAGACCCCAGCTGAGAAGTTCGCAGAATGTGTTGCAGCGATCAGTTGAACCCGCCGTCAAAAGCCGCACTGACAGCCCCAAATCCCAATTTCCGCTTTGACCAAACCCGGACGACAACCACGATCGATGCGATCGCAGCGACCAGAAATCCAATCGAAATCCACTTCTTCATGGATAGATCCACTGCCGCGCGCTCAGCCGCGCCAGCGCAACGTTCCTGACGGCCCCGAACCGCCACTTCCGGTCCACCCCGATCAACGGACATCGTCCGGCCGACTCGGTTGATCCGTTGCGTGCCAAGGGCGGACATCATGCCCACGACTTGGTCCACCATCTAGCCGCAAGGAGAAGTGGGGCTACTCGATCGGTATCATCAGCGAACGGCGAGGCATCCCCAGTGCCTGGGACCGATGGCCCTTGCTGTGCATGTCCTCGACCAAATAGATCTCACCGGTGCCGATGATCCTGGTCTCACCATCGCTCGCCGTAACCTTGTGCGGCGCGTCCAGATTGACGACGTATTGTCGCCGGGTCGTTGCGTGCCAGTCAAAAAGCCAGTCCGCGGGGGTGGTGCGAAAAATGATACCGGTCGCGGGAAATATCTTTGAGATGGTCCCGTCCGGTCCTGTGTCAGTCAGCTCTATTTCGATATCACGGAAATGGGTTTCCCCGTTCTCGTCCGCGTAGAGATTATGAATGCGCATCTTCTCTCCGTTTGACGGTTCGAGGGCGGCTGATCGACAGCCGCCGGCTTGCACCGTCTTGATCTGACAAAATCGCGAGCTCCACTCATTCGACCTTGACGTCGGCTGACTTGATGATCGGCCACCACTTAGCGATCTCGTCGCTCTGATAGCTTGCAAGGGCTTCGGCCGTCTGTTGCTCGGGCGGCGGTATCTGCTGACCGATGCCGGCGAGCCGATTCAAGGTCGATTGATCCGCCAAGGTCTTGCGAACCGCAGCATTGAGTTTGGCCGTCACCTCGTGTGGCGTGCCCCGCGGCGCCCAGATGGCGTGCCAGTTGAGAAAGTAGAAACCGGCAAGGCCGGCTTCATCCACCGTAGGAAGCTCAGGTGCGGACGGCAGGCGGTTCTTGGACGTCACCGCGAGGCCCCTGATGGTCGCTGCCTGGACTTGCGGCAGCGCGTTGGCGGCAAGATCGAACAGGATGTCGATGTGGCCCGACACCAGATTGTTCATCGCAGGCCCGAGTCCTCGGTAAGGTACGAACCCGAATTGGGTGCCGGTGACCTTCTGGAACGTGATGGCGCTAATGTGCGAGGTGCTGCCGACACCGGCTGTGCCCGCTGTCGCCTTGTTCGGATTGGCTTTCAGCCAGGCGATCAATTGCGTGATGTCCGTGGCAGGAAAGTCCTTTCGTACGGCAATGATCTGTGGATCGAATGCGATCAGCGAAATGGGATCGAAATCCTTCGCAACGTCGTATTTGAGTGAATAGGCCGCCGCGTTGAAGACGTGCGTGGCGACAGTCCCGAGAATCAGCGTGTAACCGTCGGGCTCGGCGCGGGCGACCCTACCGGTGCCGATGCTGCCTGTCGCGCCGGCGGCGTTCTCAATGATCACGGGTTGGCCGAGGGACGCCTGCAATCCTTCCGCAATCACGCGGCCAATTGTGTCGGTGGGTCCACCGGCCGGAAATGGCACGACCAATGTGACCGTTCGGGAAGGATAGGTTTGCGCCTCGGCGTGGCCGATCACGCAGATCGCGAGAGCCATGCACGTCGCCCTGATTGCTGATCGTGACATCGTCATCTCCTTCAATAAAAGGTGCCGCAGTCGCCTCTGTTGTTGCAATTACATCGGAGCAGGCATAAGAGGAATTCCCTATCTGGTTGGATCAACATAGGATTTTACCTATGCCAAGGCGAATCGACTGGGAGAGCCAGATCGGCCGGCGCTTGCGCCTGCGCGATCTCTACGTTTTCTCCTCAGTCGTCCGGCTGGGTAGCATGGGCAAAGCGGCTCAAGAGCTCGGAGTTTCGCAGCCCGCCGTATCCGAAGTTATTGCCGACCTTGAGCACGCGCTTGGCGTGCGGCTGCTCGACCGCGGACCTCAGGGCGTGAGTGCAACGGTCTACGGCGTGGCCCTTGAACGGCGCAGCGTCGCAGCGTTCGACGAATTGAAACAGGGCATCAAGGATATCGAGTTTCTATCTGATCCAACCGTCGGCGAGATCAGGATCGGGTGCCCGGAATCCATATCGGCCGCCATTCTGCAGCCAATCATCGAGAAATTCTCCGGGCAGCACCCGGCAGCCGTCCTCGACATCGATACGGTGAACACCCTGTCGTTCGCAAAGAAGCTCAGGGATCGGGAGCTTGATCTGGTCCTTGCCCGAGGCGGCTGGCCGCTCGAAAGCCCGGAGCTTGTAACCGACTTCAACGTCGAGACACTTTGTGACGACGAATTGGTTGTCGTTGTCGGACAAAAAAGCCCATGGGCGCGGCGGCGCAAAGTCGATATCGCCGAACTACATGAGGAACAGTGGATTCTGACAAGTGAGGATCGCTGGAATTACCAAGTCATCTCACGCGCATTTAAGCAACGCGGGCTCGACATGCCAAAGATCGCCATGAAGACGATTTCGGTCCATCTGCGCGCCAACAACGTCGCGACAGGACGTTTAATTACGACGTTCCCACGCTCGGTCCTCGATCTCTATGCGGGACGGTTTGGACTTAAGCCGTTGCCGCTCGAGTTGCCGGACAGCACCTGGCCCGTGAAGATAGCGACTCTTCGGAAGCGGACGCTGAGCCCTGTCGTCGAGCGCTTCATTGCATGCGCCCGGGATGTCGTAAAATCGAAGGCACAGGCGACCAAAGGGACTAACGGCCTTAACGGACTGCTAGCCGTGGCCAGGCGCGTCTGACGTCTGCTTCTGCGCCCGAATATCCGCTCCGGGTCAAACCGGGACCTCGGCCCGACAGCCAGGCAGGTCCGCTATCCGGCCGATCTCGGACCCGCTATGCGCTTTTGAATCCACGCCCTGGCCATCCAGCACGCTCGGCCGCGCCAGCGCGCTGGATGCGATCCCGCCGGTGAAATGATCGGGGGCTTGTGGTCCGGTTGCTGTGTTGGCGGTGACTCGCCATCCGCTACATCACGCCGCGGGAGTGGATGCTATCCCTAAGCGCATCGATAGCCCGGTGAGGCGCGATGTAGTCGATCTCATCGCGCGTCACGCCGATGTCCTTGAGCTCCCTGTCACTCAGGTCGTGCAAGGTGGTTCGTGAGCGCTGGCGTTGCCGCCACTCCCCAAACGCACGCCAAGTCCGCTCGAGCAGGCGCAAGAAGGTGCGCGTCGACACCGCCGTCGGTCGCGCAGCATTCTTTTCCGACCAAGCGTCGTCCTTGACCTCTGTCACCAATGCGGTGGTGAGGTCGAGGTCGAGCACTGCGGCATCGCTCTCGAATCCGGGGTCCGTCTGTTGGGGTGGCATCGGATGCTCCTGCTGTGGTGCCGGCAGGGAGCGTGGCCAAACAAAAAGGCCCCGTCCGATGCCGGCGGGGCCTTGTGAAAAGATGTCGTCGTCGAATTCCTAGCGCACGACTCCTCCCACGGCCCAGCCGAAGCGGGTCACGTGTTTGCGGTTGAGGTTGCGCACTGAGGTGTTCATAGGCCGCGAATACCACAGCAATCGTGCAAAATCAAGGAATCTGCGGAGGGCCCGATTCTGATTCAATCAGAACCGAAAAGGCCCTAGCTGCCGACCAGACGCGGGCGGCGCTGCTTTGCCAGCGCGTTCTCGGCCGGCAACGCGCGCAGCCATTCGCGGAAGCTTGCGACCTCGGGACAATCCGCGGTGCCTTCCGGCGCCATCAGCCAATCGCCCGGACCCGATCCCTCATCGACCCGGTCGCAGCGATAGCCCGGATGGTGGCCAACACCACGGGCGATCAAGAGGTTGACCTTACCCACGACCAGCTCGTGCAAGCCGGCGGGCTGCAGCACCCGCAAACCGATTTCCGCATGCGCGCTGCGAAACTCCGCCAACGCGAGGCGACGCAGGTCGAGGCTGCCATGAACCCCCACCTGCAGCAGCACCGCACCTGCCGGTTTCAATTGCGAGGTCGCGGCCGCAATGCGGCGAAAACCATCTGTTATCCCGGGCAGATAGGCCTGCCCGGCCGCGGTCAGGATGAGCTGCTTATGCAGCCGCTCGAAAAGGCGCACGCCGAGGCGCGCCTCCAGCGCTTTCACCTGCTGCCCCACGGCGGCGGGCGTCACGTGCAGCTCGTGCGCCGCCAGCTTGAAGCTGAGATGCCGCGCGGCGGCCTCGAAGGCGCGGACCGCGTTGAGTGGTGGAAGGGTGTAGGTCATCGCGCTGCAGTTTGACACTGACAGGCCGCGGCCTTGCAATAGATTTTCTTGCGCTTGGCCGAAGGAACCATGCTTTGCGCTGACTTGGTGTCCCCGGTTACGGTAATCGCTGAGCAGGTGCTGCACCAAGCTTTGCCGATGAATGGTACCGCGCATGATCAGAGACCGTACCGGGGGAGCCACTTGTCTAGTCAACAACTATTGGGAGCATCGACGATGAAGGGCATAGACCACCTAGTGCTCGCTGGCCGCGACCTGGAGGCTCTGCGCTCTGCCTGTCAGGCGTTCGGATTTGCGATGATGCCTCGGGGTGGCCTCCCTTTCGGAATCAGCAACTCGGTCGTCCCGCTTCAGGGCAGTTATCTCGAAATCCTGTCCATTACAGGTGACGTTCCAGAGCATAGCCCCGGACATTTCTCTTTCGGTGCGTTCAATCGCGATTATCTTGCGCGCCACGAAGGGTTTTCGATGTTGGCGTTCGATACGACCGACGCTCGCGCCGACATCGCGTCCTGGCGCGAGGCTGGACTGCAAGTCTATGAGCCCTTTGATTTCTCAAAAACCTCCACGACGCCCGACGGAGAGAATGTAACGCTCGGCTTCTCCCTGGCGTTTGTAAGCCATCCGGTAGCACCCTGGCTTGGGCTACTTGCCTGCCAATACAAGCGACGGCAGTTCTACGCTCAACCGCAATATCAGAACCACTCCAACGCAGCTTCAACGGTTCAAGATGTGTGGGTTGCGGGCGAGGCGGCGCCGGATCTCGCTGACTTCATGAACAAGGTCACAGGAGCGAACAGCGTCAGGAAAAGCGCCGATCTAACCGTCCTGCAGACGCGAATGGGCGCCATAGTCCTCGCGCGCCCGAACGCGTTCGAGGCGGCATTTGGTGTACCGGTGCCGCATCCGGAGGACGGTCCGCACCTTGCCGGCCTTACGATCGGATGTGGCAGTCTTGCCCACTTGGCAGCGCTCGACCTTCCAAAGGTCGGAGGCCGGTACGTCGTGTCACCATCAAGAGGGTTCGGTACCGCCATCGGTTTTGCAGAACTGATGCGTTCGAGCTGAATGGACCAGGGCGCCAATGGCCGAGATCATCCATCCCTTCTACGAACAGCATCGCGGCGCCATGGAGGCCGCCATGCGCCATCGCCTCGACCTTGCCGAAGCGATGCTGCGCGAACGCGCGCATCTGTCGAACATTGACGGGATCAGGCAGGAGGTGATGGACGAATTCGAAACCGTACTCACCCAGATGCCCTATGTCGGAGGCGCGGCCAGCCGCATGAGCGATTTCTTCATGCGCCTGCTGGGCTTCATGGCGATCAGCCGCGTGCTGCGGCGGCACGGCGTGGCGCTGCCCGTGATCGGCGAAATCGAGCGGGAAACCTACAAGGCGCAATTGCTGACCGAGCCCGAAGCGGAACGCCTCGCCTCAGGCCGTCAGTTCATGTCGCCGGAGAACCAGACTCTGCTGCGCGAGCAGGCTGCCAGGAGCCATCGCGGGGAATTTCCGGAAGACTTCGTCTACGATTTCGTCGCGCCGGGCCCGGATGACAACTTTGAATTCGGCATCAACTACAAAGCCTGCGGCTTCTGCAAATTCGCGGCGCGCCATGGCGACAAGGAAATCCTGCCGAACATTTGCGGGCTCGATTTCGACGCCTATGCCGCGCGCGGCATCCATCTGGAACGGACGCAAACATTGGCCGGCGGCGCCAGCCATTGCGATTTCCGGTTCTCGCGGCTCCCGCCGGATTAGGTCGAATCTGAGGGCATAGCCACGCACGTGGGCGGCGATGCGCCTGCTCACCACGCGATCTGTCGGCGATCGGGAGCCGGACCGGTCAGGAGCGGCTTGCCAAACACCGATGGCATCAAATCGTCGAGGAAGAGCAGCAACTGAGCCCTGAAACCCGGGCCGTTTCCCCCAGCGTGGTTCATCGGCAGAATCACCTCCGCCGCGACCTGCCAGGTCACGGCGACATAGGCGAAACCGGGATTGGCGGTTGCTACCGTCTTTTGGCCGTTCGGACTGTCGAATCGAAACTCGACCAGCGGCACCCACTGGTTTAGCGGCTCGTCCTTTGGCGAAGAACCCGTGAAGCGACTGGTCAGATAGAGCGTGCTGTATTGAATCGAAAAGCCCCAATGCAGCGTTTGAACGGCAGGCGAAGAAAGGTTCTGGAAGCTGCCCGTCGCCAGGTTGGGCACAAGCGCTCGGCCGCCTGAGCCGACAGGTTCTTCGTCAACGATCGAGCCCGTCACAGCGAACGGACGAAGCCATGCGAGTGAGTCCGGAAGATCTCCAAACCCTTTGCCGAAGGTTATGCCCGGTTGGATCGTGTTGGGCGCGTCTGCGCCAACACCGACAGAACCGGAGTGAGCGATGCCCCAGGCAAGGCTCACCGACACCAGCGCCTCGTGTTGGTTGTCACGATAGGCCTCGTATTTGAGGCCGAGGTTGGTCTTGTCAAAACCAGAGGTGTGACCGATTGGCCAGTTCTGATGAATCCAGCCGCTATCGAGGGTTGCTGCGAGCGTTGGCGTCAGGAGCCGCGCAAAGGACCAGTTGATACGGTTCTCCGTCACATTGCTGCCCTGGGTCGGAAAGCCGAGATATGAAAAATTCGGCACGATCGCCTCATCGGCAACCGCGGGATCGTCGAAAGTCATGGTGCCGTCGAAATAGCGGTTTCCGGCAATGCCGTGCGCCTCGGCCAATTCGGTCCACAGCAGCGCCACGAACAGAAGAAGCCCTCGTGGGAATGTCGGCTTCATGGGCTCGCTCCGCACAATTCTCACGGTCGGGACCACCAAACGGCCCTTGATCAATATAGGGTACCCCCTTATATTATGCGCATGCATACGATCAAGAACAAATCCAAGCTCACCGGCCGTGTCCGTCGCATCAAGGGACAAATCGAGGCGATCGAGCGCGCGCTGGAAGCCGAACTCGGGTGCTCTGACGTACTGATGCTGGTCGCATCGGTTCGTGGGGCTGTGAACGGACTCACGGCCGAGCTTCTCGAAGATCACATCCGCCATCACGTGGTCGATCCGGCGCATGAGCAGGACCCCGACAAGGCCAAAGGGGCTGCGGACCTGATCGAGGTCGTGCGGACGTATCTGAAGTAACGAAAGAAGGTTGCGATGAGCGAGATCGGCGGCGCGGCCTTTCCGGCCATTCATAGCCATGTGTTCCTCTCTGAGGGTCATCAAAAGAGCGAGCGAAAAACCTGGGCCGTGATCTGGCTGTGCGGCGCCATGATGGTCGTCGAAATCGTCGGCGGCTGGATGTTTGGATCGATAGCGCTCATTGCCGACGGACTTCATATGAGCACGCATGCGGGTGCTATGTTGCTCGCGGCGCTCGCCTATACCTACGCCCGGAGATACGCGGATGATCCGCGATTCACATTCGGGACCGGCAAGCTGGGTGACCTCGCCGGCTTCACGAGCGCCATCATCCTGGCGATGATCGCGCTCCTGATCGGCTATGAAGCCATCAGCCGCCTTCTCGAACCGGTCCCGATCCATTTCGCCGAAGCGATACCGATTGCCGTTCTTGGACTGGCGGTCAACGTCGCCAGCGCATGGCTTCTTAGTGGAGACCACCATCATGGGCATGGGCACAGCCATGATCATGCTCCCCACGACGATGGCGACACGCATCGGATCGCGACCGATGACGGTGACGTGACATTGGAAGTCTTCGAGGACGGAGTGCCCCCGCGGTTCCGGCTCCAGTCGGAAAAAAGCGGTGCCAGGCTTTCGGCAGCCGCTGCCTCCGTGGAAACCGTGCGGCCGGATGGCGCCCGGCAGATTTTCTCCTTTGAGGATCGCGGCGGCTATCTGGAATCCGTCGAAGAAATTCCTGAGCCGCACGCTTTTGCAGCCAATGTCAGGATTGGCGCGCAAACCTATCCGGTGTCGTTTGAGGAACATGAGCACGCGCATGGATCGGCGGCGCGCGATCACAATATGCGGGCTGCTCTCGTCCATGTCATGGCGGATGCTGCGGTATCGGTTCTGGTCATCGTCGGCCTGCTGCTTGCGCGGGCTTTTGGCTGGCTCTGGATGGACCCGCTGGCCGGGATCATCGGCGCGTGCGTCATCGCCAGTTGGTCCTCCGGGCTCATTCGCGACACGGGCGCAATTCTCCTCGACATGAATCCCGATCGCCGCATGGCCGACAACCTCAAACGCTGCATCGAGGACGACGGCGATCAACTCGTCGATCTTCACCTGTGGCGATTGGGACCGGGCCATCTCGGCGCCATCGTTTCAGTCGCAACCGCAAAGCAACAGGAAGAGCAATACTACCGCGCCAAGTTGGCCCGGTTCCGATCGCTTTCGCACCTGACTATTGAAGTCAAGCACATCGACCGATCGGTTTCAGCCAGCGTTGCTTAGTTCCGCCTTGGATGGCTTACGGAAGTAGCCTCTTACGGAAGTAGCCTCGCCCAATAGTCCGCCGCAAATCCGCAAGATCGGTCGAGCGCGTTGCTGATATCAGCGACTAACTGGTGCCGCCACGGAGGACAGAACGTTGAAGGCGGCGCTTCAAAACTACCATGCCCGGATGCAGCGGGTGCTTGTTCATATCGACCGGCATCTTGACGGTGATCTTGACCTGGAAACGGTGAGCCGCGTCGCGGCCTTCTCCAAATTCCATTTCCACCGGCAGTTCACGGCGACCTTCGGGTTATCCGTGCATCGTTATGTCCAACTTGCCCGTTTGAAGCGCGCTTCGCACCGGCTGGCCTATCGCGACGACGAAAGCGTCACTGACATCGCGATGGACGCCGGCTACGACGCACCTGACGCTTTCGCCCGCGCCTTTCGGCAACGGTTCGGACAATCGCCCTCGTCGTTCCGGAAATCGCCGGACTGGGAGCCGTGGCTTGCGGCCTTCGGGCCTCTCGACAACGCCAGGAGCAGACTGATGCAGAAGACCTTTACCACCGACGACGTGACGATCCGCGATGTGGCACCGACGCCGGTGGCGATCATGGAGCATCGGGGCGACCCGGCGACAACAGGCGCGACCATCCAGCGCTTCATCGCATGGCGCCGGGCCGCCGGCCTGCATCCGAAGACCAGCCCGACCTTCAATGTCTGGCGTTCCGAGCGGCGTCCGGCGTCGCCGGCCGATTACAGCATGGACCTGTGTGCCGGGACCGACCGGCCGATCGAGGCCGACGGCGAGCCTATCAAGGCCGGCGAGATCCCCGGCGGACGCTGCGCGGTACTTCGCGTCGTCGGCAACACCGACAATCTGGAGCCCGCCGCGCTCTACCTCTATCGCGACTGGCTTCCGGCCTCGGGCGAGGAAGCGCGCGACTTCCCGATCTATTGCCAGCGGCTGAGCTTGTTCCCGGAAGTGCCGGAGCATGAAGCGGTCGCGGAAGTTTTTCTGCCGCTGAAGTAGTGCGTCTACTCTATCCACGTCGTTGCGAGCCAACGGGTCGCGCGAATGCGCGCCCGATGACAGGCTCCGCGAAGCAATCCATCTTGCCGCACGAAGAAACGAATGGATTGCTTCCGCCTTCGCTCGTCGAGCTTCGGCGGACAAGTCGTCGCTACGCGCCTCGCAATGACGGTGTTGAACATTTCGGCGTCCAATCCAAACACCGTTTGAAGCGAACAACGTTCAATCGCGTGATGTCCGCTATCCGACCCATCCCGAATCTGCTGCGCGCGCGTAAGTCCACGCCCTAACCGCCGAGCGCACTCAGCCGCGCCAAGGCGGCGGCGGCCAGCGAGCGGGTCAGTTCGGCCGCCGGCAGGTCGGTGCCCATCCCGATCGCCTGCCCCGCCCAGACATTGGTGAAATCGACCTTGCCGAGCTTTTCGGCGGCGGCCTTCAACGGACCGAGCGCCGTTGCCGCATGCGGAAACGCCGGTGCATCCGGCGAGATCGGGCCGACCTCGCGCATCAGCCGGTTGGCGACGCCGCGCGCGGGCCGCCCGGTCATCACGTTGGTGATGACGGTAGAATCATCGCCCGACTGCGCGAACAGCGCACGCGCCGGCGCACTCACCTTGGATTCCGGACAGCGCAGGTAGGCGCTGCCGATCTGCACGCCGGATGCGCCGAGCGCAAACGCCGCCGCGATGCCGCGCCCGTCGGCGATGCCGCCGGCTGCAATGACGGGCACCTTCACCGCGTCGACCACCTGCGGCACCAGCGCGAACGTGCCGGGCTGCTCGTAGATGTTTTCCGTCAGAAACATGCCGCGATGGCCGCCGGCCTCGGCGCCCTGGGCGATGATGACGTCGGCGCCATGCGCCTCCAGCCAGATCGCTTCCTTGACGATGGTCGCCGACGCCACCACGATGGCGCCGGCGGCCTTGATGCGCTTCACCATCGCGGCGGGAGGCAGGCCGAAATGGAAACTGACGACTTCCGGCTTCAGTTCTTCCACCAGCGCGCGCATCGCCTCGTCGAACGGCGCGCGGTTGGCAGCATTGACGGGTACCGTGGGATCGAGGCCGTGTTCCGCATAATAGGACGCGAGCCGCCGCTTCCATCCGGCTTCGCGCGCCGGATCGGCATCGACAGCCGTGTGGCAGAAGAAGTTCAGGTTGACCGGCGCCGAGACGCTCTGGCGCAGGATGCCCACCTGCTCGCGCGCCTTCTCGGACGTGATCATCGCGCAGGGCAGCGAAGCCAGTCCCCCGCCTTGCGCGACCGCGATGGCCAACTCCTGGTCCATGATACCGGCCATCGGCGCCAGCAGAATCGGAAACTCGGTCTTGAAGAGGTCGATAATCCGGCGATCTGGCCACATGGTTCTGCTCGCTTGAATGAATTGAGATGGGTGCGGTTTATGCCGCCGACGAATTACGCCTTCCGCTCAGGATCTGGTCGGCCTCGGTGACGATCCTGTCAACGATTTCGGCCGCCGGCGGAATGTCGTGGATCAGCCCGACGGATTCGCCGGCGAAGACGGCTGCGACATCGAAATTCCCGGCGGCTTTCGCCGCGGCATAATCCGTTGCGACCTGGTCCGCACGCTGCATCAACTCGATCTCGCGACCGCTCCAGGTCCGCAGGTGGTCGTTGATCAGCGAGCGCGCGGTGAAGGGCGCCGGCCACAACAGCTTTCGCGACCAGTCGAACACCACGCCGCGCACCGTATCGCCGCTGTTGGCTGAACAAATCAGCCGCTTCGCTTCCTCGGCGCCGTCGGCCTCGATGCTGGCATAGAAGCGCGTGCCCATCAGCACGCCCGACGCCCCCAGCATCAGCATCGCGGCCAACCCGCGCCCGTCGGCGAGGCCACCGGCCGCGACAACCGGAACCCGCCCGGCCGCCAGATCGACGATCGCGGGCACGATGTCGATGGTGGTGCGCGAGGCGCCGTGTCCTCCCGCTTCGGTTCCCTGCGCGATCAAGACGTCGGCGCCGGCGTCCAGCGCCTGCCGCGCCATCGCCTCGTCCTGGACCTGGCAGATCAAGAGCGCGCCCGATGACTTGATGCGCGGCGCAAACGGTTTGGGATCGCCGAACGACAACATGACGGCGCGCGGATGGGCCGCGAGCGCGATGTCGAGAAGTTCGGGTTGCTTCGCCAGACTCCAGGTGATGAAGCCGATGCCGAACGGCCCGGCAAAATCTTTCAGCTTCGCGGTCTCGGCCTCCAGCCGGGCGCGATCGCCGTAGCCGCCGCCCAGGATGCCGAAGCCGCCGGCTTCGCCCACCGCCCGAACCAGCCGGCTGCCCGAGATCGTGTCCATCGGCGCCAGCAGCAGCGGATGCCGGATGCCCAGAAGTGCCGTCAAATCGGTGCTAACCGGCATGCGTTCGCTCCCTCGTCTGGACAGCAACCCTAGTCCGAACTACCATTCTGGAATAGTGAATACTAGAGAATGCTGCCATCTCTAAAATGAAACGGAATTCGCCATGGAACTGAGCGATCTCCTGACCTTCTCCGTCGTGGCCCGGCTCGGCGGCATTACCCGGGCCGCCGACGAACTCAACACGGTGCAATCCAACGTCACGCAACGGGTGAAAGCACTGGAAGCCGAGATCGGCACCGCTCTGTTCGAACGGCACAGCCGCGGCATGACCTTGACCGGCGCCGGCCGCCGCCTGCTGCCCTATGCGCAGCGGATGGCGGCGCTGTCGCGCGAAGCGATGCTGGCCGCGCGCGACGATGGCGAGCCGAAAGGACCGCTCTCGATCGGCTCGATGGAGACGACCGCCGCCGTGCGGCTGCCGTCCCTGCTGGCCGAATTCCACCGCCGCTTCCCGGCGGTGCGGCTCAGCCTGCGGACCTCGACAACCGCGGACCTCGTAGCCCACGTGCTCGACGGCAGCCTCGACGGCGCCTTTGTCGCCGGTCCGATCGAGCATGCCGAACTCGAGGCCCGGATCGCGTTCCGGGAAGAACTGGTGCTGGTCTCCTCACGCCGCTGGCAAAACCTCAAGGCGCTGCGCGCGGGCACGGCGGAATCCGGCCCCACCGCGCTGGTGTTCCGCACCGGCTGCACCTACCGGCAACGGCTCGAGCAGGTGTTCACGGAATTCGGCTGGCCGTCGGCGGCGCGCTTCGAGCTCGGCACGCTCGACGGCATGATCGGCTGCGTCGCCGCCGACATGGGCGTGACGATGCTGCCGCGTGCGGTGGTCGGGCGAAACGAAACCGTCACCGTCCACACGCTGAGCCCGGCTCAATCGCGGGTCGAGACCCTCTTCATCACCCGCCGCGGCGCACACCAGTACAGCGCGCTGCAGGGTTTCGTCGCCTGCCTGGAAAACAACGGCGCCGTCATCGCCGCCTGACGACCCAGCGCCGCAGCGCGACGCCGGCCCAGATCGCCTCGACCAGCCCGAACGGCCAGGCGCCCTGCAGGAATCCGTAAATTGAGCCGAGCGCGCAGGAAACCGCGAAGGCGAGGATGAACCAGTGGCTGCGGTCCTCCAGCGCGTAGGCCACCAGCATCGCGGTGACTGCGAATAATCCAAATAATGTCAGCGTATCCATTGCACTCTTTCCCGCTTCGCGCGCCGCGTGGTAAGCGGGGCCATGCCTGCCCTCATCCTACCCCTGATCGAAGCCGCGACGCACTGGCCCGAACGCGGCGCCCTCGTCGGTCTCGATCTCGGCACCAAGACCATCGGCGTTGCCGTGTCCAATCCTGATCGCAGGCTCGCGACCGGGGTCGAGACCATCCAGCGCAAGGCTTTCAAGGCCGATGCGGCGCGGCTGCTTGCCATCGCCGCCGAGCGTAATGTCGTCGGCTTCGTACTCGGGCTGCCGATCAACATGGACGGCAGCGAAGGGCCGCGCGCGCAATCGACGCGAGCATTCGCGCGTAACTTTTCCAAACTCACCGATCTGGCGCTGGCACTGTGGGACGAGCGGCTCTCGACGGTCGCGGTCGAGCGCGAACTGATCGGCATGGACATGAGCCGCGCCCGCCGCGCCGAGGTGATCGACGAGCACGCCGCGATCTTCATCCTGCAAGGCGCGCTGGATCGCCTCGCCACCCTGCGCGGGGATCGCTGACGATGGCGGTGGTGATCGCGGCGCTGCTGACGGTATTTTTGCTGATCGTGCTCGGCTTCATCCTGAAGCGCAGCCTGATTCGGCCAGAGACGCAGTGGCACGGACTGGAACGGCTGACCTATTACGTGCTGTTCCCGGTGCTGCTGGTGCAGACGCTGGTGAAAGCGGATTTGTCGAAGGTGCCAGTCGCCGGCGTCGGCGGCGCGCTGCTGCTCTCGGCGCTGGCGATGTCGCTGTTGTGCCTGGCGCTGCGGCCCCTGCTCGGCCGATTGGCGATCGACGGACCCGCCTTCACCTCGATCTTCCAGGGCGCCACGCGCTGGCAGACCTATGTCGCGCTCGCGGTCTCCGGCAACCTGTTCGGCGACGTCGGACTGGCGTTGGCATCGGTGGCAATGGTCGCCATCATTCCGCTGGTCAATGTGTTCAGCGTCGCGGCGCTGGCGCATTACGCCTCGCCCGAAAAGCGCTCGGCCGGTTCGATCGCGATGACGGTGGTGCGCAATCCCCTGATCTGGGCCTGCGTGATCGGGCTCGTGCTCAACGTCACCCACATCCCGCTGCCAAAGCTCTGGCATGAAGTCGCCGACGCGCTCGGCCGCTCCTCGCTCGCGATCGGCCTGCTCGTCACCGGCGCCGGCCTGCATCTCGAGGGCATGTTCCGTCCGAGTATCGCCGCCTCGGTCGCGGTGTTCCTGAAACTGGTCTTGATGCCGGTGATCGGGGTCGCACTGGCGCTGCAGTTCGGGCTCTCCGGCTCCGACCTTGCGATCGTCACCGCCTGTTCGGCCGTGCCGGCCTCCTCCAGCGCCTACGTGCTGGCCCGGCAGATGGGCGGCGATGCGCCGCTGCTGGCGCAGATCATCACGCTGCAGACCATCCTGGCGGCGATCACCATGCCGGTCGCGATCGCGCTGGCGGCGATGTTCTAGGGGCCGATGTACCAAGGCGCGTACTCATAAGTTGAGTTTGATTGGTCCCGGCCAATGTCCGCTTTCACCCGGTAGCGACCACGTTCCGCACCGCTGCGGAATGACGCGATGTGCCATGAGCGGAAATGAAGATCTCGCGACCCTCGGCGATGCTTCGATCCGCCGGCAACACTACTCACCTACCGCGAACCCGCGTTGAGTCGACATTAACCAGGCAAGAGCTTCTCGCGGCGAAGGCCCGACGCTTAATCAGCGTTTAACATTTTTGCTCAACAGATAGTCGATCAGCGCGCCAACATTACGCCGCAAGAATTGCGAGCGGAACTCAGCCTCTCAAGGAGGATTGCATGAGGACGCTTGTCATCGGCGCGCTGGCCGCGAACTTGGTCGGCTGTAGCTGCCTTCTACCGCCGCAAGCGAGCATGGAAGCCTGCACGGACACGAACGGGTTTGCCTGTTTCGACAGGATGGCTGCCAATCAGCCGATTGAACTAGAGCCGGCGTCATTCAAGGCCAATTCCGCGACAATAGACATCAAGTCCGCGATCGCGGCGAAGACGGAAAGGCCGTCGTCTGCTCACGCCCGCGATAGAGCCCATCTCGCCGTGAAAACAGCGAAGTCCACCATGATCGCAACGAAAGTCGAGCCTCCTAGATCTGCACCCTCAGAATCGCCCGCCGGCACCGGCTTGCCCGGCTCGTCCCATGGATCAGTTCCTTCGGAAAAGCCCGGTGCAACCGTCTCGCCAGACTTGCCTGCGAGAGCCGTTGATGTCCCATCAAAACCACCGAATACAAACTGGGTCGTAACCGAAACGACCTCACCGGTGGATTACACCCCCTTGATCATAGCGGCGCTCCTTTTGCCGTCCAACGTGAAAGATGCGCCAAACACTCTCGCTATTCGATGCCATGGCCTACGCACTGAACTCCTGGTTCGCACGGAGGGAACCTGGCGCGCATCGCCGGCCAGCGAAGTTCAAGTCGCCTATCAAATCAACGACCAACCCGTCGTTAAGCTACCTTGGACGGCGTCTGCAGATGGAAAGACCGCCAGTTACAAAGGCGAAGCAGTCGGGCTTTTGCAATCGCTACCAGAAGATTCACTACTGAAAATCAACGTGCTCGATGGGCCGGGTTCCGGCCACGAAGCGACGTTCCAACTCGCCGGATTGGATGCAGCTCTAGAAAAGATTGCAGTGACCTGTAAATGGCCGCCAGTAGCAAACAAGATGTCATCGGGGAAGCGTTAAACCGAGCCGTAAATTCGCGATCAGAAAGTTTGTTATGGCGGGACATAGCTCCAGCCTTTCTTCCGCACGACGCCCTACAGCCGAAGCCGTCATCGTCCCCCAGCAGAAGATATTACAGGTTTCTCTGACCCAATATCCGCTCCGGGTCATTTGCGACGCCGACGGGCCGACAGCAAGCTAGGCCACGTCCGCCATGCTGCCGAAAGCGGGAGTAAATTCAGAGCGTTCGCGGTTCACAACCCGTTACGACAAGCTCGCAACGAACTATCTGGCGTTCGTCAAACTTGCATCAATCCGAATCTGGCTGCGTGCCGGTGAGTCCACGCGCTAGTTGCCGGCAAGCCAGAACGTCTGCACGGTCGCCGCGAAATTATTGAGGCCGTGGATGACGATGGTCAGCCAGGTCGATCCGCTGCGGTGGCGGAGATAGCCGAGCAAGAGGCCGATGCAGAACACCTCGCCGAAGAAGAACCAGTCGTACTGCAGATGCATCGCGGTCCACACCGCCGACGACAGGATAATGGCGCCAACGACTCCGAGCCGCGATTCCGACCAGCCGCGATAAAGAAAGCCGCGCGCCAGGATTTCCTCCGACATCGGGGCCGCGATGCAGAACGCGATCACGAGCAGCCATAGCGCGCCGTCGGCTTGCGCCGATTTCAGTACGTCGCCCATGAAGCCCGGCGTTACCTCGCGACCGAGCGCGCGCGACACCATATCCCAGCCGCCGACCAGCACGGCGAGCGCGATAACGCCGAGCAGGAAATTGCCCCACGACGTCCAGCGCAAGCCGAGATAATCGGCAAACGGCGTGCGCGTTGGCCTGATCGCGATCCACGCCGCCGCCAGCACTGCGGGCAATCCCATGATGACCGACAGGGTTATCGTCAGGCCACCACTGACCACATGGACCGCGGTAGCCATGTCGAAGGGACCGCCCTGCCGCAGTATGAAATAGCCGATCACTCCGAGCTGGCCGGCGAACATGCCGGCAAAGATGAACAGGCCCCACAGGGCCGTCCCCCAGAATTTCCAGATCCGCGGCGGACGTTCCGCTGGTGCGACGATGAGCGGCGGACTTTCGAGATTGAGGGAATCCATCAAATGACTTCCATTGTGTTTTCGGTCGGTGGCGTCATGGCAACGCCCGTTCCAGCAAGGCGCCGACATCGCCGGCTGGAAGGTCGACGGCGCCGTACATGCTGGCGTGATTCCCGGCAAGTCGCGTCATGGCAAACAGTTCCGCATGCCGGGGCGACACCGCGTTGAGCGCGGCGCAAGCGGCGAGCAGCGCCAGCTTCTCGACGGCGAGCCGCGCCACGCGTTCGCCGTCGGCGCGGCGGAACGTCTTGCCGATGAAGGTGACCGCCTCGGCGGCACCGGACAGGCCTTGCGTCTGCCCGGCCAGATCGCGCAGCACGGAGAGCGCCGCGTCGGCCTCGCGCGACAGAGCGCGGAGCACGTCGAGACACATCACATTGCCCGAGCCTTCCCAGATCGCATTGACCGGCGACTCCCGGTAATGCCGCGCCACAATGCCCTCCTCGACATAGCCATTGCCGCCGAGGCACTCCATCGCCTCGTAGAGGAAGCCTGGCGCGCTCTTGCAGACCCAGTATTTGATCGCCGGTGTCAGCAGCCGCATATAGGCGGCCTCCTTGATGTCAGCCGGCGCGCGGTCGAAGGCGCGACACAGCCGCATCACCAGCGCGATCGAGGCCTCGACATGCAGCGCCATGTCAGACAGCACCGCCTGCATCAGCGGCTGATCGGCCAGATGCTTCTGGAACACGCGGCGATGGCGCGCGTGATGCAGCGCATGCGCCAGTCCCGACCGCATCAGGCCGGCAGAGGCAATCGCGCAATCCTGCCGCGTCAGCTGCACCATCTGGATGATGGTGCGGATGCCCTTGCCCTCGGCGCCGACACGCTCGGCATAGGCGCCGGTGAATTCGACTTCGGAGGAGGCGTTGGAGCGGTTGCCGAGCTTGTCCTTCAGCCGCTGAAACCGGATCGCGTTGATTGACCCGTCGGGCGCAAAGCGCGGCATCAGAAAACAGCTCAGTCCCTCGTCAGCCTGCGCCAGCACCAGAAAGGCGTCACACATCGGCGCCGACATGAACCATTTGTGCCCGGTGATCCGGTAGGCGCTGCCGTCCCGCTCCGCCCGGGTCATGTTGGAGCGAACGTCGGTGCCGCCCTGCTTTTCCGTCATGCCCATGCCGAGCGTCATGCCGCGCTTGGTCCACCACGGCGCGAAAGACGGATCGTAGGCGCGCGTTCCCAGTACCGGCATCACCCTCGCCAGCAGATCCGGCTGCTCCGCCAGTGCTGCCACCGAGGCGCGTGTCATCGTGATCGGACAGAGGTGCCCGGTCTCGACCTGGGCGGCCATGTAGAACCTGGCGGCACGGATCACTTCCGACGCACCACCGGCGGGCTGGCCCTCCGCGTTCCAGGTCGAATTGTGCACGCCGGCGTGCGCCGAATGTGCCATCAGCTCGTGATAGGCCGGATGAAACTCGACCTCGTCACGGCGATTACCGCGGGAATCGAAGGTCCGCAGCTTCGGCGTGTTCTCGTTGGCGACGCGGCCCCGCTCGGCCATCGCGGCCGAACCCCAATGCCGGCCGAAATCGGAAAGTTCGTCCTGCGCCGACGCGCCGCCATTGGCGGCCACCGCGTCCATCAGCGGCCGGTCCATCATAAACAGGTCGACGTCTTCGAACGGCGGCGACTGGTTGAAGACCTCGTGGGTCGCGAATGATGCCTGGCTCATGGGTCCTGACGATCCGGAATCAATTGCGTCGCGGAATCGGGAAATCATAGGCCTGCCCGCCTGCCCGCGGCAGGGAAAAGTGCCACCACTCTTTCGAATAGTTCACAAAGCCTTGCTTCGACATCGAAGCGACCAGGAGATTGCGCCATTTCCGCTGCGCCGGCGTGATTTGGGATGCCGCCGTATGCGCCTTCGCATCGGAACAGTCGTAGCCGGTGCCCATGTCGACGCTGCCTTCGGGGGAGCGCGCCTCCACCGGCGCGGTGCAGTCGGCATAGGCCTTGGCCGGATCGAACCGGGCTGAATTGTCGGCGGCGAGGTCCACCAGCGTCAGATCGAGTGCGGCGCCGGTGGAATGCTGGGAATGCTCGGCGATATGGCCGAGCCGGAACAGCTCCTGTTTGCGGAAGGCGGGGTTATAGCGCCGCTCGGCCGCCGTCTCGCGGCCGTTCTGCGCCCACAACACCATGTCGTGGGAGGCGCGCGCCGGCCGGTAGCAGTCGAACATTTTCAGCGACAGTCTCTGCCGGGCGAGCTCCTGCTGGATGGTCTTGAGAGCCAGCCCGACTTCGCGCTTCACGACACACTCGGCTGTCCCATAGCCCGCCAGCGGCCGGCCCATGAAATTGTTCGCACCCGCGTAGCGAATGTCCTGGATGATGGAGGGATCGATGTCGCGGAGGTAGGCGAAGCCGGCGGGCAGGCTTTGTGCGGCGGTCTGCGAGGCTGACACAAGCAACGCAAGCGTGATCACAATTGCTTTCATCATGTGCTCTCAGCCGTCATCGCCGGCATAGCCGTCTGAAGGACGGCGTCGCTTCCGCTCGCCTATGTCCCGGCCATCCACGTCTTTTTTACGGTTAATTGTACAGAAGACGTGGATGCCCGGGACGAGCCCGGGCATGACGGAGAGAAATTGCGAGGCCACCCCTCTTTACCCTGCGCGGCGACAGACCGGGGGATAACTCGGAACCGCTTTATTCGCGCTTGCCCCGCATGGCATCTCTGCCTATAGCTCTCGCTTTAATGACCCCTGTATCGAAATCGACCTTCGTCCTCGGTCACCGGCATCTGCTGGGAATCGAGGGGCTTTCCGCTGCCGATATTACCGGCCTGCTCGACCTTTCCGAGGAATATGTCGAGCTCAACCGCCAGGTCGACAAAAAGCGCACCTCGTTGCGCGGTCGCACCCAGGTCAACCTGTTCTTCGAGGCCTCGACCCGCACCCAGTCCTCGTTCGAGCTGGCGGGCAAACGCCTCGGCGCCGACGTCATGAACATGTCGGTGTCGCAGTCCTCGATCCGCAAGGGCGAGACGCTGATGGACACGGCGGTGACGCTCAACGCCATGCACCCGGATATCCTGGTGGTCCGCCATCACGCCTCCGGCGCGGTGGAACTCCTGGCGCGCAAGGTTGACGGATCCGTGATCAATGCCGGCGACGGCGCCCACGAGCATCCGACCCAGGCGCTATTGGACGCGCTGACCATCCGCCGTAACAAAGGCCGGCTGGAAGGCCTCGTCATCGCGATCTGCGGCGACGTGATGCATTCCCGCGTCGCCCGCTCCAATATCCTGCTGCTCAACACCATGGGCGCCCGCGTCCGCGTGGTGGCGCCCTCGACGCTGTTGCCGCGCGGCATCGAGCGGATGGGCGTCGAGGTCGCGCGCGACATGCGCGAGGGCCTCAACGGCGCCGACATTGTGATGATGCTGCGGCTGCAGCGCGAGCGCATGAACGGCTCCTTCGTGCCGTCGAGCCAGGAATACTTCCATTATTTCGGCCTCGACCAGAAGAAGCTCGCTTACGCCAAGCCCGACGCGCTGGTGATGCATCCAGGCCCGATGAACCGCGGCGTCGAGATCGACTCGATCGTGGCGGACGGCGCGCAATCGCTGATCCGCGAACAGGTGGAAATGGGAGTGGCGGTGCGGATGGCGGTGCTCGAAGCGCTCGCCCGCAACCTGCCGAACGCTTAAATCATGCTGACAGACCGCCGCCCGATCCTGCTTGCGAACGCCCGCGTCGTCGATCCCTCCAGGGATTTCGACGGCCCCGGCGACGTCCTCATTGCCGACGGCGTGATCCGTGATGCCAGGCGCGGCATCGGCGCCGCCGGCGTGCCTGAGGGTACCGACATCATCAATTGCGCCGGCATGATCGTCGCCCCCGGGCTGATCGACATGCGCGCCTTTGTCGGCGAGCCCGGCGCCAGCCACCGCGAGACCTTTGCTTCGGCAAGCCAGGCGGCCGCGGCCGGCGGCATCACCACCATCATCTGCCAGCCGGACACCTCGCCCGTCATCGACAATTCGGCGACCGTCGATTTCGTGCTGCGCCGCGCCCGCGACACCGCGATCGTCAACATCCACCCGATGGCGGCGCTCACCAAGGGGATGCGCGGCGAGGAAATGACCGAGATCGGCCTGTTGAAGGCCGCCGGCGCCGTCGCCTTCACCGATGGCGACCGCAGCGTCACCAATGCGCAGGTGATGCGCCGGGCGCTGACCTACGCGCGCGATTTCGACGCGCTGATCGTCCACCACACCGAAGACCCTGATCTCGTCGGCGAAGGCGTGATGAACGAGGGCGAATTCGCCGCACGGCTGGGCCTGGTCGGCATTCCCAATGCCGCCGAGGCCGTGATGCTGGAGCGCGACATGCGGCTGGTGGCGCTGACCGGCGGGCGCTACCACGCGGCATCGCTGAGCTGTGTCGAGTCGCTCGAAATCCTCAAGCGGGCCCGCGACGCCGGCCTCGACGTCAGCGCTTCGGCGTCGATCAACCATGTGACGCTGAACGAAAACGACATCGGCCCCTACCGGACATTCCTGAAGCTGTCGCCGCCGCTGCGCACCGAGGAGGACCGCCTCGCGCTGGTCGCAGCGGTTGCCTCCGGACTGATCGACGTCGTGATGTCCGATCACAACCCGCAGGACGTCGAGGTCAAGCGGCTGCCGTTTGCGGAGGCGGCCTCCGGCGCGGTTGGCCTGCAGACCATGCTGCCGGCGGCGCTCCGGCTCATTCACAATGGCGAGATGGATTTCAAGACGCTGATCCGGGCGATGTCGACCCGTCCGGCCGAACTGCTCGGCCTGCCCGGCGGGACGCTTCGCGCGGGTTCGCCGGCTGATCTCGTCGTGATCGACCCCGATACGCCCTGGGTGCTCGATCCCGCCGACCTCAAGTCGCAATGCAAAAATACGCCGTTCGACGAAGCCCGCTTCTCCGGGCGCGTCGTGCGTACTATTGTAGGCGGACGGACGGTCTATGAGCATGTCTAGCAAAGCGTTTTCAAGCGAAAGCCTGCCCCGGACCCGATCCGGGGTGGGCACCGGTTCGCGTCAAGAAAACGCGTCAAACAGAGTCTGCGATGCGCGGGAAATTTGTAGCGACAGGGGCAACAGCTATGACGTCTGACGCCTTTCTCGTCGTCGCGTTCGGGTTCGGCTATCTCTGCGGCTCGATCCCGTTCGGACTGATCCTGACCAAACTCGCCGGCACGCAGGACCTGCGCTCGATCGGCTCCGGCAGCATCGGCGCCACCAACGTGCTGCGCACCGGCAACAAGGGCCTCGCCGTGGCGACGCTGCTCGGCGATGCGCTCAAGGGCACGATCGCGGTTGTCATCATGGGCTATTACGCCGGCCCCAATGCGGCGATGCTGGCGGCGCTCGGCGCCTTTCTCGGCCACCTGTTTCCGGTCTGGCTCAAATTCAAAGGCGGCAAAGGCGTCGCGACCTATATCGGCGTGCTGATCGGACTGTTCTGGCCGGCGGCGATCGTGTTCTGCGTGATGTGGCTCGCCATTGCCTTCGCCACCCGCTACTCGTCGCTGTCAGCGCTGGTCGCGGCGTTCATCACGCCGCTGTTCCTGTGGTGGTTCGGCCACCCGGCGCTGGCGTCGCTGTGTGTCGTGATGACCTTGCTGATGTTCTACGCGCACCGCGAGAACATCAAGCGGTTGCAGGCCGGCACGGAGAGCAAGATCGGGGCGAAGTAAGTACGGCATTGTAGGGCGGATTAGGCGAAGCCGTAATCCGCCAATTTCGCGGCAATGCTCTTCGGCGGATTACGCCTTCGCCTAATCCGCCCTACGATTTGAGCGCCTCTTCGACAAACCGCGCCGCCGCCAACGCTTCCGCATCCGCGCCGTATCGCGCAATGACCTGCACGCCGACCGGCAATCCACCGTCCGCGACATAAGCGGGAACGTTGACACAGGGCACGCCCATCAGCGTCCACAGCCGGTTATAGCGGGCGTCCCCCGTCGAGCCCAATCCCTTTGGCGCGGCGCCCGGCGCGGACAGGGTCAGCAGCACGTCGACCTCTTCGAACACCTTTGCCAGTGCGTGCCGCGCGCGGCTTGCAATTCGCATGGCCTCGTCATAGGCGGCGGGCGGCGTGCCCCTGCTTTCGTCGAGCCGCGCGCGAATGAGCGGTGCCATCGCGTCGTAATTTTCCAGATACTCCCAGGCCAGCGCCTGATGCGCCTCGAATTCCTGCAACACCGGATGCAGGCGCCACGCCTCGGCAACGATGTCGGGCAATTCAAGCGCCCGCACCGAGGCTCCGGCGCGCTCGACAGCCTTGGTTGCGATCCGCAGCGCCTCGCCGCCCGATGGGTCCGGCGCACCGGCGAAATCCTGCGTCACGATGCCGATGCGTGGCGTCGAAACGGACGCCTGTGGCAGCAGTTCGGCTCGCCCGGTCATGGCGGCCAGCCCGTGCGCGACGTCGCGCACACCGGCCGCAAACAGGCCAACCGTATCCAGCGTCCACGAATAGCATTTGACGCCGACCGTCGGCAGCAGGCGGTAGGACGGCTTGATCGCGGCGACGCCGCAGAACGACGCCGGGCGGATCACCGAGCCGCCGGTCTGCGTCCCCAGCGCCAGCGGGATCATGCCGGCCGCGACCGCCGCCGCCGAACCCGATGAGGATCCGCCGGGCGTGTGACCGTGGTTATGCGGATTGAGCGTGGCGGTCGGATCGGTTGAGGCGAACGCTGTGGTCGTGGTCTTGCCGACGATGCCGGCGCCGGCCTGCTTCAGCATCATCACCACGGCCGCATCGCCGCGTGACCGGTGCCCCCGATAGATCGGCGAGCCCATCTCGGTCGGGAAATCCCTGGTATCCATGATGTCCTTGATGCCGACGGCAATGCCGCGCAGCGGGCCGGCGGTCGCCGCGTTCACATTGTCGGCGCGGCAGACGAAGGCGCCGATGGTCTTGTCCTGCGCGCCGATCGCTTCCAGCGACTGGGCGATCGCGGCATCGGCGGACAGATCGCCCGTGGCGATGCGGCGCTGAAGGTCGGCGAGCGAGATCATGGGCAATGGTTCCTGCGATGGCGGAACAGGTTTTACGGAGCGGCTTGGGGCGGGGCAAGCAGGCACTCTGTACAGTCAAACAGGTTGATCGCAATCTCCGGTTGGGCAAAGCTGTCGCCGCATGCATGACCGGACGCCCCAACCGCTCTATCTCACCGAAGCCGACCGGATCGACCGGCTGCGGCTGATCCGGTCCGACAATGTCGGGCCGCGGACATTTCGCTCGTTGCTGAACCATTTCGGCGATGCGCGTACGGCGCTGGAACGCCTGCCCGATCTGGCGCGGCGCGGGGGTGCGGCGCGCAGCGGTCGCATCTGCAGCGAAGAGGATGCGCGCGCTGAACTCGCGGCGGCGAAGAGAATTGGCGTCTTGCTGGTCGCCCCCAATGAGGCCGCCTATCCGCCGCGGCTGGCGACACTCGACGACGCGCCTCCCCTGCTCGGCGTGCGCGTGCGCGGTTCGCCCGACGTCCTGATAAGGCCGATGATCGCGATCGTCGGCTCGCGCAATGCGTCCGGCGCCGGACTGAAATTCGCCAGCCAACTGGCGCGCGATCTCGGCGACGCCGGCTTCGTCGTCATATCGGGGCTGGCGCGCGGCATCGATCAGGCCGCGCATCGATCGACGATCCAGACCGGCACGGTCGCCGTACTGGCCGGCGGCCATGACCGGATCTATCCGCCCGAACATGAGGATCTGCTGGCCGCCTTGCTCGACCATGGCGGCGCGATTTCGGAAATGCCGCTCGGCCATGTGCCGCGCGCCCGCGACTTTCCACGCCGCAACCGGCTGATTTCCGGCGCGGCGCTGGGCGTCGTCGTGGTCGAGGCCGCGCATCGTTCAGGGTCGCTGATCACCGCAAGGATGGCCGCCGAACAGGGCCGCGAGGTGTTTGCCGTACCGGGCTCGCCGCTCGATCCGCGCGCCGCCGGGACCAACGACCTGATCAAGCAGGGTGCGACGCTGACCACGGAAGCCGCCGACGTCATCAACGCGGTGACGCCGATCATGGAGCGGCCGATGACGTTTGGTGCAAGCGAACCGGACAATGAGCCGCTGGATTTCGACGCCGGCGCCGGCGAACGCGCCCGCATTACCGACCTGCTCGGGCCGAGCCCCGTCAGCCTCGACGATCTGATCCGGATGTCGGGCGCCTCGCCCACCATCGTACGCACCGTGTTGCTCGAACTCGAGCTGGCCGGACGGCTGGAACGTCATGGCGGCGGGCTGGTGTCGCTGATCTAATTAGCGGGCGTCATTTCGACCATCGAATTTCGTCCGCGCGCTTTCGATCTCGACCCGGTGATCGAACGCCCATTTGCCGAGCGCCTCGACTGGTTTCGACAGGCCGCGTCCGAGATCGGTGAGTTCGTAATCGACGCGCGGCGGAATCGTCGGGAATACGGTTCGCGTCACCAGGCCGTCCCGTTCGAGACCACGCAAGGTCAGCGTCAGCATCCGCTGCGAGATGCCGCCGATCATGCGCTTGATCTCGTTGAAGCGCTTCGGGCCATCACCAAGCATCATGATGACGAACACGCTCCATTTGTCGCCGACCCGGGCCAGGATCGAGGCGACGCCGCGGCAGTCGCTGTCCTGGTGCGGACTGGGCGGCAGGACAGGCACATGGGTGTGCTCGGGTTTCAAGAGTGTGCTCGGGTTTCAAAATTGTGCGTTCTTGCGGGAAATATAGGTGGTCACTCATATAGCGCCAGTTACAAACTTATACCAACAAGGGTGACACCCATGAAACTTCTGCATATCGACTCCAGCGTGCTGGGCCCCCACTCCGTCAGCCGCCAGGTTTCCGCCGCGATCGTCGACCGCCTGCGCAAGTCGACCCCTCACCTCGACGTCAGCTATCGCGACCTGACGCTGACGCCGCTGGCGCATCTGTCGGGATCTCATCTGGCCGCCGGTCAGGGCGCCGTGCCCGAGGCGTCGCTGCAACCGGACATCGCCGCCGGCCAGGCCGTGCTGGAGGAGTTTCTGGCCGCCGACGTCGTCGTGCTCGGCGCGCCCATGTACAACTTTACGATTCCGAGCCAGCTCAAGGCGTGGATCGACCGTATCCTGGTGGCGGGCAAGACATTCAAATACAGCGCACAGGGCGTTGAAGGTCTCGCCGGCAACAAGCGCGTCATCGTCGCGATCTCGCGCGGCGGATTTTATGGCGCGGGTACGCCGGCTGCGGTCGGCGAACATCTGGAAACCTATCTGCGCTGGGTGTTCGGCTTTATCGGCGTAAAAAATCCCGAATTCATTTCCGCCGACGGAATCCAGGTCGGCCCCGAGCATCGCGAGAAGGCGGTGGCGGACGCGCTGAAGGCTGCGGGCAGCCTCAACGCAGCATAGCAGGCAGTATCGTGTCGACACCGCCTGCTGCTACCTGACGACAGCAGCAGGCGCGTGTCACGTGACGAAGGATAATCAGTACCAGATGCCCTGCACGCCCGTGATAACGGCAACGAGCGAGATCAAAAGACCGACGCCTGAGAACAATGCGATTGAAACCAATTGATCATTATCTGAATTCTCTGACGTCGAGGAAGCGGCAATCGGTTTAGAAATGTGGGCGGCTTTCGGCATAACTGCTCTCCAATGATTCCGTAGTCAAAAATCCCCGCTCCATGGAGAGTGTTGGCACCCGCTACGAAGGTTCAATGATTTTGAGCGCACTGCAAAAATACGTCCGCAAGACGAGGGAACCGGTCAGCGCAACCGGTGAAACATTCTTCACCCGATGGCACTGACCGGCTTCGGTAATTTAGCAGAGACTTATCCGCGATAGATCGGCGCGCCGCTCGGCGACGCCGTCGAGCCGCCATCGACGAACAGTTCCTGGGCCTGGACGTGCGAGGCGTCGTCGGAAGCAAGGAACAGCACCGTCTTCGCTACCTGATCGGGTTCGCCCAACCGTCCGAGCGGCGTCGACAACGCAATCCGCTTCTCGAACGCCTTCTCGGCCTCCGGGGTCGCGACCGCAGGGCCCCAGATCGCGGTGCGGATCGCGCCGGGCGAAACGACATTGATGCGGATGCCACGCGGCGACAATTCCGACGCCATCGAGCGCGCCATCGCACGCACGCCGGCCTTGGCCGCGGCATAGGCCGATTGGCCGGGAATGCCGAGCACGGAAATCACCGATCCGTTCAAAATGATCGAAGCCTTGTCGTTGAGATGCGGCAGCGCCGACTGCACGGTGAAGAACACCGAGGTGAGATTGGTCCGAATGACAGTCTCGAACGCCTCGAGCGTGGTGCCGCCGACCGGTGTGGGACCAGCGATGCCGGCATTGGCAAACACGATATCGAGCTTGCCGAATTTTGCGACCGCCTGCTTCAGCGCGGCGTCGTTGGCGGCAATATCGGTCGCGTCGGCGACCACAGCGAGCACGTTCGGGCCGAGTTCCTTGGCCGCAGCTTCCAGCGTCGCCTTGTTTCGTCCTGTCATGAGGACCTTGGCGCCCTCCCCCACGAACACCCGTGCGGTGGCCAGCCCAATGCCGGCATTGCCCCCGGTAATCCACGCCGTCTTGTTGGCCAGCCTCATGATAGTCTCCGTCGGTTGCATTATTAAACTAGGTTGCTTAGCTAGGGTATCTGGTTTTATAATGCAACCACACAAGACCGTGATCGGTCCTGCTGTCTCGCCAGGAGGTAGCCATGGTGAAACGGACGAGCTTTGAGCGCGACGACTGCCCGATCGCACGATCGCTGGACGCGATCGGTGACTGGTGGTCGATGCTGATCATTCGCGAGGCATTGTTTGGCAGCCGCCGCTTCGGCGAATTCCAGAAGCGACTGGGGCTCGCCAAGAACATCCTGACGGTGCGGCTGCATGCGCTGGTCGATCAGGGCATCCTGAAAACGGCTCCCGCTTCCGACGGCAGCGCCTACCAGGAATATCTGCTGACGCCGAAGGGCCGCGGCGTATTTCCGGTTCTGGTGGCGCTCCGGCAATGGAGCGAGGAATTCGACGCGCACCCCGAGGAGATCGCCACCATCCTGGTCGACAAGGAAAACGGCCGGCCGGTGCGCAAGCTCGAACTCTATTCCGACGACGGAAGGCTGCTGACACAGGCGGATACGGCGTTGAAGCCGCGGCAGCCCGGAGAGCCTGGCCAACAGGTTATGGCGTAGCAGCGCTTACGACAGCTTGCGCTTGCTGCGGGTCCGCATCCGCTCTTCCGCCTCGAGCTGCGCCATGCCGAGCAGGTGGCTGAGGACTTCAAGCTGGTGGTTCTTCGCCAGCTTGGCCAGTTCGGCGACGGTTTCCGCAATGAAGGCCACGGCCTCGTCAGGGCCGCCCTCCCCGCCGCCTTCCTCCGTTGAAGATCGCCGCGATCCACCCGAAGCCGTACGCTTCCGGCCGCCCCGTGCCTTGCTCAAAAAATCGGCATCCCAATCCAACACAATATAGATCCAGAAATAGCCGGTTTATTTCCACAACTCTAGGACGTATTTTGCAACGCTATCCATACAAAGTCGCATCCCCTGCCTCCCGGCTCAATATCTGTCGATTTGACAGGGGGGCCTCACCACCCCATGTTCGCTTGCGAAACGGCTGGCGCGAGTCTCGCGATACCGGCCTTTATCTTTTCCCGTAAGCTATTGGAATGACATGAATATCGTCATTGTGGAGTCGCCGGCGAAAGCCAAGACGATCAACAAGTATTTGGGCGCCTCCTACGAGGTTCTGGCCTCGTTCGGCCATGTCCGCGACCTGCCGGCCAAGAACGGATCGGTCGATCCGGAAGCCAATTTCCAGATGATCTGGGAGGTCGACCCCAAGGCGGCCGGCCGGCTCAACGACATCGCCAAGGCGCTGAAGGGCGCCGACCGCCTGATCCTCGCAACCGACCCTGACCGCGAGGGCGAAGCGATCTCCTGGCATGTGCTCGAAGTGCTGAAAGAGAAGCGCGCGATCAAGGACCACAAGATCGAGCGCGTGGTGTTCAACGCCATCACCAAGCAGGCGGTGACGGATGCCATGAAGGCGCCGCGCCAGATCGACGGCGCGCTGGTCGACGCCTATATGGCGCGCCGGGCACTCGACTATCTCGTGGGCTTCACGCTGTCGCCGGTGTTGTGGCGCAAGCTGCCGGGCGCGCGTTCGGCCGGCCGCGTGCAGTCGGTGGCGTTGCGGCTGGTGTGCGACCGCGAACTCGAGATCGAAAAGTTCGTCGCCCGTGAATACTGGTCGCTGGTGGCGACATTGACGACACCGCGCGGCGACGCCTTCGAGGCCCGCCTGGTCGGCGCCGACGGCAAGAAGATCCAGCGGCTCGACATCGGATCGGGTGCGGAAGCCGAGGAACTGAAGAAGGCGATCGAGGCCGCCAACTTCACGGTTTCGACCGTCGAAGCAAAGCCCGCGCGCCGCAATCCGCAAGCGCCCTTCACCACCTCGACCTTGCAGCAGGAAGCCAGCCGCAAGCTCGGCTTTGCGCCCGCGCATACGATGCGGATCGCGCAGCGGCTCTATGAAGGCATCGATATCGGCGGCGAGACCACCGGTCTCATTACCTATATGCGAACCGACGGCGTGCAGATCGACGGCTCTGCGATCACACAAGCGCGAAAAGTGATCGGCGAGGACTACGGCAACGCCTATGTGCCGGACGCGCCGCGCCAGTATCAGACCAAGGCCAAGAACGCGCAGGAAGCCCACGAAGCGATCCGGCCGACCGACCTGTCGCGCCGGCCCGCCGAAATGCGCCGCCGCCTCGATACCGATCAGGCCAAGCTCTATGAGCTGATCTGGATCCGCACCATCGCGAGTCAAATGGAGTCCGCCGAACTCGAACGCACCACGGTGGATATCGCGGCGAAAGCCGGCGCCCGCGTACTCGACCTGCGCGCCAGCGGCCAGGTCGTGAAGTTCGACGGCTTCCTCGCGCTCTACCAGGAAGGCCGCGACGACGACGCCGAGGATGACGACAGCCGCCGTCTCCCCGCCATGAGCGAGGGCGAAGCGCTGAAGCGGCAGGATCTCGCCGTCACCCAACATTTCACCGAACCGCCGCCACGCTTCTCGGAAGCATCATTGGTGAAGCGGATGGAAGAACTCGGCATCGGCCGTCCCTCGACCTACGCCTCGATCCTGCAGGTGCTGAAGGATCGCGGCTACGTCAAGCTCGAGAAGAAGCGGCTGCACGGCGAGGACAAGGGCCGCGTCGTGGTCGCGTTCCTGGAAAACTTCTTCGCGCGCTATGTGGAATACGATTTCACCGCAAATCTCGAAGAGCAGCTCGACCGTATCTCAAACAACGAGATTTCCTGGCAGCAGGTACTGAAGGAGTTCTGGGTCGGCTTTTCCGGCGCGGTCGCCGACATCAAGGACATCAGGGTCTCCGAAGTGCTCGACGTGCTCGACGACATGCTGGGCCCGCACATCTATCCGCCGCGCGCGGATGGCGGCGATGTCCGGCAATGCCCGACCTGCGGCACCGGCAAGCTCAATCTGAAGGCCGGCAAGTTCGGCGCCTTTGTCGGCTGCTCGAACTATCCCGAATGCCGTCACACGCGTCCATTGGCCGCCGACGGCGAAGCCAGCGCCGACCGCGTGCTCGGCAAGGACCCGGAGACCGATCTCGACGTCACGGTAAAGGCCGGTCGCTTCGGTCCCTACATCCAGCTCGGCGAGCAGAAGGATTATGCCGAGGGCGAAAAGCCGCGGCGCGCCGGCATTCCAAAGAACACGTCGCCCAGCGACATGGAGCTCGAACTGGCGCTGAAGCTGTTGTCGCTGCCGCGCGAGATCGGCAAGCATCCGGAAACCGGCGAGCCGATCACCGCCGGCATCGGCCGCTTCGGCCCGTTCGTACGCCACGAAAAAACCTATGCCAGCCTGGAAGCCGGCGACGAAGTGTTCGACGTCGGCCTCAACCGCGCGGTGACGCTGATCGCGGAAAAGATCGCCAAGGGCCCGAGCGGACGCCGTTTTGGCGCCGATCCCGGCAAGCCGCTCGGCGAGCATCCGAGCCTCGGCGGCGTCGCGGTCAAGAACGGCCGCTATGGCGCCTACGTCACATCGGGTGGCGTCAACGCCACGATCCCGAGCGACAAAACGCCGGAGACGATCACGCTCGCCGAGGCGATCGCGTTGATCGACGAACGTGCCGCCAAGGGCGGCGGCAAGCCGAAGCGCGGCGCCAAGAAGGCCGCTCCGAAGAAGGCCGCTCCGAAGAAGGCCGCCGCTAAATCGGCCGATCCCGACGCGCCAAAGCCCGCCAAGAAGGCTGCGGTGAAGAAGGCGGCCGCGAAACCGAAGGCGGACGCCGTGAGCAAGGCGCGCGCGCCGGTTGCGTCAGCCGCCAAGACGTCGGCGGCCAAGCCTGCAGCATCCAAACCGCCTGCGAAAAAGAGCGCGGGCAAGGCCCGGGGATAAGTGAACAAAAAGCACGACAGTGGTTTTCCGAGCCGGGACGCCATCGTCGCCTTCATCCGCGCGAATCCCGGCAATATCGGCACCCGCGAGATCGCGCGCGAGTTCGGCCTGAAGAACGCCGACCGCGTCGCGTTGAAGCAAATCCTGCGCGAGCTCGCCGACGACGGCTCGGTCGCCAAGCGCGGCCGCAAGATACTGGAGCCGGCCGCCCTGCCCCCGACCGTGATGGCCGACATCACCGGGCGCGACACCGACGGCGAACTGCTCGCGGCGCCCACTGAATGGGATACCGAGCAGGACGGACCTGCCCCGAAAATCCGCATTCACGTTCCGCGACGCCCGCAGCCCGGCACCGCCGCCGGCGTCGGCGATCGCGCGCTGCTGCGCGTCGAGAAAACCGGTGACAGCGACGGCACGCCCTATCGCGGCCGCGTCATCAAGGTCATCGATGACGCCCGCACCCGCCTGCTCGGCATCTTCCGCGCTTTGCCCGCCGGTGGCGGCCGGCTCATTCCCGTCGACAAGAAGCAAGCCGGCCGCGAACTCAACATCGCCAAGGACGACACCGGCGGCGCCGAGGATGGCGACCTGGTCAGCGTCGATCTGGTGCGCACGCGCGGTTACGGCCTGGCGTCAGGCAAGGTGAAGGAGCGGCTCGGTTCGCTCGCGACCGAGAAAGCGGTCAGCCTGATCGCGATCCACGCCCACGACATTCCGCAGGTGTTTTCGCCGGCGGCGGTGCGCGAGGCCGAGGATGCGCAGCCCGCGACCCTGAAGGGCCGCGACGACTGGCGCGACCTGCCGCTCGTCACCATCGATCCGCCGGACGCCAAGGATCACGACGACGCGGTCCACGCCGCGCCCGATCTCGACCCCAACAACAAGGGCGGCTTTATCGTTCATGTCGCGATCGCCGACGTCGCCTTCTATGTGCGGCCGGGGTCGGCCCTGGACCGTGATGCGCTGACACGCGGCAATTCGGTGTACTTCCCCGATCGCGTGGTGCCGATGCTGCCCGAGCGCATCTCCAACGACCTCTGTTCGCTGGTGCCGGGCGAGCCGCGCGGCGCGCTCGCGGTGCGGATGGTAATTGGAAACGACGGCCGCAAGCGCTCGCACAGTTTTCATCGCGTGCTGATGCGCTCGGCCGCCAAGCTCAATTACGCGCAGGCGCAGGCTGCGATCGACGGCCGGCCCGACGACACCACGGGTCCCCTGCTCGAACCGATCCTCAAGCCGCTGTATACGGCCTATGCGCTGGTGAAACTGGCGCGCGACGAACGCGACCCGCTCGATCTGGATTTGCCCGAACGCAAGATTTTGCTCAAAGCCGACGGCACGGTCGATCGCGTCATCGTTCCGGACCGGCTTGATGCGCACAAGCTCATCGAAGAGTTCATGATCCTCGCCAACGTCGCCGCCGCCGAGATGCTCGAGAAGAAAGCGCTGCCGCTGATCTATCGGGTGCACGACGAACCGTCGCAGGAGAAGGTTCATAACCTCGCGGAATTCCTGAAGACGCTCGATTTGCCGTTCGCCAAAGCCGGTGCGCTGCGCCCGGCACTGTTCAATCGCGTGCTGGGCCAGGTTCGCGGCGAGGACTACGAACCGCTGGTCAACGAAGTGGTGTTGCGCTCGCAGGCGCAAGCGGAATATTCGGCGGAGAATTACGGCCATTTCGGCCTCAACCTGCGCCGCTATGCGCATTTCACTTCGCCGATCAGGCGATACGCGGATCTGATCGTGCATCGCGCGCTGATCCGCTCACTTGGGCTCGGCGAAGGCGCGCTGCCGGAAACCGAAACGCTGGAAACGCTTGGCGAAGTTGCAGCCCAGATATCCGTGACAGAACGGCGCGCCATGAAGGCGGAACGCGAGACCGCCGACCGCCTGATCGCGCATTTCCTCGCCGACCGTATCGGCGCCAGCTTCCAGGGCCGTATTTCCGGCGTCACCCGCGCCGGGCTGTTCGTCAAACTCTCGGAAACCGGTGCCGACGGCCTGATCCCGATCCGCACGCTCGGGTCAGAATATTTCAATTACGACGAGACGCGGCACGCGCTCATCGGCACGCGCAGTGGTGCCATGCATCGGCTCGGTGACGTTGTCGACGTGCGTCTGGTAGAAGCAGCACCAGTGGCCGGCGCGTTGCGGTTCGAATTGTTGTCGGAAGGCCAATCTATTCCGCGCGGCAGAAAACGTGACGGATCGCGCGCATCGACAAGTCAGTCGAAAGCGCGTCCAGGCCGCAGCCCGAACGACAAGGCCGGGCCGTCAGGCAAGTTCGGCAAGGGCAAGTCTGGCAAGGGAAAGTCTGGCAAGGGCAAGTCCGGGAAATTCAAGTCGGGTAAAGCCAAATCCGGCACATCGAAGAAAGGCAAATCATGGTAACGGTGAGCACCGCAACAGCCGTCTGGAGCCGGGATTCCGTGAAGGGCGAAAAGCGCGACCTGTGGACCGCGATGAAGCGAGGCTTTCGCTGCCGCTGCCCGCGCTGCGGCGAAGGCAAGCTGTTCCGCGCCTTCCTGAAGGTCGACAACAACTGCTCGGTGTGCGGGCTCGACTACACGCCGCACCGCGCCGACGATTTGCCAGCCTATCTCGTGATCATCATCGTCGGCCACATCCTGGTACCGGTTATCCTGTGGATCGAAACCGATTATGCGCCGCCGGTCTGGCTGCAGCTTTCGATCTACCTGCCGGTGACCTTGATTGCGTCGCTGGCGCTGCTGCAACCGGTCAAGGGCGCGGTGGTCGGCTTCCAGTGGGCGCTACGGATGCACGGCTTTGACGAAAATGCTCCTGGCGAGATCCCGCCGGTGTAGAGCCTTATCGGTTCTGATTGAATCAGAACCGGGCTCACCTCTTTTGTCCTGACGCGTTTTCTTGACGCGAACCGGTGTCCACTTCGCTCGAAAACGCTTTAGCTAAACCAAAAACAACAAAAGCTTGAAAAATCGGGGATGGAATGATTGACGCTGCGACCGCGCCCAAGGAAGAAAAAGAAGCCGACCACCATCCGTATTTCCGGCCGAAAGACGCGGCGACGCTGATCCTGATCGATCGCTCCGGCGAGAAGCCGAAGGTGCTGGTCGGCAAGCGCCACGACAACGTGGTGTTCATGCCGGGCAAGTTCGTGTTTCCCGGCGGCCGCGTCGACAAATCAGACAACCGCGTCCCCGTTGCCGCCTCGATCACCAAGGAACTTGAAGCCAATCTGCTCAAGGGCAGTCCCAAGATCGCTGCGTCCCGCGCGCGTGCGCTCGCGGTCGCTGCGATCCGTGAAGCCTGCGAGGAAACCGGCCTCTGCCTCGGCCGCAAGGTCGACCAGAAGGTAACGCTCGAGGGCGCCTGGAAGCCGTTCAGCGACGCCGGCCTGTTGCCCGATCCGTCGAGCCTGTTCCTGATTGCGCGTGCGATCACTCCGCCCGGCCGCGTCCGCCGCTTCGACACCCGGTTCTTCACCGCCGATGCCTCCGCGATCACCCATCGCGTCGAGGGCGTGATTCATCCCGATGCCGAACTGGTGGAACTGGTCTGGGTCGAGATCGGCTCCAAGCCGCTGGCCGATCTACATGCCATGACCAAGAACGTCCTGAACGAACTCGACCGCCGCCTTGCCACCGGTCCCCTGCATCACGACGCGCCGGTGCCGTTCTTCCATTTCTACGGCGGCAAGATGCAGAAGGACGTGCTGGGGGCGTAGGCACTTCTGGTGAACAACGGGGCGCCGGGATACGACGCCTCCGCTTCCTGACCGTCGTTTAGATCGCAGCCGCTCCCCCATCGACGAACAATTCGACGCCGGCCACGTAACTCGAATCGTCGGAGGCAAGAAACAGCGCCGCCTTGGCGATTTCATCGGCCTCGCCGATGCGGCCGAGCGGCACCAGCGATTTCATGTAGTTCCGTACGTCGTCGTTGGCGAACACATCGAAGCCAGGCGTCTGGACCGGTCCGGGGCTTAGAACGTTGACCCGGATTTTTCGCGCCTTCAGATCCGCGGTCCAGCTCCGTGCGAACGAACGAATGGCGGCCTTGGTGGCACCATAGACGGTGGCGGCTTCGAAACCTTTTGAACCCGCGACGGAGCCGGTGAGGATGATCGAGCCGCCTTCACCCATCAGCGGCACCGCCTGCTGCACCGTGAAGATCACGCCTTTGACGTTGATGTTGAACATCTTGTCGTAGGCATCCTCGGTGATCGTCCCGAACGGCGTGAATTCGTAGATCCCGGCATTGGCGTACAGCACGTCGATGCGGCCCTTGGTGGCCTTCACCGTATCGAACAGCCGCGTGAGGTCGCCGACATCGGCGGCATCCGCCTGCACCGCCGTGGCGTTGGGGCCGATTTCCTTTACCGCTTTATCGAGTTCGGACTGGCGGCGGCCGGTGATGAACACGTGCGCGCCCTCTTCCGCGAACCGTTTCGCAGCGGCCAAGCCGATACCGGCGCTGCCGCCGGTGACGACTGCAATCTTTCCTTCAAGCTTCCCGATCATGACACTCTCCGTTGGATGAAGCGGCAGCGCCGCCTTACACAGGGGAAGATGCGCTTATTCATGATTTGGCGGTATTTGGCTTATTCTGATATTATTTATCCATTCGGATAAGCAGTCTCATCCTTTCAGCAACGCCGAAATTGCAAGATTCTTCTCGACGGTCCCGATGGCGCAACGGCGAACCGTCCCTATCTGTTCCCCAACAATAACAGCACGGAATGGGGCAGATGGCGAAGCGGCAACTCAAGCTCGGCGCATTCATGCGGCCGGTCTCTATCCACACCGGCGCGTGGCGCTACCCGGGCGCCTGGCCCGACGCCAATTTCAATTTCCCACATATCAAGAAACTGATCCAGAAGCTCGAAGCCGGCAAATTCGACGCCTTCTTCATGGCCGACCATCTGGCGGTATTGAACATGCCGGTCAACGCGCTCAAGCGCAGCCACACCGTCACTTCGTTTGAACCGTTCACGCTGCTGTCCGCGCTGGCCGGAGCCACCGAACATATCGGCCTGATCGCGACGGGATCGACCACATTCGACGAGCCCTATCATGTCGCCCGCCGCTTTGCCTCGCTCGATCATATCTCCGGCGGCCGCGCGGGGTGGAATATCGTCACCACCTCCAATCCGGACGCCGCGCTGAATTTCGGGCTCGACGACCATATGGAGCATGCCGAGCGCTACAAGCGCGCCCGCGAATTCTATGACGTGGTCACCGGTCTGTGGGATTCCTTTGCCGACGACGCCTTCGTGCGCGACGTCGAACAGGGGCTGTATTTCGATCCCGCCAAGATGCACGTGCTCGATCACAGGGGAAAATATCTCAGCGTGCGCGGGCCGCTCAATATCGCCCGCCCCATCCAGGGCTGGCCGCTGATCGTGCAGGCCGGCGCGTCCGAGGACGGCAAGCAGCTTGCGGCTGAAACGGCGGAGGCCGTGTTCACCGGCGGCGGCCCCCTCGCCGACAGCCAGAAGCTTTATGCCGATATCAAGGGCCGGATGGAAAAGATCGGTCGCGACCCTGAGCACCTGAAGATCCTGCCCGGCGCCTTCGTCGTGGTAGGCGACAGCGTCGACGAGGCCAAGGAGAAGCGCGCCAAGCTCGACAGCATGGTGCATTACGACTCAGCCATCGCCTCGCTGTCAGTGCAGCTCGGCACCGACGCCTCCGGCTTCGATCCCGACGGCCAGTTGCCGCCGATTCCCGAAACCAATGCCAGCAAGAGCGGCCGCCAGCGCCTGGTCGATGTTGCCGCCCGCGACAAGCTCACGGTACGCCAGCTCGCGCAGCGCGTCGGCGGTTATGGCGGGCTCTCGTTTGTCGGCACGCCCGTGACCATCGCCGACCAGATGGAGGAATGGCTGACCAGCCGCGGCAGCGACGGTTTCAACATCATGTTCCCGTTTCTGCCCGCGGGCCTGGACGATTTCGTCGACAAGGTCGTCCCGGAACTGCAGAAACGCGGGATTTTCCGTAAAGAATACGAAGGCAGGACGCTGCGCGAGAATTTGGGGCTGCCGAGGCCGAAAAACCGCTTCTTTGAGAGTTAACGCGCGTATTCCGCAAAACTGGGCACCGGTTTTGCGATCAGAATACGCGCAAAGGCATGGATTCTACCCGGAATCAGGCCGGTTTTTGCCCCGAAAACCTTGACTTTGGGCGGATCGAAGGTAGGTTGCGGCGCAAATGCAGGCCGATTTGGCCGGCGCCTGACACCCCCATTTTTGAGGTTTCGAACATGGCCAAAGCGGTCACCATCAAGGTCAAGCTCGTTTCCACGGCGGATACCGGCTTCTATTACGTCGCCAAGAAGAATTCGCGCACCATGACCGACAAGCTGGTCAAGAAGAAGTACGACCCGGTCGCGCGCAAGCACGTCGAGTTCAAGGAATCGAAGATCAAGTAAGACCGCTGGCACGGTACTGAGTTCAACGGGGCCTTGCGGCCCCGTTTTCATTTTGCGGCCCGCCACCTGAAAGGTGGCACCAGGACCCGCGCACTGTTATCCTCGCTCGGGAACCAGTTTCCGAACACCGTGTTGAGGTAAGCGATTCCGCCGCGCCGACTTGTGCCTCTCTGGAAGGCCCTGGGCATCGGGTTCACATGAGCGCAACCCTGGACGAGCGAAATGCCGGTGGCTACTCGGTCGCCTATGTGCGCGAAGACATCTACTTTCCCGTCTACATCAGTGCTGCGCTGGCTGCGATATTCTGCACGGCCGCCTGGATCACCGGCGCCATCTATTGGTTGTTACCTGCCGTGGCAGCGGCCGGCTTCACCTACTACAACATCCCCCTGCTGGAGACCGGGCGGCCGACCATCGGCGCCAATCAATATGGCATCTTCATCCAGGCCTTCGGATTGATACGCTGGCGGGCCATCGAGCGCATCGATGTCGTTCAGATCGCCGAGCGGGCGATGACGGTCCATGAGCTTCAGATTGTGCTCAACGCACCGCTCCGCAGCGCTCTCGTCGTCGATTGGCGCAAGCAGCCGATCTACCGCCTGCTGATGCGCCTACCTTGGCGCATGGACCACAATGGCGCCTTGCGGATCAGTCTGGAGCCGTTCGATCAGCCGCCGGATGTGATCCACCGAACATTCCTCAGGATGTGGCGCTTCTATCGGAGCTAGAGCGTTTTCGAGCGAAAGCCTGCCCCGGACTTGATCCGGGGTGGATGCCGGTTCGCGTAAAGAAAACGCGTCAAAACAAAAGACTAGAGCCCGGTTCTGATTCAATCAGAACCGAAAGGGCTCTAGACTAGCCCGTCGCGAGGTCTCGGGACAGGTTGGCACGGCGAAAGGCGCTCGGGCGTCCGTGGTATCGGCCCGATCCGCATTGTAACCTAGGTCTTCATTCAGCCGCCGAAGGCCTCATCGCGCAAATGCGCATCAGAGATCCGCGCTTCGGGATTATGCGTGATGGTCATGAACCAAACGAGGCTGAAGAACAGCGACCACGCAGTGTTCCAATAGAACCAGTTCATGTGATCTCCTCGCCGAGTGATCACCGCGAGCAGTAAAGTAGTTAGAACTGGCTGGACCCAACACCCCCATTGAGGTTTGGCCGCCTCGATCGTTTCCAGCCCGTTCAGGGGCAGCTTTTTTCCGCAACGGCCGGCGATGAACGCCGGCGCTGCAGGACGCTGCCTTGGCTCTACATTATTGCACGACTTCTCCGTGCAGCGCGAGGTCCAACCCTTCCCGCTCGATGTCTTGCGTCACGCGGAGACCGATGAACATCTTGACCACAAAAAGGATGATCAGGCTGACGACGGCGTCATAAACGAAAACGGTGGCCACGCCGATGCATTGGTTGAAGAACTGTCCAACGTTGCCCTCCAGAGCGCCTGGGGTTCCACCGTATTGCTCGACCGCGAACACCCCGGTCAGAAGCGCCCCGACGATGCCGCCGATCGCGTGAACACCGAAACAATCGAGCGCGTCGTCATAGCTGAACAGGCGCTTCAAGCCGGTGCACCCCCAGTAGCAGAAGACGCCTGCCGCGATTCCGATGGCGAAGGCGCCGACCGGCCCGACGAAGCCGGAAGCCGGCGTAATCGCGACAAGGCCGGCGACCGCGCCCGAGCAGATGCCGACGACGGTCGGCTTGCCCTTCAGCGCCCATTCCACCAGCATCCAGGTAAAGCCGGCAACTGCGGTAGCAATCTGGGTTACCAACATCGCCATTCCGGCTTGCATGCCCGCGGTCACGGCGGAGCCGGCGTTGAATCCGAACCAGCCAACCCACAGCAGGGAGGCGCCGATGAAGGTGAGCACCATGTTGTGCGCCGGCCCGGTTTCTTTCCGTTTGCCAAGCATGATCGCGCACATCAGCCCAGCAACACCGGCGTTGATATGCACGACAGTGCCGCCGGCGAAATCCAGCACTTTCACCCACGCGGCGTCGTTGCCGGCGGAGAAGATGCCGTCGGGTCCCCAGACCCAGTGCGCAATCGGCGCATAGACGAAAACCGCCCACAGGCCGATGAACCAGAGCATGGCCGAGAACTTCATCCGCTCGGCAAACGCGCCGGCGATCAACGCTGGCGTAATGATGGCGAACGTCATCTGAAAGCAGATGTACACGCTCTCAGGAATGGTCGCGGCGAGCGGATTGGGATTACCGATGCCTCCCTTGCCGATGTCGCTCAGGATGTCCTTCAGGAACATCCGATCCAGGCCCCCGATGAACGGCGAGCCGGCGCGAAACGCCATGCTGTAGGTAAAGAGCGCGAACAGAATGGTGACGAGGCAGGTGACGGCAAAGCTGGTCATCACCGTGTCGCCGACGTTCTTCTTGCGCACCATGCCACCATAGAACAGGCCGAGACCCGGAACGGTCATCATCAAGACGAGCGCGACCGACGTCAGCATCCATGCGGTATCGCCGGAGTTGGGTGTACACTTCTCGAGAATCTTGCCACCGCAGGCCGGCGGCCCCGCGTCTTCCGCGAGCGCGATGTCACCGAACAGCATGCAGAGAAGCGCAATCCCCAAGAGTGCAACCACGAAAGGCACGAGTCTTTGGCATGTGTATTTCCAGAGTCCCATCGTCTCTCTCCTCGTCACAACGGATGTCGGTGAAGGTTTACCCAGCCACTTTGTCGATCTCTCCCATGCGAATGCGAACGGCGCGCCATCAGCACGACGCGAAAATTGGTGTGCCCTTTAGTTTGTTTCTGAGACTGTCTTGAATGGCGCGCATGAACCGTCCGGTGCCTGGAGCCCGTTCGGTTCTGATTGAATCAGAACCGGGCTCTAGTCTTTTGTTTTGACGCGTTTTCTTTACGCGAACCGGCATCCACCCCGGATCAAGTCCGGGGCAGGCTTTCGCTCGAAAACGCTCTCGAGCGGCGACGGCAGGATCAACGCCGATTTTGGGCACAAGACTCGGGCTGCTCGACGTCGCGGCAACGTCGAGTTGAAATGGCTGGGGATTGGCGGCTGCCAGCCTCATGAACTACCTGCCTTCCCCTGACGTTCAGCCAGGGGCGGACGATGTCGATGACGTTTCCCAAAACCGATTCTTGTCCTTGATCAGACAAGATTCGTGCCATCGAAGGCATTCGATTAACCTAATGAATTATCATCGATTTCTGGCTTCCCGGGCGAAGGCGCTCTGGTTTTCTGCCGCTTTTAACGGCACGAACGCTTAAAACGCAGGCAGCACTTTCCGCTGCCTCATTTTAAGCTACCTCCCGGTCAGCCTTACGCCGTTCGCAACATCGGCGGACCGCTCGGCCGGATCAGCGCGAATGCGACCTGGATGATTCCACCGGCGAGGCCCAGCGCGACGCCGATGCGCCACGCCATGGTGTAGGAGCCGAGCTGGTCGTACAGCACCCCGCCGCCGAAGGCGCCGAGGAAGCTGCCGAGCTGATGGCTCATGAAGGCGAGCCCCTGGATCATCGCCTGCCATTTCAGGCCGAACATTTCGGCGACCGCCCCCGCCACCAGCGGCCCGACTCCCATCCACAGGAAGCCCATGATGGCGCCGAACAGCAACGTCGTCGCCGGCGTCGGCGGCAGCGCGAAATACCAGGCGAGCGCAATGGAACGGACGATGTAGATGCCGCCGAGCAGCGCGAGCTTGTTCCAGCGCTGGCCGGCCCAGCCGAAGAAGATGCTGCCGACCACGTTGAAGCCGCCGATCATGCCGAGCGTCTGCGCGCTCAGCATCGGATCCAGGCCGCAGATCGCCAGATAGGACGGCAGATGGGTGGTGAGGAAGACGAGCTGCATGCCGCAAACGAAATAGGCGCCGGTCATCACCACGAAGGACGGGTTGGCGAACGCGACCTTGACGGCGACGCCGGCCGAGGTGTTGCCGATGTCGTCCGACGCCGGCTTCGGCAGCGGAATCTTGTCGACGCCGCCGGCAAACCAGGCCGCCGGAATCATCGCCAGCGCCAGCACGACGAAACCGGCCAGGCCCACGCGCCAGCCATAGCCTTCGTTGAGAATCTGCCCGAGCGGCGCCGAGAGCAGCGCGCCAAGCGATCCCGCTCCTGACACCAGACCCATCACCGTGCTGCGTACCGTCGCCGGCACCGCGCGCGCTGCAACCGACATCGCAATCGCCGCCGCGGTGCAGGCCAGCGACATGCCGATCAGCACGCCGCCGCCGATCATGACGCTGAGAAAACCATGCGCACCCGCCATCAATGTGAGTCCGGCGATGTAGAACAACGACCCGATCACCATGATGCTGCGAAAGCCGTAACGCACCGTCAGTGCGCCGGCGAGCGGCTGCAGGAAACCCCAGGCAAGGTTTTGCACGGCGATCGCCAGCGTGAAGTCGGAGACCGAAATGCCGATGTCGTGCGTCAGCGGCTGCATGAAGATGCCGAGCGACTGCCGCAGCCCCATGCTGAGCGTCAGCATCAGCGAAGCGCCGATCAGGATAGGCAATGTGGGGCGCAGGACTTGCACTAGCGACATTGATCGCGGCATTGTTGTTGTTCTCCCTCGGGGCCGCGGCACGAAATCCGTGTCCTGCCTTTGCCGTCTGAAATGGGTACACAGACCTGTGTAACTAGGCTATAGAGTGGTCTTGCTGTCAAGACGAACGGACCTTGCGTATTCGCATGCCTCCCCCGCCCGCAAAACCATCAGTACCGAAACCGTCCATGCAAAAGCCTGCGATGCAAAAGCCTGCGATGAAGGACCGGATTCTCGAAACCGCAGACAGGCTGTTCTATTTGCAGGGGATCCGCGCGGTCGGCGTCGATACGATCGCGGCCGAAATCGGCATCAGCAAGCGGACGCTGTACAACCATTTTCCTTCCAAGGACGCGCTGATCTCGGCCTATCTGGCGCGCCGCTTCGTGGCGCCGCGGCCCTCGGAGAAACCACCCGCCGAACAGATTCTCGGCACCTTCGATTCGCTGGAGCGGCGGTTCTCGGCCAAGGACTTTCGCGGCTGCCCGTTCGTCAACGCGGTCGCCGAACTCGGCAGCGGGGACCGGTCGGTGCGCAGAATCGCGGTTGCCTTCAAGGAAAGCCGGAGGCTGTGGTTTCGCGATCTGCTCGTGCGGCTCGGTGTCGCCGATGCCGAGGGTCTGGCGACGCAGCTCACGCTGCTCGTCGACGGCTCGATCGCTCAGGACCTCGTCCGCGACGATCCCGCCATGGCGCGCGCCGCCAAGCAAGCCGCAACGGTGCTGCTGGAAAATGCCGGGGTAAAGATCGACAGCGGCGCGATCGCGCCGAAACCGCGGCCTGCGGCGAAAAGGCACAAAGCAGCATCAGCCGATTGAACCCCCTCACCGTCGTCCCTGCCTAGTGCGCAATTGCGCACGGGCGCAGGGACCCATACGCCGTGGCGTATCGGTAAGGCGATGTGGTAGTTACCTTCTGCAAAAATCAGCGCCGGTGGTTATGGGACCCTGCGTGCGCAGAGACGACGCCAGAATCGGCGGCAAAGGGAGTGACAATGGAAGACCTTAAAGTGACCGCAGGCGGTTACGACTTCAAGCCGGCCCGCGCGGCCATGCAGCGCTATGTCGACAACAACCTGCTGTCAGGCATTTCCTGGGCGGTCATGGTCGGCCGGGACCTGGTCGACGTGAACTGCGTCGGCTGGGCCGACAAGGAAGCGCAGACGCCGCTCCGCACCGATCACATTTTCCGGGTTTTCTCCAACACCAAGCTGATCACCTCCTGCGCGGCGCTGCTGCTGATGGAAGAAGGCAAATTTGCGCTCGACGATCCGATCGAGAAGTTTATTCCGCAGCTCGGAAATCGAAAGGTGTTACGACCAGGCGCGACCTCGCTTGACGATACCGAGCCGGCGAAGAGCTCGATCACCATCCGTCAGCTCCTGAGCCACAGCTCCGGCCTGAGCTACGGCTTTTTCGATCCCGGCACCGTCATCTTCAAGGCGCTCAACGATCGCGGCGTCCACAATCCCATGACCACGCTGGCGCAGATGGTCGACGTGCTGGCCGACCTGCCGCTGATCTATCAGCCGGGGACGTCCTGGGAATACTCGCTGGCGATCGACGTGGTGGCTCGGCTGGTCGAAGTCATCAGCGGCCAGAGCTTCGATGCGTTCATCAAGGCGCGGATTCTCGATCCGCTCGGCATGGTCGATACCGGCTTCGTCGTGCCGGTAAAGGATCAGGGACGGCTGGTGGCCTACTACGCCGGCGCCGACCTGATGAAGCCGATGGAGCCGGGCCTGACGCGGACCGACAACGCGCCCTTCCCCGGCGCCTATCTGCATCCTGTCGCGCGGCTCAATGGCGGTGGCGGCCTGGTCTCGACCATGCCCGACATGGTGGCGCTGATCCGCAGCCTGCTGCCCGGCGGCAAGACCCTGCTCAAGCCCGAGACGATCGCGCAGATGATGACCAACCAGTTGCCGGATGGTCAGTGGATACGCTTTGCCATGCTGGGAGAAATGCCTGGCCAGGCACACGGTCTGGCGGGCGGACTGATCCTGCAGCCTTCGCCGCTTCTGCATCCCGATGCGACCGGGGAGTTCTACTGGGGCGGCGTCGCCGGTACGCAATGGTGGATCTCGCCGAAGCGCAACATGGCCGGCGTGATGATGGCGCAGCGCCAGATGGCGTTCGTCCATCCGTTCTCGTTCGAGTTCAAGCGGCTGGCGTATGATGCGGTCAAGGAAGGCGCCCGGGCTGTGGCCTGACGTCACGACTGTCACATCCATAACGACTGTCATCCCCGCGAAGGCGGGTGATCCAGTATTCCAGAGACGGTTGTTACTAAACTGAGACGCCGCGGCGTACTGGATCCCCGCCTTCGCGGGGATGACATCCGATGGTGTTGCGGCTACGCCGCAGCCGAAACCACCCTATTCCGCCCGTCATGCTTGGCGCGGTACAGCGCGGTGTCGGCGCGCTTCAGCACGTCGGCGACCGGCTCGCCCTTGCGCTCCAGCGTCGTCAGGCCGATCGAGATCGTGACTTCGATGCGCTTCGCCCCCTTGTTGACGGCGAAGGTTTCGCCGGCGATCGAGCGGCGCAGCCGTTCCGCCACCATGCCGGCGACGTGAAGGTCGGTTTCCGGCATCACGATGACGAATTCCTCGCCGCCGTAGCGGCAGGCGAGGTCGATGCCGCGGATCGACTTGCGAATCCGCACCGCGAATTCGCGCAGCACGTCGTCGCCGGCGTCGTGGCCGTAATTGTCGTTGATGGCCTTGAAGAAATCGATGTCGAGGATCATCAGCGCCAGCGGCTTGCCGCGGCTCGAGGCCTGCTCGGCCAGCGTCGCCAGATGGCTTTCCATGTAGCGGCGGTTATGCAGGCCGGTCAGCGCGTCGGTGATCGCCATTTCGATCGAGTTCTGCACATTGTCGCGCAGATGATCCGTATAGCGCCGCTTGCGGATCTGGGTGCGCGCCCGCGCCAGCAGTTCGTTCTTGTCCACCGGACGCAGCAGGTAATCGTTGACGCCGATTTCGAGCCCGCGCAGCAGCCGCGCATTGTTGTCGGCGTCGGAGATCGCCAGAATTGGCATCTGGCGGGTGCGCTCCAGCGAGCGCGCCTGGCTGCACAGCCGCAGGCCGTCATAGTTCTCCAGGCTGAGCGAAACGATCAGCAGGTCGTAGTTGCCGTCGGCGGCGTGAAACAGCGCTTCCGCCGGATTGGTCTCGACATCGACGGTATGCTCGGCGGCAAGGAGCGGCGCCAGCCGCTCGTAGGACGACGGCCGGTCGTCGACCAGCAGAATGCGGCCGCCGACGCCCCTGTCGGCGACGGCGCTGCGCTCGGGCGCCTCCATGCCGATTTCCAGCGAGGTGATGGCGCGCATCCGCAGCTCGTCGGTCATCATCTTCAGCCGCGTCAAGGAACGGACGCGCGCGATCAGCACGACGTCCGACACCGGCTTGGTCAGGAAATCGTCGGCCCCGGCCTCGAGCCCGCGGACGCGATCGGCCGCGCTGTCCAGCGCCGTGATGATCACCACCGGAATGTAATGCGTGGCCGGGTTGGACTTCAGCCGGCGGCAGACCTCGAAACCGTCCATGTCGGGCATCATGACGTCGAGCAGGATGATGTCGCATTCGGCGCGCGAACAGATATCCAGCGCTTGCGCGCCGTTGGAAGCGGTCAACACGTCGAAATATTCGGCCGAAAGACGGGCTTCCAAGAGTTTGACGTTGGCGGGAACATCATCGACGACCAGAATACGCGCAGACATCGAAACTCACTCCTACCCGATAAAACGCCGTACCGTTTCAATAAACTTGCCGACCGAAATTGGTTTGGACAAATACGCCTCGCAACCGCCCTCGCGGATGCGTTCTTCGTCGCCCTTCATCGCAAACGCAGTCACCGCGACCACCGGAATGGCGCGCAGTTCCGGATCGTCCTTGATCCAGCGCGTCACTTCGAGGCCCGATACCTGCGGAAGCTGGATATCCATCAGGATCAGATCGGGGCGAAGCTTGCGCACGAGATCGAGCGCCTCGAACCCGTTGCTGGTGCCCGAGGTTTGATAGCCGTGCGCTTCCAACAGATCGCGAAAGAGCTTCATGTTGAGCTCGTTGTCTTCGACGATCAGGACGGTTTTGGCCATCCCGTCCCTCCCTTGTCCCAGAAACCCATCCGGCCTTTCGGTGTGTCCTGCACCGCCGCCGTCCCCTTGTCGAAAAGTGAAATCAAACTAGCGACAGATTCGCTCTAAGCCGTTAAATCCATGTGCCAACTTTGCGCGAAGCGGTTTCCACTTGCTTGAACACGTTCCGCAGACTCGGGCATGATGGTTTCAAAGTAGAGCCCATAAGTTAACGGAAAGGCAAACCGCCTGTTGAAAAAGCCTGTTCACAACCCCCGCGAAGTAGCTGAAATCGTTGCGATTCAGGCGCTGACCTTCGTCGCCGGCGATCCCGAGCGATTAGGGCTATTTCTGGCCGAAAGCGGTTTGGGCCCGGAGACACTGCGGACGGCTGCCGCCAATCCGCAATTTCTGGCTTCGGTGCTCGATTTCGTCATGCGCGATGACGCAACCGTAAAGGCGTTTGCCGACGCCTCGCAACTCGATCCCACCAACGTCGCCGCCGCCCGCCAGGTGCTTGGTGACCCGGACTGGGAGCGCGACGTGCCGTGAGCGCGTCAGCGCCGGCGCTTGACGGTCCGCGCTGCTTTTGCCGGGATTGCTTCGGCGACCTCGACATCAAGGCCATGAGATGCGGCAAATGCGGCTCGCCGCGGCTGGTCCGCCACCGGGCCCTGCCCTCGCTGACGCTCGCCCATATCGACTGCGACGCGTTCTACGCCACCGTCGAAAAGCGCGACAACCCCGAGATCGCCGACAAGCCCGTCATCATCGGCGGCGGCAAGCGCGGCGTGGTGTCGGCGGCCTGCTACATCTCGCGGACCTTTGGCGTGCGCTCGGCGATGCCGATGTTCAAGGCGCTGGACCTCTGCCCCCAGGCGGTGGTGATCCGGCCCGACATGGCCAAATACGTCCGCGTCGGCCGCGAAGTGCGCCACGCCATGCAGACGCTGACGCCGCTGGTCGAGCCGTTGTCGATCGACGAGGCGTTTCTCGACCTTTCCGGGACCCAGCGCGTCCACGGCATGATTCCGGCCAAGGTGCTGGCGCGCTTTGCCCGCGACGTCGAACGCGACATCGGCATCACCGTTTCGGTCGGCCTGTCCTGCAACAAGTTTCTGGCCAAGATCGCCTCCGACCTCGACAAGCCCAGGGGCTTTGCGGCGCTCGACCAGGACGAGGCGCGCGAGATGCTGGCCGACCGGCCGGTCGGCTTCATCTACGGCGTCGGACCCGCCACGCAGGAAAAACTGCTGCAACGGGGTTTTCGCACCATCGCCGACCTGCAGCGCGCCGACGAGGTCGACCTGATGAAGCAGTTCGGGACCGAAGGCCGCAGGCTGTGGCGGCTGGCGCGCGGCATCGACGACCGCCTGGTGGTGGCCGATCGCGGCGCCAAGACGATTTCGAATGAGACCACCTTCGAAAAGGACATCAAAGACTTTGCCACGCTGGAAAAAGTGCTGTGGCGGCTGTCGGAGAAAGTATCCTCGCGGCTCAAAAGCAGCGAACTTTCGGGCCTTACCGTTACGCTGAAATTGAAGACCGCCGACTTCCGTCAGCGCACCCGTTCACAATCGATCCAGACGCCGACACAGCTTGCGGCACGGATATTTGCGGTGTCGCGCGAGTTGCTGGCCAGGGAAATCGACGGCACCGCGTTTCGCCTGATCGGCACCGGCGTCAGCGCGTTGCGCCCGGGCGACCAGGCCGAAGATTCAGACATGCTCGACCGCCGCTCGGCCCATGCCGAACGCGCGATGGATAATCTGCGCAAGAAATTCGGCAATGCCGCCGTGATCCGGGGCATTGCGTATGAGGGGCCGGAGAAGGAAATCGAGGCGGAGGAGGATGAGGAGGAGGAGGAGGAGGAGGAGTGATCCTCCTCTTTGGTCATTCCGGGGCGCGCGTCAGCGCGAACCCGGAATCTCGAACTTCCGGGTTCGATGCTGCGCATCGCCCCGGAATGACGTTATTTACAGGGCTTGGAATCCTTGACGTCGAATTTGCCCATGGCGCCCGAGATGACAAAATCGTTGTAGTCGAGCACCAGCGCGCGGGAGACGCCGTTCTCGAACAGCTCGAACGACATCGCGTACACCGGCGTCTGCTCGCCGTCCTTGGACTTGGCGTCGCGGTCGTAATAGCTGACGGTGACCGGCCAGCGCGTCAGCGTTTTCATCTGGTCGTTGGCGGTGGACGGATCGGGCGACGCGATGTCGCGGGTGCCCGGGATCGGCTGCCCGATCACGGACAGCGTGTTGTAGACCTTCTCGCCGTTGTCGGAGCCGTCATAGACCGTCAGCTCCAGCACCGACTTGCCGGCGCGGGCCGCGGCGATGATGTGCTGGATCTGCTCGGTCGGGAACACGACATTGCCGTCGAGGTCGAACGTCTTCGCCGCCGGCTGCTTCAGCTTGACGGTGATGTGATCGCCGACCCGCTCGGCCACGCCGTCGACCGGCGCCGAGTCGGTATCGTTCATCCTGGTATCGATCTTGAAGCGGTAGCTCTTGCCGGCCGCGTCCTCCCACGAGGACGACCGCAAATCGCTCAGGGTCAGCTTGCCCTCGCCGCTGTCGAGTTCCGACACCTGGCGGAATTCCGAGGTGTATCCCTCACAGGAACTGCCGGAGAAATTGTAGAGGATCCGCCCGCGCGCGTTGCTGATGGCATTGGAGCCGCGCGACTTGACGAGGCTCAATTCGTACAGCGCCTGATGCGAGAGAAATGGCCCGCCGGCGGCGGCCACCGCGGGCACGTGCGCCATTCCGGATCCGAAGACCGCAGCAACGGAGAACACCAAAGCGCGGACCGGAATCGGGAGCGAGCTGGCCATGTTCTGTTTTTTCCTCGATGGGAGATTCGTCACATTAGTGACGGCTGTATTGCGTCGCAACTAGGGCGGCTTCACGAAAACGTTGTATTTTGACGCCGCCCTGCCACGTTTTTCAGCGATTTCGGCGCGATTTTCGGCACACGGGCGCCCGTTCGCCCTCGCTTGCAACGGATGCCGCGATGCGCGAAACAATGCGCCTGATCTGAGTTCAGAAACAGGCAAATCAAGCGGGGACGGAAACATGGCGGGTACGGTCGAACAAAAGCTGGCGGCACAAGGCATCACTCTGCCGGAACCCCGCGCCGCCATGGCCAACTACGTCGGCTTCGTCCGCACCGGCAATCTGCTGTTCGTTTCGGGCCAGGTTTGCGCTGACGGTGAAGGCAAGCTGATCGCCAAGGGCAAGTTAGGGGCCGGCGTCACGATCGAACAAGGCTATCACGCGGCAAAGGGTTGCGGCGTCAACCTGCTGGCGCAGGTCAAGGCGGCACTGGGGGATCTCGACAAGGTGGTGCGCGTGGTGCGGCTCGGCGGCTTCATCAACTCCGCGCCGGATTTCCTCGACGGTCCCAAGGTGCTGAACGGCGCTTCCGACCTAATGGTTGAGGCCTTCGGCGACAAGGGCCGCCATGCCCGCACCACCGTCGGCGTCGCCTCCCTGCCCTCCGACGCCGCCGTCGAAGTCGACGGCATCTTCGAGGTATCCTGAGCGGGGCCGCCGACGTGCGCGCCCCGGACTGGCTGACGGCGCGGCCGGTCGCTCACCGCGGCCTGCATGATGTCGCACGCGGCATCATCGAGAACATGCCGGCGGCGGCCGAGGCAGCGGCGCAAGCGAATTTCGCGATCGAATGCGACATCCAGCTCACCGCCGACGGCGAAGCGATGGTGCATCACGACGACGCACTCGGCCGCCTCACCGAAGGTTCCGGCGCGCTGCTCGGCAAGACCGCGGCCGAACTCAAGGCCGTCAAATTCAAGAATACCGACGAGCGGATGATGACGCTCGGCGATCTCTGCGCGCTGGTTGCCGGCCGCGTGCCGCTGGTGATCGAGGTGAAAAGTCATTTTAACGGCGACCGCCAACTGGTGAAGCGGATGGCCGAGGTGCTCGCCGGCTATTCCGGACCTGCGGTCGGCATGTCCTTTGATCCCGACCAGGTGCTGGCGCTCCGTGAGCTGATGCCCCAGCTACCGCGCGGCATCATCGCCGAGCACGACTATACCGAGGCCGACTGGCCGGAAGCGTCCGCCGAACAGCGCCGGGGCATGACGCATCTGCGCCATGCGTTGCGCACCCGTCCGCATTTCGTCGCCTACTGGGTCAACGACCTGCCCGCCGTGGCCCCCTGGATCGCCCGCAACATCTTCGGCCTGCCGCTGTTGACCTGGACCGTGCGCACGCCGGAACAGCGCGACCGCGCCGCGCGCTATGCCGACCAGATGATCTTTGAAGGCTTTCTGCCGGGAACCTGATCCGCTCGCCGCGGGCTTGAAGTCGTCGCTGCAATGCACGATCTTTCAGAGGGTTGGTCGCCATACGCGCCGGCTGATTGCACGATGGGACCGGTTGCGAATTCTCGATGGCGTCATCTGAAATCACCCTCGAAGCCGTCCCCGCCGCCAGCAACATCAAGGCTGAGGAGTGGGACGCCTGCGCCAACCCGCGGCCTGACCCCAACGCCATCGAAAATCTCGACACGCTCGCCTCACCCGGCGCACCAGGCTGCTCGACCGCCGGCTCAAGGTCCGGCTATAACCCCTTCGTTTCCCACGCCTTTTTCGCGGCCACCGAAGCCTCCGGCTCGGCCTGCGCGCGCACCGGCTGGGGTCCGCGACATCTCTTGGCCCGGCTCGACGGCGCCATCGTCGGCGTCGTGCCCTGCTATCTGAAATCGCACTCGCAAGGAGAATATGTCTTCGACCGCGGCTGGGCCGATGCCTATGAGCGCGCCGGCGGCCGCTATTATCCGAAACTGCAGGCGTCCGTGCCGTTCACACCGGCCACCGGGCCACGGCTCCTGATCCGCAGCGGCGTCGACCGCGAGCAGATCGGCTCGGCGCTGGCGAGCGGACTGATGGCGCTCTGCAACGCCACCAACGCTTCCTCCGTCCACGTCACCTTTGCGCCCGAAACCGAAGCGAAGTTTCTCGGCGAGCACGGTTTCCTGCAAAGGAACGACCAGCAGTTCCACTGGCACAACGAGGGCTACAAGACGTTTGACGATTTCCTCGCCACACTCAATTCGCGCCACCGCAAGGCGATCAAGCGCGAACGACGCGAGGCGCTGGCCTCCGACATCACCATCCACCGGCTGACCGGAGCCGATATCACCGAGGATGCGTGGGACGCGTTCTTCGCATTCTACATGGAGACCGGTTCGCGCAAATGGGGCCGGCCGTATCTCACCCGCAGCTTCTTCTCGCTGATCGGCGAGAGCATGAGCCGGGACGTGCTGCTGGTGATGGCCAAACGCAACGGCCGCTGGATTGCCGGCGCCATCAATTTCATCGGCTCCGATACGCTGTTCGGCCGCAACTGGGGCGCGGTCGAGCACCACCCGTTCCTGCATTTCGAAGTCTGCTATTATCAGGCCATCGAGTTTGCGATCGAACGCGGCCTGAAAACGGTGGAAGCCGGCGCGCAAGGCGAGCACAAGCTGGCGCGCGGCTACCTGCCGCAAACCACCTACTCCGCGCATTACATCGCCGACCCCGACCTGCGGCGGGCGATCGCGGATTACCTCAAGCGCGAACGCGCCTATGTGGCCGAGGTCGGACGCGAGCTGACCGAGGCCGGGCCGTTCCGCAAGGCGGTCGACGAGGCCTGACCTGCTCTGCTACCGAAACGACACCGAGACGAAGCGTGCTGAGACGAAACGTGAAGGGAAGACGCCATGACCGCCTATGACACCAACAACATCTTCGCAAAAATCCTGCGCGGCGAGTTTCCTTGCCAAAAGGTCTATGAAGACGAGCACGTGCTGGCCTTCCTCGACATCATGCCGCGCGCGCCCGGCCACACGCTGGTGATCCCAAAAGCCCCCGCCCGCAACATCCTCGACATCAAGCCGGACGACTATGCCCACGTCGCGCGCGGCGCCCACAAGATCGCTGCCGCCGCGATGAAGGCCTTCAAGGCTGACGGCATCACCGTACAGCAGTTCAACGAAGTCGCCGGCGGACAGGTCGTGTTCCACCTGCACATGCACGTGATGCCGCGCCATGACGGCGTCGCGCTGTTGCCGCCGGCCAGCCGCAAGGAAGATGTCAAGGTGCTGGAAGACAACGCGACCAAGCTGATCGCGGCGCTGGGTGGGTAAATCTAGCTCAGCCGTCACCCTGAGGTGCGCGCCTTTGCGCGCCTCGAAGGGCGACGGCGTGGCACATCCTTCGAGGCTCGCCGAAGAGGCTCGCACCTCAGGATGACGGACGTCCTCGCGAGACGAGAAAAGGCCAAGTCACTCCGTCTCGAAATCCCCCGCCTGCGGCGGCGCCAGCGGCGTGAATTCGCAGCGGTCGGGCTTCAGATCCAACAGCGGCGTCTCGTCGAGGCAATCGAGGCCGCGCACCAGGATCACATTGCCTTCGATCCCGACCAGCTTGACGATCGAGGTCGCGATCGGATTGGGCCGCACCGGCGAGCGCAGCGAGAACGTGCCGCGGGTTTTCTGGTTGTTCTTCGGGCTCTGCAGCACCAGGTCGCGTCGCGACAGATGCAACCAGTAGATCACTTCGAGATTCGAATAGAAATCGACGCCCTTGATCGCCGGCACCCAGGGCTCGAAAATCTCGAGCCGGCAGACCGGGCCATCGTGGCGGCCCTGCCGCGGCGTCTCCAGGCGCGAGGTCCACGGCGTGCGGATGCGGCCGATGAAGACGAGGCCGGCATCGCGGGCCGGCGGCATATCGACGGTGAGTTCGCCGTCGCGGATTTCACTTTCCCGTACCATTTCGTTCTTAATCCAGTGAGATGTTGAGGGCCTTTATCACGGCGGCCCACCGCGCGCGATCGGTTGTGACGAATTTGTCGATCTCGGCCTGGCTCTTCGGGCGCAGCGGCGTGAACCCGACCTTGTCCAGCGAAGCGCGGAACGTGTCATCGCTCAAAGCGCGGTCGAGGCTGGCTTTCAATTTTTGGACGACATCGTCAGGCACTTTGGACGGCGCGGCAACGCCGTACCAGACGCTGACGGCATAATCGGGATAGCCGCTCTCGGCCATGGTCGGCACGTCGGGTAATTCAGCGATACGCTGTGCCGAACTGACCGCAAGCGGCCGCAGCAATCCACCCTTGACCGGCGGGAGCGCGGTGCCGAGCGTGTCGAACATCAACTGGATGTTGCCGGAAAGCAGATCTTGCAGCGCCGGACCTGCGCCCTTGTAGGCGACATGAACCATGTCGACGCCGGCCATCTGCTTGAACATCTCGCCGGCGAGATGGGTAGTGCCGCCGGTGCCGGCCGATCCGAAATTGAGTTTGCCGGGATTTTGCCTGGCGTAGGCCACGAATTCCGCAACCGTCTTGGCCGGCACCGAGGGATGAACCTCCATCAGAACCGGCAGATCGGTGATGACGGCCAGCATCCGGAAATCCCTGTCGGGATCATAGGGCAGCTTCTTGTAGAGCTGCGGATTGAGCACGAACAGCGAGGCCGCCGTGAAGAACAGCGTGTAGCCATCGGGTTCGGAGCGCGCCGCGGCTTCGGCGCCGATCGCCCCCTGCGCGCCGGCCTTGTTCTCGACCACCACGGTCTGCTTGAGGTCGCGGCCGAGATAGTCGCCGATCATGCGGCCGAGCACGTCGGTCGGTCCACCCGCGGCATAGGGCACGATCAGCTTGATCGGGCGGCTCGGATATTCCGCCGCCTGGCCGTGCGGCGCGGCCAGAACGAGACCGCAGACCAGAGCCGAAAAAATGCGCCACTTCATGCGTTTCCCCAAAATTCTCTTATGCGCCGGACACTAGAGCTTTTTCCGTTCCGATGGAATCAGCACGGGGCTCCAGATTCTAGTCCAGTGAGATGTTGAGCGTCTTGATCACACGCGCCCAACGGGCGCTGTCGGCAGCTATGAATTTGTCGATCTCAGGCTGGCTCTTCGGACCCAGCGACGTGAACCCGATCTTGTCGAGCGAGGCGCGAAACACGTCATCGCTCAAGGCGCGGTCGAGGCTGGCCTTTAGTTTTTGCAGGATATCGTCCGGCACGTTCGACGGCGCGGCAATGCCGTACCAGGTACTCGTCACGTAATCGGGATAGCCGCTCTCGGCGATGGTGGGCAAGTCAGGCAGTTGGTCAACGCGCTTCGCCGAACCGACCGCGAGCGGCCGCAACAATCCGGCATTGATCGGCGGCAACGCTGTACCGAGCGAATCGAACAGCACCTGGATATGACCGGAGAGCAGATCCTGCAGCGCCGGGCCCATACCCTTATAGGGAATATGCACCATATCGATGCCGGCCATCTGCCTGAACATTTCACCGGCGAGATGCGCGCTGCCGCCAGTGCCGGCCGATCCGAAATTCAATTTGCCGGGGTTCTGTTTGGCGTAGGTGACCAACTCCGCCACTGTCCGGGCCGGCACCGACGGGGTGATCTCGAGGATCGCCGGCTGGTCCGTGACCACTGCCAGCATGCGAAAATCCTTCGCGGGATCGTAAGACAATTTTTTGTAAAGCAGCGGGTTGAGCACGAAGACCGACGCCGCCGAGTATAACAGCGTATAGCCGTCAGGCTCGGATCGCGCCGCCATTTCGGCGCCAATGGCGCCCTGCGCACCGGCCCTGTTCTCGATCACAATGGTCTGCTTCAAATCGCGGCCGAGATAGTCACCAACCATACGCGCCTGAACGTCGGACGGGCCGCCCGCGGCGTAGGGGACGATTAGCTTGATCGGACGGCTCGGGTAATCGGCCGCCCAGCCCTGCGGCGCGGCGAAGACGAGGCCGCAGACCACGGCCGAAACTGCGCGCCACTTCATGCCGTTCCTCCGAATTTTCTTATGTCCGAGAGTACCGCATTATGTCGTCGCTGCAATCAACCGAGCCACCATTTGCCGGCCAGCATGACGATCTCGCCGGCAACTACGCCAGCAAAGATCGATTGTCGCGACAGCATGAACCCCGCAAAGCCAGCCACAACGGCGCCATAGCGCAGCCAGTCGGGGACGCTCGCCAGCGCGCCGGGCGGCTGGACCACGATCTGCGCGATGACACCGGCCAGCACGGCAGTCGCCACCGCCCTCACCCACACCAGCAGCTCCGAGCCTTCGTCGAGTCCGCCACCGAACCAGAGCCCGAGCATCCGCCAGATCTGGTTGGGAAGGACGCCCGCAACCAGCAGGACCAACAGCGCGTGCCAATCGCCGATGAAGTCGCTCATGCGTGCGCCTTCCAGCGGTGAACGCCATAGGCGATGGTGCCCGCGACCACGCCGCTGACGAGGATGTCGACGCCGCTGTGCATCATCGACGCCACCGGATACAACAGCAGTCCGAGCACCAATGCGACGACGTCGGCCAGTTCCCGGGAGTTGCGCGCAGTGGAAAACAGGAACGCCAGCGGCGTCAGCAACAGGATCGCGGCGGCAAACAGTTGCGACAGGTTGGCGGCCAGGAGGTAGCCGACCGTCGTCGCCGTCAGGCCGATGCACACCAGACCGGTGCCGAGCCCGTGCACGAAGGCGATGCGCCGTTCGCGCGGCACCTGCGGCAGGAACCGATAGCATTCCACCCACATCGTGACCGCGATGAAATGCGCGACCAGAACGAGGTGGCGCCGCTTGGTGGTCGGCGTCCGCGTCATCGGCAGCACCGACACCACCATCGGAAACAGCCGGATCGCGGTGACGGTCACCGCGATCGCGGCCTGCACGATGGTGGCACCCGATCCGAGCGTCGAGATCAGAATGATCTGCGCGGGCCCTGCCCATACCAGAAGCGTGGCGGTCAGCGCCCAGGCCAGACTGAAATGCGTATCGTGGGACAGCGCGCCGATGCCGATATAGGTGACGAACAGCACCAGCGCGAGCACCGTCGAGCCGGTGCAGCGAAAGCCCCAGCCGAACGCGCGAAGCGAGCTTTGCCATCTCTGGGAGTCGAGCGGAGGTAGTGCCACGGGGACCGAATGAAGTGTGAATCGTCGGTGGCATAGGGCTGAGGAATGCGGGTGGCGTCAAGCAAGGGGGGATCAGGGCAGTTATGCAGTGCATCACAACGTCATTTCCAGGGCGATGCGAAGCATCGAACCTCAGGGGTGCAATTGCACCCCGGGGAATCTCGAGATTCCGGGTTCGCTTCGCGCCCCGGAATGACGACCTCCCTCACGCCCTGTTTCTCAGCACAAAGCACGCCCCGCCCGCGCGGCGGATGCGGTTGCACAGATCATCCGCCGCCGGCCGCGTGTCGGCGCCGATCCGCACCTGATAGAACAGCCGCGTGCCGCGGTTGCGCATCACGGAGCTCAGGAGGCTCGGATCCTGATCGCCGATGACGGCGCTGAGCCGTTTCATGGCGCGCGCATACATCGCCAGTGCCTTGTCGCGGCTGAAGCCGGCGGCCAGTTGCACGCCCCACAGTTTGGCGGCGGCAAGCGCGATATGCTGTTCGAGGCCGGCCACGAACGGATTGGGCGCACGCCGGAGCAACGCCATCAATTCGCGGCAGCTCGATGTCGCCGCACGCGCGGGCATCTTGCCGTTGCGCCCCGCCTCCTTCCAGTCCTCGACCGTGGAACCGGTAATGGCGGAAACATAGTTGCGGGTTTCCAGCGGCATCGGGCCAGAGCCTGCGAGCCATTCCTGCACCCGCCGGGGTCCTGCATTGTAGGCCGCCGCCGCCAAACCGAGATTGCCGAACTGTTCGCGCAACTCGCCGAGAAACTCGGCGGACTTCGGCAGCGCCTGTACGGGATCGAAGGGATCGAGCAGCCGCCGCTCGCTGGCGGTTCCCGGCATGAACTGCGCGATGCCCTGGGCACGCTCGCCGCTCCGCGTCACCGGGCCCACCGCATCGGGCTGAAAGCGGCTTTCCTGCCAGATCACCCGGGCGAAAAATTCCAGCGGCAGGTTGGCCGCCCGTGCCGCCGATTCGATCATCAGGCACATCGCCTCGCGGGCATCGCTTTCGCGCGCCGCCTCGGTCGGCTTTTGCAGGGGGATCGCCAGTTCCTCGACGCTCGGCCGAGCGAAGCCGCCGATCGCCGGAGACGGATCGTCGGCGGCCGCCGGCGACAGCGACAATGCCATCGCGACGAGGCCCAACAGGAAGTGGATACGAAGACGGGTCCGCATGTCCGCTTATTTCACGCGATGGTGTCAATATAACTCTCGGGCAGCCCGAGTTTCCGTGCAACGGCCCGCAGCCTGGCCGCATAATCGGAATTGGACTGAATTCCGGCTGGAACCGTCGGCAGATTGAAGCACAGTGCGGCGATGCTGCCACCTTCCGCGAGCCGGGCGATGACAGCTTCCGGGCGGTACGCGGCCACACTCGGCTCGGCGTAAAGCTGGTCCAGCTCGCGATGCGTCAGGCTCATCAGCATGCCGTGAACGCACTTGGTTGCATCCGGGATCAAGGTGGCCCGCGCGCCGAGCCGCAGCGAAAATCCGTCGACACTGGCTCGCCTCGCATGGGCAGGCAGGACGCCTTTTTCACGCAATGCCCCCTCGTCCATGAACAGGCCATAGAAGAACACGTCGACTGACCGTTCCATGAACGCTCCTTCTGCGGCCGCCGCAGCGCTGGACCCTGCCGCGCATTTGGCCATTATACCGGAGCTTCAAACCCGGATTGAACCATGATCATCGAAAATCAGGCCAACGTTACCGACGCCGTCATCGAAGCGTTTGGCCACACCGAGGATCCACGCCTGCGTGAGATTCTGCTGGCGCTGGTGCGGCATCTGCACGGCTTCGTGCGCGAGGTCCGCCTCAGTGAACGCGAATTTCAGGACGCTGCGCGGATCATCGCAGCGTTAGGCCAGAAGACGACCCCTTCACACAACGAGGTGGTCTTGATGGCGGGCTCGCTCGGCGTATCCGCGCTGGTTTGCCTGCTCAACAACGGCGATCACGGCCAGACCGAAACCCAGGCGAACCTGCTGGGACCGTTCTGGCGCGACGACCAGCCGATCTGCGCCAGCGGCGATACGCTGGTGCGTTCAGCCACGCCGGGAGCCGGGCTTGCCGTCAATGTCTCCGTCACTGACCGGGACGGCCGTCCGGTGGCGGGCGCCGAGGTCGATGTCTGGCATTCCTCCCCGGAAGGGCTGTACGAGAACCAGGACCCGGCGCAGGCCGAAATGAACCTGCGCGGACGGTTCCTGACCGATGCGGCCGGCCGGTTTCATTTCCGCAGCGTGAAGCCGGCCGGATACCCGATCCCGATCGACGGGCCGGTCGGCGATCTGGTCCGGGCCACCCGCCGCCATCATTACCGGCCGGCCCATCTGCACTTCATGATCTACAAGCCCGGCTTCAAGACCATGATTTCGCAAATCTACTCGCCTGACGACGAGCATCTGGATTCCGACGTGCAGTTTGGCGTCACCCGCGCGCTGATTGGCGACTATCGGCGTCACGACGAGCCTTCGACGGGCTTCGCGGCCCCCTGGTATTCGCTCGACCAGCGTTTCGTCCTGGAAGCCGGCGAGGCGCGGCGGCCCGTGGCGCCGATCCGCGCCAAGGCGGCGGTGTGAGCTGGATTCGCCGCGACGCAAGCGTCCCGACAGTTCGAAATCCACCCGATCGCGTCTGCCGTTAATTTACGTTAACGGCGCATTTTGCTCAGGGTAGCCTTACGCGGGGAACAAAGCCGCGTAAAAGTCTCCCTCATTGCTGGGAGATGGATCAATGCTGGACCGACGCCAGAGCGTGCGTGACAAAGTAATGTATGGCGGCGTCGCCGAGATCGGCGAGCGCGGCGCAACGCGCGACTGCATCGTCCGCAACATCTCGGACCGCGGCGCGACCATTGAATTCAGCAATGTCGTCACGCTGCCGAAAGAGCAGATCTCGCTGCGCATCGCGCGCAAGGGCCGCTCGTTCCTGGCCAAAGTGATCTGGTGGCGAGACAATTTTGTCGGCGTGGCCTTCCGGGCGGAAAGCCCTGCCGAGCCCGTCTCCGATCTCGAGGAACGGCTGCGCAAGAGCGAAATCAAGAAGCGCCAGTTGCAGCGCCGCATCCAGGAACTGCTGGGCGATCGGTAGAACGACGGGATGCCTTCCAAGCGCGTGATGACCAAACAAAAAGGCCGGCTCATGAGCCGGCCTTTCGCATCAGACTTGAACCTTCTCAGACCTTGACCAGCGGGCCTCGGGAGGCCGGGCCCTTGGAGCCGCCGCCGTTCGGTCCGCCCGGCTTCGGCTTGCGCTTGCGCGCGCCGGGCAGCTTTTCCGGCTTCGGCGTCACCGGTCCCTCGACAAACTCGAAGCCGATCTTGTCCTTTGCCTCGTCCTTGGCCTCGGCACTCGCCTCGTCCTTGACCAGCACGACCCGGACATGGCCGCCGCCCTTGAGATGACCGAACAGCACTTCATCCGCCAGCGGCTTCTTGATGTGCTCCTGGATCACACGGGCCATCGGCCGTGCGCCCATCTGCTCGTCGTAGCCGCGCTCGATCAGCCAGGCCTTGGCGGGCTCCGACAGTTCGATGGTGACGTCGCGGTCGGCCAGTTGCGCCTCGAGCTGGAGCACGAACTTCTCGACCACCATGCCGATGACATCGACATTGAGATGGGCGAACGACACGATCGCATCCAGACGGTTGCGGAACTCCGGCGCGAACTGCCGGTTGATCGCTTCGTGGTCGTCGCCTTCCCGCTTGCTGCGCGTGAAGCCGAAAGCCTGACGCGCGAGGTCGGCGGCGCCGGCGTTCGTGGTCATGATCAGGATCACGTTGCGGAAATTGACCTGCTTGCCGTTGTGGTCGGTGAGCCGGCCGTGATCCATGATCTGCAGCAGCACATTGTAGAGATCCGGATGCGCCTTCTCGATTTCGTCAAGCAGCACCACGCAATGCGGGTGCTGGTCGACGCCGTCGGTCAACAGGCCGCCCTGATCGAAGCCGACATAGCCGGGAGGCGCGCCGATCAGGCGCGAAACCGTATGCCGCTCCATGTATTCCGACATGTCGAACCGGATCAGCTCGACGCCGAGCGACGCCGCGAGCTGTTTTGCCACCTCGGTCTTGCCGACACCGGTCGGACCCGAGAACAGATAGGAGCCGATCGGCTTTTCCGGTTCGCGCAAGCCGGCCCGCGACAGCTTGATCGAGGCCGAGAGCGCTTCGATCGCCTTGTCCTGGCCGAACACCACCCGCTTCAGGGTGGTTTCGAGATGCTTCAGCACCTCGGCATCGTCCTTCGACACGCTCTTGGGCGGAATCCGCGCCATGGTCGCGATCGTGGTCTCGATTTCCTTGATGCCGATGGTCTTCTTGCGCTTGTTCTCGGCCACCAGCATCTGCGCCGCACCGGACTCGTCGATGACGTCGATCGCCTTGTCGGGAAGCTTGCGGTCGTGGATGTAGCGCGACGACAATTGCACCGCGGCTTCGATCGCCTCGTTGGTGTATTTCAGCCGGTGGTAATCCTCGAAATAGGGTTTCAGGCCCTTGAGGATCGCAATGGCGTCTTCCACCGTCGGCTCGTTGACGTCGATCTTCTGGAACCGGCGCACCAGCGCGCGGTCCTTTTCGAAGTGCTGACGGTATTCCTTGTAGGTGGTCGAACCCATGCAGCGGATCGTGCCCGAAGCCAGCGCCGGCTTGAGCAGGTTGGATGCATCCATCGCGCCGCCGGAAGTGGCGCCGGCGCCGATCACGGTGTGGATCTCGTCGATGAACAGGATGGCGTTCGGATGCGCCTCCAGTTCCTTCAAAACTTGCTTGAGCCGTTCCTCGAAATCGCCGCGATAGCGCGTGCCGGCGAGCAGCGTGCCCATGTCGAGCGAGAACACGGTCGCCGCGGCCAGCACTTCCGGCACTTCGGAATCGACGATGCGCTTGGCAAGCCCTTCCGCGATCGCGGTCTTGCCGACGCCGGCCTCGCCCACGAACAGCGGATTGTTCTTCTGCCGGCGGCACAGCACCTGGATGGCGCGGTTGATCTCGGCATTGCGCCCGATCACCGGATCGATCTTTCCGTCGCGCGCCTTCTTGTTGAGATTGACGCAATAGGTATCGAGCGCCTCGCCCTTTTTCTTGGAGTCGTCGCTGCCCTTGGTCTCGGTCTCCTCGTCGACGCCGCGCACCGGGCGCGCCTCGGACACCCCGGGCCGCTTGGCGATGCCGTGGCTGATGTAGTTGACCGCGTCGTACCGCGTCATGTCCTGCTCCTGCAGGAAATAGGCGGCGTGGCTTTCGCGCTCCGCGAAGATCGCGATCAGGACGTTGGCGCCGGTCACTTCTTCGCGACCCGAAGATTGAACGTGAATCACGGCGCGCTGGATCACGCGCTGGAAGCCGGCAGTCGGCTTGGCGTCATCGGCGCCGTCAGTCACCAGATTTTCGAATTCGGTTTCGAGATAGTTGACGAGACTGGTGCGCAGCTTGTCGAGATCGACACTGCAGGCACGCATCACCGCCGCCGCATCCGAGTCATCGATCAGCGACAGCAGAAGGTGTTCGAGCGTCGCGTATTGATGATGGCGCTCGTTTGCAATCGCCAGCGCACGATGCAGGGATTGTTCAAGGCTTTGGGAAAAAGTTGGCATTCGCGTCCTCTATGGCCCCCAGTCATCATGATCGCCATTACCCGGTTGGGCAACAACAACCTTCGTCTTCCCCTGTCATATAGTTACATACGTTCGTGGCGAAAGGCCGGTTCCGCAAACGTGGTTTTCCTCTAAATTCACGCACCACGCGGACGCAACCACCCCCGAAAAACTACCGGGAATACGCTCGGCTTCCGTCAGCGAACATCGATGCAAGACCCGTTCCTTTTTTCGGCCGGGTCGGCGGTCATGCGCGGCTATTTCTTTTCCATCACGCATTGCAGGGGGTGTTGGTGCTTGCGCGCAAAATCCATCACCTGCGTGACTTTGGTCTCGGCGATCTCATAGGTAAACACGCCGCACTCGCCGATACCGTGGTGATGGACGTGCAGCATGATCTTGGTGGCCGCTTCGGCGTCCTTCTGGAAGAACTTCTCCAGCACGTGAACCACGAACTCCATCGGCGTGTAGTCGTCGTTCAGAATCAGCACGCGATACAGGTTCGGCCGCTTGGTCTTCGGCTTGACCTTGGTGATGACCGACGTCGACGGCCCATTGGCGCCGGGATTGCGGTTCTCGTCATTGCTCATTCGGGGAGCAAAAGCGGCTGACACCGCCGGCGCGGACGAACGGGCTTTGAAAGTTAACTGCAACATGGCTCAGGCGTTCGAAATCCCCAGGAGAAATTAGTCCGAAACCAGTCGGCATAACCCGGCACCCCGCCACAGGCCCAAGCGGCCATCGCAAGGTACCCGGCAGCGTCCCGGATCGCCGCTCCCGGCCCGACCCATTGACCGGATCGGCCGGCGGATCGGCTTGTTGGAATATGGGTCCGGCACCGGGTCCCCGCAAGCGCCTAAAGACGGCCCTGACGTGACCCGCGTCCGGCCTGATTCCCGGCCCGGCGATCCCTCTAAGGTTAATCGTTTCTGTCCGGTTTGACAAAGGAAGCCCCCCGCCCGTTTAGCGTCCATTGAGGATAGTCGGCGCTATCGGCGACCGATTCGCCCATGCGCGGGCTTTGACCCGCTTTTATCGGAACCGGTTTACCAGCTGTTTAGCCGCAAAGGCGGAAATGACCGCAGAAACCACATTGCGGTGAAAACCATGCTCGATACTACCATTTTCAGTCGTGTTCGCGCTGCCACCCGCCGGTTCGCGGGTGCCAACCAGGGTAATATCGCGGTGCTGTTTGCGATCGCGGCGGTGCCGGTCATCAGCTTCGTGGGAGCGGCGATCGACTATACCCGCGCCAACGCCGCCCGCTCGGCGATGCAGGCAGCGCTCGACTCCACCGCGCTGATGCTGGGCAAGGACCTGACCGACGGCACCATCACGACGTCGCAGATCAGCACGCAGGCAACGAACTACTTCAATGCGCTCTACAGAAATGCCGACGCCAAGTCGGTTTCGATCACCGCAACCTACACGGCCGCGGCCGGCAACGGTTCGACGATCCTGTTGGCCGGCAGCGGCATGGTAAATACGGACTTCATGAAGGTCGCGGGCTTCCCGAGCCTCAACTTCAACACCAATTCGACCGCGGCCTGGGGCAACGTGCGCATGCGCGTGGCGATGGCGCTCGACAACACCGGATCGATGGCTCAGGACGGCAAGATCGCCGCGCTGCGGACGTCCGCAGCCAGCCTCGTCGACCAACTCAGCGCGCTCGCCAGAAATCCCGGCGACGTCTACATTTCCGTGGTTCCCTTCGCCAAGGAAGTCAACGTCGGCAGCAGCAACCACACCCAGAGCTGGATCGACTGGAGCCTCTGGGACAGCAACTCCCTCACCAATAGCTGGGGAACGTGCAGCCAGGCCAGCAAGACGACCAGAAGCTCCTGCCAGAGCGCCGGCAAGGTATGGACCCCAGATCGCACCAAGTGGACCGGTTGCGTCACCGACCGTACTCCCCCTTACAACAGCCAGGATACCGCGCCGACGGCGGGCAACGTACCGACGCTGTTCCCCGCCGACGAATATTATGAAAACAGCCAGTACTACTGCAAAACGGGCAACAACCCGCCGTTGCAGAAGCTGATGCCGCTGAGCTACGACTGGACGGCGATCAAGGCGACCATCAACGCGATGCAGCCGACCGGCGGCACCAACCAGCCGATCGGCATCTCCTGGGCCTGGCAGTCGCTGCAGCAGACCTTGCCGCTGAGCGCGCCGGCCGAGGACAGCAACTATACCTACAAGCATGCGCTGATCGTGCTGTCCGACGGTCTCAATACCGAAGACCGCTGGCCGGCTCACGGCAACGGCAATACCCAGTATGGCGGTGCGATCGACGCCATTCAGCAGACACTGTGCACAAACATCAAGAATTCGGGCGTCGTCGTCTACGCGATCCAGCTCAACACCGGCTCGCCCGGCGATCCGACCTCGACCGCTCTGCAAAATTGCGCCAGCAGCCTCGACAAGTTCTACCTCGTCAGGGACGCGAGCCAGACCCTGTCGGTGTTCAACTCGATCGGCACGTCGCTCGCCAAGCTGCGCGTCGCGAAATAACGCCGCAGACATTAGCGCCCAAGAAAAAGACCAAGAAAAAGCCCGGCCATTACGGCCGGGCTTTTTGATTTGAGCGCTAGAAAAGCGCTTGCAGAGATTAGTGCGTAGCCGGGACGAACTTCGCGACCAGGCCCTCGTAGGGCTTGAAGGTCTGCTTGGCGAGATCGGTGTAGAGGCCGGCAATCTTCTGCGACTCGGCGACGAAGGTCTCATAGGCCGAACGGGCGAACTCGGTCTGCACTTCGAGCACCTTGTCCACCGACTTCACGCCGGAGAGCTTTTCAACAAACGACTTGGTGTCTTCGAACGACTTCTTGGCATAGTCGCCATAGGCGGTGGCGATCGCCTGAACGCCGCTCTGCAGGTTGCTCGCCGAAGCGGCGACCGACTCGAGATGCTCTTTGCTGTAGCTCTGAATGTCTTCAACTTTGACCATGATGGAATCCTTTTCCCAGATTGAACGTGCAACCGGGAGGTCCCGGCTCCCTAGACACATGGCCTGTATAGTGCACTGCACAATTATGTCAAGGATTATTGTGCGACGCACAAACTCTTTCGTGGATTCCCGGCATTTGCCGAGAACCCCGGGGTGTTACGCAACGGTTCGTTAATGTTTTGGAAACTCGCTCCGCCTAACCTGATTCTCGGACTTGTTCGCCTTCCGACAGACAGCCTGAAAGCTGTTTGTGAACAGCACCTTAGCTAGAACAGCGACCTGATCGGCCAACCGGGCCTCGCGTTTTGTCCGGATCGGCACAGCGAGCAGGAAAACACCGGGGGTCTTTGGGCACAATTTCGCCTCACGAACCGGTGATCAAGATAGAAATTGGGACGGGGAAGTAAATGCTTCGTACAACCTTGGCTTCCTCGCGCACTTTGCGAGCTTGCGTTCTCGGGCTGGCTACCTTCACGACAGCGATCCTGATCACCAGCGACAGCGCCGAAGCGCGCCGTTACCGGCATCGCCATGTCGTCAGCCATCACCGCAGCCACGACGCTGGCGAGAGCTACAGCCCGCAATTTTCGTCGATCATCGTCGACGGCAATTCCGGTGCGGTGCTGAGCTCGAATAATCCCGACGGCAGCCGCCACCCCGCTTCACTGACCAAGATCATGACGCTCTATTTGCTGTTCGAGCGTCTCGAAGCCAAGAAAATGAACCTCGATACCGAAATGGAAGTGTCCGAACACGCTTCCGAACAGGCGCCGACCAAGCTCGGCCTGCGCCCGGGACAGACCGTCAAGGTCGAGGACGCCATCAAGGGCCTCGTCACCCGTTCGGCCAACGACGCCGCCGTCGTGATCGCCGAAGCCATCGGCGGCGACGAAGACGATTTCGCCAAGATGATGACGCGCAAGGCGCGCGCACTCGGCATGACCAAGACCACCTATCGCAACGCCTCGGGCCTTCCCAACGACGAACAGGTGACGACGGCCCGCGACCAGGCCACCCTCGGCCGCGCGATCCAGGATCGCTTCCCGACCTACTACCGTTACTTCTCGACCTCGGTGTTCAACTATCACGGCCAGGCCATCCGCAACCACAATCGCCTGCTCGGCAATGTCGAAGGCGTCGATGGCATCAAGACCGGTTACACCCGCGCCTCCGGCTTCAACCTCGTGACCTCGATGCGCCGCGGCAACCGCCATCTGGTGGGCGTGGTGCTGGGCGGCCGCAGCGGCGGTTCGCGCGACGCCATCATGCGCAACCTGCTCGCAGAGAATCTGGAAAAGGGCGCGACCAGGCGTACCGTCGCCGCGATCACCGAGCGCAACCCGGCCGACGCCAATGCCGACGTGGCCGAAGCCGAAGCCGCTACCCGGCCGAGCGAGATGGTTCAGGTCAATGGCGCGATCGCGGCCTCAGAGCCTGGAATGGCCGCGCAAGCCGCGACCCGCCCGGTTGCTCCTGCAAAGCCCTCGCTGATGGCGGCCGCCGCCGCAGCCCTGCCTCCGCCGCCGGCCAAGGTCGAACCGCAAGCCAAGCCCGAGCCCGCGCAGTTCACCAGCGGCGTGATCCAGACCCAGCAGATCGCAGCGATCCCCGGGTCGGCCGAACCGATGAAGCCGGTCAAGGTCAAGACCGTCCAGGTCAAAGCAGGACCGATGAAGCTCGCCTCCGCCGGCCCGTCGCAGCCGGCGCCGCCGATCACCAGCACCATTCCGGCCCACCCCGAAGTCGCCGAGACCTCCAGCGCCGTGGTGGCGAGGGCCTCCGAGACCAACAAGACCGAAACAGCCCGCATGGATATGCCGCCGCAGCCTGCCAATTTCGGCACCCGCCAAGGCGTCCTCGGCGTCCTGCCCGCCTCCAGCGTCGCCTCTTCCGCGCCGAAAGCCAACCCGTCGCAGGCTCTCGCCTATGCCGATCCGGCACCGCGCGCGGTGCAGGAGAACGGCGCAATCAAGCCGGCCGCTCCGGCCGCAGCCCATAGCGGCTGGATCATTCAGGTTGGTGCGCTGGAGAGCGAAGGCGAAGCCAAGCAGCGCATCGACCTCGCCCGCAGCAAGGCCTCGGCCCTGCTGAGCAAGGCCGATCCCTTCACCGAGCCTGTCGTCGCCAAGGACAACCGCAAACTGTTCCGCGCCCGTTTCGCCGGCCTTGAGCGCGATCAGGCCGAAGCGGTCTGCAAGACGCTGAAGCGCGCCGACATTTCCTGCATCACCGTCCGCAACTGACCGGTTGCTTGGTTCGAAATCGCAAAGCCGGCGCCGCAAGCGCCGGCTTTGTTGTTTTTGGGGCACGGTCTGGGAACACGATCCATTCGCGAACGGCAAATCGGCTCCACGAAACTTCTCGTCAAGACTTTACAGTTAAGTTTTAGAGAACAGCGATCGACCACGCCGGGCAACGGCGGGCGATATGGGGCCTCGATCAGAGAACAAGACGGAAGCAGCTGTCGGTTTGTTGCGTTTGTAGCGTAAGCCGGAGTTAGCTGAGATGCGTGCGAAGCAGAGTATCCTTGGCCTCGTTTACACGGGCGGCGAGGTACGTAGAGCCCCCCTGGTCGGGATGCAGTTTCTTCATCAGGGCGCGATGCGCCCGGCCGATGTCGTCACGCCCCGCCCCCGGCTGCAGGCCAAGGATCTGGTAAGCCTCCTCGTCCGTCATTTTGCCGCCCGACGCCGCGCGGCGCTGCCCCCCTGCCGCGTCGCCCTGCGCGTTCTGACGCCAGGCGGGAAACCGGCGGTCAAGATAGCTTTCAAGTAGGGCCACGCTCTCGGCGTCGAAGCCCGGCATCATCGCGACCAGGCCTTCGAGGTCGAACTCGTCGAGCGCGCGGCCGGCATTCGGCCCGTCCACGATCCGGCCCGACAGCTCGCCGCTGTCGTGATCGAGGCTCATGTCGAGAAACTGCGAGCGCACACGCGAGCCCTGCCCCGCCGAGCGCTGCGTTCCGCCGCCGAATATCCCGCCGATACTGCTGAAGCCGCCGGGACCGAACGGCGACCAGCCAAGCAGCCCGGCGCCGAAAATACCCAACGGGATCGCCACCGCCAGTTCGCCCCGCAAACCCGTGAAGGCCGCGACCGCCAGCGCCACGACCCCGCCGACGATCTTGATGACGCGCGCAAGCACGACCGGGTTGGCCGCACGAAACATCTGCAGCAGCGAGTAGAGAACGACAACGGCGACGACGCCGGCAATCAGGGTTGGCATCCGCCTAATATAGTCGCATTGGCGGCAAAATGCATAACGGCCCGCCGTTCAATGCAGCGTGACACGGCGAAACCGCGCTTGGCGTCGGGCGGACGGATTTATAGTCTCCGTCCGCCTTGCAACCACGGCTCCAGGGAGCGTGCGATGGCGGTAGACGGACTGACGACCCTTCGGAGCAACCACGGGCCGAAAGACACCATGAACCGGCTGGAAGCCGCGGTGACGGCGCGCGGCATGACGATCTTTGCCCGGATCGACCACGCCGCCGGCGCGGTTGGCGCCGGACTTTCACTGCGGCCGACCGAGCTTTTGATGTTCGGCAACGCCAAAGCGGGCACGCCTCTGATGCAGGCGGCCCAGAGCATCGGCATCGACCTGCCGCTGAAGGCCCTGGTCTGGCAGGATGCGTCCGGCGACACCTGGATTTCCTGCAACGATCCTTCCTGGCTCGCCAGACGCCATGGAGTGGACGGTGAACCGCAGGTCGGCATGATGGCCGCGGCCGTCGATGCGGTCATGCGCGAAGCCGTTGCCGCGCCTTAAGCCAACGCCGAAGAGCACAAGCGCTGGACCGCATATGTCGCAATCGCGACAATCGAAAAGGAATAACCTTTTCACTTGCACGTGTCGCAGATACACGACGTCCGAACCAACGACCAACGCGGTGCCGATATGCAGTTTGCGATCTCGAATCTCCGGGAGCGTCCCGAATTCTTCCCGGAAGTAGCGGATCGCATCTGGGACTTTACGTGGAAGTCAAAAGGGGTGCCGCTCGAACAGGTATCGACGGGCCTGCGTCAAATCATTTCGAATGAGACTTTTCCGTTTGCGATCGTTGCCCATGACGGTGATCGCTATGTCGGATCAGCGTTAGGTATCGCCTCCGACCTGGATGAGCGTCCCGACTACACGCCGTGGGTTGCGGCGGTCTGGGTCGAACCTCAATACCGCAAGCAAAACGTTGGACGAGCGCTGGTCTCAAGCGCGGAGGACACCCTGCGTCGTACCTTCCGGCGAGTCTATCTGTGCGCACGCCCCGAACGGCACGGCTTTTATGCGCAACAGGGATGGCAACCGATCGAGCACGACGTCGGTGAAAAGCGGCTGACCGTATTTATCAAGGAATAGATCGCTTCTGCGCGGCATCCTATTTCATCTGGCCGATCAGCTTCGCCGCGCCGCTTGCGGTTTTCGACAGCGCCAGCAGCGCCTCGCGACCGCCGGCGGCATAGGCTGCGACCGCGCGCAGCAATTCGCGCAATTGCGCGGCGGCACCGGGATCGAACCGGCACCACGCGCCGCCGGTGAGCCGCGCGATCTCGCGGAACGCATGCTCGGCGGCAGCGTCGTGCCCTTCCTGAAACATGAATACCGGCACCTTGAGCAAGCCGAGTTCGCCGGCCTTGGCGCAGAGATCGTCGACAGACTCCTCCATGGCGTCACCGACGAACACCACCGCGCGTACGGCGGATGCGACCGCCTCACGCCGCGCTTCCGACAGCACCTTGCCGATCTGGGTATTGCCGCCCTGGCAATCGATCTTGCTCATCAATTTCGCAAGCTGCACCGAGTCGGAAATCCATCCCGTGGCGCGGCATTCGTTGAAGCCGCGGTAGTAGACCAGGCGGATGTCGAGGCTGCCCAGCGAAGCCGCCTCGCGGAACATGTCGGCCTGCAGCGCGCAGGCCATATCCCAGGTCGGCTGCCGGCTCATGGTGGCGTCGAGCGCGAACACCAGCCGCCCCCTTGCGCCGGCGCGGTGCGGCGACATCGCGCGGGCCCGGGCGACGAAGGCGGCGATATCCTCGGCCGCTGACGGCCTAGCCTCCGGCAACGGATTGGCTTTGCGCGCGTCCGTGGTTTTCGCCGATGCGACGTCGCCTGCCGATTTCGGCTTGATGGGTTCGCCGGCCATGGCCTCTCGCTATCTGCAGTCCACCCTTATGTGGGACGGCGCCAGACAGCGGTCAATGCACCAGATCTCGATCCGACGGGGGATCAACCCGGTCCGGACGTTGGTCCCGGAACTCTTAGTTGGCGATCGGCTTGTTGGCCGGCGTCGGATTGCTCGCCAGCGGCACCGGCCCCGGGTTGACGGTCAGCGGGTCTGGCACGTTGGTCGGCACCGGCCTCAACGAACTTGAGTCGGTATCTTCCAGGAACTTGTCGAGCATGGTCTGGATCGAGCTCTTGGCCGCATCCGGTCCGGTGTCGCGCATGTCGTTGTGCTGGAAGCGGGTGTTGACGACCGTAATGCCGGCCTTCTCGCACTCATCCGCATCGGGAACGACGCCGGGGTCCGGCTTGAACTCGGTATCGTGCGAGCGGAACGACAGGATCTTGAATTTGCCCTCGGTCAGGAACGGCACGCGGAGATTATCCAGCGTCACCACCTTCTTGATTTCGTCGGGATACTGCTTGGCGAAATACATCGTGATATCGCCGCCCATCGAATGTCCGACCATGGTCACCCGGCTGTAGTCGGCGTTGGGCTGGATCTTCTTCATTTCCGAGATGGCGAAATGGATATTGGCGACGCCGCGCTGAATCTGCGGCAGCCGGCCGACATAGATTTCACCGACCCTGGTCACCATCGGCGGATCGGTCGGCAGGTCATGCTGGGGGCTGATCACGAGATAGCCGCGCGCCGCGAAGATGTTGGCCAGGAACGAATACTCGGTGTGCTTGACCGTATTGCCGTGGTTGATGATCGTCACCGGCAAGGTGATCATGCCGGCATCGGCCTGCATTTCCTTGTCCCAGCGGACGGCGATATCGACCGCCACCAGCCGGTTGTCACGCGCCGGGTCATAGAACGAAACCGTCTCGTGCCGGATAGCCCACTTGCTCGCGGTAAAGTATGCGAGCGTGAGCAGCACGGTGAGTGAAAGCAGAACGGTAATTCCACGTTTCATATTCGTCCTCGGTGCCCCACCAAAAGGGCCACTCTAGCTTTGAGACTCTTCGGTCTCTTCCAGATGATATATGTCACAGCCGCGTGACATAAAGTCCAAATGTTGTGAATTGAGCGCCTGTTCGTTGTGCGATGCACCTATCCATTGTGCAGCTGCTCAGTTCCCAACATCTTCCTCCTAAGACGTCCCAACCCAACGCTGGGTTCGGCCTTTCGATAAAACTTTAGAGAAAACGGAATTCCAGGCGGCTTGTTCCGCCACTGTTCGCTGTCCGTTGCCTTCGTCCCCGCAAGAATCCCGTAAGATTACGGAGGTTCAGACCGGGGTGTAGATCACCAGTTTCAACGCTGGATCGTCGTTGGCCTGAAAGCTCACATATTCCAGCTTGAGCCGCCCCTTTTTGGGATGGCTGATGGATTTGTGGCCGGCGGCCACGCCGCTGACATCGTGGGTCTCCCACCAGCCGGCAAATTCCGGGCAGCCGTCACGCAAGCGCGCCAGGAGATCGCGAAAGGCCGGATCGCCGGCCCATAGATCATGGGTGGCCCGGAACTGGGCGACCATGCGCCTCGCCACGTCGGTCCATGACGTCCCGAACAGCCGCCGTGAGGCGGGCTTGGTCAGCACGGTAATGAGGCTGTTGCGATCGGCGTCGGCGATCTGGCTGAAGCCGAAGATTTCGTCGGCGGCCTCGTTCCAGGCCAGCACGTCCCAGCGCCGGCCGGTGATATAGGCCGGCAGGTTCAACCGCTCGACGGTGCGCCGGACCGCCGGTGGAACGGTCTCACGGACGAAGGCGCGCCGGTCGGTCGTTTCCGTCAATTCTTTCAGGTGCCGGTGCTCGGCTTTTGAAAGCCGCAGCGCACGGGCCAGCGCATTGATCGTCGCCGCGGACGGACTAACGGAGCGGCCCTGCTCGAGGCGGATGTACCAGTCGACGCCGATCCCGGCGAGATCAGCCACCTCCTCCCGCCGCAGCCCCGGCGTCCGTCGCCGTCGCCCGTCCGGCAGGCCGACCGCCTTCGGCGTCAGTCGGTCCCGCCGCGACCGTAGGAAGTCGCCGAGTTCGCCTTGCCTGGAAAGTTCGCCTTGCCTGGAATTCGTCAGCACGTCGGTCATGGGTGGCCTCGCCGGCAGGGTCTTACAATCCTAGGATAATACCAGGTCTTGTTGTCGGGGTGAAGCCTGCCAGAATGCAGTCTCTGCCAAGAAAGGAACGCCCCATGAAAGCTGCCGTACTGAAATCGCTCGGATCTCCGCTCGCGATCGAAGCTGTGCCCGATCCCGTGCTCGGTACAGGCGAGGTCATCGTCGACGTCGCGGCGAGCGGGGTTCTGGCTTACGCCAACGAAGTTCTCAGCGGCGCCAGGAACTACCTCCTGGAACTGCCTATCGTGTTCGGTGCCGGCTGTGTCGGCCGTGTCCGCGCCACCGGCCCCGATGCGACCCGGCTTCGTCCCGGCGACTGGGTCTTTTGCGATCCGACCGTGCGATCGCGCGACAATGCGCTGGCGCCCGACATCATGTTGCAAGGCCTGACAGGCGGCAGCGAAGGCGGATTGAAGCTGCAGAAATACTTCCACGACGGCTCCTGGGCGGAACGGCTGCGGCTGCCGACGGAGAATGCCATTCCGATCGGCACCATCGATGCCAGGGACGCTGGACGCTGGTGCGGGCTCGGCAAATTTCTGGTGCCCTTTGGCGGCTTTCTCGCCGCCAAGCTGCAGCCCGGCGAAACCGTGCTCGTCAACGGCGCCACCGGAAGTTTCGGCTCGGGGGCCGTCGCCGTCGCGCTCGCGATGGGCGCTCAATGCGTCATCGCGACTGGCCGCAACGAGAAGGCGCTCGCCGACGTCGCTAAGCGGTTCGGCCCTCGTGTTCGAACAGTCAAAATGCTGGGCAGCGAGGCCGACGATCGTGCGCGGATCATGCAAGCCGCGCCTGGCGCGATCGACTGTGTGCTCGACATCCTGCCGCCCGCAGCCTCGGCCGTGCAGGTGCGGACCGCGGTCCTGGCGGTGCGGCCTTACGGGCGCGCGGTGCTGATGGGCGGTGTCGGCATGCAGGGCGGCGCCGGCCTCGAACTGCCCTACCCCTGGATGATGCGAAACTGCATTACCCTGCATGGGCAATGGATGTATCCGCCGCATGCGGTGACGCTGATGGCGGGCCTGATCCACTCAGGCCAGGTGACGCTGGATCATTTCGACGTCACCGCGTTCGATCTCGATCATGCCAACGAAGCGGTGGCGCATGCCGCGGCCAAGAGCGGGCCGTTCAGCCTGACGGTCATCGAGCCGTGACCTGAAGAACGCGTTTCCATTCGGAAACGCTATGAGGCGCGAGGCACGCGTTTCCGTTTGGAAAGGCTACGCGCTGATGATGTCGTGCATCTCGAGCGGCTTGTCGACCTGGGTGAACCACTCGGCGCGGTTGGCGGCGCGGCGGCGGCCACGCTCGTCAAGCGGCAGCTTGAGCTGACGCAGCAGGCTCGTGACTTCCTCGCGGGCCGTGACGTGGCCAAGGCTCGGCCGCGTGCCGAGCGTCGCCTCGTCGATGTCGTCGAGGGCGGTAAGCCCGCGCGGGAAGAATTCGCGGTAGACCACCCGTTCGGCGAAGCCATCGATCGAGCGGAACCCGAGCCGTAACGAAAGATCCTTCAGGCTGTCGGCGACCAGTTGCTTGTTGCGCGAGCCGATCATCGACAGACGGTTGCGCACCACGATCCAGTCCGTGGTGGCGCCGTCAAGCTGGCGACGCTTGCGCCTGACGTCACGCACCATCTCCGCGTAATGGCTCTCGCCGGTCACCGAATAGGTGGCGGGATCGACGGTGCCAAGCACGTCGAAATCGAGGAAGCTGTCGTTGATCGGCGTCACCAGCGTATCGGCCATCGAATGCGCGAGCCGCATCAGGTAGGAGTCGGAACCCGGCGTATCGATGACGATGAAATCGAAGGTGCGCTCGACCGCGCTCACCGCTTCCATGAATTGCTGGAACTCGGAGTTTTCATTGTCGGCAATCTGCATCGTCTCGCCGAGCTTGATGCAGTAGTGCACGGGAATTTCGAGGCCGAGACCGGTACGGCGCGCCCAGGCGCTGCGGTTGCCAATATAACGGGTGAAACTCTGCTGGCGGCAGTCGAGATCGATGGTGGCGACGCGCTGCCCGGCTTTCATCAGCGCGACAGCAATGTGCAAGGCGGTGGTGGATTTTCCCGAACCGCCCTTCTCGTTGCCCAGCACCACGACGTGGGCCGAACCGGATTGACTCTGACTAGCCTGCACCAACATGACTCGACCCCCGCCGATATCTTCAAATCACGCGCGGCTGCGGTCAAGTGAAATGCGCGGTGACCGTTTTAAATCGCACGCGGCCCGCCTTAATCATGAATCCGCGAAGCGCACGGCTATGTGTCCCACCGCACACCGGCCGTTGGACCCGCGCACGCGTCAAGCTGTCTCAGATCAGCCATCTCCCAAAGGTATTCGAGTTGCCTTGGCGACAATGACCTTGCCTTATATGGTCGGCCCGCCCGCCGACAGGCTTCGGGCTAACGGCTTCGGGCTAAAGCTTGGGGCCAGGCCCTCGCCCGATCCAAAACGCCACAAGCCCTGCAAAGAGATTTAGCCCAGATGCCGCGAAGTCCCATGGTCGTCCGCACCGTTCCCGCCTTGCGCCGCGCGCTCGAAAGCTTGCGCGCCAGAAAGGCGGCAGTCGCGCTGGTGCCAACCATGGGAGCGCTCCATGACGGCCATGTGTCGCTGGTGCGCCTCGCCAAACGTCGTGCCCAAAAAGTCGTCGTCTCGATCTTCGTCAACCCGACACAGTTCGCGCCGACGGAGGATTTCGGTTCCTACCCGCGGACCTGGAAGGCCGACGTTGCAAAACTCGCCGCCGAGAAGGTCGATCTGATCTGGAACCCGGACGTCAAGGCGATGTATCCGGAAGGTTTCGCGACCCGGATCGCGCCGGAGGGACCGGCTATCGCCGGCCTCGAGGACCGCTTCCGGCCGCACTTCTTCGGCGGCGTCGCCACCGTGGTCGGCAAGCTGTTCACGCAGGTCCGGCCGGATGTTGCGATCTTCGGCGAGAAGGATTTCCAGCAATTGCGGGTCGTGACGCAAATGGCTGCCGATCTCGACCTCGGCGTCCGCGTTGTCGGCTCGCGTACGGTGCGGGAACGCGATGGGCTCGCGATGTCGTCGCGCAATGTCTACCTGTCGCCGGAGGAACGGCAGACCGCGCCTGTGCTCTATTGCGCCATGAAGGAAACCGCCAAACGCCTCAAGGCCGGTGAAGATTTCGAGGCCGCGATATCAGCCGGCCGGGAACTGGTTACCCAGGCCGGCTTCGTCGTGGATTACTTCGAAGGCCGACATGCCGAAACGCTGGCGCCGATCGCCTCGGTGAAAGACGGACCGGTGCGGCTTCTGGTGGCGGCCAAGCTTGGCAAGACCCGGCTGATCGACAATATCGGAGTCTAGGCTTCTTATTTTGACGCGTTTTCTTCACGTGAACCGGGCATCCACCCACGGATCAAGTCCGAGGGCATGCTTCACTCGAAAACGCTATGGAACACGCGTCACACTTGAGAAATACAACTCCCGGGATAAAGATCGCCGCCAACGATGTTCTTGCCGGGGGAATTGCCGCCATGGGCGCCTTGTCGTTACGAACAGCCGTTTTCGGCGGGCTGTTGACCCTTTTCGCCACCGGCCTCGCGCAGGCGCAGGACCCGCACCGGCCGGCGGTCGGTGGCATCGGTTCGCCGGTCGATGCGATGATCTTTTATGTCGCGCACGGCGCTGAGGGGGCCTGCGGGCCGGGCTGCGCGGACTGGATCGCCGCCGAAGGCACCGTGCAGTGGGACACCCACAAGCGGCTGATCGCGATCCTCGACCGGCAGGCCGGGCGCAAGCTGCCCGTGGTGATCCATAGCTGGGGCCCCGCCAATCTCAACGTCGCCTACAGCCTTGGCCGGATCCTGCGCGCCCGCGGCTTCGACACCACCGCGGGCTCGACCGAGGTCGAAGCCTGTCAGGGAAAGAACGAGGCGGATTGTTTTGCGCTGAAGCGTCCGGGCGGGCCGCTCGATGCCAAACTGAAGACGGTGGACATGGCGTGCGACCTCGCCTGCGTGCTGGTGCTGGCCGGTGGCGTCCACCGCACCCTGCCGGCCGGCACCAAGGTGGTCCTAAGCGGCATGGAAATTCACAACCGGCTGGCGCCCAATGTCAGCGAGGAGCGCCGGGAGGGACTGACGGTGCGATTCGGCGAACTCTATCGGATCTACCTGCGCGACATGGGCGTCGACACCGAACTGCTCGACATTGTCGACCGCAACTCGGAAGCGCACCGCCAGACCGAATTGCCGGCATCCGAATGGCTGCGGTTGCACATCGTCACGGCGGCGTCGCTGTAGCGTGTAACCTAACTTTGGTGTCTCAGGAGGTTGTCCATCTGGTCTGAACCGAGGAAGCTGAGGTTGCGAAGCTTCAGTGTTCCAGGGAGAGACCAGATGAACGTCCACAAGAATGCGCCTTTGACGCCCAAAGGTCGAGAGGCGATGGTGCGAGGTGTGGTCGAGGGTGGGCTGAGCCAGGCCGACGCGGCTTGCCAGTTCAACACGACACCCAAAACAGTCGCCAAGTGGGTCAAGCGGTTCCGCGCAGAAGGTGTCGATGGGTTGCGCGACCGCTCGTCGCGACCTCATTCATCGCCAAGCCAAACCCTGCCTGCCACGCGCGCCGCCGTCGAGACGTTGCGCCGGCAGCGCCACACCGGCAAGCAAATCGCAGCCGAGGTTGGAGTGTCACCGGCCACCGTCAGCCGCATCCTTCGCCGCTTGGGATTAAGCCGGATACGCGATCTGGAGCCGGCCGAGCCGGTACGGCGCTACGAGCGCGAACAGCCCGGCGAGCTCATCCATATCGACATCAAGAAGCTCGGCAGGTTCGTCAGACCAGGCCACCGCATCACCCATGATCGCCAGAAGGGCGAAAGCCGCGGCGCCGGCCACGAGTTCGTCCACGTCGCCATCGACGATGCCTCGCGCCTGGCCTTCTCCCAGATCCGGCGGGATCAGAAGAAGGAGAGCGCCATCGCCTTCCTCACGGAGGCCGTCACTTACTACCGCAGCCTCGGCATGAAGGTCACCGGCATCATGACCGACAACGGCTCCTGCTACCGTGCCAAGGCCTTCGCCAGAGCGTGCAGGAAGCTCGGCCTCACGCACATCTTCACCAGACCCTACAGGCCGCAAACAAACGGCAAGGCCGAGCGCTTCATCCAGACGTCGCTGCGCGAGTGGGCCTATGCTCGCGCCTATGACACCTCAGACCAGCGGGCCAAAGACCTGCCGATCTGGCTTCATTACTACAACTGGCATCGACCACACGGCAGCCTGCAAGCCAAACCGCCCATCAGCCGCCTCGGCCTCCCGGCGGACGACCTGTTGAGATTCCACACCTAACCCGACCTAGAGCAGTCCGAGATCGCGCAATTCGCGGCGCATCGGTTCCGGCATCGCGGCGACGCTGGCGGCGGAGGATTTGGTCAGGTCGGCAGGGGCAGCGTCCTCGGCCAGATAGCGCCAGCCCTGGAACGGCCGCATCGGCCGCGGCGACACGGCAATCACCTTCGGCTGCATCACCAGGCGGCAACGTCCGATGCCGTCCTTGTCGCGGAACGGTTCGATCGCGATAATCTTTTCGCGCGCGGCGATTTCGCCCTTGATCACCCAATAAAGCGAGCCGCCGGCCAGGATTTCCTCGTCCCGCTTCGGTGTCATCCGGGTGACGTGGACGTGCCGAAGCGGCAGGCCCTTTTTCTTGGCCGTCGCCATCCGTTCGGCAACCCAGCCGCGGAGTTCCTTGACGGACTCGCAACCGACCGCAAGCTTGAGAATATGAAGCGCCATTTCGCTAACGGTTTAGCGGCCTGCGTTAACTTTGCAAATGATCATTCATTCGCGGGCGCAGTGGCGGGCGCTGGCGCGGCCGGAGCGATCTGGACCGGTGCCGCAGCCGGCGGTCGCTTTGCCGCCGCCTGCTTCTTGGGGGCCGCGGGCGCGGGAGCTGCCGTTGCAGCAGCCGGTGCCGGTGGCGCCGCCGCTGCAGGTGCTCTCGCGGCCGCCGCCGCAGGCTTGGCCGCGCCGGGCCCGGGCTCCGGCGCCATGATGCTGACCGCAGGCGTCGAAGCCGAGGTCGGGAACTCGGCGCTGGTGGGTTTGCCCGTGGGCATCGACGGCGGCAGCGCCGCGACCAGCCCTGCCCCGGCCTGAACAGGCGCGTTCCACGACGATGCGTAACGCGTGATCAGGTTTTCATAGACGTGATCGTCCATGTTAGCGGCGAGCTGACGGCTGTCAGCCAGCGAGCGAAACGTCGGACAGGCCTGCGGCGAGCAATGGTCGCGCGCCATCAGCACATAGGCCATCAACCCATAACGGTCACGCTCGACCGCGCGGCGCAGCGCCAGAAATTCGGAACTCGGGTTCTTGCCGGCGGTCGCGGCATTACCGGCCTCGACCAGTTGCGTAATCAGCGAGGCCGCATAGGCAACAGCTGCTGCGGAGGACTCGGCCGAACCGAACAGCGTCTTCTCGCAGGCAATCAGCACGGCATCGCCGGCGAGGTCGTCGATACAGGAAAGCTGCGGCAACCCTGCACGCACCGGCTGGACGTTGCGGATTTGGGCGGAAGCGGCCTGCCCGCCCGGCCCGAAACCGCGGATCGTCGCCGCCACCGCAACGCCGATTGCCAGCAGCGTGATGACCGTCAGCGCGCCGTTGGCCACGGATTTCTCCGCCCGCAATAGCGTGATGAGGAGGATGATTCCGAAAAATCCCGCCGCGGCCAGCGTCAGCCACATCGGAAAGGTCGGCAAGCGCCAGATCTCATCCAGCGACGAAGCCCACGCCCAGTTCATCAAGGAGCCCAGTTCATGCGCGGTGTCCCTCAACGCAGCAAACATACGATCGTCGAAGGCGAATCCGCGTCTGGCGGTATTCAACCTTCGCCAAAATTGTTCTGCGAACGGGGCCTTTTGACGGCGGTCGAAACGGAACCGTCAGCCGGCTGTCAGCGCACAACAAATTCAGGAAACCGCGAGCTGGCTTTCCTTGGCGACCCGTTCGAATGTTTCAGCCGAGCTTTTGATGCGATACTGACAATCGTCGCCATCGGTCGGAAGCAGCCGGATCACCTCATAGGTGCCGGTAGCGGCCGGACGGGCAACATTGCTGGCAGTAAAATAGACAGTCTCTCCAACGGAGTACTTGTGCTTCAACGCCCTCTCCATACGCAAGAACGCCGGCCGCGCTCATGGTCCCACTAGCTTTCGGCCGACTTGAGAACCCTGTGCCAACCTAGCACACCGAAGGCGCCAAAAGCCAGCAACATCGGGGCACGGAAAAGACACATATTTCCAAGCGTTTTCAGCACGATAGACGGCGATCCCAAGGGTTCCGGGGAATCCGCATGGCGGCTATCCCAACCGAGATTTCGCGGTCAGGCGGTGTGCGGCAGCCTGCCGTCCGGGCTGGCATGGTCGACGGCGGCCGGGAGCTGCTGCGCCAACACCTTGGCGAGCTGGTCGACGGGAATGTTGAAGCGCGCTGCGAGCTGCTTGACGGTGTCGCTGCCCAGCACCTGCTGCAGTTGCTCGGCCGTAATCGGCAGGTTCTGACCGTTGCCGATCCAGGATTTGACCTGATCGCCAAGGCCTGCCTGCTGAAGCTTGGCGACGATCGCCGACAATCCGCCCCCCTGGCCGCCGTTACCGAGCACCTCGCTCAGCACCACCGGAATGACGGCAGATTCGAGCTGACCGAGCACGCCCTTGAACGCATCCGAATTTTCCAGTGAATCGAGAATTCCCATGGTCGCGTCCTTTCGATCGGTGGCGTCAGCCGGTTCCCGGATTCAGACCGCTTTAGCGGCAATCCGTCAAGCGGCGATGACATCACGAAAAGGATGTCACACCGTCTCGAAGCGCTCGATCCGGATCGTTTCGGCCAGCCCCTCGCGGGTCCATTGCTGGAAGGCCCCGTTTGCGGCCATCGCCTCGAAATAGTGCCGCGCATCGCCGTTTACCTCGATCGCGTAGGTGCGAAACCGGTGCACGACAGGCGCAAACATCGCATCCGCGCCGCCGAAGCCGCCGAACAGGAACGGGCCATCATTGCCGTAGCGCCGGAAGCAATCGGCCCAGATTTCCTGAACCCGCGCCACATTGGCCAGCGCATCCTCGGACAGTGTGATGGCGCCGACCGGCCGGTGCAGATTCATGCCGCATTCGTTGCGCAGCGGCATGAAGCCCGAATGCATCTCCGCCGAGATCGACCGCGCATGCGCGCGACGGGCACGGTCTTCCGGCCACAGTTTCACTTGCGGGAATTTCTCGGCCAAATACTCGATGATCGCCAGCGAATCCCACACGGTGACATCGCCATCGACCAGCGCCGGCACCTTGCCCGAAAGCGAAACGCTCAGGATCCGGTCCTTGTCGGCCTGATCGGTGTAAAGCGGGATGAACACCTCTTCGAACGGGATGTTATTGGCGCGCAGCGCCAGCCATGGCCGCATCGACCATGACGAATAGTTCTTGTTACCGATGACGAGTTTCAACATTTCAAGGGAAATCCTGTTGGGACGCCATCTTGCCATAGTGCGCTGTGGGCGTTCAACCTGTACATCGGCAAGACTTGAAATCGGCAAGACTTCAGATCGAAGCCTTGGCGACCGATAAGACTTGGCAATCGACAAGATTTGGCGATCGATAGGGAGCAACATGCGCGGATATTGGGTCGATATCGCCGCCGTCGGATTCTTCGTCATCGAGTGGACGGTCTATGCCATCACGCTGGAGCGGACCGCCTACGGGCGCAACAGCCTGTCCGCCCGCATGCACATCTATCGCGAGGTCTGGATCCGAAACCTGCTCAACCGCGAAACGCGCATGGTCGACATGCAGATCATGGCGTCGCTGCAGAACGGCACGGCGTTCTTCGCCTCCTCGAGCCTGATCGCGATCGGCGGCGGACTGGCGCTGCTGCGCGCCACCAACGACGCCCTGGCGGTGCTCGGCGCGCTGCCGGTCGATCTCAGCCCCTCGCCTGCCTTGTGGGAAGTCAAATGCGTCGGGCTGATCCTGATCTTCACTTACGCGTTCTTCAAATTCTCATGGGCGTACCGTCTGTTCAACTATGTCGCGATCCTGCTCGGCGCGATGCCGCCGTCCTCACAAAAAGACACCCCTGAAGCCGAAGCCCATGTGTTGCGCACCACGCGCTTGTTCGAATCCGCGGGCCAGCACTTCAACCGCGGCCAGCGCTCGTTCTTCTTCGCGCTCGGCTATCTCGGCTGGTTCGTCAGTCCATGGGTGCTGTTCGTGACCACGGCCATGGTTGTCATCGTGACCTGGCGCAGGCAATTTGCGTCGAACGCCTGGAAGGCCATGGAACGCTAAGCGCTGGATCGAACCAATCAACCAGACCGAACCAATCAAGAAAAAAAGGGGGAGAACATGATTATCGACCACGCCAGGCTGCGCACGTTTGCAAACCGCATCGTCGCCGCCGGCGGCAGTACACCTGCGGAAGCTGCCATCGTTGCCGAACATCTGGTCGAGGCGAACCTGCGCGGCCATGACAGCCACGGCGTCGGGATGCTGGTCGCCTATGTCAGAGACTTCGAGGCCGGTACGCTCAAGGCCAACCAGAAGCCGGAAATCGTCTCCGACACCGGTACGATCTCGGTATGGGATGCGCATGCCGGCTACGGCCAGGTGGTCGCCCGTCAAGCGGTCGAATGGGCGATCGAAGCAGCCAGGAAACATGGCGTTGCGGTCAACGGGTTGCGTAACGCCCACCACATCGGCCGCGTCGGCACCTATGGCGAGATTGCCGCGCGCGCGGGCATGGTGGCGCTGCATTTCGTCAACGTCGCTTCCGGCCCGCCACCGGTGGCACCGTTTCGTGGACGCGAGGGGCGCTTCCTGACCAATCCGGTCTGTATCGCTATTCCCGGCACCGCCAGCAACGAGCCGATCCTGCTCGATTTCGCCACCAGCCGCGTCGCGCTGGGCAAGGTGCGCGTGGCGCACAATGCCGGCAAGCCGATGCTCGACGGCGCACTGCTCGACCATGCCGGCCAGCCGACGACCGATCCCGCCGTGATGTACACCGAGCCGCGCGGCGTGGTGCTGCCGTTCGGCGATCACAAGGGCTCTGGGCTGGCGCTGGTGTGCGAGCTGCTGGCCGGCGCGATTGTCGGTTCGGCCAGCGTGTCGACGAGCACGCCGCCGGAGCGCGGCATCATCAACGGCATGCTCAGCATCGTCATCGATCCCGGCCGGTTGTCCTCTCGCGACAGCATGCTGGCGGAGATCGACGCCATGATCGGCTGGGTGAAATCGGCCAAGCCGTCCGACCCGGCGCTCCCGGTTCTGGTGGCCGGCGAGCCCGAACAGATCGCGCGGGCCCAGCGCATCGCCAACGGCATCGACGTCGAGGACGAGACCTGGAACCAGTTGACGGCGATCGCCGCGCGCTACCAGATTTCGCTGGATAGAGCCTGACACTTTGCTATTCCGCCGTCATGCCCGGCCTTGTGCCGGGCATCCACGTTTTGCTTCCCTCTGCGCAAGAAAGACATGGATGGCCGGGCATAGCGAGCGGAAGCGACGCCGTCCTTTGGACGGCTAAGCCCGGCCATGACGAAAAATGAACATTACGACGCGCCGCCGAAATCCTGCGGCGTGAAGCTGAGATCGAGCACTTTCCATTCGCCGTAACGGTCTGCCGGCAGCATCGCATAGGGCTGGCAGGCCTGCAGCGCCTTGACCGCGCCCTGCATCAAAAGCGGCCCTTTCATCGAAGCGCTGGCCTCGATCAGGATCGGATCGGCGGCCAGCTTGCCTTGCTGCGTCATCATCACGCGAAGCTTGACCTTGACGTCGTCGGACGGTGCCAGCGAGGGCGGCAATTTCAGGCAGGTCTTGAGATGACGCCGGAACGCGGCGACGGCGCTGGAAGCAATGTCGGCGTCCTGTGTCGCCGCACCGTCGAAATTGTCGTCGGTTTTGGCGAGGGTTTTCGGTGCCGCCGGCGACGCGGCCGGAAAGGCTGGCGAGAGATCCGGCGGCAAGCCCAGCATGACCTGGTATTTGATCGTTAGATCAGGCTCGGGCGGCTTGTAGGCCGGCGCGGCGGGTTGTTGCGGTTGGGCCGCGGGCTGCGGTGGTGCGGCGGGCGGCGGGGGAGCCGCTGATGGTGCGGCCAGCGCGGCCTGCTTCTGCTGCCGTTCGGCCGCCTGCGGCTTTGCCGCCGGCTGAGCCGGGGTCGACGGGGAAGGCCTGGTATCGAGCAGGGAAAAATCAGGCAGCGGCGTCGGTGTTGGCGTCGGAACCGGCTCCGCCTGTTTCTCTATCGCGGGTTCGGGCGGCACGTCCTGCGACGCCACGATTTCGACCGGCATTGTCTCGGCCGTCACCGTGCCGAATTCATGAACTTCGGAAAACAGCAACAGCAAAGCCACCAGCGAAAGATGGGCGATCGCCGATACCGTGATGTCGGTGGGTATGATCCGCCGCAGGTCCATCGTACCCGAACAATGTCTCGATGTTTCCCCTGACCGCCAGCATACCGCCCGGCGCGGCAACGGCTCAATCCCAATTCGGCGCGAAGCCATAATTGGTGAGCCGGCCTCCGGCACCGCCCATGGCGGAAATCGCCTTCATGTCGTCCTCGAACAATTCGAAATCGAAGATCTCGATGTTCTCCGAGAGCCGTTCCAGTTTCGACGTTCGCGGGATCGCCACGACATTCTGCTGCACCAGCCAGCGCAGGCAAACCTGCGCCGCCGTCTTGCGATAGCGATCGCCGATCCGCAGCAGCGCGCGGTCGTTCTTGATACGGCCCTTGGCGACCGGACTATAGGCGACCAGCGCCATCCCTTGACGTGCGCAGGCGTCCCGGACCTTGGTCTGGTCGAGATAGGGATGGTACTCGACCTGATCGCACACCAGGGGCTCCGGACATGCCGCCACCGCCTCATCGATCAGGGCCACGGTGAAATTGGACACGCCGATATGGCGCGCCAATCCCTGGCTCTTGACCCGCGCCAGCGCACCCAGCGTATCCACGAGCGGCACTTGCGGGTTCGGCCAATGCAGCAGCAGCAGGTCGACCTCGGTCATGCGCAGCCGCGCCAGGCTCTCCTTGGCGGATCGCTCGAGATCGTTCGGCTTGAAGTGGGTCGTCCAGATCTTGGTGGTAAGGAATATCTCGTCGCGTTTCACGCCGGAGGCGCGCACGCCCTCACCCACTTCACGCTCGTTGTCGTAGGCCTGTGCGGTGTCAATGTGGCGATAGCCGAGCCGCAGCGCCTGCTCGACGATGCGCGCGCAGGTCCGGTCGCGCAATTCCCAGGTGCCCAGCCCGATCGCCGGGATTTTTGCGCCATTGGCTTCGACAAAATGCATTACGGGTACTCTCGCATCGAGCCCCATTATGATCCGCCGCGGCGGCGGTGCCAACTCGCGGCGTCTTCGGGCGCCGCGAAAGAATTAGGCTGATGACGGCTCGGTCGCCAAAGCGGCGAACACAGTGTCCGGCGAATGGGCGATCACGGCGAGCAACGCCCGCGCCGGTCCACGCGGGGCGCGCTTGCCCTGCTCCCAGTTCCGGATGGTTTCGACGGGCACGCCGAGCCTGGAGGCGAATTCGGTTTGGGTCAGGCGCGCGCGACGGCGCAAGTCGCGCACCGCAGGCAAGGCAGCGGCTTCGCAGGGCTCGGCGGTCAAGGCTTCGCCGGGCATCGCTGAGGCGAGCCCGGGCATCGCTGAAGCGAGCCCGGGCACCGCCGGGATCGCAAGTGCGACTCCGGGGGCCAGCGGAAACTCCTGTCCGTCCCGCAATTCGACAATCCGTCCGTCTGCTTTTAGCCGCAAGCGCTGCATGTTCGACCTCGCAAGGTCAACATGATCGGCGATGCGCATTAAGGTCCGCTTAACGATAACGGGCGTTTCGGTCTGTCCCTATTGCAGCCCGAACCACAGCGTGGCGATGCCGAGAAACGAGAAGAAGCCGACCACGTCGGTGATGGTGGTAACGAAGGTGCCGGACGCGACCGCCGGGTCGGCGCGGACCCGCTCCAGCACCATCGGAATCAGGATGCCGCCGAGCGCGCCGGCGACCAGGTTGCAGATGATGGCAAGGCCGATCACGACGCCGAGGCCGGGGATCTTGAACCACGCCACCGCGGCAACGCCCGTGATCACCGCAAAGGCGAGCCCGTTGACGAGGCCGACCATCGCCTCGCGCATCACCACCCGCATCGCATTCTTGGAGCCGAGTTCGCGGGTCGCCAGCGCCCGCACCGCTACCGTCATGGTCTGGGTCGCGGCGTTGCCGCCCTGGCTCGCCACGATCGGCGCCAGCACCGCCAGCGCCACCATCTTCTCGAGCTGGCCCTCGAACAGGCCGAGCACGGAGGATGCCAGAAAGGCGGTCGCAAGATTGACCAGGAGCCAGTTGAACCGCGCCCGTGCGATGGTCCAGACGCTGTCGGACAGTTCTTCGTCGCTGGTGACGCCGCCGAGCGCCTTCAGGTCTTCGTCGGCCTCTTCCTCGATGACGTCGACGACGTCGTCGATGGTGATGACGCCGACCAGACGGTTGGTGGTATCGACCACGGGGGCTGCGACGAGATTGTATTTGCCGAACATCCGGGCGACCTCTTCCTGGTCGTCCAGCACGGAAACGCGGCGGCGGTCCTCGTCGATGAGATCGCTGACCTTGACCGGGCGGCGCGCGCGCAGCAGCGTGTCCAGCGACACCGCGCCCTGCCAGTGCTTGTCGGCATCGACCGCATAGATTTCATAAAACCGCTCGGGCAGATCGGGCGTATCGCGCATGTAGTCGATCGTCTGGCCGACGGTCCAGTCCGGCGGCACCGCGATGAATTCGGACTGCATGCGGCGGCCGGCGGAGTTTTCCGGATACAGCAGGCTGCGCTCCAGCGCGTCGCGCTCGGAGGGCGGCAGCTTTTCCAGGATCTCTTCCTGGTCCTCCTCGTCGAGGCCTTCGAGCAGTTCGACGGCGTCGTCGGATTCCAGTTCGCGAACGCCTTCGGCGACAGTTGCCGGCTCGAGTTCCTCGAGGATTTCCTCGCGGACGGCGTCGTCGACCTCGTTCAGCGCCGAGAAGTCGAAATCGGTGCCGGTCAATTCGACCAGGTTGACGCGGTCGTCGGGTTCAAGCGCGCCGATCAAATCACCGAGATCGGCCTCGTGCAGTTCCGCGACCACTTCGCGCAGCCGCGGCGCCTCACCGGCCTGGATGGCGCGGGTAATTTCTTCGACAAATTCCTGGCGGATTTGGCCGTCTTCATCCCGCATCTGGAGATGATCGAGCACGGCGCCGTCGGCGGCGCGCGCTTCGGCGGGATGGGCCACGTCGATATCCTCGGCCATGCGCGCCTCGCCGGTTTGACAGAATGAGAGAACTCGTCTGAGCTATCGCAGCACGCATTACCCAATCGGCAATGCAGAGCGCAATGACAAATATGTAGAACTTGGAATGACCGGAAAGTCGATCAAAACGCTGAGCGCGGCCGTCGCCGCTCTGTTCGCCACGATCATGGCGGCGCAGGCAACCGAATGCGCCCGCAAGGACGTGCTCGGCACCTCACGCGTTCTCGTCGTCGACCCCGCAATCTCTCCGCGCGTCGGCCTGAAGAGCTTTCCGCAGACATTGCCGCTTGGAGATCACGAGGTGGTGCTGACCTTCGACGACGGTCCGTGGCCGGCCACGACCTCGAAGGTTTTGAAGGCGCTGGCGGACGAATGCGTGCACGCGACATTCTTCCTGATCGGAAGGTCAGCCTCGGAACACCCGGAACTGGTGCGGACCATGGCCGCCCAGGGCCATACCATCGGGCACCACACCTGGAGCCATCGCAATCTCAAATATACCAAGCCCGAAACTGCCGCCGGCGAGATCGACAAGGGCATCGCCGCGGTGGAGACTGCCCTTCACGGCACCGCGACCACGAACCCGACCACGCCGTTCTTTCGCTTCCCCTACTTCGAAATGACGCCCCGGACGCTCGACAATCTGGAAAAGCGCGGCATTGCGGTGTTCGGCGCCGATCTCTGGGCCAGCGACTGGAACAAGATGACGCCGCAGCAGGAGCTGAAACTGCTCACCGAGCGGCTCACGATCGCCCGCAAGGGCATTATCCTGCTGCACGATCCCAAGGCGCAGACCGCGGCGATGCTGCCGGCCTTGTTGCGCTACCTCCGCGACAATCACTATCGCGTGGTCCATGTGGTCGCAGCCGCGCCGAAAACCGTCGCCGACAAGGCGCGCTAGATCATGATGCGATGGATCGGATCATGATCTGATCTTATTGTTCGGACATCATCTTTTCGACAATTCGAAGTCCCAGCTGTTGCTGCCGCGCCCCTTCGGGGTCCGGATCGTCACCGGCGGCCAAATTAGGGGTGGAATTCGGACGGTTAAGGCGTCATTCATGGCGCCAAGGATAGCTAGACGGGTAGATATTTGCGTCCTCATTGGAATGAAGCCGGGGTTTTATGATTGCGAGCGTAGGTGTGAGGCACCGGGGCCGGATATCGGCCGCGCTCTGTCTGGGCGTGCTGGCTCTGATCCCGGCACAACGTGCTTCGGCCGCCGGTTGCCCCGGCCATCCCGACGCGCTCGGCACGTCCCGCACGCTGGTGGTCGATCCGCGCGAATATCCCATCATCGGCACCATGCAATACGCCAAGACGCTGCCGCTCAGGGACCATGAGGTGGTGCTGACGTTCGACGACGGTCCGATCCCGAAGAACAGCTACCAGGTCCTGCAAATCCTCGCCGACCAATGTGTGAAGGCGACTTTCTTCCTGGTCGGATCGCAGGCCAGGGCCAATCCGGAAGGCGTGCGCAAGGTTCGTGATGCCGGCCACACGGTTGCCACTCACACCCAGAATCATCCGTCGAACATGCAGCGCATGCCGTTCGATCGTGCGCAAAAGGAAATCGACGACGGCATCGCCTCGGTAACGGCAGCCCTCGCCGACGGCACTGAACCTGCGCCGTTCTTCCGCATTCCCGGCCTCGGCCGCAACGACGCCATCGAGGCCTACGCGGAATCCAAGGGCATCCAGCTCTGGAGCGCGGATTTTCCCGCCGACGACTGGCACCGTATCTCCCCGCAGCGCGTCTACGATCTCGCGATCAAGCGACTGGAGGCCAAGGGAAAAGGCATTCTGCTGCTGCACGACATTCAGGCGCGCACGGTGGCGGCGCTGCCGAAGATCCTGCAAACCCTGAAAGCGCGCGGCTATCGCATCGTTCACGTGGTGCCGGCAACGCCGGAACAGCCGGCGACACCGACCGAGCCGCAGCAATGGTACATCAACCCGACAACGGAGACGGTGGCGACGTCGCGCTGGCCGAAAATTCCGAATTTCGTTTACGCCGCCGCGGCAACGCTTCCCGCGCCGGCCTGGTTCGATTTCGACTGGCGCGATGCCGAACTCGGCATGCTGACGCGCCGCATGCGCGGCGTGCCGCTGGCGCAACGGACAAAGTGGCCAAGCGAAATGATTTTGGCGCAGAACGGCGACGCGACGACGTTGGCGGTTCCAGCCGCGGGCCTCTTCCATATGCCGGAATCGGCTGACGTCACGATGCTGGGCACCCTGCATCGCAGCGAACAAGCCGCGCAGGCGGCCCTTGAAACAGAAGCCTCCGCCAAGCCGGCTCCGGTACAGCCCGGCAAGTCCCGGCGACAGGCGCGCGGCGCTCTGACGCGGCAGGCGCATGGCGGGCCGGCGGCCGTCAGACCGGCCGCGCACCAGACCCGGCACGCTGCACATGCCGGCCGTGGCCCGCAGAAGCAGGCAGCACCAGGCAAAAAGAAACCGGGGTCGGTCCGGGTTGCCGGCCTGAAGAAGCGCTAGAGCGCTTTCCAGCGCAACCGAAAACGTCTCCGCTCAGCTCGACAGGATCTTGGTGACGCAGAGCAGGATGACCAGGGCGAGAAACAACAGGTCGATATACGACTTCATCTCGCCGGCGTGGCGGAGCGCGCTGACCTCGGTGATGACCTGCTTGCGCACAGAGGTCGAATTCGGCCCCTCGCCGGTCGCCGCGATCAGTTTGCGCGCCTCCAGCTCAAGTCGCTCGATGCGCTGGAAGAAATGAAACGACCGCAGCGCCGTCGCCGCGTGCATGCCGGCGTAGACCAGCACGAGAACCGCGACGACCACACGGTTCTGGTACTTCTCCAGGAAATTCAGGGCGAGATAGACCAGCGCCAGGAACACGAAATTGGAGAGGAATCGGTAGGCGTAGCCGAGAAACAGCATGCAAGTGCTCCGGGTAGTCTGGGAAGGGGCGAACTGCGCCGATCGGGCCGGAACCGCCGACCGATGGTCCTCTCAGTTTACGCCAACGGTGTTACAGTAAGGTTTCGAGTTTCCTGCTGCCTTCAAAGGAATCGCGCGCTCGCGGCATTGCGGGCATGCGCATGAGCTCACCGAATCGATTGGGGCGGGCTCAAACTGCATGATTTTGTGGTGCGCTCGGAGGGCGGTCGCGTTTGCTGCGATATCAATGGGTTGCCAAGACTTGTCAAGCCATAAGGTGCATTTCCCGCCTATAAGTGCTCTTCGAGCGGAATACCCAGGCTGCACCAAGTCGGGGGCGCGGCGCCGTTTCAGTAGCGCAGCGGCCGACCCTGCGGACCATTGAAAAGACGTTGGTCAACTATCGATCGTCTTGATTGGCCGGTCCGCGCCGCTCGTGCGGCTGAGCTCTGCAACGATTGCGGGGAGCCGTTGCTTGAACTCATCGAAATTCTGGAAGAAGTCCTTTTCAGACAAAACTGTTGGAACAATGTGCATCGCCTCAAGCTGGTCGATCTGGTCTTGAGGAAGTCCGACAACAAATACCTTTAATCCAGCAGCTTCCAGATCAACCAATACGTCCTGCAGTGCATAAATTCCGGATTGATCCATATAGGTTACGCGCTCCATCCGCAGCACGAGCATTTTTCCAACCGTCGCTCGCTCAGCAATTCGGCGAAAAGCATAGACAAATCCAAAGAACAGCGGGCCGTTGACATGCTTGATCAGAAGCCGCTGCTTTAGTTCGTCCGGGATCTCGAGTTCATCCTGCCACAACTCATCTTCGACCAGTGTCAGAGTCGTGTTCTGTTCCATCGTGCGCGCAATCTTGGTCATGAAGATCAAGGATGCAAGCACGGCGCCGGTGCCGACCGCAGTGATCAGATCAGTGAATATCGTCAATACCACAACGATCAGCATGACCCACGTGTCGCCGCGCGGCGCGCGAAACAGATGAGCAAGGCTGCGATAGTCGATGATGCTCAACCCGGCGCTGACCAGAATTCCTGACAAGACGGCGTGAGGAATGTACCGCACTACGCTGGATAGACCGAGAAGAACCGCCAGCAGGAAGAGACCATGTATCACTCCCGAGGAGCGATGCCGTCCACCGGCCCGAACATTGATGGCGGTTCGCACGAACGCGCCGGCGCCCGGAATACCGCCGAACAGCGCCGCACCTATATTGCCGGTACCCTGGCCGATCAGCTCTCGATTGCTGTCGTGATGCGTCTTCGTCATGTTATCCGTGACGAGCGATGTCGTTAAAGCGTCGATCGCGCCGAGGAACGCGAGTTGAAATGCAGCAATGAAGGAAAACTTGAAGTCGGCAATGTTGAGCCCGGGCAGGACAAAGTCCGGCAGCCCCCTGGGAATGTCGCCGATGGTCGGCGCCGAAAGCCCGAAAGCTACGGCTATGCCCGTCAGCAGGATCAATGCAACGAGAGACGGAGGCACGGCCGAAAGAAAGCGCGGGAGAAGAAATGATATCGCGACGGTCGCCGCCGCAAGCAGGAACGCATCAAGGCGGGCGCCTTGCGCGAGGGCGCCGAAAGACTTCAGAATTTCGACCGGATTGGATGATGGCGAAGGCAGACCCACTATCGGGAAAATCTGCTGAATGATGATGATAATCCCGATGCCTGTCATCAGGCCCGAGATCGCCGGATATGGCAGGAACCGAATATAATTTCCAAGCCTTGCGATCCCGAAGAGCACTTGCAAGGCACCCGCGAGGCAAAAAATTCCAACAACCGGCGCGAGCTGCACTACTCCGTTGGATGATGTGTTTGCCGCAACGACGCTGGCCGCAATAAGCGTCATGGGTGCCGTCGGACCGGAGATCTGGACTGGCGTGCCTCCCAACAGTGCGGCAACGATGCCCAGGATAATTCCACCGTACAATCCGGCGGCAGGCCCCAATCCCGAGGCAACGCCAAACGCGAGGCAAAGCGGCAACGCTACGATGCCGGCAGTTATGCCGCCAAAAATGTCGCCACGCGTGATCGCGATCCCTGACAAAATTCTCCCCTTTTCCAAACTCCCCGGACAGAACCGGCAAGTTCACTCTCGTGAACGGTATGGAATCAATCAGGTATCTGGAACGTAGGGTAGCGCCGATTTGTGGGCGCAAAGCCGAAGCTTGCCATCCTTGCAGAGGCGAAAAACGAAGGTCTTGTCGACCATGATTTCGTTCCCCTCATAGTCGGCGAGATATACGTTGCCCATGGTAATGGCAATTATTCCGTGAATCTGAATCCCATTTTCAGCGGCGTTGTTGTCGTACCAGACGCGCGCCCAAGGCTTTAAGGCAAAGCCCTTGTCATCGGGAAATTCGGGATCGCCACCGACAAAGTATGACAGTGCACCTCGCGCCGTATTGCGAAACGTCTGACGGCCGTGAGCCTGCGTGGGTTTGAAAAACACCACTCCGTCCTGGTAATCGTAGAGTTCATCGATCACGACCGTTGCAGCCGCCCGAAAATCTCCGGACGCCTTATAGACCGTTCCGATCCTCACTAAACCTTCGCACCATGCCTGTTGAGCCGCATTCACTTGCCTCTCGGTGATAGTCATTCGATCACTCCAGTGAGGGCGGCACGAGAAGTAAGCGCAAGTATGTTTGCGCTTTAGTCGGATGTTTTCAAGTTTAGATTACGTTGAAGCGGAAGTGGAAAGTCGCTTACCGTGCTTTTGTCCGACAACGATCTTACGGCTTCGAAGAGCGATATCATGGGTTTGGTGGCGTGCATGGTGTTCGTATTGCGATGCAACCAGAGAACAACGCCGGAAGGGTAGCTTCCCGCCGGACGCTATCGCGCAAAGATCACATGGATGAGATCGGCCGCTCTTGGCAGGCGGCATTGTTTGGGGAAGAATGCAACACGCCGACGCCGCCTCAAATGCCTCAGATGGAGCCGACAATGAGTCGACGACCGTTGCGGTTTGTGATCTGCGCGATGATCGTGTTCGGCTTACAAGCCTGCAGCGGAAAGGATCCGGAAGTCACCGAGCAACCCGTGCGGGGACTTCGCGCCTTCAAGGTAGGCACAAAAGCCGAGAGTCGGGTTCGCCGTTTTCCCACGGTCCTGCAGCCGGCGGACGTCAGCAGTCTATCCTTCGAAATTACCGGACAATTGAAAGCGGTAACGCTCGCTGTCGGCCAAAAGGTGCAGTTGGGAGACCTTCTGGCGGAAATCGACTCGCGTTCGCTGCAGTCGCAGGTCGACCAGGCCAGTGCCGGCGTGCAGCAGGCGCAGGCCCAGCTCGATAACGCAGAAGGCGATTTCCGGCGCAAGGAAGACCTGCTCGGAAAAGGGGTCACAACCCAAGCCATATTCGATCAGTCGAAAGCGACCTTGCTCACGGCGAGAGCGCAATTCGACCAGGCGAAGCGCCAGCTCGAACTGGCAGAACACAACCTGGACCGCAGCAAGCTCGTTGCTCCGTTCTCCGGCACCATCGCCCGCGTCGAGGTCAAGTCATTCGCACAGGTTTCAGCCGGGCAACCGATTGTCACCTTGTACAGTGACGACCGTTTCGAGATGTCTTTCCTCATTCCCTCCCCGACCTTTCAAACCCTGAAGGTCGGGCAACCGGTCACCGTCAAGGTCGCCGACATGCCTGATCTCTCGCTCAAGGGAGAGATCAAGGAGCTCGGGTCCAAGGCAGAGCAGGTCTCTGCGTTCCCGGTCGTTGTCCGGCTGGAAGATAGGGTTGCGGGGCTGAATGCCGGGATGTCGGTCGAAGTCGCGATCCAGGAGCCACTGATCGGTGTAGAAAGCGGCTTTCTGCTGCCGCTCAGTGTCATTGCGCCCGAGGCCGGAAAGGAACTGGAGGGCGCTGCGACCGTCTTTGTCTATAATGGCGCCAGCTCGACAGTGAACAAGCGCAAGGTCACAGTTGGAGGGGTCCGTGACAATCGCCTGATCGTCACGGAAGGCCTTGGCGCGGGCGACATCGTTGCCGCGGCCGGCGTCTCCTATTTGCTTGACGGACAAAAAGTCAAGCTTCTACCCGTCGTGGAGTAGGTATCGTGAGTCTCCTCACGCGATTTGGTCTTGCGCGGTCGCGATTCACCATTGCAGCCATGATTGGGCTGCTTGTTGCCGGCGTGGTCCTCTATCCGAATTTTCCCAAGCGCGAGGACCCGGTCATCGTCATTCGCACGGCGGTGGTATCGGCGCTGTTCCCGGGAATGGCGCCCGAGCGCATCGAAAACCTGATTGCGGTTCCGATCGAACGGAAAATCCGCGAGCTCGCCGAAGTCAAGGATATCAGGACGCTTGGGAGCGAAGGATCGCTGACGATCTACGTCGATCTCAACGATGAGGTCGGCAATGTCAGCGCGACCTGGCAACGGCTGCGCGACAAGGTTGGCGACGTCAAGATCGAGCTGCCCGACGGCGTCGTCGGCCCGTTCGTCAACAGCGACTTCGGCGATGTTGCCATTGCAACGATCGCGATAACCGGCGATGGTTTTTCACCGCGCGAACTGAAGGATGTCGCGGACGATTTCCGCAAGAAACTCTATCAGCTGAGCGGAATCTCCAAGATTGATCTCTTCGGGGTTCAGGACGAACGCGTTTGGCTGGAACTGGACACGCGAAAACTCGCGGCCGTCGGCGTCCAGCTCAACACCCTGGTCAAGGACCTTCAGGCGCAAAACGTCGTGCTGCCGTCGGGATCCATCAATATCGAGGGCACACGCCTGCTGCTGGAAACATCAGGCGACTTTCCGAATGTGCGTGGCGTCGAAACCATGCTGACCCGCGTGGGTGCGACGGACAACCTGGTAAGACTTGCCGATCTCGTCACCGTTCACCGCGGCTACGTCTCCCCCAAAATCAAGCCGGCTTACTTCAACGGGCGATCCGCAGTCGTGCTCAGCGTGATCATGCAGCCCGATCAGGATGTAACTCAGCTTGGACAAAAGCTGCGCGCGACGGCACGCGCCTATGAGCAGCAACTCCCGATCGGATATGCGATCAATTTCGCGACTTACCAGGCGGAACAGGTCCGCGCCTCCGTCAATTCTGCGCTGTCAAACGTTGCGCAGACCTTTGTCGTCGTGGCCGCGCTGGTCGTGCTGTTTCTGGGCCTGCGCGCGGGATTGGTCGCGGCGATGATCGTTCCCTTCGCTGTGATGTTTTCGCTCATCGGCATGCGTTGGCTCGGCATTGCGCTCGAGCAGGTATCGATTGCTGCCATCATCATTGCACTGGGTCTCCTGGTCGACAACGGCGTGGTGATCGTCGAGGATATTGTCAGCCGGATGGGCCGCGGCGTGCCGGCCCAGGCTGCGGGTCTCGCCTCCGGCGAGCAATACGCGCTTCCCCTGCTGATATCGTCGGTCACGACGGTTGCGGCTTTTCTGCCGCTGTTTCTGCTTCCGGGATCGTCGGGCGAATATGGCTACTCGCTCGCCGCGGTCGTCGCCTTGACGCTGACCGGCTCGTGGATCACGGCCGTCTACATCCTTCCGGCGTTGACGGTCTGGTTGTTCGGCCGCGGCCAGGTTGCGGAAAACCAGGCTGCTTCTCCTTCACGGCTGCAAAGGCTCTACGCGATCGCCTTGCGGACCGCGCTCCGCTTTTCGCCGATCGTGCTGGCCGCGTGCATCGTCTTAGTCTTGCTGTCGCTGTCGCTGTTCGGCCGCGTGCCAAAACAGATGTTCCCGCTGAGCGAGCGCAACCAGTTCCTCATTTACATGAACATGCCTGATGGAACCGACGTCTCCCGCACCGAGACCAAAGCGCTGGAAATCTCCAGATGGCTCGGCGACAAGACCCAAAACCCCGAGATCGCGAGCAACATCGTCTACATCGGGGATGGCGGCCCGAGATTCTATCTGACGCTGACTCCCGTGGCGCCCGATCCCGCGTCGGCCTTCTTCCTGATCAACACCAACGACTACGCCGGTGCAGTGCGGGCTGCGGATCGCGCCTGGAAATATCTGTACGCCAATCACCCGGAAGCGAGGTTCAAGATCAAGCGCCTGGCGATGGGCGCGGTGGAATCCGGCATCGTCGACGTAGAAATCTCCGGCCCCGACGCCGACCGCCTGCTGGCGCTCAGCGCAAGCGTACAAGCGCTGTTTCGGGCGGCGCCGGACGTTCACGACAACGAAGACGATTGGGGCAACAAGCTCATCAAGGTGGTTGTCGAGATCGATCAGGATCGCGCGCGGCAGCTCGGAATAACATCCGAAGAGATTACGCAGCTCCTCAATACCTATTTCAGCGGTGCCGCCGTGTCGATCTATCGCGAAGGCGACAATCTCATTCCCATCGTGCTCCGCGCCGGAGCATACACCTCCGAGAATCTGGAAGGGCTCACCAGCGCGACCTTCGCGAAGAATGGCGGATTGATCCCGCTCGCACAGGTGGCCAGGCTAAGGCCGGAGTTCGATTTTGCTCGCATCAGGCGGAAAAACCAGGAACGAACGATCACCGTCACCGCCCGGAGCGCTTCGCTGACGGCCGGGCAGCTCCTGGAGTCCATTCGCCCCGCCCTGCCGGCGCTCGACCTGGCCGGCGGCTATCACTACACGATCGGGGGCGAGATCGAGAAGAGCGCGGAGACCAACCAGAAGCTCGCCGCAGGATTTCCTCTCGCCCTTGGCATCATGGTGCTGGCGATCATTCTGCAATTCAACTCCTTTCGGCGCACACTGCTGACATTCATCACCATTCCGTTGATCGTGATCGGCATCCCATTCGGCCTGCTGCTGACCGGACAGCCGCTTTCGTTCTTTGGAACGCTCGGCATCATCAGCCTATCGGGAATCATCATCAACAACGCCATCGTGCTGATCGATCAGATCGACATCGAGCGAAGGGAGCTTGACCTGCGCGACGCGATTGTTGTCGCCTCTGAAAAGCGTTTGCGACCGATCCTGCTGACATCGGCAACGACAGTGCTCGGACTGGCGCCGATGGCGATCGCCGGCGGCGCATTATGGCAGCCCATGGCCGTGCTCATGATGTCCGGGCTTGCCATCGCTTCGCTGTTGACACTGTTCTTTGTGCCGGCCGGATATTTGCTGCTCTTCCGGTTCGACAAGAGGCTTTAGGGACACCATCATGAAGCGGGAGGCCCGCCGATTTCGACGCTGGGCTACGCCACTACACTCTCGTGTGGAAATGGTGGTTTCGCGGGGCGTTGGTTCAAATAAGGATGCGACGACCGAAAGAGCAAGCACTGCACCGAGACGCGCGAAATCAAACAGGCAAGATTGCGCGGAACAAAAACCAGCGCTCGCTGTGAGTAACAATGTGGGAGTATAAATCGCGAAAATACTTTTCGCATCAATGATTTACGCCCTTGGTGCGCTCGGAGGGACTCGAACCCCCACGATTTTACTCACTGCCACCTCAAGGCAGCGCGTCTACCAATTCCGCCACGAGCGCTTGGGATACCGGCTGGAACGATGCGGCCTGCCGGATCAACGGCGCCGATGTAACAAATCGGAGATGGGGGGACAAGGCGGTTTTGCGACCGAATTAGCTACCTAACACCCGGTAATTTCGGCAGCATTTGCTTGACTTCGACCGCGATACGGTTGCGATCCACCAGCACCACGCCGGAAGCCACCGGCAGGTTGTTGGCGAGGATCTTGACCTCGTCCGCCTCGGTGGCATCCAGCTCGATGATAGCGCCGCGGGAGAGCCGCATGACCTGGTGGATGGGCATTGTGGTGGTGCCGAGCACCACCATGAGATCGACGGAGACTTTATCGAGGGTCGCCACTTCTGAACCACCAAACCAAGAACTAAATCTGTTGGGTTCCAACTGACCACGTTATGGTTAGCCAATGGTTAATGATCGCCAAAGCCTTGATTTGACGACCTTCGCGCGGCCTTCCGGCGGTGGGGACGTCGAATGGCGAATCGCGGCCGCCCCCGTGCCCTACCCCGAGGCCGTCGCTGCGATGGAAGCGCGCGCGGCCGATATCGCCGACGGAAAGGCTTCCGAACTGGTGTGGCTGCTGGAGCATCCGCCGCTCTACACCTCCGGCACCAGCGGCAAGCGGGCCGACCTGCTCGATCCGCGATTCCCCCTGTTCACCACCGGCCGTGGGGGCCAGCTCACCTATCACGGCCCGGGCCAGCGGGTGGCCTATGTGATGCTCGACCTGAAGCGGCGCCGGCCCGACGTGCGCGCCTATGTCGCCGGCCTGGAAGAATGGATCATCCGGACGCTCGATGCCTTCAACGTCAGGGGCGAGCGCCGGGAGGATCGCGTCGGCGTCTGGGTGAAGCGGCCCGACAAGGGCGCCGGCCACGAAGACAAGATCGCTGCGATCGGCGTGCGGCTGCGGCGCTGGGTGTCGTTCCACGGCATCGCCATCAATGTCGAGCCGGAGCTCGCACATTTCCAGGCGATCGTGCCCTGCGGCGTTGTTGATGCCAGATACGGCGTCACCTCGCTGGTCGATCTCGGCCTTCCCGTAACGATGGAAGACGTCGACGTCGCGCTCCGGCAGGCTTTTATCGAAGTGTTCGGCGCGACCGCGCGCCTGCCGGAAGTGGCGAGCTAGATTCCCGGCAGCGTGCCCAAAAATTCGAGCAGTGCTGCGTTGACCTCGGCGGGCCGCTCCTGTTGCAGCCAGTGGCCGGCGCCTTCCATGATCCTGACCAGCCGAAGGTCGGCGCATTGGGCCCGCATCAGTTCGACCATATCGACGCCGGGGATCATGCCCAGGATGGGTTCGAGGCTGCCGGCCAGGAATGCCGCCGGTTGCGCGATCTGCTGGCCATCGAACTCGGCCATGTCGGCGAAATCGCGCTCGGAATTGCGATAGCGATTGAGCGGACCGCGAAATCCGCTCTCGCGGAACCGGCTTTCGTAATAATCGAGGTCGGCCTCGGTCAGCCAGGACGGAAGCTGCGCAGGATCGACCAGGCGATCGAGCAATCCCGGTCCTGCCGGATTTGCGACCCTGTCGTCTGCTTTCCGCGCCTCGCCGCTGCTCCCGTAGTAGAACTTGCGCAGGCTGATGCGGATGTCGGCTTCCAGTTCAGCCTCGGCGACGCCGGGCTCCTGAAAATAGAGCTGATAGAAGAAGCGGTCCTGGTAGATCTTGCGGAACAGCTCGACACTCGGCATCGGCCCGCGGCCGAGATACGGTGCGCTCAGTCCGGCCACCGCGCGAACGCGCGCGGGGTGAAACAGCGCGGTCGCATAAGCGATCGGGGCGCCCCAGTCATGGCCGACAACGACGGCTTGCCGGGCGCCGAGCGCGGAAATCAGGCCTGCGATGTCGCCGCACATTTCCTTGATCGCGTAGGCATCGATCGCATGCGGCCTGTCGCTGCCGCCATATCCACGCACATCCGGGGCGGCGACCCGGAAGCCGGCATCCGCCAGCACCGGAATCTGATGCCGCCAGGAATACCAGCTCTCGGGAAAGCCGTGGACCAGCACGATCAGGGGCCCCTCGCCCGTGATCGCCACGCGAAGCCGCGCGGCGCCGGTGTCAATGCTCTGCAAATCGATCGGCATGCGCGCCGGTCCCGGTGAAGTCCCAACTATAAATTGGACCTTCGCGGAGTCCAGCGCGCGCCGGGCCTCACGCCGCCGCCCGCTGCGGCGCGACCTCGAGCTTGCCGGCGATGTAGCGGCGTTCCTGCGTCAGACCGCCGAAGCCGTAGGCATCGCCCCGGACCTCGTCGACATGGGCGTAGCTCTCTTCATGCAGCGGCCCGAGCAGCTCGACCATGCGCTTGAAGATTGCGGCAAGATAGGCCGCCTTCTCGTCCTTGGTGTTGGTGCCCTCGCTGACATGAACGTCGAGCCAGAAGCTGGCGAGGCTCTGCTCCGCTAGCGACCTGCCACCAGCGAACCAGTCGGCGGCATCGACCGACTTGACGATGACAGCCGTGACCCTGGGATCCTTGTGCAGGATAGTGGCGGTCAGATCGCTGACCGCGGACGCAATCTCGGCCTTCAGCGTTGGGGCCTTGCGAAAGCTCGAATAGGTGACGGTGATGAGCGGCACGTTCGTTCTCCTTGGGCTGGCTTCGCGGGCTATTTACCGCGCCATCTCAAACTAGACCTGCCGCTATCATTTTGGTATCTTATCTCTGTTCATAACAGTGATAACAATTGTTGATGATGACATGAGCAACCTCGACATCGATACCGTGCAGGCCTTCCTGCTGGTCGCCGAACTGCAGAGTTTCACCCGCACCGCCGAAGCGCTCGGCACCACGCAAGCCTCGGTCAGCCTGAAACTGCAGCGGCTGGAGGCCGTGGTCGGCCGGCGGCTGGTCGAACGCTCGCCGCGCTCGGTGGGGCTGACCGCCGATGGCGCGGCGTTCCTGCATCACGCCCGCGCGCTGATGGCGGCGCACGACCGCGCATTGATCGGCGAGGCGCCGGCGCGCCAGATCCTGTCGCTCGGGATCAGCGACCATGCCGGCGGGCCGGAACTGGTGCCGCTGCTGGAGCGGCTTCACGCGATGTCATCGCAACTGGCGCTCAACGTGACGATCGGCTTTTCCCGCGAGATCACCGATGCCTACGATGGCGGCGACCTCGATGCGATCGTGGTGCGCCAGGAAGGCAGCCGGCGCGGCGGCGAGAAGCTGACGGTAGATGAATTCGGCTGGCTCGCGGCCAAACGCTTCGCCTGGCGCCGGGACGAGCCGTTGCGGCTGGCGACGCTGGCGCCGCCTTGCGGCGTGCGTGCGATCGCGGTCCGCGCACTCGACAAGGCCGGCATCGCCTGGAACGAGACGTTTGTCGGCGGCGGAGTCACGGCGGTCGCCGCGGCGGCGCTGGCTGGCCTGGCGGTGGCCCCGCTCGCCCGCCGGATCGCGCCCGCGGGTCTCGTCGATATCGGACCGGCGGAGAAACTGCCCGATCTCGGCAGCTCGAAAGTGATGCTGCATTCCAGGGTCAGCGACCCCGCCAAACTGGCGGCATTGCGAACGCTGGCGGCAACGTTTCGAAGCGTCGCGGCCGCGGGGTAATCGTTCAATCCGGCGAAAAGGCCGGTAAAAAGGAACCAATCTGCCCGTCGTGCGTTTCGGCCCCTTAGGCAAGGGGCGCGGATGTTCGAAAAAGACAAGCAGCAACAACGGGATCTGTTCGAGAGCGAACGTAGTTTCCGGCTTCTGGTCGAGGGTGTTGTCGACTACGCGTTGTACATGCTGGACCCGACCGGCATCGTCACGAGTTGGAATATCGGCGGCGAACGGATCAAGGGCTATTCGCCCGAGGAAATTCTCGGACAGCACTTCTCCCGGTTCTACACGGAAACCGACCGTGCCAACGGCAAGCCGGCCCGGGCGCTGCAGATCGCCCGGGAACAGGGCCGCTATGAAGAGGAAGGCTGGCGCGTCCGCAAGGACGGCACATTCTTCTGGGCCAGCGTCGTCATCGATCCGATCCGGGAGGGCGACAACCTTGTCGGCTTCGCCAAGATCACCCGCGACATCACCGAGCGCCGCGAGGCTCAGATCAGACTCGAGCAGATGCAGGCACAACTGGCGGAATCACAAAAACTCGACGCGCTGGGCCAGTTGACCGGCGGCGTGGCGCACGATTTCAACAATCTTCTCATGATCATCGGTGGCAGTCTTCATACGCTGAAGAAAGGTACCGATAACGACCCGGGGCGGCTGCGTGCGCTGGCAGCGATCGAGGCGGCCGCCAAGCGCGGCGCCGCCCTGACCAGCCAGTTGCTGACCTTTGCGCGGCGTCAAAGCGTCAACCCGGAGGCGATCGATGTCGCCGAACGGATCGATGCGGTGCGCGAGGTGCTCGGCACCGGCGTCGGCGGCGCGGTGGCGCTGCAATTCGACATCGAGCGCGACATCTGGCCCGTGATCGTCGACGTCGCGGAACTTGAAACCGCGCTGGTCAACCTCGTCATCAATGCGCGCGACGCGATGCCGGCTGGCGGCGTCATTACAGTGTCGGCGCGAAACAATACGCTGAACGAGGGTGCCCATGCCGGCGACCACGTCGCAATCGCCGTCGAGGATACCGGCGTCGGCATCGCGCCTGATCTGATGAACCGGATATTCGACCCCTTCTTCACGACCAAGCCGGTCGGCAAGGGCACCGGCCTCGGACTCTCCCAGGTCCATGGTTTCGCGCATCAGGCGGGTGGGACCGTCAGGGTCACCAGCGAAATCGGCAAGGGCACGAAGATCACGATCCTGCTGCCGCGCAACGACGTCGCTCCTGCCGTCGACGAAGGCCATGGTGCGGATGCCAGGGGCAGCGGCACGGTACTGCTGGTCGAAGACAATCCGGATGTCGCGACCGTCAGCGCCAGCCTGCTCGAGCAACTCGGCTATACCGTCCGCCGGGTGGCGGATGTCGAATCCGCCTTGATCGAAATCGAACGCGACGGAATCGATCTTGTGTTCTCGGACATCGTGATGCCCGGCAAGATGGACGGTCTCGCCCTCGCCCGTCATCTGAAGGCCCATCGGCCGGGATTGCCGATCCTGCTGGCGACCGGCTACAGCGATGCCGCCGCCAACGTGCTCGGAGATTTTCCAATCCTCCGCAAGCCCTATGAAATCCACCAGCTCAGCCAGGCGATCGCGAAACTGCCGCGGTGATCCCTTACAGGATCGCCTCGAAGGCGCTGCGCAAGGTTTCGTGCCGGAACACGAATCCGTTGCTGAGCGCCTTGTTCGGCAAGACGCGCTGCCCTCCCAGCAGAAGTTCGTTGGCGAAGTCGCCACCGACACGACGCAGCAGCGCGTCGGGAATCCGGAACACCGCCGGGCGATGCAGGCGCCGGCCGAGCTCCTCGGTGAATTTCAGGTTGGTGACCGGGATCGGCGCCGTTGCGTTCACCGGCCCGGAGAGATCGGTCTTCGCGATGACATGGGCGATCAGCCGGACCAGATCGTCGCGCTCGATCCAGGACATCCACTGCTTGCCCGACCCGAGCGGTCCGCCGAGGCCGAATTCGAACGGCGTCAGCATCCGCGTGATGAAGCCGCCGTCGGTGCCGAGCACCAGCCCGATCCGCAAGCAGGCGACCCTGACGCCATATTCTGCTGCCGGACGCGCCGCGCCCTCCCAGGCGTCGCACAGTTCATGGCTGAAGCAGGCATGCGATTTGGCGGACTCGGTCAGCACCTGATCCTGCCAGAGCCCATACCAGCCGATGGCGGAGCCGGAGACCAGCACCATCGGCTTGCGGTCGAGCCGCGCGATCAGCCTGATGACGTCGCCGGTCATGTTGATGCGGGAATCCAGAATCCTGCGGCGCTTGGCTTCGGTCCATCGTCCGTTGCCGATCGGCTCGCCCGCGAGATTCACGATGGCGTCGATCCGGCTGTCCGCCGGGACTTGATCGAGGCTGGTGATCAACGTGATCGGCGGCGGCAGCATGTCGGCTTTAGCCGGATTGCGCACCAGCGCGATCACCTGATGACCCGCCCCGGTCAAGCTTGCGACCAGACGGCTGCCGATAAAACCGGTGGCGCCGGTCACCAGCACGGTCTGGCGGCCGGTCAGCTTCTCGACGAGGCTTGCCGCAGGCGTGCTGGTCATTCGCGCCAGACGTTTTGATGCGAGGAAATCGCGCACGCCGCACAGCGCGGCGCCGACCGCAGAGGCCGCCGCAACGATGCTCAGGAGCCCGGTATAGGCAGGCGTGATCCCGGTTGGCATGGTCGCCCATGAGATCAAAACCGGCAGCAGCAGCACCAGAATGGCGCCGTAGTTGATCGCCAGCAGCGTATGATTGATGCGCTCGCTGGCCGGCAATTTCCGGCTCATGTCCTCCTCGACGAAATCCATCAGCGTGATGACGATTTCCGCCACCAATACGGCGATGACGAGCATCGCAAAAATGCCGTGGACTTCGAGCCAGCCAAGCACCAGGAACAGAAACGCGTAGAGCATGTTGCGCAATGCATGGAGCTGCAGCTCGTAACGTTGCGAGGGACGCCACGCCAGCCGTTCCGTCAGCTCATGGTGATAGAACGTGTCGAACACGCCCATCACGATCTGGATGGCGATCAGGGTCCAAAGGAACGTCGTCATGATGTGGCCTCCCGGAACACGGCGGACTGACGAATCAGCCTGCCGAAGCGCGGATGAACGATGTCGAGGGTGAAGCGAAACAGACCGTCGCCCAGATCCGAGTGCGTCACCGTCAGGTCGCCGGGCGTCAGCCATGGCGGCAGCGACAGTCGCAACGGTCCGATCTGCAGGGCGTAGTCTGTGCTGTGAAACACCAACGCCTCGTGCTCGACGGAGATGCGCAGCGCCATGCTGACGCCGCAGCCGACATATTCCTCAAGCCCGGTTGGGCCCGCGAAACGTTTGGCGGAGTGAATCACCTGCGGAAAGCCGTGGCTGCGCGCGCAGATACGGGTCCAGATCTGGCCGCCGCTCGCGGCGTCTTCGGTCACCGTGACCACCATCGGGACGCCGGTCTCGGTACCCGTCGGCAGCGGTCCGCCGATCAGGCGTGCGAGTTGCGCCAGCCAAAAGCCCAAGAGCGTAAAGCTCGCCTCCTTGACCTCGCCGACATAGACGACGGTCTCACCGTCGGCGAAACGCTTGGAAAAGCGCCGCCAGATCGCCAGCGGCAAGCGGCCCCACTCCTCGTCGGGCAACAGGTTGTGAAAGCGGCGGTCGTCGAGAAGGACGGTGTTCGAGGCTGGCGTTACAGGATGCCTTGGTATTCGCGTCGACGTCATCACACGCTCCTCTACTCTTCCCCTGTCCCTATTTTTCCTTGCCCTATTTGGATTTCCCCACCGGCAGGAAGCTGACGATCTTCTCGCCAAGCTTGATCAGGGCGACCAGCCGCGGCCGCGGCACGTTGAGCATCTGCACGTACCAGCGGTCGACCAGCTCGGTGAAAGCCAGCATTTCCTTCAGCCGTTTGCTCGCGACCGGGCTGATGGTCGGATCGTCGGCCGCGTCCGAGACGCAGGCGCGCAGCGCATCGACGGCAGGGTCGATCTCGCGCTCCTTGCGCCCGGCGGCGATCCGGGCCGCCACTTCCCAGATGTCGGTCTCGGCCTCGAAATGATCGCGGCGGTCGCCGAGGATCGGCACCCGCCGGATCAGGTTCCAGGACAACAATTCCTTGATCGAATTGGAGACGTTGGATCGCGCCATGCCCAGCGTCTCGGCGATGTCGTCGGCGGTCATCGGCGCCTCGGCGAGATACAACAGGCCGTGGATCTGGCTGACCGAGCGGTTGACGCCCCACTCGTCGCCCATGTCACCCCAGTGCAGGATGAACCGTTCGACCGCGGCGGGGAGTTTCTTCTTGGCGGTTGTTTCTGTCATGACAGAAATATCTGACGTAACTGAGCGACTGTCAAGCGCGATCAGCACGAATATTGACACCCCGCGTCTTTCAGGCGGCCCCGGCCTGCCCGCGTCCTATCGCAGCTCGGCGCTTCCGGTTCCGGCAGGAAACCGGGTCCCGTGGCCGCCCCCGGTGATTTCCCGGCCAATTTGTTAACCTCATCGGCACCTATCGGCCGCTAGATTCCGGCGCGCGTTTACTTGAGCCGGCAGCGGCCGGCCGCGGCCCGACAAGGCGAGAGATGAGCGATCGAGGTCAGTCCAGTCCCGGCGGGCCGTTGCGGCGGATCACGCTGAGCGCGGTCGTCATCATTTTCGCGCTGGTCATGACGGCCTGCATCGTCGGCATCGTGGTCTGGAAGGCGCTCGAAGCCAAGACGACGACACTGGCGCGCGGCAATACCGACATCCAGAACCTCGCCCACTCGCTGGCCGAGCATGCCGCCCATACCATTCAGGCGGCTGACATCACATTGACCGGCATGGTCAGCCTGCTCAGGTATCAGGACCCGCGGCCGGAACGGTTCAACAAATATCTGGCGGAGGCGGCCGCCACGCTGCCGCAGTTGCGCGAGATCGGCGTACTCGACGCCAACGGCGAGTGGCGATATTCGTCGCTGCCGGAGACGCCGCATCACAACGACGCCGACCGCAAATACTTCATCTTCCATCGCGACACATCGGGCACGGCGCTACGTATCAGCGAGCCGATTCAGTCGCGCCCGACAGGAAGGCCGACGATCCTGCTCACCAAACGCGTCGAGCATCAGGACGGCAGCTTTGCCGGCGTGCTCGTCGCCGCGATCGACAGCGATTATTTCAACGGCTTCTACCGGATGTTCCAGCTTGGTCCCGATGGCGCCATCACCCTGATCCGGAGCGACGGCACCGTTCTGATCCGCTGGCCGCTCTCGGATGCGACCACGGATCTGTCGAAAACCGACCTGTTCACACAACACCTCCGGCTGAGCTCGGTCGGCTCCTACAAGATCATCTCGCCGTTCGACGGCATCGTGAAGTATTTCAGCTACGAGGAAACGCCGCTATATCCCGTGGTTGTCACCGTGGCGATGTCCGAGGACTGGCTGCTTGCCGGATGGATGACGGCGTTGCGCACCGACGCGCTGGTGGCGGGCGTGCTGTTGTGTATCATCATCCTGCTCGCCGCCGTGCTCTCTTCCCAATTTCGCTTTCGCAGCCGGGCCGTGGACAGGCTCCGGGACAGCGAGGCCCGCTATCGCCTGCTTGCCAACAACATCGCCGACATCATCATCCTGATAGATGCCCGCGGCATCCTTCGCTTCGTCTCGAATTCGGTCGAACCCGTGCTCGGACTGCGTGCCCAGGACCTGATCGGCACGTTGTGTTTCGACCTCGTTCATCCCGATGACGTGGGAGCTGTCCAGGCGGCAAGTGCGCGGCTCGGCGAACCCGGGGCCGTCAGCACCGTCGTGTTCAGAATCCCCCGTGTTGACGGCTCGCCGGCGTGGGTCGAAAGCAACTTCAAGCGGGCGTCGGATGACGACGACCCTGCCCGGCTGGAGTTCGTCGGCGTGCTACGCGACGTCACCGAACGCAAGCGCATGGAGGATGAGCTCAACCTGCTCAACCGCCGCCTCACCCAGCTCGCCGCGACCGACGGACTGACCGGACTGACCAACCGGCGAACTTTTGATAGCTTCCTGCGCCGGGAATACGAGATCTGCGAACGGATTGCGGTCCTGTTGTTCGATATCGACAATTTCAAGGGCTATAACGACAGCTACGGACACCAGGCCGGCGACCGCTGCCTGCAGGCCGTCGCCAAAGTGATCGGCGACGCGTCATTGGATATCTCGGGCCTGTCGGCACGTTACGGCGGCGAGGAATTCGCCGTCGTGCTGCCGAACATGTCAGAAGACGCCGCGTTGAAGGTCGCCGAACGGGTCCGGCTGACCGTCCGGGCGCTCGGGATTCTCAACACCGCCGGCAACCGTGGCTATGTCACCGTCAGCGCCGGTGTTGCCGCAAGAACCCGCGCCACGCTCGACGAGTCCGCGCTGGTCGGCGAAGCCGACACCGCGCTCTACGAGGCCAAGCGGCTCGGCCGCAACCGCAGCGTGGTCTATTCCGCGCTCGACCTGCGCTATGTCGATGCCGCCTCGATCCAGCCCGACCCGCAAGGCCCGGAACGCACCCGGGACCGGCCGCACGAACCGATCGACCTCGCCGGCAAGTAACGAGTTCCACTCGTCCGGCTGTTTCGACAGGTGAGCCAGCTCACATTCGGCCGCCACGATCTGCGCTAGTTTCGATTCCAGCACTGCGGGGCAGCAGGAGCATGGAGGTCGCAAATGACTGCTATCGCACGCGCGCTGTCACGCGCTTTACTCAGCGTCAACGAAATCGAAATCCTCAAGCAGCTTCTGCTGTTTTGCCTCGCGGGGCTGTTCGTCTCCGTGCTGCTGATGACCTACGGCATCGATCTCAGCCCGGGATTTTTCTAGCGGCTAATGCGTCCCCGGCCGCCACGACAGGTCGTCGGACAGCACATAGATCGTGATCGCCGCCAAGCACATCGCCACCCCGACCCAGAAGATCGGTGAGTGGTGGATTCGCCTCCAGTCGCGTCGAGGGGCCGTCGGCTTCATTTGGATCACCCCTGTTTGGTCGGATAGCTAGACCGTCGGCAATACCGAGAAGCGCTCCCCTGCCCGCCGCAGGTTCAGCGCATCCGGATTCCCTGCTTCTTCCTGCACCGCATCGACCCGCGCCAGTGACGGCCCGCGCCGGCACGCCGTGATCATGGCCGTCACCACATCCTCGGCGCCTGCGAAAACCGCCTCGACGCTGCCGTCCCGGAGGTTGCGTACCCAGCCTTCGAGATTCTTTGCCCGCGCCTCGTGGTCGACCCAGGCGCGATAACCGACGCCCTGCACGCGGCCGCGAACCATGACGTGGCGAACCACGGCGGTCATGTTACTTCTTCAGCCCGAGAAATTCGGTCGTGCGCGCCTTGGTGCCGGCTTCGCGCATCGCGCGCGCCGTCAGCTCCGCCGATGGCAGGCCTTTCAGAGTCTTCGGCGAGGCACCGTCGCGCAGCGCCTTCAGCGTTTCGTAGACGGCCTGCGTGGCTGCGGCGAACGGCGCGTGGCCCTGCAAGGCGATCCGAACCCGCAGGCTTGCGAGATAGTCGAGCCCGGTCATCTCTTCGGGCGCCCCGCCGAGCACGATCGGCAACTTCGTCGCCGCCGAGATCGCTTCAAGCTCACTGCGATCCCTGATGCCGGTAAAGAACAGCGCATCGACACCGATCGCCTCATAGGCTTTCGCCCGCGCGATCGCGTCATCAAGTCCGGTGATCGAGACCGCACCGGTACGCCCAATGATCACCAGCGAGGGATCGCCGCGCCCGTCGAGCGCGGCCTTCATCTTGCCGACGCCCTCGTCGAGCGAAATCAACTGCGTCTTGGCCTGCCCGAATGCTTGCGGCAGCAGCGTGTCCTCGATGGTCAGGCCGGCGGCGCCGGCAGCGTCGAGTTCCTGCACGGTGCGGCGGACATTGAGCGCATTGCCATAGCCGTGGTCGGCATCGACCAGCACCGGCAGGGCTGCTGCGCGCGACATCCGGCGCATCTGCTCGCAAAGTTCGGTCAGCGTGATCAGCGCAATGTCGGGATCGCCGAGCACCGCCAGTGAGGCGACGGACCCACCGAACATACCGACCTCGAAGCCGAGGTCTTCGGCAATACGGATCGAGGTGGCGTCATAGACCGAGCCCGGCCGGATGCAGCCTGCACCGTTGAGGATCGAACGCAAAGCTTGGCGGCGTTGGCGGAAAGCCATCAGGAATCCCTCGGCGTTATTTCCGTCATTGCGAGCGTAGCGAAGCAATCCGTAGCCTGGGAAAAAGCTGGATTGCTTCGTCGCTTCGCTCCTCGCAATGACGAAGTGACCAGTTACGCAAATTCCAGGATCAGCGCGTCGACCGCCAGCGTGGCGCCGGCGGCGGCGTGAATCTTCTTCACCGTGCCGTCGCGCTCGGCGCGCAGCACGTTCTGCATCTTCATGGCCTCGACCACAGCAAGCGTCTCGCCGGCCTTGACCTCCTGCCCTTCGCTGACCGCGATCGAAACCACGAGCCCGGGCATCGGACACAACAGCTTCTTGCCGGTATCCGCCGCCGCCGTCACCGGCATCAGCCGTGCGGCCGCCGCCTCGCCCTCGGTGAAGACGTTGACCGGGACTTCAAAACCCTGATGCGCGAGCCGAATGCCGTTCGGAATCGCGCGCACCTGCATTGCGATCAGGCTTCCGTCGATCCTGCCCTGCCAGACCGGCTCGCCCGGCATCCAGTTCGAGACCAGTTGATGCGGGTTGCCGGGCAGACCGTCAGTGCCGATGAAGCGTACCGCGATGCCATCGGCCTCGCGTGCGACGTCGAGCGCGATTTCGTCGCGGCCGAGCCACACCGCGCGGCGGCGCTCGCGCTGCACCACCCGGCCGTTCATCTGGCCGGAAATCTGCCGCTTGCGCTCGCCGAGCACGTGATCGATCGCAGCGCCCACGGCGGCGAGCCGGCGCGCGATCTCGCCTTCCGGCGCACGCGCCGCAAATCCCTTCGGGAATTCTTCCGCGATGAAACCGGTCGAGAGCTTTCCTTCGCGCCAGCGCGGATGGCTCATCAACGCCGACAGGAACGGAATATTGTGGCGGATGCCGTCGACATAAAACGAATCCAGCGCGGTCGACTGCGCCTCGATCGCCGCTGCCCGCGACGATGCGTGTGTGACCAGCTTGGCAATCATCGGATCGTAATGGATCGAGATTTCGCCGCCTTCCTGCACGCCGGTGTCGTTGCGGACGGTGATGCCCTCGATGCGCGTTTCGGCGGGCGGACGGTATTTCACGAGGCGCCCGATCGAGGGCAGGAAGTTGCGGAACGGATCCTCGGCATAGACGCGGGATTCCACCGCCCAGCCGGTCAGCGTGACATCCTTCTGCGCCAGCTTCAGCTTCTCGCCGGCGGCAGAACGGATCATCTGCTCGACGAGGTCGATCCCGGTGATCAGTTCGGTGACGGGATGCTCGACCTGCAGGCGGGTGTTCATCTCCAGGAAGTAGAAGCTCTTGTCCTGCCCCGCGACGAATTCGACGGTGCCGGCGGAATCGTAATTGACGGCTTTCGCCAGCGACACTGCCTGCTCGCCCATCTTGCGGCGGGTGGTCTCATCCAATAGCGGCGACGGCGCTTCCTCGATGACCTTCTGGTTGCGGCGCTGGATCGAACATTCGCGCTCGCCGAGATAGATCACGTTGCCATGCTTGTCGCCGAGCACCTGGATTTCGATGTGGCGGGGATCGACGATGAATTTTTCGATGAAGACGCGGTCGTCGCCGAACGACGATTTGGCCTCGGCCTTGGCGAGGTTAAAGCCTTCGGCGACTTCGGAGGTCGAATGCGCGATCCGCATGCCCTTGCCGCCGCCGCCGGCGGAGGCCTTGATCATCACGGGATAGCCGATCTCGTCGGCGATCTTCACCGCATGCTTTTCGTCCTCGATCACCCCGAGATGCCCCGGCACGGTCGAGACGTTGGCCTTGGCGGCAGCCTTCTTGGATTCGATCTTGTCGCCCATCGCGGCGATGGCGCCGGGATTGGGACCGATGAAGACGACGCCAGCCGCTTCCAGCGCGCGCGGAAAGGATTCGCGCTCGGACAGGAAGCCGTAGCCGGGATGCACCGCCTGCGCGCCGGTCTTGCGGCAGGCCTCGACGATCTTCTCGATCACCAGATAGCTCTCGGACGCCGCCGGCGGCCCAATCAGCACGGCCTCATCGGCCATTTCGACATGGAGCGCATCGCGGTCGGCCTCGGAATACACGGCTACCGTCTCGATCCCCATACGGCGCGCAGTCTTGATGACCCGGCAGGCGATCTCGCCGCGATTTGCGATCAGAATTCGTTTGAACATGTGCTTCTTGCTTGAGCGTTGGGCAGGATCCTCACCCGCAATGTGACATGCGGGGACGCGGGTAACAAACCCGTCGTACAGCAAAAATCGACCGAGGCAACTCTCTCCTGCCAAGCCGCCGGGCCGGGCCCCTGGGCACTCAAAGGCGCCCGTTGCGCCAAGGCGCTATTTCAGCCGGAATAGCTGTTAAACCGGCCGCGCGCATAGGCGTGGCTGACCGCCTTCATCAGCTCGCCGACCTCGGTCTCCAGATAATCATTGGCCACGATCAGCGCACGGATAGCCGCCCGCAGGTCGCCACCGCAGGCCGAAATGGCCTGATCGACCGCAACCTCCAGCCCGTCATCCGGCTGGGCGCTCGGCTCTGAAGAAGACGGCATCGCGGTATTCCATTGTGGGGCGGGAATGACCGATGTTCTCTCTTTGTTCTTATGAAGTCAATCAATAGTGTCCTAACCGTCGCGCGATTTCCCTGACTAATCATCAGGGAGCTCCGATCCATGCGCCTCAATGAGACCATCGGGAAAACCACCAAGGATAGCGCCCCGGACGACGCTGTGAATGAAAAGGAAGGCCGGCGGCGGTTGGGTTCCGGGCTGATCGTCGCCTTCCACGCGTTCGTGGTCGCATATGCCGTCTTCGCTGTCAGTTTCGATCACTGGGGACCAACGCTTGGATGGATGCCTTCAGCCATCATTGCTGCGGCGTTTGGCTGGTTCGGGTATTTCTTACCCTGGATCGGCGACGCCATCGTCATGCTGTGGGACGTGCTTTCCATACTTTTCATCTAGCAGCCACCATCCTTGCAACGAACGCGGTTATCCCCGTTATGGTGTCGTGCTAGACGAACGTGCGCGCCCCTCGAACCTCCATTTGAAGTGAGACCATGCGGTCCCGAATTCTCCTCGTAGCCCTGCTGCTCTCGGCACTCCCCTTCGCAAGCCAAGCCGCCTCCCCGACCGTCCGCGATGGCGGCACGCTGCAGCTCGGCAACGTGACCTACCGCCTCGATGGCGTCGAAGTGCCCGCCGTCGACCAGCTCTGCATCGACGACCATGCCGATAGCTGGACCTGCGGCATCGAGGCGCGCGATCAACTGACCAAGCTGATCGGCGGCCGGTCGGTGCACTGCGACGACCTGGGCGCGGACCCCACGTACAGGAAGCGGCATCTTGGCGTCTGCAAGGTCGAGGGCGAGACCACCGCGCTCGGCCAGCTGCTGGTCGGCCAGGGTTTTGCCCTGAATGTCGAATCCTCGGCGACGGGACGTTTCAAGGAGGACGAAGCCCGTGCCAGAGACGACAAGCAGGGTCTGTGGAAGGGCTGCTTCGTCGCGCCGCACGAATTTCGCGTCGGCCGCAAGGACGGCGCCCTGCTCGGCGGTTCATGCCCCACCGACCGCGACCGCGAAATCCGCGAAGCCTTGTTCCCCGAGGAACTCGCGCAGCCGCCGGGCTGCAACATCAAGGGCAAATATGCCGTTCGCGCCCGCGTCACCGGCAATCTCGGCATCTATCATCTGCAGGCCTGCCCGAGTTATCCCGGCACCACCCGACCGGATCGCTGGTTTTGTTCCGAGGAGGACGCAGCTGGCGCCGGATTCCGCAAGGCCTACAATTGCCGCTCGCCCAACAAGAGCAAATGACCAAATGACTAAATGAGACTCGCAAATTTGCCGCTTGTCGTGTGAGAGTGCCGGCAGAGGTTGCCGCCGCGTATGCCCCGTTCCGAACCTTCCAACGTCCTGCCCGAAGTTGAAGCTGCCGAACGGCTACGGCAGCATCTGGAGGAGATTGCGCGCGAACGCGACCGGGCGCATGGCGCGCTGCAGGAACGCGAAGCCGAGCTGGCGCGGATCCAGCGCATCGCGCGCGTCGGCGGCCTCGAAATCGACTTCCGCGACGGCGTCAGGAACCGCCGTTCCCCCGAATATCTTCTGGTTCACGGGCTGCCGCCGGAGGCCGAGAACGAGACCTATGGGGATTGGGTCGGCCGAATCCACCCCGATGATCGCGAGCGGACGATCAAACACCTGTTCGGCGTGCTGCGGAGCGCGAGCGCGGACTATTCGGACGAATACCGCATCATCCGGCCCGATGACGGCGAGACCAGATGGATCCGCGTGGTTGCCCGGATCGAGCGCGCCCCCGACGGCCGCGCGCAGCGCCTGATCGGGGCCGACCTCGACGTCACAGCCCAAATGCTGGCGCAGGCCACGTTGCGAGAAAGCGAAGAGCGCTTCCGGCTGATCGCCAACAGCACCCCGGTCCCGGTCTGGGTCACCAAGCTTGACCGCACGCGGTCGTTCGCCAACCAGGCCTACCTCGATTTCCTCGGATTGCCGTTCGAGCAGGCGATCAAGTTCGACTGGCGCAAGGTGCTGCATCCGGACGACCTGCCCCGCATCCTGCAGGAATCGGTTGCGGGCGAGGCCTCGCTGAAGCCGTTCGTGCTGGAGGCCCGCTACAGGAATGCCCACGGCGAATGGCGCTGGCTGCGATCGGAATCCCAGCCGCGCTGGGATCCGACCGGCGGGCATATCGGCTTCATCGGCGTCGCCCACGACATCACCGCATCGAAGGAGGCCGAAAGCGATTTGCGCCGGCTGAACGAAACCCTCGAGCAGCGGATCGCGGAGCGAACCGCCCAGCTCGAATCCAACGAAGCGCAGATGCGCGCGATCTTCGAGACCAGCCATCAGTATCAGGGGCTGCTCAATTCCGACGGCGACCTGCTTTACGCCAACCGGACGTCGCTCAACGGTATCAGCGCCAACGCCATCGACGTGATCGGCACGCCGTTCTGGACCACGCCATGGTTTTCGGAGACCGACGGCATGCGCGACATTGTCCGTGACGCTTTCTTCACCGTGATGAGGGGCGAAGAGATCCGGACCGAGATGCGGCTTAACCTGCCGATCGGCGAACGCTATTTCGACTTCGCGATGCGGCCGATGCGCGACCGTCGCGGCGCGATCATCGGCGCGGTGCCGGAGGCCGTCGACATCACCGACCGCCGCAAGGCCGAGGAAGTGCTGCGCCAGTCGCAGAAGATGGAGGCGGTCGGCCAGTTGACCGGGGGCGTGGCACACGATTTCAACAATCTTCTGACCATCATTCGCTCGGCGACCGACTTCCTGCGCCGCCGCGAACTGCCGGAGGAACGTCGCCGGCGCTATGTCGACGCGATTTCCGAGACCGTGGAACGGGCCTCCAAGCTGACCGCGCAGTTGCTGGCGTTTGCCCGCCGCCAGCCGCTCAAGCCGCAGGTCTTCAATGTCGGCAATCAGGTCGAGGCCGTAGTGCAGCTCATTCGTCCCCTGGTCGGCGGCCGGATCAAGATCGAGGTCGAGCTGACAGACGGCAATTGCTTTGCCATCGCCGACATCGCGCAGTTCGAGACCGCCCTGATCAACCTCGCCGTCAATGCCCGCGATGCCATGGACGGCGAAGGTCAGCTCACGATCGGTGTCCGCAAGGTGCGCGCCATCCCCCCGCTCCGCGCCCAGTCCGCCCGCAGCGGCGACTTCGTCGCCATCGCCATGACCGACACCGGCACCGGCATCGCCGCCGAGCAGCTCGAGGCTATCTTCGAACCGTTCTTCACCACCAAGGACGTCGGCAAGGGCACCGGCCTCGGCCTCAGCCAGGCCTTCGGTTTCGCCAAACAGTCCGACGGCGACATCGAGGTGACGAGCCCGCCCGGCCAGGGTGCGACCTTCACGATCTATCTGCCGCAAGCCGAGAAGCCGGCGGATGCAACCGAAGGCACGGTCGCCGGCAGCGAGCCCGCCATTCGCGGGCGCGGCTATCGCGTGCTTGTCGTAGAAGACAATGACGACGTCGGGCGCTTCTCAATGGAGCTATTGGAGGATCTCGGTTATACCGTCCGCCGCGTCGCCGACGCCAGCGCGGCACTTGCCATGCTGGCCGCCGACGAATTCTCCGCCGATCTGGTGTTCTCCGACGTCATCATGCCCGGCATGAACGGCGTCGAACTCGCCGGCATCATCCGCGACCGCTACCCCGGCCTGCCGGTGGTGCTGACCTCCGGCTACAGCAACGTGCTGGCAGAAAATGCCCACCGCGGCTTCGAGCTGATCCAGAAACCCTATTCGGTGGAGTTGCTCTCGCGGATTCTACGCAAAGCGATTTCGGCGCAAAAGCCTGATAGCGCCTAGTAATCGGCCGGCAATCCCTGCAGCTATTCGATTGAAACCGCGACAACACCGGCTTGCATCATCCCCAGCGCCCGCGCTGCGGTGATGGAGACATCGATGATGCGGCCGCGAACGAACGGCCCGCGGTCGTTGACGCGGCATTGAATGCTGTGATTGCGATAAGATACCCGGATCATGCTGCCGAACGGCCGGCTGCGATGGGCGCAGGTCATTTCACCGCTCTTGCCTACACCGTGATAATAGGAGGCCTTCCCGCTCTCCGCACGCGCGACAGAACTGCCCAGTAGCAGCAGGGCGCCGGCCAACACAATCGCTATATGCATATCCATCCTGCATCGGTCGGCCCCGTGCAGGCGAACGCATTACTCTCACGAGAGTTCCAAAAATTAAGGCCCTCATGCCGCGTTCTCGACCGCCGCGGCACTTGCCGCCAGCAGCCCACGGATTTCATGCGCCGGGCGTGCGGCGCTGAACAGATATCCCTGCATCTGGGTGCAGCCGAGATTCTGGACGGTTTCGCGCTGCTGCAGGGTCTCGACGCCCTCCGCGGTCGTGATCATGTCGCGGTCGGCGGCGATTGAGACCACCGCGCGAATGATCGAGGCCGACGAGGAATTGCGAACCACTTCCTTGACGAAGCTGCGGTCGATCTTGATCTTGTCGAACGGGAAGCGCTGCAGATATTGCAGCGAGGAATAGCCGGTTCCGAAATCGTCGAGCGCAATCTTGACCCCGAGCGCACGGAGCTGGTTCAGCGCCGCCAGCGCGGCGTCGTCGTCGGCGATCAGCACCGCTTCGGTGATCTCGAGTTCGAGCCGGCGCGGGTCGAGCCCAGTTTCCGCAAGCGCAGCCGCGACCTTCAGCGACAGCGTTTCCGACTTGAACTGGATCGGCGAGACGTTGACGGCGATCCGGACATGGGCGGGCCAGGTGACGGCTTCGGCGCAGGCGGTGCGCAGCACCCACTGCCCGATGTCCTCGATCAGGCCGGTTTCCTCGGCGACCGGAATGAAGTCGACCGGCGAGACCATGCCGCGTACCGGGTGCCGCCAGCGCAACAGCGCCTCGCAGCCGGTGACCTCGTCGTTCTTCAGATCGACCAGCGGCTGGTAGTGGATTTCAAACTCGTCTTCCGCCAGCGCCTTGCGCAAATCGCGTTCGATCTCGCGGCGATGGTTGGCCTCGGCTTCCATCGCCGGGTCGAAGAAGCGATAGGTCCTGCGGCCGGCGGCTTTTGCGGCATACATCGCCAGGTCGGCGCTCTTCAGCAGCCCGAACAGGTCGGTGCCATGACGCGGTGCAATCGCGACGCCGATCGAGGCATCGCTGGCAAGCTGGTGGCCGTTGCAGTCGAACGGCGTTCGCAGCGCCTGATAGATGCGCTCGACCAGCGCGCTGACGTCGCGGTCATCAGCGACGCCGTACTGAAGGATCGCGAACTCGTCGCCGCCGAGGCGCGCGATGAAGTCGCCCGGCCCGACCGATTGGCGCAGCCGCTCCGCGACGCCCTTGAGGAATTCGTCCCCGATCAGATGGCCCAGTGAATCATTGATCGCCTTGAACTCGTCGATGTCGATATAGAGGATCGCGAACTGGACGCTCTCGGTCTCCAGCAGCAACCTCTCCGCATGGCGCTGGAACAGCGTCCGGTTCGGCAGGTTGGTCAGCGGATCGTAATGGGCGAGATGCTCGATCTTGGCCTGGACGCGCCGGTTTTCGGTGACGTCTTCCAGCGTCGTGGCCCAGCCGCCGTCCGGCGACCGCTTGTAGATCAGCCGAATCGTGCGCCCGTCGGGTGTCGAGGTGACGGTTTCGTTGATGCCGGCCTTGGGATCGAGGAAGTTGGCGCAATAGCTGTCGACGTCGCCGACAAAAGTGCCTTGCTGCTGGCGGTGCAGGATGATGTCACGCAGATGGCAGCCGGGTTTGACGATGTCCGGCGAGACGCCGAACATGTCGATATATTGCTGGTTGCAGATCACCAGACGACCGGTGTTGTCGAACAGCAGTAACCCCTGCGTCATGTTGTTGATGGCGATGTCGAGATGCTGACTCTTTTCCGACAGCTTGTGCTGCGCGGCGGCATGCTGCCGCCGCAGCTGGCGCACGATCAGGAAGATCATGAAAACGACGACGACCACGGCCAGTACCGCAGCGAAAAACTGCAGCTTGGTCTGCGCCCGCCAATCGGCCAGCGCAGTCGACGAGTCGGCTGTCGCGACGATGACGATCGGGTAATGCGTCAGCAGCCTAACGGAGCCGATCAGGTCTTCGCCGAGGCTGCTCGTGAACCGCCCCGAAATGTTGCCGTTGAGCGCCATGGCATGGCGAAACTGCGCCATCCCCGAGACATTGCGGCCGACATATTGTTCGTTGTGCGGGTAACGCGCGATGATGGTGCCGTCGCGGTGGATGACCGAAATTCCGTTGTCGGGGCCCAGCGCCAGCGACGCGACGAAGTCCTCGAAATGCGAAGGCCTCAGCGCCCGGCTGGCGAAACCGACAATCTCGCCGCGGCGGTTGACGATCTTGCGTGCGAACACCGTGGTCCAGAGCCCCGTCACCTTGCTGGTCACGGGCTCGACGATCACATCCGGCGTCGGTTTCCCCGAGACGAAGTCCTTGAAGTATTGCCGGTCCGCGATCGAGACGTCCGGCACCGGCCAGACCTCGGTCGCGTTGATCAGTTTTCCCGCCGCATTGTAAAGATGCATGCCGCCGGGCTTCGGCAGCGCCTCTAGCTTGGTGCGCAGCATTTCATGCGCTGCCAACGTCGACATCGAGCTTTCGAATTCGTCCGCGGTCTCGCCGGCACTCGCCTGCATATAGGCGATGACCTCGTTGTGGACGTGCTCGAGATCGGTGAGCTGCTGGTCGAAATGGCGCGACAGCAGCAGCGCCGTGTTGTTCTGTTCGCGCTCGGCGACCTCGAGGGCGCGCTGGCGGAACTGCGTGGCGAAGTAGGCGGTGCCGAGCGCAATCGCGATCACCAGGGCTGCGCCGCACAGGACGAGCCATTGAATCGCGCCGAACCTGAACCGGGACAGCGTGCCGCCGATCGATCCCCGCAAGCTTCCCGTCATGACGCCCCGAGTTGAACTGTCCAGCATTTTCGCTGGCCCCACAGGAGCTTGTTGTAAGGGAACACCACCCAAGGGGGCGTTAGCAAAGTGAGTTATCGCGAGGTTAAAAGGCCAAAGCGTTTTCCAGCGAAGCCTGCCCTCGGACTTGATCCGTGGGTGGATGCCGGTTCGCACAGCAATCAAGTTTACGCAGATTGCGCAGACTTATCCGCGATAGAAAACGCGCCAAACAAGAGCCGGCAATCAGGCCATTGCCTTCGCCATCTCGTCGTCTTCAGCGCTCTCCGTTTCCCTCATGGTGCATTCGATCAGGGAGCCGTCGATGGTGAATTTCGAGAACGGCGACAGCGCGGATTCGACCCGCAGGGCGGCAAAAAACTGGGCGTCGCCCGGACTCTTCAGGAAGAACCGGATGTGGCTTCCCGAAAGCGAATCCCGCGACAGCCAAACGATGCCGGAGAACAACGCGACCATGATCTGGGCGTATTGGGCAAGGTCGGCGATCCCGAGTTCGTAGACCGGCGACAGCGTGGTGAAGCGCGCGCGCAGCGTCGGGGCGGGATACTTGCTCATCATGATGCGGCTGACCTGGCAGACCGCATGCGACCGGTCGCCTTCGGAAAGGCAGAACAGGCTCGGGTTTTTATCGTCCTTGGTCAGGCCATCGATGACGGCGTAGCTACCCATCGCGAGAGTGGAATAGTCCTCCCCGACGGCTTCAGCGTCCTTCTTCCACTGGCTCTTGATCGAGCGCCAGGCCTTGTCCGGCTCTTTCATCGGCAGCAAGCGCATGACTAACCAGGGGTTAATGCAGGAAGTGATCCCAGCTACTCTATAGGCCGCCCCTAAACGTTTGCTTACGCGGGTACCGGGCAAAGCCGGTATTTATGCGTACCGGGCCGTTTTACTACCTGAGAGATATTTCAGGCCACGCCACACCTTGAAGGTGTAGGTGACGGAACAACCGTCCGGATGCGGTCACGCGGTATCGGCAAGACCGGGTTTTTGGTATGCTTCGTGCTTTAGCGAGCTGAAGCATTCTGAGGTTCCGTATTTCACCGCTGGAGCTTTTTCATGAAGCATTTTTTGGCAGCAGTATTGGTTTTGATAGCGATCGCTTCGCCATCATCGGCGCAGAGACTGGTCGATCCGAGCAAGGTTGCTCCGGAATACCGGGAGGCGGCGGAGAAGCGCCGCGCCGAACAGATCAAGCAGCAGGAATGCGCGCACAAGGCGGATACAGAAAAGGTAATCGCGCGCGAACGCACCGCCTTTCTGATTCAGTGCCTTGAATCGGATGCCGGGAAATAGCTGCATAGCGTTTTCAAGCAAAAACCTGCCCCGGACCTGATCCTGGGGGGATCCGGTTCGCGTCAAGAAAACGCGTCAAACATAGCGCCCGTGGCCCGGATTTCTGCTTCACTGCGCCGAATGAACGATTTATTCCTGATTGATGTCAGCGAATATGCTGCAATCCGTGGCGGCGCCGCCGACGCAGGTAGAGTTGCAGTTGGACACCAGTGATGCAATCGAGGTTTCGAGCACGCGAAGCTCGACCAGCTTCGATCGCACCGTCTCCAGATGACGCTCGGCGAGATCGCGCGCGTCGGTACACAAGGCGCTGCGATCGCCGGTCAGCGATAGCAGCGTGCGCACCTCGTCGATCGAGAAGCCGAACGCGCGGCAGCGCCGGACGAATGCGAGGCGGCGGACGTCTTCCCGGTCATAGGTGCGTTGTCCTCCGCCTTGCCGTGCCGCCGGCCGCAGCAAGCCGATCTGCTCATAGTAGCGAATGGTCGGGACGGTCGTGCCGGCCATATCGGCCAGGATTCCTATGCGCATCGGCTTTTTCCCCTTGAACCTCAAGTGGCTTGAGGGCGTATCCGCTGAGCTCCCGGAGAACAACCCTCGGAGCTTCACATGGACGTTACGCACTCGTCGCCCACCTGCACCCTTCCCTCCAACGGCGAACTCGGCTGCGGTTGCAAACCCGCCAAGCCCGCCAAGGGCAGCGGCGCAGCGAAAGCCGCCGTCATCGTCGCCGGTACTGCGGCCGCCTGCACCGCGTGTTGCGTGCTGCCGTTCACCCTGCCGGCGATCGTCCTTGCCAATATCGGAGGCATCCTCACCGTTCTCGATCACGCCCATGGCTGGGTGACATGGCTGGCGATCTCGGCGGTTGCCGCCGTGTGGGTCTGGATCGGGCATCAGAGCATCCGGGCACGTGTTCGACCGGCCACCTCGACGGTCGTGATGATGGGGTTTGCGACCATCGTGATGATGCTTGCCGCATCATGGCCCTTGCTCAAGCCGACCGCATTCAACACTTTAGGTATCGTGCAGAAGAATCCGGACAAGCGCTGATGGATGCGCTGACCGCTTTCGGGCTGCTCGCGGTCACGGCCATGCTGGTTTGCTATGCGGCCGAGGACCATAGCCGATATTTCATCCTCGCATTTGCTGCAGCCTGCGCACTCGGCTCGATCTACGGATTTATGCAGGGGGCGTGGCCGTTTGGCCTGGTCGAGGCGATCTGGTCGGTCGTCGCGATCGGCCGGTGGCGCGCGCGGAAACGCATCCAGTCGTCAAAAGCCCGTTGACCGGGCCGGGCTACCTGTAACAAATCTGTCGCAGAGCAAAACTAAACGGAGGCAACGGCAGACCGCCGCAATTGCTTCTGATGGGGAGAACCTGATGCGCCGCACAACCGTGTTGCTGTCCGCCAGTCTGATCGCGCTTACCGCAACTGCCGCGTCGGCGCAAAACGCCGCGCCGCGCAACCTGATCCTGTTCGTGCCGGACGGCTTGCGCGGGCGTATCGTGACGCCGCAGACGGCACCCGCGATGGCCGAGATTCGCGACAAGGGCGTCCACTTCAAGAATTCGCACTCGCTGTTCCCGACCTTCACCATGGCCAACGGCTCGGCGATGGCAACCGGCCATTACCTCGGCGATACCGGCGTGTTCTCAAACACCATCTTCACCGGCTACACCTCGGTGCCGGCCGGCGACACCGTCGTTCCCTTCATCGAGAATGACGCCGTGCTCGGCGACATCGACGAGCATTTCAGCGGCGACTATCTGAATGAGGAAACGCTGCTGAAGATGGCCCGCGCGCAAGGCTTCTCCACCGCCGCAATCGGCAAGCTCGGCCCGACGCTGCAGTTCGACCATGGCGATCGCGGCAAGACCACGATCGTGATCGACGATTCCACCGGCGGCAAGGCGGGCGTGTCCCTCTCCGACGAAATGAAGGATGCGCTGACCAAGGCCAATCTGCCGCTGGCGACGCCCTCGCGCGGCGACAACGGCAAGGCCGGCGACGCCAAGACGCCGGGCACCACGTCAGCCAACGTCGCGCAGCAGGCCTACATGGCCGACGTCGCGGCCAAGGTCGTGCTGCCAATGTTCAAGGCGCGCAACAAGCCGTTCGTGCTGGTGTTCTGGTCACGCGATCCCGACGGCAGCCAGCACAATACCGGCGACAGCCTCAACACCATCACGCCCGGCATCAACGGCCCGACCTCGATGGCCGGCATCAAGAACGCCGACGACAACCTCGCCCAGTTGCGCAAGGCGTTGGACGAACTCGGGCTCAGTGCCTCGACCAACATCATGATCTCCTCCGACCACGGCTTCTCGACGATTTCGAAGGAGAGCAGGACCAGCCCGTCGGCGAAGATTTCGTATGCCGATACGCCGAAGGATTTCCTCCCCATGGGCTTCCTCGCCATCGATCTAGCCAAGGCGCTGAACCTGCCGCTGTTCGACCCCAACGACAAGAACGCGGCAGTCGCCGCCGACGCCCACCCTAAGGCCGGCAACGGCGTGCTTGGCAAGGATCCGACCAAGCCCGAGGTCGTGATCGCGACCAACGGCGGATCTGATCTCGTCTATATCCCCGGCAAGGACCGCAAGCTGGTGGACCGCACCATCAAGGCGCTGCTGGAGCAGGACTATGTCTCAGGCATTTTCGTCAACGACGACCTCGGACGTTTCCCCGGCACGTTGCCGATGTCGCAACTCAATCTGATCGGCAAGGCGGTGACGCCGCAGCCGTCAATCGTGGTCAATTTCCGTTCATGGTCATCGGGTTGCGAGGAGCCGACCAACTGCTCGGTGCAGGTGGCGGATACGGTACTGCGCCAGGGCCAGGGCATGCATGGCAGCTTTAGCCGCGGCGACACGCTGAATTTCACCGCCGCGATTGGGCCCGACTTCAAGTCGGGCTATGTCGACGCCCTCCCCGTCAGCAACGCCGATGTCGGCGCCACCGCGGCGAAGGTCCTGGGCCTGATGCAAAAGCCCAAGGGCACCCTGGCCGGCCGGGTCATGACCGAAGCGATGCCGAACGGCGCGACGCCGCAGGCCTATGCAGGGTCTGTGAAGTCAAAGCCCGCGGCGAACGGCCTGCGCACCGTGCTGAATTTCCAGCGCGTCGGCACCCAGCGCTATTTCGACACCGCAGGTTTTCCGGGCCGCACGCTCGGCCTGGAAGAAGAGAACAAGAAGACGGCGGGGAAGTAACCGCGGCCCCAACAGAGCGCTAGTCGTACGGTGGGTTGGCCGCACGGTCGGCATAACCCGCCGCCGCAATCCAACGCCAAACAGGCCCCGCCGCGGCGATACCATCACGCCGCGAAGGCTGGCCGGGATACCGCGAACGCTGTTGACCTCGCTTCCGCTTTCGGCGGAGCAGCCGACATGGCGGGATTTGCCTCCGGTTAGCCCCGGAATGACCTGATTCGGACATCCGGGGGCGACGATTTTGCTTCGAACCCGAGATCAACTGTCTTCCGGGAGAATCTCTTCTTTAAAAATTACAAAACTGCCGGAACTTTTCGCCCCGGCGCGAATATGCCTTAGCCCGGATAGGGCTCGGAGCGGCTCCCTTGGCCGTATTGCCCGCGAAGAAGAGCATCGATAGTCGCGGTTCTCGCACAATCGATCAGCTAAGGGCGGGAGCCACTGGGGAGACGCCGTGTTCAATAGAAACGACGAGACAGCGCGGATTGGCGCGCTGCAGAGCGCGATCTTCAACAGCGCCAATTTCTCCAGCATCGCCACCGATGCCAAGGGTGTCATCCAGATCTTCAACGTCGGCGCCGAGCGCATGCTCGGCTATGCCGCCGCCGAGGTCATGAACAAGATCACGCCGGCTGATATTTCCGATCCGCAGGAGCTGATCGCGCGCGCCAAGGCGCTGAGCGTCGAACTTGGAACCCCGATCACGCCGGGCTTCGAAGCCCTGGTGTTCAAGGCCTCGCGCGGGATCGAGGACATCTACGAACTGACCTACATCCGCAAGGATGGCAGCCGGTTTCCGGCGGTGGTGTCGGTCACGGCGCTGCGCGATGCGCAGGACGTCATCATCGGCTATCTCCTGATCGGCACCGACAACACCGCGCGCAAACTTGCGGAAGAAGCGTTGCTCCAGGCGGGGGCGCTGCAAAGCGCGATTTTCAACAGCGCCAACTTCTCCAGCATCGCCACCGACGCCAAGGGCGTCATTCAGATCTTCAACGTCGGCGCCGAGCGGATGCTCGGCTATACCGCCGCCGAGGTGATGAACAAGATCACGCCCGCCGACATTTCCGATCCGCGGGAACTGATCGCCCGCGCCAAGGCGCTCAGTGTCGAACTCGGAACCCCGATCACGCCCGGCTTCGAGGCCCTGGTGTTCAAGGCCTCGCGCGGCATCGAGGACATCTACGAGCTGACCTACATCCGCAAGGATGGCAGTCGGTTCCCGGCGGTGGTGTCCGTTACAGCGCTGCGCGACGCCAAAGACGTCATCATCGGTTACCTCCTGATCGGAACCGAACTCAAGGCGGGAGCTCTGCAGAGCGCCATCTTCAACAGCGCCAACTTCTCCAGCATCGCCACCGACGCCAAGGGCGTCATTCAGATCTTCAATGTCGGCGCCGAGCGGATGCTGGGCTTCGCGGCAGCCGACGTGATGAACAGGATCACGCCCGCCGACATTTCCGATCCGCAGGAACTGATCGCGCGCGCGAAGGCGCTCAGCGTCGAGCTCGCAACCCCGATCACGCCGGGGTTCGAGGCCCTGGTATTCAAGGCCTCGCGCGGGATCGAGGACATCTACGAACTGACCTATATCCGTAAGGATGGAAGCCGATTCCCGGCGGTGGTGTCGGTCACGGCGCTGCGCGACGCGCAGGATGTTATCATCGGCTATCTGCTCATTGGCACCGACAACACCGCACGCAAGCTGGTCGAAGAAGAGCAAAAGAAGTCAGATCAACGCCTGCGTGACCAGCAATTCTACACTCGCTCACTGATCGAATCCAACATCGACGCGATCATGACCACCGATCCGTCCGGCATCATCACCGACGTCAACAAGCAGATGGAGGCGCTGACCGGATGTACGCGCGACGAGTTGATTGGCGCGCCGTTCAAGGGTTATTTCACCGATCCGGAGCGGGCCGAGGCTGCAATCAAGCGCGTGCTAAGTGAGAAGTCGGTCACGGACTACGAGCTGACGGCGCGAGCCCGGGACGGCAAGCAGACGGTGGTGTCCTACAATGCGACCACCTTTTACGACCGGAACCGGACGCTGCAGGGCGTCTTCGCCGCGGCCCGCGATGTCACCGAGCGCAAGCGGGTGGAGGCGGAATTGCAGCAGGCCAAGGCCGCCGCCGAGAGCGCGAGCCGGACCAAATCGGATTTTCTGGCGAGCATGAGTCATGAGATCCGGACACCGATGAATGCGATCATGGGCATCGCGGACCTGCTGGCCAAGACCTCGCTCTCGCCGGAGCAAGACAAATATGTACAAATCTTTCGCCGCGCCGGCGACAATTTGCTGAATCTCATCAACGACATCCTCGATCTCTCCAAGGTCGAAGCCTCGCAGCTCGAGCTGGAGCGGACCGGCTTCTCCCTGAACGATCTGCTGGAAAAGGTGACGGAGATGGTGGCGCTCCGGGCCAGCGAAAAGGGATTGGCCATGGTGTACGAGATCGCGCCTGGCGTGCCCAACGACCTGGTCGGCGACCCGACACGGCTTCGCCAGGTGCTGCTTAATTTGCTTGGCAACGCCATCAAGTTCACCCAAACGGGCGAAGTAACCCTGCGGGTTGCACCGGATGCGGATCCTTCCGTCCCGACAGCCTTGCGTTTCACGGTATCGGACACCGGCATCGGCATCGCGCGCGAGAAATTGGGCCAGGTGTTTGAACGCTTCACCCAAGCCGATTCATCGACCACGCGCAGGTTCGGTGGCTCGGGGCTGGGGCTGACGATTTCGCGGCGCCTGGTGGAGCTGATGGGCGGCCGCATCTGGGTCGAAAGCGAAGTCGAAAAAGGCAGCGTGTTTGCATTCGCGGCGCCCTTCGAAATATCCGCTTCGGACAATCGTCCGGCAGCCGATCCGGTCGGAGCGGATCCCGAACTGCCGCTGCCGGCGCTGCGAATTCTGCTGGCGGAAGACTCTCCCGACAATTGCATCATCACGATCGCCTATCTGGAGGACACGCCATACCGGGTGCAAATCGCCGAGACCGGGGCCATCGCCTGTAAAATGTTTGAAGCCGGACGCTACGACCTCGTCCTGATGGACCGTCAAATGCCTGTCATGGATGGCCTGACCGCGACGCGAACGATTCGAGCGTGGGAGAAGGCGAACCATCGGCCGCCCACGCCGATCATTGCACTGACAGCCTCTGCCCTGAAGGGCGACCGGGAAATGTGTTTGGCGGCAGGATGCACGGCTTTCCTGACGAAGCCAATCAAACAGGAAGTGCTGCTGCGGGCGATCAGGGAGAACTCACTGGTCGCTCCTTCGTTAGCGAACGAGGACAGCAACTCGATAGACCTGATCCGGTTGAGCGCCAAATCCAGATCCGCAATCCGGATCCCCGCCTATCTGCGGAACTGCAAGCAGAATGTCATCGTGATGCTGGATGCTCTGGATCGCGTTGACTTCGAGACAGTGACGAGTCTGGGACACCAGATGATGGGTTCCGGCGGCATGTTTGGATTCCAGACCATTACCGACATCGGCAGATCCATTGAACAGGCAGCCGAGAGCGCCGATTCGGATGCGTCGCGCAAGTGGGTGGGTGCATTGTCCATTTATCTCGATGGTGTCGAAACCAATGCCAACTAGCCTGCACTCGATCCGAAAACTCTGGAGCGTGCGACCCGGCTTGAAGGCTCAGATCGACGGTTACGACAAGCGTTACATTCGCTCACTGCACGGAAATCTGTCTGCTTGAGATGATGCCTTTGTAAAGGTCCGCCTCCTGCGCGATGCGCTCGGCCATTTTAGCGGGGCTACCGCCGACGGGCTGGATGCCGAGATGCGCCAGCAAGTCCGTCATCTTGTCCGACTGCATCACGACGTTCGCCTCCCTGTTCAGAAGTTCGACGATCGAAGCGGGAGTTCCCGCGGATGCTGCAAGCCCGGTCCACGATGTCAGGTTCAGACCGGGATAGCCAAGCTCGGAGGTTGTCGGTACGTCCGGCAGCAGAGGGGATCGGGCGGTTCCGCTCGCGAACAGTGCGAATGCGCGTTTGGACTGCACCTGCGGCGCGGCCGTCGAGATCACTTCGAAGAAAAGGTCGACTTGCCCCGACAGGATATCGTTCATCGCCGGTCCGCCGCCGCGGTAGGGAACGTGTGTCAGTTGCACCCCGACGAGCGATGCAAAGACCTCTGCGAAGACGTGCGGGAAGCTGCCGATGCCGGCGGAAGCCACAGTGACGCGCCCCGGCTCCTTTTTTGCCGCCCGAAGCAGATCCTCGAGACTCCGAAAGCCGCTTTTCTCGCTTGCGACCAGCACCGTCGGTGCTTCCGTCAATGCGATGATCGGCGCCAGGTTCTTGATCGGATCGTAAGGCTGCGGCCGGTACACATATGGCGCGATCGTGAAGGTGCTCGTCGTACCGAGCAGCAGGGTGTAGCCGTCGGGTGCCGACCGGGCCACGAACTGGCCGCCGATGGTGCTTCCGGCGCCGACCCTGTTTTCCATCACGAAGGGCTGGCCCAGCACGCTTTGGAAATGGGCATTTACGATGCGGCCGATGGGCTCGGACTGTCCTCCCGCCGCGAACGGATTGATAACCGTCACGGAGCGGTCGGGGTAATGGGTCTCGGCGGCGGCAGCCCACCTCAAGGGGGCGAGAACGCCGGCAGCCAGAACCGAGCGACGGCGGATCATTTCAGCATCCTCCCAGGTTGTCCGCGCGAGTTGTCCTCGCATTTTGTGCGAACCGATTCACTCGACCTCTTCACACGGGGACGGCGGTCGCATCGTATCTGTACATCCAGTCGTATCGCTCCCGCAGACGGTCTTCCGCCCACTCGCGCTCGACATAGGCTTGCGCCGTCGCGGGATCTCCCAGCGCCGGGTTGTGAAAGCGTTTGGTGTTGTCGGCCGACCCGTTGACGACGCGGGCCGTACGTTCGTACCTCGCCGATTCGTAAGTGCGGAATGCCTTGGCAACGTCCATGCCGTGCGCCTCGAGCGCGCGGGACAGGATGTAGCCGTCCTCGATCGCCATGACAGCGCCCTGCGCGAGGAACGGCAGCGTCGGATGACAGGCGTCGCCGAGCAACGTGACGCGACCCACCGACCATGACGGAAGCGGATGGCGCAATTTCAAGGCCCAGAGGTATGGTTGGGGAATGGCAGCGATCAGCGTCTGCACGTCTTCATGCCATCCGGCGAAGTCGGCGAGCATGTCGGCGTGCGAACCTGGCGTGGTCCAGGATTCTTCGTGCCAGTCTTCGCGTTCGACCACGCCCACGAAGTTCATCAGCGTTCCGCGCCGCAGGGGATACTGCACGACGTGACGGCCGGGCCCGACCCAGTTCGACGAGACCAGACGTGCCAGGCGGGGCGGCAGATCCTGCATCGGGATGACGCCGCGCCATGCGACGAGACCGGTGAATTCGGCGTTATCCGAGCCATGCAGTCCCGCACGGATCACAGAATGGATTCCGTCGGCGCCAACAAGCGCGTCGCCCTCCGCGGTAGAGCCGTCGTCGAACCGCAGGATGGCGCGCTCTCCTGCGGTCTCGCATCCCACGGCCTTGCGCCCGAGACGAAGCGCACCGGGTGCGGCCTTCGTCACCGCATCCGACAGAATCGCCAGCAGGTCCGGCCGGAACATCGTGACGTAGGGATGACCATAGGTCTGCACCGACACGGTGCCGAGATCGAACGCGGTCCAGGCCTGGCCGGTATTCCACATTCGAATCTCACGCCGCTCCGGATGCGCGGCTTCGTCCATGACGCGGTGAGCTAGGCCGAGCTCGTGAAACACCAGCATGCCGTTGGCGCTGATCTGCACGCCGGCCCCGACCTCCTGAAGCATCCGCGCCTGTTCGTAGATCTCGACCTCGAAGCCGCGCTTGATGAGAGAAAGCGCAGCCGTCAAACCACCAATGCCGCCGCCGGCGATGATGATCTTGGGCTTTCGGGCTTTTGTCACCGGCTGCAACCTTTCTTGTTCTTATGGCCGGACAGCACTCTACCGCGCGAGCGGCTGACTCATAGTACTTTTTGGGACCAATAGACCTCGTTCTCGATGTTCGTTGTTGAGAGCAAAGCCTTCTCCGGCGCCAGGCTCATCGCGTTCCCGACTACGGCCATGCGCCGCAGATGAAGTACCCCGAGGCGGCCCGGCAAGGCGTTGATCGCGGGGATTTCCAGACCGCCGAAGCGGAACTTTCTTCACCATGTGATCAGCGGAGAGCTACGCAGCCACGTATCTGCACTCAATTGCTCCAGCACGAACCTTGCAACGTCTTCCCGCGCGATCGTCCCGCCGTGAAAGCTGGACAGATCCGTCAGTGCCCGGATCGCGCCGCGGCCCGACTTGTCGTTCAGGATCGCAGGACGAACCAGAGTCCAGTCGAGTCCGCTGTCCCTCACGATCGCTTCCTGCCGGTTCTTGTCGGCGTACACCTTGCGCAAGAGCAGCGGAAAAATCACGTTGTCGAACAGGAAGCCGCCGTGTCCGGCACTGTCGCCGGCACCGAGGCCGGTGATGCAGACCAGACGTGAGACTTGCTCGGCCTTCATTGCACCTACCAGCACACGCGTCGCCGTCGAAAGAAAAGTCACCTCGCGGAACGGGCTGGCCGGGGTGCCGAGCGCGCTGATTACAGCGTCGCGGCCCTTGAGGGCCTGGCGCACCGCCGTCTCGTCGCGGGCGTCTCCGACGATCAGCGTGGCTCCCTTCAGGCCGACCGCCTTCTCAGGCGAGCGCACCAGCGCGGCGACGTCATGGCCGCGAGCCAGTGCCTGCGTGACGATCGAACGGCCGGTGCCGCCGGTCGCACCGAGAACCAGTATCTTCGTTGGCGTGGTGCGAAAGTTATCAGCATTGCTCATGGCTGCTTCCTGTTGGTCGTGGCCGAGATCTCGGTGGCGAAGTCGCGATAGGAGCGCAACGGATGTCCAAGCAGCGCGTTCAACTGCGCGACATCGCCGGCATCGGGGATCATTCCCAGATCAAGGAAGCGTTCGCTCATCAGGCGCATGTCGAACGCCATCCAGCCCGGCATGAACTGCCGCAGGCTCTTCTCGAAGGCTGCGGTGTCGTCGCCGCCGTAGACGATCGGTCGGCCGAGGACCTTCGTCCAGATGGCGACCACATCCGAACCGGTCAGCGTGTCGGGACCGACCACGTTGATCCGGGTGAGCGGCAAGGGATCAGAGGCGTTCTCGCGGCGGACCAGTTCAATGGCGGCGACCTCGCCGATATCGCGCGCATCGACCATGGCGAGCCCCTGGCTGCCGATCGGCATCGGATAGACGCCGTGTCCGAGCACCACGTCCTTGATCATCAATTCGTTCTGCATGAAGTAGGCCGGGCGCAGGATGGTCGCGTTGAACCCCATCGCCTCGATCATGCGTTCGACGCCGAACTTGCCCGCAAAGTGCGGCACGTTCAGATAGCGATCGCTGTGGATCACGGAGAGATAGACCAGCCGCTCGACACCGGCTTCGCGCGCCACATTGAGCGCGATCAGCGCCTGGGTGAATTCGTCGGGCACCACGGCGTTGAGCAGGAACAGTGTCGAGACGCCCGAAAACGCGTTGCGCAGCGAATCGACGTCGAGCAGGTCGCCCTGCACGACGCTGACGCCAGCCGGGAATTCGGCTTTCGCGGAATCGCGGACGAGGGCGCGCACACTGGCGCCGCGCTTGACGAGTTGTTCGACGACTTGACGGCCCACATTTCCAGTGGCGCCGGTAACGAGGATGGTCATGGGATCACTCCGGGGTTGGGTCAAAGACACCACCGGAAATTAATGATCCACATCTGATCCAATAGTCGGTATATTTGGACATACCGTCTCACTGGTGGAACAGATGGATCTGCTGGCGCTTGCCGATTTCAACCTCGTCGCCCGGCACGGCGGATTCGGACGGGCCGCGCGCGCAGCCGGGCGTCCCAAGGCCACCCTGTCGCGCCGCGTCGCGGAACTCGAAAGCAGTCTCGACCTGCGCCTGTTCGAACGTGGCGGGCGCACGCTCAAACTCACCCAAGAGGGGCGCGCACTGTACGAACGGACGGGAGCGCTGCTTACCGAACTCGACGAGACCGCCGCGGCAATTGCTTCCGGTGGCGACAGGCCGCGAGGCCGATTGCGGATCAGCGCGCCGCTGCTGATTTCGCAAACCGCGATGGGCAGGCTCGCGGCCGGGTTCGCACTCAGATATCCGGAGGTTCGGCTCGAGGTGACGACGGAAGACCGCGCCGTCGACATGGTCGAGGAAGGCTACGACCTGGTAATCCGAGTCGATCCGGATCCAGATGAAAATCTTGTAGGACGAATCTTTCTGCGCGACCGGTTGGTGGTCGTCGCGAATACGAACCTGAAGCGGCCGACGGGTCAGCACGCTGTTCCAGCAGTGGTCCGCGGCGCAAACGATCAGGCGTCGGTTTGGGAGATGACGCTACCGAGAGGAAAATCACGCATCGCAGTCGATCCGGTCCTACGCCTGTCATCGCTCATCATGGTCCGCGATGCAGTTCGGGCAGGCGTTGGCGCCGCACACCTTCCCCTGTCGCTCGTCAGTCACGACCTCGCTGCCGGCACCCTCGCACACTGGGGCGATGTGGACGGGCCGGAGATCGCGCTGTGGGCGCTCTATCCATCGCGGCGGCTGTTGAACGCCCGCGTCTCCGCTTTTCTCGATTATCTCAAGGAAGCGTTTCCCATGGGAACGCCTGACGAATTGGCAGCCTATGTCGCAGGATAACGGCTGCATCGCTTATTTCTGATTTTCCGAAATTTTGCTTGACCGTGACCCGGAATCAGCCGTACACATCCGCCGTCCCGTTCCACTCGGAGGGCGTTTCGCGATCGTCACAGACGCGGGATGGGATGCGATGGACGCGAAGGCCGCAAAGACGAGTGTGGCCGCTAGCGTACGGCGAAGTCGTGTGGGCCTGACGCCCCGGTGCTGGCGTCAAGTCATCGAGAAGCAAACGCTTCTCGGGGATGACGGTGGCATGAAAGCCGGTCACCGGGGCGAACTCGTATAAGCCGTAAAGCCGTTGCGCAGGGAAGGCCGGAGGCTTCCGCCAAACCTGTATGCTCATGTGCAGCATTTTTTGATGCATATCGCACATGAGACCGCGGGTGCGGCGCGCACCCGGTCTTCCCTGCGCCCTCTTCTCTTCAAGGGGGCAAACGAAATGCAAACCTTCGGGCGCGTCGCGCCGCGAGAATGCGGATCCATACTCAGTTGTCATCGCCCGGCTTGCCGCCTTCGCTAAAGCTTCGGCGTGCCACCACCAGAGAGCCTCGGCGAAGCCTTGGCGTAGCCGGGACCGGGCAACCCAGTATTCCAGAGGCCGCAATGATTGAACTGACAAGCCGCGGCGTACTGGATACCCCGCATGCGCGGGGTATGACGGAAATTTTGGCGCAGCGCCGTCAAATCGACCGCAAAAACAAAAACGGCGGGGAATGCCCCGCCGTTTCGAAATCCGAAAGATCAGGATACCTGACTTACAGCAATCCCATATCGAGCACGCTCGGCAACTGCGCCAGCGGCAGCGCCGCGGCGCCGACCACGGTCGCGACCATCGCGGCCAGCGTGTGGTTGGCGCGGCGCTTGCCGCGCATCTGGCCGGCCAGCCATTCCAGCACCTTGGTGTCGATCTTGTTGGCCTGTGCGGGCGCCCAGCTCTCGATATCGGTGTCGGGCGAGAGCGCCACCGTGCGCGGCGGCACCGGCAGGCCGGACTCGGACGCGGTGTGATGGGCGACCGCCTTGGCGAGCAGATCGTCGAACCGGCCATCGTCGCTGCGCTCGGCGGCAGCGTCGGAGATTTCAAACAGCGCCTCGACTTCGGCGCGGCTCACCGGCTGATGCTCGACCTCGATCACGGTCAGGATGCGTGCGCACCAGGCGGCGTCGTCGGCATCGAGCGTGCGGGAAAAATGGATGCGGCCCTTGGTGGTCGGGCCTTCGCCGGTGATCACGCCATCGCGGACGATGGAGAGCGCGCGGGCTGCGGTCTTGCGGCAAGACGGTTGAAGCATACCGGACGTTTCAGTGGCCTTATCGGTAGCTTTGGCACTGGAGGCGGACATAGTTTGCACTTCTCAATTTCTTTTTCAGATCCCAGCATTTCCACGCGGGCGTAAACGAGTGGTTAACGATTCGAAACTTGCATTCCGAGATTTTTAGAAGGTTGCCAATTAGTCGCTGTGAACTCGGTCACGGTTCGAGCCGGCAATCCGGCCCGGCGTGATGCGGGTTATAAAAGGCAATATCGGGGCAGAGAGGGCTTTTATTCCCGATGTGTTGTTTTCGTCGCAGGGGCGCGGACGACAAGAAGATGCTAGGAGTTCCCACTCACGGAGAAGGATCTCACCTTTTACGTGAACGGGTTCACATAACCGCCGCTAACCCGTATATCTTCCAGGACGAATTTCCTTGTAAACTGAATGAGATGAGGTCAAATCATGGCACTCCAGATTGGCGCGACCGCCCCTGATTTCGAAGCCCAGACCACCGAGGGCAAGATCAAGTTCCACGACTGGATCGGCAATAGCTGGGCGCTGTTGTTCTCGCATCCGAAGGACTTCACCCCGGTTTGCACCACCGAACTCGGCGCTCTCGCGAAGTTGAAGCCGGAATTCGACAAGCGCGGCGTCAAGCTGATGGGATTGAGCGTCGATCCCGTCGACAAGCACTCCAAATGGTCCGAGGACATCAAGGAGACGCAGGGTGCGGCGCCGAACTATCCGATGATCGGCGATACCGATTTCAACGTCTCGAAACTCTACGACATGCTGCCGGCCTCGACTTCCGGCGATCCGGCGACCCGCACCGCCGCCGACAACATGACCGTCCGCAACGTCTTCATCATCGGGCCCGACAAGAAGATCAAACTGGTGCTGGTCTATCCGATGACCACGGGGCGTAACTTCCAGGAAATCCTCCGCGTGATCGATTCCCTGCAGATGACCGCCAAGCACCGCGTCGCGACCCCTGCCGACTGGAAACAGGGCGAGGACGTCATCATCGCCGGCTCCGTCAGCGACGACGAGGCAAAGACGATCTATCCCGCGGGGTGGAAATCGCCGAAGCCCTATCTGCGGATCGTGCCGCAGCCGAAATAGCGGCGTCGGTTGTCATTCCGGGCGACGAAGGCGTCGAACCCGGATGACGGGCTTAAGACATCGCGCGACCGTTGGCCCGTCGCGATGACGCGTTAAGCCGGAGTGCGGCGGTTGACCAGAAACACCGCAGCCGCACACGCCGTCATGCCTGCGATCGCGATTGCATCGAGCTTTTCGTCGAACAACGCATAAGCCATCAGCGACGTCACCGCCGGCACCAGATAGAACAGGCTTGCCACCGAGGTCGCCGCAGAGCGGCGGATCAGCCAATACAACAGACCGATCGATCCGATCGAGAGCACCACCGCAAGCCAGCTCAGCGCCAGGATGAATTCGGTGGTCCAGTGCACCTCGTTGTTCTCGAACAGCCAGGCGCCGAGGCCAAAGAAAATCGTCACCGCGATGTACTGCACGAGATTGCCGGCGCGCCAGTCGATCGCGTTGCAGTAGCGGCGCTGATAGAGCGTGCCGAGCGTGATGCTGATCAGCGAAACACCGGAGGCGAGCCAGCCCCAGCCGGCTTCGCCGCTCATTGGCCGGTTGTGCAGGATCAACACGACGCCGGCGAGGCCGAGCAGCAGCCCGGTCCATTGCAGCGGCGTGACGCGTTCGCCGAGCCAGCGGTTGGCGAGGGTCGAGGTCAGGATCGGCTGTAGGCCCGGAATCAAGGCCGAGAGCCCGGCCGGAATCGAATGCGAGATCGCGACCGCCGTACCGCCGAGATAGAACCCGTGCACGAGCAGGCCCGCAACGATGCTGTGTCCGATGGCGGCGCGGTCCAGCCATTTCGGCCGCGCGATCGCAACGATGATCGCCATCAATCCCACCACGCACGCCATGCGGATCGCGAGATAGGTCAGCGGCTCGGCGCTGTTGAGCACATATTTGGTCGCAATGAAGCCGGTGCTCCAGAGCACCACGAAAATCGCCGGCGCCGTGCGCGCGGCGAATTGCTCGAATTGTTGATTCATTGACGGCAGGTGTTGCCCGATCATGTGCTACGCGGCAAGGTCGAAGCATGCGGGGCCGCTCGCGCGCTATCACATAGCGAAGACGGAAGGTCTGCCTCAACCTAACTGCATCGCGCTCCAGGCAACCGGTGAAAAATCACACCAGCGCGTAAGTCGCGGCGGCCTGGGCGTGGGTCACGCCTTGCGCCGTCGGATTCCAGCCGAGCGCGGCCATGACCACGACGTCGTTGCCACTCAAGGGCTCCGTGACGCCGGAGAAGCTGAAGCCGAACGGATCGGTGCCCATCGTGGCGTTCCAGTCGCCATAGTCGGCGGCGCCGGTCGAGGAATTGAAGCCGCCCAGATTGGGATTGCCGCTGTTGATCGAGAAGTACTGGACGTTGCCGCTCTGCTGCGTCAAGGCGCGGATCGGCGTTCCAGCCGAGGGATCGGCGTTGTTGGTCGAGGTGTAGCGGAACAGGTCGAGCGGGGTATAGACGTTCGGGCCGAGGCCGGCGCCGACCGAAGAGAGCCGGCCCATGACCTCGCTGAATTCGTGCTGGATGGCGCCGATCGCGTCATACTTGCCCGCGACCGCGTTCTGGTTGAACTCAAAGGGGATCGCGCTCGACAAGCCGATATAGCCGTCGAGGTTGGCGCTTGCGCCGTTGATGCCAAGCGCCTTGGCTTCCGCCGTCGTGATCGCGAAACTGCCACCGCTGGTCGGGTCGCTGCCGCTGAGGCTTGCGGCTGCGGTGCCCTGCACCGCCGAATTGCCGGCATATCCCAGGATCGCCGTCGCCAGCGCGGAATAACTGACACCGCGCGCGTAGCTGACGCTCTGCGCGGCGGCGCCCGGCGAAACCGGAGAGCCGGCCACTTCGCCATAACCGACCTGGATGTTCACCACCGTGGTGTTGCCGAATTGGTTCGAAAGGCCGGCCGCGGCGGCGACAACCGCACTGCGGAAGCCGGCCGGCGCATTCGCCGTGCTCGAGCCCCAGGACAGGTTGAACTGCAGGCCGTTCGCGGCGCCGACCACCGTCGTGGTCGAGAGCTGCTTGTCCGAGAAGGAGGAAATCTGGGCGACCGACAGGCTGTTGGCCTGATTGGCAAGCAGCGACGCGGTCTGCTGCGCCGACAATTGCGCAAGGTGTTGCGTGGACAGCGCGCTGACGCTGCCGCCGCCGAGACTGCCGAGCTGCGACGGATCGAGGGCGACGAGCTGGACCTGCGACAGCTGGCTCACCTGCGAGGTGCTCAGGTTGGTCAGTCCCCCGCTCAGTCCCTGCAACTGGGCGGTGGTGAAATCGCCGGCGTCGAGCGCGTTGAGGTTCGCCTGGTTGAGGCCGTTGAGCTGGCTCGACGTCAGTGCTTTTGCCTGCTCCGACGAGAAGCCGCCGATCTGCGTCGCCGACAGGCTGTTGAGCGCTGCGACCGAAAGCGCGCGGATCTGGCTTTTGCCGAGCCCTGCGATCCCCGCCTGCGACAGGCCAGCGACGGCGGCCGCTGAAAGGCTCCCAACCTGTTCATCGGTCAGCTGCGCGACCGCGGCGCGCGACAGGCCGCTGGTTTGCGTCGCGGTCAACGCCGCGACCTGAGTCTTGGACAGCCACCTCGGCTGATAGAATGCGAGATTGCCGACGGTGGCTGACGTCAGGCTTTGAAGCTGCCCGGTCGACAGCGCGCTGATGTCGAGGGACTGCAGCGACGCCTGCGAGATGCCGTTGAGCTGGCCCGTCGTCAACGCGCCGATCTGGGTCGACGAAAGCGTATTCGGATGCGCTGATATCAGCGCGGGCCTGGGCGGTGGACAGGTTGCCGATCGCGGTAGTGTCCAGGCTGCGGACCTGCGTCGCGGTCAGGCTGGCGACGCTCAACGCATTCAGATCCGCGCTCGGCAGGCTGTTGAGTTGCGTCGGCGTCAGCGCCTGGACCTGGACCGTCGAGAGCGCGCCTACTTCCGTGGCGGTAAGATTTGCGGTCTGCGCGCCGGACAGCGCAAGAAAGGTGTTGTAGGAAATGGCGTTGATCTGCGAAGGGCTGAACGCCGCGACCGCGGACGACGACAGCGAATTCAGCTGATCGCCCGTGATGCCGGCAACCTGCGCCGAGCTCAATGACGCGACGTCGGCACTGGTCCATTGCGACACAGTGGCGGTCGGCAGCACGGCGATCTGGCTTGCCGTGAGAACATTGACACTCGTAGTCATAACACGCCCTTGCTACGCCGCGCGCGACCACCACGAAGCTGTGCGGTCTCGTCACGAGACCGGAAACTAGTGGGAAAGGGTTAAAATCAGGTCAAAACGTCCCGAGATCAGCAGGTTCGCTTCACCACGCGAGCCACGGGACCAGAGCGTTTTCCAGCGAGGTGGAAACCGGTTCGCGTCAGAGAACGCGTCAAACCAAAAAAGGGATCACGCCGGTGATGCCGGCGTGCCTGCCCTCACCACTCTTCCGGGCAGGCATCGACGATCTTCCAGAGCTCGCCGCCGTTCTTGATCTTCTTCATCTCGGTGGTGAGCCCGCCGTTGCGGCGGATCCAGTCCTTCACGGTGTCGGGATAATACGACATCAGGTCCGAGGTCCCGTCCAGGCTCGTGACCTTGATACCGAAGGTGAAGGCCTTGTCGTAGTAGGCCTGGTGGAAGCCGAGGCTCGCCTTCGGCGTCACGCAGATCTTGTTCAACGGCACGATGCCGAACACCAGCGTGCAGGCCGAATTGCAGATGCCGTCGATGATCACGCGTTCCTTGCGGTCGCGGATGCGGGCATACTTGGCCTTGTATTCCTCGACATAGCCGCCGTGGTCGCGCGTGATATGCAGTTCGGCGCGCGCCGGCATTGCGACCAGGACCGAGAAAACCAGAAGGATGAGGGACGTGATGCGCATGGATCGATCTGGAACCGGGTGCCTTGTTGGACGTTGGGTCGGGCCTCAAGGGGTGGACCTGACCGCAGGACTCTGGCCGGACTGTGTTGGTAATTCGTTAAGCATCCGTTGCGGCTAAAAATTGGCGCGCTGTGGCGGTTTTCCCGCAGCTTTTCTGCCCAATACGCGCTAAATGGAACCTGATCGGACGAAAATGTGTCGTTTCCAGCAGGACTCCCGGAGAATCGCGATGACCAAAGCCAAGTTTCTGATTGCCGCCGCCCTGCTGGCCATGTCCGCCCTGGCGCCTAGTCTGGCCGAAGCCCGCCATTACCGGCACCATCACTACCGCCACTACTGGCCGCTGCCTTACCCGATCAGCTACCTCCACAATTACGGCCCCGGCCCCATGGCCGGCACCTTTGCCTATTATGACGGCCCCTCGACCAACCACTGCGACCGGGGCGCGGCCGCCTATGTCGGCCAGGACCGCCAGCGGCATCCCTGCTTTTGACCGGCCTACTTATTGATCGGGCGCTGCTGGCCCTGTCCGGCCAAGTCTGATAATCGACCGAACCACAGGCACTCGTAGCTCAGCTGGATAGAGCATCGGATTTCGATTCCGAGGGTCGGGAGTTCGAATCTCTCCGAGTGCGCCATTTCGGTGGGGACCGATCCGGCGAACCACGTATTCGAGAGCGAACTGACATGAGAAAGATGATCCTGACGCTGGCGCTCCTGTATCCGGCCGCGGCGTTTGCGCAAGGCACCACCGCCCCGGCCACGCCGGCCAGCCCTCCGCCGACCGTCGGCGGCAAGCCACTGGTCGTGGTGGGAGCGAAGAAGCCTTCGGCCGCCAAGAAAGAGGCCGCCGGCAAGAAAGAGGCGCCCAAATCCGTCGCCCAGAAGCTGCAGGCCTGTGGAGATATCGACGACGCCACCAAGGAGCGCCTGCAGTGTTACGATGCCATCTTTGCGCCGCAGCCCAAGCCGAAGGCGCCAGCCGCCAAGGGCGTCAATGAATGCCGATTCCAGAAAGAGGAAGACGAGCGGCTGACCTGCTACAACGGTTTTGCCGACAAAATTCCGAAGCTGCCGCGCTAACTTAGGCAAGGCAGCTCAGACGGCATCTTACCAGGTGTTGTTCCCGAAGAAGCCGAAGTGCTGTTGCTGCGCCAGACGGATCGGCGGATTGGCGCGGATCCTGGCAACCTTGCGCTTGCGTTGGACCTGCGGCTCGGGCTTTTTCACATCGACCGGGACGAACTGGGCAAAGGTGTTGCGGACGCGCGCCTGTGCCGTCGGGTCGATGGCAACGGGCGGCTGCGGAGCGGCGGCAACCCGGACCTTCGGGGCGGGCGGAACGATGGTCGGAAGGCTGGTGTCGTAGACCACCCGCTCCGGCAATTTCTGGTCGGAACGAATGCGGACCACGTTGCGGTCGATCGCGGGGGCGGCATGGCTGGCTATCACCGCCTGCGACGGCGAATAGGCGTCGATCAAAAACAGCAGCGCCAGCAGCGCGCCGCCGACAAACATGAAATAACGCGCTACGGGCATTTTCGATCGCTCCCCCCACGCCGGTGCGTGGTGTCAGTCACCTAATGGGCGACATAGCGATTAGTTCCTGAGGGACAAGCCAAGGTTCAACGGCGGCGGTCACTTTTTCGAGCGCGGAAGGTTAGGTTCGGCTGGCCGTCACCAGCGAACATTTCGCCTTGTTTGCGTTAACATTGACGAACCCGACCAGCATGCCGGAATACCGTTTTTGGCTCTTCATGTTCACGGTATCGGGAAGTACCCGCCTGCGATCGGTCAGATGGCTGCCGTCGCGGCGGGCAAAGGCGCAGGCGATCTCGACATCCTTCACGGCATAGTCATTGCTGTTGCGGAGCGTGAACGTCATCAGCGCTTTCGAGCCGAGCCCGCCCCTGCGCCACGACTGCGAGGAAATCCTGAGGCCATCGATCGGCGGCTTCGCCGGCGCGGTCGTTTCAGGAGCAGCGATTTCCGGGGCTGCCGCGGTGTTTTCCGCGGGACTGGCGTCGGGGGAGACGGCGGATGGCGCCGGGCTCGCCAGGGTGGCCTTGGTCGGCGCGACCGGATCGTTCGACCCGGAAGCATCCTGCGCGAGGCGGAAGACCGCTGATGGAGCCGCCCCGGATTGGCTCTCGGCGTCGCTCGGCCAGGGGACCATCATCCAGGCCGTGCAGCCGGCTATCGCAATCGCCGGCAGCACCATGAGCCGGGCATCGGCGCGTCCGAATGACCGTCCGGCGATCCTCATTACCGCACCCTCATCCGGCGGCCACGGCGGTTGCCGCGCCGCACATGAAAAAAAGCCCTACGGGCGTTACACCGTACGGCTTTTTTCACGACTGCCGCTGTACGGTTCCGCCGCTTTGTCTTCAACCACGTTAGATGGCAAAGGTTGCATGTCACCCTGACAATATTGCGGCGGCCGTGCAGTTCTTCTGGGGATGGAATTGCGAATCCCCCGCCGGTAGATTGGCGGCGCAGCCGGGCGCCAGCACGGCAACGACAATCATCAAGGGGGAGACCAAGATGCCGACCGTTATCTGGGATCATGTCCATTTGCGCAGTCCCGATCCCGAAGCGACCGCGACCTGGTTGCACGATATTCTCGGCGGCGAAATCATTCGCGGCCCCGGGCGCATCGACGTCAAGCTCGGCGGCGCCAACGTGTTCATCGCGCCGGTCGCCTCCGGTGACGGCGTCAACTCGCCGCCGGTGACGCCCTATCAGGGCCTCGATCACTTCGGCCTGACGGTCAAGGACATCGACGCGGTCGCCGCCGAGATCAAGGCCAAGGGCGTCGAGTTCACGCGTGAGCCGACCACCATCCGGCCGGGCGTGCGCATCTGCTTCATTCGCGGGCCGCAGGGCATTTCGATCGAGCTTCTGGAGCGCGACAAGAAGTACGCGTGAGGCGCCGCGCGGATAACGCCCTATCTCATTCGTAGTCGTCATCACCTGCCTTGTGCGCAATGGCGCACTGGGCGGGTGAACCAGTATTCCAGAGAGCGTCGGGCATAAGCGACAGGCCACAGCGTACCGGATACTCCGCCTTCGCGGAGTATGACCAGCGATGTGATCGCCTCGGTCGCGACGCGCTACGTCATGCTGCCCGGCATGAAGCAGCGGATCGTCAAGCCGCCATAGCCGCGGATCGGCCAGACCATGGTTCGGCCGACACGGTTGGGCTCGGTGATCACGGCATCATCGGGCACATCGACCCACTCGCCTTCGAGCCGTACGCGGTAATGCCCGTTGGCGGACTCCCAATCGACATCGCTGACCGCTGTGCCGTCGGCGTCGGAGCAACACGGCCCCTTTCCGCTTCTCAGACTGTCGAACCATTGCTTCAGCGGCGAGTTGGCGTAGCGGCCGTCGGGATCGCGGGCATGGCCGGGATACGTGGCCAGAGGCAACATCAGCACCGCAAAGCCGATCAGCAGCGGCTTTTTGAAACGGCCCGCACGATCGCGGCCCGTAGTTTCACGGAAGTTGTTTTCAGTGCGTCGGCGCGCCACGTGGCCGCCGGATTTCATCCAGTTGGTCACCTGTTTTCTTGCTCCAGCACCCACCGGCCGGTGCCGAAAATAACTATGCATTTCACGGGCCAACTTGAGTCGGCCGCAATCGTCTGTCATGCCAGCGTCACACGCCGTCGTGCCGAATTTTGATCGCGAATCGGGCCTTGCCGGGCAACCTGTCGCGTTGACGTTGAGGGTTCCATTTTGGCATAATTGATTTCCGGCTTCCATGGGCGCGGCGGCCGGCCCTTGGGACGTTATGAAGAACGGGCTGTATTCGATTCACGTCAACCTGCTGGACGGACGTTCCGGCAAGGGCAGCGGCGTGATTCTGTTCCGCGACGGACAGATCCTCGGCGGCGACGCCTATCTGTTTTACACCGGCAGCTACACCGTGAAGGGCGACACCTTCAAGGGCGAGGTGCTGGTGCAACGACACACCTCCCCGCGCGACAACGACAACCCGCTGTTCGGCGGACCCGCTCCCGTCGGCATCGGCGTATCCGGCACCTTCACCGACACGCGCGGCACGATGAACGGCACCGCGCTGGTCGGCAAGAACAGTCAGATCTTTGGCGCCACGTTGCACCGGCTGGCGGATACCAACTAGGTCGCTGCCGAACCAGATCATTGTCAAGACTGGATGGTGAGGCGATTTCATGCCCGAGCGATCGACGCCCGCTTCTTCCGATCATCGCTTCATTGATCTCGTGCACGCCATCGTTTCGGGCGATGCCGCGAAAGCCCTCCGATTGTCCGACACTTCACCCACGCTCGTGCGGCAACGCGCGGCGGTTGGCGCAAGCCGCGACGGTGCGAAGGGCTGTTTCTTCGAACCGATCGCCCATTACATGTACGAGGGTGACACTGCCCTGCACATGGCGGCGGCGGGCTTCCAATATGAAATCGCACAGGTGCTGATCGACCGGGGCGCCGATTGTTCCGCCAGAAATCGCCGCGGTGCCGTGCCGCTTCACTACGCAGCCGATGCAAACGTCTGGAACCCGACGGCACAAGCAGCCACCATCGGCTGCCTGATCCGGGCCGGCAGCGATCCCAATGCGTCCGACAAAAGCGGCGTTGCGCCGCTGCACCGCGCCGTTCGTACCCGATGCGCCGCCGCCGTCGAAGCGTTGCTGGCCGGCGGCGCGGACCCGCGCAGCAGGAACAAGAACGGCTCGACGCCGCTGCACCTCGCCGTGCAGAATACCGGCCGCGGCAACAGTGGAAGCCCGCACGCAGTCGAGCAGCAACGGCGTATCATCGGGCTCTTGCTGGCGGCCGGCGCGACACCCGAGGACAAGGACGACAACGGCAAGGCCGTTCGCGACGCCGCCACGGCCGACTGGATACGCGCGCTCTTCTAGCTTTATCCGGGAGCGATACGGCGACGCCTCGCCTATTCCGCCGCCTGCTCGAGCGGGGCGGTGCGCGGCAGGATCATCTGGATCCGCGTGCCGCCGCCCGGTTCGGAATCGAGATCGAGGCGCCCGCCGAGGCGATTGGTGACGATGCTGTAGACGATGTGGAGCCCGAGCCCGGTGCCGCCCTGATCGCGTCGCGTGGTGAAGAACGGATCGAAGGCGCGGCGGCGGACGTCGAGGCTCATGCCGATGCCGTCATCGGAGAACAGGATCTCGACATTGTCCTTGCCGGACTCGCGCACCTGGATGTCGACGGTGCCGGGCTTGCCCTCCGGAAACGCATGCGCCACCGCGTTGAGGAACAGATTGGTGAGCACCTGTCCGTAAGGGCCGGGATAGCTGTTCATCGTGAGATTGGGCTGGCAGTCGACGTTGAGCGTCAGATTGTGCTTGCGCAGGCCGGGCCGCAACGACATCACCACCTGCTCGGTGAGATCACCGAGGTCGAAGCTGCGCTGGTCGGAATAGTTCCGATCGGCGGCGACCTGCTTGAACGACTGGATCAGTTCGGCGGCGCGGTTGAGATTGGCCGTAAGCTGCGATGACGCATCGCGGCTGGTTTCCAGAAAATCGGTCAGGCTGGAGCGCCGCAATTCGCCGCGCGCGACCTCGGCGGTGAACATCGCGGTCTTGCGCTCCAGCGCGGAGGCGACCGTCAGGCTGATGCCGACGGGATTGTTGACCTCGTGGGCGACGCCAGCCACCAGCCGGCCGAGGGCCGCGAGCTTTTCCGCCTCGATCAGCGAATTCTGCGTCTCCCGCAAATTGCGCAACGCCGCTTCGGCGGCGTCCTTGGCCTTGCTCATCTCGAATTCGACGCGCTTGCGTTCGCCGATATCGAGCGCGACGGTGACGATGTTTTCGATCTCGCCCGAGGTGTCCAGGATCGGCAGCTTGTTGACCAGCCATTGCCGCATGTTGCCGGAGGAATCCTTGTATTCCTCCTCGTAGAAGCCGAGTTCCCTGCCGCCGGCCAGCACCCGCTTGTCGTTCTCGTCGGTCTTGGCCGCCCCATAGCGCGACATCAGGTCCTGCGTGGTGCGGCCGATCGCATCCTGTGGCTCGATGCCGAAAATGCCCGCCATATAGCGGTTCATCAGCACGTATTGCAGCCGCCTGTCCTTGACGTTGATCACCGCGGGCACGGTGTCGATCACCATCTGCAGCAGACGTCGGCCTTCGGCAATCGCATCTTCGGCGCGCTTCTGGTCGGTGATGTCGCGCACCGTTCCTTCGTAGCGCACGAGCTCGCCGGCGTCGTTGCGCACGGCGCTGGCGCTGTCGGAGAGCCACAGCACCGAGCCGTCGCGCGCGCGAACCTGGTATTCGTACTCGCGGACCATGCCGTCGCGTTGCATCAACCGCTCATATTCCGCCCGCGCTTCGGGCTGAACGTAGACTGTTTCGGCAATATCGCCGATGCCGCCGATCAGATCCTGCGGCGTGGCGTAGCCCATCATCCGTGCCAGCGCCGGGTTGGCGTTGAGCAGCGCGCCGCCCGGCGTCGTGACGTAGATTCCGTCCACCGAGGCCTCGAACAGCTTGCGATAGCTTTCCTCGGCCAGCCGCTGCTCGGCCAGCGCCCGCACCGCGGCCTCGCGCGCCGCATCGGCGTCGACCAGCGTCTGGCGGAACACTTCCGCGGCGCGGGCGATGTCGCCGATCTCGTTGTCCAGGTCGGTCGCCGGGATCGAGGTATTCTGCCCGCCGCCGGCCACCGCGCGGATCGAGGTCGCGATCGATGCCAGCGGGCGCACGGTGCGGCGAACGACCAGAAGGGCTGCGAACAGTCCGATCAGAACGCCGGCGGTGCCGAGCACGATGCTCTGCCACTTCGCTTCCGTCAGCGTCCTGGCGAAATCGCGCGACAGAATGTGGCCGCGGCGCGCGCTGACCTCGCGCAACAGTTCGGTGACACGCTGGATCAGGCGCCCTTCCGTGCCCAGCACTTCCTTGTCGATATCGGATATCTGCCGTTCGCGGATCGATATGCCGATGATGGCCTCAGCATAGCCGTTGACAGCCATCCGCAGCTTCGGATCCGGAATCGTCAGCGTGCGCATGGTCTGCGCCGCCGCTTCGGCGGCGGATGGATTGTGCGCCAGCAGCGCCGAGGCGATCCGGCTCTGGGTCTGCGACAGCGTCGAAGCAATCACCGGGTCCGGGCTCGCGGCGATCGCAGCGTCGAATGCGTCGCGCAACGGCGGCAGCGCCACGATCATTTCGGCCCGGCGATTGATCAGCGCGGAAATGCGCTCGATCCCGCTGCGATAGGTCGAGAGCCGCTCGGTGACGCCGTCGATCATGTCCTGCTGTTCAGGGGCAAGCTCCAGCCGGGTCTTCTTCAGGACGTCGCTGAGCGAGGTCGCGGCTTCGCCGACCTGGACCGATTGGGTGCCGGGGTCGGTGACGAAATCCCGCGCCGCGAGCCGCAATTCGTTCATGCGCCGGTCGATATCCTCGGCGAGATCGCCGACGCTCTGCAGCCGCTGCAGCTCGGCGAAGGTCGCATCGATGTGGCGGATCGCGATGACGCTGGCGGTGGAGGTGATGATGATCACCGCCAACACCAGCATGAAACTGCCGAACGTCAGTTGGCCGATCGAAAGCGAGAACGATCGCGTCGTTGGCGAATTCGGCGGCGATGCATCAGTCATGTTGTTGAGGCCGGGCTCCAATCGGTCGTAATATACGATGTATTTCGGGCCTTGGGGAACATGCTGAAAACGATAGGGAAACGGGCCAATTTCGTCCGGCGGTGCGAATCGGGAATAGCGCTGGGCACTATCCTGGGCGTTGTGCTGTCGGTGCTGGTTGCTCCAATCCGGGATTTGCGCGCGGCGGAGGGCGACCGTGCGGTTCGAATGGCGAAATTTGCCCGGCCGCTGGCCGTGCCGTTCCCCCCGGAAAATCCCTATTCGCCGGACAAGGCCGAACTCGGGCGAAAGCTGTTTTTCGATCCCCTGATGTCGGCTTCCGGGACGATTTCCTGCGCGACCTGCCATCACCCGCGACTGGCCTGGGGCGATGGCCTGCCCCGTGCCATCGGCGAAGCCCGCACCCCGCTGCCATTCCGCTCGCCGACCATGCTGGGCGCCGCCTGGATGGAGGCGTTTGGCTGGGACGGCAAGTTTCCGACGCTGGAAAGCGTCGCTTTCACGCCGCTTTCCGCCGCCGCCAATATGGGCCGCAACGAGCAGGAACTGCTGCGGGACATCGCGAAAAATGCGGCCTATCGCGCCGATTTCGACCGGGTATTTCCCGGCGAAGGGGTATCGCGCGCGACTGTCGAGCGGGCGCTGGCGACGTATGAGCGGACCATCGTGCCGGCGCCGGCGCCGTTCGATCGCTGGATTGCCGGCGACGAGGCAGCGATTCCGGACGCCGCCAAACGCGGCTTCGACCTGTTCACGGGGCGGGCGAAATGCAGCGAATGCCACGCCACCTGGCGCTTCACCGACGATTCCTTCCATGACATCGGCACCGGCGGCGACAACGATCTCGGCCGCGGACGGCTGTTTCCGAAGTCGCAGGCGCTGCAGCACGCCTTCAAGGTGCCGAGCTTGCGCGACGTCGCCCGGCGGGCGCCCTACATGCACGACGGCTCGCTGCCGACGCTGGAAGCCGTGATCGCACTGTATGACCGCGGCGGGTTGGCGCGGCCGAGCCGCAGCGAACACATTCAGCCGCTGGAGCTTAACGATCAGGAACGCGGCGACCTGATCGCCTTCCTGCAGACCCTGACCGGCGACGCGGCGCGAGCCTCCTCCCCGATTATTCCAGCTCGCTGACCTCGACGGTCAGCTTCATCTGGGGGTGGATCGCGCAGCGGATGGCGTAGATCCCGGGCCGGATGAAAACGATGTCGCGGCTCTCGCCGGGCGGGATGTCGCCGGTATCGGCCGAGAATTGCGCTGTATCGACAAAGGCGTGGTGGACGAACTTCTCGTCATTGGTGAAGTGAACGACGCTGCCCTTGCCGACGACAATCCGCGCCGGGGCGAACAGCCGGTCGGCCTGGCGCACCTCGAACTCGGCGCCCAATGCAGCGCCGGCCGCAAGACCGAGGGCAATAACCAGAGGCAATCGACGCATCGCCAATTTCTTCAACGAAATGGGTGGATTCGGCAACCGGCGAAACCGCCGGCTGGCCGTCCATACCAGCATTGGGGCCGGATTGCTCAGGCAAAATGCAGGGATTGAACCGGAGGCGCCAACCAAGCCGGACGGCTCAATCGGCGGTGATGCCGGCCTCCTTGACCACCTTGGCCCACAGCGCAATGTCGGCCTTGATGATATCGGCGAAGGCCTGCCGCGGCGCGCTTTTGGCCTCGCAGCCGGCGACATCCAGTCGCTGCTGCACATCTGCGGCAGCCAGCGCGGCCTCCAGTGTCTTGCTGATGCGATCCACGATCGACTCCGGCGTGCCCTTCGGCACCACGACGCCGAACCATGGCGTCACCTGCGCCTCGGGAAAGCCCTGCTCGGCCATCGTCGGTGCGTCAGGGAAATATTTCGTACGACTGTCATTGATGGTCGCAATCACCCGGATGGCGCCGGTCTGCACTTGCGACAGTGCCTGGTTGACCGAGAAGAAGCTGGAGGTAATCAGGCCGCTGGCAATATCAGGCACCATCTGCGGATAGCCGCGATAGCCGATCCCGCTGACGTCGATCCCGGCGAGCCGCTTGAACAGTTCGAAGCCGAGATGCCCGGTCGATCCCTTGCCGGGATGGCTATAGTTCAGCATCCCCGGCTTTTCCTTGGCCAACGCCACATATTCCGCGACGTTCTTCACCGGCAGACTGGTGGGGACGATAAACACGTTGGGTGCCCGACACACCTGTCCGACCGGAATGAAATCGCGGATCGGGTCCCAGCGCAGCGAGGTGCTCAAGGCCGGGCTCGAGGTGAAGTACGCCGTCACTAGCAGCCACGTGTAGCCATCGGGCGCGGAGCGCGCGACTTCCTCGGCTGCGATCGAGCCGTTGGCGCCGGATTTGGATTCGACGACAATGGTGCCCTTCCACTGCTCCTGCATGTTTTGCGCAATGATACGCGCGAACACATCCGCGACGCTGCCCGGCGAATAGGGAATGACGATGCGGATCGGCCGGGTCGGGAAACTCTGCTGCGCGTAGCCTACGCCTGACAGGGCAAACAATCCGAGCAACGCGGCCGCCGCGGCGCCGATACGTTGAAATCTCATCGCAAGTGCCCTGCTTATCTCTTTTGCGGCGCGAAATACGCGCCCGGATTTGCAGGGAGGATGCCGGTAATCGGTCCGCACAGCAAGGCGGCGGCTTTTTCGTCACGCGAAACGACCAGGACACGGCACGCGCGCTTGCGAGGCACGGCTGCGCCGGTATGATCCCGGACCAAGAGGTGCCCAGAGCGCCCGCTGACATCAGGGAGAAGGTTTGATGAACGTGACCCAAGGCCTGCGCCGGGTTTTGCAGACGAGCCCCACCGGCATTGCAACCGTCGATGGCGAGCGCCGCCGCACCTGGCGCGAGATCGGCGATCGCGTTGCAAGGCTTGCCGGCGGGCTGCAACAGCTCGGCATCCAGCGCGGCGATCGTGTCGCCGTGCTGATGCTGAATTCCGACCGTTATCTCGAACTTTATCTTGGCATCGCCTGGGCCGGCGCCGTGATCGTTCCGACCAATATCCGCTGGAGCCGCGCCGAGATCGAGGACTCCCTGCACGACTGCCGGGCCTCGACGCTGGTGGTGGACAAGGCGTTCGCGGAAATGGGCGACGAACTGGCCAGGGCGGTTGCGCTGAAACTGGTCTATGCCGACGACGATGCCGGCCCTGCCGGCGCGTTGGACTACGAACAACTGATCGCCGCGAGCCAGCCGGTCGCCGACGCCATGGCCTCGCGCGAGGAACTCGCGGGCATCTTCTACACCGGCGGCACCACCGGGCGCTCCAAGGGCGTGATGCTGAGTCACGCCAACATCGTCAGCAATGCCCTGCACGTGCTGAGCGAAGGCCTGCTGCCGGAGGGTTCGATCTATCTCAACGCCGCGCCGATGTTCCATCTCGCCAATGGCTGCGGCATGTTCGCTTCCCTGATCGGGGGCGGCTCCAACGTGGTGGTCCGGATGTTCAATCCGGAACTGGTGATGAAGACGATCGAGAAGGAAAAGGTCACGGTGACGCTGATCGTGCCGACCATGATCCAGATGCTGACCGATCATCCGCTGTTCAGGACCGCGGATCTGACGTCGCTGAAGCGGATCCTGTACGGCGCCTCCCCGATCAACGAGGCGCTGTTGAACCGGGCGATGGCGGGATTGCCCGGCACCGCCTTCCATCAGCTCTACGGCATGACCGAATTGTCGCCGCTGGCGACGCATCTGCCATGGGACCAGCACACCGGCGAAGCCGCGACCAGGAAAAATCGCCAGCGCGCCTGCGGACGTGCCGCTGTTGGTTGCGAGGTCCGGATCGTCGATGCTGACCACAAGCCGGTCGGAACAGGCGTGGTCGGCGAAGTCGCCGTGCGCGGCCAGAACGTCATGATGGGCTATTGGGAGCGGCCGGAGGAAACCGCGAAAGCCATCATCGACGGCTGGATGCACACCGGCGACGGCGGCTACATGGACGAGGAAGGCTACGTCTATCTGGTCGACCGCGTCAAAGACATGATCATCTCCGGCGGCGAGAACGTCTATTCGATGGAAGTCGAGAACACCATTGCGCAGCATCCTGCGGTATCGCAATGCGCCGTGATCGGCATCCCCAGCGAGCAATGGGGCGAAACCGTTCATGCCTTCGTGATTCCGAAGGAAGGCGCACAGGTCAATGCCGCCGAGATCGTCGCCTTCTGCAAGGATCGGATCGCGCATTACAAATGCCCGCGCAGCATCGATATCAGGACCGAACCGTTTCCGCTGTCAGGCGCCGGCAAGGTGCTGAAGCGCGAATTGCGGCGACTGCATGCCGAGGACAGCACGCCGGCGACGGCAAAGGCCGGCTAGTTCGCATCAGGGCGCAACGCGCGTCGGTACCTTTCGTGCCGGGATCGTCATCGCGGCGACGCCGATGACGACGCAGGCAAGCCCAATCCATGCGGTCGTGCTCGGCCGCTCGCCGAGGAACACGACGCCGAGCCCGACGCCGATCGGCACCCGCAGATAGGCCTGCGCCGTGGTGCCGACCGAGCCCAGCGTCTGAATCAGGCGGAAATAGATCGCGAAGGCGAACGCGGTCGAGAATACCGCCAGGCCGAGCAACGCCAGCAGCGAATTCGCCGATGGCGCCAGCGTCCACGGCTGCTCGACCGCAAGACTCAGCGGGATCAGGATCGCCGCGCCACAAATGAGCGAACCTGCGGCCGGCGCCATCGGATCGAGATCCCTAAACCCCCGGCTGAAGATCGCAGCCCCCGCGTAACAGACCGCGGCCGCTAGCGTCACGAGCTGCGCCGTGAGTTGCTCGCCCAATCCGGACAGCGCCTGATGGCCGACGATCAGGCAGATGCCGATCATCCCGGCAACGACGCCGATCATTTTTCGCGATGTCACGGCTTCGTGGCGCGTGATCAGCGTCAGGACAAACGTGAAGATCGGCGCCGTCGAATTGAGGATGGTGGCGAGCCCCGCATCCAGCGTGCGCTCGCCCCAGGCGACCATGGTCCAGGGGATGACGCTGTTCATGCCGGCCTGAAACAGGAATCGTCGCCAGGTCGCGGCATCGGTCGGAATCGTCACGCCACGCGCGCGCATGATAACGAGCAGCAGCAGGCCGGCAATCGCGGTGCGCCCTGCAATCAGGGTAATCGGCGGGATGGTGGCGACCCCGATCCGGATGAAGGTATAGGACGCGCCCCATAGCGTCGCGAGTGCCACCAGCAGGGTGAGTTCTGTCGCGAGGTTGGGAGTTTGTGGCTTGGTCTCTGTCATGCCTTGGAATTTACACGACGAGAGTACCAAAATACTTCGCCGCGTGTCGAAGTGTATTCGTCATGGCCGGGCTTGTCCCGGCCATCCACGTCTTTCTTCTTCACCGCCGCTAAGACGTGGATGCCCGGGTCAAGCCCGGGCATGACGGTGGATAGACTGCGAGCGCCTACCCCTGCGCGCCGACCTCGAACACGTCGCCGTCGTAGCCGGCCTCGAGCGGAATCCGAAGCTGGCGGCCGCCGTCGTTCCTGGTCATGACCGGCATCACGGTGACCACCGATTTGCCCCTGGAATCATCCAGCGCGGCCTTCACGTTTCCCTGCTTGCCGAGCTTGATCAGGTTGCGCGTGGTCGGGAACGGCAGCTTGAAGCGGCCGCTCTCGCCGCCTTCCAGCGCCTCGCGCGGCGAGACCCAGATCGAGTCGGTGGATTCCTTGCCGTCATGGGCGCCGACCTGTTCGGGCGGTGCGGCGGCGAGGAAGAACCAGGTGTCGAAACGCTTCGGCATGCCTTCCGGCGTGATCCAGTGCGCATAGGGCACGAGTTCGTCGAGCGCCAGCACCATGCCGTTATCATCAAGCACTTTCAGGAAGGTGATCTTGCCGTCGCACAAATCAGCCCGGTGCGCGGCTTCGATCGCGCTGGCCGTTTTGGCGTCGACCAGCGCCTTCGATCCCTTCGGCCGCGCCAGCAGGATGCCACTTTCCTCAAAGGTTTCGCGGATCGCGGCGATGCGGAAACTTAAGCTCGCCTCGTCGAGCCCCTCGCCGCCTGAATAAAGCTGCGGGTTGGCGATGATTTCCTTGTCGCCTTTGTCGACGCTGCCGCCGGGAAACACCAGCGCGCCGGAATTGAAATCGATCTCGTAATGGCGAACCATCATGAAGACTTCGACCTCTTTTTTTGCCGCCGCATCGCGCAGCAGCAGGATGGTCGACGCGGGACGCGGGGGGACGATCTCGGCCATCGAACTAGCCCGCCGCGCTGGATTGCGGTTGCAGATTGGCGCGGCGATCGACGCGCGCCACCCGCGACAGCAGGTAATCGACTTCGGCTTTCGCCGTTGCGGAGATGGTCGCGCCCGGCTTGCGCTGGGCGCTGGAGGCGATCACGCCGCGCTTCTGCAGCACGTATTTGCGTACCGCGAGCCCCGCGCCGGGCTGCTGTTCATAACGGATCAGCGGCAGATGCGCATCGAACAGGTCGTGCGCGGCATCGCGCTTGCCGGCCTTCGAGAGCTTGACGATATCGATCAAGAGTTCCGGGAAAGCATAGCCGGTCATGGCGCCGTCGGCACCGCGCTCCATTTCGAAATCCAGGAACAGTCCGCCATTGCCGACGAGTATAGACATCGGCTTCAGCGAACCGTCCTTCTGGTAACCGCGCAGCGTGGAGATCTTTTCCAGGCCCGGCCAGTCCTCGTGCTTGAGCATCACGCAGGACGGCGAGTCCATCACGATCTTGCGGATCACCGCCGGCGTGAACACCACGGTCAGGGTCAGCGGATAATCCTGCAGCACCCAGGGAATGTCGTCGCCGATGGCTTCCTGGGCCTGCTTGAAATAGCCCGTGATTTGATCGTCGGTACGCAGATGCGGCGGCGGCGCGATCATCACGCCGGCAGCACCCGCGTCCATTGACGCCTTCGCCAGCGAGCGCATGGTGGCAAATCCGGGCGCCGAGACGCCGACGATGATCTGCATGTTCTTGGCGCGTTTGACGAAGCGCACCGCCACCTGCTCGGCTTCATCAGCGTCGAGCTTCGGCGCCTCGCCGAGAATGCCGAGCACGGTGACGCCATCGCAGCCGACTTCGGCGTAGAAGTCGGTCAACCGGTCGATCGATTTCTCATCGATGCGGCCGTCGTCGTGGAATGGCGTCGGCGCGATTGCGAAGGTGCCTGCGGCCTGGGCGGTGAGCTTGGTCATGCGGATCCTCGTGTTTTGTCGTTCCGGGATGGTCCGAAGGACCAGACCCGGAACCTCGAGGTTCCGGGTTCGCGCTAACGCGCGCCCCGGAACGACAGGTAACATCAGAACCGCCGCGCGCCCATCTTGATTTGCTCCTCGGAGAAGAAGATCTCCTTGGCATGGGTGACCACGTCCTCGGCCTTCCAGCCCTCGCCCGGGGGCTTCCAGCCTTCCATTTCCATCATCCGCATCTCTCGGACGCCGCGGGGGCCGGAAACGCCAAGGGTTTTGCCGGTCTGGTCGCCCGACAATTCGCTGACCATGTAGAGCACGGCCGGTGCGATGCCGTCGGGGCCGAGCGCGGCCTTGGGGTTCTCGATATAGCGCGGCAGGTCCGCGGTCATGCGGGTCAACGCGCCCGGGGCCAGCGTCCAGATCCGGATGTTGTACTTGCGGCCTTCGATCGCCAGCACGTTCGACAGTCCCCAGATACCGCCCTTGGCGGCGCCGTAGTTGGTCTGGCCGAAATTGCCGATCAGGCCGGAGGTCGAGGAGGTGTTGACGATGACGCCGCCGCCGTTCTCACGCTGCCATTTGAACACCGGCATGGTGCAGCAGTAGGTTCCCTTGAGGTGAACCCGGATCACCTTGTCCCAGTTGGTTTCCTTGGACTTGGCAAAGGTCTCGTCGAGCAGGATGCCGGCATTGTTCACCAGGATATCGGCGCGGCCGAAATTCTTGATGGCGTCGTCGAACACCGACTGGCCGCCGGCGATGGTCGAGATGTCGGAGCCGTTGGCGACCGCCTTGCCGCCCTCCGCCTTGATCGCGTCGACGACCTTCTGCGCCATCGACTTGTCGCCGCCGGAACCGTCACGCGGTCCACCGAGATCGTTGACCACGATCGAAGCGCCTTCGCGCGCGAATAATTTGGCGTAGGCCTCGCCGAGCCCGCCGCCCGCACCGGTGATGATTGCAACCTTGCCGTCGAGTAATCCCATGGTGTTTCTCTCCTTGTTAGTTGCCGTCATTCCGGGGTGGTCCGAAGGACCAGACCCGGAATCTCGAGATTCCGGATTCGATGCTGCGCATCGCTCCGGAATGACGGAAACTTCAGCCCAACACGGTCCTGCCGCTCTTGATCACGGTGACGTTGCGCGATTTCACTTTGGCTTCGAACGAAACGACGTTGCCGTCCTTCCACAATTCCATCGTCACGGTCTCACCGGGATAGACCGGCGACGAGAACCGCGCCGAGTGCTGCTTGAAGGCGGACGAGTCGTAATCGGCAAAGGTCTGCAACACGCCGCGGCAGGTGATGCCGTAGGTGCACATGCCGTGCAGGATCGGCGCCGGGAAGCCGGCCTTCTTGGCAAAGCCGGGATCCGAGTGCAGCGGGTTGCGGTCGCCGCAGAGACGATAGACCAGCGCCTGGTCCGGACGCGTGGTGATGTCGACAATCTTGTCGGGCGCGCGGGTCGGCACCTTGTGCGGCTCGGGCTGGCCTTCGGAAGGCCCGCCAAAGCCGCCGTCGCCGCGGGCGAAGCGCGAGGCAACCAGCGTCGCCAGCTTCTCGCCCTTGTCGTCCCTGAGCACGGTCTGATGCCGGATCACCGCGCCCTTGTCCTTGCCCTTGTCGAAGCAGTCGAGCACGGTGGAATCGGCGGTGATGTGGGCCGCGGTCGCAAACGGCTTGTGGAAGGTGATGTCGCGTTCGCCGTCCACCACCATCACGCGGTTGAGATTCATCTCGCCGGGTCCGGCGCCCCAGGCCGCCACCGATGCAAACGTCGGCACCACCTTCAACGGCCGCGGCGTCGCGACGGCCTCGTTGACGAAGGCCAACTCCTTCTCATCCATGGGGTCGGCACCCATGCCGATGCCGTAGGCATAGAGCATCACTTCGCGATCGGTATAGGCGTATTTCTGGCCGAGACTCTTCAGGGCCATCAGCTCTTCGTACTTGATCGGCATGTTGTTTCTCTCCCGAATTTTTTCTCGTTTGTCATGCCCGCGAAGGCGGGCATCCAGTAATCACCGGCGCTTACTGGATCCCCGCTTTCGCGGGGATGACCATCGTTTGTGTGGCGCGCAGCGCGCGAACTTCCATCAGGCCGGAGTGAAGAACGGCAGCGGCGCGCCGTCGGTTGGCTTGAACACCACCTTCACCTTCTGGCCGACCTTGAGCTTGTCCATGTCGCAGTCGACGATATTGGTCTGCAGCGACGGGCCTTCCTTCAGGGTGACGTAGGCGATCGCATACGGACCGGTGGCGGATTTGCGCATCAGGCTGAAGGTGTAGATCGTGGCCTCGCCCGAACTCTCTTCCCACACCGTCTTGTCGGAGAAGCAGAACGGGCAGATCGAGCGCGGGAAGTAATGCGGCTCGCCGCAGGCGGTGCAGCGCTTGAACAGCAACTTGCCCTGCTTGGCGGCGTCCCAGAATTGGGTGGTTTCGGGATTGCCTTGCGGCGTCGGGTATTTCTTGGCGTCGGCCATTATGCGCGCTCCAGAATGCAGGTTGAGGCGGCATGGCGCACGCCGAGAAGTCCGCCGGTGCCGTGGGCGACCGCGAGATCGCAGTTCGGCACCTGCACCTTGGGATGCGCATCGCCGCGAAGCTGGCGTACCGCCTCGATGATCTTGGTCATGCCGCCGCGGTTGACGGGATGGTTGCTGCAGAGGCCGCCGCCGTCGGTGTTGAACGGCAATTTGCCGACGCCCGAGATCAGGTTGCCGTCGGCGACGAACTTGCCGCCCTCGCCTTTCTTGCAGAAGCCGAGATCCTCGAGTTGCATCAGCACGGTGATGGTGAAGCTGTCATAGATCGAGGCGTACTTGATGTCCTTGGGCGTAACGCCGGCTTCCTCGAACGCGCGCGGGCCGGACCAGACGCCGGCCGAGTATGTCAGGTCGAGATCCTTGCCGCCGCGCGGACCCTTCATGGCTTCGCCATGGCCGATCATGCGCACCAGTGGCTTCTTCAGGCTTTTTGCAATCTCCGGCGTGGTCACGATCAGCGCACCGCCACCGTCGGTGACGACGCAGCAATCCATGCGATGTAAGGGATCGGAGATCATCGGCGAGTTCAACACGTCCTCGACGGTGACGACTTCCTTCAACATCGCGTGCAGATTGTATTGCGCGTGATGTGAGGCTGCGACCTTGATCCAGGCGAGCTGTTCAGAGGTGGTGCCATAGTCGTGCATGTGGCGCATGGCACACATGCCGTAGACGTTATGGGTGGTAGCGCCGTAAGCGGCCTCGAAATCGGCCTCGGCGCCGGCACTCCGCGGCGGCATCGGGCCGGTACGCGGCTTGCCGGCCAGCGTGATCAGCGCGATCGAGCATTTTCCCGCCGCGATGGCTTCGGCGGCATGGCCGAGATGCACCAGATAGGAACAGCCGCCGGTATCGGTGGAATCGAAATGACGAACTTTGAGGCCGAGGTAATCGACCATCGGCATCGCCCCGCCGGGGGCGTCACCGGCGCAGAAATAGCCGTCGATGTCGGCTTTGGTCAGCCCGGCGTCCTCGATCGCCCCCTTGGCGACCTCGGCATGGAGCTGTGCGGTGGATTTATCGGGTGCGTGCCGGGTTGGATGTTCGTAGATCCCGGCAATGTAGGCTTTGCCCTTGATGGTCAAATCGTTCTCCGCTGGCGTTTCTTGTTTCCGGTTATTTTTCTGGCCTGTCGGGGCGGCCTTGGCAAGCGCGGAAATATTCCGTCAGGCGAGACTTGATACAAAACAAGCCAAGGCGATCTCGCGGCGCCGGGCGCCCGGAGTTTTGCTGGGAATCCTTAGCCCTCTGAAATAGAGGGCGCAGGGAAGACCGGGTGCGCGCCGCACCCGCGGTCTCGCAGGCTGGTTGCAAAAAGATATGCTGCCCACGAGCATACAGGTTTGGCGGAGGCATCCGGCCTTCCCTGCGCAATGGCTTTACGGCTTATACGAGATCGTCCTGGTGACCCTGCTTGTTGTGACACCATCGCTCTCGGGCAGCGTTGGCCACCCCAAAACTTGACGCCTGCATCGGGGCGTCGGACCCAAACGATTTCGCCGTACGCAACAGCGCGCTCGTCTTTCGCGCCATCGCGTCCACCGCATCTCACCGCACGTTCGTGACGATCGCGAGCGCCCCTCTCATCGCGGGAGACGGGCGGAGTTAGACAACTGATTTGCCCGACGGGGCCAGCGATTTATTTTTGCGCGAAGGGCTGGACAGGTTTTTGCTGATTTGCCCGTCGGGCTACTTTGTCGCAGGCTTCGACTGCAATCAGCTATTGCCAGCAAACCCGACTCGCCCGCTGTGGCTCAGGCGGCGTGGTGCTTCCACCCGACTCCGATACGAGACGCGCATATTGGGTCGAGAGCATGTGCCGTTCGCACGACCTTGGCGTTCAGTGTGACGATGTCCGCTCCCGAGGGTAGAGCGGACGTCGCGGTGGCGCGGTTCGACTTCCGAAAATGGACCCAGAATGGACATCGGGCGCGTAAGCTACAGACGCTGATGTGAAGCGGTTCACATTCGAATATCGGGGTTTGAGCTATCAGGTGCAGACCCGGAGGAAGGCTTCAATTGGCTTGTCCCAACCCGGCAGTGTGATAGTCTCTGATTGGCGAGTTCCAATTTCTGCGGAAGCTGATTGTCCGCCCCTAACACTGCCGTTTGCGGTGTGTGGAGACCCAGGTCATGGGTGAAATTCGCAGATTGAAATCGAGCAAAGCTGGCGATCCCCCGCGAGAGTCGACGCCGCCGCGCCGTCTTGCTGCGATTGTCGCTGGCGATATTGCGGGCTACAGCCGTCTCATGCAGATCGATGAAGAAGGAACGCATCTTCGCGTGAAGCGGATCGAGCGTGACCTCATAGAGCCCAGCATTGCGGGGCATCACGGAAGGCTCGTCAAAACCACTGGTGACGGATTTATTGCGATTTTCGACAGTCCTGTCGAAGCTGTGCGGTGCGGTATCGTCATCCAGCAAAACATGGTTGGACGCAACGCATCGATGCCGAAGCATCATTGGATCGAATATCGGATTGGCGTCAATCTTGGCGACGTTATCGTAGAACCAGATGACGTTTTCGGCGATGGCGTCAATATTGCCACGCGCCTTGAGGGTATTGCCGATCCCGGCCAAGTTTACATCTCAGGCGGCATTTACGAGCAGATAAAGCACAAACTGGTTTGCGGATATGAGTCGCTCGGAGATCGCAAAGTAAAGAACATCACAGATCCGATAAGGGTCTACCGCGTGCTTCCGGATCCGGCCGCCTTCAACAGGACCCGAAAACGACGCGAGAACATTCTGATCCTTTTGCTGAGCCTGTTTTTGCTGGTTATTGCGAGCGGTGTCCTTTGGTATGTGTTTTGGCAACCGCATGGCAAGGCAGGAGGTCAGGCTTCAGTTCCGGTTTCGCCGGAGATACCGAAGGTGCTCCCGTCACCGCCGCCCATCTTGAAACAAGCAGCGCCCCAAACTCAGCCCGCTCCTTCGGTGGCTCCAGCTGTGAAACAAGGGGCGTCGCCACCTCAGCTCGCGTCTCCATCCACGCCTGCAACCCAGCTGACCTCGGCGGTCCGAGAGCCCGAAATGAATATGCTTCGCGGCGGTAACTTCATAATGGGCAGTAATGACGAAGTCACAGAGAAGCCAACTCACCAAGTCACTATCAAGCCGTTTGCGATCGGTCGGTATCCGACTTCCGTTCGCGAATGGAACGAATGCGCTGCGGCGAAGGCATGTGCGTTCGTGGCAACCGGCAAAGATGACGCGCCCATCACGAACGTAAGCTGGAGCGATGCCAAGCAATTTGTTGTTTGGCTCGCGGGCGCGACGCGAAAGGCATATCGGCTCCCAAGCGAAGCAGAGTGGGAATATGCCGCCCGTGGTGGCACGCAAACAAAGTACTGGTGGGGCGACCAGTTTCAATCTGGCATGGCCAATTGCAAGAACTGCAATGACATCGCAGCCGCCGAGCAACCAATCAAGGTCGGGAGCTTTAGGCCAAATCCGTTTGGGCTGTATGATATGGGCGGCGGCGTCGATCAGTGGGTAGAGGATTGTTGGCATAAGAATTATCAGGGTGCGCCGTCGGACGGTTCAGCGTGGGCCGAGGGCGACTGCGTGTCGCATGTCATTCGGTCCGGGTCCTGGAAGAATGACGCGCGTTATGCGCGGCCGACGAACCGCGATAGTTACGACACGAACGTTCGATATCCGACACATGGTTTGCGGGTCGCTCTATCTCCTTGAAAGCGTCAGAGACATGTTCATGAAGATCGCCCGGCTTATCGTGCTATCGGTGGCGCTGGTATCCCTGTCGTGCGCTGCCCAGGCTCAAGGAAAGTCCGCGCCAACGGATGCGGTTCTGTATTTCGTTTGGCCGCAGGACGGCACAACGATCAAAGGAGGGTTCTGGTGTCGTTTCGGTCTGCGGAACATGGGCGTCACCCACGCGGGTGACGATTTTCAGAATAGCGGGCATCATCATTTGCTGATTGATGTGGATGAACCACTCGACCTCAACGAGCCGATCGCACAGGACAAGAACCATCTTCATTTCGGAGCGGGCCAGACCGAGGCACGTATTGAGTTGCCGTCCGGAAAGCACACTCTCCAACTAGTGTTGGGCGATGCCAAGCATTACCCGTTCAACCCGCCGCTCGTTTCACCTAAAATAACGATCAGAATTAAGTAGGACTGGTTTCGTTGCGGGTTTCATTTTGGATTCGAACCCACCCATAAAGTCTTGCGCACTTTTGGGGCTGCCCTTCACCAGCCGTCGCATCAAATCGGACCCGCCCTCGTCCGACCGGGCCAGGTCAAGACCAGGCCGAACTCCTGAGCGCTGATCGAATGGCGCGGCTGCTGGAGCGGCCACGCGCTGCTCGATCAAGAGAAAGGCCGGCGGGCTCTACGCCGCCGACCTTGTCCTGCAACTGCCGGCTCGCTGGCCGGTTCCGTTGCTTTGCACTCCGCAGTCATGGCTAGCACCCAGTACTTGGTTGACGCCATTGGACGCGGGTATGACGTGACCGTACCTAAGTTGGCTCGGACTAACCAATCGGACAGGTCGACTAAACGCTGGCTTAATCAATCCGAGACAGCGGACTTTCCAAGGTGCTCCAGGTTTGCCTCAGTTTGAGCTAGTATTCGAACAACTGGAGTTTCCGTCTATTTTGGGGGAGCAAACCATGAGCAGGGCCATTTCTTTTGTCGTTATTGGCGCTTTGTTTTCGGCGCTGCAGGGCAGTGCGTCAGCAGACGAACAATCGATAAACGATCAATGCCGAGCTAAAATCCGTACCCAGATCAAGGGGCCGGTCTGTCAAAAATCTCAAGTCGATCAGCTGAGCGACCCCTGCTACATCAGCGCACGCGAGGCCATGCAATCCGGGCTTCAGGACCGAATAGATCTATGCGTTGATCGGGCCAAGGTCCGTCGCTGGAACGTGGCCGTCTGATTGCGACGCCTGTGTGTTAACCACTTCGCCACAACTACGACCCTCATCCTGAGGAGACCGCGAAGCGGTCGTCTCGAAGGATGGCCGCAGGCGAGCTACGGGCCTCATGGTTCGAGACGGCGCTGCGCGCCTCCTCACCATGAGGGTCAGACGCGAGATTTTGTCCCGGACATCGCTCCGCTCATCCGGGCAACGAAGCTGGTGTCCGAGCCGGGCGTTGTGCTAACCGCTTCGCTATCTTTGGTAGAATAGGATCGCGGGATGACGCGAGCACGAACGGTGATCCGCATAGCGGGCGCGATCTTGGGGCTAACCTGCGCACCCCACGCATTTGCACAGCAGGCGCCGCCAAGCCTCGTCGATACCTTGCCTCGCGGCCACTATGTGCGCTCCGGGCTCGCTTTTGCCTGTGTCACCGAGGCGGCGGGAAAACTGTCGCACGAACAGTTCAAGGTGCTGGAATATTCGTGTCTGCGGATGGGCCCATTGCACGTCGGCATGGGAGCGGCCGCGCTCAAGGGCGAGCTGGGACAACCTTCGCGCCAGGTCGATGGCCCGAACGGCACCAAGGTCTGGGTCTATTTCTTCGGCAAGACGAATAACGATCCATATCTGGCCGCATCGATCTGGCAGGACAAGCTCGTCGCCATCCAGGTGACGGGACGGCTGCCGGAAGACAAATTTGGCTTCAACGGCATCGCTCTCGGCGCCGCAGCCGAGGACGTCACGAAACAACTCGGCAAGCCCATGGTCGTCAGGCCCAGTTCGGAGCCGAACACCGATCTGTGGTCGTACCAGCCCTGGACCTTTTCAGTCGAAATAAGCAGCGGTCGCGTGACGTCGATCAGGGTGGCCGATCCGAAATTCAACTGATGAACGGCGGTGTCGCGAGCGAGGCGTCGGACGACGGGCATGGATGGGTGCGTTTGCCCACCCGACGATGCAATGCCACAACGACAAACCTCATCCTGATGAGGAGCCGCGAAGCGGCGTCTCGAAGGATGGGCTGCGGGCCTCATGGTTCGCCCGGCGATGCGAAGCATCGTCCGGAGACGGCGCTTCGCGCCTCCTCACCATGAGGGTCAGCGCGTGCCCCGCGGCGATCTACGCGCTGCACTACCCCGCCACAGCTACAAACTCATCCTGAGGAGCATCGCGAAGCGATGCGTCTCGAAGGATGGCGGCGGGCGAGATCGGCCACATGGTTCGCCCGGCGATGCGAAGCATCGTCCGGAGACGGCGCTAACGTGCCTCCTCACCATGAGGGTCAGACACCCTACTCCGCTGCCATTTGCCATACCTTGGCGTTTAGTGTGACGATGTCCGCTCACGGCGGGATTTTGTTGCAAAAGTATTTTTGGGGTGCTGATCTAAAATTCCTAGAGCCGCTGATGCGTCTAGCGCCTCGCGACGTTACGGACCTGATCAATTCGCAGCAAAACGATCACCGGCCCTCTTATGGGCGGCACTGAGCATCACAGCGGCGAAGTTGTCCAAGAATCGGCATTTGCGAGATTTTTGGGGTCGTTGGATCTTCGACTTTTGCAACATGGGGTAATTCCGGGATCGAGCCAGACAAAGGCAAGGGAATCAGCTCTCCAGGAACGTATGAGGCCAACCTGATGTGGCCTTGCAACGATGGAGAGCGGCAATGGAATACTATGTCGGACTGGACGTGTCGTTGAAGCAGACGTCGATCTGTGTGGTGGACCAGACGGGGTCGGTCGTGCGAGAGGGCGTGGTCGATTCAGATCCTGAGGCGATCTCAGTTTACGTGAGGTCAAAGGCGCCGGATGCAGTACGCATCGGCCTCGAGACCGGACCGACGTCCACGTGGCTATGGACTGAGCTCAAGCGGCTTGGCCTGCCGGTAATCTGTATCGACGCGCGCCATGCCAAGGCCGTGCTCAAGATGCAGATCAACAAGAGCGACCGCAACGATGCTATCGGGATCGCCCGCATCATACAGACGGGTTGGTTTAAGGAAGTGCACGTCAAGGATATCGACAGCCACTCGGTCAGGGCGCTGCTGGCAAGCCGGGCGCTGCTGGTCAAGATCAAGCGCGATCTCGAGAACCATGTCCGCGGCCTTCTCAAGAACCTTGGTCTCGTCATCGGCCGTGCCAAGTTCAATGTCTTCGCCGTGCGAGCCGAGGAGTTGATCGAGGGCCGGCCTGAGCTGATAGCTGCGATCAGACCGCTGCTCGAAACGCGCAATGCCGTCGAGCAGCAGGTCAGTGAGCTTGACCGCAAGGTTATGAGACTGGCGCGTCATGATGCGCAGGTCCGTCGGTTTATGACCGTACCTGGTGTCGGTCCTATCACCGCGCTCGCCTTCAAGGCAACGATTGACGATCCGGCACGGTTTGCGCGGTCGAGAAGCGTGGGCGCTTATATCGGGCTAACTTTGGTGTCTCAGGAGGTTGTCCATCTGGTCTGAACCGAGGAAGCTGAGGTTGCGAAGCTTCAGTGTTCCAGGGAGAGACCAGATGAACGTCCACAAGAATGCGCCTTTGACGCCCAAAGGTCGAGAGGCGATGGTGCGAGGTGTGGTCGAGGGTGGGCTGAGCCAGGCCGACGCGGCTTGCCAGTTCAACACGACACCCAAAACAGTCGCCAAGTGGGTCAAGCGGTTCCGCGCAGAAGGTGTCGATGGGTTGCGCGACCGCTCGTCGCGACCTCATTCATCGCCAAGCCAAACCCTGCCTGCCACGCGCGCCGCCGTCGAGACGTTGCGCCGGCAGCGCCACACCGGCAAGCAAATCGCAGCCGAGGTTGGAGTGTCACCGGCCACCGTCAGCCGCATCCTTCGCCGCTTGGGATTAAGCCGGATACGCGATCTGGAGCCGGCCGAGCCGGTACGGCGCTACGAGCGCGAACAGCCCGGCGAGCTCATCCATATCGACATCAAGAAGCTCGGCAGGTTCGTCAGACCAGGCCACCGCATCACCCATGATCGCCAGAAGGGCGAAAGCCGCGGCGCCGGCCACGAGTTCGTCCACGTCGCCATCGACGATGCCTCGCGCCTGGCCTTCTCCCAGATCCGGCGGGATCAGAAGAAGGAGAGCGCCATCGCCTTCCTCACGGAGGCCGTCACTTACTACCGCAGCCTCGGCATGAAGGTCACCGGCATCATGACCGACAACGGCTCCTGCTACCGTGCCAAGGCCTTCGCCAGAGCGTGCAGGAAGCTCGGCCTCACGCACATCTTCACCAGACCCTACAGGCCGCAAACAAACGGCAAGGCCGAGCGCTTCATCCAGACGTCGCTGCGCGAGTGGGCCTATGCTCGCGCCTATGACACCTCAGACCAGCGGGCCAAAGACCTGCCGATCTGGCTTCATTACTACAACTGGCATCGACCACACGGCAGCCTGCAAGCCAAACCGCCCATCAGCCGCCTCGGCCTCCCGGCGGACGACCTGTTGAGATTCCACAGCTAACCAGCAGGCGCCACGCCTCCGGGGAGGTCGATTGGTCCGGCCGAATCTCCAAATGCGGCGACGCTATGCTGCGGAGTTATCTATTTGAAGCAGCCGGGGTTCTGCTGACCCGTGTCCCGACATGGTCGGCCGTGAAGGCCTGGGGGATGAAGCTCGCCAAGCGCAACGGGCTCCGCAAGGCCAAGGTTGCGGTCGCGCGCAAGCTCGCGGTCATTCTGCATCGCATGTGGATCGATGGAACCGAATTCAACTGGTCGAAGAAGGAGATTGCTGCCTAGCGAGGAGAACACTGAGATCCTGCCAAACGGTGGGAAAAGACGTCCCTGCCGGGACGATGGCGATGGTGAGTTCGACCGATTTTTTGCGAGCGTCCGAAAGGCCGACCGCGATTGCAACATTGAACCGCCAGCGTCACCTTACGCCATCATGCGGAGGGCTTACCCCTACCGCGGAGAGAACAGTGGGCCCGGCAAGGATGATCGTTGGAGAGCTTGACACCCAGACCCGGAATTAGAGAACAAAATCGGCCCACTGCAGACCTGATGAGCGCGATATCTCGGGCGATTTAGAGCATTCTTGCGACTACCCCCTTCTATTTCACATGTTCACAAACTATCCTGACGCGAGCGGTTCGCGGGGAATGTCAATGATTGCCGGAAAGCTAGCGAAGAAGTTTGCGCTCGTTTCTTGTGTCGCTCTGTTCCAGGCGTGCGGCGCCAGCGCGGAACCCGATCTGAGTGGTGTCTGGCTTCCCGATATCAAGGACCAGAAACGCCAGGAGACGGCCAACATGCCGCCCTGGAAAGCGGAAATCCTCAAACAAGTTCAGCACCTCATCGCCGAAGAAAAGGCCGGGCGGCCTTTCCTCGTGCTCAGCCATTGCCTGCCACACGGCATGCCGAGCTGGATGCTGATGACTCACAACGCATTTGAGCTGCTTTCGACGCCCGGGCGCATCACCATGCTGGGCGAGGCCGACGGCAACCGGATGCGTCGCATCTATCTGGACGGCCGCAAGCTGCCCGAGGATCCCGATCCCTCGCTGCACGGCTATTCCGTTGGCCATTGGGATGGCGATACGCTGGTGGTCGATACCGCCGCAATCGTGCCGCAGGCTTATATCGCGATCAGCGAGGCGGTCGGCATCCCCAGCAATGGTGATATGCACGTTGTCGAGCGCATTCACCTCGCCGAGCCGAACGTGATGCATGACGATCTCACGATCACCGCGCCAAACGTTCTCACCGAGACCTGGAAAACGACAAGAATTTTCCGCCGTTACCCGGATCGGCACTACGAAATCACCGAGGGCGAGTGCGAGCAGGAGGACGTCGTTCCGGGCAAGGACGAGCACGGCAACGACGTTTTTGTCTCGAACCCGCAAGGCGCGTATGGCACGGTTCACACCGCGAAATAGCTTACGCAATAAAAAGGGATGATCGCGATGTCGTTGAAGGCTCCACTTCTTGCCGTTTGCCTGGCGCTGAGTTCGACCGGCCTGTCAATGGCGCACCATTCCAACGCCGCCTATGACAGCGATCATCCGCAGACCGTGGAAGGCACCGTCAAGCAGGTCAACTGGACCAACCCGCACATTACCTTTGTCGTCGAAACCGACGCCAAGGAGGGACCGCAAGTCGGAACCTGGGTGTTCGAGGTATCGAGTCCCGGTGTTTTAACCCGCTCCGGCTGGACCAAACGCTCGCTGCAGCCCGGCGACCACGCCATGTTCCAATATCTGCCGCTGCGCGACGGAAAGCAGGGCGGCTTCCTGCGCAAGGTGACACTGCCGGACGGTAAGGAGCTGACCTACAGCCTTACGGTACCCGATGAGCAGTAAATAGGCGATGGAAGCTCTGCTTACCGGGTTTTCCAAATGGTTGGCGGCAACGTCGCTCAGCCACATCATCCAGACCGTCACCTGGATCATCCCGGCCCTGCAAACCATCCACATTCTGTGTGTGGCGATCGCGTTTTCTTCTGCTGTGCTGGTCGATCTGCGGATATTCCGGTTGTTCGAGCGGGACCAGCCGCTGCGCGAGGTTACGCAACGCTTCCTGCTACCGATCTGGCCGGTGCTCGTCGTCTTGCTCATCACGGGCAGCCTGCTTATCATCGGTGAGCCACGCCGCTCGCTGGTCAACTCGACTTTCTATCTCAAGATGGCGCTGCTCCTGGTCGCGATCCTGCTGACGGCGACCTTGCAGCGGACCGTTCTGACGTCTCCAGGTTTCTTTGAGGACCGCAGCCATCGGCTAACGGCTCAGGCGCTGGCGACGCTCTCCATCCTGATCTGGTGCGGCATCCTGTTCGCCGGACGCTGGATCGCTTACACGCAGGTTGGATGATGTCGCAGTTCTCCGATCTTGTTGCCTTCTTCGAGGACAGCGGCGTCGCGGAAGCAATCCGCGAAAACGACACGCTATTTCCGTTGATTGAATCAGTGCATGTGGTCGCGATCAGTCTCGTCGTCGGCTCGATTCTTGCGCTGGACCTGCGGCTGCTCGGCTTCGCCTCAGTCGGGCGGCCGGTAAGCCGGTTTGCGAACGCGATTCTTCCCGTGACATGGGCCTCCTTCGCGATCGCGGCGACCACCGGCTTCCTGCTGTTCATTTCCAACGCGAGCAAATATCTGTCCAATGGCTATTTCGACGCCAAGATCATCCTGATCTGCGCAGCGGGACTAAACATGATCGTGTTCCATGTGATCAGCGCAAAGGACATGCCGCAATGGGAGAAGCTCGCACAGCCGCCGTTCCCGGCGCGGGCTGCCGGCGCAATCTCCATCCTGCTCTGGATCGCGGTCGTCGTCTGCGGACGCTGGATCGGCTTCACCATGCAGGGTCTATAGCGATGAACAAGTCCGCCTTTTCAGCCAGCGTGATCACGGCACTGGTTGTTTCGGGCTTTTTCGCTTCACCGTTGAAGTCCGAAAGCACATTGCCAATGCCGCCGTTCAAGGCCCACGTCGACATGAAGACCTTCATGGAGCATGTGCTTGTGCCGGCTGCCCAGGTCATCTGGAGCGTCAACGGGACGATCATCGACGCCAAGGGCGAGCACGACCTGTCGCCCAGGACGGACGACGACTGGGAAAAAATCACCAGCGGCGCAGCGACGCTCGCGGAAGCAACCAACGCGCTGATGATTCCGGAGCGCGTGCACGATGCGCAGTGGAATTCTTACGTCAAGAAGCTCGCTGATGCCGCCGAAAAGGCCTACTTGGCTGCGGAGGCCCATGACCTGAAATCCATTGCCGAAGTCAGCGACCACCTCGACGGCATTTGCGCTTCCTGTCATCGGCATTACGGGCTGGAGTAGTTTTTCCGGTAAGCCGTTTCCTGACCTATGCGAACAACAGCGGACCTGACTGGCCGCGACGAGTCGCCATGACGGTGAGCGCCCTATTCCGCCGCGATCTGTCGCGGTGCCGGCGGCGGGTTGACGAGGTCGGCGGCGAGTTGCGCGTAGCGCACTTTGGCCTCCTGCACCGCCTTTTCCTTGACCGGGCCGTAGCCGCGGATGCGATCCGGCATCGACAGCAGTTCGATCGCGGTGTCGAGATTGACCGGCGACAGCAACGTTGCACCTTTACGTCACTCGTCATATTCCCGCGAAATATCCTGGCCAGTGTAGTCAGGCATGAACGACGCCGCCACAAGGCTTACTACCGCGCAAGCAGCAATGTAGATCGAAATCGCGTAGCCGGAGTGATAGGCGGCGAATAGGGCTGTGGCGATCAGGGGCGCCGGACCGCCGGCAATCACCGATGCAAGTTGATAGCCTAGTGAAGCACCGCTGTAGCGCAACCGTGGCGTAAAAGCCTCTGCGATTAAAGCTGCCTGCGGCCCATATTGCATGTCGTGCGGGATGAGCGACAGCACTATCGCGACGAACACCGCCAGGGGGGCCGCGGTGTCTACCATGCCGAAATAGAGGAAGCCGAACACGCCCGTGGTCGCCGCGCCGATCAGATACATCTTTCTGCGCCCGATGCGGTCGGAGATATGGCCCGACAGCGGGATGGCGACGAACGAGACGCAAGAGGCAACCAGCACTGCGCTCAAGATCAGATCGCGCGACATGTGCAAGGTGCCGACGGCGTAAGCGAAAATGAATGCGGTGAAGATGTAGAACGGAGCTTGCTCAGACATCCGCAGTAATGCCGACAGAATTATCTCCTTCGGATGCTTCTTGAAGACCTCGATGATAGGGGCCTTCTCGATCTTCCTGTTATCCAGCAGTTGCTGGAACACTGGCGTCTCAAGAATACCAAGGCGAATCCATAGTCCGACACCGACGAGAACAATCGAGAGGGCGAATGGAAGCCGCCAGCCCCAGGTGTTAAACTGGTCGCCCGTCAACTGGCTGAATGCGAGGACGGCAAGGTTTGACAGGAACAGGCCACACGGCACGCCGAACTGCGGCCAGGATGCCACCAAACCACGTTGACCGTGGGTGCGCGACCATTCCATCGCCAGCAGCACCGATCCGCCCCATTCGCCACCAACGCCGATACCTTGCAGCATCCGCAACACCGTAAGGATGACCGCGCCCCAAATGCCGATTGATGCGTAGGTGGGCACGAATGCGATGAGGAAAGTCGCAATACCCATACACAGAAGCGTGGCGATGAGGGTCGCTTTGCGGCCGATGCGATCACCGTAGTGACCAAATATCGCAGCACCGATCGGGCGTCCGAGGAAACCGATAAAATAGGTGCCGAAAGCCGCGAGCGTCGCCGTTAAAGCATCTTCGTTGGGAAAGTAGAGCTTACCAAAAATAAGCCCAGCAGCTGTGCCATAGAGGAAGAAGTCGTACCACTCGATTGCCGTACCGATGGTTGATGCGATCACCGCCTTGCGCAACTGCGCGCTATGATCGGATTCGGACAACGTCCCATGCGTGATTGCCATAGACATGAAATGGCTCCCTCGTTGTCGTTGGTTCCTAGCTCCGTGGGACCGATTCAGATGGCTTCTTGAGGCGATGCTACTATCAGCTCGCGGCAACCGAAAGACACATCTCGCCGAGGGCAGCATATTGCTGCACCGCAGGAAAATTTGCGCGGCGAAGGTCTTGGCACATTTCAGACGTGCGAAGCCAGGTCCACGAGGTCCGCTAGACAGCGGACCTGACTGGCCGCGACGAGTCCCGATGACGGTGAGCGCCCTACTCCGCTGCAATCTGCCGCGGGGCCGGCGGCGGGCTGACGAGGTCGGCGGCGAGTTGCGCGTAGCGCACTTTGGCGTCCTGCACCGCCTTCTCCTTCACCGGGCCGTAGCCGCGGATGCGATCCGGCAGCGACAATAGTTCGATCGCGGTGTCGAGATTGACCGGCGACAGCAGGCCTAGCACGGTCGCGACGTCCTTTTCGTAGCCGGCGATCAGGTCGCGCTCCAGCCGGCGGTCGGGGCTGTAGGCGAAGACGTCGAACGGCGTGCCGCGCAACACCTTCAGCTTGGCGAGGATCTTGAACAGCGGCATCATCCAGGAAGCGCTGAAGGCGCGCTTGCCCGGCCGCCCCGCAGCATCCGGTTTGCCGGCCAGCATTGGCGCTGCGAGATTGAACGAGAGCTTGAAATCGCCTTCGAACTGGTCGCGCAGTTGCTTTTCGAAACGGCCGTCAGTGAACAGCCGCGCCACTTCGTACTCGTCCTTGTAGGCGAGCAGTTTGGCGTAGTTGATCGCGACCGCCCGCGGCAGTTCGTCGCCGAAGCCGCCATTCGCCGCGGCATTGCGCACCTGCGTCACGGCGTTGCGATAGCGGTCGGCGAGTTTCGCGTCCTGATACGCGGTCAACAGGGCGCTGCGGTGCGCGATGATCTCGTCGAGCGACATCGCCTCCAGCGTCTTTGGCGCAACCGTATCGTCCTGGTCTTTCATCATCGCGACCAGCCGCGCCGGATCGTGCGCGGCGAGACGGCCGAGCTGGAACGCCTGCGTGTTCATCTTGATTGCGACGCCATTGACTTCGATCGCCTGCTCGATCGACTTTGCCGACAACGGCAGCAGCCCCTTCTGATAGGCAAAGCCCATCATCATCATGTTGGTGGCGATGGAATCGCCGAGCAGCGTTTCCGCGGGCTTGGTGAAATCGAAGAACGACGAGTCCTTGCGCAGCGCGGTTTCCAGCACGCCGTTGACCTTGCGGGCCTGGAAGTTGAAATCGCGGTTGAGGATGAAGTCGGCGATCGGAATCAGATGGGTGTTGATGACCCCGGTGGTGCGGCTGGATTCGCACAGCGTCATGGTGTCTTTTGCAACTGCCACCACTTCGTCCGCGGCGAGCACGAGATCGGCGGTGCCGGTGACGATGCGCGAACAGGTAACATCGGCGGTGTGTTCAGAAAGCCGGACGTGGCTCAGCACCGCACCGCCCTTCTGCGCGAGGCCGGACATGTCGAGGATCATGCTGGCCTTGCCTTCGATGTGAGCGGCCATGCCGAGCAGCGCGCCGATCGTCAGCACGCCGGTACCGCCGACGCCGCCGACGGCGATGTTATACGGCCGATCCAGCGTCGGGCGCGACGCCGGCTCCGGCAGTTCACCGATATCGCCGACGCCCGCGGGCACGCGGCGGCGCATCTTGCCGCCATCGATGGTGACGAAGGACGGGCAAAAGCCCTTTACGCAGGAATAGTCCTTGTTGCAGGTCGACTGGTTGATGGTGCGCTTGCGCCCCATCTCGGTTTCCAGCGGCTCGACCGAGATGCAGTTCGACTGCACCGAGCAGTCGCCGCAGCCTTCGCAGACGGCCGGATTGATCATGACGCGCCGTGCCGGATCCTCCAGCAGGCCGCGCTTGCGGCGGCGGCGCTTTTCGGCGGCACAGGTCTGCACGAATACGATCGCGGACGCGCCCTTGACCTTGCGCAGCGTCTTCTGAACGGTGTCGAGATCGTCGCGATGCGCGACCTTGACGCCGGGCGCGATATCGGATGCCGGATAGGCCTCAGGCGTTTCCGAGACCAGGTAGATTTCGCGGATGCCTTCGGCATGAAGCTGGAAGGTGATCTGTTGCGGCGACAATTCGCCATCGACATGCTGGCCGCCGGTCATCGCGGTCGCGTCGTTATAGAGGATCTTGTAGGTGATGTTGGCGCCAGAGGACACCGCCTGACGGATCGCGAGGCTGCCGGAGTGGAAGTAGGTGCCGTCGCCGAGATTGGCGAACACATGCTCTTCCTTGGTGAACGGCGCGACGCCGACCCACGGAATGCCCTCGCCGCCCATGTGCGTAAACGTCTCGGTCGAGCGGTCCATCCACAGCGCCATGAAGTGACAGCCGATGCCGGCGAAGGCGCGGCTGCCTTCCGGCACCTTGGTCGAGGTGTTGTGCGGGCAACCCGAACAGAAATACGGCGTGCGGGTGATCGGTGCGACCGCCTGCATCTGGGTCGCTTCCCGGCCGTTGAACCAGTCGGCCTTGGCACGCAGCATCGCTGCGATTTCGGGATTGAGATTCAATCGAAGCAGCCGCTCGGTCAGTGAACTCGCCAGCGACGCGACGCTCAACTCTGCTGCAAAGGGGAGGAAGCGCTTGTCGTGATCGTCCATCTTGCCGATGATGCGCGGGCGGACGTCGTCACGCCAGTTGAACAGCTCCTGCTTGACCTGGTTTTCGACGATCTCGCGGCGCTCTTCGACGATGAAGATCTCTTCCAGCCCGACGGCGAATTCACGCACGCCCTGCGGCTCCAGCGGCCACGGCATGCCGATCTTGTAAAGCCGCAGACCGATCTTGGCGGCGACATCAGGCGTGACGCCGAGTTCGCGCAGGGCCTGACGGATGTCCTCGTAGCTCTTGCCTGACGCCATGATGCCGTAACGGGCATTCGGCGAATCCATGGTGATGCGGTTGACCTTGTTGGCGCGGGCAAAGGCGATCGCGGCAAAACCCTTGTGGTCCTGCAGGCGGCGGTCCTGTTCGAAGCGATCGTCGGGCCAGCGCAGGTTGAGGCCGCCGGGCGGCATTTCAAAATCAGTGGGTATGACGAAGGGTGTCATCTCGTCGGTGAGGTCGATCTCGGCGGTGGTTTCCACCGTCTCGGTAATCACCTTCATGCCGACCCAGCAGCCGGAGTAGCGCGACATCGCGATCCCCAACAGGCCCATCTCGATCATTTCGTGGATGCTGGAGGGGTAGAGATACGGCATCAGCGCCGACATGAAGGCGTGGTCGGACTGGTGCGGCACGGTAGAGGATTTGGCGCCGTGGTCGTCGCCGGCCAGCACCAGCACACCGCCGTTTTTGGCAGACCCCGCCGTATTGCCATGGCGGAAGACGTCGCCGCAGCGATCGACGCCGGGGCCCTTGCCGTACCAGATGCCGACCACGCCATCATATTTGGCGCCGGGCGACAGATTGAGCTGCTGCGAACCCCAGACCGCGGTGGCCGCAAGGTCCTCGTTCACACCGGGCTGGAACTTGATGTTGTACTGCTCGAGATGCTTGCGGGCGGCGAAAAGCTGCTGGTCGTAGCCGCCGAGCGGCGAACCGCGGTAGCCGGAGATGAAGCCGGCGGTGTTCAGCCCCGCGGCGCGGTCGCGCCGGATTTGCGCCATCGGCAGGCGGACCAGCGCCTGAATGCCGGTCAGGAAGACATGGCCGGAGCCTTGGGTGTACTTTTGATCGAGACTGATCGGACCCTGGTTGATTCCCATTGTGCCCTCTTCCACCCTTTAAGACGTGATCGCGACGGCGCTTATTTGGCTAGTCATCTGAACTGATTAGAACCAGTCTATGTCGGATGTTTCGCTCCACGCACTACAAATCTGGGCAACTTGGCTGTCCTTTCAAAGATCGCAATTTCGTGCCGGGAATAATGCTCTGGATTTTCGGTTTGTGTCGTCCGGGAGCCCTCGCGCGAAATGGCGTGACAGGCGATAACGTCCGAAGGGGTCCATCGGTGCAGAGACAGAACCGGAAAATGCGCGCGATTCTTCTGAGCGTCCTGTTGTGCACTGCGCTCGCGGGCGAATGCCTCGCGGACGCCCAGGCCGACATCGCGGCCGAACAGGTCGCGCGCGGCAAGGCGCTGGTCGATGCCGGCGACTGCGCGAGCTGCCATACCGCTGACGCCGCCAAACCGTTTGCGGGGGGAAAACGGATCGATACGCCGTTCGGCGGCATCTATTCGCCCAACCTGACGCCGGACCACGATACTGGCTTGGGCGGATGGAGCGACGACGATTTTTATCGCGCGCTGCGCTTCGGCGTGGCGCCCGATGGTTCGCGCTATTACCCGGCCTTCCCCTATCCGAATTTCACAAAGCTCACCCGCCAGGACATCGCTGCGATCCGGGCCTATCTCGCAACGCTGACGTCGGTGAAGAATTCCGCGCCGCCGCCGGAATTGCGCTTTCCGCTGAACTATCGCGTCCTGATGCGGGGCTGGAACTGGCTGTTCTTCAAGCCGGGCATTGTGATGCCCGATCAAGGGAGAAGCGCGGAATGGAATCGCGGCCGCTACCTGGTCGAAGGCCCCGGCCACTGCGGCGCCTGCCACACGCCGAAAAACATCTTTGGCGCCGACAAACGCGGCCAGGCGTTCGGCGGCGGACTGGTGCAAGGCATGTTCGCGCCACGGCTGGATGCGGCGGAGCGCAGCGGGCTAAAATCCTGGAGCGCGGAAGATATCGCCGAATATCTGCAGAGCGGCCGCAACGGCCGCAGCCACGCCGGCGAACTGATGTCGGAGGTCGTGGTCAATTCGACCTCCAGGATGAGCGATGCGGATGTCCGCGCTATCGCGGTGTATCTGAAGGATCTGCCGGCAGGTCGCGCGGAGCCTGCGGTCAGCACAGCGCCGGCTGCGGCGATGACCGACGGCGAGAAGCTCTACAAGGGCGCCTGCATCGCCTGCCACGAGGCCGATGGATCGGGCGCGCCGCGGATCTATCCGCCCCTGCCCGGGAATGCCAACCTGCAATCGTCGGATCCCTCCTCGACGCTGCGCGTCATCCTCGACGGCGCGCAGACCGTGACGACGCCGCGCGCGCCCAACAAGGGATCGATGCCGGCATATGCCGCCAAGATGACCGATCAGGAGATCGCCGACGTCACGACCTATATCCGCAATGCCTGGGGCAATGCGGCACCGGCGGTCAGCGCAGAGCAAGTGGCAAAGGCACGCAAGGGGAAATAGCTCAGCGCTTATCCTCGAAGACAAACTTGGGCATTTCCCATTTGTAGCGGATGGCCAACAGCCGCAGCGTCAGGCCGAACGCGAAGGTCAGCGCGGTCCAGAGTTCGTCATTCAATTTGAGACCGAAGGCGGTGGCGTAGAACAGCCCGGTCGCGACCGAGACGCTGGCGTAGAGCTCGCTGCGAAACAGCAGCGGCACGTCGTTGCAGAGGATGTCGCGCAGCACGCCGCCGGCGCAGCCGGTGATCATGCCCGCCACGATCACGATCGGCAGCGACGCGTTGACCTGCCAGGCGACATCGCAGCCGGCCATGGTGAACACCACGAGCCCGATCGCATCGAGTACCAGGAACGCCAGGTTCAGCCGGTGCACGATCCGTGCGATCAGGATGGTCGCGAAGGCGGCGATTGCCGTCAGCGCCAGATAGGACGGGTTCTGCACCCAGACCAGCGGATAATGGCCGAGCAGCACGTCTCTGATGGTGCCGCCGCCGAGCGCGGTAATGCAACCCAGCATGCAGACGCCGGCCCAATCCATGCTGCGCCGCCCCGCCGCCAATGCGGCCGTCATCGCCTGCGCGGTCAGGGCGACATAGGACAGCAAATGCAGCACGGTATCGCTGGGCGGCAGGTTCCACATGACAACCTCCTGGCGGCCTCAAAGTAGCGTTGGAACCGGGAATCACCGGTTCCATCATGAACGGGTTGCAAGATGGCGCGGAACATCCGCGCGCGCCAGCCATTGTCCCCCACGCTTAGCTTTGGGGTGCTAACGGAGGAACCTTTTCATGGCATACCAACCCAACCCGAACGATCCCTACCGCGCCAGCCTGAGCGACGACGAATTCCGCCGTCAGGCCCGCCTCAACAGTCTCGACAACGAGTTGCAGCCCGATCCGGAACTCGCCGAAGGCTCCGCCAGCGGCGGCAAGGTCGCGATGTGCGCGATTGCGATCGCCGTGGTGATGGGTGCGTTGTTCTATGGATTGAACAACACCAGCGTGAACCAGGCCGGTACTTCGGCGACCACCCAGACCGCGCAGACGCGGCCGGAAACACCCGCAGCACCTCCGGGCATGCGTGACGTGACGCCGAAGGCCGGCAGCAACTCCGGCATGACCACCGGTGCGGCGCCCTCGCGCCCTTCAACGCCGGCGCCGGCCAACCCCGACATGAACAAGACGGCCTCTCCCCCGGCCGATAGCGCACCCGCCGCGAAGTAACGGCTGAAGCGCCAACGGAAAGCGCAGCGGGCTCCTGTCCGCTGCGCTTTCTATTTGTCCAGGCGTTCCGTTCAGGGTTTTGGCAGTTTGCCGATCCAGGTCAGGATCGCATCCGTCACCGCCGCCGGCTGCTCCGGTATCAGCGCGTGACTGGCATTCGCGATCACCACGATCTCCGCGCGCGCCCCGAACTCTTCCTTGATCTCGTTCATCATGCTGCGCGGCTTGAACGGATCGAGTTCGGCCTGCAGGTCAAGCAGCGGCGCCTTGCCGCCTGGCCACCACTCCGGCTGTTTGGTGGCGCGGCCGGCGGCGAACTGCGATTCGTCGACCTCGGGATGCCAGCCCGACAACCACACCCGTGCGTCATGGCCCGGCGCAAAGAACGCGAAGCGCAGGGCTTCCAGCCGTTCGGCCTCGGGGCGCGACAGGTCGCCGGCCTTTTTGACCGCGTCGGACAATTCCTTGGCGCCGGCAAATCCGGCCGGATAGGCCTTGGCGGCCGCGGCGACGATCACCACCCCACGCACCAGCTCGGGAGTGTCGGTCGCCGTCATGCGTCCGACCCAGTTTCCAAACGCGTGACCGACGATGACGGCCGGCGTGTTGCCTTGGTGCCGGATCACGGCGGCGATATCGCGCGCAAAATCGTGCAGCGTCAGGTTTTGCATCGGGCCATGGCTGTCGCCCGCCCCGCGCGGTTGTGGCCGCAACACGCGAAAGCCCGCTTTGGCGATGCCTGCTGCAAGATCGTCGAAATCGAAGGAGTCGCGGCCGCGTCCCGGCAACAGCACCACCGGTGGACCGCTGCCCTCGGTGATGACGTCGATCCGCACGTCGTCATACGTCACGATTTCCCGCGCGCGCTCGGCCTGCGCGGCCGGAGCGCCAAAAATCACGGTTGGGATCGCCAGACAGAGGCCGGCGAGAACCAGTTGGCCCAACTTCATCACTGGCCGGAGAACATCTTGTTGAGTTCGCCGCCGGAATAGCCGTTGGCGAGTTCTGCGAAGGTGCCCTTGTCCGCCATCTCGCGCGCGGCCTTCATGAAGCCGCCCCAGGCCGAGCGCGCCAGCGAACCGCCGACGCTGATGCGGCGAACGCCGAGATCGCCGGCTTCCTTCAGCGACAGGCCAGACGCGCCGATCAGGAGATTGACAGGCTTTGGCGCCACCGCCTTCACGATCGCCGAAATGTCTTCCCTGGTCTTGATGCCCGGCGCATAGAGGCAGTCGGCGCCGGCCTCGGAATAGGCGTTAAGCCGCTCGATCACAAAGCCAAGGTCCGGCTTTCCAACCAGATAGGCTTCGCAACGGCCGGTCAGCATCACATTGCTGTCGCCGATTGCCTTGCGCGCCGCCTTGATGCGCGCGACGGCGAGATCGAAATCGTACAGCGGCTTGGCCGCATCGCCGGTGGAATCCTCGATCGACAATCCGGCCACGCCGGTCTTGACCCCGCTGATGACATTGACGCCGACTTTGTCGGCCTCGTGGGCGAAGCCGCCTTCGAAATCGGCGTTGACGGGAATGTCCACGGCCGCGCACAGCGCGGTGAGATGGTCGCAGACGTCGTCGACGGTGACGCGGTTGTCGGCTTTGGCGATGGTCCAGGCAAACCCCGCGCTGGTCGACGCCAGCGCCTTGAAGCCGAGATGCTGCAGCGCGCGGGCGCTGCCGACGTCGAACGGGTTCGGAATGATGAAGCAGCCGCTTTCGTGCAGCTTGTGAAACGCGGCGCGCTTGTCCGCGGTCGTGACCGGCATGGTTTCTCTCCCTGTCTTGTTCGTCGTGATGCTTGTTCACGGTGAAGATAGCGGCGCGCGGCGTCAAATGCCAGCGCCGCCGCGAGTGCAGGCACCGCAGCGAGCGCAAGCGCCGCTGGCCTCAGGCTGTCACCGGCCGCAAAAAAGTCCGCTCTTCGGCAAGGATGAGCTTGTTCTCTTCGGCGAAATTGAAATTCGCGATACCTTCCTTGTCACCGCGCAACCGCGCCCGGTAGCTTTCATAGGCCGCCAGACTTTCGAACGAAATCAGCGCAAACGCGATGTTGTTGGTGCCCTCATGCGGCATCCAGTATCCCTGCAGATCGCCGCCGCATTTCGGAATGATGCTGAGCCAGTTTTTGGAATATTGCTCGAACATCGCCCGCTTGAACGGGTCGATCTGATAGCGGATAAAAACGGTAACGGTCATAGAATAGCTCCCGTGCGTGTTACCCGTCATTGCGAGCGAAGCGAAGCAATCCATCGCGCCGCGAAGGCAGAATGGATTGCTTCGTCGCTGCGCTCCCTTGCACAAACGCTTCGCGTTTGTTGCAGGCAATGACGGCGGATATGTCGAATCCACAATACCCACTTGATCGTCGTCGATGCTTCGGCTAACATCGAACTATGAAAGCAGGTCCCGATATCGCCATGGTCGCCTCGCTGGTCGGCGATCCCGCGCGCTCCAACATGCTGAGCGCGCTGATGACCGGCCGCGCGCTGACGGCGAGCGAACTGGCGCATCAGGCCGGCATCACGCCGCAGACCGCAAGTTCGCATCTCGCCAAGCTCGAGGTTGGTGGCCTGATCGAGCAGGAGAAACAGGGGCGTCACCGCTACTACCGCCTCACCGGCCCCGATGTCGCAAGCGTGCTCGAAGGGCTGGCCGGCCTCGCCGAGCGCGCCGGTCACACCCGCGTCCGCACCGGGCCGAAGGAGCCGGCGCTGCGCCGCGCGCGGATTTGCTACGACCATCTCGCCGGCGATCTCGGCGTGCAGATGCTCGACAGCATGCGAAAGCAGAAGCTGGTGCGGCAGAGCAAGCAGGCGATCGAACTCACCGGCGAGGGCAAGCGCTTCATGGCGCAGGCACTGCAGATCGACGCCGATATGCTGGCCCACCCGCGCCGTCCGGTGTGCAAGGCCTGCCTCGACTGGAGCGAACGCCGTCATCACCTCGCCGGCACGCTCGGCGCCGCCGTCATGAACCGCTTCACCGAACTGAACTGGGCCGCACGCGATTCCGCGCCCGGCAGCCGCGTCGTCAACTTCACCCGCACCGGCGAAAAACGCTTCGCGGCGCTGTTCGGGACCAACGCCGAAACGTGAGTGGGAATGTGATGCGCAGTGACGATTTGCGCGTGGCTCACCTTGTTCGAATCCCGAAAATTCATTTTCCATTCATGGTTCGGTACCTAGGTTCCGGCCACGCCGCTTTGCGGCCAGACGCGCCGCGTTGCGGCCCAAAATGGGAGAGAACATGAAGTACCTTTTCGCAGCGGCAGTTTTGGTCGCCGGTACGTTCGCAAGCTTCAGCGCCGCGAATGCCGCGGGCGGATGCGGCCCCGGCTGGCATCGCGGTCCCTATGGCGGATGTCAGCCCAACCGCGGCGACGTTGTCGTCGTCGAGCGGCCGGCGGTCGTTGTCGAACGGCCTCCGGTGGTCGTCGTCCGGCCCGTCGGCCGTGTCTGCCCCGTCGGCTTCGTCTGGGCCTATGGACGCTGCCGCCCGATCTAAGCGCGCCAACCTCACTGGCGAAAAGCCCCGCTTACGCGGGGCTTTTTTGTGCGTTGCGTGATGTGGCGATTACCAGTTGCGGAAGCAGCGCCGGCCGAACGGGCCGGAATGCCAGCCGGGCGGACAGTTGTACATCGGCCGGCAGCCGCCATAGGGACCGCGATGCCAGCCCGGCCCGCAGCCGCCGGCAATCTGGATCACATCTTGGGAAACGCCTCGCGCCGGATCGAGCGGCGCCACCGGCATCGCCTGCGACGCCGAGACCGCAGCCAGACCAAGCCCGATCGCGAGCGCCGATGCAGCAAGTATTTTCATGAACGTCTCCTCCTCGGTTGGTTTTCCGCTACACGACAGAACTCAGACGCGCCTTACCAGTAACGGCGACGCCAGCGACGGTGCCAGCGGCGGCGATGCCAGCCCCAGTGCCTCCGGCGCCATCCCCAGTGTCTGCGACGCCAACCCCAATGACGGCGGCGGTGCCAGCCCCAGTGACGGCGGCCCCAATGCCGGCCCCAGCGGACTTCTTCCGGCTGCAGGCGCTCGACTTCGTCGCCTGACGTGACGGCGGGATGGGCATCCGGGTTGACGGGAAGCTGGCCTTGCAGTGGCTGCGGCATCAACGGCGCGGCCTGCGCGCTGGCGGCGAGCGCCGCGGCTCCCGCTGCGAATCCAAAGGCGAGTTTCAGAAAGTGCCGGCGTTCCATGCAATCTCCTCCTCTGCAATCGGGTGATATGAGAAGGAGAGTTTCGGCGCAGTGAGATGAATGTTTGCTGAATTTCGCGTTCAGGTTTCTCGTCGTTGCGGCGAAAGCCGGAACCCATGAGCGGTGATGTCGGTTTGGCCGTGAGCGACTCATCATGACCGCGCCGTCATTGCGAGGAGCGAAGCGACGAAGCAATCCAGCCTTTCTTAAAGTGAAGAACTGGATTGCTTCGCTCGCAATGACGGGGATGCCTACGGCACGAATTCCTCCGCCAGCACCAGCATTTCGCGGGTGCGGGTCTCGTCTGGCCAGTCACGGTTGAAATCGGCGATCAGCCGATCGAGGTGCGGACCCGACATCGCGCGATCCAGCGCGTCCTGATCGGGGAATTGATACATCGCGTGATGCAGCGAAGGTTCGGTGAGGCTCCAGTAGCGCCACGCTCTGGTCGCGCCGAACGATTTCACCGCATCCGGCACATGCTCACGCGAATACCAGGCATCGAATGCGGCGCGTTTGGCCGGATCGGTGACGGTGGCGCGGACGATGAAAAAGGCGGCGGGCATGTTGTTTCTCCGGGATGGTTTCCTGGTTGGGCCAATGCGACGGGCTTGCCGATCACCACGCGACTGTCACATGCTCCATGATATAAAGGCCGCGCGCAATGCGTCACTGGTGACGCAATTGCGTCACTGGAGAGACCCACCCATGCCGACCCGCCCCCGCTCCGCAATATTGTCCGCGTTCTGGCTCCTGACCGCGATCCTTCCCGCGGCGGCGCAGACAATTGCGCTGCCAAGTGAAGCCCAGGTCGGGCCGCGGCCGTTCTATTTGGTCGACAAGATGAAGGACGGGCCGCTGAAGCAGCAGCTCAGCCAGTGCACCGGACCGTTTCACCGCACCGGTTTTTCCGTCGGCCATCGCGGCGCGGCGCTGCAATTCCCCGAACATAGCCGCGAAAGCTACATGGCGGCGGCCCGCATGGGCGCCGGCGTGATCGAATGCGATGTGACCTTCACCAAAGACCGCCAACTGGTCTGCCGGCATTCGCAATGCGACCTGCACAATACGACCAACATCCTGTCCGTTCCCGCGCTGGCCTCGAAATGTTCGCAAGGTTTCAGCCCCGCCGATCCGGCCACCGGCAAGAAAGCGTCGGCGAAGTGCTGCACCAGCGACATTACGCTCGCCGAATTCAAGTCGCTGACGGCGAAGATGGACGGCTTCAACCCGGACGCCAAAACGCCGGAGGAATACCAGAACGGTACGCCACGCTGGCGCACCGATCTCTACGCCAATTCCGGCACGCTGATGACCCATGACGAGAGCATCGCGCTGATCAAGAGCCTCGGCGCCAAATTTACGCCCGAGCTGAAGGCGGCCGAGGTGCCGATGCCGTTCGATGGCGACTACACCCAGGAGAAGTACGCGACGCAGATGCTGCAGGCCTACAAGACGGCCGGGATCCCGGCGAGCGACGTCTTCGCCCAGAGTTTCAGTCTCACCGACATCCTGTTCTGGGTGAAGACCGCCCCTGAATTCGCAGCGCAAGCCGTCTATCTCGAGGATCGCTACGAGAAGCTCGGCCTCGATCCCGCAAAGCCCGAGACCTGGAAGCCCTCGATGACGGAGCTGAAGGCGCAGGGCGTCACGATCCTCGGACCGCCGATCTACGCGATGCTGGCGCTGAACGCCGAAGGCAAAATCGTGCCGTCGGAATACGCCAAGGCCGCAAAGAGTGCCGGCCTCGATTTGATCGGATGGTCGCTGGAGCGCGACGGCCCGCTCAACAAGGGCGGCGCGTTCTATCACTCCACGGTCAAGGCCGCGATCGATCGCGACGGCGACACGCTGACGGTGCTCGACGTGCTCGCCAAACAGGTCGGCGTCCGCGCCATGTTCTCGGACTGGCCGGGGACCACGACATTCTATGCAAGTTGCATGGGGATGAAGTGAAGGCAGCTTCGTAACTTCGTAGGGTGGGTTAGCCACCGGGTCCGCGCAAAGCGCGGCCCGATGACAGGCTCCGCGTAACCCACCAACTTCGTGCGGCGCTGTTAATACCGCGGTGGGTTACGCCTTCGGCTAACCCACCCTACGCAACTACATCATCGCCACGCAATCGATCTCGATGTCGAATGCCCCCATCCACTCCGGCACGCAGACGAAAATGCGCGCGGGCGGATCGACCGGGAAATAGCGCGCATAGATCGCGTTGACGATCGCAAAATGCTTCGCCGACGTGCAGTAGATGTTGCACTTCATGACGTTCTGCAGCGAAGTGCCTGACGTCTCCAGGCAGAGCTTCATCTGCTCGAGCACGATCTCGGTCTGGCGCTCGATCGAGGCGCCGATAATGATCTCGCCGGTCGCGGGATCGAACGGCGGAAATCCGGAAACGAACACCATGCCGTTGCCGCGCGTGACCGGCGACACCGGCGCGTTCCACTTTGCGAGATAGGACGCCAACGGCTCGACGCGGATGACTTCTCGTTTCATGGAAAACCTCTTCGTCCCGGATTGGGCCAAGCCAGGTTTTAGCACCGGCCGCTACGACCATGCTACGGTATTGGTCGAAGTGTTACCGTCACAAGAGCCCTGCCCTTTGCTTCCCGGTACGTGCGTACGGCACCTCTCATTCGTTGAAGGTCGGTCGCTTCGCAAGCAAGAGCTGAAGCGAGCATCCGGCTCGACACGGGGCGCAGGCACCTCTAACGTTCTCCTCATCGATTATGGGAGGCGTGACGTGGCCAAGAAGACCGTCAAGAAGAAGACGACGAAGAGCGCCGCGAAGAAGATGGCGCCGAAGAAGACTGCCAAGAAGGCCGCTCCGCGGCCCTCCGCCAAGCCGCGCCCGCCGAAGGGGCCGGTCTGGCAATGGTCCGCCGTGGAGACCGCGGCCGCGATCCGCGCCGGCGCGGTTTCCTCGGTCGAGGTGGTCGAGGCGCATCTTGCGCGGATGCGCGCGGTCAATCCGAAGCTCAACGCCGTCGTCGTCGATCTGTCCGATGAAGCGCTCAAGGCGGCGAAGGCCGCCGACAGCGCCGCAGCCAGACGAAACCCCGGCCTGCTGCACGGCGTCCCGATCACGATCAAGGAAAACGCCGACTATGCGGGGCGGCCCAACCCCAACGGCGTACCCGCGCAGATGAGCATCATCGCGCCTTCCGACGCGCCGGTCGTGCGCAACCTCAAGAAAGCAGGCGCCATCGTCATCGGCCTGACCAACACGCCCGAATTCTCGTTCCGCGGTTTTACCGACAACCCGCTGCACGGGTTGACGCTGAACCCGTGGGATCCCGAGATCACCTGCGGCGGCTCGTCCGGCGGCGCTGGTTCTGCGGTCGCGGCCGGCATCGGCACCATCGCGCACGGCAATGACATCGGCGGCTCCTTGCGCTGGCCGGCGCATTGCAACGGGGTCGCGACCATCAAGCCGACCCAGGGACGCATTCCCGCCTATAACGAGAGCGCCGCGACCGAGCGGCCGATGCTCGCGCATCTGATGTCGGCGCAGGGGCCGCTGGCGCGCAGCGTCGGCGACGTCAGGCTCGCACTGGAAGTCATGAGCGCGCGCGATCCGCGCGACCCGTGGTGGGTACCGGCTCCCTTGGCAGGGCCGAAACCGAAAGGGCCAATCAAGGTCGCGCTGGCGAAACTGCCTGATGACATGGACGTCGATCCTTCGGTGCATGCCGCGCTCCGAACGGCCGCCGACCATCTGGAACGATCCGGCTATCGCGTCAGCGAGGTCGAGGTCCCCGACATCAACGGCGTCTGGCACACCTGGTGCGACATCATCACCAACGAAACCGTGACGTTGCAGGAAACCGCGATGCTCAAGGTGACTTCGGAAGATTTCCACATCGCCTGGAACGGCATCAAAGGCTCGGCCAACACCCTCGACCTCGCGGGTTGGATGCGCGCGACCGCCGCCCGCAACAGCCATATCCGCGCTTGGCAATTGTTCTTCGAGCAATACCCGGTGGTGCTGGCGCCGACGACGGTAAAGCCGACGCCCGGCCCGCGCGAGGACGCGATCAGCGGCGAACGCGCGCAGGAGATTTTCTGGAACGACCTGCGTTTCGTTTCCGCCATCAACGTGCTCGGCCTGCCCTCTGCCGTGGTGCCGGTCGCGCTGCATGCGGGCAAGCCGATCGGCGTGCAGTTGATCGCGGGACGCTACCGCGAGGATCTCACGCTCGATGCCGCAGCCGCCATCGAAAAGCGCGTTGGAATGCTGGTGCGCCAACTCTGGGACAGGATGGGCTGACCAGCCTTGCGAACAGCCCGTTACTTCGGATTCCGGATCGTCATTGCCGGGTTCGACGCAAAGAAATTATGCGGCATCAGTGTGAAGCCGAACCAGTGGGTCGGCATCACGGGCCAGTCCTCCATCCGGGTGATGTGGTGGAAGCCGACCGTGTACCAGGCGACGATGTCGCGGTTTGCAATCGGCCGGTTGCGCGCGGTCCAGGCTCCCAGCGTGTCCTTGCCGTCGCTCATCATGGCATAGCGCCCGCCGGCGTAACGCTCGGCCGGCGAATAGGGCGTCACGGAAAGCTGGTAGTGCAGATAGTCGTTGCGCTTCACCGGCGGATCGTCCGCTGATAGCAGCGGGTGCACGTAGCTGCCTTCCGGCATCAGCATGTAGCCGGGATGATGGCCGAGCGCGCTCTCCACATTGTTGTTGGCGAAATGATAGAGCGCCGGCGAAGCCGACTCGATGCGGGTGCGGGCTTCCTTTTCCCGCGCCGGCATCTCGTGCGCGACCGCATACATCGAGCGGCGCGGCGAGCCCTTGGGCAACGACTTCTGCACCAATCGTTCGCGCATGAAATCGTTGGCGGCGCCGTCGACGTCGAGATCGAGGCGGAAATTGAAATAATGGCTGTGGAACGGCGCCACCAGCCCGGGTGCGATCAGTGTGCCCTGCCTGGTGTCATCGGCGGCGGTAGCGTCCTTCATCGATTGGCTGGCCACGCCCTTGACGGCATCCAGACCGGTGGCGCCGACGGCGACGCGGATGCTGCCGTCCTGGTGGAAGACGTAGTCGATCAGGTAGTCGTAATTGCCGACCTCGGAGGCCGAACGCACCACGAGTTCGCTCGCCGGGCGGCCCTCGGCCGGAACCAGGCGTTGCGCCGATTGCTCAAAAATTTCAAAATGCCGCCAGGCCGGATCGCCGATCGCGCGCTCGAACACGCAGATCGCGTCCGGTGTCTGGATCGGCTCACCATTGTCCTGCGGCATGGTGACCGGGAAGAAGCGCGCGTAAGGCGGACAGTCGATACCCTTGCGCAACGGGCTCAGCGAATTGCCAAAGCCGTATTCGCCGCTGTCCATATAGGTCCGGAAGTACCAGGCCTTGTCCGCGTCCATGTAGGGCACGAACACTTCCGACAGATGCATCTGGTAGGCGACCGAACGCCAGCGCGCGCCATCGCGTGCCTCGATCATCGACAGCACCGGCCCGGGCCGCTTGTCGGCGCGCAGGTGAAAACGCCACATGTCCCAGACAATGCGGCCGTCTTCGGTGGCGATGTTGTCGCCGCCGGGCTGGGCCACGCTGGCCGGTTTCGATTCCGGCCGCAGCGCGCCATACGCGGCAATCTCGGTTTCCTTGTAGCCCCCGGTATCGTCAGACACCGGCACGACGTCGCTGTCTGACACGTCGAGCACTTTTCTGGTTTTGAGATCGATGGTCGCAAACAGGCCTTCGATTTGACGGGCCCAGTAGTTGGAGCCGGTGGGCCTGCCGACACAGGGCATCTTGATCAATCGACGCCCCTGATCTTCCTTGTTGCCGAAATTGCCTGCCGTCAGCGGCAAACAAAACACCTGATTGGGCGCGAACCCGCGCTTCGCCAGCCCCTGCACCATGCGCGGATCCGCCAGTGCCAAAGCGGCCATGCCGTTGAGCTCCTCGAACAGCAGCGCCGGCTCGCCGGTGACTGTTTGCCATCCCGTAACGCGGCCGGCCGCAAGGTCGACGGCCGCCTCATGCACAGCCCCCGCCTCGCTCACCACGGCGATCGCGCGCCGCGGCAACGCCATGCCCGGACGCCACGCCGTGACGCTAGCCTTGTCGGGCTCGTCGAGATCGACGGCATGAACGCGCGCCTTTGGCCCGAGCTTGCCGTCGGCGGCAAGAATTTCCTTGACCTGGTGAAGTTCAGCTGCGGTCAGCGCATCGAGCGGATGCGCGGGGCGCGCGTCCTGGGCGGAAGCGGCGAATGCCGGAAGCCACAACAAGGCCGCCAGAAGATACTTCACCCAGACAGTCGATGCCTTCATGCGCCTTCTCCCGGCGAACGGAAATTTGCCGCCAGGGAAGATTGCGTAACTTTACGGCTGGAGTCTACCGGCCCGCGAAGACGGCTACACGATCTTCTGCTTCTTCAGCGCCTCGACCTTGGCGTCGTCATAGCCGATCGTCGCCAGCACGTCCTTGGTGTCCGCGCCGAGCAGCGGCGGCGCGCGATAGTCCTTGATCGGGGTGCCGGAGAACGTCAGCGGATTGCGGATCATCGCCAGCTCAGGCTCGAACGGATGCTTGACCTTGATCTTCATGCCGCGCGACTGGACGTGGGGATCGGCGAACACCTGCTCGAAACTGTTGATCGGCCCCGAGGGCACGCCGGCCTTCTCCAACTCTTCGAGCCAGTGGGTCACCGAATGCTTCAGGAACAGCCCGGCGAAGATCGCCATGATCTCCTTGCCGTGCACGACGCGGTCGTTGTTCTTGACGAAGCGCGGATCGGTCGCGAGTTCGGGCGCGCCGAGTACGGCGCAGGTGCGCGCGAACTGGCCGTCATTGCCGACCACCAGCATCAGTTCGCCATCGGTGCAGCGGAACACGCCGGCCGGCATGCCGCCATTGCCCCAGGTGCCGCGCCGCGGCGGGGTTTGGCCGTTGACGAGATATATCTGAAGCCAATGCGACAGCGAGGCGATCACGGTGTCGAACAGGCAGACATCGACATGCTGCCCCTCGCCGCCTTTGACGTCGCGGTGATAGAGCGCGGTCAGAATGCCGATCGAGGAGTTCATGCCGGTCATGTAGTCGACGATGGAAGGCCCGACCTTCATCGGGCCGGCGCCGGGCTCTCCATCAATGTGGCCGGTGACGCTCATCAGGCCGCCCATCGCCTGCAGGATCGCGTCGTAGCCGGCGCGCGGCGCATAGGGTCCGGTCTGGCCGAAGCCGGTGACGGAGCAATAGATGATGCCGGGGTTGATCTTCTTGATGGTCTCGTAGTCGAGGCCGTAGCGCTTGAGATCGCCGACCTTGTAGTTCTCCATCATCACGTCGCAGGATTTTGCGAGTTCGCGGATGATGTCCTGGCCCTCAGGGCTTGCGATATTGACGGTGACGGATTTCTTGCCGCGGTTGGCGCACAGGTAGAACGAGTTGTTGTTGTTGGCCTTGCCCTCGGGATCGGTGAGGTAAGGCGGGCCGAAGGCGCGCGCATCGTCGCCGCCTTCAGGCCGTTCGATCTTGATCACCTCGGCGCCGAGATCCGCCAGCATCTGCGCCGACAGCGGGCCCGCAAGCACGCGCGTCAGGTCGAGAATCTTGATGCCCGAAAGTGGCAGAGCCGACATGTAACTTCCTCCGAAGATTTTGATCTTGTGGCGCGGGAACTGTGCCCGGCGCGTTGCGTGGCTTGCCGATACACTATTTTAAAGGCTTGAGCCCTGCGCTGTCGGCATGACCGTATCCGCCCGTGGCGCGTGAGGTCCGGAAATCGTCGCCTGCGATCAGCCGAGGCGGCCGATATTCGATCCTCCCCCGATAACGGCCGCACGACTTCGTGGGCGGCGGCGTCGCGACCAGCGGTTGGATTGCCTCATAATTAATTGAAATATCACAATTTTTTGTGAATTTGAGCGCCCCTTCCATGTGCAAAATTGCACAGCCTGTCGCACCCATCTTTGCTACGGTCGAGACTGGCTAGCTGGGCCTGAATCGGCTAAGGGAACCGTGCCTTGCGCTGGCAGTGCCGAAAAACCATTCGGTGCAGCTCCAGTTCGGAGCGACAACAAAGCGCTTTGCCGTCCGGTCCGGTGGGTCGGCCTGACGGCCGTGAGGCAAACCCAAGCTCAAATCTCGCCAGGTGACTTTCGAATGGATCAAGAACCGACCCATGCCTCCACTGCGTCCGCGTCCCGCGCGCTGGCCCATGCGCTCGCCGGCTATCGCGAGCCGAATTCCACGCGCAGCACCTTCGAGATCGCGATCACGGCGGTGCCGTTCGTCCTGATCTGGGTGCTGATGTGGGCCGGGCTCGCGGAAGGCTACTGGATCTGTCTGGTGCTGGCGCTGCCGGCCGCGGGTTTTCTGGTGCGTCTGTTCATGATCCAGCACGATTGCGGCCACGGCTCGTTCTTCCGCCATCGCATGGCGAACGATTGGGTCGGCCGAGTCATCGGCGTGCTGACCTTGACGCCGTACGACGTCTGGCGGCGCGCCCACACTTTGCACCACGCAGGTGCCGGCAATCTCGACCGCCGCGGCATCGGCGACATCGATACCCTCACCGTGTCGGAATATCGCGCGCTCTCCCGGCGGGGCCGGATGCTCTACCGCCTGTACCGGCATCCGGTGGTGATGTTCGGTCTCGGTCCGGCCTATGTGTTCATCCTGCAGCAGCGATTGCCGACCGGCGGCATGCGCGCCAGTTGGCAGGCCTGGCTCAGCGCGATGGCGACGAACGCCGCGATCGCGGTGCTGGTGGCCGCCATGATCTGGCTGGTCGGCATAAGCCTATTCCTGCTGGTGCAGTTGCCGATCACGCTGCTCGCCGCCTCGATCGGCGTCTGGCTGTTCTACGTCCAGCACCAGTTCGAGGATACGTTCTGGGAGCGCGGCGAGAGCTGGAACGTTCACGAAGCGGGCCTGCACGGCAGCTCGCATTATGACCTGCCCGGCGTGCTGCGCTGGTTCACCGCCAATATCGGCGTGCACCACGTCCACCATCTGTGCAGCCGCATTCCCTATTATCGGCTGCCGCAGGTGTTGCGCGATCATCCGCAGCTCGTCGAGCTCGGCCGGCTCACCCTGCTGCGAAGCCTCGGCTGCGTGCGCCAGGTGCTGTGGGACGAACGGCAGCGCAAGCTGATCTCGTTCCGCGAGATGCGCGCTCTGCCGACCGGCTAGCGACCTCGGCCATATCAACGACGGCCGCCGCTCGTGCGCAGCATGCGCGCGAACGGAATCATCCGCTCGCCCGCGCATACGTCATGTCACCGATCCCGCCTGATCCCGGCGGAATCGCGAATCAGTGTCCTGTTAATCAGCGACCGACAAGGCCAGAAAACTTAACGCTCCCAATAACGCGACCCACACCAGGAATAGGTCCACCTGCATCAATGTTCTCCCGATTTCTGGTGAACAGCTTTGCATAAAGCGGGCCAACCCCGATGGCGCGACGAACCGCCGCTTTGCGAGCGTTTCGGCCGACGGATCAGGCAGCCGTGACTGGCATTTTATCAGTCCCCGCCTATGTTCTGACCACGCTCTGCGAACGCGGAGCCGGCGGAAATCACCGCCTCACTGGGGGAGGACATCGGCATGAAACGGCAACGGCGGCGCGGGCGCGCGACATCACTGGCTTTGGCTGCTCTGGCAATCGCAACGGTGTCGCTCGCCGGTTCGGCAGAGGCCCAGACCTACGATCCGAACTACCCGGTCTGCCTTCAGGTCTATCAGGGCGGCATGGCCGACTACTACTTCGAATGCGCCTACACATCGATACCCCAGTGCCAGGCATCAGCCTCCGGCCGCGCGGCGCAGTGCGTGGTCAATCCGTATTACGGCAAGGGCAAGGTCGCGCCGCGCAAGAAGCGGGTGCAGACGTATTGAGAATAGCCGGCGGCACTACCCGCCAGAGCCGCTCGAAAACACCCTGCTCGCCAGCACGTCCGACTCCTCCAGCGACATGATGTCTTCAGCCGTCAGCACGCGGTCGAGATCGGCGACGAGGCGGTTGGCCTGACGCAGGCGCATCCGATCCAGCGCGTTGCGGATCGAGCGGGCGTTGGAGAACAGCGGCTGGCTCTTGCGCAGCGCGATGTAGCGGACGAACGCCGCACGGGCCTCAAGGCTGAATTTGTAGTTCATGTCCCCCAGCATCAATTCGGCGATCGCGAGCAACTCATCGTCGGCATAATCGGGGAAATCGATGTGGTGGGCGATGCGCGAGCGGAAGCCGGGATTGCTGCCGAAGAACTTGTCCATGCGGTCGCCATAGCCGGCGAGGATCACCACCAGGTCCTCGCGTTGCGATTCCATCACCTGCAGCAGGATCTCGATCGCCTCCTGGCCGTAGTCGCGCTCGTTGTCGGGCCGGTGCAGGTAATAGGCCTCGTCGATGAACAGCACGCCGCCCATCGCCTTCTTCAATATTTCCTTCGTCTTCGGCGCGGTGTGGCCGATATATTGCCCGACCAGTTCGTCGCGCGTCACCGACACCACCTGGCCACGGCGCACGAAGCCTAATCTGTGCAGGATACTGGCGATCCGCAGCGCCACCGTGGTCTTGCCGGTGCCGGGATTGCCGGTGAACGACATGTGCAGCGTCGGCCCGTCAGAGGTCAGCCCCATCCGCTTGCGGATGCGTTCGATCAGCAGCAGCGAGGCGATCTCGCGGATCCGGGTCTTGACCGGCTTCAAGCCGATCAATTCGCGGTCGAGCTGATCGAGCACCTCGCCGATTCCGACCTCATTGAACTCGCGGCGCAGGTCGACCTGCCCGGCCGGCGAAATCTCGCCAGCCTGCAAGGCTGCGACGGACGGGACCGCCGACACGCTCATTTGCCACCGTAACGAACGCCCTCGGGACGGTCGGCCGCGTAGGATTTGGTGGTGTAGCGGATGTTGCGGCCCTCGACCTCATGCCGTTCAAGCCGGAAACCGGGCTCGTCCTTCGGACGGTTGACGATGAAGGACATCCGCACCGACTCCCAGCCGGGGCTGGAGTCGAATGCCGACATCCGGATGTAGCTGTCGCCATAGACCTTGCGGCATTCGGCGAGCTCCATCATGACGCCGGCGGCATCGCGCAGGTCGAACATCGGCAGCCCCCACATCTCCCAGAAGGTGTTGCGGGGATGCGGATCGTCGGTGAATTCGATGTTCACCGCCCAACCCTTGCCGAGACAGTATTGAACCTGCGCCGATATCTGCTGGTCGGTGAGATCGGGCAGGAACGAAAAACAGCCTTGGGTAACGCGCATGGTCCTGCTCCTTACATCGAGACGCTGGCGGTGGGGGCGTAGTCGGGCATGTCGGTCGATTCGTAATTGAAGGTGACGTCCTTCCAGACCTCGAGGGCTGCTTTGAGCGGCGTACAGGTCTGCGCCGCCCTGGCGAGAATTTCCGGCCCCTCATGCAGGTAGTCGCGGCCTTCGTTGCGGGCCAATATCATCGCTTCGAGCGCGACGCGGTTGGCGGTGGCGCCGGCCTGGATGCCCATGGGGTGGCCGATGGTGCCGCCGCCGAATTGCAGCACGACGTCTTCTCCCAAATGATCAAGTAACTGATGCATCTGGCCGGCGTGAATGCCGCCGGACGCCACCGGCATCATCTTGTTGAGGCTCGCCCAGTTCTGGTCGAAGAACACGCCATGTTCGAGCTTGGCCGGGTTGTAGTCTTCGCGGCAGATGTCGTAATAGCCCCGCGTGGTGGCGGGATCGCCCTCGAGCTTGCCGACTACCGTGCCGGCATGAATGTGATCGACACCGGCGAGCCGCATCCATTTCGCAATCACCCGGAACGAGACGCCGTGGTTGCGCTGCCTTGTATAGGTCGAGTGCCCTGCCCGGTGCAGATGCAGGATCATGTCGTTGCGGCGCGCCCATTTCGCCATCGACTGGATCGCCGTGTAGCCGATCACCAGATCGATCATGATGATGACCGAGCCGAGCTGCTTGGCGAATTCCGCCCGCTCGTACATGTCCTCCATGGTGCCGGCGGTGACGTTCAGATACGTACCCTTGATTTCGCCGGTGGCGGCCTGCGCCTTGTTGACCGCTTCCATGCAATACAGGAAACGCTCGCGCCAGTGCATGAACGGCTGCGAGTTGATGTTCTCGTCGTCCTTGGTGAAGTCGAGCCCGCCCTTCAGCGCCTCGTAGACCACGCGGCCGTAGTTGCGGCCGGACAATCCCAGTTTTGGCTTCACGGTAGCGCCGAGCAGCGGTCGGCCGAACTTGTCCATGCGCTCGCGTTCGACCACGATGCCGGTCGCCGGCCCCTGGAAGGTCTTCACATAGGCCACCGGCAGCCGCATGTCCTCGAGCCGCAGCGCCTTCAGCGGCTTGAACCCGAACACATTGCCGATGATCGAGGCCGAGAGATTGGCGATCGAGCCGTTCTCGAACAGGTCGAGATCATAGGCGATATAGGCGAAGTATTGCCCCGGCGAGTTCGGCACGGGATCGACGCGGTAACACTTGGCGCGGTATTTCTCCGCGGCGGTCAGACGGTCGGTCCACACCACCGTCCAGGTCGCGGTCGAGGATTCGCCGGCGACCGCCGCCGAAGCTTCGATCGGATCGACACCGTCCTGCGGCGTCACCCGGAACAGCGCGATGATGTCGGTGTCCTTGGGCTCGTAGTCCGGCTCCCAATAGCCCATCTTCTTGTATTCCATCACGCCGGACTTGTAGCGATCCTTGCCGCGGATGGTCATCGACATCTCGTTCATGCTGGTCTCCTCAGGTTCAGTTGGCGGCGCGGCTCTCTTGGTCGAAAAACTCTCGTCTCATTCGGCGGCATCGGCCATCGATCCGATCCGGGGATCGAGGCTGCCGCTGCGATAACGTTTCGCCATTTCGGCGAGCGGCATGACCTTGATGTCAGCGGCATGGCCGGCGGTTCCGAACTGCTCGAACCGCTCGCGGCAGAGGTCGCGCATCGCGTCCATCGCCGGTTTGAGGAATTTGCGCGGATCGAATTCGCTCCTGCTCTGGGTCCCGATCTTCCGGAACGCGGCGGTCATCGCCAGCCGGCAATCGGTGTCGATGTTGACCTTGCGAACGCCGTGCCTGATGCCGCGGGCGATCTCCTCGACCGGCACGCCCCATGTCTGCGGCATCTCGCCGCCGAACGCGTTGAACATGTCCTGCAGCGGCTGTGGCACCGAGGACGAGCCGTGCATCACCAGATGGGTGTTCGGCAACCGGCGGTGGATTTCCTCCACCACGTTCATCGCCAGGATGTCGCCGTCCGGCTTGCGCGAGAACTTGTAGGCGCCGTGCGAGGTGCCCATCGCGATCGCCAGCGCATCGACTTTGGTGGCGCGGACAAAGTCGACGGCCTGATCCGGATCAGTCAGGAGCTGGTCGTGGCTGACCTTGCCCTCGACGCCGTGGCCGTCTTCCTGTTCGCCACCGCCGTGTTCGAGCGAGCCGAGCACGCCGAGTTCGCCCTCCACCGAGGCGCCGATCCAGTGCGCCATCTCGACCACGCGGCGGGTGATGTCGACATTGTAATCATAATCCGCCGCGGTCTTGGCGTCGGCCTTCAGCGACCCGTCCATCATGACCGATGTAAAGCCGTGCTGGAGCGCGGTGGCGCAGGTCGATTCCTCGTTGCCGTGGTCCTGATGCATGCAGAGCGGGATCTGCGGATACATCTCCTCCAGCGCGTCGATCATCTTCGCCAGCATGATGTCGTTGGCGTAGGAGCGCGCGCCGCGCGAGGCCTGGAGGATGACGGGCGCGTCGACCGATGCGGCCGCGTCCATGATCGCCAGCCCCTGCTCCATGTTGTTGATGTTGAACGCCGGCACGCCGTAGCCGTGTTCGGCCGCGTGATCCAGCAACTGCCTCAGTGTAATGCGCGCCATAACTGTCTCCCGGTTCTCGGTAGAATTGATCAAACTGCTGCCACCATTCGCGACCGCGCGATGGCTTGCAGCGCCCTGGTGGCGACCGCCTCGGCAGTGATGCCGAATTTGCGGTACAGCACCTCGGCCGGCGCCGAAGCGCCAAAGCCGGTCATGCCGACGAATTCGCCGCTATCGCCGAGCCACCGCGCCCACTCGCCTTCGACCGCGGCCTCGACGCCGATCCGCGGCGCGCGTCCCAACACATCGGCCCGATAGTCGCGGGATTGCCGGCGGAACAATTCGAAGCACGGTGCCGAGACGACGGCAGCACGAACGTTGTCCGCCGCCAGCAGTTTGGCCGCCTGCATCACGATCGCCACTTCAGAGCCGGTTGCGATCAGCGTGACGTCGCGACCACCCTCCGGCTCGACCACGACATAGGCGCCGAGCGCCACCCGGTTGGTATCGTCGGCGGCGTTACGAAATGCCGGCAACCCCTGCCGCGACAGGCACAACACCGACGGACCGGCCTTGGCGCGCAACGCGCAATCCCAGGCCTCTGCGGTCTCGATGGCGTCGCCGGGGCGAAACACCAGCAAGTTCGGGATCGCCCGCAATGCCGCGAGGTGTTCGACCGGCTGATGCGTCGGGCCGTCTTCGCCGAGACCGATGGAATCATGCGTCATCACATGGATGACGCGCACGCCCATCAGCGCGGCAAGCCGGATGGCGGGGCGGCTGTAATCGGCAAAGGTGAGGAAGGTGCCGCCATAGGGGATGAAGCCGCCATGCAGCGCGATGCCGTTCATTGCCGCCGCCATCGCGTGCTCGCGGACGCCGTAATGGACATAGTTCCCCGCGAACGCGCTCGAACCGACCGACCGATGCGTCTTCGCCTTGGTCAGATTCGAGTGCGTGAGATCCGCCGAGCCGCCGAGCAGGTTCGGCAACGCCTCGGCGATGGTGTCGATCACGAGTTGGGATGCCTGCCGTGTCGCGATATTAGGCTGATCGCTGCCGAAGCGGCTGCGGATCCGCGCCATCGCATCGGTATAGCCGCAGGGCAGATTCCGGTTCAGCGCATCGTGAAACGCCGAACGTTCTCCCGATTGCGGCCGCCGGGTGCGCTCGATCCAGGCCCGGCGCGCCTCATGCCCGCGGCTGCCAGCCTCGCGCCAGGCATCGCGCACGGCATGGGGCACCTCGAACGGCGCGTGCGGCCAGCTCAGGGCGTCGCGGGCTTTTTCGATTTCGTCGGCACCGAGCGGCGCGCCATGCGCTTTCTCGGTGCCCTGGCGGTTCGGCGCGCCAAATCCGATCACCGTGCGGCAGGCGATCAGCGACGGCCGATCGCTGTGACGTGCCTGCTCGATCGCAGCAGCGACAGCAGCGGGATCATGGCCGTCGATCCGGGAGGCCGACCAGCCGGACGCCCTGAAGCGCAGAAGCTGGTCGTCCGAGCACGACAGCGACGTCGCGCCGTCGATCGAGATTTCGTTATCGTCGAACAATACGATCAGCCGGTTGAGCCTGAGGTGCCCCGCGAGCGAGATCGCCTCGTGGCTAAGGCCTTCCATCAGGCAGCCGTCGCCGGCGATGACGTAGGTGAAGTGGTCGACAAAATCACCGCCGAAGCGCGCATGCATCAGCCGTTCGGCCAGCGCCATACCGACGGCGGTGGCGATGCCCTGCCCCAGTGGCCCGGTCGTGGTCTCGACGCCCGCTGTGTAACCGTATTCGGGATGGCCCGGGGTTTTGGATCCCCACTGCCGGAATGCCTTGAGTTCGTCCAGCGTCACGCCTTCGTAACCGGTCAGATGCAGCAGCGCGTAAAGCAACATCGAGCCATGGCCGGCCGACAGCACGAACCGGTCGCGGTCGGGCCAGGCGGGATCTGCCGGATCGAATTTGAGAAAACGCGTGAACAGCACGGTGGCGACATCGGCCATGCCCATCGGCATGCCCGGATGGCCGGATTTTGCTTTCTCGACGGCGTCGATCGCGAGAAAGCGGATCGCATTGGCCATTTCGGCATGCGAAACTTCGGGACGGCCGGCAATACTGGCGAAAACTGGAGCGTTCATACTGTGCGCCTCTTGCGTTCCATGAGTTGCAGAATCAGCGGGGTGAGGATGAGCTGCATCGCGAGATCCAGCTTCGCGCCGTGGATCACGATCGAATTGGCCCGCGACATGAAGCTGTTCGGGATCATCGACAGCAGGTAGGGAAAATCGATGCCGCGCGGATTTTTGAGCCGGATCACCACCATCGATTCATCCGGCGTCGGGATCCAGCGCGCGATGAAGGGATTCGAAGTATCGACCGTCGGCACGCGCTGGAAGTTGATGTCGGTCTCGGCGAATTGCGGACAGATGTAGTTCACGTAATCAGGCATCCGCCGCAGAATGGTGTCGGTCACGGCCTCCTGGGTGTAGCCGCGATCCCGGCGGTCGCGATGCAGCTTCTGGATCCATTCCAGATTGATGACAGGAACGACGCCGATCTTCAGATCAGCGTATTGCGCGATATTGACCTTGTCGGTCACGACGGCGCCGTGCAGGCCTTCGTAGAACAGCAGGTCGGATTTTTCCGGCAGCGGACCCCACTCGGTGAAGGTGCCGGGGGCCGCGCCGTATAGTTTGGCTTCGTCCTCGTCGTGAACGTAATGACGCGTGGTGCCGGTGCCGGACTCGCCGTAGTCGCGGAAGGTTTTCTCCAGCTCCTCGAACAGGTTGGTTTCCGGGCTGAAGTGGCTGAAGGTCTTGTTGCCCTTCTCGCCCTCCTCCTGCATCCTGGTGCGCATCTCGACGCGGTTGTAGCGATGGAAGGCGTCTCCCTCGATATAGGCGGCGGCAACCTTCTCGCGGCGAAAGATGTTTTCAAAAGTCCTCTTCACCGACGTGGTGCCGGCGCCGGAAGATCCGGTGATCGATATGATGGGATAGCTGCGCGACATCGGCTCTGCCCCCGGCTCAGCGAAACAGGCCGCGCCGCGCAAACAGCGGCGCGTCGCTATTGTCGAACATCGGCTCGATGCCTTCGTGAATGGTGGCGACGTCGCGAACGCCGCGGATCGAACCCATGATCAGCGGCACGCGCTGGTGCGGCGTTCGTGCCGAGAGTTCGAGGATGCGGCGGCGGCCGGTGGTCGCGGAACCTCCCGCCCACTCCATCACCAGCGCCATCGGATGCGCTTCGTACAAAAGACGTAAGCGCCCTTCGCGGTATCCGGGGCGCGCATCGGCGGGATAAAGGAACACGCCGCCGCGGACCAGAATGCGAAGCGACTCCGCGACCAGCGAGCCGATCCAGCGCATGTTGAAATCGGCACCGCCGTCGCCGCTGGTGCCGGCGAGGCATTCGTCGATATAGGTCCGCACCGGTCCGTGCCAGTGCCGCCGATTTGACGCGTTGATGGCGAACTCCGGCGTATTGGGCGCAATCCTGACGCCTTGGGCGATCAGCAGGAATTCACGCACGCGGCGGTCGAGAATGAAGATATCGACGCGCTTGTCATGCGCCAGCACCAGCGTGGTCTGGGGACCGTAGACCACGAAGCCGGCGGCGCATTGCGCCGTGCCGGGCTCGAAGAAGGTGGAAACCACATCGTTGCCGCGCGGACGGATCGAGAAGATGGTGCCGACCGAGATGTTGTTCTCGAGATTGGCGGAGCCATCGAGCGGATCGATCGCAACACACAGCGGCGCGGCGGCATCGAGGATTTCGGGCAATTCCGCCTCTTCGGACAGAATGGCGGCGACGGGGGTTGCGCCAAGCGCGCGGCGCATCATCCGGTCGGCAGCAAGATCGATATCCTTTTGCGCATCGCCGTCGGAGTTCACACCGCTGAGCCGGCCGGTGATGCCGGCCAAAGGACCATCGGCAATGAGGTCGGCAAGGTCGATCGAGGCTGTGGCGATGCCCTCGATCACGGCAGCGATCGCGGCACCGTCAGGCGTCTCCGCCCCCGGGCGATCGAGATGCGAACGCAATGTCACGCGTTCATCCATGGCCGTTCCCCTGTCAGCGCCCTCTGCGGGGCCATTTCAATGCGGCGTGCCGTCCGGCCGTCCGCCCACCAACAACAACCCAGTTTGCCAAATTAGTGAAATTTTCTTATCTTTGGCCGTTGCAAAGTTTTCCTTATAGAGGTGCCGACGATGGCGAGCCGGTTTATGCGGGAATTGACCCTTCGCCAGTTGCGCGCGCTGGCCGCCGTTCACCGCGATCGCTCGGTGACGGCCGCAGCCAGGAAACTGAATCTGACGCAGCCCGCGGTGACGCTGCAGATTCGCAATCTGCAGGCGCTGGCGGGACTGCCGCTGATTCAGCGCACCAGTGACGGCATGCTGCTGACCGACGCCGGGCGCGAGGTGCTCGCCCTCACCGAGCGCATCGAAGCCGCGATCGCGGATTGCGAAACCTCGCTGGAAATGATGGCGGGCAAGACCGCGGGCAAGATCTCGATCGGCGCCGTCAGCACCTCGAAATATTTCGTGCCGTTCATGATCTCAGGCTTTTCGAAGCTCTATCCGAAGGTCGACGTCTCGCTCTTCATCGGCAACCGCCAGGAGATCGGCAACGCGCTGCGCGGTTACGATCTCGACTTCGCGATCATGGGCCGCCCGCCCGCCGACATCGAGATGGATGTCCGACTGATCGGCGACCATCCCCATGTCATCATCGCACCGACCAGCCACCGGCTGGCGCGAAAATCCCGCCTCGCTTTGAGCGATCTCGCCGATGAGACGTTTCTGCTGCGCGAACCCGGCTCGGGCACCCGCGGCCTGATGGAACAACTGTTCGAGACCGCGCGCGTCCGTCCGAACCTCGGCATGGCGATGAGCAGTAACGAAACCATCAAGCAGGCGGTGATCGCCGGCCTCGGCATTGCTTTCATCTCCGCGCACACGGTGGCGACCGAACTCGACGAACGCCGGCTGGTGACGCTGGACGTGGCCGGCCTTCCGGTGGTCAGGCAATGGTTCGTGCTGTCGCGCAAGGACAAGGTCCTGCTGCCGCCGGCGCGTGCAATGCTGGAGTTTTTGGCCGCGCGCGGTTCGCAGTTCCTGCCGAGGACCCATGGCCGGGTGCGGATCACCCGGACCTCGGTGCGGGGCCGGCGAGGGTGAGAGCGGTCCTCTTGTTCGTCGCGACAAGCGCCTGAGATCCGGCGGCCGGAGCATCTCGCCCGACTCACAATCGGCCTGCGGATTGCAGGGCTACCGGAGTGGCCTCGCTTTCTTGCCGACAAGCTGAACGCCTCGGCGCCAAACGGTCCGGATCAGGCGCTGCGCCTTGCCGGTGTCCCTAATCGCTTTGCGCACCGCGTTGATGTGGCTGGTCAGTGTCGACTCGGAGACGATCCGTCCGCCCCACACGGAGTGCAGGAGATCGTCCCTCGTCACCACCTGCTCCCGGTTCTGGACGAGATAAAGCAGGAAATCGAACACCTTCGGCCCGATCGCGATCGGTTCAGGGCCTCGTTGAGCTCTCGCCGGCCGGCGTCGAGGGAATAATTCTCGAATTAAAAAGCCACTCCGCTTGGACAAGAAGCCAAGGAAGATTCAACCACAATTCAGCATGGCTGCAAGGCTTTCCGGGCCGAATTGCCGCACCGTGGCGGCGCTCTCAGGAGCAACGCTACCGGGCTCGACCATTCCAGATCATCACCACTGATGGGGAGCTTGCTCCTCATCGCGATGCATCGCCCCAACGCGAGGAGAAATCCATGAGTAAGCCGATGTTGCGCGATCCTTCGCGGGAAGATCCGCCGGCCACGTCGGAGAGGCACCAGAGCAACGTGCCGATTGACGATGGGCGTCCTGCCGATGTGGAGATGGCCCGTGTGCTCAGGACCGAACCATTTCGCATGGCTTTGGACCCCTCCGGCGCCGGGATCGCCCACTGGAAACACGACCCATTGCACGAAGTCGTCGAGCCCATGACCCACCATGTCATCATGGCTTACAACGGCTCGGTGCAGCGCATGGAGCGGCGGTCAGGACGATCGGTTGCGATCGGAACGTTTCGTCCCGGGGTTGTGATCATCATTCCGGAAGGATCGAGCTCTCGATGGGATATTCCGAAACCTGTTGATGTCATTCAGCTCTATCTTCCTCACGCAACCCTCAAGCGCGTTGCCGAAGAAGCCGGTCCCGCCACGCCGACCGATCTCCTGGAACGAACGGCGCATCCCGACCCCGTTACATCCCGATTACTGCTGAGCGCGGCGGATGTCCTGGAGGGCAATGAGGCCCTGGATGGGCTGTTCAGGCAGCAACTGACGGACCTCCTGGCCACGCGTCTCCTGGCTGCGCACATCGGCTCGCCAACCCCGATCCCGTCGGTCAGGGGCGGGTTGGCGCCACAGACGCTGCTTCGTGCGATCGAGCGCTTGGGTTCGGACAGCGATGCGGACGTCTCGCTCGCGGCTCTCGCTTCGGAGGCCGGCCTGTCGCGGTTTCACTTCTGCCGGGCTTTCAAGGAAAGTACAGGGCTTTCACCGCATGCCTGGCTGCGCCAGTACCGGCTTGAGCAGGCCATGAACATGCTGCGCGACACCGATACGCCGGTCGTGTCGGTCGCAGCGGCACTTGGCTATGCCTCCCAAACCGCGTTCGCGGCAGCGTTCAGAAAGCTGACCGGCGAAACCCCGAGCGAATGGCGCCGACGTGCGCGCTAGCAGCAATCTCTCTGCAATCGCATCAATTGCTCTGGGGCGGCCACAACTCGCATCCGGTAGATCACGACCATGTCCACACAAACAACGGACGGAGTTAGACGATGACCTGGAAGAATTTTATCGCGCTGCCTGCAATCGCACCGAGGCGGCGGCTGATTGCGACCGCACTCGTGCACGGACTTTCACTGACCGTTCGCTTCACTTCAGCCGTGGGTGAAGAACCGGAAGTTCCGGTACAGGCTCTCCTGAACGATCGCGCCCAAATCATCAGCATGAGCTCGTCCTCCCGGCCCGTTCCCGCCTATCTCCGTTGGCCACGGGCTTCCGGAGGCTGCCGCGCGGCATGTGAAAGCTCGATGACGATGTTGCCGGCGTCGAACTGCGCCATTCATCGATAGCGCGCGGCGATTTCATTTCACCTCATTGCGTCGTCGTCGATCGCAAGAAGCCGACACGTCGAAGCCGGGTGCGGATCACCAGACCCTCGCCGCGCGGCAAGCGCGGCCGATAGCCGGCGGCGGCGCCCTGCGCGGAGCACGGCCCAACGTGCGAGAACCAGCCGCAATGCCCGTCACCTGGTCGGGATCAGGGCGGGCTCGCTTCTGCTCGGCTTGCCAAATCGTGATGATCTGTAACAGTTTTTGCCTTCTTTTGGGCACCAAGGAGGGGAAAGTTCCCGGGTACGGCCTTTGGAAGGATGCCAATTTTCCCATAATGGCTGGCGGTCGCCGCAGGGGGGGCTGCATGATGGATCAATCACGCGAAGTCGCGCAGGATGCGGACCTCCGCAACCTCGTCCGCATCGTTTCAGCCTGCACCTTGGGACTCTGGGCATTTGCAGCGGGTCTGCTGATTGGGACCTTTTTGTTTTCGTAATGCCCCCTGGCCAAGCCGCAGGCGCCATGGACGATGCCCTCCCGGGCAGCTTGTCGACGACGCCGTGCGACATGCCGTGACCGGGGCCGCAGTAGTCCATCGGCAGAAAGGCCGTTCGTCGTGCGGAGGGTATTTGGGCGTTCGCGCCGCGAACCCGCTTTCAGCGCTTCCGCGCCGCCTCACCCCGCGCAGGCTTCGCGCAGGTTTGCGTTTCAAACACCATTTCGTCCACCAGCCGCCAATACGCTTCCACGACCTTCGTGTCCCCCGCAGATAGTCCGCTCGTAGCCTGCATTTCAGGCCCGAACCCCGAGAGCGTGGCGGTCAGGCTGACCATCATATAGTGAAAAAGAATGGGATCGGCCGCGGGAAGTAGCCCCTGCTTCTGAGCTGCGACGATCTGCGGAATCAATCGTTCCAGAAGCGGCGCCAGCACCGTTTCCGCAACCCACTTCAGTCGCGGATTGTTCGAAAGCGATTCCTGACGCATGAACCGGTGAAACTCAGGGAATGCGACGGTGTAGCGAAAGAGCGTGGCGTATTCCTCCCGCAATCGGGCCAGCGGTGGCAGATCGGAGTTTTCCGGCGCCGTGCTATCCCACCCTGCCCTGATCTGCGCGAACGCATGCTCGGCCGCGGCCCGCCAGAGGACATCCTTGCTGCGATAGTGGTATGTGATCAGCGGATGTTGCAGGCCGAGACGATCTGCAATCGCGCGAATGCTTGCCCCTTTGAATCCGCGCTCGGCGAATTCAGCAATCGCAGCGTCCAGGATCGAGGCTCGTGTGTCGAGCGCGCGCTGTTGTTCGGCCCTCTTGCGCGGGCGCTCTCGCAGGACGGTTTTCTTCGCCATTTGGCCTTCGATTAACATGGTTCCCATCCGAACGCCACGCAAAGTGTTGATTGGTTCTGCAACCCGCGGCCTCCGTGCCGGTTTCGCTCAGGCACATGCGCCGCCCTTCGTCGCGCCGACGAATTCCTCGATCATCGCCTCGCGCATCGCAAATTTCTGGACCTTGCCGGTCACAGTGGACGGGAGGCTCTCCACGAAGCGGATGTGGCGGGGTATCTTGTAGTGCGAGATGCGATCCTGGCAAAACTTGCGGACACCGTCGTCATCGAGGGTGGCACCGGCCTTTGCGACGATCCACGCACAGAGTTCTTCGCCGTATTTCGTGTCGGGAACGCCGAACACCTGGACGTCCTGGATGTCCGGATGCTGATACAGATATTCTTCGACTTCACGCGGATAGATGTTCTCGCCGCCGCGGATGACCATGTCCTTGATCCTTCCGACGATACGGCAATATCCATTGTTGTCGATCGTCGCCAGGTCACCCGTATGCATCCAGCCGGCCGGATCGATGGCGTCCTTTGTCCGTGCCTCATCGTTCCAATAGCCAAGCATGACCGAATAGCCTCTTGTGCAAAGCTCCCCGGCTTCGCCACGCGGGACGATCTGACCGTCTCGATTGACGATCTTGACTTCAAGGTGGGGCTGTATCCGTCCGACCGTCGAAACGCGCAGTTCGAGCGGATCGTCACGGCTGCTTTGAAAGCTCACGGGACTGGTTTCGGTCATCCCATAGGCGATGGTGATTTCGCTCATGTGCATTGCCGAAGCGACTTCCTTCATGACCTCGATGGGGCACGGAGCTCCCGCCATGATGCCCCGCCGAAGCGAGCTCAAATCGAAGCGCGAGAATTCAGGGTGATTCAGTTGGGCAATGAACATCGTGGGGACGCCGTACAGAACGTCGCAACGTTCTGCCTCAACCGCCTGCAGCGTCCTCAGCGGATCAAAGGCCTCGGACGGATAGACCATCGTTGCTGCATGGGTCACACATCCGAGGTTTCCCATCACCATGCCAAAACAATGATACAGCGGCACCGGAATACACACGCGGGAACCTGGCTCGATCCCGGTCGCTTCTCCGACAAAGAAGGCATTGTTGATCAGATTATGATGCGAAAGCGTGGCGCCTTTCGGCAATCCCGTGGTGCCGCTCGTGAACTGGATATTGACGGCATCATCCATCTGGACCGCCGCCGATACCGAGTCGAGCCGCTCGTTACCGACCTGCTTGCCTCTCTCCAATATCCAGTCAAACGCGAAACAGCCGTCGTGCTTGCCCGCGATTGAAATAACGTACCGCAGCTCCGGCAGCCGCGAACTGTTCAGCTCGCTGTTTCCGTTGCTCAACTCCGGGACCAGCTCGCGAATCATTGCGATATAATCGCTGGTCTTGAACCGCGTGGCGGTTATCAGTGCGCGACAGCCCACTGTCCGCAGCGCATGCTCCAGTTCGCTCAGGCGGTATGCAGGGTTGACGTTGACCAGGATCAGGCCCGCTTTCGCCGTCGCAAACTGTGCGACGGTCCATTCGGCGCAGTTTGGAGCCCAAATGCCGACCCGGTCCCCCGGCTCCAGTCCGAGAGCCAGAAGCCCCGATGCGAATGCGTCTGCGCGCGCCTTGAGTTCCGAATAGGTCCAGCGGATGCTCTGGTGCGCAACAACCAGCGCCTCCCGAGACCCGTCGATCGCAGTCACCTCGTCCAGAAGCGCGCCGATCGTTTTCCCGATCAAGGGCGCCCCGCTGTTGCCATGCACATAACTTTCGCGCTGCACGACCACCTCCAATGGACTCTGCTGCTGATGTTCGGCCGGCATGTGCTGCATGCCGTCGATCCCTATTTCCCCTCGAACACCAGCGTTGGCGGCTCGATGTCCTTGTCGAAGGCCTCCGCCGTGCTCGCAAAGCCGCGCTGCGCATCTGCACCGGCGTAGAGCTCCATCGCCACGTCGAGCATGATGAGGTCGGCCGCAGCCACCCCTCCGCTCGACCACGCCTTGAGCAGTGTTCGTGTCGCGGCATACGACCGGGTTGGCCCGGTCGCCAGCTGCCGCGTCAGTTCAGCCGCGGTCGTCGCAAGTTCGTGTTCCGCCACCACGTGGGTCGCGATACCGAGCGTTCCTGCCTCGCGACCCGATATCGGCTCGCCGAGCATCGCAAATCGCGATGCGCGGGCCCGGCCGGCGCGCTCCGCGATCCGCTGCAGGGCGCCGGCGACCGGAAGCATCGCTGTCGTGACTTCAACGCAGCGGAAGATCGCGTTCTCCGCCGCGACGAGAAAATCGCACGCCAGCGCAAGCTCAAAACCGCCGCCGAAGGCGATACCATTCACGACGGCGACCGTCGGGATCTTCAACATTTCGATCGCGCGATAGGAGACGTTCACGTCGGCGACGAACGTTCTGAACCAGTTGACATCCTTCCCCGGCCACTCCCGCACCTCGCCGCCGAAGCTGAAGTGCGGCCCCTCCGAACGAATGACCAGTACACGTATGTCGCTTTCGCTGGCCTGGTGCACGGCGGTTCGCAAGGTTTCCGCGAAGCGCGAGTCGACCCGGTTGAAGGGGGGATCGGTCAGCACAATATTTCCGATCGCGCCGTCTCGTTCAAATCGAACCGTCGTCATTGTAACTCTCCTCTTTGGTGACGCGATCAGGCCGGACGCCGGCTGTTGGGTTCGGGGATGATTGGCAGCAGCAGATGCGACGGCCGCTCCGCGTCCCGGTAGATCCGGTGGGTAACGGTCTTGCTGCTGCAGACATGGTACGGAATGTACTCGACGTTGGTCATGGCTCCCGTGCCGGTCGGGACATCCATCGACGTGATGTCGAGGCAAATGCGGTGCCCGGCCTTGAATTGATTTGCCGTCGCGAGGATCTGTATCCGGTACTCGACCACTTCTCCCGGCGTCACCGGAGCGATCGCATCCTGTGTGAGCTTGTGGAACGGTTCCCACGGCTTCGAACGCTTCTCATCGAGCGCCCGATAGGATGCCTTCAGCCAACCGCGCGTCAGCTCGCGTTCCGGCAGCGTCGACGGCACATCGCGCTCACCCTCGCGTGCGGTCCGAACCGAGACGTCGGGCCCAACGTCCTTGAGCACGATGATCCAGTTGGTGTCTTCCTGATCGATTGCCGCGTACAGCGTCAATGTGATCGGGCCGGCGACGGTGACGTCATGCGGCAACGGATCCGTCATGTAGCGCAGCCGCTCGACCTTCGTCGTCCGCGTCACCGGCATCTGGGTGAAGACATCAGGCTCACGCGCCGCGGCGCCGAGCTCCGAGGCAGGTCGCGGCGGATCGGCCGACAGGGTCTCCCAATGCGAAAGATAGTATTTCGTCCATTGGGTCTCCGGCAGCGGCCAATCCGTCCCGGTTCGCCACTCGTTGGCTCCCATCAGCCAGTAACGCACCGGCGGCTCGTTCATGATGCCGGTGTCCTGCCCCTTCAGCCAATGGTCATACCAGCGGATGATCTCGTCGTGGTGTTGATGGAACGGCCGCTCCAGATGAGCCGGCCCGGTGAACAGCAGCTTCTTTGGCGCCTCGACATTTGCGAAATAGTGCTGCGCACCGAGCCAATGAAGCTTGTAGGTGTACGCGTAGGCGCCCGAGCCCGTGTAGAACGGTATCTTGATTTTCTTGAAGACCTCTTCTGAACGCTCGACCGTTCCGTCCATCTCCCAGGGATGCGTCATCATGAGATACATGATGAACGTGCGCTGTCCCTTCTGGGTAAGGATGTTGTAGAGGTTGATGTACTGCTTGTAGTCCGGGTTCTGCATCGCCCGGCGCCAGAGCTCTTCTTCTGCCGCGGGAAGCTCCGCGGGCCGGTCACGCGACTCGTGAACCGTGCTGAAGACGTCGAGCAAATAGGGAAAGGTGTGCAGGACGCCGCCGGGATTGAAGTCGCGGAATCCGAACATGCCGCCATAGGCGCTGCAGGCGTCATAGGGAAAGATGGCTTTCAACGCCGGATGTCCCTGCGCCGCGGCGCGCCACTGCTCGCCCGCATAGCCGGAGATGCCGACCATTCCGACCTTGCCATTGGACCAGGGCTGCTGGGTGATCCATTCGATCAGATCGTAGTGGTCGGAGTCCTCGTGGCCGTAGTGGCCTTCCGACTTGGCCGAGCCTCGCGGCTGCGCGATCACATGAACATAGCCGTTGGCGATGAAGCGCCGGGTGTCGCCCGCCTCGATCGGGCCGAACCAGAGAGGCGCGTGAGCCGGCTGCGGCGGCAAAATATCGGCGATGTCGGGACCCTGGATGTCCTTGTTGTGTAGCGCCGACGCGTACAGCACGGGGTATTTGCCCGGCGCATCTGGGCGGTAGACGTCGACGGCCAGCCGCGTGCCGTCCCGCATGACGACGTAAATGTCCCGTTCCTCGATCATCGCTCGTCTCCGCCCGTGTTCGCGGCGCTGGCCGCCGGCATTTTGCGATAGCGGCTTGTCATAACGGCATCGCACGACCGGACTCATACAACTTTACTTTACGATCGTAAAGTATAATATTGATCACGGTCGCGTGCAGTCGCACCGGATCGAATTCTCACCCCCTGCAAAGGAGAGCTGAATATGGAAGTCACGAGGTTTCTGCCCCTGCTTGGTCGCCTGCTCATCGGCCTGCCGTTTCTCATGAGCGGCCTCGGCAAGCTAACCGCCTATGCCGCAACGACGGCCTATATCGGCAGTGTCGGCTTGCCGTTTGCCCCGCTTGGCTGGGCGATTGCCGTTGCCTTCGAGATCGGGGGTGGTCTGTTGCTGGTGCTCGGTTTTGGTGCGCGAGCGGTTGCGTTCGGCATGGCCGTGTTCACGTTGGCAACGGCGATCTTCTTTCACCGGAATTTCGCGGATCAGAATCAGATGATCCATTTTCTCAAGAACCTCATGATCATCGGCGGGCTGTTGCAGATCGCGCATTTTGGCGCCGGACGCTTCAGCCTCGACGCGCGCGATCCGAAAAATGTCGCGGGCGCGACGACGTGAGGGACTGAATCCAGGCAGCGATGACCCACCCGTGGGTTTTCGACGGCTGCAGCGATGCGATCTGGATCGCGAGGCAGGACAGTGGCGAGCTTTTATGCTCGTCACCAAGAGCGGTCGAAGCTGCGGCGCTCTGGCGATCGCTTCGATGGCCCGTTCGCGTCAGACGAAGGCACTCAATCCCGTAATCGACTTGCCGACGATCAGCGTGTTCATCTCCCTCGTGCCCTCATAGGAGTAGATCGCCTCGGCATCGGCCACGAAGCGCCCGATGTGATTCTCGAGCAGGATGCCGTTGCCGCCGAGTAATTCGCGCGCATAACCGACGGTTTCCCGGCATTTGACCGTGCAGAACGCCTTCGCGAGCGAGGCATGCTCGTCGCGCATGACATCTTCGTCCTGAAGCTGGGCGAGACGCAGCATCATCGCCTGGGTCGAGGTGACGTTGCCGAGCATGCGCACCAGCAGATCCTGGACCAGTTGAAATCCGCCGATCGGCCTGCCGAACTGCTTCCGCTCCGTGGCATAGCGAAGCGCATGCTCATAGGCTCCCATCTGGCAACCTACGGCGAACCACGCCACGCCGGTGCGGGTCATTCTCAGGACCTTGGCGGTATCCTTGAAGGTGTTGGCGTTCTGCAAGCGGTCGGCTTCGGGAACACGGCAGTCGCTCAGCGTGATCAACCCGTTCTGCACGACCCGCAATGCCATCTTGGTCTTGATCTTCTCGACCGAGAAGCCGGGATTGTCCTTTCCGACGACAAACCCCTTGACCTGGTTCGAGCCTTCCTCGCGTGCCCAGATCACGTTGATGTCGGCGAATGTGGCATTGCCGATCCATTTCTTCTGGCCGTTGAGGGTCCAGCTGTCGCCTTCGCGGCGGCATGTCGTCATCATCCCGCCTGACGTGGCCGACCCCACCAGCGGCTCGGTCAAGCCGAACGATCCGATCTTGTCGAAACGCATCATCGGCGGCAGCCAGCGCTGCTTCTGCTGTTCGTCCCCGCACAGATAGATCGACCCGGCCGAAAGGCCGGTGTGCACGCCCCAGAACGTCGCGACCGATGCATCGACCCGCGCCAGTTCCATCGAGACAAGGCCGTTCAGCAGCCAGCTACCGCCGGCGGCGCCGTATCCCTGATAGCCCACCCCGCCGATACCGACTTCCGCCATCTTCGGGATAATCTCGAAGGGAAATGCATCCCGGCTCCAATAATCCTCGATCACCGGCGCGACGACGCCTTCCGTGAACGCGCGAACGCTTTTGAGCAGCGCCCGCTCGCTGTCGTTCATGACGGCGGCGATCCGGTAGAAATCACCGTCGATGGGAGGCGGCGCGTAGTCGGTTTTCCCGATTGATTTTGCCTGCTCGGTCGTCATCGGTTCCTCCCTTCTCGCTGGGCCAATCGCGGCGTCCTCCGATTGTGGAAATGAGACTTCCGACCCTGCCCGCCAATCGTGAGAGCGCAGATGATGGATCGACGCGCCTGCTTGCGTCGGCCAGAAATGCCTCGATCAAAGCGGCGGTTTCCGCCGGCCGCGTCACGATGAACAGGTGCCCGTCGTCGATCATCCGCAGTTCGGCGTTCGGGATCAGGCCCGCCAGAATGTGGCCATTGACCGGAGGGACCAGCGGATCGTCGCGGCCCATCAGCACGAGCGTCGGCTGCGGCAACGACCACAGCCACGGCAGGCTGGTCCAGCCGCTCATCGCAAGAAGCTGATACAGGTAGCCCAGGTTGCGCGCGCCACGCATCGCGGCCGCGTGCCGGCCGATCAGGAATGGGTCGTCGCGAAAGGCTCCCCCATAGATGTCAGCCGCTACCCTGTTCATGTAGCGCTTGTCGGTGTAGCGGCGCGGCGTCGCCATTTTCCACAATACCGAGGGGTTTGCCGGCACCATCGTGAAACCGGGCGCGGTCGCGGCAAGCACCAGCCGCCGGCACAGCTTTGGATATTGATGCGCGAACTGCTGCGCGATTCCACCGCCCCAGGACACGCCGGCGACGTCGATCTCCGTGTAGCCGAGCTCTGCAACGAGAGCGGCGGCAAGCAGCGCCAGCGTCGATGGGCGATACGGCAAAAGCGGCCTGGGTGAACCGCCGACACCGGGCACGTCAAAGATGATGGCGGTCGTGCTCGTGAGTGCTTCCAGGAACGGCTTCGCCAATTCCCAGTTGGCGCCGATCCCGTTGAACAGCAACAGCGGCGGTCCGCTGCCGCTGCCGTGTCTGATGGCAACCTGGAGCAATTGCCCCCCGACGGTGATCTGCCGCACCTCGATCTCCGGCGCCGCGACTCCGTTCCTTCCGTTGAGGTCGTCAGTCAAAGACGTAAGTCCCCGGCGCTGCAGCAAGGACGGGATGGCGCTCGCACCCCAGCGACGCGGCTGCCGCAACCTCTTCACCCGATCGGGCGTGCAGCCAATTGCGCCAGTCGAGCCACCAGCTTCCCTTGCGCTTCTCAGCCGAGGCCAGGAATGCGTCCGGACCGGATGTATGGACCGTCCCGATCATGAAGGAGGCCTTCGGATTGGTCGGCGGGTTGATGAGGCTCTGGAGGTGACCGCTGTTCGAGAGCACGAAAGTCGTCCCCTCGCCCATGATCTGCGCGGTCTTGTGCACGCCCTTCCAGGGCGTGATGTGGTCGGTCATGCCGGCAACTACGTAACTGTCGACCCTGGTTCGGCTCATGTCGATCGTCTTGCTGTTCAACGAGAGCTTTCCGGCGTTGACAAACGGGTTGGTGAAATAGAGATCCAGATAATCGCCATGCAGACCGGCTGGAAGTCGGGTTGTGTCGGCATTCCAGTACAGAATATCGAAGGCCGGCGGCTGGTTGCCGAGCAGGTAGTTGTTGACCCAGTAATTCCAGATCAGGTCGTTCGGCCTCATCCATGCGAACATTCGTGCCAGTTCGTGGCCGTCGACCATTCCGCGCAGCCGCGAGGCTTCCTTGGCCGCGTGCATCGTCTCCGGCGTCATCAGGCAGCCGAACGCGCTCTCGTCGGCGGTGTTCGGATCGAGCAGGCAGACCGCGAGCACCATATTCCTGATCTTCTGTTGCGCGGCACTTCCAAGCGTCGCGAAATAGGCCGTCGAGGTGATGCCGCCGGAACAGGATCCCATCATCGTGATGTCGTCGCTGCCGGTGACCTCCCGCGCAACGTCGACAGCTTCATCAAGCGCCGCGACATAGGTATCGAGCCCCCATTCGCGATGCGCCGTTGTGGGATTGCGCCAGCTGACGCAGAATACCTGAATGCCGCTGTCGAGCAGAAAGCGCACCATGCTTTTGTCGGGCGACAGATCCAGTGCGTAATATTTGTTGATCTGCGGTGGGGTGATGACCAGCGGCCGCTTCCAGACCTTCGGCGTCGTCGGCGAATACTGTATCAGCTCCAGCAATTCGTTACGGAACACCACCCCGCCCGGCGTCGTCGCCAGGGTTTCCCCGACCTTGAAGGCGCTCTGGTCCACCATCGACGGCATGCCGCCGTTTTTGGTGAGATCATCGAGGTAGTTCTTCAGCCCGGACCACAGGCTTCGGCCGCCGGTATCGACGAATTTGCGCACCGCCGCCGGGTTGGTCAGCATCGCATTGGTGGGCGCGACCGCGTCGATCAGGATTTCCGTGACCAGATGTGCCCGAGCCTTGTCGATGTCGCTCAGGGTCGTCTTGTCGACGAAGCCGCTGACCGCATCGCCCCAGGCAAGGTAGGCCTTGAGCATCCCGCCGTGCAGTGCACTCTCTTTCCAGGTGGCATCGGAAAATCGTTTGTCACCCGCCTGCGGCGCACGCTCGGACTTGCCGGCGGCGATCGAGCCGAGTTCGCCGAGCAAAGAGAGCCATTGCTCGGCGGCGACCTTTGGCTCGTTGACGATAGCCTTGAACAGGACGCCGGCGCTGTCGACGAGATCCTGCCCGCGGATGCCGACAAGGGGATTGAGCGCCAGCGTATTTCGGGATGCATCTTCGAAGGCCCCCTCCGCTGCGGGAGCTTGCTCGCGATCGTCCGTGCTCATTGCCGGTGTGCTCCCGCTGCTGGGATCAGAAGCGCCAACGTTTCGGCGATCAGGGCAGGCTTCTCCGACCCCTCCACTTCCAGCGTGTTCTGGGTCCTCATGATCATCTGTCCACCGTCTCTCGGCTCGATCCCGGCAAGCGAGACCCGCAGCCTCACGCGCGCACCAGCCGACACCGGCGCCAGGAAGCGGACCTTGTCGATCCCGTAGTTCAGCCCGGCCGCGGCGTCCCTCGGGATGACGCCGATCTCCATCGCCAGCGAGGCCACCATCGCGAGCGTCAGATAACCGTGAGCGATGGGAGCACGGAAAGGGCTTTCCCGCTTCGCCCTTTCGACATCGACGTGAATCCATTGCCGATCGCCGGTACAGGACGCAAACGCGTCGATACGCGCCTGGTCGATCGTAACCCAACTGGAAACACCGAGTTCATGTCCAACTTTCTGGCCCAAACCGGCAAGGGTGAGGCTGCTCATGCTTTCCTCCTCAATCATTCGCGGCTGCATTCGGACAGCTACCCGTACCGTTCGCGCAGCTCCTTCTTGTTGATCTTGCCGACGGTGGTCTTTGGAATGCTGTCGACGAACAGGATCTTTTCCGGAATTCCGTATTTCGAGATGATGCCTTTGTCGGCAAACACCTTGAGATGGTTCTTGATCACCGCGTCGCTGATGCCATTCGCACCGGACACCCGCTTGACCACGAGCGCGAGCGGCCGCTCCCCCCATTTGTCGTCCTTGACGCCGATGACGGCGGCCTCGGCGACGCCGGCGCATTGCGAGATCAGGTCCTCGATCTGCAGCGACGAGACCCACTCGCCGCCGGTCTTGATCACATCCTTGATACGGTCGGTGATGTGCACCGAGCCGTTGGCGTCGACCACGGCGATATCGCTGGTGTGCAGGTAGCCCCCGGCCCAGAGTTCTTCCGAGCCCTCGGGATTGTTAAAGTAACCCTGGGTGAGCCACGGCGCCCGCAGCACGATCTCGCCGGCCGATTTGCCATCATGCGGCACGTTATTCATGTCGGCGTCGACGATGCGCAGATCCACCAGCGGCCCGGCGATACCGGCCCTGGCGCGGAACTCGACCTCTCCGTCCGGATCGCCGGTCAGGTCCTTCGATCGGATATGGGACACAGCGGCAAGCGGCCCGGTCTCCGACATCCCGTAGCCTGCGAAGATGTCGATGCCTGCCGCAAGCGCCCGCTTGGCCAGCGCCTTCGGCAAGGCCGAACCGCCGATCACCATCTTGAGGCCCGCCAGATCGACGCTCGCCTTGGCGGCGGCGTCGAGCAGCATCTGCAGGATGGTCGGCACGCCATGGGTGAAGGTAACGCCTTCGCTCTTGATCAGCTTGACCAGCATCGCCGGCTCGTAGCGCCCGGGATAGACCTGCTTGACCCCGGCGAGTGTCGCCGACCAGGGGAAGCCCCAGGCATGGACGTGAAACATCGGCGTAATCGGCATGTAGACGTCGTCACGCGAGAAGCGGCCCTGCGTGCCCGCCATACCGAACAGGGCCAAGCCGCAGATCGAGTGCAACACCAGTTGCCGGTGGCTGTAATAGACCCCCTTGGGCACCCCAGTCGTGCCGGTCGTGTAGAACGTGGTCGCCTGGGTGTTCTCGTCGAAATCGGGAAAGTCGTAGTCGGGCGCAGCCGCAGCGAGCAGGCTTTCATACTCGCCGATGAACGATAGACCGCCGGTCTGCGGCGCTGACCGGTCCGACATCACGATCAGCCGTTTGACCTTCGGCAATTGGGCCTTCATCCCCTCGAGCAATTCGACGAACTCGTCATTGACGAGAAGCGTCGAAGCGCCGGCATGGTCGATTGTGTAGGCGATCTGTTCGGGTGACAGACGGACATTCACCGTCTGCAACACGGCGCCCATCATCGGAATTGCGAAGAACGCCTCGAGGAACCGGTGACTATCCCAGTCGAGGACGCCGACCGTGTCTCCCGGCACGACGCCCGCCTTGCTCAGAGCCGAGGCGAGACGGCCGATCCGCTCCTTGATCTCCAGATAGGTGAAGCGCTTCAGATCGCGGTAGACGACCTCCTGATCCGGCGCCTGCACGCGCGGCGTGTGCCACAGCTGCTTGAAAATCAACGGATACTGATAAGCCGATTTGGTGGTCTGAATCAGCCTTCCCACCATGGCAGCCTCCCTTGTCTTCCTCCGACCGGTTCGGCGTCCGCCATTCTGAGCGAGCGGATCGCCTCGTCTCCGGTCCAGCTTCCTGCCGACCGTACCGCACGGTACCAACCCGACCCTCGCGCGCGGCATGGTGCTTGTGAAGGTCTGAAACGGACGACAAGCGGGTCCTAGCCGGACAAGTTGCCGGTCATCAGGGGTGAGGTCTTGAATAAAACTGCTGCATTTTGCGGCCCGAAAGATGCCGGAGCCTCAGCTGCTCGAGCCTGTGGGCGATCGGAAAAACTGTTATTCTGTCCCGACGACAAATCACCGAAACCTCGAACCCTGCGGGATTCAAAGGAAGGTTCAGTTGCGCTATTCCAGGCAGCCCGGCAACTCTTCCGCTTTGCGCTCCCATTCGAACAACGCAGCGGATGGGCCGATCGTTGGATTGAGTGAGCGTGTTTACGAATCGACCAAACTTGCCGCCCTGTTCGACGTACTCGTCGACCAGGGCTGCCCCGCCGGTGAAATACTTGGAAACGTCAACCTGACCGCGGACGAGGTGCATTCTCCGAAGTCGAGGATTTCACTCGCGGAATTGATGGCGGCCTGCAAGAACGCCATTCGGCTCTCCAGCGACCCGCATCTGCCATACCGCATCGGCACATCGATCCACATCTCCGCCTACGGCATGTACGGGTTCGCCATTCTTTGCTGCCCCGACTTTCGCAAAGCCACGGCTTTTGCGGAGTTGTATCACGCCCTCGCCGCGCCGCTGGCAACCATCGAATTCACCGAAGAAAAGGAATTCGCAAGCTGGGTCATCGAGCCCAATGCCCGCGCCGCAGCCGATCCGAAAATCTACCGCTTCCTCACCGAGATGCAGATCGGCATTCACATATCGCTGATGCGGGATGTCATGGGCGCCGCGTTCACGCCGGATCGGATCAGTCTGGCCTATCCGAAATCCCATGACTTTGGCCTGCCGGTGGACCAGATCGGATGTCCGGTAAGCTTCGCGAGCAGGACCAACCAGATCCTGTTTCGGTCGGCATGGCTGGACCAGGCTGCAAATCTCGGCAACAAGACGACGTACCCGGCAGTCGTGGCTCTCTGCGACGACCTGCTCAACGATCTGACATCGCGAATTGGAATAGCCGGAGAAATTCGTGCCCATCTGCTTCGGAATATCACCACCCCTCCGACCCTCGCCGCCATAGCGAAGCTGCTTGAAGTGAGCGATCGCTCGCTGCGACGCCAGCTTCGGGAGCAAGGCATTTCTTTCCGTGGCCTGCTGGATGAGCTTCGTATGCAAATCGCGCTGAAATACCTGCGCACGACACGGCTCGCAAACGAGGACATCGCACTGGCACTCGGATTCAGCGACGCTGCAAATTTCCGCCGCGCATTTCGCCGCTGGACCAACAAGTCACCGAGCGAGATCAGAACGAAATAGCTTCGATGGCTCCAGGGACCAGGCTGTCGCCGCCGGCTGCCTCTCAGCCTGCCGCTGCGACGACCGGCTTGATCTTTGGCGCCTTGTCGGCATTCTTCGACCAGGACCGGTAGTATGCCAGCGCGGTCATCATCAAGATGCCGACAATGCTGACGACGATCTGCATCCAGACAGCGCCGGAAACCTCGACCAGCACGAAATGTGCGGCAAAGGACAGGAATATGCCGGCGCAAAACACTTCGAGCGACTGCTGACCGCATTTGACGGCGGGCCGAAAGATCCGCCATTCCAGTCCCGGCCAATCGCGTGGCAGCAGACGAACGACAAAGAACGCGAACACGACAAAGTGCAGCAAGCGATAAGGCGCGAGGTTGGTTTTGTCGTTCGGATTGAAGGCGCCGTAGATCTCCGGCGGGATCAATGACCGCAGTTCGTCAAACCGGGCTGCCATTGTCATTATCAGGGCGAACAGAAGATAGGCGATGCCAAGCACCAGCGCGGTACGCGATCGAATGAACGGCATCGCCTGTGCCGATCCACCGAGCGCAAACCAGGCCCCGAACGTGAACAACAATTGCCATGCGAACGGATTGAAATACCAGTCGCCAACTGGAAAAGCCGGCAGGTTCCAGCCAAAGTGCCGGGCCATCACATAGAGCAGCGCCGAAGCGGCCAGGGGCATGTTGGGTCGGCGCAGCATCAGCCACAGGATCGGCGGGAAAACGCCCATCAGCACGATGTAAAGCGGCAGCACGTCCATGTTCACCGGCTTGAAGCGGAGTATCAGCCCCTCGAACAGGAACTGCGCCGGATTGGCCAGGAAGCCCCGGATGTTGAATTGATCGGTGAAACCCGGGTTGCCATACCTCTGCGCGAGATATCCGATCTCGGCGAGGTAGAGCACGAAAAGGAAGACGTGAGCGACGTAAATCTGCCAGACACGCTTCAACAGCCGCGACGCGCCGATGATAAACCCGCGTTCGAGCATCATCCGCGCAAAGACAAAAGCGACGGTGTAGCCGGAAATGAAGATGAAGAGATCCGCCGCATCGCTGAAGCCGTAGTTCCGCGTTGTCACCCAGTTCACGATGTTGTTGGGGATATGGTCCAGGAAGATTCCCCAATTTGCCACACCCCGAAACAGATCAAGCCGGAGATCTCGGCCCTTTGTCGGGAGCGTAGCGAGAATTTTCATCGTTGGTGCACCGAAGCCGTAACACGCGGAATTTCTTCCGCGGGAAGAGCAAGATCGCTTCGGGGGTGACCCGACGCCTCGACTAGAGAAAGTTCTCCTTCACCATCTCCCAGACGTCGCCTCCCCGGCCATGCAGAATGGCGCGAGTCGAATAGAGCGCCATCCCGATCGCCGGCTCAATCTGCGTGAACGGCGGCATGACCAGTTGCATCGGGTTGACGTGCACGTGCAGAAGCGCTGGCCCCGGTTGCGCCAGCCAGTCCTTGACCGCGTTCTCCAGCTGGTCCGCGTGCGAAACCGTCTGGCCCCAGAGACCCAGCGCGCGCGCAACCCCGGCAAAATTGGGATTCTTCAACTTCGTGAAGGTATCGAGCATCCCCTCGGCCTTTTGCTCGATCTCCACAAAGCCAAGCTTGCCGTTGTCATAGACGGCAATCTTGATCGGCAGCTCCTGTCCGACGATGGTCATCAGATCGCCGAACAGCATCGAAATTCCGCCGTCGCCTGCCATGCACACGACTTGCCGGCCGGGTTCTGCCTTCTGCAGTCCGATGGACCCCGGCATGCCGTTGGCCATCGTGCCATGAAGCAGGCTCGCGAAAATGCGGCGTTGACCGTTCGTGTCGATATGGCGATAGGCCCAGGCGGCCGGGGTACCGTCGTCGGCCGTGAATAGCGCATCCTTGGCCGCGTGGCGGTTGATCACCTGTGTCAGAAAGCTCCCGGGAATGCTGCCATCGTGGCCGGCAGCGACTTTGGCCAGTTGCGACTCCCGATACTTCGCATAGCGCTTGACGTATGCCGTTCGGAACGAGACGTCGGCACGCTCGACCAGCAGCGGCAGCAACGCCGCCATCGTCGCCTTGACGTCGCCGACAACGCCCTTCGAGATCGGGTGACGCCGCCCGAGATGGGTCGGGTCGATATCGACCTGCACGATCTTTGCCTTGTCGGGATAAAATTGCCGCCAGGCGAAGTCCGCGCCCAGCATCAACAACGCGTCGCAGTCCAACAAGGCGTGGTAGCCGGCCTCGTTGCCGAGCATCCCGGTCATTCCGATGTTGTGGGGATTGTCATGCTCGAGGAAATCCTTCGCCCGCGACGTATGTGCGATCGGCGCCTTCAGCCTGTCCGCAACCGCGAGAATCTCCTGATGCGCGCCCTGGCAGCCCGATCCGCCGTACAGCACGACGTTTTCGCTTTTGTTGAGAATTTCCGCGATCTCGGCGAGATCGGCGTCGTTCGGCCGCGTGACGGGCCTGGCGACATGAACCGCGTAAGGGATGTGGTCGTCCACGACGGAGGCGGAGACATCCGCCGGCACGATCAGAACGGCAACGCCGCGTTTCGCCAGCGCCGCCTGGCAGGCGATCACAGTCTTCCGTCGCGCCTGCTCCGGCGTGTGGATCATGTCGCAGAAGACGCTGCAATCACTGTAGACCTGCTTGAAGTCGACCTCCTGGATGAAATCGAAGCCCAGTTCGTCACGAATGATCTGACTTGCGATCAAAATGACGGGCGCCCGATTGCGATTGGCCTCATACAGCCCGTTGATGAAATGCAGGCTTCCGGGACCGCAACTCCCGGCAACGGCTGTCAGGCGATCGGCAACCAGCGCCTCCGCCTGGGCGGCGAACGCGCCGGCCTCTTCGTGTCGCATCGAGACCCACTCGATTTCGCTTTTTTCGAGCGAGCCGGCGATCCGGTTGAGCGTGTCGCCCACCACGCCGTAACAATGCTTGACGCCCGCATTTTGCAGGGTTTCGACAATGATATCCGCGACCAGTCTGCCCATTGCGCTCAATCCTGCTGTGACCGTTTGTCACAACGTGCACCCAATCGCGCGCCTGGGGCTTGTATCGGAATGCGAGGACTTGAACCCGCCTGCGCTGGAAGCGCGGTGTCTGCTTCAGCCGGATTGGAGCCGGTTGAGGACTTGCAGGGCGCGCACGTGATCGGGAGACAATATCCCGGCCGGCATTCGATCGACAGCCGCGCCGAGATGCTTGCCGGCTTCCGGTGCGCGATGCTGTTTCAGTAACAGCTCCGCCAGGTCCGTCGCCGCCTTCAATTCAAACAGGGCAGCAGACTGCCGTTTCGCCCAATCGATTGCCGACAGCAAGCTTGCTTCTGCTTCGGGATAGTCCTCGTGCGATCTGGATGCCAGGACGACGCCTTTCACTCTCATCAACGCCGGCACGAACAGAAATTTTCCCCCACGTTTTTGCGCGTCGAGGGCATTCGACACCAGCGTCAAGGCCTCCTCGTGACGGCCGGAAGCAGCAAGACCCGCGCCGAGATCGCTGACGAAATCCATATTGAGCATTTCATGACGCTGGGCCTCGAGCTCTTCCGACGCCCTCTCCAGCAACGGAACGCCGTCGCGAACATTGTCTTGAAGCAGAAGCCAGCGGCCTCGCAACCCGGTAGCGATGGCCTGGAGCGGCTTGAGGGCGTGAGCTGCGGAGAGGTCGCTCAATTGCGCGATGTATTGCTCAGCCCTCGGCCAATCCTCCAGCGCCAGATAGACAGGGAGAATCAGGATCAGGGCTCGACACAAGGTCGCCGGATAGCCGGACTTTTCCCCTTCCTCTATCGCGAGCCTCGCGTAGTGCAGCGATTGGTCGAGTACCCCCCGATACAACAGGGAGCGCGCCATGCCGGCAAGCGAGAGGGTGGTGTGGTGAAACAAATAGTGTCCGGCGCGCAAACGCGCGCCCGGTGCCGAGTGGCGCAGGCTCGCTTCGAAATGCCCCTGTGCAGCGAGATGATTTCCCGCCAGATGATTGGCGGCCCCCAACATCGTCTCGGCAAATGCCATGTCGTCAGGATCTCGTATTTTCAAGGCCACCTTTTGGCTTCGCGCGGCGATATCGAGCGCGCGGTGAATGTCGGTGGTCCAGCTCGAATACAGGAACAGTCCGCTCAGGAGCCTGAACTCCTGGGCAAGGTCCGAAGCGGGAACCTCCATCTCGCGGCGGCGGTTGCCATACCGATCTTCCAGCCGGGCAATTCCCTGTTCTGCCCAGCCCTGCCATTCGGTCAAGAGCGACAGTTCCATAAACGGCTGCGTTGAAGCGACCGCAAGTCGTGTCGCGATCTCGTCACTGCCGTCCGATCCAAAGCTCCATTCCAGCGCCGACCTGATATTGCTGAGTTGTCGGGAATAGGCTGCCACTCGTTCAGTCCTTGGTAGGGCCGACAGCATTTCCTTCTGCGATTCGAGCTGTTCGGTGACGTATTCAACATGCCGCAGGAAGATCGGGTGAAACTCGCCATGCTCTTCCAGCTTTTCAAGCGCATATGCCCGCGTCGTGTCCAACAACCGATACTGCGCCTGCGCCTCATCGATCCGCGTTGCAATCAATGACTTCTCGACCAGGCCGGCGATCGCGTCAAAAACTTCGCCGGCGCCTACGCCGAGTTCACCCGCGACATGCCGCGCGCCTTCGAGGGTGAAATGACCGACGAAGGGAGCAATGCGTCGAAGAACAATCCTCTCCGCATCGGACAGCAGATCGTAGCTCCAATCCAGTGTCGCCTTGAGTGTCCGGTGCCTGGGCACGGCCGTCCGATGGCTCAGTTTCAGCAATTCCAGCCGGGACACCAGCCGGGCAACCGTATTCTTGATGCCGAGTATGGCCACCTGGCCCGCCGCCAACTCGATCGCCAGGGGTATGCCATCCAGCTTTCGGCACATTTCCGCGACAAACGGCGCTTCCTCGTCGGTGAGAACGACGCCTCCCGCCCTCGCCGCCACGCGCCGTACAAACAATTGCACGGCCGGATATCGAAGCACGATATGTGCCGTCTGTTCGGAGCCATCAGGCGGAACATCAAGCGGAAGAACCCGGCAGCAATGCTCGCCTTCGACTTTCAGCAATTCGCGACTCGTGGTCAGAAGATGGATCTGATCCGTTTCCTGGTACAGTTGTTCGGCAACCAGGGCGACCGCCTCGATCACGTGCTCACAGCTGTCGAGAATGATGAGAAGCTTTTGCGAACGAACGAGGTCGACCAGTTCCAGGCCGGGATCTTTCGATTTAAGCGCAAGTCCCAGAGATGTCGCGATGGCGCCTGCAACATGCCGCGGATCGGCAAGGCTCTCCAGATCAACAAAATGGACTTTGCCGTCAAACTCTTCGGCAACGGCGCGGCCAACCGCCAGGGCAATGGTCGTCTTGCCAATGCCGCCGGGGCCAAGCAGCGTTACGAACCGCGCTTCTCGCAGCCGGTCGCGGACCTCGCTGACGGCGGTTTCGCGCCCGATCATCGTGATCGGTCGCTGGGGAAGCCTGCCGTGTTGCCGGAGCCTGACGTTTCCGCTTTCCGTGCCAGGCGCGTGGGAGACAATGCTGCCGACGAACGAGTATCCGCGTCCCTTGATGTTTGCGATGTAGCGGTTGCCAAATTGGCCGTCACCAAGTGCCTTGCGGATCGCGGCGACGTGGACCCGGATGCTCCCCTCCTCGACGGTCACGTCCGGCCAGACGTGATCGATCAGTTCCTGCTTTGCGATCACCTCACCCGGTCGCCCGGCAAGGTAGATCAGGATGTCCAGGGCTCTGCTGCCAAGGGGCAACACCTCGCCCTCGCGTCGCAACAGCCTTTCCTTGCTCGAAAGCTCAAAGGGGCCAAACTGCAGATTTCCCTGAGGATCATCGTCAACCATGGCTCTTGGCCTGGACCTGGGTTGCTTGTCCGGGTGTTCAACTATCCGTGGGAAACCCAAGCGTGCGTTCCTGATAGACATGGGCTTGTTTCGGCTCTTCGGTCAGCTTTGTCCGATGATGTCCGGCGCTTCCTTCTCGCTACCAGAGATCGTACACTTTTGTCACCCGGGGTACCCCCCGAATGGGGGACCAACTCACGGCGATAAGGGGGAGCCCTTGATCCAGCCGCGATCGAGCCATCTTGCTATTGGAACGGCGACCTCGCCCGGCAGGGGACAGCTGCCATTCCTCGCGACCAAGATTTTGCCGGCACGATTCGGCGGGCTGGTCGCGCGTCCCCGGCTCGTTGCGGTCCTGTCCGAACTCCCGGCCAAGCGACTTGCCGTCATCAAGGCGCCGGCCGGCTTCGGCAAGAGTTCGCTGGCGGCCGCTTGCGCCGAGAAGCTCGAGCAAGACGGCAACTGTGTTGCGTGGCTGACCATCGATTCAGACGACGACGAGGCCACGCGGTTTCTATTTTACGTATCTCAGGCCCTGCACCATGCCTGCCCGGACGTGGGCGCCGGCGCAATTGGGCTGATCCTCGAGAACAACCTGATCGACCCGACAGCGATCCTGTCGAGCCTGATCAACGATCTGGCGGAGATAGAGGATGATGTTTATCTGTTTCTCGAAGACTATCACTGGCTCGGCGCTGCTCGCATCCATCAGACGGTGGCGTATTTTCTGAAGCACGCGCCGTCTAACTGTCATGTGGTGCTTACGACGCGTACCGAACCTCCCCTGCCCCTTGCGACCCTGCGAGCCCAGAATCAGCTGATCGAGATTGATTCCGCCAGCCTGCGATTCGACATGCAGGAGACACAGGCATTTCTGGACCACGCCAAGCCTGGCGCTCTGGAACTCCCCGATGTCCAACTCTTGCAGCGCAAGACCGAAGGGTGGCCCGCCGCCCTGCGAATTGTTGCGTCGATGCCCTCACAGTTCGGACTGGCCTTCAGGGAGTACGTACAAAACCTCTCGGGTTCGCAGCGTCCGATTGCGGCCTATTTGTCGGAGATGCTGGATACGCTTCCCGTCGAAATGGTCGACTTCATGCTGCGAACGGCCATTCTCGATCGGCTCTCCGGTCCGCTATGCGAGGCCGTAACCGGCTCGAGCGCGAGCCGCACAATCCTGGCATCGCTTGCCGAGCGCCAGATGCTGCTCACCCCGCTCGATAATGACGGGGTGTGGTTTCGCTATCACACGCTGTTCGCCGAATATCTGAAACGGAGGCTGGAGGCGGACCGCGGACTTGAAATTCCCGAGCTGCACGGGCGCGCCGCTGCCTGGTATGCCTCCCACGAATTGTGGACCGATGCGGTCCAGCACGCGATTGCAGCCGGCGCTTCCGATCGTGCGATCGGCTGGATCAACAATTGCGCCATGGCTTTGATAAAACGAGGCGATCTCTTCACCTTGCTCGAATGGCAGCGCCAATTTCCCGACGAACTCATGCGGGGGCAGCCCGAAGTCAGGCTGGCGATCGCCTGGGGATTGGCGCTCGGCCTGCGTTTTGATGAAGCCCTGCAGCTCGCAACTGAAATAGAGAAAGATATCGCTGCAACCCAGCCGCCGGAGAGCGACTTGCTGTGCGAATGCCAGGCAATCCGCTCTGTTGCCATCGCGCTGAAGGATGACAGCGAGCGGGCACTGCCTCTGGCACAGGATTGCGTGAATCGTTCGTCCGATCCCTGGACTGCGAATGTCGCCTCAAACGTCGTTCGCTTCGGCCACCTGCAAGCCGGTGACTTCAAGCAGTTCTATGCGACGCCCTGGATGCCCTATTCGCCGGACGAAGACCGGAGAAACGTATTCGCGTCGGTATATCGGCGCTGCCTTCAGGGTGTTGCAGAGCTCCGGCAGATACGTCTCGCCGCCGCGGAGGGTCACTACCGTGAGGGGTTGCGCATTGCGGAACAGTATGTCGGCCCCCACTCGGTGGCCGCGGCGTTGCCGACCAGCCTGATTGCACGGATCTTCTACGAGCAGGGCCAGCTCGACGAGGCGGAAGCGCTGGTGATCGATCGCGCATCGCTGATCAACTCCGGCACGATGCTCGACTGTGTTCGCAGCGCCTATTTCGTGATGGCCAGAGCCGCGGCTGCGCGGATGAACCTCGAGCGTTCCCACACGCTGCTGGAGCGGGCTGAAAACCATGGCATCTCGCGGGATTGGGGAAGGTTGACGGCGGCCGCAACGGCGGAACGAGCGCGGCTCTACCTCAACGAAGGCCGCGTGGATGAAGGCGCCGCATGCGTCGATCGCCTGGAGCGTCTTGCGAAACAGTACCCGGCGCCCCGACTTTGTGCCTGGTCGGAAATTCAATGGGACCACAAACTGGCCCGCGCTCATTTGTTGGGGCAACGGGAGCGTCCCGAGGAAGCGATGTCAGTCCTGCGGGAGCTGCAGCGCGAAACCGAAGCCGCACATCATCGCTACTTCCTAATCCGGGTCGAGATACGGCTCTCGGCGCTTCAGCTCCGCCTCGGCAAGGCCGCGGAGGCAACCAGTCGATTTCGCCGTGTTCTTGCTGCCTGCGCAGGCGGAGGTCTCTACCAGATCATTCTGGACGAGGGGTCGATCACTTCCGAACTCGTCCAGATGGTCCAGCAGAGTGGCAGCCTTGGCGCGCATTTGACGTCTTATGTCGATCGGCTCGTGACAGATTCGCAAAGGGCACGGCAAGATCGCCTGACACCGGCCTTCAGAGTCCAGGCGCTGCACGCCTTGAGTCCCCGCGAGACCGACATCCTCACGCTGATCGCGGGAGGATTGTCCAACAAGGAAATCGCCCGCAGCCTATATATTGGGCCTGAGACCGTGAAGTCGCACCTCAAAAACGTTTTCACCAAGCTGGGTGTTGAGAAGCGCGCGCAAGCGGTATCACGCGCACAGACCCTCGGCCTTGTCACGACGCAGTGAGGCGTCGCGCTGGAACGCTTGTCTGTTCGAGGATTTGCCTCGCCAAGACAAGATCGGGTGTCGCCAGACCTTCGGTAAACCGACTGTAGATCGGTTCGATGAGATCATGGGCGCTCCGGACTTGACCCCGATCAATCCACAGCCGCGCGAGTTCCAGCCCTGCCCGTAACTCGAACGAAAGCGCCGATTGCCGTCCCGCCAGCGCCACCGCCTCCTCGAAACACTCCTGAGCCGGACCAGTCTGCCCGGCCTCCCCGCACCCAAGCGTCATGCCTTTTGCCAAAAAGAGGGCCGGAAGGTGAAGAGGCCTGTTCGAACCAAGCTGCGTTCCGATCGAAGCGTCGATCAGAGCCAACGCTTCAGTGCGCTGGTCTTGTTTTGCCAGGTTAACCGCCAACTCGGCGACGAAATCCGTTACCTGCATTTCGTATCGCAGGACCCGCAACTTCTCCAAACAATCTTGCAGATGACGTATGCCGTCCGTTGTCTGGCCGGCGCGAATCAAGTGCCGTCCCCTGAGTCCCATGGCGACCGCGCGAAATGGCTCCAACGAATATTGCTCCGCGATGAGCTCGAGCTCGGAAAGGTCCCGCTCGACCTCTTCCAGATGGTCGATCCAGAAGTAGAACGGCATCGTCTGAATAAAGGCCCGACACAGCGCGATCGGATGGTTCGATCTCCCGGCTTCCTCGATGGTTCTTTCAGCATAGGCGCCGGCTCTGTCGAGATTGCCGGCGAACCAATGCGATCGGGTAAGGTTGAACAGCGATGTAGAACGCAGATCGAACAGATACTGTGTTGCGTTGAACCGTCGGGAAGGCGGCGAGCCATGCAGCGCCCGTTCGAGGTGTTTTGGCGCGCGGACGTGGTCGGCGAGCATGTAGTACGCGGCTCCGAGCAACGCGTCTGCAACGGCTGCATCTTCGGGATTTCCCGTCGTCTTCGCGACAGACTCGGCGCGCAACGCAACTTCGAGGCTGCCAGCCGCGTCGATCGTGCGATGAAGATACATCGACAGCCCGCTCAGGAGACGCAATTGCTGATAGGTATCCTCTAGCTGCTCTGCGAGCGTCAACGCCGTATCGAAGGCCTCGCGCACCCTTTCGCTATTCCCGGCGGTGAACATCAGGGACAATGCGAGCGAAGCATGGATTTCCATCTGGTCCCGCGGATCACAGTCCGCAGCCATCCGATCGAGCGCCCGCTCCATCCAACCTCGGCATTCCACAAAAAGCGACTTGGCCAGAAACAGCTGTGAAGCTGCGGCCGCTAATCTCATGGCTTTGCGGTCGTCTCCGCCGGCACCAAAACTCCATTCAAGCGCGGCACGGATATTTCCCAGATAGTCTCGCGCGGCCGCAGCGTCCGTCGACTCCAGATCCAGGAGGTTGACCGGGTTGCCTTCCAGCATTCGAACCAGGAAACTCGCGTGCCGACCGGCAATGGAATCTTGTTCGCCACTGGCAGCCAATTTCTCCAAAGCGTAGGCGCGCGTCGTATCAAGCAACCGGTAGCACGGTCCCTGCGAGCTGGTCCAAACCCCGATCAGGGATTTATCGACCAGATTTCCCAACGCGCCCGCGATCTCGGACTCGTCAATCCCCGCCTCCTCCGCCACTGCGAGCGCCGCCTCCGGCGTGAATTGCCCTGCGAAAATTGCGACACGTCGCAACAGGACCCGTTCGATCTCCGAAAGATAGTCGTGGCTCCAGTCCAGCATTGCGATCAGCGTTTGATGCCGCGGATTTGCGGTCCGCCGGCCGAACTTCAGGAGATCGAGGCGCGAACCCAGTCTTGCAACGGTATTACTGACGCCGAAGATAGCGGCTCTTCCGGCGGCGAGTTCGATGGCGAGCGCAATGCCGTCGAGCTTGCGGCAAATTTCGGCAACCATGGGAGCTTCGTCGTCACGAAGCGAAAACTCGCCGCGACGGGCACTGACCCGCTCGGCGAACAGCCGTACGGCCGGATAGGCAATTACCTCTGACGCCGTCAGCCCCGGCCGATCCGGCGGGCAATCCAGGGGACAAAGACGAAGTACGTGTTCACCAGGAACGTGCAATGCCTCCCTGCTGGTCGCAAGCATGTAGACGTCGGGGGCATTTTGAACAATATAGCCGGCGATGTCAGCGGTTTTTCCGATGAGATGCTCGCAACTATCGAGAATGACGAGCACCCTGCGGAAGCGCAGAAAATTAAGCAGCGCTTGCTTTGGATCGACCAGCTGCGGGCCGAGTCCAACCGCGGAAGCAATCGCCCCGATGACATGCTCCTGGTCGTTGACGGTTGAAAGATCGACAAAGAATGCCGCACCAGAGAAGTCGGCCAACGCCCCGTGTCCGACGGACAGGGCAACCGTTGTCTTGCCGATACCGCCGGCACCCAGAATCGTAATCAGGCGCTGTTCCGTCTTCAGCAAGCCCTGAATCTCATGGATAACATTGCTGCGACCGACCATGCGGCCCAGCGCGGGTGGCAGGCTGGACATTCCTGCAGATGCATTGGCCCTGACGTGGTCCGGGGGAAGGCGGGCGACCGGCGCGATGAAGCTGTAACCCTGGCCCTGTATGCTCGCAATGTACTTGTTACCGAACTGACCGTCGCCCAATGCCTTGCGCAGCGCCGACAGATGGACGCGAAGACTGCCCTCCTCGACCGTTACGTCAGGCCATGCCCGGGCCATCAGCTCGGCCTTCCCGACAACCTCACCGGCGTTTTCGAGAAGCGCAATCAGGATGTCGTAAGCCCTTCCCCCAAGTGGAATGACCTGGTTCGCTTTCCTGAGGGAACGCTCGGCTACATTGAGCTCGAATGGGCCAAAGCCGAGCCGGATCGCGCTGGGGAAGCCAATTTCTTGAATCGAGCCACTTTTTTGAATCGAGTCACTTTTTTGAATCGACATGGGCCATTCCGCCAGGATCCTCGACGAGTCGGTTGTTTCGCCGCTCGTCGTCGGTCCTGTGCAAATACACTCCCAGCCGATCAAGTGTTAGCCGAAACCTCCCCCAGCAACAAGCCGTCAGTGTAACGAGTCGGTGACGCTGTCGGGCCGGTATGAGCCGTTCAACACCTGCTTGGCCAATCGCAGATCGGGGGTCTCAAAGCCCTCCCGGAATTTCGCGTGGGTGGCTTGCAGGGTCCGCCACGCGGCTTCCTTTCGCCCGAGCGACTTCTCGGCAATGGCGAGACTGGTTGCGGCTCTCAGCGTCCACGACAAGCTTCCTTGCCTGTCCGATATTTCGATTGCCCGAAGAAAATACGCTCTGCCAACGGCCAGCCCTTCGTTGCTGCTCAAGGCCAATTCGCCCCTGATGCGGAGCAACTCGGGCGCATGAAGTTGATTTTCGTCATCGAGGTTGATTTTCGCCCGTTCGAAAACGGCCATGGCCTGCCGGGGGCGACCAGCAACGGCTACACATCGTGCAAACTCTGCCTGCAGGATCGGATGGAAAACGCCGTAGCGCGCCGCAGACAGCTTCTCCAGTCCAGAATAAAGCAACTCGGCGGCCGTCTCGGTGTCTCCTTGCCTGACCCTGCCGAGCGCCTGCAGGGCAAGGCCGAATCCGTGATAACTCTCTACACCGTACTTGCCGGCATGCTCGACGAGTTCGTTGACAAGTGCTTCGGTCCGGTCATCCGCATCTGCCAGATATGCGTTGAAGCTTGTCCCGGCGAGCGCCACGCACAAGGGGACGGCGTGGCCGAGTTGGCGCGCCTCGGCCAGAGACATCTGATTAAGTCGCCGCGCATGATCGGGAGAGCCGCGCAGCCACGCCACACTTGACAGGATCATCAACGCATCCACCTTGCGGTCGTAGCCGAAGCGTTTGATCAGCGCCTGTCGCGAAGCCTCATCATCACGATGGAGCGACATCTCAAGGCAGTTTTCGGCATCCAATAGTCGCCCGGTGTGGTGGTAACTGATACCACGCATGTAGTTGGCCATTGCGATCGCCCCGCGATCGCCGACCTTTTGCGCGACCTTGCCGCAGCGTTCCGCCAGTTCAATTGCTTCAGCGTATCGTGGAATCCGGATCTTGTGCGCCCAGAGAACGAGCAGGGAAACCAGTTGATGTTCGATATCGCCAAGTCCCTCGGCGAGAAGATGCGTCTTGGCCCAGGTCGCGTATGACTCTTCGGTCATCCCGCCTGTGAACATCATGGTACTGGCGAGGGCCGATTGAATGACCATCTCCTGTCTCGTGCCTGAATTCACGCCTTTGAGATGCCCGACGGCTTTCGACATCCATTCGCGGCATTCGGTGAGCAACGCCATACCCATCCAGGTGCTTGCCGATGCCGCCGCAAGTTTGACGCCGATTTCCGTATCGCCCGCGACGGAAAACGCCCAGTTCAGGGCGGCTCGGAGATTGTCGACCTCTATCGCAAGCGCCTTGGACCAGCCCGATGCATCCATCGCGGCGCCCTGCCTGAACAGGTCGGTGAAATAGAGGGCGTGACGGCGGCGAAGAAGGTTCTGCTCATCGCTCTGGGCCAGTCGTTGCAAGGTAAAGGCGCGAGTGGTGTCGAGCAAACGCAGCCGTCCCTCGTGTCCCTGAGCGGCAATCATCGATTTCGAACGAAGCTCCCAAACGCAATCCGATACATTTGCTTCATCCACCGCCTCATCGGCGACAACGGCGACCGCCGCTTCGAATGAAAATCCGCCAGCGAAAACGCTGAGCCGGTTCAATACGCGCTTCTCTGCCTCGCCGAGCAGGTCGTAGCTCCACTCCAACGTGGCGCTTAACGTCTGGTGCCTCGACGGGGCGGTTCTACGCCCCACCCATGACAGGTTTAGTCGCTCGTCGAGCAGGGTTGCGGTCCCGCTAAGGCCAAATATGTCGACCCTGCAGGCTGCAAGCTCGATCGCCAATGGAATACCATCAAGCCGCCGGCAGATTGCCACGGCAATCGGCGCATCCGCATCGGTCAATACGAAGTCACTTCGCACCGCCCGCACGCGATCGACCAGCAGTTGAACAGATGGATATTGCAGCGCATCCCGCGCTGACAGGCTGCTATCTTCCACAGGGCATTCAAGCCCGCCGAGTTCGAAGACATGTTCACCTTCGACACGCATCGCCTCCCGGCTGGTCGCGAGCAAGTGCAATGTCGGGACATGGCGAATCAATTCTTCAGCGACAGCCGACGCTCCATCGATAACGCGTTCGCAACAGTCGAGGATGATGAGCGTTGGCTTTTCCTGCAAACGATCGATCAAGGCTGGTACGATATCGTTTGTTTGTACCGACACGCCGAGTGCGATGGCCACGGCCGGCGCAACGAGCGAAGCGGCGCCGAGAGCACTGAGGTCGACGAAATGAACCTGGCCGTTGAAAATGCCGCCCATCTCATGGGCAACTGCCACCGCTATCGTGGTCTTGCCGGTGCCGCCAGATCCGACGATTGTCACAAACCTCTGGTCGTTCAGCTTCATCTGGATCGCGGCGAGAGCGTCCTTTCGTCCAAGCATCCGCATCAAGCGCCCAGGCAGTCTGGACCTCGAAGATGGATGGTGATCCCCCGACGTTGGCGAGGAAAGTGACGTCACCGGTACGACGAAGCTGTACCCCCGTCCCGGCACGTTCGCGATATATCGCCTGCCAGGGTCGTTCTGATCGAGAGCTTTCCGTAGCGCCGAGATGTGGACGCGCAGGCTGACTTGTTCGGCTCCTCTCTCTGGCCAAACGCGCTCGATCAGGGTCCTCCCGCCGACGACCTTGTTTGCCTGCTCCGCCAGGACGATGAGGAGATCCATGGCGCGCGCGCCGAGCGGTACGACCTTGGCGCCATTAGTCAGAAGCCTGCTTCCGATCGACAGTTCGAAAGGGCCGAAGCTCAGCACTTTTCCGCGCTGATCGTTCATGAGATATTCTGGTCCATGCCGGTTCTCGAGGCGACCTCGTCAGGGATTCCACGCTCGCGCCGCCAGTTGGCCGGGCTCTGACCAAAGGCCTGCCTGAACAGTCTGCACAGATGTGCCTGATCCGAAAAGCCCACGCTCAAGGCGATGTCGCTCAGCGGTGCCGCGCCTGTTATCATCAGGTGGCAGGCTTTCTCCAGACGCCTTCTGACCACATAGGCATGGGGCGACTCGCCAACCGCCAGTTTGAATTTCCGGGAGAAGTGCGCCGGGCTGCGACGCGCGACCGCGCTGAGATCCCGGATGTGAATGGTACGGTGCAAATTGCCGTCAATGTAAGCTCGCACGCGAAGGATCTGCCAAGCCGCCAGACCGCCTCTTGCTAGGCCGTGAGCGCCCGAACAGCGTTCGATCTCCGCTTGCAGGATGTGCGATGCAGTGACCAGCGACGCTTTGGCCGCCTCCTGATCACGTCCCAACTCTCGCCTTGCAGTTTCAACCAGCTTGGCCACGCTGTTCGCAATCAGGTGGAACTGTTGATCGGCCGCCAAGGAAGACTCTGGTGCGGTGGTTTGAAGTCCTTCCATGAGCACTCCCTCGACGAGCTATCCGAGGCTTCGGATCGAGGGAAGAGTGCAGCAGCGGGCGCCTTTTGGCTCGTTAATCAGCGTTATGGAAGGTTAATGTTGACGCACCGCACTAGACGTTTTTCATATAATATATCAACGTGTTGCGCGACTTTATGGCGCAGCTTCGTAGCAATTTTGAACACTTCGGCAAGCCTCGCATCGAAAAATGCGATGAGAGACCAAGCTCGCCAACAACGCCCCGGCCGAGGGTCTCCGCGGGACGGGGGGTGCCGCGAAGACCCTCCGGCGAAGCAAGGGACTGTATGCTTCGCCGTTACGGTGAGAGTGCTTTCAGTTACTGCGAGCCGTGGTCCTCGAGGATCTTCAGATCGCTCACCGAGTATGAAAGTGAGTAGCGAAATCCGGACTCGATCCTTTTCGGTGCGAGCGCGTTGAGCTCTTCGCCGCTCGCTTCCGGAAAGTTGAGTTCGCCCTTCCCGATCCATGCGCCGGCAACCGTGAGATTGTCGGTGATCGACATCGCGAGTTCGTTTACCGCCGGCTTGTCCTGGTATCCGGCCGCCAGTCTCGGAAAGTATCGCAGCAAGACCGTGGGTCGGCTGAGGAGAGACAGTCCGTTCTCGACCGGTCTGTGCAAGGTGACGCAGGCTTCCGCAAGACGTTGGCCATGCGCCGAAAGACTGGCGCCGAACCGGCTGCCCGACGCAACCGGCGCCGCGGCGGGACCTGAAGCCGCAAAGGAGCGGGTCTGAAAAATGCTCCCCATTTTCTTGGGAAACCCCTGGGTCCAGCCGCGCGCCAGCGCAGCGTCGTTGTCGACGTAAATGTAGGGGCACCACATCACCGGCTCGTCGCGATACATGGCGTCGACCAGAATAAACGCCTCGCGATACTGATAGCGCGCCGGTTCGAGATATTCGTCGTCCTGTGCCGTGAATTGCCAATCCAGGAACATCATGACGGCGTGACCGTTTGAGTTCGGATCCGGCGAAAGACCATTCGGCAATGTCGCCGCCGTCGCCTCGGGGTCCGTCCAGAACTCGACCCCGACAACGTCGCCGGCATAGTGCCAGGGTGGCGGCGGTGTTAGTGCGGCCTGGCCGAACGGCGATTTCGGAACTGTAAAGCCCCTGAGCATTCCCATTTCCCGATGCATCACTTCCGGTGAAGACGTTAGCGAAACCAGCCGCAATTGATTTGATTGAAGTGCGTCTACTTGCACATTCTTGCCGCAAACCGGAGCGCGCCCTGTCGGGATCAGCCGCGATTGCTAGGCGGTAAGATCTGCCAGGACTTCGATATCGGTGACGGAATAGGAAAATGAGAAGCGATAGCCGCGCCCCACCTTCAGCGGCCCGAGCACTTCCAGCTCTTCGCCATAGGCCTCCGGAAAATCAAGCTCACCCCTGCCGCACCAGATGTCTGTAATCAGGAGATGGTTCGAGACGCATCGAACGAGTTCATCGACGGCCGGCTTGTCGTGCATGCCGGCGGAAAGCCGCGGAAAATATCGCCGTCCCACAATCCGGCGATCGAGCAGGCCAACAAGGCGCTCGGCCCTTTCCTGCAAGGTAACACGGGCTTGCACCAGCAAACGGCCATGGGCCGACATGCAGGCCGAGAACCTGCCGTCATGCACGAGTGGCGCCGAAGCAGCGCTCTCGGCGGCGAACGTGCGGGTCTGATGTACTGTCCCGAGCTTTCTCGGGTAACCCTGGATCCAGCCTCTCATCAACGCAGCGTCGTTGTCGACATAGCAATATGGACACCACGCTATTCGTGTCCCCTTCCATATCGCGTCGAGCAGGACGCTGAAGCCGCGACATTGATACCTGGCAGGATCCAGATACTCATCGTTCTGCGCCGTGAATTGGTAGTCCGTGAAGAGCGCGACGGAGTGACCCGAACGTTTCCTGTCAAGCTCGACACCCGCCGGAAGGATATGGACCGATACATCGGGATCATTCCAGAATTCCACCGCCAGGACATCACCTGCGAAATGCCAGGGAGGTGACGGCACCAATGCCGCAGCGCTCAGAGGGGACCGAGGCGCCGTGAATCCTTTCAGCATTTCTCGCCCCCACCGCCAGTGGCGTATCAGCCGCGCACCAACTCAACACGGAACATTAGCGTTGGTCTTGTTCCCGACGCTTGGACAAACACGTGACGACTTGGTGGTTTGTGCGCAGGCGACACCGATACGAAGCCGAATGAACCTGCGACGCCCCTCAGCGCTGCATCTGCATGTTCATCAGCTCTGGCCCCGGCATCATGCTGTCGTTCAGGTCTGCCATGATCAGAAGCGATCCAACGACCACCAGCCCGACGATCAGCACACCAAACGCCAGCGCCATCACGTTGTTGGTGTTGTCCGGCCCTGTAGTGACATGCAGGAAGAACACCAGGTGGATGCCCATTTGCGCGATCGCGAGGACGGTCAGGCCGAGCGAGACGCCTCCGACCCAAAGCAGCGACGTGTTGGCAACCCAGAACGACAAGGCTGTGAGGCCGACCGCGAGGACCAATCCGATCGAGTAGACGAGCACACCGGACGACGCGCCCTGTTCGACGTCGGGAAGTGCTGACGCGTCGCCGGGCGCGCGATCGTACTGCGTGTCGGTCATGAAAGAACTCCCATCAGATAGACCACCGTAAACAACCACACCCAAACGATGTCCAGGGCATGCCAGAACAGTGAAAAGCAGAGCAGACGCCGCTCCACGGTCGCGCGAAAGCCTTTGACGGCGACCTGGGCCATCATCACCGCCAGCCAGACCAGGCCGGCGGTGACATGCAGCCCGTGGCAGCCGACCAGTGTGAAGAAGGCGGAGAGGAAGGCGCTGCGTTGCGGACCGGCCCCGATCGCGATCATGCCGGCGAACTCCCGCACCTCCAGCACCAGGAACGCCGCGCCCAGCACGAAGGTGACGAGAGCGGCCCAATAAGTGCCGGCATAGCGCCGCGAGCCGATCGCCAGCGACATCAATCCGCAGGTGTAGCTCGACACGAGCAGGCAGCCGGTTTCGATCGCCACGCTGCGCTGGTTGAACAGCTGTACGCCGCCTGGCCCGCCCGCGGTCGCATGGTTGAGCACCGCGTAAGCGGCAAAGATTGCCGAAAACATCACGATATCGCTCAACAGGAAGACCCAGAAGCCGTAGCCAACGACGACCCGCTTGCTAGCGGGACCGGCCTCGCTTGCATTCGACCGCGCCTCGTAACGAACCTCATTATCAACTGCGACAGCCACGTTCATACTGCAATCTCCGCCTGGTTCGCCTGTTCGAAACGCGCAACCTGCTCGGCCGGAATTTCGATTTCCTCTTCGTCGCGAAACGCGAAGGCAAGCATGGTCAGAAAGATTCCGATCGCGCCCGCACCCGCCATCCACCAGATGTGCCAGATCATGGCAAAGCCGGCGACAACGGCGAAAAAGGCGATGATGAAGCCGGTCGCGCTGTTTTTCGGCACCTCGATCGGCTCGAATTTTTCCTGTATCGGCTGGGCTTGCGTCCGCTCGCGCTGCTTCCTGTTCCAGAGAGCGTCGAGACCTCTGACCTGCGGAAGCACGGCGAAATTCCAGGCTGGCGGCGGCGAAGCGGTCGCCCATTCCAGCGTGCGACCGTTCCACGGGTCCGCCGTCACCTTCAGTTGTTCGCGGTTGCGGATCGACACCACGAGCTGGATGACCTGGCTGACGATGCCAACGAGAATGACGACGACGCCGAACGCCGCGACCACCAACCATGGTTGCCAGCTGGCGACGTCGTAATGCTGCATGCGGCGGGTCATGCCCATGAGACCCAGCGCGTAGAGCGGCATGAAGGCGATGTAGAAGCCGATCAGCCAGCACCAGAACGAAACCCGGCCCCATCGTTCGTCGAGCTGGAAGCCGAATGCCTTGGGGAACCAGTAATTGTAACCCGCCATCAGCCCGAACAACGTGCCGCCGATGATGACATTGTGGAAATGCGCGATCAGGAACAGGCTGTTGTGCAGCTGGAAGTCGGCGGGAGGCACCGCCATCAACACGCCGGTCATGCCGCCGATCACGAACGTCACCATGAAGCCGATCGACCACAGGATCGGGACGGTGAACCGGAGGCGGCCGCCGTACATCGTGAACAGCCAGTTGAAGACTTTGACGCCGGTCGGCACGGCGATGATCATCGTCATGACACCGAAGAAGCCGTTGACGTTCGCGCTGGCGCCCATGGTGAAGAAGTGGTGCAGCCAGACAACGAATGACAGCACGCAAATCGCCATCGTCGCGGCAACCATGGAGCGATAGCCAAACAACGGCTTGCCGGAGAAGGTCGAGACGACCTCGGAAAAAATGCCGAATGCCGGCAAGACCAGGATGTAGACTTCGGGGTGACCCCAAACCCAGAACAGGTTGACGTACATCATCGCGTTGCCCTGGCCGTCGGTCGTGAAGAAATGAAAGCCGAGGTAGCGATCGAGCAGCAGCATCGCCAGGGTCGCGGTCAGAACCGGAAAGGCCGCGACGATGAGCAGGTTCGCCGCGAGCGACGTCCAGCAGAACACCGGCATGCGCATATAGCTCATCCCCGGTGCGCGCGTTTTCAGGATCGTTGCGACGAAGTTTATGCCCGTCATCAACGTGCCGACGCCGGAGATCTGTAGGGCGCAGAGGTAATAGTCGACGCCGACCCCGGGCGAATATTGCAGCTCGCTCAGCGGCGGATAGGCGACCCAGCCGGCCTTCGAGAACTCACCGACCGCGAGCGAAATATTCGTCAGGAGAATACCCGATGCGGTCAGCCCGAGCGCCACCGAGTTCAGGGTCGGAAAGGCCATGTCACGGACGCCGAGCTGCAGCGGCACCACGAAATTCATCATCCCGATCACGAACGGCATCGCCATGAAGAAGATCATGATCGTGCCATGCGCCGAGAAGATTTGGTCGAAGTGCTCGGGCGGCAGGTATCCCTGCGCGCCGCCCGCCGCGACCGCCTGCTGCGCCCGCATCATGATGGCGTCGGCAAAGCCGCGCAGCAGCATGATCAGCGCGAGGACGATGTACATGATGCCGATGCGCTTGTGGTCGACCGAGGTGATCCACTCCCGCCAGAGATACGGCACATAACCCTTGAGAGTGACCCACGAAAGGATGGCTACGATGACCAGAACCATGCCGCCCGAAGCGCCCATGATGATGGGCTGGTCGAGGGGAATCGCGCTCCAATCAAGCTTGCCGAGTAGATTCATTTTTCCGCCCTCATTGACACCGGATTTCCGTGAGACATCGCGCCGTCGGCTTCCCGGATGCTGTCAAACAGACCGGGCGCAACCGACCGATAGGTGAATGGCGCCACCGCAGCGCTCGGCTTGGCGAGCTGCGCGTAGGTTGTGACAGTCAGCTCCGGGCCGACGTTGCGTGCGGTATCCACCCACTCAGAGAATTTTTCGGGAGCAACGGCTTCGACGTTGAAGTACATATCCGCAAAGCCCTCGCCGCTGTATTGCGCCGACATTCCGCGGTAGCTTCCCGGCTGGTCGGCCTGCAGGTGAAGGCGGGTCACCATTCCGGCCATGGTGTAGATCTGGCTGCCGAGCTGCGGCACAAAGAAGCTGTTCATCACGCCCGAGGACGTCAGCTCGAAGCTGACAGGCGTGCCTGCAGGGATCGCCAGGTAGTTGACGCTTGCAACGCCCTGATCGGGATAGATGAACAGCCATTTCCAGTCGAGCGAGGCGACCTGGACCCGCAGCGGCTTCACGGTGGATGCGATCGGTTTGCGCGGGCTCAAGTCATGTGAGCCCACCCACGCCACGCCGCCCACCAGGAACACGGTCATCGCGGGGATCGACCAGACCAGCATTTCGAGGCGGCCTGAATAGGCAAAATTCGGCCGATAGCGCGCACGCCCGTTTGATGCACGAAACCAGAAGGCAACGCCGAGCGTGGCAAGGATCACCGGGATTACGATCGCCAGCATGATGCCGAGCGCGTTGAGCAGAATCTGTCGGTCGGCGGCGGCAATCGGTCCTTTCGGATCGAGCACGCCTTCCGTGCAGCCGCCGAGCGTCGCGACACCGATCAGGATAACGGCAAGTAGACCGTATCGCATGTTAGACCTCGCTGAAGTTGACGGTGCGGCAGGCGTTGCGGATGACGGCTGGTTGACATTCGGCGTACACCTGGACGCCGCGGCCACCATGCGACAACCTCATGAGCGAGAATGGGCCACGTCCATGATCGATCAGGAGCGCCGCAAACAGCACGAACAGATAAACGATAGAGAACACGAATAACCTGTGAGCCGGGCGGCGATCGGCCTCAACGCTCCTGTTCAGCTGGAGCGCGAACAGAAGGAAAAGTGCACCGCAGATCGCGACGATCGCGCCATACACCGTGCCTGCAAATCCCAGCACCCAGGGCAGCTCCGCCGCCAGAGCCAGCAGGCCGCTATAAATCCGGATCTGCCGCGTCGCTGCCGTCCTTCCCGCCACCACCGGCAGCATGGGAACGCCGGCGCGGGCATAATCGTCGGTACGATTGAGCGCGAGAGCCCAGAAATGCGGCGGCGTCCAAAGGAAGATGATGAGGAACAGCGTAAGCGACTCAAGCCCGACGTTTCCGGTCGCCGCAGCCCAGCCGATCACGGGCGGCAGCGCTCCGGCAGCACCGCCGATGACGATGTTCTGTGGCGTAGCCCGCTTCAGCCACGCCGTGTAGACGACAATATAAAAGAGGATGGTGCCGGCCAACAGTCCGGCCGCCGTGAGATTCGTCGCCAGCGCAAGACCCACCACAGCGAACCCGGCCAGAACGAGGCCAAAGACAAGTGCCTCGAACCGGGAGATTTTGCCGCGGGGAATTGGCCGCATCGCAGTGCGGCTCATGACCGCATCGATATCGGCATCGTACCACATGTTGAGCACGCCGGCGGCTCCAGCTCCCGCGGCGATGGCAAGAACTGCGACAACAGTCATTACCGGATCGAGCCGACCTGGAGCGCAGCTCATTCCAACGAGCGCGGTGAAGACCGCAAGCATCATCACACGAGGTTTCGTGAGGGTGACGAAATCGGATACACCCCGATCCCGAGCAAGCGGCCCGTCGGAATGAGACGATAAGGCGGCGCGAGCTCGTCTTTCCCCGAGCTGGCCCGCAATGGATTTGACGTTCATCCCGCTGCTCCAGATTCCCCGAAACGGATAGCCATCGTGTTCAGTTCGAATAGCGTGCATTCAATATGCATCCCCACCCTCGCCCGCGATTGAACGTGGCTGCTCGATTGGGGCCAATCATGCTCTAAAACCGTCGGCCGACTAGTTCAGCTCCAACGACACGGGTCGCGATCGCACGATTTGGGATCGTTCGAGCACGTTTCAACAAGCGCGCTGCGCCAGCTCTTCCTAAAGCAGATCCTCGTTCGTATATCCGCAATGCGCCGCTTCCCAACCCTGATAGACGAGGGCTGTTGCGTTTTCCTGGAAGCGCCGCCTTGCCTAACGGAGAATTCTCGATGAAGACGCCCTCGCTCTGGATCATTGCAGCCGCCTGCTTTGTTGCCCCGGCATCCGTGGCACACGCCCGTTCAGCCTATGATGGCTCCTGGGATCTCAACTTCGTGACCCAAACGGGCACCTGCGATCCCGCCTATAATTTCACCGTCAATATTTCCGACGGCGTTGTGACCCATCCCAATCTCGTAAAATTCAGGGGATATGTCGCGAGGTCCGGCTCCGTCCGTGCGTCGGTGACGGTTCAGGACAAATTTGCGTCCGGCACGGGTCGGCTTTCCGGAACTTCGGGTCGCGGAAGATGGAGCGGCTACGCGGGAAGCGCGCGATGCTCGGGCTATTGGACCGCGCAACGCAATTGATGAATTTTGAATGGCCGTGACGTCGGGCTGATCCTCCGCATGTTGCTCGATGGCGTAATGCTCTCCTCCGCATGATGAGGCACGATCGTTCAACGCGCCGCAGCGCGGTCCAAGAACAGCCCGAGGCCCCGCTGTACCAATACCGATCGGGCGGTTGGCCCCAGAGAGCGTCGGTGCATCCATGACCACAGTCCTGACCAAATCGTTTCCGCAAGAATCGCTCCCGGTACCAACGGCGGTCCCGGGCAAGAAACGCGTCTTGATCGTCGGCGGCGGTTTCGCCGGCATCGCGGCCGCACGGGCGCTCAAGCGGGCCGATGTCGAAATCACGCTGATCGACCGGCGCAATCATCATATCTTTCAGCCACTGCTGTATCAGGTCGCCACCGCCGTTTTGTCGCCCGCCGAAATCGCGGCGCCGATCCGTCAGCTCGAGGCAAAACAGAAGAACCTCAGCGTGTTGCTGGCCGAGGTTAAGGGCATCAATCTCGGAGCCCGTACCATCGAGATCAGTAGCCCAGGCATTGGCAGCCAGAAACGCGAATACGACTTCCTGGTGATCGCCACCGGAATGCGTCCGAGCTATTTCGGCCATGACGAGTTCGCGCAGTTCGCGCCGGGCCTCAAGAGCCTCAACGACGCTGAAACGATCCGGACCAGGATCCTGGGTGCGTTCGAATTGGCTGAATCGACCGATGACGAGAAGGAACGCGCCCGCCAAATGACCTTCGTGCTCGTGGGAGGTGGCCCGACCGGCGTCGAGCTTGCCGCTTCGATCGCTCAACTGGTCGCGGTGACCCTGCACAACAATTTCCGCAGGATCGACCCCGCCAAGAGCCGGATTTTGTTACTCGACGGCGGCGCCCGTATTCTTCCGACTTTTGCAGAGAAGCTCTCACAAAAAGCAGCCAAGCGACTAACCAAACTCGGCGTCGAGGTTTCGACCGGCGTCAAGGTCGAGAAGGTTGACGACCAGGGCGTGGTCGCGGCAGGCGTCCGGATTCCCAGCGCCACGGTGCTTTGGACAGCGGGCGTCAGCGCCTCGCCGGTGGTGAAAATGCTGGGCACGCAGACGGACCGCGCCGGGCGCGCTTTCGTGGGTGCCTTCATGGACATTCCCGAAGCCCCCAACGTATTTGTGGCGGGCGACGCGGCCACGATAACCCAGGATGGTCACCCCGTCCCCGGCGTGGCGCAGGCAGCCATTCAACAGGGACGATTCGTCGGGCATGTCATCGCCAACCGTGTCAGAGGACGCAAGGACGGTCGGCCTTTTCGATACCGCGACAAAGGCAATATGGCGGTGGTCGGCAAGAATTTTGCTATCCTCGAGTCCAGTCATTTGCGAACCAGCGGCTTTGTGACCTGGCTGGTGTGGGCTGGGCTGCACGTGCTCGCGCTGCCGCAGCTTCAGAACCGGTTCCGCGTTCAAACGCAATGGTTCTGGTCTTATCTGTCCGGACAACGGAGCTCACGGCTGATTTCCGAAGGGCCGCGATCGTCCGCGTCATAGTAGTCAGGCCCGGTAGTCATCACTGCCGGCAGTTGGTTGGGGAACTGCAACCGTGGATGTCTCCATCATCTCCGCACTCGCCGCCCTCACCGGCGCAGCCGTCGGCGGCTTGACGAGCGGAATGGCAGCCTGGCTGAACCACCGAAGCCAGGTCCGGGTCGAGTGGGCTCTGCACGAGAAGAGCCGCCGGCAGACCCTTTACAGGGATTTCATCGAAGACGCCGCCAAATGCTACATCGATGCGCTCCAGCACGATAAAGCCGACATTCCTGGCCTGGTCAGCCTCTATGCGAAGCTGAGCGCAATGCGGGCGGTGTCCTCGAGGAAGGTGATTCAGTGCGCCGACGATGTCGTCCGAAAGATTCTGGACATCTATCTCGAACCGGACAAGAGCTTCGTCGAATTGCGCGAAATGGCCGTCGACGGCACGATCGATCTGTTGCGAGGCTTCAGCGAGGTGTGCCGCGACGAGTTCGAGCAAATGCGGCCAATACAATTTTAAAGTTTGCCCGCAGCTTCGATTCTGCGACCGGAGGGGCTGGCACCGGCGTTAAGAGCGATTCGTCTCGACCCAATTCGCGAACGCCTGCATGAAGTCCTGCAGGAATTTGCGGGTACCATCGTTGACGAGCTTGCCGTTTTCGTCGAACAGCTTGTCGGCATGTCCGAGATAGGCTTCGGGTTGCTGCATGGTCGGCACGTTCAGAAACACCAGCGACTGCCTCAGATGATGGTTGGCCCCGAAGGCCCCGATCGCGCTCGGCGAGCAGCTTGCAATCGCTCCGGGCTTGCGGTCCCAGACGCTGCTTCCATACGGCCTGGAGCCGACATCCAGCGCATTCTTGAGAGCGGCCGGCACCGACCGGTTGTACTCGGGCGTGACGAACAGCACCGCGTCGACGGCCTTGATGCGCTGCCGGAACGTGGTCCATTGCGCCGGCGACGAACCGCTTTCCAGATCCTGATTGAAAAACGGCAATTGCCCGATCTCGACGGTTTCGAGCTTCAGCGAAGCTGGCGCGAGCGACATCAGTGCATTCGCCAGCATCCCGTTGAGCGACGCCTTCCGCAGGCTTCCAACCAGCACGCACACATTCATCGGTTTATCCATGATTATGCGGTCGCCTGAGCTCTGACTGATCGCGTGAAGTCCGGCTTGCGCTTTTCCAGGAAAGCCGAGAACGCCTCTTTGGCGTCCTCGGAGCGGACTTGCACGCTGAACTCTTCGTTCTCGGCCTTCATCGCCGCCTTAAGCTGTTCACGGAATGGCTGCTTCATGAGCCTCTTGCTGGCCTGCAGCGCGGCCGCCGGCCTCGCTGCCAGCTTCCGCGCCGTCTCGGTCGCCCGCGTCAGCACGTCCTTGTCGGACACGACCTCGGTGACCAGCCCCAATTCCGCGGCGCGCTTGGCATCGAAGGGAGCTCCAAGCAAGATCAACTCCGCCGCACGGAGATGCCCGATCCGCGCCGGCACCGAGCAGCTCGATCCGAATTCCGGTACGAGACCGAGATTGATGAAGGGCATCTGGAATTTCGCGCCCTCGCCCGCGTAGATGAAGTCGCAGTGCGTCAGCATGGTGGTGCCGCCGCCGATCGCCGCGCCCTGGACCGCCACGACGATCGGTTTGTCGAAATTGACGAAGGCGTGCATGAGGCCGGCTTGCGGCGATTCGCCCGGCCCCGGAGGATTTTTGAGAAAGTCCTCGATATCGTTGCCCGCACAAAACGAGTCTCCCGCGCCGTGCCAAAGCACGACGCGCGTGTTCTCGGCGTTCGCCGCTTTGTTGAAAATGTCGGCGAGAGCCACGTACATGGCCGACGTCATCGCATTCCGCTTGATCGGGCGGTTGAACTGGACCCGCAGGATGCTTCCCGCATGTTCGGTAACGATCTCATCCATGGTCGAACTCCCGGTCCGTTTGGTGAATTTCACGGCAAATCGAGGTTCAGGGCGGCTCCCGCCGCCTCGACAATGTTAGGCCGCGTGTTCTCTTGGTTTCGGAACGGCCCCGCTCGCGCGCAGACCATCGATTTCGGTCGCACTGAATCCGAGCTGCCGGAGCACCTCGTCGTTGTGTTCTCCAATCTTCGGGGCGCGCCTGGCGGGGACTTTGGCGACGCCATGCACCTGAAGCGGGCTCGAGATGGTAGACGTCAGCTTGCCGCCGGCGCCGCTGAGCGGAACGATGATGTCGTTGGCCTGAAGTTGAGGATCCTTGATCACTTCCTGCGGCCCACGCACGGCGCCGAACGTCACGTGGACGCCGTTGAAGACCTCATACCAATGCCCCATCGGCTCGCCACAGAAGGTCTCGTCGAGGATCGCCGTGAGCTGCGGCATATTCGCCATCAGCTTCGCCGGATCGGAAAAGCGCGGATCGGTCAGAAGATCGGGCCGACCGATGGCTTTTGCCACGGCTGCAACCTTGTCCGGCGTTATGATGAGAACGAACCAGGTGTCATCCTTGGCGCGATAGACATTCATCGCCGCATTGGCGGGGTGCATGCGATCGTGCAGCCCGAAGAATTTTGCCTCGCACAGCGCCGCCTGGATCGAGACGCTGGCGGACCACACGCCCTCCGCGAGAAGCGAGGTCGTGACATGCGCTCCCTCCCCGGTGCGCTCACGCCGATAGAGCGCGGTGACGATCGCCGAATAAAGCCCAACGGCGGTGGCATTATCGCCGCTGCCGGCCACCGGCCAAGTTGGCGGTGCGCCGGCATCGCGCGTCATCGACAGCAGACCGCTGCGTGCCCAATACGACGTGATATCGAAGCCCGGCAGATCCGCATCCGGTCCCTTGTCGCCGAAGCCCGTGATGTCGGCATAGATCAATCGCGGGTTCCACGGCAGCACGTCCTCGTAATTGAGCTTCAGCCGCGCGCGCGCCGGATGCGGCGTATTGACGATGAGCACGTCGGCCCATTTGACCAGCTTTTCGAGAACCGCATGGGCGCTCGGTGACTTCAGATCGAGCGCGATACCCCGCTTGTTGCGGTTGGCGAGGTGCCAGGGATAAGGATCCTCGGCGACTGGCTGCGGCGGCATGTTGTGCGCGTGTCGCCAGAGCTCGCCGCTCGGCGGCTCCACCTTGATAACGTCGGCGCCGAAATCCGACAGGATCACCGCGGCGCTGGGGCCGGCGATAAAGCTCGCCAGATCCACCACTTTCAGTCCAGAGAAAATATTGTCGCTAGCCATGGCTGTCTCTTTCCAAGTGTGCGGACTGTTTCACCGTCCGTGGAACTTCGGTGCACGCTTCTCGAGAAAGGCAGAGGTGCCTTCCTTCTTGTCTTCCGTCGCCGCGCAGATGCCGAAATAGGACGCCTCGAGCGCAAATCCCTCGGCCTGGCTGGTGTCCATCCCCCTGTTGGCCGCCTCCAGCGAGAACTTCACGGCGATCGGCGCATTGGCCATGATCTGCTTCAGGATCGTTTCGGCGCGATCGATCAGGCTGGCTGCAGGAACGACTTCGTTGACGAGGCCGATGCGATAGGCCTCCTGCGCGGAAATCGTCTCGCCGGTGAGGATCAGCTGCAACGCACGACCCTTGCCGACCAGGCGCGGCAGGCGCTGCGTACCGCCACCGCCTGGCAACAGCCCGAGTTTCACCTCGGGCTGCCCGAATTTGGCATGCTCGACGGCGATCCGGATCGTGCAAGCCATCGCCGTCTCGCAGCCGCCGCCAAGCGCAAAGCCATTGATGGCTGCGATCACCGGCTTGCCGAGATTTTCGACCAGATCGAGCACGCCCTGCCCGAACCGGCTAGACTCCTCCGCGTCATAGGCGTCGACATTCGCAAGTTCGGAGATATCGGCGCCGGCGATGAAGGCCTTGTCGCCCGCGCCGGTAAGAATCACGCCGTGCACGGATGCGTCGACCCTTGCGTCCTCGAATGCGGCCTTCAAATCGGTCCAGGTCGGCGTATTGAGCGCGTTGAGCACCTTGGGCCGATTGACCGTCACATAGGCGATCGAACCGTTTTTCTCGTACAGGACATTCGCGAGCGCCAATGCCGCCCTGGGCGAGGAGCCGGGTACGGTTGCAGGCGAAGGGGTGAGCGGTGCAGCTTGCGAAGCCATAATCATATCTCCTGGATTGAGAGAGCAGCCGACGCCGAAGCGCCGGCGCCGCCGGGATGTCAGATGAAGGCGCCGTGACCGGTGATGGCCTTGCCGACGATCAGATTCTGCATCTGATAGGTGCCTTCGTAGGAGTACAGCGCCTCGGCATCGGCGAAGAAGCGCGCGACATTGTAGTCGGCGACGATGCCGTTACCGCCCAGGACCTCACGTCCCCATGAGACGGTCTCGCGCGATTTCGCCGTGCAGAACGCCTTCGCCAGCGCTGCATGATGGTCGCCGAGCTTGCCTTCGTCATCGAGCGTCGCCAGCCGGAGCATCAGGCACTGGCACGCGGTCAGATTGGCCAGCATCTTGGCGAGCAGATCCTGGATCATCTGGAACGAAGCGATCGGCTTGCCGAATTGCAGCCGCTCCTGCGCGTACTTGACGGTTGCTTCGAACGCGCCCATCTGGATGCCGGTCGAGGCCCAACCCACCATGTATCGCGTCATCCGCAGCACGCGCGCAGTATCGCGGAACGAGTTGCCGCCCTGCAGGCGGTTCGCTTCCGGCACCCGCACATCCTTCAGCGTGATCTGGCCGTTCTGGACCACCTTGAGCGCAATCTTGTGCTCGATCTTCTCGACGCTGAAGCCGGGCGTCGACTTGTTCTCGACGATGAATCCCTTCACCTGATTGTCGGCAAGGTCGCGCGCCCAGATGATGGAAATGTCGCACCACGGCGCATTGCCGATCCACCGCTTCTGGCCATTGAGAATCCAGGTATCGCCTTCACGCTTGGCCGTGGTGGTCAGACCGCCGCTGGTTCCCGAACCGACCAGCGGCTCGGTCAAGCCGAAGCAACCGATCTTTTCCCAGCGCGCCATCGGCGGCAGCCATTTCTGCTTCTGCTCCTCCGATCCATCGAGATAGATCGAGCCCATGGCCAGGCCGCTGTGGACGCCGAAAAAGGTGCAGAACGATGCGTCGGTACGCGCCAATTCCATCGCGACGAAGCCGAACAGTTTTTGGCTACCGCCCGCGCAGCCATAACCCTCAAAACCGAGTCCGCCGAGGCCAAGCTCCTTGAACGAAGGCAGCAATTCGAACGGAAACGCATCCTCGGACCAGTACTTGTTGATGACCGGCTGGACCTTGGTCTCCATGTAGGTCCGTACCTTTTTGACGAGCGCTCTCTCCTCAGGAGTGAGCAGGTCGACCAACTGATAGAAGTCGCCGTTGGGTACGGGCGCCGGCTTCGGTGCGGCGGCCTTGCTGGCTGCGGTTGCAGTGGGCATTTTGAGACTCCTTTGGCTACGGCTTCAACGCCGGAACAATTGCAGGACGTGTCGGATGTGTGATTGGTCGCGCCCGGTCTCAGGCGACCGACTTCGCTGATTTCGCCTCGCTCGACCTGGCAACCTTGTTGCGCAGCTCGATCAGGCCGAGCAGGACTTCGTCGCGCTCGGCCTCCAGCTCCGCGATGGTGCGCGATCCAGCCTCGGCGTGGACGCTGTCGATGAGCGTCTTTTGCACTTCCGGCGTCAGCACCGGCGAGCCGAGGGTCTTCCACCAGGCCGTCATCGGGCCGGTGAACTGCTGGAAGAAGTGCTCGATGCCGCCCGGACCGCCGCCGAGGTGGTTGAGCATCAGGCCGCCCATCACGCCCCAGCGCAGGCCCGGGCCCCAGGAGAGAGCGGTGTCGACATCGGCGGCGCTCACCACACCCTCGGCGACCAGGTAATAGATCTCACGGCTCAGCGCTGCCTGCAGCCGATTGGCGACATGCCCCGGCATTTCCTTGTTGACGCGCACCGTCCGTTGCCCGATCGAGGTGTAAAATTCATCCGCGCGCTGGATCGTCGCTTGCGAGGTCTTGGCTCCGCCGACGATCTCGACCAGCGGGATCAGGTGCGGCGGGTTGAACGGATGACCAATGACGCAGCGCTCCGGGTGGGACGCGGCGCCCTTCTGGATTTCGCTCATCGTGAGCCCCGACGAGCTCGACGCGATGATCACGTCGGGCGGCAGCAGCTCGTCGAGCTGCCCATAGAGCTTCTGCTTGAAATCGATCCGCTCGGGCCCGTTCTCCTGGACGAGGTCGGCACCGTTGAGCGCCTTCGCGAGGTCGGGCGTAAACGTCAGGTTCGACTGCGACGCGCCCGGTGAGAGGCCCAGCCGCTTGAGCGCAGGCCAGGCGGTCTCGACGAACTTCCTCAGCGCGGCTTCCGCGTTCGGCGCGGGGTCCGTCGCGACCACCTGCAGTCCCTTGGCGAGATACAGCGAGCTCCAGCTCGCGCCGATCACGCCGGTGCCGATGATTGCGATGCGCCGAATAGGTTTGGTCTCGGTCATGTGATTTCTCCGAAGCGTTGGTCAGATTTCGGCGTAGGCGATGCCGGTGAGGTTGCCCTGCGCGAAAAGGAAATTTCGTTCGCCGGATCCATCGAGCCGCGCGAAATAGACCGAGCCGGCGAAATCGGTCACGAACATGCGATCGTTCGGAACGTCGAGCGCGATACCGATCCCCTCCATCAGATGGGTCACCACGATCTCCGGCTCGGCGGGCTTGTTGTCGATCGAGGCCCGGTTCACCGTGTTGCCACGCGGCGGGTCGCCGCGGTCGGTCCAGTAGAGAATGCGGTTCTCGAGGTCGAGCTCGAGATCGATCGGCTCCGGCAGGCCGTCGTAGAAGATCTCGATGTCGGTCCGGGTCGCCGCGGTTTGGCCAGCGGGAATTTCGAGATTGGCGCGGAACAGGCGACCGAGCCCGGCATTATCAGGACCTTTTTGCGTCCAGTAGAGATGTCCGAGTTTCGGGTCGATCGTCAGTCCGACGCACCACCGGGTCTGATCCCGGCTATCGGCTTCACCGCGGCCGGCGACGATGAGCGTCTCCAGCTGCGAGCCGTCGAGATTGCAGCGCATGACGCGCATGCCCTCGCGGTCGCACCAATAAAGCTTGCCGGCCTTCTTATCGAGAATGATCTGCTTCGGAGTGTGGGTTTTTCCCTGCGGGACGATCACCTTGCGGTTCTTGCCATCGATGTCGGCACGCTCGATGGTCCCGTCGTCCAGACTTGGGATGCCCATGTTGGTCCAGTAGATATGGCCCGCCTCGACATCCACGACGATGCCGTCGGGCAAGTGGCAATCCGACACGATGGTCTTGCGGTCGGAACCATCCGTATTCATGGAGTGAATGCGGCCGGCGTTGAGCTCAAGGACAAACAGACGAGCGGCGACGGCGCTGGCGACGGCGGTTCGATTGTTCTTGACGGCTTCGGACATGTGGCACCCGTATGACGGACTGACGCACAATTGGTCAGCGCTTGACCACGACAGTGCCGCGAATACGCGCCGCGATATTGAATGAGACGATCATCGCTGGAATGGTTGTGCTGCTTCTTCGATAGCCTGCGACGCCGATCACCTCCTGCCCCGCGCTTGCACATTGCGGACGCGGCGGATATCTTTTCTTGGCCTGCGATCGGTTCATTGAGGGGCTTTGCGGCATGCAAGCCGCGTTCGACTCGCTCTGACCGCGCCTTCCGTACCGTTTGTTTGCCGGCGCGGAATTGAGCGCACGAACATGCAAGTCGTAGCGCGTCCGGACAAGCGACGAAGTTTTTGCGCTGGCTAAGTCACGGTGCCGCAGTGTCAGACGAGGCGAATGGAAGTCCGGCGAGGCCTGACAACCAAGACGGTCATGAACCAAGTGGAGACTGGCATGGACACGCCGACCTCTGGCGACGACATCCAAATTACACCCCACGCTCCGCCTGACGGACAGGACAAGGACGTCCGCGCGGCGACCCGTGCCCCTTCCATTATCGTCGGTGTCGTTGCAGCTATCGTTGTAGCGTTATCGCTCTTCTATCTGTTGCGGCCGGTACCGCTGCTCGTACAGGGCGAGGCCGATGCCACGCGGCTCGACATCGCCGCGCGCGTCGACGGCCGGGTCAAGGAAATCCCCGTCAACCGCGGCCAGAACGTTCCCGCAGGCGCGGTGCTCGTACAGATCGATAATCCGGAGACGCTGGCCAAACACGAGCAGATGAAGGCGGCGATGGCTGTCGCCGAGGCACAGCTCGCCAACGTACTGGTCGGAACGCGGGCGGAAGTCATCGCGGCGCGGAAGGCGGAGCTGGAGCGCGCCCAGGCAGCGCTGGTGCTGGCGCAGAAGACCTTCGATCGAACCAATACATTGACCGGGCAAGGCAACGCGCCGCAATCCCGTCTCGACCAGATGACGGATGCGCTGCACGAAAGCGAACGCGCGGTTGATCAGGCCAAATCGGCTTACGACCAGGCCGTCAACGGCTACACAAAAGAAGAGCGGGCGATTGCCCGGACCAACGTCGAAAAGGCCAATGCCGATATCCAGAGCGTTCAATCGATCATCGATCAGCTCCAGGTCTATGCTCCCGTGGCCTCGCAGGTCTATCAGCGCAACGTCGAGCCCGGCGAGTATGTATCGCCGGGGGTACCGCTCGTTACCCTGATCGATCTGGCCGACGTCTGGATTCATTTCGATCTGCGCGAGGATCTCGTCAAGGGATTAAAGGTCGGCGATCGGTTCGATGTCCGCATTCCTGCCCTCGCCGACCGCCGCGTCACGGTCGAGGTCAAGCTGGTTGCGACCAAGGGCGAATATGCGAGCTGGCGGGCCACGCGCGCCACCGGCGACTTCGACTTGCGGACGTTTTCGATCCGCGCCTATCCGGTCCAGCCGGTGCCGGAGTTGCGACCGGGGATGAGCGCCTATCTCGACTGGCGGTCACGGCAATGAGGCCGGCGTCGAAGCCCGGATTCTGGCGGGTCGCGCAGCGCGAGTGCCACTGGCTGTTTCACGATCGTGTCGCGCTGCTTTTGATCTTCGGCGTGCCGCTGTTTGCGTTCGTGGTTCTCACCACCGTTTTCAGCCATCCGGTGATACGGGGGCTCGGGGTGACTGTTGTCGACGAGGACAACTCGGACGCTTCGCGGGCCCTGGTGGAATACGTCGCGGCCTCGCCGAGTCTCGCGATCGTCGACCGCTCCGGTACGCTGTCGACGGCCGTGCAGGACATACGGTCAGGCAAGGCGATTTCGGCAATCCATATCCCGCCGGATTTCGAGCGCGACCTGAAGGCCCAACGACGCCCGCAGGTCGTCGGCTTCTATAACCAGCAGTTCCTGACGGCGGCCGGCATTGCGTCCTCGGGCCTGAGCGATGCGCTTTCCGCCGCGGCGGCGGTAGCTGCCCCCGCCAGGCGCACCGCCCCCGCACCGGCTTCCATCGGAACGCTCGCCACCGAGACCATCGCGCTCGTCAATCCGCAAAAGAACTATGCGCAGTTCCTGCTCCGTGCCCTGCTGCCGACGATCATCCATGTGGTGATCACCCTCGCCGCGGGCTATTCCGTCGGCTCGGAATTCCGCCGTCGCAACGCGCGGGACTGGCTCGAAAGCGCCGGCGGCGATCCGGTCGCAGCCCTGGCCGGCAAGCTCGCGCCGCTGTTCTGCATCTTCCTCCTGATCATGTTGGCCGAGCCGCTGTTCCTGGAGGGCGTGCTGCAAATCCCCTTCCGGGGGGACTTGCCGTTGATGATCGCCGCCGGCTCCCTCCTGATCATTGCCTATTTGTCGGTGGGCGCCTTGCTGCAGCTTTTGGCCGGCGACCTGGCGACGGGGCTCGGACTTGCGGGCCTGTTTGCCTCACCGGCATTCGGCTACGCCGGCGTCGGCTTTCCCACGGTCGGCATGAATGCCTTTGCGCAAGTCTGGAGCACGATCCTGCCGCTGCGCTGGTACATGTCCGTCTTGCTGGGACAAGCGGCGCGGGGATTGCCGGTCTCGGAAGCCGCGGTTCCGTTCGCGGCGCTCGCCGGCCTGGCACTGCTCTTTGGCGGCCTTGCCTTGCTGCGCATGGCGAGCCTCAAGCGCAGGGGCTGGTTTGAGATGGCACGACCTGCCGAGCAACCCGAGATCGGCCGCGCGCCGCGAGGCATCGGCGGCGCCTTCACGGCGGAGTGGCGGCGCGTGCTCGGAACCCGAAGCGCCTTCAGCGTGCTGTTCCTGGCTCCCCTGGTTTACGGCATCTATTATCCGCAACCCTATCTGAACCAGATTCTTCGCAAGCTTCCGATCGCGGTCGTCGACAATGATCTCAGCGATCTCAGCCGCCAGATCGTCGAGACGCTGGATGCGAGTGGCGCATTGAACGTTGCAGTTCGCGTCCGCACGCTTGCCGAGGCGCGCACCGCGATCGATCGCGGCAAGGCCTTTGCCGCCGTCGAAATCCCCGCAGGCACCGAGCGCGACGTGCTCAAGGGCATCACCGCCCACATCCCGGTCTACGCCGATGCCACCTACCTCTTCATGTTCAGGTCGAACGCAAGCGGGGTAGCGACGGCGGTGGGAGCCTTGACATCCGAACTCGTTTCGCGAGGCGCGCGCTCCGACGGCAGCCTCGTCAAGGCGAAATTGGCGAGTCAGAGCCCGGCCGACGTTCTGCTGCAGCCGATCTTCAACCCGGTGGGAGGTTATGCGAGCTACGTCGTTCCGGCGGCGTTTGTGCTGATCCTGCAGCAAACGCTGCTGATCGGGGCGGCAATGCTGACCGGCGCCGCGTTGGCAGGCGCCGGCGGAGCGTTCACCGGCGTGCTCGGCCGGGGCATCGCCCATCTGACCATCTACCTTCCGGCGCTCGCGCTTTATCTCATCGTGCTGCCGCGGATCTACGGCTTTTCGACGCTCGGGCATCTTCCACAGATCTTCGCGCTCGCGACCGTCTTTTTGCTGGCGACGAGTTTCATGGGACAGGCCATCGGGGCCTGGTTCACCCGGCCCGAAAACGCCACCCTCCTCCTGCTTGCCACCAGCCTGCCCCAGTTCTTCACCGCCGGCTTCGCATGGCCGCGCGAAGCCATCCCCGACGCGGCCATTGCGCTCGGTCGAATGTTCCCCGCCGACTCCGCGATCGACGGGCTCGTGCGCGTCAACCAGCTCGGTGCCAGCATCTGGGAGGTCGGGCATGACTGGCTCGCGCTGTGGTGTCTGGCGCTCGGCTATTTCGCCCTCGCGGTGATCTCGGCAGTTGCCGTCAAGAGAGGAGCGGAACATGCGCAAGGCTAGCCGCGCTGCCATCGTTGCGATCGCGCTCGTGCTTGTCGCGGGTGTTCTGATCGGCTACGAGCGTCGTTCCGGATCGGCGGTCACCATCGTTGGCGTCGTGCGGGCGACCGAAGTCAGGGTAGAGCCGGAGGTGAATGGCCAACTCATGTCGATCGCCGTCGGAAAAGGCGCGCTCGTCCACGCCGGCGATATCCTGGCGCGGCTCTCCGCGGTCGAGTTGACGGCACAGGCAGACCAGGCGCGGGCCGCGCTGGCCTCGGCAACCGCGAACCGCAACAACGTCTATGCCGGCGTTCGCCGCGAACAGGTCGATTCGCTGAAGGCTGCCATCGCCAAGGCAAGCGCCCGCCTCGACTATGTGCAAGCCCAGCTCACCCGGACCAGCACGCTGGCACGGCAGAACTTCGAGTCCCAACAGTCGCTCGACCAGGCCGAAAACGACGTTGCCAGCGCACGTGCCGACGTCGCGGAGGCCCAGGCGAATTACGATGCGGCAGTAGCAGGCCCGACGCGGGAGGAGCGCGCGATCGCCGACGCGCAGGTGCAGGCGGCGGCCGCAGCGGTCACCGTGCTCGAGCGCCGGCTTGACAAGATGGTCCTGCGTGCTCCGGCTGACGGTGTTGTCACCGTCGTCGCCGCGGAGGTGGGCGAGAACGTTCGCGCCGGCCAACCGATCCTGATGGTCGAAGCGGCGGGCAAGCAATGGCTCTCGTTCAATGTGCGCGAAGATCATCTCAACCGTCTCTCGATGGGAGAAGCGGCGAGCGTGATGCGCAACGGCGCCGCCGGCGCGATCAAAGCCGCCATCACCGAACTGCGGCCGCTCGGAACGTTCGCCACCTGGCAGGCCGAGCGGGTCATTGGCGATCATGACCGCAACACGCTTCGCTTGCGCCTCGACCCTGAAGGAGAGCCCGCAAGCCTTGAGCCGGGCATGACGGTCTGGATCGAGAACTAGCGGGGGCCGGCAAGCCTTCAACTTAACTTATCTCGTCGACCCGGTCCGGGTAGAAGGCGACGTAATCCTCGATCTGCGCCATCGCTTCAAATGGGGCCTCATAAGTCCACACCGCGTTGCGTGAGCGATCACCGCCGGCGGGAATGCTGTAGTAGGAAGCGTCGCCTTTGTAGGGGCAATACGAAGTGTGTTCGCTGCGCATAAGCGCGGCCATATCGACGTCCCGACGGGGAATATACTGAACGGGCGGATACGACGCCTCGCGAAGTGTCAACGCAGCGCTCGTGTCGGCGATGATTTTTCCGCCGACCTTGACCACGACGCGAGACGGGTTCGCTTCGATCGAAATCGGGTGGTCCGGCCCCGGAATCTTCACTGGTTTGTCAGTCATGACTTGTCTCCGTATTGGCAGGTGCAGTGGTCACTATCGCGCTCTTCCGAATGTGTGCTCATGGCGCCGTGGTTAGCGTCCGGCCATCTGAAGCGCGAACGGGAATGCCCTCGGGAGCTAGTGGCTCTTGCCGCCATCGACGTGGAGAACTTGGCCGGTGATGTAGGAGGCTCCCTCCGACGCAATGAATACGATCGCATTGGCAAGCTCTTCCGAGAGGCCGAGGCGGGCCATCGGAACGGTCGTCACCAGAGCTGCCTTGTTCTCCGGCGTGCCCGTGAAGCGGGTCAACATGCCGGTGTCGGTCGGACCGGGCGCCACGGCGTTCACGCGGATTCCCGACTTCGCGAGTTCGAGCGCCACCGACTTGGTAACGCCTTCGACGGCGTGCTTGCTTCCGACATAGATGGAGGCTCCCGCCGCGCCCTCGTGCCCATAGGTCGAGGAGATGTTGATGATGGTCCCGCTGCGTTGTTCCTGCATGACGCGTGCTTCGTGCTTCATGCTCAGGATCACGCCGAGAACGTTGGTGTCGAACGTCGCGGCATAGCTGTCCGCGGTCTGGTCTGTGATCGGGCCGGGTCGGCCTTCCGTGCCGGCATTGTTCACCGCGACATCGAGACGCCCGAAACGCTCGACCGTCCGGTCGACGAGACGGCGGACATCGTCTTCCTTGCGCACATCGGCTTCGACGAATTCGGCCTCGGTACCGAGCGAACGGAGCTCACGAACCAGCGCCTGGCCGGCATCCGGCTTTCGCCCGGAAACAACGACGCGATGGCCTGCTCTCGCAAATGAGACCGCCGTTGCGCGGCCTATGCCCGAGAGGGCCCCAGTGATCAGAACGACTGACGAGGACATGATTATCTCCTTGATAAAACGCGGTTTTGCCGCCCGGTCGTCTCCACCCGCCGAGTGAGGGAGAGCGGTCGATCGCGGCGTTGCCCCTAAGATGAGGGCTTCCCCGAGCTTTGAAAATTGGGCCATAATTCCAAACATATCGGACTAAATTGTCCGAAATGGAGGTTCGCGGATGGACAGGTTGGGATCGCTCAATGCCTTCGTCCGGGCGGCGGAAGCCCGAAGCTTCACGGTTGCAGGACGGCAACTTGGCGTGTCGTCGTCGGCGATCGGCAAAGCGGTGGCGCGGCTGGAGGAACGGCTCGATGTGCGCCTGCTTCATCGCAGCACGCGTAGCATCACGCTCACCGCGGACGGTGCCCGATTCCTCGAGCGCTGCCGGCGCATTTTTTCCGAGATCGAAGCGGCCGAACTTGAACTGTCGCAGACGCACGAGGCCCCGCGCGGCACGCTGCGTGTCGGCCTGCCATTGGCCGGCATGCTGATGATGCCGACCCTCGTCGCGTTCATGAAGGCCTATCCAGAGGTCACATTGGATCTCGATTTTAGCGATCGGATCGTCGATGTGATCGAGGAGGGTTTTGACGCCGTGGTGCGCTTCGCCGATGCCGGCGACTCGCGCTTGATGTCACGCGCTCTGGGCCTTTATCGCCGGCGCCTCGTGGCGGCGCCGACCTATCTGGCGGCCAAAGGTGCTCCCCTGACGCCTGATGACCTCAAGGCTCATGCCTGCCTGCACCACAGGTTTCCAACCAGCAGAAAGTTCGAGCAATGGCCCGTGCCGTCCGGACATCCCGGCATCGAGATTGAACTGCCGAAGACGGCCGTTGCCAGCACGCTCGAGCCGCTGATCCATATGGCCGAGCAAGGCCTGGGCATCGCCTACCTGCCGGACTTCGCCATACGCCGGCAACTTCGTGAAGGTCTGCTGGTCACTGTGCTCGACGATTACACCGATCGCTCCGGACCGCTTCGGATCCTGTGGCCGTCGAACCGGCATCTCGCTCCCAAGCTTAGGGCATTCGTGGACTTTCTCGCCGCGAACCTTGTCCCCTCCGTCGAAGGTGAAGCAGACAGCAGGACAAGTTCCTAGGAAGAGGTCGATCTCGATCGGCGCGGGCGAGCAATGTCGGCGTTGCCGCATCGGCGGCGACCGCCGACAAGAGGATTTTGCATTGGCCCCGGCTCCGCAGCCCCTTTGCGGCCATGAACTGACATTGATGTACGGCCCGTAGCCGAAGTTATTCTTATTCCTTCGGCGTGGCGCGGCACGTCCATCATTCCGCCGGGCCGGCGCTGGGCTCAGCCGCTTTTTGCGGACGGACCGATGGCCTGATCCGTTCGCGCATCATCTGGAAGACGACGTAAAGCGGCGGAATGACGAAGACTCCGATGAACGATGAGAAGATCATACCGCCAAACACCGGGGTTCCAACGTCGCGCCGCGCGAGCTGCGAGGCGCCGACGGCGACCACCAGAGGAAGCAGACCAAGGATGAAGGCGAACGACGTCATCATCACAGGGCGGAAGCGCTGCCTCGCGCCCTCGGTTGCGGCCTCGAGCAATGGCACCCCGTGCTCGCGCTTCTCCTTGGCAAACTCGACGATCAGAATGCCGTTCTTGGCGGCAAGGCCGATCAGCACGATGATGCCGATTTGCGCATAGAGATCGAGCGTCAGACCGGCGAGCACAATCGCAGCAAACGATCCCAGGATGCCAACCGTCACCGACAGCAGCACCGGTACCGGAATGGTCCAGCTTTCGTAGAGTCCAACCAGGAAGAGATAGGCGAACAGTACCGCGAAACCGAGAATGATCCCGGTCTTGCCCTCGGCGCGCTTCTCCTGGAATGCCGTATCAGTCCATTCGCCTGCAAAACCCGGAGGAAGTGCGCGCGCGGCTACCTCTTCCATGGCCTTGAGCGCTTGCCCCGAGGAGACGCCAGGCGCAGGTGCACCTTGAACTGTAACCGCACGCAGGTTGTTGTAGCGGATCAGTGACGGCGGACCGACCACGACGCGGACCTCCACCAGACTCCTGAGCGGGATCATCTGTCCTTTGCCATTGCGGACGTTGATCCGATAAATGTCGTCGATACTGGCCCGGTCGGCTGCTTCGGCCTGAACTTGCACCTGCCAGGTACGGCCGTACAGGTTCATGTTGTTGACGAAATACCCGCCGAGGGAAGCCTGTAGTGCCTGAAAGACTGAGCTCAACGGCACGCCGAGGATCTGCGCCTTGTCGCGGTCGATGTCGAGATAGATCGAGGGGTTCGTTGCCGAGAAGGTGCTGAACACGCGGCTCAGCTGCGGATCCTGATTGGCGGCAACCATCAGTCCGCGGACGACCTGCGCGAGCGCCTTCGGGTCGCCGCCGCGGAGATCCTCCACCACGTAGGCGAATCCACCCCCGGTGCCGAGACCGACGATCGGCGGCGGCGCGAGGGGTACGACGATGCCGCCCTGGATCTGGCGGAGCTTGGCACCAAGTCGCTTGATGACCTCTTGCGCCCCGAGGGACGGATCCTTGCGCTCGTCGAAGGGCTTGAACGACAACACCATGAACGCGGCGTTCGACTGCGAGTAGTTGTCGATGAAGTTCAGTCCGATCGCTGACGTGTAGTCGGCGACAGCCGGCTCCTCTTTCACGATGGCTTCGGCCTGGCGGATCACCTCCGACGTCCGTTCGACCGACGCGCCGCCCGGCAATTGGGCGACAACAAAGAGTGCGCCCTGGTCGTCCTCGGGCAAAAATCCCGTCGGGGTGATCTTCGTCAGGCTCACGACGCCGACCCCGCAGACCGCGACCGCAACGAGGCCGATAACGGAAATCCGGACGATGCGGGCAACCGCATCCCCATAGGCGTCGCGCACGCGATCGATCGAGCGCATCACAAACCCCATCGCGCCGCGACGAGGTCCGTGCTGCGGCCGCAGCAAGACCCCGCAGAGCGCGGGCGACAAGGTGAGCGCGTTGATCGCGGAGAGAAACATCGCGACCGCGACGGTGACCGCAAACTGGCGGAACAGCTCACCGGAAATGCCGGGGATGAACGCCACCGGCACAAACACCGACAGCAGCACCAGCGTGATCGCGATGATGGGGGCGGTGATCTCGCGCATCGCCAGCTTGGTCGCCTCGCCGGGGGAAAGCTCCGGATGCTCCTCCATCACCCTCTCGACGTTCTCGACCACCACGATGGCATCGTCGACGACGATGCCGATGGCCAGCACGATCGCGAGAAGGGAGACCGTGTTGGCGGAATAGCCGACCGCCTTGAGCACGATGAAGGCGCCGACCAGGCTGACCGGCACCGCAAACATCGGGATCAAGGTGGCCCGTATGCTGCCGAGGAACAAAAAGACCACGACGACGACAAGGACGAATGCCTCTAGCAGCGTCTTCTGCACCTCATGGATCGTATCGGTGACGAAAGTTGTCGGATCGTAGGTGACCTTCCACGCGAGATCGTCGGGGAATCGCTTTTGCAGCTCGGTAAGGCGCTCGCGCACGGCCTTGAGGGTGGCAATGGCATTGGCGCCCGGCGATTGGAAGACTGCGATCACCGCCGCAGGGCCGCCATTGAAGCGCGTATCCCGGTCCAGATTGGCGGCGCCCAGTTCCAGCCTCGCAACATCGCTGAGACGCAGCACGGACCCGTCCGGATTGGTGCGCACGGCGATGTTGCCGAATTCCTCAGGCGAATCCAGGCGGCCCTTGGTCTGAATGTTGAGCTGCAGCTGCTGATCGTCTGAAATTGGCCGCGCGCCGATGCGTCCGACCGCGGCCTGGACGTTCTGCGACTGGATGGCATTAATAATGTCGCCGGTCGTCAGGTTCAGCCCGGTCAGCCTGTCGGTTCGAACCCACGCGCGCATCGCGTAGTCCTGCGGGCCCCACAGATAGGCGTCGCCGACGCCCGCGGTATTCTTGACGGGGTCGAGCAGATTGATGGTGACGTAGTTGGAGATGAACAACGGATCGTGCGTATGCTTCGGCGAATAGACGGCGATCACGCCGAGCAGGGCCGAGGACTTCTTCTTGACCGTGATGCCTTGCTTCTGGACGTCAGGCGGCAGCTGCGACAAGGCGACCTGGACGCGGTTATTGACGTTGACAGCGTTGATGTCGGGGTCGGTGCCGAGCTCGAAAGAACATGTCAGCGTGTAGCTGCCGTCATCGCCGCTCACACTTTTCATGTAGATCATCTTGTCGACGCCGACGACTTGCGCCTCGATCGGCTGCGCGACGGTCGCATCGACAACACCGGAATTGGCTCCGGGATAGAAGGTCGTGACCGAGACCTGGGGTGGAACGATATCGGGGTACTGCGCAATAGGAATCGAGAACAGCGCCAGGAACCCCGCGATGGTCGTCACGATGGCGATGACGATCGCGAGCCGCGGCCGGTCGACGAAGATGGCGGAGAGCATTGGATCAGCTCCTTTTGAGCGTTGTCACCGGGCTAGCCTTGACCGGCGCACCGGGGCGCACCCCCTGCAATCCTTCGACAATAACCTGCTCGCTCCCGGACAGGCCTTCCTGGACGACGGTATCCGTTCCGCTCTCCCCTCCGGGTTTGATCCGCTTCACAACGGCTTTGCCATCCTCGACCACGAAGACGTAGACACCTTCCTGGTCGGCGATCAGCGCCGATTGCGGAACTACGACCATTTCCTTTGGCGTGCCGCTTTCGAGCGTCACCCGCACCAGCTGGCCGTCGGTCAGTCCGCCGGCCGGATTTGGGAACGTGGCGCGCACCAGCACCGTGTCGGTGGCACGATCAACCGTCACGTCGACGAAATTGATCTGGCCGGTTTGGTCGTAGGTCGCGCCGTCGGCAAAGCGAAGCCTGGCCTTGATCGCCTTGAGGTCGACCTGGTGAGCGTCCTCTTTCGCGCGCAGGAAATCGCGCTGGCTTACGGGAAACGTCACATACATCGGCTCCTGGCTCACGACGACGGTGAGCGGGCCGCTTTCGGGTCCGACGACATTGCCCTTGGTGATGTTGGTGCGGCCGATCCGCCCCGAGACCGGCGCGACGATGTCGGTGTAGCCAAGATTGATTTTGGCGGTTTGCAGGCTGGCCTCGTCGCTCATGATCTGGCCTTTCGCCTGCTCGTCCGCGGCAAGCGCCTGATCCCGCGCAACGGTTGTCCCGGCGTTCTTTGCCAGCAGGTCCTCCGCCCGCGCGAGTTGCGCTTCGGTGAGCACTTTCGAAGCCTTGCTGCGTGCCAGGGCGCCGTCCGCCTGCTCGACCGCTGCCTGGAACAGCCCCTTCTCTATGCGATAGAGGGGATCATTTTCCTTGATCGGGTCCCCCTCCTTGAACAGCATCGCTTCCAGGAACCCCTGTACCCGCGCCCGTATCTCGACGCGATTAACCGCTTCCACCCGCCCGACGAAATCGAGCGTCTTCTCGATCGCCTTGTGTTCGGCCTTGACGACGCCGACCGGAATGGCGGCCGGTTGCGCCTGTTGCGCACCGGCCGGGACCACGAGTCCGCAAACCATAAATACGGTGCAGATTACGGTTCGCATTGCAGCCTCCTGTGGCGTCTTGCTTGTTCGATTCGATCGCGATCCTGCCTTAAGAATTGGAGATAGCCACTCGTTCGGCGCCCGCCGCCATCGGCGCAACCGGACGCGGCACCGGCGCCTCGGACATTCTCCACGCACGCGGATTTGGCGATCATCGACGGCGCCATCCTCCTAAGCCTGGAATAATGCTGCACCGATGGATCGCTGCATTGCGCGCACCACGCGCACAGTGACGGGGAAATATCGAAGGTCCGACGTCGCGCCAGTTCAACCGCAAGTGTATCGACAAGTACGCTCGTCGTAAACTCATTCTGGAGCGTCCACGAGAATTACGTTTAGCGGACACTACTGACGACTGCCCTGACTGCGTCACCGGCGGTCACTGACCAACTTTCTCGGGGACATCGGCTGCCCGCTCCTCGCATTCCTTCAGCATGAATTTGGCCACGGGATCTCCGGGAAACTTGTCAAGGATGGCGCGATAGCCACGCGCGGCCGCCGTGAAATCGCCCGCCTCCATCTGTTGCGAGGCTTGCCAGGTCATCGCGCTCAGTTGTTCGTCCCGATCGCGAACCTTGAGGTCCGGATCATCGCTGGCGCGAAGACCGAGCAATTCATAGATCATGAACTCGGTCTTGCGGCCTTTCACCTGCACTCGCTTGAGCGGACGGGCGAGTATTTCGACCTTTGCCTGTTCGTAGACATTGTCACTGATGCAGATCGTGGTGCCAAACAGCTTGTTGATGCCTTCGAGGCGCGCGGCGACGTTCACGCCGTCGCCCAGGGCAGTGTAGCTCAGCCGGGTTGATGAGCCGACGTTGCCAACCAGGACGGTGGCGGAATTCAGCCCAATCCGGATTCGGATTCGTGGTCGCCCTTCGGCCTCCCAGGTATCGTTGACGCGCTCCATGCGCCGCGCCGCCCGCAAGGCGCCGGCGCACGCGCGAAGGACGTGGTCAGGGTGCCGAACCGGGGCATTCCAGAATGCCATGACACCGTCGCCGATGAACTTGTCGATGGTTCCGCCCTCCTCGGAGATCGCGCGGGAGACCTCTTCGAGGTAGGTCGAGATCTGAACCAGAAGGTCATCGGGCGCGAGGGTCTCGGAGTGGCTGGAGAAGTTCTCCAGGTCGGAAAAGAACACAGTGAGAGAGCTTGGCTCGACGCCCAAGGTCAACGGAATGCCCGACTTGATGAGCTGTCGAACCACATCGAGCGGAACGAACGACGAGAACGATTTCAGCGAGTTGCGAAGCAGTGAAGCTGCGTGTTCCAGCTTCGCGATCTCCCGGATGTTGGACGGTTGCGACGTCGGTTCGTCGAATTGCAGGCTTTCGATGGCCTGTAGCTGCTGCGACACGTTTTCGACTGGCCGCGACAGCCCACGGGATGCGAAATAGATGAAGAAGAGCTCGATCATGGTGAGGATGATGATCACGACCATGATCAATCGATTGGTCGCCTTCAATGTCCCCACGAAATCGTCGATCGGCGTCAGCGTTATCACCTGCCAGGGCTGACCGAAACCATCCGGAAAATTGGCGAATGCCGCGATCACGTCTTCTCCGTTCGCCGGGGACCGGAAGGCGAAGCTGTCGGCGTCGGCGCGCGCATGCTGGCGAGAGGCCTCGCGCACGTCCGGATCGTCGATATCGGCCAGGGTTGCGATCGTGAGTTTGCTATTCTCGACGCGCACGCCCTTCTGCATATTCGGGAAGGCGATGATCTTGCCGTCGTTGCGGTCGGCGATGAGGGTTGTGCTGTGCGCGCTGGCGCGGTGTTTGTCCAGAAAGTGCGACAGCACGTCCATGGTGATGTTGGCCGACGCGCAGCCGATGAAATCGACACCATGGAATATTGGAACGCGCAAGGAGAGAATGGGAAAGCCGGTGTCGGGGTTGATCGAGGGTTCGGTCACCGCGAGTGTCCGCGTCGTCTTGGCCGTCTGATAACCGGGCAAGGCGCGGATGTCGAGGTCGGTAGCGACGTTGTATTCGTCGACTTCATGAGGCCATATGTCGAAGAATTTGCGATGGCGGACCCGCGAGAGCCCAAAGGTGATCGCGTCGATGTAGCTGGCGTGCCAGTTTGCGGCAGCCACAATACGGCGGTCGGCACGCCTGCGATCCTCGTCGATCCGGGTAACGACACGATGATAACCATCCTCGAAGCTGACATAGACGGCGTCGATATGCTCTGCGGAGGTCAGTGCGCGGTACAAGAGATCATTGCTTTGCTCAGTACGGAAATAGCCGGAATCCGCGGCGGCCACAGTGGCGAGAATGCGCAGCGGGCTTTCAGTGCTCTCGATCAGGCTCTTGGTGCGCTCGACGCCGGCCCGGCTGGTCTGCGCAACCGCATCGTCCAGGATCGACACCATGCCGGCCGAATTCTTGTTGTAATTGTAGATCAGGATGAAGATGAGAACCGGAATACTGAGGCCGATGAACAGCAGCGACATGATCAGGCTCAGTCGGGGCCGCCCGATTGCGGCGATCGGCGGAAGCACTGCCAGCCAGGCAAACGCGGCCGCCACGGAACGACGACGGCGGTAGGCAAGATAAGCCAGCGCCGCAGTCACCGATCCGAGCAGTAGCGGCATCGACCAAGCGCGCATGCCGCTATCACTTCCTTGCCAGATCAGCGCCTCCGGCAGCGCATCGTCGCTTAGCAGGCCGAGCTGGTGATAGGTCGCCGCGATGCGTCGCCAGCGCGCGGGATCCTGCGCACCGATCAGATCCGGATCGTGCCCAACCAACATTGCCGTGCGCGTCGCCTCGAACAGGAGGGCCTCGCGGCTTTTGGCTTTGGAATAGGTCCTGAGAATGAGATCGACCGTCGCTTCCTTGTGGGCCACGGCATAGGCCCAACCCTTCAGACTAGCTGCCCTAAACGCGGCCGCTCGGTCCGGGTGGGCTTTCACCTGCGCTTCGGAGGCACACAAATTGTCGCCATAGAAATCGACTCCGTACTCGCTCGGCGAGAACGTGCGGTAGGCGGCGCCAAGCCGCTCAAGGACGAACGGCTCGTTGGTGCTGTAGGCAACCATCGCGTCAGCCGAGCCCGCCAGAAGATCGCGTGGGTCGCCGCGGTGGTCGATCCGCGGCATTCCCCTGTAATCCACCCCTTCGTGCTTCAGCATTGCAGCGATTTCATCGCTGCCCGGGGCGTCCATCAGCGTACGGCCGCGCAAATCCGACACGCTGCTGATGTCGGCCCGGCGCGGCACGAGGATGATGGCCGGGGACTGCTGGAAAATGACCGCCAGCACGACCAAGCGGAGCCCCTTCGCCCACTCGCGCAACACGCTGGCACTGCAGATTCCAAAGTCGGCCTTGCCGCCGGCGACCGCTTCGGCGACTTCAACGTCCGGACCGCCCTCGCGGATGGTGACGTCGAGGCCGGCGTCGCGATAGAAGCCCTGCTCGAGCGCCGCGTAGTAGCCGGCGAACTGGAACTGGTGCTTCCATTTGAGCTGCAGGGAAACTTGCTCAAGGGCAACGGCTGGGTGCAATGGCAGCAGCAACAGGCATGCCGCAATGGTCAGCGTTGCAAGCTTCGGCCAGACCTGGGTCGCTCTGTCCTTGACAGCTACCAGCCTACTCCGTGCCACAGCGCATCTCCTGATGCCGAGCGACCGATTGACAGTCTATATCTGCCAATCACGGGAGTCGATGCAGCGCTTGGCTGCGCCGACCTTCACAAGGCTAATTCGGCGTTAACCAGGCGATTCCGTGTTGCCACGGCCGCCGCATCGGCGGCAGCGAACCGTGTGGCTTCCGCCTCCGGACGCAGAAAGGCCATCCCGACCAAACCGCCGATAAGGCTCACAATGCCGCAGATCAGGAAACCCTGGTGGAAGCCTTCGGAAGCAGTGGCGCCAGTTTCGATAACGCGCCCCATTATATAGGGTGCCAGCAGCCCCGCCGATGTCGCCACCGCGGTGACGATCGTCAGCATCGCGCCACGCTGCGACACCGGCGTGAACTCGCTGACAATCGCTGGACTGAGGACATAGATCACCGACGGAAGCGAAATCCCCAACACAAGAAGTGCCAGGTTCAGCGTGGGCGCTTCGACATGCGGCATGACAATCAGCGCAATCCCTCCCAAGGCGACCGCGCCGCCGCCGATCAAACTGCGCGCAACGAAGCTCGAATAGCCGCGTGCGAGCAGGTTTTGCGAAAGCCAGCCGGCGCCGATGACGATGAAGACATTGCAGGCCCACGGCAGGGTACTGAGCCACCCGGCCTGTTGCTGGGTATATCCGAGACCTTTGATCAGATAATGCGGTAGCCATGCGATCATCAGCGACAGACCCCAATAGGCGCCGAAGCCCGATGCGCATGCCGCGAGTACGGTGGGATTAAGCAAAAGGCGGCGATAGGGAATCCGTCCGAATGATCGTCCCTCGGTTGGCGCTGGCGTTTCGATGAGAGTGCCTTCGCGTCCGAACGCCAGCCACGCAAGCGCCCAGACCAGGCCGGTCACTCCGAGCGCTGCGAAAGCCCAATGCCAGGAATAGTGCACGATGAGATAGTTGAGGCCGGGTAGTGCCAGCACCACACCGATGCTCGCCCCCTGGGAGATCATCGCGGTGGGAAATGTGCGAAGTTCATTGGGAAACCACTTGTAGGCCGAGTGCAGCGCCACCGGATACGCCGGGCCTTCGCCTGCGCCGAGCAGCACGCGGCAGGCAATCAGCGTTGTGAAGCCGATCGAGCCAGCCATGGGAAACTGGGTAACCGCCCAGATCAACCCCATGGCCAGCAGCGCCCAACGGGTCTGAATGCGATTGACGACGAAGCCCGTGAGGACGCCGGACACCGCATACAGAAAGAAGAAACTGGAACCGACGAGGCCGAACTGGCTCGGCGTCAATTCCAGATCCTTCATGATCGGGGCTGCCGCAAGTCCGATCACCGCCTTGTCCGCGAAATTGATCAGCATGAACAGAAATAGAAGGAGGACGATGACCCAACCGTATCTTGACGGCTTCTGCGCGCTCATATGCTTGCTCCCGCTTCGTGAATGCCGACCTTCCGCGAAATCTGAGTGCTGGACGCGCGGCGCGTCGCCAGCCGCTACGCCGGAATCCGCACCGGGAGAGACTTGTAGCCGTGGACGAAGCTGGAATAGACGCGTTCGGGCTCGCCGACGACCTCGATGGTGGGATAGCGCTTCAACGCCTCCTCCCACAGGATTTTCAACTGCAATTCCGCGAGCCTATTCCCGACGCAGCGATGAATCCCGAAGCCAAACGAGAGGTGCTGCCGGGCGCGCGGGCGATCGATCATGAACTTGTTCGGACTGTCGATCACCTCGTCGTCGCGATTTCCAGAAATGTACCACATGACCACCTTCGCACCCTTCCTGATCTGCTTGCCCCCGATTTCTGCGTCCGCAAGCGCAGTGCGCCGCATGTGCGCAAGCGGCGTCTGATAGCGGATGATTTCAGACACCATGTTGGCGATGAGGCCGGGGTCGTCGCGCAGTTTTTGGTATTGATCCGGATTCTGGTTCAGAAACAGCAAGCCGCCGGTAATCGAATTCCGGGTGGTATCGTTGCCACCCACGATCAGCAGAATCAGATTTCCCAGAAACTCCTTCGGTCCCATGTTTCTGGTTGCGGGCGAGTGCGCCAGCATCGAAATGAGATCGCTTCTGGGCTCTGCATTTACCCGTTCGTTCCAGAGCCTGGTGAAGTACTCCAGGCAGTTCTTCAATTCAGACAGCCGGGCCTCTTCCGTGTCGAACATCCCTCCAGGACCGATGGGGGCCGTGGCCGCGTCGGACCAATAGGTGAGCAAGCGTCGATCTTGCAGCGGAAAATCGAACAGCGTCGCCAACATCTGAGTGGTCAGTTCGATGGACACCCGATCCACCCAGTCGAACGTCTCGTTGACGGGCAACGAGTCGAGAATTGCGCAAGCTCTAACGCGAATGAGGTGTTCAAGTTTGGCCAGGTTGCCGGGCGCGACGATCGGGCTCACGGTCTTGCGCTGCTCGTCATGCTTCGGCGGATCCATCGCAATGAAATTGGGTGTTCGAAATTCTTCGGGCCGATCCAGGATGGTTATGCCGCCCTCCGAGGAAAAAACGGTGTGATTGGTATCGACCTGCATGATGTCCTTGTACTTGGTGATCGACCAATAGGGTCCGAACGCGCTTTCCCGGCAATAGTGGACGGGGTCCTCGCGGCGCAATCGCTCGAAATACGGCCAGATGGTTCCATCCTGAAAGAGCTGTGGGTCGCTGACATCGATCTGATCAAGCGCGATATCGTCCACATGGGCCTTGGCGGATTGAATGGTTTGCGTGCACATGCGGAATTCTCCAAATGTCTGTCAATATCGAGGACCAATTCCAACGCGCGGCCGATCGGCTCGCGGTCAGTGCTGCGCCTCAGGCAAGCTCACAACGAGGCCGTCCAACTGATCGTTCATCTTGATTTGGCACGATAGACGCGAATTGGGTTGCGCGAGCGCGGCGAAGTCGAGCAGCGCCGCCTCCTGCGCCCCCTGAGGTCCGACCCTTTCGAGCCAGCGAGGGTCGACATACACGTGACAGGTCGCGCAAGCGCACTCGCCGCCGCAATCGGCATCGATGCCCGTGATCTGGTGGTCGATTGCGCCCTGCATCACCGAAAGACCCGACGGCAAGTCGATTTCGCGCTCGGTTCCGGTGTATTCGACAAAGGTGATCTTGGGCATGGCTGCTGCTTCCTCTGATTGATGTGACGTTCACGCCGCGCGCTCCTGCATCGACAACCGCATTGTCCGCGGTTGTCTTGCCTGGTCTCTCCGATGGCGCGTTGCTGGCCCGTCTGTCGCGAGCGCCGGCGTCACCGCCGCCCGCCGTCCAAAATCACCGTATCAGCTACGGTAAAACGGCTTGTCGCCGCAGATGGTCACGCGATGACCATAGCGTCGCTCCGGGAAATAATCCCACAGCGCGTGGTGCTGTGCGCTGCGATTGTCCCAGAAGGCAATCGAGCCCGGCTGCCATTTGAAGCGGCACATGAACTCCGGCGTCTCGACATGCCGGTACAACATCTCGAGCAGCGCCGCGCTCTCCTGCTTCTTCAACTGCGGAATGTGAGTGGTGAAGCCGCGGTTGACGTAGAGCGCTTTCCGTCCGGTGACGGGATGGGTGCGGATCACCGGATGTTCCGATTGTGGGAACTGCATGTCGGCGCGATCCTTCGCGTTGTGACGATAGGGATGCGCCTTGTTGCTGTCATGGACCGCCGTGCAACCCTCAAGCAGATGCCGTATCGGCTCCGAAAGGGCGTCGTAGGCGGAATACATATTTGCGAACATGGTGTCGCCGCCGCCGCTTGCAGGTGTCTCCTGCATGTAGAGGATCGAGCCCATGGGCGGTTCCTCGTCGCAGGACACGTCGGAGTGCCATTCTTCTCCGGCAACCCGTTTCGACTTTTCGTCGGCCTTGATCACCAGGATTTCGGGGTGACCCTCGATCAGCTGCGGCGCATTGGGGTGCACATGCAGCTTGCCGAACCGGCGGCCGAAGTCCTTGTGCTGCTCCGGCGTCAGCTTCTGGTCACGAAAGAATATCACCAGGTTTTCCATGAGCGCGTCATGCACCTCCTGGAATTGCTGGTTACCCAGCTGCCCGCCGAGATCGACACCGAAAATCTCCGCGCCGATGGTCGGGGTCAGTTTACGCACTTCGATTGACTGATATGCCATTGCGTTTCCTCCATATCGACGCTGGTCTGTCCGCGCGTCCTGGCTTTCCTTGCAGGAGAAAACGCAAAACGGCTTGCTGATTCTGAGCAGATTCCGTAATACGGAACGCTGGACGGGAGACATTTCCGCCATGGGTGCGAGCAAGCCGGTAGAACCAGTGGTGCGGGCACTGAAGTTGCTGGAGGCGCTTAATCGCAAATCCGCGAGCAGCCTCGGCGATTTGCGCGCGGCCACGGGCTTGCCGAAGCCAACGCTGATCCGCCTCCTGGACACCCTGATCGCGGCGGGATACGGCGCCCGCATCTCGAGCGAGGCCGGCTACCGGATCACCGAGCATGTGTTGTCGCTCTCGATCGGCCTTCGCTTCGTAGATCGCATCGTCGACGCCGCTATGCCGGCGATGAGCCAATTCACCCGGGAACACGATTGGCCGATCGGGCTCGCCAAGGTCCGTGACGCCGTTGTGGTGCTTCTGCACAGCACCGCGCCGCAAAGTCCTCTTTCATTCGAGCGGGCTGGATACAATCGGACCTATCCGCTCATACCCAGCGCGCTCGGACAGGCCTACCTGGCATTCTGCCCCGCGGAAGAAAGACGGCGTTTGATCCGAGAGTTGCTTCCCGCTTCCGAGCTCAGCGTTTTAGGTATGCGCAACACCGAAGCGCTCGAGGCGCATCTCGCCGTAGTTCGACAACGCGGCTATGCGGTAACGCTATCGCCGCGTCCTTTTAAGGTGCTTGGGCTCGCGGTTCCGGTGCGGCAGCGCCGCCAGGTGCTCGCCTGTCTCGTGATGCGTTTTCCGCGATCGGTCATGACGCATGAACAGGCGGCCGATCGTTACCTCGGATCGCTCAACGCAACTGCGCGCACCATTGTGACGGCGCTCGCAACGCAGGACAGCACAAACTGATTACCGCAACCAATCTGTTGGCGCTGCTCGCTTGCGGGTCGGCTTATTTTGGTTGCTGGTTGTCGGCCGGCTTGTGCTCCGGTGGCCCGGGCTTGATCGCGGGGGCGGACTTTGCTGGAGCAGGCTGCTTGGCCCCATTTGCCGCAGGCTGCTTTTGCGCAGCCGGCGGCGGGAGCGGTTCAGGCGCAGCAGGCCCGCTCTGTCCGATCGAGACCGAGATGCCGAACAGCCGCCATTGCCCGTTCACCGGCGCAAACGCCAGATCGAAATTGACCTGGGTCGGCACCGACGGAAAGAAGCCCGCCATGCGCATCATGCCGTTGGCCTCGATCTGTGGGAGCAGATTGAGCTGCGGATCGATTACCGCAACGCCCGACAGGTCGAGATTGTCATTCCGCAGCTTGGCGAATATCTCGCCGAGCCGAGCCGCCGAGTTGGATTGAAAGCCGGGAGCGCCGATGTCGCGCAGCACAGTGTAATTGCCGGTCTTGTTGGCCTGATCGAGCGCCAGCAGCGACGAGCGGACCAGGATCAACACGCCATTGCGGTCGATTTGCGCCGGCTTGGGCGCTTGCGCCGGTGTCTCGGCGCGACCAGCGGACGCGACCGTAGCTATCGCAGCCGCAAAGACCAAAACGCGCCAGCTTCGTGATGCGCCAGTCACCACCCTGCCCTTTCGACTGCGACAGAGATGCGCACCGGATTAGAACTCGCCGCCGAGGCCGACATAGGCCGTGTGCTGGTTGCCGCCGCCATTGCCGTAGCCGCCGACGACATTGAGCGGGAAGCTGGTGTGAAGGCGGTATGCGAAACCGACGCCGACGCCGTATTCGCTCTGAAACGTGGAGCCGCGGATCTGCCATGTCACTTTGCCCGGAGCCGAAGGCATCGGCGCGCTTGCGGTCGCGACGGCCGCGGCGATGCCGCGACGCGCCTCGGTGCGGTTGTCGCCGACCTGCGACTGCAATGAGCTGATCTGGGACTGGAAGCCCGAGTTGAAGCTCGAAAGCTGGCTCACATTGACCGCATCGGTCGGATTGATGCCCGCCGCCACATTGGTCAGCCTTCGCTCGTTTCCGGCGGTGCCGAACGACACGGTGTTCGCCAGCGTCGCCACCGATCCGGAGCCGATCGCGACCGAGTTTGTCGCCAGCGCCTGCGCACCGACACCAAGCGCGGTCGCGCCGGTCGCGCCGGCAACGCTGCCCTGACCGACGGCGGTGGTAGCATCGCCGTTGGCGAAAGCGCCCTGCCCAAATGCGCTCGCGGTGGCGCCGTTGGCGAAGCTGTTGACCCCCATCGCGGTGGCGAAGGCGCCGCTTGCGTTGCTGCTCACGCCGGTTGCGGTCGCCTGGAGGCCATTGGCGATGCTGCTCTCGCCGATCGCGGTCGCGAAAGTGCCGGTTGCCGAACTGAACGCGCCCATCGCGGTCGCGCTGACGCCGGTGGCGTTGCTGGACTTGCCCGTCGCGGTGGCGAAGTCGCCGTTCGCGCTGCTGTTCACGCCGGTTGCTGTTGCGTTGGCGCCGGTGGCATTGCTGCTCACGCCGATCGCGGTCGCCTGGGCGCCATTGGCGACACTGCTCTCGCCGATCGCGGTCGCAAAGGTGCCGGTTGCCGCGCTGAACGCGCCCATGGCGGTCGCGCTGACGCCGGTGGCGTTGCTGGACTTGCCCGTCGCGGTGGCGAAGTCGCCGTTGGCGGTGCTGTTCACACCGGTTGTGGTAGCGTTGGTGCCGGTGGCATTGCTGCTCACACCGATCGCGGTCGCCTGGGCGCCATTGGCAACACTGCTCTCGCCGATCGCGGTCGCGAAGGTACCGGTCGCGGTGCTGAACGCCCCCATCGCGCTCGCGCTGACGCCAGCGGCGTTGCTGGACTTACCAGTCGCGGTCGCAAAGTCGCCGATCGCGAAGGCGTTGACGCCGGTCGCGGTCGCATTGGCGCCGTTCGCTTTGCTGCCAGCGCCCGTCGCGGTTGCCTCCAGTCCATTGGCGGTGCTGAGTACGCCCGTCGCGGTCGCAAAGCTGCCGTTCGCCAAGGCGTTGACGCCGGTCGCGGTCGCCTCGGCGCCATTGGCGGTGCTGAGCACGCCGATGGCGGTCGCGAAGGCGCCGGTCGCGTTGCTCTGCACACCCGTCGCCGTCGCGGTGTCGCCGGTTGCGGTGGCGGCGGCGCCATAGGCGGTCGCATTCGCGCCGGTGGTCGTGGCGCCCGAGCCGACCGCGGTGGCGTTTCCTGACGGCGCATTGTTGACGCCGCCGCCCGCAGCATAGTCGGCCGCCCGAACCGGGCTAACTCCGGTGGACAGGCATGCCGCGACGCCAGCGGCCAGAGCCAGCCCACGGCAGGTCCAGGCCGAGGTGGCGCCGCCGGCCAGCACTGTGGACCGCTGGTGTTGCGGATAAACCAAATCAGAAGCACGCTGCAACGCGCCTGTCCGCAATTTGTCGGTCATCATCGGCCCCGTTTCCGCTACTGTCCAATTTATTTTCTCTAAAGCGAATTTGCGCGCTGAAGCTGATGACACCTCGACCGCGAAAGCTGCCATCGTTGGTCGAGATCGCGAACTCCTTGCGAGGGGCGAGAGCTTCGGTGCCCCTTCAGTTGAGTGTGAACGACGCACCGGCGACGACCCCGTAATCGTTCACCTGCGGCGCGGATGTGAAAGCCGCATTGACGCGCCAGCGGTCCGAGACCGCGTAGCCGAGGCCCACCGCGACGCCCGACTGCCCCTTGTAGTTGGCGACGGCGGTCGCGATCGACGCTTTGCCGGGCCGCTGGTCGTATTGCAGGCCGGTGGCGGCGAGTGCCAGCGCGGTCCCCGAACGTGCTTCGCGCTGATTGTTGGTGACCTCAGCCTGCAGTCCCGCGAATTGGGATTGGAAGCCCGAGGTCAGGCCTGAGAGCTGGCCGACATTGACGGCGTCGGTCGGGCTGATGCCGGCGGCCACGTTGGTGAGCCGTCGCTCGTTGCCGGGCGTGCCGAACGACACCGTGTTGGCCAGCGTCGCCACCGATCCGGAACCGATCGCGACCGAGTTCATCGCCAGTGCCACGGCGCCCTGGCCGATCGCCGTCGCGCCGGCCGCGATGGCTCGGCTGCCCTGGCCGATCGCAGTCGTGGCGTCGCCATTGGCCAGGCTACCCTGACCATAGGCGCTCGCCGTCGCGCCGTTGGCGAGGCTGCCTTGGCCCATCGCCGTGGCGCTGGTGCCGGTCGCCGTGCTGGACTCGCCCGCCGCGGTAGCGTTGGCGCCAGTTGCGGAGCTGTTCGAGCCGGTCGCGCTCGCGAACTCACCCGTCGCACTGCTGAACGTTCCAGTCGCGGTTGCGTTGGTGCCGTTCGCCGCGCTGAACGCACCTGACGCGGTGGCGGCGTCGCCGACCGCGCTGCTGCTCGCCCCCGTGGCGGTCGCATTTACGCCGGTGGCTGTGCTGTTCACGCCGGTCGCGGTAGCGTTGGCGCCATTCGCCGCACTCCCCACGCCAGTGGCAGTCGCCCGGTCGCCGGTCGCGGTGCTGCCCGAGCCGGTAGCGGTGGCGAAGGTGCCAACCGCGCTGCTGTTCACACCCGTCGCGGTCGCGTCCTCACCGGTCGCGAGGCTGTGCTGGCCGGTCGCGGTCGCATTGGTGCCATTCGCGCTGCTGGCGGCGCCGGTTGCCGTGGCGTTGTCGCCAATCGCGAAGTTGTTCGAACCGGTCGCGGTCGCATTGAGGCCCGTCGCGGTACTGTCCCAGCCGAACGCGGTGGCGCTGGTACCATTGGCACGGCTGTTCTGCCCGGTTGCGGAGGCGTTGGTACCCAGCGCAAAACTGTTTTCGCCTATCGCGGTCGCGTTGGTGCCGTTCGCGTTGCTGTTCGCACCATAGGCGGTCGCGTTTGTTCCCGAGGCGATGTTGCCAGCGCCAGCAGCGGTCGCAGCGTCGCCCAATGCAGTCGCGCCGGCGCCGAAGGCGGTTGCGCTGGTTCCGAGCGTGCTGGCACCGGAGCCAACCGCCGTCGCAAAACCCGAGGGAGCGCTGATGACGCCGCCGCCGGCCGCGTAGTCGGCGGCCGCGGCGAAGTCGCAGCCAACAGAGACCATCGCCGCAACGCCCGCGGCCAAGGCGAGGCTACGTAATATTCCGCCGGAGACGGCGTTCCCCGCGATCACAGCGAGATTGAATCCTCGGCAGATGCGTCCTGATTCCATTGTATTACGCCCCGGTCTTCTTTTATTTCTCGTTTCAGACTGTGTGGGACGAAGGCTTGCCGCACATCAGCCGTTCGGCCTACGCCGGCGCCAACTTCATGCGCAGCGGAGGCCGATATTGCTATTCTGAAGCTGCCGCCGGCAGTTTTCCGGAACGTGTTGCCCAATTGCTTCAGACGCGAGGGCGCGCGCGATCATGTCTCGCCGTCTGCTTCACGATTGCGCTGAAGCATCAAACGGACGAGTTCGGCCTGGCGGTGCGTTCCGGTCTTCTCGAAAATCCGGGCAAGATGGGTGCGGCCGGTGGATCGCGAGATCTGCAACCGGTCCGCGGCCGCCTGGATTCCTGCGCCGGCCACGATCTCGCCGGCGAAGGCCGCTTCCGCTGCCGTCAGACCGAATCCCCGCTGAAGCCACGCGATTGGCGACCTGGCGTTGCGGTCAGGGTCGGTGACGAACAGGATCGCTACCGGACGTCCCGTCGTCGAGAACAGCGGCGCTTCTGAGCGAAGCCGCGCCACCTGCAACGAGAGCGGAGCCCGGTCTGGTCCACGCGACAGCCGCAGCGAACCGCCGCTGCCTGCCTCGGCTCCGTGGCGGGCGCACCCGGCAACGAGCGCGTGCAGAAGCACCGTGTCAGCGGCCAGATAGGCACCGAGAACGCCCTCGGTAACGCGCAGGCCGTCACCGCCCGCAAGCAGACGCTCGGCTTTCTGACTGGCGAATACCACGCCAACGGCCTCATTCACGAGAAGCGCGCCCTGCTCCAGCCGATTCAAGGCCTCGGCGGACGCCTCGCTCCTGATCACAAGATCGGCGAGCCTGGTATTGAGCTGCACGGCCCGTTGCAGATGCGGAGCAAGACGCTGGAAAAGTTGGATATGTTCCGTATCGAACTCATCCTGCCTGTACGTGGCGATGACGGTCTGCCGCCCCTGCTCGACGAGGGCGACCACGGTGAGCATCGATCCGAGGCGCTGCGGCGCGAGGAAATCGTTATAAAATTCGGTGCGGACAAGTTCGCTTTTCGGCATGATCATAGCGTCGGTCTGGATGATTCCAGCCGGCGCCGGGGCCGCCCGTTGCCACCACGGATTCACGCCGTGATAGTGGCTGCAATAGCTTTCGTAATAGGCCGGATCGCATTGAGGTGCGAGGCTCCAGGACTCGCCCGGACTTACGCCTTGCCGCGTGAGCACGGTGGTGTGCGAGGCGCAAACGCTGGAAATGAGACGAAGGGCATCCGGCCAACGGTTGACGTCGGCTGCCGCATCGTAAATCGCGTCGATCAAAGCGGCGAACGTACTCTCGTCAATCATGTCTCGGCCCGCCCCCCCCCCGCAAGCGGGCCTGAGCAGTTCGTCCACTCATCTGAAGAGCCGTTTTCATTCACAATCCGGCTGGTCCTGATACGCGATCCGGATTGTGCCTGCGTTGCAAACCAGGACGCCGATATTGGTGATCGCAATGCTTCTCTCATCGACAAAGATGATGTTTGTCGCTCCCAGGCTCAGCGGTTCGAGAATGACGGAGCGGTCGTTTCGCGTGCGAACATTCACGACACTCTGATCGCCTATCAGCACGGTCTTGAACGGCTTCTCAAGCGCGAGCGACGACCCGGTTCCGAGCCTCAGGGTGATCGTCTGATCCGCGGCCCAGGCAGCGGAAACCGTAATCAGCAAGAGTGCTACCTCAACGAAGCAAGCCCGAAGCAATTTGGTCATTGTCAATCCGCCGATCTCAGGCGTTGTCCGTGCGATCTTGCAAAACTCCGGTCGGCCGGATTTCGGCCGAGCAGACCGCGTCAAGTCGCGGTACTCGGTACGGAAATCACCATTCGTTTCCTGTTGAAGTTGGCGACGGCCCCTTCGGGGATGCCGAAATTGTTCGCGAGCAGATGTCGCGGCGCCTTGGCCAGCCAATCGGACAGCGAGCTTTCGTGATAGGTGCCGCTGTCCAGCACGCCGACAATTTCGACGTCGTCCGCACCGATGTTTTGGATCGAGTGGCCGCAACCGCGGGGTATGTAAGCGCACTCGCCCGGCGAAAGCTCGGCCACAGCGACACGCTTGTCGGGCGCGAACAGCGTGACCCGGGTTCGCCCCTTCAATACGTAGTGCCATTCATTGGCGTCGGTGTGCCAATGCGGCTCGTGCATCGCACCGCGCTTCAATTTCAGAACCATTCCCGTCAACGTCGTCGACATCGGAAAGTCCTTTGAAGACGCGATGTAGAGCGCGCCTCCAGGCGTGCTCACTCTCGGCTTCTGCGCCATCATGGCGTGGCGGTGGGTTCGTGCGCGGTCCAACTCGCGGGCGGAACGCGCCTGCGGACCATCGAGAGCCAGCACCTCGCCCTGCATGATGTAGGTCTCAGCCTTGGGGATCTGTGCGAAAGCCTCATCCGAGACGCCGAATGCCTGCGAAAGTGTCTTTGTGTCGTAACGGCTCATCCAGTCGCTGATGCCGAACGTGCCGTGTTCCGCATACAGCCCATCGTCAAACGCAAGGATTGCGTGACACGGCGACGGGCCGAGGGTCTGGATGGCGTGGCCGTGGCCTTTGGGGAAGTACCAGAGATCACCCGGCCCAAGATTGACGACCTCGGCCACGCCCTCGGGGTCGACCACCGTCACCTGGCAATGGCCGTCGACGATGTAGGCCCACTCGGCTGAATTGTGCCAATGCATCTCACGCGCACCGCCCGCATTCATGAACAGATGCGCGCCGGCGATATCGGTGGCGATGGGCAGCCCGCGCATGGTGACTTCACGTGCCCACCCCCCGGATGTTGCCTTGATCGGCCCCTTGTCGAGCGAGGCCGTAAAGACCACGGGATCACCGGATTTGCGCGGAATCGTCTTCAGATATTCCGATGCGGCGGAAACGTCGTATCCGGCTGCATGTCCGTCGTTTCCGACGGCAAAGGATTGCGAGGCCGCGAAGGTACCGGCGCCAAGGGCGATCGACTGAAGGATGATGCGGCGATTGGCTTCAAACATGATGCGCCCTCCGATTTTCGTTGTGATTCGAAAAGCCTGGAACCTGGCGCAGCGCGAGATAGCGGGAACGAAGCTAAAACTGGTCGCGCGTCGCGCCCGATAATTTCAGAGCCATACGCCCTGCACACCGGTGCAGACCGCAATCAGCGACACCAGCACTCCGATGCCGGAGAACAGGACGATTGCGCGAAAATCATCGCTTAAAAGTTCTGCCGGCTCTTCTAGTTTGGCGACCATTCTGATGAATGTGGGCATGGCATCCTCGCATTGTTGTTGTTTTCGCCAACGCGAACACTAATGGCGAAGTATCACTCGTGCTTCCCGTCGACTTGGACGCCGCCGTTCACAGGCTGTCCGACCCAGGAGCACGTATTCGACACCGACACTCTTGGGTTGTTGGGACACGGCACGACCCGCCGCACAACTTTCCGTCCTAACTCAGTCTTTCCGCCCTAATTCCGTCCTTGCATGCTACATTCGTAGATGGTCCGATATCCTCAAAACGGTCTCAAAGTTTCTCAAAAATTGGATAGACCATGCCGTCGCACGATCAGGGGCTATACGGTTTCGGTCCGTTCCGATTGGATCCTGGCCGGCGCGTTCTGACCCGCGGCGGCGTCGCGGTCGCACTCACGCCGAAAGTGTTCGACACGTTGCTGTACCTGGTCGAGAATCCCGACCGCTTGATCGGCAAGGACGAAATTCTGGGTGCGGTCTGGGCGGGCCGGATCGTCGAAGAAGGCAATATCAGCCAGACCATCTTCACGCTGCGCAAGGCGCTGGGCGGCGCCGGCGCTCCGGTGCCTTTCATCGTCACGGTGCCGGGACGCGGTTATCGCTTCACTCCGGCCGCCGGCGCCGCGGTTTCGGTTGCAGCGCCGCGCCCCAACTGGCGGGTCGGCCGCGAAGCCGCGCTCGAGACGCTGGACCGTTTGATGCAGCGGGTTCTGGGCGGCGATCGGCAAGTGGTTTTCATCACTGGCGAGGCCGGAATCGGCAAGACGACGCTGGTCGAAATGGCGCAGGAACGCCTGTCGCGCTTCGGCGCCGGCGTGTTGTGGGGGCGCTGCACCGAGCTTTTCGGCGCGGACGAGGCCTTCCTGCCGCTCATCGAGGCGCTGGAGGAACGCTGCCGCGGCGAAGATGGACCGCTCGTCCTCAAGGCGCTGCGTGCCCATGCCCCGACCTGGCTGGCGCAGATGCCGGCGTTTCTCGACGACAACGATCGCGTCATTTTCCGCAATGAAATTTTCGGTGCCACGCGGGAGCGGATGCTGCGGGAGTTCTGCGATCTCGTGGAAGTGCTGGGTTCGGAACGTCCCTGGGTCATCGTGCTGGAAGATCTGCACTGGAGCGACTTTGCGACCCTGGACGTGTTGTCGCGCCTGGCGCGGCGGGGTCGCAAGGCATCGGTGCTGGTGATGGCGACCTATCGTCCGGCCGAATTGACGGCGGGCGTACATCCGGTGCGGACCGTGCATGACGATCTGCAGATCCATCATTATTGCTCCGGGCTTGCTCTCGACCGGCTCTCCTTGGCCGATGTCAGGCAGTATCTGGCGCAGCGGTTCGGCGCTCCCGAACTGGCCGAGGTGCTGGCCGAACGGGTGTTCCAGCGCACATTGGGGCAGCCGCTCTTTCTGGTGTCGGTGGTCGACGATCTGGTCGCCCGCGGCGCGATCCGCGACGTCGACAGGCAATGGCGGCTGGCGGCGGATGACGCCATTTCCCGAGGCGATATCCCGCACGAATTGCGCGTCATGATCGGCCGCCGGATCAATCGTCTGGGGTCCGACGAGCAGCAACTGCTCGAGATCGCCAGCGCGGCCGGCGCGCAATTTTCCGCAAGTATCGTTGCCGGTGCCATCGAGCGCAATGTTCTGGAGGTCGAACGCGCCTTCGATGCCATGGCGCGGCACGGTGACATCCTGTCGACCGCCGGCGCATCGGAATGGCCGGATGGGACGGTTTCAGGAGTGTTCGCCTTCCAGCACGCGCTCTATCAGGAAGTCCTCTATCAGCGCCTCACCCCTGGACTTCGGGTGGAGACCCACCGCCGCCTCGGCGAGACGCTGGAGCAGGGATATCTTGGTCAGACCGCGGAAATCGCCTCGGTGCTGGCGCTGCATTTCCTCGAGGGCCATGCGTTCGGCAAAGCCGTGCGCTATCTCACCCAGACCGCGGCCATTTCCGCGACGCGATTCGGCAATCGGGAAGCCGTGAATTATCTGACCCGCGCCCTGGACGTCGTGGAGCAGGTCGCCGACGAGAGCCAACCGATGCTGCGGATCGAGCTTTTGCAGAAGCGCGGCTGGGTGCGGCGTTCGGAAGGCGATTTCGTCGGTTCGCTTGAAGACCTCAACCGCATGATTTCCTGCGCCGCGGACATCGATCAGCTTCGCCTCGAGGTCCTTGGGCTGATCGATCTCAGCCGGTTCAGCCTGCTGTTTCTGGATCGGCGGCAAAGCCTCCCGGCCGCCGAACGGGCGGTGACCAGAAGTCAGGCGCTCAATGACGACGTTTTCCAGGCTTTGGTCCGGGGCAATAAAGCCATCGTCAATCTTCAACTCAAGGGCTGGAGCGAAGAAGACGCCGACGTCTGTCGTCAGGCGATCAAGGTCATCGGCGAAACGCGCGACCCCAGGCTGTTGCTCCGGCGCGACGGGATCGAAAGTGTGCTGAAATATCTGAGTTCGGACTACCGTGATTGCTGTGTCGCAGCGACCCATGCCAGGGAACTGGGCCAGGAAACCGGCGACGTATTCCTGTTTGCGCTCTACAGCGCGATTGCCTCCTCCGCACGTCTGCACCTTGGCCAGTGGCGTCTGATGCTAGGCGGCGCTGCGGCAGCGCTGGCGAAGGCCGAAAAAAATGCCAACGCTCTGGCCACCATTGTATCCCGCCTGATGGTCGCCATGCTGCATGTCGAGGCGCTGGATTTTGAAGGCGCCCGAAAGCATTGCGAACAAACCCACGATGTCGGATTCGAGACCAGTCCCTGGGTGTTCTTCTTGCGCCGGGCCGTGCTGGCGAAAGCGTGCCTCGGTCTGCGGGATTACCAGGCGGCATGGGCGCAATTGAATGCCGTCGTCCAGAAAACCGAAGTCGAGGGGAACGACATGGATTCCCTCTTCTACCCGTATTTTTGCAACAGCCTTTGCGAATACTTTCTCGAAACCGGCGATCTGGCCCAGGCGCAAAAGCGAGCGATGCAACTTTACGCCTTTACGTCCCGGGCGCCGGATCGAAATTACCTGGCGCTGGCCCATCGCCTGCTGGCCAGAATCGCGTTCGTCACCGGGGATTTTGCGGTGGCCAAGCGGCAGTTGTCTGCTGCCCTTGCTCTGGTCGGGAACGCCGAATTGCCGCTCGCCGCCTGGAAGGTCTATGGTACGGCCGCGGCGCTCTACGGCGAGATGGGCGATCACGACAAGGCCGACGATTATCGGCGGCGCGGTGCGGCGGTCGTGCAAACCCTGGCGGCGGATCTGGATCCAGGCGAGGCGTTGCGGTCGATCCTTCTCGCCGGCTTCGAGGCCGAGAGCGCGCGACTGTCACCGACGGAGAGCGGACGACTGACTGTCCCGAGAGGGCTGTCAGGACACGCTTGACCGGATGGTTTGCGTGCACAGCAACTGAGTTGTCAGCATGAAATCCGACCGTCTCGCCAAGTCTTTGAAAAGGCTGGAGCGGGTGAAGGGAATCGAACCCTCGTATTCAGCTTGGAAGTCTCGAAATATTGTCGTGTTTTCAGCGGCCGTTCTGACATTTTCGGTGTTTTTGGCCCATTGAGACCATTACAGAATTTCTCGTTGTCAGAATGGCGGTTGCGAGTCCCATGGCCGCAGAACATTTGGCTCGCCCCTCAAGGCAGGCCTCCGCGGCTCCAGAAGCGGGCGTCACCAGGCGTAGCGCAGCGCGCCCTTGCCGGCGTAGGAGCGCGTCACGTTGGAGAACTCGCCTTCGAAGGTTGCTGCGGCGGACCAGCCGTTCAGCCATTTCATTTCGGCCGATGCAGTGGTCAGCGCGGAGTCGCTGGCCTGCCGGGCGCCGTTGACGACAAAGCTCGCGCCGGGCAGCGTCTGGAAGGTGGCGCCGACCGCGCGGTCCGGATTGAAGTCGTGCGCCCAGGCGGCGCGGCCGCGCAGGGTAAGGACGGCGTTCTGCATCGCATAGGATTTGTCGGTGCGGATGCCAAGCTCGCTGCGGGCATCGGTAACGTTCCTGGCGCCATAGGCCAGCGCGAAGGTGTTGGCGCCGGTGAGAACAGACTCCGCATAGGCCGGCAGATCGAAGGTGGTAAACTGACCGGCCGCGTAGGGGGTGATGCCGATACCGCCGATCCATGGCGCGACGAAGCGATAGCCGCCCTCGACACGGCCCGACCAGGCATTGGCGTTGAAGTGTGCCTGCAACTGATCGATTCCTGCGATGGTCACCGTACGGTTGGTGGTGATGTCCTGCCAACCGTAGGCCAGCGCGCCGGAGATGTAGGCTGCACCCACAGTGTGCTTGACGAACGCACCGGCCTGGAACAGGTCGGAGCGTCCGGTACCGCCATTGGCGACACTGAAATTGGTGCCGCCGCCAGCCAGCGCAAAGCCCAGGATGGTGCGCGGCGACAACAGATAGTCTGCGCCCACGGCGGTTCCGAACACCCGGCTGGTGGCGGTGTTCGATCCCAGCGGACCGTTGCCATCGGTGGTCTGCGAGCCGCCGAAGCCCGCCGCCCACACGCTCCAGTGCGGATCGTAAACGGTGTTCTTCATCGGGGCCTTGCGATAGATCGCGGCATAGGCGGCACGCTCGTTCTTACTGCGCCGCTTGCCATCGGCCGCGTAGGCGCTGGCATCGCCGTCTTCCGCGTAGGGCGTAGCACCCGGCGCCGGTGCCGGAGCATCGCCGCGGCCGTCGATGAACGGATCGAGCAACAAGCCCATGAACTGGTTCATCGCATTGAACGTGGTCTGCTGCGAACCAACAGCCGTTTCGCCGGAAGCTTGCGTGAGCGCGGCATTGAGGTTGCCGCCGGTCAGTGCGAACAGCGCATTAAAGCCGGTAGGCAGCGCGCCGCCGGCAAGCACCGCGTTGTCGATCGCCGCCGCAACCTTTTGCTGATTGGCATTGGGGGAAACGAGCAACGGCGTCAGCAGCCCCGGACCCAGCGTCAGCAGCACATCGCCACCGACATAGCTCAGCCGCGGGTTGGAGGCGAGGCCGCCGCTGCTGAGGATAACGGACTGAAACGTTCCGGTCCGGGCCGAGGAGGCCAGGATGGTATAGGTCGTGGTGGCCAACAGACGGGTGGACAACTGAACCCCGACGGTACCCGCCAGCGTCGCGGTGCCGGTCACACTGGAAAACGTCGAGGTTGATTGGTTGACCTGCACCAGATAGAGCGCGCCAGACTGGAAGGCGAGACTGCCGGCGATCATCATCGATGACCCCGGCGTGCCGTTGCCGGGGGCGAAGGTGCCGCCGGTGACGTTCAATCCCGCGACCGATCCCGTGCCGGTCAGCATGCCGCCGGTGAGGGTCGCGCCGCCATTCAGCGCGCCGTTGTTCGTCGTGGTCCCGGCGCTGTTGGTGAGCATCCCCGAGACCGTGGCGCCGGTCGCGTTGGTGAACGATCCGGAATTGGCGATCGTGCCGGTCCAGGTCATGTTGTTGGTCAGCGTTCCCGTGTTGCTGGCGACATTGGCGACATAAATGCTGTTGTTGATGACGGACCCGGCATTGTTGAGATCGTCGTGGACGGTGCCGTTGTTGGTGATGCTGCCGCCGGCGTTGTTGGCGATGCCGCCGGCGGTGGCATTCAGCGTACCGCCGCTTGCGACCGTCACGACGCCGCCGTTGGTGAGCATCCCCTGCAAGGTGTAGGCGCCGGAAGCGCCGATCGCGATGGTGGCGCCATTGGCGTTGGCGAAGGTGCTATTGCCCGTTACCGTGCCGCCGACATTGAACTGGCCGTTGGCGTTGTTGGCGACCGCGCCATTGATCGCGCCGCCGTTGGCATTGACGGTCGCGTTGTTGGTGAGACCACCCGACACCGTTCCCGCGCTGGTGAAGGTCGCGTTGTTGACAACGCCACCCGCAAGGCCCGCGCCGGTGTTGAGCGCCAGCGTCCCGGCCGAGACGGTCGTCAGACCTGTATAGGTGTTGGCATTGGTCAGGGTGAAGGTGCCGGAGCCGGTCTTGGTGAAACCGCCGCCACTGCCGCTCATGACGCCTGAAAATGTCGTTGAGCTGTTGTTGCCCCCGGCGGTGAGGGTCGCGGCGCCGAGCGATACGTTGCCGCTGCCGGCAAGCGAGGCAATGGTCTGGTTGAAGCCGCCGGCGTTGAGGATGCCCCCGGTCGCCAGCGTGACCGCGCTGGTGGCGCTGAAGCTGTTAGCCGCACCGCCAAGCCAGGTCGCGCCATTGTTGATCGTGGTCGTGCCGCTATAACTATTGGTACCCGTCAGCGTGGTGGTGCCGCCATTGGCGACAAAGCTGGCGCTCCCCGCGATGCCGTTGACGCTGCCGCCGGTCGAGGTCACCGCGCCCGTCAGCGTGCCGTTCCGCAGCGTGCCGCCCGACAAAGTGACTGCGTTGATGGTTTCGGCGAAGGTGCCGAGGTCGAGGGTGCTGCCGGTATTGATGGTGGTGGCGCTGGTGGCGGAGAACGTGTTCGTTGCCCCCGCCAGCAGCGTGCCGGCGTTGATCGTCGTGGTGCCGCTGTAAGTGTTGCTTCCCGACAGCGTGAAGGTGCCGGTTCCGGTCTTGACCAGAGCGGTGGTGCCGCCGCCATTCTGAATCACCCCGGAAAATGTCGTGGAGGTGTTGTCGGCGCCGGTGGTCAGGGTTGCCGCCCCGCTGCTGTTGGTCACCGTTCCAGAACCGGCCAGCGAGCCGATCGACTGGTTGAACCCGCCAAGCTGGAGCGTGCCGCCGCTACTGACCGTGGTGGCGCTGGCGGCGCTGAAACTGTTGGCCGCACCGCCAAGCCAGGTCGCGCCGTTGTTGACAACAGTCGTGCCGCTATAACCGTTGCTGCCCGTCAGCGTCGTGGTGCCGCCATTGGCGGTAAAGTTGGCGGTCCCGGCGATGCCGTTGACGCTGCCGCCGGTTGAGGTCACCGCACCCGTCAGCGCGCCGTTCCGCAAGGTGCCGCCGGCCAGCGATACCGAGTTGATGGTTTGGGCGAAGGTGCCGAGATCGAGGATGCCGCCGGTATTGATCTTGGTGGCGCTGGTGGCGGAAAACGCATTGTTTGCGCCGGCCGCTAACGTTCCAGCGTTGATGGTCGTGGTGCCGCTGTAGGTATTGGCGCCCGACAGCGTAAACGTGCCGGATCCGGTCTTGACCAGAGCGGTCGTGCCGCTGCCATCCTGAATGACTCCGGAAAATGTCGTGGAGGCGTTGTTGCCGCCGGTGGTCAGGGCAACCGCCACCCCGCCGCCGTTGGTCATCGTGCCAGAACCGGCGAGCGCGCCGATGGACTGGTTGAAACCACCGAGATCGAGCGTGGCGCCGGTGTTGACCGCGTGGGTGCTGTTGGCGGAGAACGCGTTCGCGGCCCCTCCCAGCAGCGTGCCGGCGTTGATCGTCGTGGTGCCGCTGTAAGTGTTGTTTCCAGATAGCGCGAGCGTTCCGGTCCCGGTCTTGGTCAGGCCCCCAGGGGTGCCACCACTGTCGGTGATGCCGCCCAACAGCGCGAGCGTGCCGGTGTCGACCTGAATCGTGCCGCCGCCGGTGCCAAGCCCGACGGCCCGGGCTGACGAGAAGCCGGCGGTTGTCTCCAGGATGCCGCCGGTAAAGGTAAGACCGCCGGTAGCCGCGCCAAGGTTGGCGTTCGACGAGGCGGCAATCGTGCCTCCGCCGAAAGTGGTACCGCCCGTGTAGGTGTTGGCGCCCGTCAGCGTGAGGGTGCCCGATCCAGTCTTGACCAGAGCGGTCGTGCCGCTGCCATCTTGAATCACCCCGGAAAATGTTGTGGAGGCGTTGTTGCCGCCGGTGGTCAGGGTTACCGCCCCACCGCTGCCGTTGGTCACCGTTCCAGAACCGGCGAGCGCGCCGATCGACTGGTTGAAACCACCGAGATCGAGCGTGGCGCCGGTGTTGACCGCGTGGGTGCTGTTGGCGGAGAACGCGTTCGCGGCCCCTCCCAGCAACGTGCCGGTGCTGATCGTCGTGGTGCCACTGTAGGTGTTGGTACCCGACAGCGCGAGCGTTCCGGTCCCGATCTTGGTCAGGCCTCCAGGCGTGACGCCGCTGTCGGTGATGCCGCCCGACAGCGCCAGCGTGCCGGTGTCGACCTGAATCGTACCGCCGCCGGTGCCAAGCCCGACGGCCCGGGCTGACGAGAAGCCGGCAGTTGCCTCCAGGGTGCCACCGGTGAAGGTTAGACCGCCGGTAGCTGCGCCAAGGTTGGCGTTCGACGAGACGGCAATGGTGCCGCCGCCGAAGACGGTGCCGCCCGTGTAGGTGTTGGTGCCGGTGAGCGTCAGGGTGCCCGCGCCATGCTTCGCCACCGACCCCGGGCCGGTAATGGTGTTGGCGAGCGTTACATTGGTCGGCTGCACGAAATCGACCGAGCCCGTGACGCCGATATTGCCGCCGAGGCTCCATCCCGTCTGCAGCGTCAGGGTATTGGCGCCGCCTGTAAAGTTTAGGGCGTTGGCCTGAGTCACGCCGTCGCCGGCAAGGCCTCCGTTGACGGCGCCGCTCAACGTGACAGCCAGATTGGAGCCGGAGATGCCGGCGCCGCCCGCCCCGTTCTGGGAGCCTACGCCGCCTGGGGGAGGGAGGGAAGCAAGCCCCCCGGCGCCGCCCTGGATGGTGCCGCTGCTGGTGACGGTGATGGTCAGGCCGGAGCCGGCGACGCCGGCGCCACCGGCGCCTGCCGGACCGTTCACGGACCCAACGCCCCCGCCGGTCCCGGAAGCCCCGCCAATACCGCCCTGAATGGTTCCGCTATTGGTCAGCGTTGTCCCTGACGCGCCGAAAAACGCGCCGATACCACCATTGCCGCCGCCTCCATTGCCTCCGCCGAAACCGGCGGCATTACCGCCAGCGCCTCCATTACCACCCTGTATCGTGCTGCTATTGGTGTTGACAGAATTTGACGTGATGAAAGCGCCATAACCGCCTTCGCCGCCGCCGCCGCCGCCGGCTGACGCAGAGGGGTTGGGGTTGCCGCCCTGCCCCCCCGTTCCACCGGTAAGCGTTGTACTGTTGTTGATCGACGTTCCCGTGAAGCCGTGGGCGCCGCCGCCGCCGCCGCCGCCGGCTGCGTTAGTATTGGCGGCATCGCCGCCGGCGCTGCCATTACTCCCGGCAGTCACACCGCCGGCGCCGCCTGTGCCACCCGCGCCGAAGGCAGTAGATCCCCCATCTCCGCCATTGCCGCCGCCGGCGCCGCCGCCGCCGCCGGCAGTGGCGTTGTTCGGCCCGGATGCTGGTGTCCCGGGAGCGCCGTTCCCGGCGTTACCGCCATCGGCTGGCCCTGTTCCGCCCTGGCCGCCGGGAGCGTTGAGAGCTCCGCCGCCGCCAACGCCCCCGGCGGCCATTGCCGCCGTCGGCAAAACTGCCAACGCGCCGAGCGACAGTATCGTTGCCAGCGCGAGGCCGGTGAACCGCGAAGACACGCGATTCGGCATAGTCCGGCAGTTCGGATCGCGAAGGACAGCCACGGGTCGCGGTTTGACATCTACCATTTGGTGCCACCGGCGGCATTTGCCTGCGTGATGGCGTCCCGTAGCGAGCCGGGGCCGCTGTCGTTGGTGTTCGTTACCGTGAAACTGGCCGCAAGGGCCGGATTCGACAGGGCGATGGTTCCGGCCAGCGTGATCGCCAGCCAAAGAATAAGGAGGCGCGACCGCACGCCGACGGCCGCAATAAGCCCGAACCGCTTCCACACCACGCCAAAACCCCCACCCACTGAACGACAGACTAAAAGCGGAAATTCGAGAAGCGTACAGTCCTCAGGGGGTGAAACAAATTGCGTGGATCGCCAAAGGTTTGCGGGTGTACCTGCAGAGCAACAGAATCGCTCGTGGCAGCCGACAATATGGGCACAACTTGAAAGTGCACGGGCGCCATCGTTCCAGATCGGGAATTCGCGCCGCTCCGACCCAAGCGTAAGAGCCTTATGGTGCGTCCCCGGACGATGCTTCGCATCGCCTTGAGAACCCTGATGCCACAGGAGAGGCGCGATGATTCAAGTTCACAGGAAAATGCGCTGGCGATTTATCGTGTCGAGGCTGAATTGCCCGCCAGTTTCTTCAATGCGATCTGAAACATCAGATCGTGCCCGGACATGCTGTCGGCGGTGAAACGGTCGAAGACCTGCATCACGGCAGGCGTCAGTTGCACCAATTGCCCGCCATGGCCGGACAGCAGGACGAAGCCGGCGCGTTCGGCCTCGAGCAAAACCTCGCGCACATGGGTCCGCGATACGCCAAACCGCGCCCCGATATCGGCGTAGGAAAGCCCGATCGCGGAAACGTCCCCCGCGGCGTGGGTCATCTGGATCAGCTTGATGAGAATCATCACGCCGGCATCGCGGCCGAGGAACAGCATGATGCCGGGATTGCTCGCCAGGATGCTGGCGCCGTGGCCGAGGAAATCCATGCAGACCAGTCGTTGCGCCATTTGAAGCGACCGATCGCGCTGAATGATCGGCGCGTATCCCGCGTCGGGGAACAGGACATGCAATGGCAGATAATGCGCGGCCAGCCAGTCCAGATCCTGGTCAATCATTAGCTCGGTGGGGGTGAGGATACGCACGCGGCGGTCCTGCTTTGAGGGGACCATTTCAAGAAAGCCGCTATGCACGAGGCGGGCGATCAGCGCCTCCACGCGGCGGGGACTGGATACCCCGAATTGAAGCATCGATTCCTTGAGACGGGCCGAGGTCGGCCAGGTCGACCGATCAGCCTCGTCGTAACGGGCATGCATGCACATGATGTTGCCGAAGGTGACGTAGCGGCCGGCTTCAAGCAGCAGCCGGGTCAGAAACGGATCGCCCTCGTAAAGGGCGAGCACCGCATCGACGAAAGCGATCCGCGCCGGCACGAAACGCGGATGCGCCAGAATCTCCTCCGAGGAGCGATATTTGACGTTGGCCAGGGGCGAAGGAGAATCGGTATCGTGCATCAAGTTCCATCCGGCAGGCGCGCAAGTCTGGTCTGGGCGATGAGACAAGCACTACAGCGCTGCGCGGGATCCACAATGGCAGCCGCTTAATTTTTGCGGGAGTTCCACAGGCAAACGTCGGACCCAATTCGAGTCCATTCAGAAATATAAAAATCTAAAGCATTGAGATTGCTTGGTATTGCTGTCGGCATGCCGCGCTGATTTCGGAGCGGCGGAGCCGATCAGAAATTGGGGGTACCGATTTCACGTAGGATTCCCCAGTCCGTCCCGGCGGTTAGACCGAGACGGAGAGCGCCCCTCCGAGCTCGATGGCCGGGTGCGCCTTCTGACGCCCACACCCAAGATGATGGCGCTCGACCGGGAGTGGCTGGTCTACAACTACGTGCCGTTGCATGCGATGTTTCCGGACAGCTATTCCGAGCCGATCGCGCGGGATCCCGCTCCTCAAGCTGATGCAGAGGGTTGGGCCGACCGGCGAGACAGCACCGCTTGAGCTTTCTTATTCCGATGCCGGCGCCCGCATCGGCGTATCGCGCACCCACGTACGAAAACTCCTGAACGAAGCACAAGACCGCGGGCTGGTCCGCCTGACCAGAGGTGCCAGCCAACTCGTGGAACCGAAGCCGGCCCTCGTGAAGGCCTTTGACCGCTTCCTCGCCAACAGCATGGCCGGCCATGATCTCATCTACAATCTGGCGCTGGCGAGCCGTGTCGAGATGGACACGAAAAATTGGCCGCGAATGTCCGGACACGCCAAACCATCGTGCAAGGTGGATTGTGGAGCACTATGAAGAACTGGAGGCGTGAGGCCCGACCTAATTTCGCGCTCACCACGGCGTCCGCCGAGATTTCGGGTTAGGATTTTTACACCAACTTTTCCGTCTCACGAATCCACGCAAAATGTTCCGTTGGTCCGGTTGAACATCCCGCCTATCCAGACGGACACACAACGGATTGCGTCGCTTCGGATCCGAGTGAAAAGCCGATCCGATCGACCGACATCCACGCCGACGCGCGCGCCGATCGTCGCACGCGTATTTTGAACGAACTTGATATTGCATCTGGAAAGATTGGAAACGCAGTGTCTCAATTTGCTTCTCTCCTCGCAGGATATCCTAGGCGATCGCTGTTCACGGCGGGTGGTTTACGTCTTCCCACCATTTTCCGACTGCCGCTGATTTGGGCGGAGCGCGCTCGTTTCAGGGCAAGGCTGCGGGAGGATCTCAAGAACGATCCCTATCTCCTGCGTGACGTCGGCATTAGGGTGTGTGACGCGCAAGCTGAAGCGGCGCGTTTTTTCTGGGAGCCGGTCTTGCTTAAGAACGACTGACCCAATTCGCATCGAGACGGGCGGGGCCGCTGCCGAGTAACAGATTTTAGAGCCCCTCCGCGAAGATGCGCCCATGTGTTCGGCGAGGTGTCGTCGTAACCTTATCTGCCTCTTGCAGCACATCTTCACCTGAAAACAGTGACATCCTGCTCTTAAGTGAATAAAGGTTCACTAGACCGGTCGAGTTCTCAAGCTTGTTTACCATCGCGTCGCTATAGGCCGACGCGGCCTCATGCATGAAATCTCCGAAGAGCCTTTCTCGGCGCGCACGTTCATTTGAGTGACGCTGAATTTTGTGTTGGTAGCTTTGATTAAGCCACGTCGTCGCAAAAGTTGCGAGCCCGCCTATGCTTGATCCGGCAAGCGCCGCTAATGCGGAAATATACGCACCGTCCATAACTTTCGATCCACGTTCCTGTGCGGTTCGCTCGCGTCCACGATGACAATTTTCCGGCCCGCTGCCGGAACATTCATGACATCGCACGCTCTTCCAGCCAATCGACATAGAGCAAACGCTCTGCGAACAGCCAGATGCCGTCCATCTTCACGAAGGTGTCGACATAGCGGAGAGCGGCAATCATCAAACGCCGGTTCTTACCGTCGATCGAGAGGTGGTGGGGCATGCAATAAGTTTCCCCCGTGGCTCGGTCGCCGGTCAGCGTTAGGATCGTCGTCTGTCCAAGGAAGTGCATGGTTGCGGCGTACTGGTTCAGGTCGGCAAACACCGGAGCGAGCGCCTCGCGCGAGTGCAGCTCCTGTGAAGGCGTCGGATCCTTGGCGTTCATATACACCACGAAGTGGGTATCTGCCGTGAAGAGGGACATCTGACCTTTCGCGTCGCGACGGTCCGCGCAATGTGCGTAGGCCTCGACGAGCTCTCTGATGGCGAGGCGATGCCAGACGCATCCTGCAAGAGGTAAACGAGGCGGCTATGCGCGCCGCCCAGGTGGCTCGCGGTCTCTCAGGGACGCTGCGTGTCGGGTTCTCGGAAAATGCATCCTGGCGCGGCGTTGTTCCGGATTCTTTCCGGCGATTCCGGGAGCGGCAACCCGATGCGAAACTGCAACTTCAGCCAGCGGCGAGTTTGGTGCAGCTTGAAGCCATAAGATCTGGCCGTTTGGATGCCGGGTTCGTCAATTTCATGCCAAAATCCGATCCGGAATTGGACCAACTTCGCGTCGCGATACAGCATATCGAGCTGGCCGTCCCCAAAAGACATCCTCTCACGAAGCTCAAGAAACTGCGCCTACGGGACCTCACGGATGTACCGTTTGTATGGTTTCCAAGGTGGGCAAGCCCGGCGTTCTACGACCGCCTGATGCGCGAGTGTTACCGTGGCGGTTTGAAGTCTCCCCGCATCATTCAGGAGGGACTGAACGAGGCAACAATCCTCAGTCTCGTGGCGACCGGTTTGGGCGTCGGGTGGGTGCTTGGAACCGCACGCTGGCGGTCTCCCGACACGATTGTCATCTTACCCGTGGTCGATTTGGACATGCCTCTGGCGCTGGCTCTTGCGTGGCGCAGAGACAATACCTCTCCTCTACTCGCAAATTTCATTAGCGAGGTACAGCGCTTGCCTGGGGTTCGAGCGGTCAATAAAGGGTGAGGCCCTTCGGGTTTTTGCCGTGATGGACGTTTCGCCGTTATCGCCGGGTCGAAATCCGACCCGTTGCATAATTATCGGAGGGCTGATGTTTTCCGGTTGCGGTTCAACTTCAGTTCCGGAGCCGCGGTGAGCTCGCATCACAGTGGTCTGAGCGGTGTGCCGAATACGACAGCGTATCAGGAGGCACGCGAAACAATCGTCCCGTGTTGTGAGTTTCGGGCCATGGTGTTTTCCTTCTAGAATTGCGTCTCGAGAACCGGCGCCGGCTCGTTCTGCGCGGATACTCGCTCCGACGACGGGGCGTGTTGCGTCAAGTCCATAACCTCAGCCATTGGCTGGCCATCGCCGTGATCGGGGTAGATCCGGAACCACGCCACATAGAGTGCCGGCAGGAACAACAGCGTCAGCAGCGTGCCGACGATGATGCCGCCCATCATCGCGTAGGCCATTGGCCCCCAGAAAATCTCACGCGCGATCGGAATCAGCGCGAGACTCGCGGCGGCCGCGGTCAGCAGGATCGGCCGCATGCGATGCTCGGTCGCTTCCACAACGGCATCCCAGGCCGGGCGTCCCTCCTTCCTCAAATCCTCGATCTGCACGATCAGGATCACCGAGTTTCGGACCAGGATGCCGATCAGCGCCAGCACGCCCAGGATGGCAACGAAACCGAGCGGTGCGCCGCTCGGCAGCAGAGCCATCACGACGCCGATCACGGCGAGCGGCGCGACCGCGAACACCAGGAACAGGCGGTGGAAGCTCTGCAGCTGAATCATCAAGACAGTGGCCATGACGAAGAGCATGAGCGGAACGACGGCCACGATCGGCGCCTGGCTCTTGGCGCTCTCCTCGACGGAGCCGCCGATCGCCACCGAATAACCCGCCGGCAGTTCTTTGCCGAACTCCGCCACCTTCGGCGCCAACTGATCCATGATTGTCTTCGGCTGGACGTTGGTGACGGTGCCAGCCTTCAGCGTGATCGTGGGAATCCGTGCGCGGCGCCAGATCGTCGGCTGTTCGATTTCGTAGCGCAGGTTGGCCACGGCGCCGAGCGGCACCGACTGCCCGCCGAGCCCGGTCAACTGCAGATCGCGCAGCGTGTCGATCGAGGCGCGCTCTGCCTTGGTGGCGCGTCCGGTGACATTGACCAGATAGATGCTGTCGCGAACCTGTGTGATCGGGCTGCCCTCGAGCACCGAATTCAGGGTCGTGGCGATGTCTTCCGAGGTCACGCCGAGCTGGCGCGCCTTGTCCTGGAGAACGTCGACCTTGACGACGCGCGAAGGCTCCATCCAGTCGAACACGACGTTGCCGAGATCGGGGTTGCTGCGGACGATGCCGGCGAGTTTCTGCGAGAGATCCCTGACCTTGGCTACGTCTGGTCCGCTGACGCGGTATTGCACGGGACGTCCCACCGGCGGACCGATCTCGAGCAACTTGACGTAGGTGTCGGTGCCCGGAAACGTCTTCCTCAGATATTCCTCAAATTGCGCCTTCACCAGGTCGCGCGCCTTGATACCACCCTTGGTCACAACCACTTGCTGGCCAAACCATGTATTGGCCGTCTGCACGTCGAATGACAGCACGAAACGCGGCGCGCCAATACCGACGTAAGACGACCATTGCTCCACCGAGCCATTGCCCTGCAGCTGTTCGCGCTCGAATCGCGCCATCTGCGCATTGGTGTCGGTAATCGAAGCGTTCTGCGGGAGATTCCAGTCGATCACCAGTTCGTCGCGGTCCGATGACGGAAAGAACTGCTGCTGCACGAAATTCATGCCGAACAACGCGACGAGGAAGGCTGCAACCGTCACGCCGACGGTGATCCAACGGCGATGCATGCAGACCAGCAGCAGGCGGCCGAACATCTGCGCCAGCCGGCCCTTCTCCCCATGGTGGCCCTTCATTTTTGCGGGCAGGATGGTGACGCCGAGCAGTGGGGTGAACAGCACCGCGACGATCCACGACACGATCAGGGAGACCGCAATCACCACGAACAGGGTGAAGGTAAATTCGCCGGCATTGCTGCTGTTCAGCCCAATCGGGATGAAGCCCGCGACGGTGACGAGCGTGCCCGTCAGCATGGGAAAAGCGGTCGACGTATAGACATGGGTCGCCGCCTTTTCGAGGGGATCGCCGACCTCCAGCCGGGCCACCATCATTTCGACGGCAATCATGGCGTCATCGACCAGAAGGCCGAGGGCGATGATCAATGCGCCAAGCGAAATTCTCTGCAATGAAATGCCGGCATAGGCCATCACCACGAAGGTGATGGCGAGAACCAGCGGGATCGCAATTGCGACGACAAGCCCGGCGCGCATGCCCAAGCTGAGAAAGCTGATGGCGAGAACAATAACCACGGCCTCGAACAGCGCTTCGGTGAATCCCGAGACGGCATGCTCGACGACGACAGGCTGATCGGCGACCAGATGAACGCCGACGCCGATCGGCAGGTCGGCAATGATCTTTGACATTTCCTCCTTCAGCGCCTCGCCGAAGTGAAGCAGGTTTGCGCCGGACTTCATGCCGATGGCAAGCCCGATCGCGGGCTCGCCGTTGTACCTGAACAAGGTCTTGGCCGGATCGGCATAACCGCGCGTGATGGTCGCGACGTCAGTCAGGGGAAAGAAGCGGTCGTTGATCCGGAGATTGACCGCGTTCAGGCTTGCCTCCGACGTGAACCGGCCGTTCACCCGCACGCTGATCCGCTCAAGCCCCTCCTGGAACACCCCGGACGGCGCGACCGCGTTTTGTCCCTGCAGGGAGGCCATGATCGAGTGGACGTCGAGGCCAAGGGCCGCGATCTTCCGGGTGGAGAATTCGAGATAAATCACTTCGTCCTGCGCGCCGAGAATGTCGACCTTGCCGACATCAGGCACGGTCAATACCTTGGCGCGGATAGCTTCGACCTCGTCGCGCAGCTGACGCTGCGTCAACCCGTCGCTGGTGAAGGCATAGATGTTACCGAATACGTCGCCGAAGCGATCGTTGAAGCCCGGCCCGATGACCCCTTGCGGGAATTCGCCCTTGATATCCGCGATCATGTTGCGGACGCGGACCCAGGTCGGCTTGACGTCGGCAGCCTTTGTGGTGTCTCGCAGATAGACGAATACGGTGGTCTGGCCCGCGACCGTCACGCTCTTGGTATAGTCGAGCGATTCGAGTTCCTCGAGCTTCTTTTCGATCCTGTCGGTGACCTGGCGCGTCATCTCTTCGGGCGATGCGCCCGGCCACTGCGCCTGGATCACCATGGTCTTGATGGTGAAGTCGGGATCTTCCTGACGGCCAAGCTGAAGGTAGGCGAAGAGGCCGGCCGCCATGAAGGCGAACATGAAATACCAGACGAGCGAACGATGCCGGAGCGCCCAGTCGGAAAGGTTGAACGACTTCATGGCTTCTGATCCTGTTCGATACGGACTTGTTGTCCTTGTTTGAGGCTGTGGATTCCGGCAGTCACGATGCGCGCGCCGGGATAAAGTCCATCGGTGACGCGGGCACCGTTGGGGTCTCCGGCGAGATCGACCTTGTGCAGCGACACGGTGCTCGCAGGCTGATCGACGACCCAGACGAAATTGGCGCCGTCCTTGGGGAGCACCGCTGAGGCGGGGACGCGCAATGTCGGGCGTTGCGCTTTGTCGAGCTTCGCCGTTACGGTCGTGCCCAAGCGGAAGCTTTCCGGGGGATTGTTCAGGGCGATGCGGACTCGCCGTAGCCGCGTCACGGGGTCTGCCTGCGGAGCGATCTCGCGCACCTTGCCTTCGACCTGAACGGCGGGGAGCAACTGCAAGCCGACTGTGAATGGCAAGTCAATTTCAAGCGGCACCGGGAAATCCTCCCCGATATCGACCACCGCCTCCCTGATGTCGGGCCTCGCAACTGTCACGACAGTTTGGCCAGGAGAGACCACCTGTCCGACTTCTGCGCCGACCGCGGTGACGACGCCGGCGAAATCGGCCTTGAGCTGGGCATAGCCCCGTTGCTCGATGGCCTTGATCAAGTTCGCCTGTGCGTGCGCCACCGACGCGGCGGCACCGGCCCGCGCCTGCTCGGCATTGTCGAGCGTCTGTTTGGTGGTGGCATCGGTTGTGATGAGGATTCGCTGCCGCTCCTCCGTCGCCGTTGCGGTCGCCAACTGCGCCTCGGCCTTGGTAAGCTCAGCCCTGGCCGAGCGGACCGCAAGCTCCAGCGCCGTGGGATCGATCACACCGACAGTTTGCCCCTTGCTGACGAGGTCACCGACCGAGACGGGACGCCCGGTCAGACGTCCCAAGACGCGGAACGCGAGATTGGTCTTGTACTGCGGCTCGACAATGCCCACGGCGACCATGCCGTCCGTGCGGCTCGGCTCAAGGACCATCGAGAGCACGGGCCGGACGGGCTCCGGCGCTTTCGCCCCCTGCTGACAGCCAGCCAGTGCTAGTGCCGACGCGAACGTGCCGGCTGCAATTATGGCGCGTCTCTTCATGACCGGTCTCCCTCATATGTCACGGCCTGGCCGACGCTCAGCAGCTTGCCGCCATCGATCACGACGCGCTCGCCAGCTTCGAGGCCGGCTTTGATCAGCACTTCGCGGGCTTCATAACCGCCGATCGTCACCGGCTTGAGCGCAGCCGTTTTGGTCGCCGGATCGACGGTCCAAACCGCGGGCTTCGATCCCGCCGCCGCCAATGCACTCCAGGGCAATGCGATTTGCTGCTGGGCTTTCGCCTTGACGGTTCCCGCAACGGCGCTTCCAAGCGTCATCGCTGCCGGCGGATCCTGGATCGCAATCTTGACCCGGATGGTCGCGCTCTTCGCATCGATCGCGGGCGAGACTTCCCTGACATGCCCGTTCGCCGTCACGCCTGCGTCGGACACAAGCGCCAACGATACGCGGCTGTCGTCGAGATCGCCAAAGAAGAGGGATTCGTAGACGTCGAAGACGGCATCCCGCTCACCGTCCTGCGCCAGCGAGAAAACCGGCTGCGCGGCCTGAACGACCTGACCGACTTCGAGATTGCGCGTGGTGACCACGCCGGCCGCTTCGGCGCGCAACGCGGTATGGCCGAGGGCGTCTTTCGACGTTCCGAGCGCAGCTTTTGCTGCCTCAAGCGCACCTTCTGCGGTTCGCAATCCTTCCTGCGCCTGATCGTAGACCGTCCGCGTGGTGAAACCGCTGGCGATCAGCGCCTTTTGCCGTTCGAAGGTCGCCCTGGCCACGCGCAACTGGGATTCTGCGGCTATGACCGCTGTGGTCGCGGCATCGACATCGGCCTGCTGCTCGGCCGGATCGAGCAGAGCCAGCACTTCGCCGGCCTCGACGTGAGCGCCGACATCGACATAGCGCGCGAGCACACGTCCGCTGACGCGGAACGAGAGATCTGTGCGAAACCGGGCCTGGATTTCGCCGGTCAGGGTGACGGAGGCTTGTCGGTCGCGCGGCTGCACGATCTCCGTATGCACGATCGCAGCGCGCGTGACGGGAGTAGCTGCATGGTCATCGCAGCCACTCAGCGCGATTGCGACAAGCGCGGCCGCCAGGCCACCGGCACCCCTCAGTTTGCGTTTGCGGGCCGCTTGATCGATTTCGGCGTGGTTCGCAGCATGATGTTTCATAGCAAGTCCATCCGGTTGGCGGGTGACAACAACTCGCCCAGCGCATCCGCCGCTGGACCGGCAGAGACCGGCTGCGCTCCGCGAGCCGGAATTGGATCCGGTCGTGTTGCATCGGATCGGCGGACACTCGGCCGGCGAGGCGACCGTATGATGCGACGCTTCGCCATCGCACCGTTCGCCGGCCGCTCACGCTCTGACAGCGGAAACGCGAGAACGACGGAGGTGAATTCATCGCCGGAACCGTGCTCGACGCGGCCGCCGAGGCCCCTGGCAAGATCCTTGCTGATCCGCAGTCCTCGTCCCGTGGCGCCCCATGCCGGCCGCGACCCGTTGTCCAGGACGACGCAATTCGCCACCGCCCCGATTCGTGTCAGCTTGACCCTGATTTCTCCGGTCCGCGCCTCGAAGCACGCATGCTTCGCGGCCTCGGTTACCAGTCCATGGACGATCAATCCGAGCCGCCGGCATCGCTCCGGTTCGAGTGGAAGCGATTCGGTTGCGACTGAAAGCCGGATATTCATCCGGTCCAGCAACGATCGGCGCAGGGCGGAGCCCATCATGCGGACATATATCGCCGCGTCGATCAGCGCCTTGCCCCTGGGCATTACGAGCGCCTGTTGCACATCGGCATAACCATGCAACAGTTCGACCACGTCGCTTAGGGCGTGCTTGGCCTCGGCCCCCTCGACCCGGACCGCCGCGGCCGCAACAAGGCTGATCGCCGAGGCGAGCCCGCTATTGATCCGGTGATTCAATTCGCGCAGCAGAAGGCCCTGCTCCACAATTGGCGAATCCGGGCTACACACAGTCACGACGATCTCCTCGGGTTGCCCGGATGGGTGGCCGGCCGAACCCGCATGTTGGCGGTCAGCCGGTTATCCGGATGAGCTGGCGCAGGCCGAGCAATCAAGGCCAGCCTGCGTCGAAGATAAATTAAACTATACCGTATATTTTCTTTTAATTGCATTTCTCTCCCGGGCGTGTCAAGTGGGATCTAGACGCGCACAAACTCGTGATTAGGAAACGGTGATGGCAAAGAACAAAAGCCCGAAACGCGGCAGACCGACCAAGGACCTGGCCGGCGACGTCCAGGCGCGGATTCTCGATGCTGCCCAGCAACTCTTCCTCGAAAAAGGTTTTCGGAGCGCCAGCATCGACGATATCTCCGCGTTGGCCCCGGCGAGTAAGCCGACCATCTATGCCCACTTCCCCGGCAAGGAGGCGTTGTTCGTGGCTGTGGTGGCCCGGACCATCAACGGATTGACCGATTTCGAGGGGTTCACGCCGGCAGGCCGCACCATCCAGGAAAAGCTCGCCAATCTCGGCATCGAGATCGTGGAGCGATTCGTCGAGGACACGCTGGACCTCACGCGTGCGACGATCGCCGAGGCGCGGCGATTTCCCGAGTTGAGCCGAAATGTTCACGACGCGGCGCGCGACCGCGCGGCTGGGGCCGTTTCGCAGCTCTTGAACGAGGCGACGCAGAGGGCCGCGCGCTCACCCAAAGGACCTTTCAGCGCAAAGCGGAGCGTAGCCACCGCGCAGATGTTCATGGATCTCATTCTGCTTCCGATGCTTATGAGATCTCTGATGGGCGAGGAACTAAAGGACCTCAGAAAGGAGTTGCCGACGTTCCTTCACGAACGGGTCAATTTCTTTCTCGCGGCTTGCGAGGCAGACTGGAGGCCGTAAATCAGCCACCGCTCGCTATCCTTGCGCCACGGCTTTGGGACGCAGGTCGGCGGCCAGATCGATCGACTGACCGCAGGGAGCATGACGCAGGGCGCCTGCGCAGAAATCCATCATCTGGTCAAACGTGGGTCTAACGGTCGCTGTGTTGATCCGCGACGGACCGAGATATCCATCCATTGCTTCAAGCAGACAACAGGTCATCGCCGTCGGGCTTCCCGGTCGAAGCTCGCCACTCGCCTGCCCCGCAGCGATGATCGCGCGCACCGTGTCCCGGATCCGGTCTGCGTAAGACAGCGCGACCGCCCAGTTCTCATGTACCGCCGCAACGACCAGTTCGTGTCGCTTGCTGTCGTTCGCGAGCCGGTTTTCTTGCAGCTGCGAGATGACTTTTAAGGTCGCTTTGAGACGGTGCAGCGCCAGCCGCCCGCTGCAAGAGGCAAGCGTTGCCGCTACGGACATCTCCTCGAACAGCTCCGCCACCACCGCCTCTTCGATCGCCTGCTTCGAAGGGAAGAAGCGGTAGACATTGGCGGGCGACATCGACGCTGCGCGGGCGATATCGGCGACAGTCGTCTTCCTGAAGCCGATCTCGCGGTGCAATCGGATCGCTGTTTGTACGATCCGCCGACGAATGCACGGCGATCCGGCTTGGCGTATCCGCTTCTGCATCGCTTGGGGCCTCAGCAAGATGGGGTCGAATGCAATTCGGACCGGCAGGCTTCCCCGAAACCGCGCAAGGGATCCATTTCCTCCATGAACTCAGGGAGATCGACCAATTCGCGGTTGGGCGACAGGTAGGTTTCGATGATCAGGCGACCTGCCCGCTCCGCGGCCAGAACCACTTGATCGCTGGACAGGATTCTCATCCGCCCGATCAGCGCATACAGATTGACCAGTTGCGGAATCTCGGATTTGTCGCTGACGAGTGCGTCGGCGTAGACTCGGGAAGCTTCCTCGATGAAGCTTCGATAGAGCCGCTCGCGCTTGGAAATCGACCGGGCATAGTGACGCTGGTGAAGCCTGCGGCGCCGGGTCACCCATCCGGTCACGATCGTGGAGATCGCTCCGAAGGCCGAGCCTCCGAACGCGGCGAAAGCGGGAGCATACATCGTGTTCATGTGATCAGTCCTCATCTCTTGCGACCCGGCCGACCCGGGGCGATCCCATGGTCCTGACCGAAGCAGTGGGCGCAGCGCGCTCGAAGACGGCGCGGCAGGCATCGCCGAGTTCTGACTGTCTTTGCCTGAGACAGGCTTCCACGCTCGTGGCGTCGGGGATGTAGCTCGCGCACAGCCGGAAGGCGTCGGGCGCGCATGCGGCCCTCTGCTCGGCAGTGCCGCGGTTCTCCTCCGCAAGGACCGTCCCGTTGGCGAACAAGGCCGCCAGCACGACGACCAATCTGTACTTGAACATATCGAATCCTTTCTCCGGCTGACGCACCAGCGTTCCGAATGGGACGTGCGGCGTCATGCTCCGATATCCCTCCGGCCGAACCGGCGTCTGTGAGCCCTCGCCCTTGACACATTCCCGGACGAAGGTTTATATGAACTATACGGTTTAGTTTACTTTGGAGCTCTGAAATGTCAACCCTGTTGTTGTTCGCAAGTGAAAATCCATGGCCGGGGCTTGCCGTCGCATCCGCGAACCTGGTGGTGGCGCTGTTCCTCGTGAGCCTGAGCGTGCTGCTGGCCATCGCGATTTCTTTGCTCGCTTGGCTGCACGCGCTAGTCGACCCGGAGGCGATGCCGATCGGATGGCGAGTCGAGCTGAGGGCCACCCCATGACCCCGGCCCTTCTTTTCAGTCGCGATTGCATCATCTATTCGGTCAACGTGTGGCTCCTGCCCGTCGAATGTGTCTTCAACATCATCGAGGCGGAGCTGGCGCGCAGAGGCGTCCAGCTTTACCCGCCCGAATAGCGCACGGTGCGCGCCAGCGGATGGCGCATTGCCCACACATCAATAACTCCACCGGTCAGTTTTTGGCCGAGAGCTACCGGATGCACCTCATGTCCAAGAAGAAATTGTTAGCCACTATCGTTTGGTCCGCCACCCTTGCTGCTACGGGCGCGATGGCCGACGTCACCCATGCACCGTTGGACGCCGCAAATCGGGGCGTAGCTGCGCAGCGCGATGACGAGGAGTTAGCCATTCATCGCGTGCTCGAGCAATTTCGCGCGATAAAAATACCGCTCAGCACGGCGGTGGCGATCGCCGAACGTTTGCATGACGGTTCAAGGACCACGGACGTTAGCTTTGAGATATCTGGTCCGGCCAGTTATCGCGTGCGGACGGTAGGAAATGAGCGAATCTGGGAAAATGTCATAGATGCGGATACCGGAAGCGTCACGGAAAAGGAAATTTCATCATCGCTGAGGGAGCTCGACCGCGAGGATCTGAGCAACATCGTTGCCCTGAAGTCCGTCAAGCAGGAACTGTCGGACGCCGTACGCATCGCCGAGAAAGCTGCAACAGGAAGCGCTGTTGCCGGAGGGCTGGTGAAGCAGGACGGCAAACTCAACTTCGTCGTCGTCATCGCCAGCGATGATCGCTTAAAGGAAGTCATGCTCGAACCGCCCAGAGCCGGTAAGCAAGGCGCAACTCCCCGCTAGGCGACGCAGGTCTGAACCGATGAACCAGATCGCTGTTACCGCGACCCGATGTTTTGGAGATCACAAGCCCGACGGCGAACATCGGCAGCTTCGCCACGCCGATCACGGGTCAGCTTATCGCGGACGTTTATCGTGAATGAGAGCCACTTCAAGTAGTGTCTGAAAACACTCGCGAACTTGCGTCAGCCTTCAGCCGCGACATGTCAAAATTGTCAGAATGGCGCCAGGACGGAAATTAAAATCCCTGGCTAAGTCATTGAAAGCGCTTTTGGAGCGGGTGAAGGGAATCGAACCCTCGTATTCAGCTTGGAAGGGTGTCGAATAATCAAGGCTTTCAATGGCCATTCGGACAAACCGCTCCAAAAGCCGGAGTTGAATCTTCTCTGGGATTTGGTTTTGTCCGAACCGTCCACCAGCGCTGATTGTTGCCCCCGTGGGGCTGGAACGAATCACCGCGCTTTCGTTTGAATCTCGGTTCCGTGGCTTGGAGTTGGCTGTGCCGGCAGGGTCGACCACGGGTTCGACAAGACGATTGCTGCCGTGCCGCGCCGAAGGCTGACGCCGCCGATCCGTAAAACCCAGCCCAAGCGGATCGTGCACAAGGCCCTCTGGGGTCGAGCCCGAGCTGACGGCCGAGATCGACCATGAAAGGTCGGTCATCCTTTTTTCGAGGGTCGTCAGTAGCTGGACCATGATGCAGCTCGTCGCGTCATCGATCTCTACGAGGTCGTGATCGAATGCGGTCGAGACCAGCACCAGTCCACCGAACACGAACGCGCCAAGCGTCGCATCAATGTTCCAATGTGCGGCACGACCGATCTCCAAGGCTATGTTGTTGCTATTTAAATCGTCGCCAATTGCTATCGATTTCCTATGGCGTCCTCGCACAATCATCCGCTTTCCGTTGGAACGACCTCACCGCGGGTCCGGAACAGGAGAGCGATTTGTCGTGCAGAAAACGGGTTTACGGGATCGCTCTCGCAGCGGCGTTGATTCTTTCTGCTAAGGATCCCGCCCTTGCCCAATCCGCGCCACCGCAGGAGCAGGACGGCCTGCTCAAGAACGGCCCGCCGACCTGGGACGCCAACCGCGACGGCGTCTACACCTGCGAGGAATGGAAGAGTTTTGCCGACCGGCTTTTTACGTCGGCAGACCGCAACCGCGACGGAAAGCTCGACCCTGCCGAGTTCGCCACCGTTCAGAAGGCCGACGCCACGCTGGCAGACGCGGACTTCGGCTATTTCGACGAAAACCAGGATGGCAAGATCACGCGCAAAGAGTTCGTCGACAAGCCGAACGCGTTCATTCTGCGGTTCGACAGGAACAGCGACTGTCGTGTCACCGGCGATGAAATCAGGGCTGCGGCCGCGCCGAAAGGACCGCAGGGTCCGGCGGAACGACCGCGCGACAGGTTTCACTGAAAAATGGGAAACTGCGCTGACGCTAACCGCATCGCAATCGCCCTCGCCGCGATCGCGATAACACTTGCCGGAATCGGTAGCAGTCCTGCGAATGCGGAAAATCCAGATATCAGCAGCCGGCGCGCCGCCGAGCACCGCGACTTCAGCGATGACGAGATCAAGGACGGGTTTTTCAAGATCGCCCTGAACGCCGAATTGCAGTTGGGCAAGCCGGCGCAGCGCGTGCGAAAGTTCGACGAGCCGATCAGGATATTCGTGGTCAGCCGAGGGTTGCCGGACCGCCGTCCGGAACTCGCCGCGATCATCGCCGACATTCGCGCTCACGTGAACTATCTTGACGTAGCGGTCACGAACGACCGCCAGGCGGCCAATTTCTTCGTGATGCTCGTCGCCGACCATGACATCAACCGGACGATTCGCGCGCGATACGGAAACGGCGCGGCGGCGCGAATCCAGCAATCGCTCAATCCGCAATGTCTTTCAGGCATCGGCAAGGACAAGCACTATCGGATCCGCCGGGCCGAGGTGATCCTCCCGGTCGATGCCGGTGAATTCACCTTCTACGATTGCGCGTATGAGGAATTACTGCAGGCGCTGGGCGCCATCAATGACGACCGCTCAGTCCCCTGGACCATGTTCAACGACGACGTCCAGATGGGCTTCTTCGACGTTTATGACCAGCATCTGCTCAATATTCTGTACGACCCGCGCGTTCGCGCTGGCATGACCAAAGAAGAAGTTAACGGCATCCTGCCCGAAGTCCTGCCGAGCGTTCGCGCGTGGGTGACCAACGCCAATCCGCCACGCCACGCGGACAAGAGCGACGCACCAAGTCACGCAGTCGTCGCCGTCGGCGCAGGACTTCGGTCAACGAACGCACAGAGCAGCGGCAGAACCGGGGCGAACTAGCGATAGGCACGCCCGGGCGACGCAGTTCTCGCCGACGAGGAATATTCCGTGATCCCGACGTCGGGCCTGCGCACCTGTCGAACGGTCTGCGACTGAGACACAGAAGCCACTTGGCTCGAATGGCCGTATTTCGATGGTGCGCTGGCTGATGCCCCGGCCTCAGCGTGGGTGGATACCAGCAAAGCCGCGCCAAGGACCGCCAATGATACCGTGATGGTTGCTCTATGCATTCCAGCCTCCATTTGGTTCGAGACAACTCAAACGGAACAGGCCTTGATCTCGGTTTTAGACGTTTCCTATCGACGACTCTGTCCGCCGTCTTGTTGTCCCTGCCGATGAAGCTGATCCCCTTTTTCAAGAAGGGCAAGAATCAATCGTCCGATGCTCGAAAGATCAGCAAGCAGGAGCAGCGGCGAAAAATATGGCAGGAGACCTTCGGCGAGCATGCCGCAATGCGGTAAACACCTTGGTCAGCCCGCGATCATTTCTTCTTCCGCAAGAAAAATTTCTGGAACGCGGCAATGGCTTCCGGCGAGCGCATCCGCTCGCCGAAGAAATGATCTTCCTGGCCGATGCGACGGACCAGATCCTCGGTCGGCAATTTTAACAGCTTGCGCGAGATTGCGACTGCATCCGCCGGCAGCGCGCAAATCTCGCGCGCCACCTTCCGGGCCTCGACGACGGCATGGCCGGGCGAGACGATCGTGTTGACCAGGCCGGCTTGCCGGGCGTCTTCGGCGGTCATCGGCCGTCCCATGATCAGCATGGAGAAGGCGCGCTGATGGCCCACCATCTGCGGCACCAACAGACTGGTAGCTCCGTCCGGAACCAGGCCATACTGGATAAAGGGCGATGAGAACGTCGTTGTCGTGCTCGCGATCACGTAGTCGCAGTGGAACACCATGGTGGTGCCGATGCCGATGGCGATGCCATCGACGGCGGCGATGATCGGCTTCTTGTTGTTCACCAGCGACTGCAGAAAGATGACGGCGTTTCTTGGCCGTCCAGCGTCGTGTTCTGCCGTCGCGGCCTGGAGAAAATCTCCAATGTCATTGCCGGCCGTGAAGACCCCCGAACGGCCGGTCAGGATGAGGCACCGGATCGCGGGATTGGATTGGGCGTTGTCGATCGCGTCGCTCATCGCAAGGTACATCTCCTGCGTCAGCGTGTTCTTCTTCTCCGGACGCCGCATCGTGATGGTGCGGGTCGCGTCCTCGTCATCGACAATGATATGTTCGCTCATGGCGTCCCTCGAATTGTCGGCCTCAGTTCGATTTCCTTGTGCTCGTTCCTGAATCAGCCGGGCGTGCGATGCCCCACGGATCGTATTTCACGTCAGGGACAGGTATGCGGTCGAGCGCCGCTTTGTAAGCCTTTTCGTCCACCGGCGGATGCTTTTCGACGGGAGGCGTTGATGGCCCGCCGACTTTTCTGTTCTGGATGCTCTGGGGATACGCCGGAATCGCAAGCCCTGAAATAAGGATCGCGGCCACGGCGAGCGCTGCCATTGCCTTGGTTCGCCCGATCATGGGTTGCACCTCGTTATGATCATTGCCCGGACGGCGTACGAACGCCGTGCCACGCATCCCGTACCTGGTGGTAATGAACCTCCGGCAAATAATCCGCCGTGTTGAGATTGAGGGTGTGCACGTCAAGTCGCCCGACGGCGCTAAGCAGCGTGTAGGAGGCGATCACCCGATCGCGCTGAGCCAGAATTAGCCTGGACCGGGCCGCGGTCAGATCCTGCTGCGCGTTGAGGACGTCGATCGTTGTGCGTTGTCCGCCTGCCGCCTCACGCCGGACTCCCTGCAGCGCGATATCGGCCGCGCGCACTTCGGACTGCACCGCCGTAAGGGCGATCTTGGTACCCTCGTTGGATACCCAGGCGCTGACTACCGCCGTTTTCGCCTGGTTTCTGACCTGCTCCAGCACCAAGCGGCTCTGCGACGCGACTTCCTTGGCCTGCCGGGTCTGCGAAGCCGCCGTACCGCCGTCGTATATGGGAATGTTCATCTGGCCGAGGATCGAGGCCTGGTCGGTGCCGAAGGTGCCGAGCGTCTGGTCCGATTGCTTGGAACGGCTGGCACTGGCCTGTACGGCGATCGTCGGCAGCAGGCTGCTTTCCGCGACCTTGATCGTGGTCGTGGCGACGTCGACATCGAAGCCGGCGCCGAGCACCGCGGGATGTTCGTGGTTGGCGGTCTCGCTCGCAGCCGCCAGCGCCGGTGGCGACAGTCGATCGACCGGCGCCGCCGGAACCAACTGCATCGGTGCTTCACCAATCACCTGGGTATAGGTCGCCTTGCTGATGGCCAGCACGACTTCCGCTGCGTTCAGATCGGCCAGTCCCCGGCTCAATCGGGCCTCGGCCTGCGCCGTGTCGGTTGGCGTGACGTCACCGGCGTCGAGGCGCTTTTTGGTCGTTGCCTGAATCTCGCGCAGCACGGCGACGTTGGTGCGTTGCGCCTCGACCAGCGCCTCGTTGGCGAGCACGTTCATATAGGCCGTCACCGCGTCCAACAACACGCCCTGGCCGGTATTCCGCAGCGCCTCGCGCCCGGACTGCACCTGAAACTCCGCAACGCGAACGCTGTTGGCGGTCTTGAAGCCGTTGAACAGGACCTGCGAGACCGTGACGCCGATCGTCCATGGACGCAGCGTGTCGCTCTGCATCGTATTGTCAGGCAGCAAGTTACGAACCGCCTGCAGCCCGGCGCTCAGGCTGGCCACGATCTGCGGCCGGTAACCCGCCAGCGCCTGCGGCACATTCTCGTCGGTGCCGCGTTGCCGGGCCCGGTCCGCGTTGAGCTGCGGATTGGACTGGTAAGCCTTCACCAAGGCCTCCGGCAGGCTTTCGGCGGCACAGGAAGCGACCGCAGCCCCGTAGGTGAGCGCTACAAGGCAAAGCATCGGCCCGGCGAACCGGAGCCCCCGCCTCTGTAACACCGATGCGCGTTCGGACGCGACCTTACTCACCACTCACCTCAACCATCATTCCGCAGGCGCCAGATGGCCTTCACCGGCCAGGCCCGGCCGTGTTCGACGCGAGAACATCGAAATCAACGCCGGCAATGTGATGAGAATGACGACAGGCGCCAGCATCATGCCGGCCACCACCACGACCGCCAGCGGCTTCTGAACCTGCGACCCAATCCCGGACGATACCGCCGCCGGCAGCAAGCCAATGCCCGCAACGACGCATGTCATCAGCACGGGCCGCAACTGCAGCTCGCCAGTGCGCAGAATTGCCCTGCCGCGCTCCATGCCCTCGTCGATCAACTGGTTGTACTGCGAAATGATGATGATGCCGTCCATGACAGAGATGCCGAACAGCGCGATGAACCCGATGGCCGCGGATACGCTGAAGGGAATGCCGGTCAGCAACAGTCCAAGGATCCCGCCGAATACCGCCATCGGGATCACGCTCATGGTGAGAATGGTGTCCACGACGGACCCGAAGTTGAACCAGATCAACATCGCGATCAGCACCAGGCTGATCGGCACCACGATTGACAGTCGCTTGATGGCATCCTGCAGATTGCCGAACTCGCCGACCCATTCGATCCGCGAGCCCGCGGGCAGCTTCACGTTGGCTGTGACCTTTTCCTGTGCTTCCTGGATGGCACTGCCGAGATCGCGTTCGCGCACCGAGAATTTGATCGGGAGATAGCGTTCCTGCTGTTCGCGGTAGATATAGGCCGCGCCCGACACCAGCTTGATCGTCGCCACCTCGCTGAGCGGAACTTGCGTAACGCCGTTTGGCCCCTGCGCGCCGATCCGCAAGTTCTGGATGGCTTCAGCGCTTTTACGGTACTGCGGCGCGAGGCGCACGATAATAGGGAAATGGCGATCGCTCCCAGGCTCGTAGAGGTCGCCGGCGCTGTCACCTCCGATCGCCGTCTTGATCGTTGTGTTGATATCGCCCGGCGACAGGCCATACCGGGCCGCCCGCGCCCGGTCGATGTCAATCTGGATTGTTGGCTGACCGAGCGAGGTGAACACCGCGAGGTCGGTAATCCCCTGTACCGTCGCCAATTGCGCCTTGATCTTGTTGGCAGTCTCGGTGAGCGCCTCCAGATCGTTGCCGTACAGCTTGATCGAGTTTTCTCCCTTCACGCCCGAAACGGCTTCCGAGACGTTGTCCTGGAGGTATTGCGAGAAGTTGAACTCGACGCCGGGAAACTTGTCCTGCAAACGGCCAAGCAGCTTGCTTGTCAGTTGGTCCTTGTCTTCCCCGTCAGGCCATTGCTTGGCGGGCTTCAGCGGTGCAAAAAACTCTGCATTGAAAAAACCTGCGGCGTCGGTGCCATCGTCGGGACGGCCATGCTGCGAAACGACCGCCTCCACCTCGGGCAATTCGGCGATGATCCTGCGCATCTCGTTAACGTAGGAATTGCCTTCCTGAAGCGAGATCGTCGGCGGCAGTGTTGCCCGGATCCAGAGATTGCCTTCCTCGAGCTTCGGCAGGAATTCGAGACCCAGCATACGTACCGCAACGATAGTCATCACGACCAGCGCTGCCCCACCCGCCAGCACGATCCGGCGGTGGGCGAGCGAGCGTCCCAGCACCGGCATGTAGATGCGGTGCAGAAACCGCATGATCAGGGTTTCGGTCTCCTCGACATGCGCGGGCAGAATGATGGCGCTCAGCGCCGGCGTGACCGTGAACGTCGCCAATAGACCACCCGCCAGCGCATAAGCGTAGGTGCGGGCCATTGGGCCGAAGATATTGCCTTCGACGCCGCTCAAGGTGAATAGCGGCAGGAACGCGGCGATGATGATGGCGGCGGCAAAGAAGATCGACCGCGAGACGTCGACCGCGGCACTCAGGATCGCGTGCTCCTTCATCGCCATGACGGTCTTGGCCGAGATCGCGGCCTGCTCGCTGTCCGAGAGCTTGTTGGTATGCGACAGCCGCCGGAATATCGCCTCGACCATGATGACGGTAGCGTCGACGATCAAGCCGAAGTCGATCGCACCGACCGACAGCAGATTGGCGGACTCCCCTCGCAAGACGAGGATGCCAACTGCGAAAAACAGCGCGAACGGAATCGTCGCGCCGACAATGAGAGCGCTACGCAGGTCACCGAGGAACAGCCACTGCAAGAACACAATCAGCGCGATACCGACCACCATATTCTCAAGCACGGTGTGTGTGGTGGTTTCGATCAGGTCCTTTCGGTCGTAGATCCGCTCGATCCGGACCCCGGGCGGAAGAATGGTGGAATTGTTGATGCTGGCAACGAGAGCTTCGACACGGGAGATCGTCGGCGAACTCTGCTCACCTCGTCGCATCAGCACGATACCCTGAACGATATCGTCGTCCTGGTTTTCGCCGGCAATTCCAAGCCGCGGTTGCTCACCCACGCTGACAGTCGCGACATCCCGAACCAGAACCGGCGTTCCATTGGGCGACGTGACCATGGTGTTGGCAAGGTTATCTATTGAACGGATCAGCCCGACGCCGCGCACGACCGCGGATTGCGCGCCTATATTGACGGTGTTGCCGCCGACGTTGACGTTGGCGTTATTCACGGCTTGCAGCAATTGCGGCAACGTCAGACCGTTGGCGACCAGCTTGTTAAAATCAACCTGAAGCTCGTAGGTCTTCGTCTTGCCGCCCCAGCCGGTGACGTCGATAACCCCGGGCACAACCTTGAAACGGCGTTGCAGGATCCAGTCCTGTACCGTCTTGAGGTCGAGCACCGAATAGTTCGGCGGCCCCACCAGCCGATAGCGGTAAATTTCGCCGATCGGACTTAAGGGAGAAATCTGCGGCTGAGCATTGTTCGGCAGCGGCGCCAGTTGCGACAGCCGATTCAACACCTGCTGCAGCGCCTGATCGTACGTATAGTCAAACGAGAACTGCAGCTTGACGTCGGACAGCCCGTAGAGCGAAATCGTCCGGATCACTTTCATGTTCTTGATGCCGGCAACCTGGGTTTCCAGCGGAATCGTGATGTAGCGCTCGATTTCCTCGGCCGAGAGGCCCGGGCTCTGGGTCACGATGTCGACCATCGGTGGCGTCGGGTCGGGATAGGCTTCGATGTTCAACTGCTGGAACGCAACGAGCCCGCCGATGATCACGGCGGCGAACAACCCGACCATCAGGAACCGGCGGTTGACAGCAAGGGCGACGAGACGGTCCATTCGATCCGGTTTTCGCGAGAGAAACGTTTAGTCGATTAGCTGCCGGAGGCCGCCCGATCGATGAACAGGCTGCCCCTGGTGACGATCTTTTCTCCGGCCTTAAGATTGGCCCGCACCTCGACCAGGTCGCCGTTGATCAGTCCAGTTTCGATTTGGCGGAGCTCAATCGACTTGTCGTCATGCGCCACCCACAGGCGCACACGATCGCCTTCGTAGATCAGCGCCTGTTTCGGGACGCCGACCGAGGGATGATCTCCGCCGGCATAGATCGTCACGTTGGCGAACATCTCCGGCTTGAACAGGCCGTCCTTGTTGTCGATGGTTGCCCGCACCAGCAACCGGCGGGTCGCGGGGTCGATGGCGGCGGCGACATAATCGACGCGAGCCTTGAATTGGCTGCCAGGCAGAGCGAGCAACGAGAACAGGATGTCCTGACCGACAGCCACGCCTGACGCTTCGGACTCCCGCACGAACGCGGTCAACCACACCGTGGAGAGATCGCCGACGATGAAGACGGGGTCGGTCGCTCCGCTGCTGATGAACTGGCCCGGTCCGACCTTACGCTGTATCACCGTGCCGCCGATCGGCGAGTAGATCGGCGTGTCGGCGCTCATCTGCCGCGTCTGCTGAAATGCGGAGATCTGGTCTTCCGAACGGCCGAGAATTCGCAACCGGTTATGCGTGGCCTCCAGCGCCGTTTCGGCCGAGCGCAGGTCATTCTGCGCGGCCGTCAGATCGGCCTGCGACTGCTGCCAGTCCTTCAGCGGCACCGCCTTGCCGGCATAGAGGTCGTTGGCCCGCTTCTCGACGATCTGCGCCAGATTGAGCTTGGACCGCGCCGTGTTCAGGGCGCCCAACGCCGCAACGAAGTCATTCAGTCCCTGGACAGTATCGGTGGCCTCGATGACGAACAGCGGCTGCCCGCGCTCGACCATGTCGCTCGGCTTGACCAACAGCTTCGTCACGCGGCCGGCATAGGGCGAAAAGATCGGCGTCGAGCTTTCCTCGTTGACCGCGATCTTGCCTTCCGTGATTCGTTCGGCACGAAACGCCTGCTCCGATACCGGTTGGATCGTCAGGCTCGCCCACTCCGCTGCGGTCGGAACATAACGAGGCAGCTCCACTTTTGCAGGGTGCGCCGCCTCAGTCGACTTGGCGTGCGGTACAAACGTCCGCACAGCAACAACGACAGCGCCGCCGAGCAGTGCCGTCGTCGTGAGGACAATAGCCAGCCGTCGCAAATTCCAATTTGCAATCATACTCATATTGGAAGCGCGCACATTGACTTAAGCGACCTCTCTCGCGTTGGTAATACATCCCGGTCAGCTTCCGGCTTTCTCGTTTTCAACTCGGCCCGCGCCACATCGGGGATTTCGGACCGCCGTAGTAGCGCATCGGTCCAAGCGACGCCGGTTGCCGCAAAACAAACTGCACCGGCCTTCCGGAAACAGTTCCATGGCCTCCGGACGCCTGGCTTTCGGCCGAGCCGCGCCACATCGGAGATTTCGGACCACCGTAGTAACGCATCGGCTCAAGTCGGGTTGGCCGCTGAGTCACGAGCTGTACGGGCTTTCCGGATACTCTTTCGTGGCCGCCGGCTGCATAGCTGTGAGCATGCCCGCGGGCGTGCCAATGACGCTTGCCCGTCTTCGCGACAGCATCACCATTGACCCCGATCGCCAGAATCAAGCCGACCAGGACCGCGAACCCCATCCGTGCAATGCTGCTGATCTTGCTTGTCACCGTGAACTCCGAAGGAAACCTGCTTGCACCTATTGGCCTGACCACATCGGAGATTTCGGCCCCCCGTAATATCGCAGCGCGCCGCTGCCGTCGGGTCGCTCGGATTGCGTGGCTCCGAGATTAACGGCGCATCCTGCCGCTACACTGCATAGCGCCGCAACGGCAAGCGCGCGCCCGATCGTTTGCACCAAGACCGAAGTTATCATCGCCGCCCCTCTCCTGAAGAGCGCAGCATTTCCGCTACGCTCGTTCACTCACACGAACCGTCAGAACTTCGCGACGACCGGACCCCCGAATTTGAAATCCAGGCCGACAGTGATGACCGAGTAGGTATTGTCGACGGTGTACGGTAGCTGTCCGTTGAGCGGTGCCGACCGGACATACCTGCCGAAATCGTAGTAGCGGTATTCGAACTTTCCGATCAGGTTGTCGGTAACGGCATAGGCGATACCTCCGCCCGCGGCCAAGCCGCTCCTGTGCGTGCTGAACTGATCGATGCCGAGCACAGGATCGGTGTTGATGTGCTGAAAGTTGCCGTAGGCCCAGCCGCCGGTGAAGAACAGCAGCAAGCGATCGACCGCAATGCCGCCGCGCGCCCGAAGCGTCGCACCATTCCGAAGGCTGGTTGCGTCCCATGAGCCAATCGGAAGAGTTCCGGCGTTGAACTGCGTGCGATCGCTGCCCTTGATGCCGGACCAGAAACCATCGCCTTCGACGCCGACCACGATGTTGCCGCTCTGCACATTGTAGCCGGCCTCGCCACCGGCGATGGCCCCCGTCGAGTCGTAGTTGATCGTGAAGTTGGCAAAGCCGGCGGGCCCCAGTGCGTTGTTGAGATTGTGGTTGCCGAAGCCGCCGCCACCAAACACGCCGATATAGAAGCCGGACCAGTCATACATTGGCGAAACCGCTGCCGGCGCCTTGATATAAGGCGACAGATCGGCGCCGAGCGCCGGCGACATCAAGCCCAGCACACCAAGCGAGACGGTGGTGAAAAGAATTCGTTTCATTGTTAGCCCCTGTCGAATTGTTCTGATCAAACGCCTGGCGACACGAGTCGCCGCGACCTTTCCGCGCATCAGAAATGAATGATGATGTCCGCCGAGCCGATGATGGCGTAGTTTCTGCTGTTGGGAATGCCCAGGTTCGCATTGCCGTTAAACGCAAAACCGTCCAGCGACTTGTAGTAGGACACCTCAGGCCGGATCTCGATCTGCGGCGAGAACCAGTGCTGCCAACCGATTCCTGTCTCGACGTAGCGCGTCTTGGTTCCGGTGCGTTGGCCCTGTTTGTCGTCGTAGAACTCCGCGCGATAGGAGATGTTGTCGAGCGGCGACGCCTTGTAGCTCAGATACATCAGGTAGGTCTGTACTTCCGCTTTGCAGGAGAAAACGGTCGCGCTGCTGCACTGTGCGAAGAATGGTGAGTTGAACGGCATCACCTGCGGCGAGAACGGCGTGCCGCCCGCTGCAAACGCCGCAACGGCGTTCGGATTGTTCGCATTGAGAACGTTGTTCTGGTGCAGGTTGTAGGTCTCGAAAGAGACGTGCCACTGATCGTTGAACTTGTGGTAGTAGGTCAACCCGTACCATTGCAGGTTGTTGTAACCCCACTGGCCGCCGTTGATGCCGTCCGCAACCACGTAAACGTTGTCGTTGCCGCTATCGCTGGTCCAGCGTACGCCACCGGTGACGGAAGGCACGGCGCCCGGATCTTTCGGCATGGTGGTGCCGGGATAGAGCGGGTTCGGGAAAGGATTTGCGATCTTCGCCCCGTAGTGCCAGGGCATCGCCTCGGTGCCAACCGACACACCCAATTGAACCATCCAATTTTTGTCCAGAGCGAGCGTGCTCTGGATACCGGTGTTGGTGTAGTTATCGAAGGTGTACGTCATCGAGTGCGAGTACATGTAGTTGTTCGGCGCAAGCTGGGCCTCGATATCCGGGATCGAGATGTAACGGCCGAAGCGCACCAGCAGGCCTTCGGCGATCTGCGGAATGAACACCTCGCCGTAGGCCATCGGCATGTCGTAGCCGTTGTTCTTGTTCTGGTTCAGGAGCTGATAACTCCAGAGCCCGTAGGCCGTGGTGTAGCGATAGTTTTCGCCGTAGATCGGCGCGAGGCGGAAGCCCCAGTCGATGTGATCTTTCTGGACCGTATCCGGGAGCCGCTCGATATAGAGGACGGCCTGGTCGAGCTGGACCGTGTTCGGATTGTAGCTGTACGCCGCAGGCGAATTGCCGCCACGCACCGTATTGGTGCTGAAGTTGCCGCCTGCATTGAGCCAGCCATAAACCTGGATGTGGTTGTCGTTCATCCACGAACCGGCGGGGGTGTTGCCGAGGGCAACCATCAGCGGGCTGTCGACCGAACTGGGGCGGGTGACGCCGATCGTCGTGGTGCCGCCGTAGGGCCACTCGGTGAAGGGATATGGCGGGATGCTCTGCGGTGTTGCCGGCCAGTAGGCGCGACGCCCGGGAGGCGCCTTGGGATCTGCCGGTGCGGCATCATGACCCCATTCCAGCCGATAGTAATTGATGAAGCGGCTCAAGAAGTCGCTGCCGAGATAGGCGTCGAGGCAGTTATAGTTCTTGTAGGGATCGCCGCCGTACGGGCAAGGTCCCTTCCCCGCATCTGCCGCCTGCGCCACATTGCTCAGGCCGAACGCCGCCAACGAAACCCCTGCCAGAAGAATTCTTTTCATAGTCTTGCCCCACGTTTTAGTTAGAGACGCTCGCTATCGCGACGCATCGTTAACCTTCGAAACGATATTTCGTTGGGGCCCGCAAAAAATCGATACGGCTTTCCACGCGGTTTCATAAAGATAAAATAGCGCAAACAGCTTCTTTGACGATGTTTGCATTCATATTCGTCAATTGCTCATCGCGCTGCTCAAACTCCCGGCGAAATCCGTGACATTTCGGAGAAAACGCGTGACGCAGCGCAATAGTTTGTGTCGCGATGTGTCTTTTCCGCTACATTTCCCGCGTGCACGCGCGATCAGCGCGATCGTCTGGCCGCCGTGCGCCGACATCGGACGCGCACTGGCTATTTTTTTTCTATGAAAGCGACCGCAATTGTGCGTCGAAGATATATGTCGCGACTCGTTATGCTGACGCATTGAGCAAATCATTTCGCTCATCGCGAGGCGAGACGATGGAAGTGGTAGCGAACGATAGGGTTGAGGCGGCTCTCTTCGGCAAGACCGAAGATTTCGATTTCAGTTTCCTGCCGAACGACCTGATGACGCAATGCAGGAGTCTGATCGAGAGTTACCATGAACTCCACGGCTATGGCTGCCTGCCGGACATCTTATGGAAAAGCCGGCTGGGACCCTTTATCGAAGCGAACCAGGAGTTTCGGCATCTCCTGAAAAAGGCTTCAACCACGAGAAGTGCAAAGAAGGCCAATGAAGGCTTCGCGCGAATAGCGACGACGCTGTTGGCGCTGGAGATATTGGCCAGCAACTTCTCTGGCTGGAGCGCAATCCATCCGGAGGCCGGATTGATGGCCCACGCGATTCTCAAGCGCAGTGCCCGTAGCCCGCATATGCCCCTGATGGAATTCTATCTGTATCCGCCCAAATATGTCAGCTTTGCCGCTATCGCGGCTCTCACCCCTCCCAGCGGCCATCGGTCCGGTGAGACAGAACTGTATCGAGCGTCGAAGCCGGATCTTGCCGACGAGAAGCAGGCGCTCAACTATGTCAACGCGGTCAAACGCGCGCAGGACGGGCGGTTGCCCGATGCCGCGGCAAGATCGCCCGTCTGAGCGGCCTGACGCTTGCTCCGTATAAATACGGAAGCGATTTCAGTCTTCGCTTTATCGCTGACAAGCAGCGTCACACGCCCGGATGTTGACTTTGCCGACGACAACGTTAGCTGGCGCGCCGACGACGACGCATGCGCCGTGGCGCATGTATATTACTTTTATATTTCTTGGGCCCGCGAACGACATAGATTTACTACGCGAATTTGAAGAATGCTGCGGCTGCTGGGTAGTTGGTGGTATCGGGGCGACATTGAGTTGAGACGTTGAACAACGTTGCGCGGGCATCGCAGTTAGCGATTGCGCGTGCGAATTGGCATTTCTACGTCGCGACCAATGTTGCCGGGGCATGATCTTGCGGGGCGTTGGCATATCCCCTGCATAATCATTCGATGCCAATATCTCTACGAAAGCGCTCTCTTTGAACTTTGATCTGACAATGGCTCAACGGCTCACCAATATGGCAACCAAGCCAGTTGGAAGCAGCGACAGGCACGACGTCCGGTTGGATGAAGAAGTGGCTGCGCATCGAATCTGGCGAACTATCGTCGCCCCTCCGCTATTGTCGATCTTGTTCGTCAGCCTGATCACCGCTGTCCTTCTCCCGCTTGACTACACCGTTGCGGCCAACCTCGTTCCGGTCGCCTATCTGATCCCGGTGATTTTCGCGGCCACACGATGGGGCATCTGGTCTGCGACCCTGACGGCGATTGCCGGCATGGCGGAAGCGGATTTTTTCTTTTTCCCTCCCATCTACAGTTTTCGGGTCGAGGATCCGCAAGAGGCCATCGATCTATTGCTGTTTCTCATTGTAGCACTCGTCAGCAGCAATCTGGCTTCACGGCTAAGGCGCGAGACGGAAGCGCTGCGCCGGCGAGAGAACCAAATTCAGCATCTGTATGAATTCTCGCGGCTGCTGGCAGCCTGCTTTACCGTATCGGACCTGATCTCTGCGATTCAGAAACATCTATCCCGAACGCTGGGACGACGGGCCACGTTTTTCCCGGCCGGAGCCGACGGTCATTTTGACCCGCCTGAATCCGGTCCGGTCCCGAAGGCCGTGCAAGTGCAGATCGCCTCCATGACCGCGGTGCGCGGGATGTCCGCCGCTATCGTGACCGACGAGCCGACACAGCATGTGTGGCTGCTGGAGCCGATCTCATCGGATACCGCCGTTCACGGCCTCGTTGCCGTCAATATCGGAAGCGGCCCAGCCAAGGCTATCGATCTCAGGACGAAAAGCTCGCGAGCTGTTCTTGAAGAAGTGTCTTTGACATTTCATCGCCTCGATATCGAACAAGCTATCGAGGACGCCAGGCTGCACCTGCAGGCGCAGCTATTGAGAGATGCGTTTCACGGGACGTTATCTCACGAATTGTGCACGCCTTTGGCGGCTATTCGGGGTTCGGCGAGCGTGCTTGATTCGATGTCCGCAGTTCGCGAAAACGGTCGAATCCTTTCACTGGTCGGAGCGATATCCGACGAAGCCGCAGACCTCGATGGCTTCATTCATAACCTCCTGAATGCAACCCGGGTGACAGCGGGCGGGGTCAGCCCGAATCTCGAATGGGCGGATCCACGGGACATCGTCAACGCAGCGGTCAAGCGAAGGGCCAGGCGCCTGGCGGCGCACAGCCTATCGATCGAATTCACCGATGAGCTTCCGCTGGTCCGGGTGGATTCTGCCCTGATCGAGGAAGCCTGCGGCCAGCTGCTGGAAAATGCCGCCAAATACTCTCCCTCCGGTTCAACTATTTCGATCCGGGCACGCGGCGAGCAAGGACGCGCGATCCTGTCGATCTCTGATCAAGGCGTCGGGATAACGCCGGATGAGCAGCTGCAATTGGGCCGCAGGTCGTTCCGAAGCCCACGCCACCAGGCAATGATCCCGGGATCCGGCCTGGGTTTTTGGATCGCATCTACCTTTGTCAAAGCGAACGGCGGTGCCGTCGACATATCCAGCCGCGGCCAGGGATTGGGAACAACGGCCTCAATCACCCTGCCCGGCACCCCGATGACGTCTTCCGAGCTGGCGGCCCTTAGCGATGAATAAGCCAAGCAACGTCGTTCTCCTGATCGAAGACGAACCGAAAATCAGGCGGTTTCTTCGCGCTGGCTTCGAAATTCATGGCTTCTACGTACTCGAAGCCGAGAACGGCACGGACGGATTGAAAGCAGCTACGTTCAATTCACCGGATCTCATCATTCTCGATCTGGCGTTACCCGATCTGCACGGTACGGAAGTTCTCGAACGGCTTCGATCGTGGTCGAACGTGCCCGTCATCATTCTATCGGTCGTATCCAACGAGGAAGAAAAGGTCCGACTGCTACAGGCGGGAGCCGACGACTATGTGGTCAAGCCATTCGGCATGGCCGAACTGCTCGCACGGAGCGAGGCCGCCTTGCGGCGATATTTCAAGACCGCGACCGAAAATCCAGTCGTCGTGGCCGGCCCGTTGTCGATCGACCTGGTCGGTCGAACCGTTTCGCTCAACAAGAACCAGATCAGGTTGACGCGAAAGGAATATCGTCTGCTCCACATCCTCGCGACGCATGTCGGCCTCGTGGTGACGCACGACCAGTTACTCAAGGAGATATGGAGCGGCAATCAGCGCGAGAATATCCAGTACTTGCGCATCCTGGTGCGCAAGCTACGGCAAAAAATCGAAACCGATCCCAATGACCCACGCCTGCTCATCACCGAATCGGGTGTCGGCTATCGCTTGCAGCCCCGGCTCGAAACCAACTCGGTAGAGTAGCCGTCATACCGCATCTGGTGACGTCAGTTGCCGCTCCACTACTCAACTCTACCGCCGCAATGGCCGCTCCCGCGCGTCCCGCGAATCGAGATCCAAGATCATCAGCAGATGGATTGATCATGCTCCGTCCTTCACCACGCAGATCATTCTACGTCGTCGTTGCCCCGACAGAAAATAAGCGGGGATGGTACTGGGAGATACGTCGCAAAAGGCGCCCCATGGGGGTCAAGCTGCGGGAATCCGGCTTCACTTCCCAGCGCAGCGCCATGCTGGCAGGAAGGGATGCGCTGGAAGAGTTCTTGAACGGGCTGTCGCTGGATCCCGTATCACTTGCGCAGTCTAATCCCGTCGCTGGAACGGAAATTGCTAGATCGCGACACCGGGCATTGCGCAAGTGAGGTGCCGCCGTGACCTTCATTGTGCACGCGTCGAGAGGCGATAATGTTACCACCACGGTGCGGTTGGGCGTCGTCGTTGCGATCGCCAAAGGTCAGGCGCTTGTCGAAGAGGGTTGGCAAGTCTTCATCATCGGCCCCGATGGCATCCGTTACCATCCGAGCGAGTTCGACAAGCTGTTATCGTTGAGCCCCGCGCTCCAGGACGTGAGTGATTCGAAATTTCGTTGAGCGAAGGCTATTGCCGGCAAGCTGACTTGACGTTTTCCACGGGACGCCATCGCGAATGCTCGCAAGAAAAGGCCCCGTTCAAGGCCCCTAGCCTGCATTTCTCATCCAGTTAGAATATAAATATAATATATTTTTTTCGTCAGACCCCCTATTCTGCACAAATAATGGGGGCGAGCGTGGCGCAATTCCTTGTCGAGCATTTCACCGTCTTTGGCTTTGAAATCCAGAACTGGATGATCATCGTGGCGGCGGTGATCGCTGTCTATGTTTTATATACTTGGAAGACGCGCGATCCGAGCTAAACGTCACAGCCAGAATCAGAGCCCGCCATCAAGCCGCACCAACCGTCGAAATTTAATTTGTAGTGCACTGCCGAATTCCGGTGCTAGCATCTTCGTGCGGCGCCCTTGAGCAAGGCTTCGTGTTTTACTCCGAGTGGGCCCGCCCGAAATCCAGATTCGGGCGGGCTTTTCGTTTGCATACTGCGTGTTGGATGGCCGTGGTGGAGCCCGATTCGAAAAATGCGAAGACGCACGACGTGTCCGTTACCCGATTTTTGGATGACGAGGATGCGACTCGTCGGCGGCAACGGGTTAGCGTTCGTCCTGTGAAACGCACATCGTATGGGCGCTTTGGCGCTCAATTCAGCAAGACTATTCTTTATATATTTTTCTGAAGCGGTTTTGATGCCGCGGCTGCGCAACGCGCCAACGAAAAACGGATTTGAACAGTCGGTGTCGCGCAGTTCGCAGTCGCACACATCGAATATTCAATCTAGCTTTGTTGCAGGATCATGAATGGTTGATGGCCACGGCCACGCAGGGGGATTAGATGCGTCGACAAATGAAATTGGCTTTTGCTGCTGGCATCTTGTTGGCAACCGGTGCAACCAGCGGCGCCTCGGCTGCGGATATGGCGATCAAGGCGCGGCCGGTCGTCGCACCGGTCATCGCCACGCCCTGGACCGGATGTTACATCGGCGGCAACGTCGGCGGCGGCTGGAATCGAATGGATACGGTGCGGCAATTGGACGTCACCGGTGCGCCGGCGCCTGCCGACTACGGCCGCGAGAAGGATAGTAGCTTCATCGGCGGCGGCCAGGCGGGCTGCGACTTCCAGACCGGCAATCTGGTGTTTGGCGTGCAGGGTCAGTTCGACTTCGGTAACATCAGAGGCCGTCACGCTTTGACGGACTTCCCGACCTTCTCGGAAACGAACAATCTCCAGTCCATCACGACCGGGACCGGCAGGATCGGCTATCTGTTTACCCCGTCGCTGCTCGGTTATGGCAAGCTTGGCGTTGCCTTCCTGCGAAGCAGCAACCAGGTATTTTCTCCGGCCGGCGCACTGGTGGAGACCGGCGGCTTCTGGCAACCCGCGATCACCGTCGGCGGCGGTCTTGAGTGGATGTTTGCGCCAAACTGGTCGGTATTCGCAGAATACAACTACATGTTCACGGAAGACGACTTCGCGCATCAGTTCACGACGCCGGCAGGCGGGCAAGCCGAGGTCCTCAACGTCAGGCCTCACGTGCAAACCGCTCTGGTCGGCATCAACTACAAATTCCACTGGGACGGACCGTTGGTCGCGAAATACTAAGATTCTCCCCTCTCGTCTCCAGGAGAGCCTCCAAGCCCCGGCATTGCCGGGGCTTTTTTCGTAAGAGGTCGTGCCCATCAGGCAAGCATCGGCTGTACGAACTAATGCGGCTCATATGAGATTGGATTCCTGTTTCCGGTTGGCGACATGCAGGGGTACGTCAATCTGAAGGGATATGGTGAGTTCGACGCCGCCAACCGGCCGGCGGGATGGAACACGTGGCTGACATTCTCGATTTCGCCGATGGCGCCGACCAGCACGGTGACGCCGACGCGGCGGATCGTGACCAAGTGAAATAGGGCGAACTCGGATGACAAAATTTCGAGAAACGGCGGCTCCACTCATCTGCGCGGTTCTTTGCCTATGCACGACCGTCGCCCAGGCCGGTCCCTGCAGCCAAGACATTGCTCAATTCGAAGCAGCCATACGCCAGTCCGCGGGGAATCCGAATGCAGGGTTGACCGCGCCGCAGTCGGTTGGCGCACAACTGGATCGCCAGCCAACACCCGAGTCTTTAAAACGAGCCCAAAAGCGCCTGCAGGAAAAATTCTCCGCAACAATGGCCCGCGCTAAACGGCTCGACGCCAAAGGTGATCGCAGCGGCTGCAGCAGCGCACTTTCTGTCGCCAAGCGAATGTATATTCTTTGAACGGGACCGAGGCCCGCCAAGATATACGTCTGTTTCAATTAGCCCCGTTCTACTGTCTTGCCGGCCCTGGGCGGTCATTTTCGAACCTTAGCGTACGCAAATATCAATATCTAAGTGAGCTTTACCCCACGAGCCAATTTCGTTGGTCCCAGGCGTCACGTCTGAAGAGTGCCAAGACATTAACTTCGGCGCTCAAGGTGATGAGGCGCCCTGCGGCTCAGGCAGGCCCGCCTGCACTTTAGGGCAACATCGCGCAAGACGGCCGATCAACGATGATCGGCCAAAAATCGCTGCGCACCAATGGGTTAGCGGAGGGCGAAGGGCCTATGGTGCTCCGCGCCATTCTTTCTTCATCGGCCAACGCGGAAATTCGCGCTATACTCATCGTTGATCGCCGGAAGCTTGCAACCGATGCCACGCAAGCCGCAGGCGGTGACGAGACAGTTTTGAAATTGCGGAGCGTGACTGAGCGAAAACAATCAAAAACGGGAGTCGACGATGAAACGGACGTCTAAGCAACGCTGTCTCGCAACGACCGCATTGGGAGCCGGACTTGTCTGCCTTGTTGTTTCGTCCGTGTTCGCCCAGGGCAACCCTCTCCGCGATGCGTATTTCGGCGAGTTGCACGTCCACACCAGCTGGTCGCTCGATGCCTGGCTGTTCGGCAATCGGGTGACGGATCCCGGCGATGCCTACAAATATTTCAAGGGCGAGACGATCAAGCATCCGCTCGGCTACGACATCAAGATCGAGACGCCGCTCGACTTCGCGGGCGTCACCGATCACTCCGAATATGTCGGCGTGATGAAGTTGGCCAATGATCCCAGTTCGCCAATTAGCAAGTTGCCAGCCGCGGCGCCGCTGATCCTCAAGAACAACAGCCCAGAAGAGGTTCAAAGAGTCTACCTCTACGGCGCCAATTTGCTCGGTGGTGCGCCGGTCAAGGCGCTCGCGAGTCCCGAGATCGCGCACACGGTCTGGGAACAGAACGTCCAACTCGCGGACAAGGCCAATGAACCCGGCAAGTTCACAGCCTTCTGCAGCTATGAGTGGACATCCATGCCGAACAACATGAACCTCCACCGCAATGTCTTCTTCAGGGATTGCGCCCATGTGCCGGCGATACCGTATAGTTCGCTCGAGTCGCCTGATCCGACCGACCTCTGGACCTGGATGGACGGACAGCGCAAGGCGGGCAACGAACTTCTCGCAATCTCGCATAACGCCAACCTGTCGGATGGACGTATGTATCCAACCGACGTCGACCTAAAGGGGCGACCGATCGACAAGACCTACGCTGAATCCCGGATGCGCAATGAACCTCTGATCGAGATCAAGCAGATCAAGGGGCAATCGGAAACCCATCCTCTGCTCTCGCCCAATGACGAATTCGCCAACTTCGAGGTCCTTACTTATCTGCTCGGCGATCCGGCCGGCCGCATTCCGCATGTCATCGGCAGCTATGCCCGCCAGGCACTCAAGGATGGGCTTGCGCTCGAGGACACCAAGGGTTTCAATCCGTACAGGTTCGGCTTCGGCGCCGCCTCCGACTCGCACGACACCGGGGTGCCTTATCGTCAGGACAACTTCTTCGGGGCCCACGGTATCGCCGACGCAACCATCGAGACGCGCATGTCGGGACATCTGTTCGCCGGCCTCGATGTGCGCAAAGAAGGCCCCGCCGGGCTTACGGGCGTGTGGGCGGAGGAGAACACCCGCGAGTCGATCTTCAACGCCATGAAGCGCAAGGAGACCTTCGCGGTTAGCGGCCCGCACATCAAGGTCCGATTCTTTGGTGGCTGGAATTATGCCGAGACTGCATCGGCTGAGCAGCGGCGGCAATTCTGGAAGTTCACGCCGGACTGGATCAAGGACCGCGATTGGGTCAAGGCTGCCTACGCACAGGGCGCGCCGATGGGCGGAGATTTGACCCCGATGCCCGCGGGCGACAAGACACCGTCATTCGCGGTGTGGGCGGTCAAGGATCCCACCTCCGGCAATCTCGACCGCATCCAGATCATCAAGGGCTGGACCAAGAGCGGTCAAAGCTTCGAGAAGGTCTTCGACGTCGCCTGGGGAGGCGACCGAGAGCCCGACAAGTGGACAGGTCGCGTGCCGCCGATCGCAAGCACGGTCGATGTCGAAAAAGCCACCTACACGAATAGCAGCGGCGCCGTCGAACTGAAGACCGTGTGGACCGATCCTGAGTTCGATCCGGGCGTTCCGGCGTTCTACTATGCGCGTGTGCTCGAGGTTCCGACGCCGCGCTGGACGACGATCCAGGCCGCGAAACTCGGCATCGCACCGCCCGACGTGGTGGCGGCAACCGTCCAGGAGCGGGCGTGGAGTTCCCCAATCTGGTACAGCCCGACCGCCGAGGCGCGGAAAATCGCCAAGGCTGGTCCCACCGTCGACGATCTCATGAAGCAGGGGGCAGTCGCGCTCAACGATGCTCAGTTGAAGGCGCTGATCGTCGACAAGTCCCCATGGCTGCAGAACAACGTCACCGGCACGAAGTTCAAGATCACCTATAGCGCGTCAGGGACGGCCAATGCGACGCAAACGCTTACGCCGATCGATCCGACGTACGTGACGTCAAAACTCGACCAAAATCAGGGTCAGAGCCTGATCGATCACGCCGGCCGTGGCGTTGTCCAGCCAAGCGCCGTCGGCGATCCGGCGGGGGCTAGCTATCTTGGCACGCCCTCGCCCTATTACGTCAACAACGGCAAGATCGTCACCGTGATCGCCGGCACGCCGATCGAAGTCACTGCCTACAAACTGGGAGACAAGTATTACGGCGCCCGCAGCAACGAGTTCGGCTACTCGAATTACGAGATCATCCCGGCAGTGCCCGAACTCAATCCGTTGCCGGGTAAGCCCGAGCTGCGCTGAGGAGGCATCGATGTTGATTCGACTGCCGCGGTCTCCCGCTCCGAGGCGGCTGAAGTGTACGCTGGCCGCCTTCTTCCTCCTGATCTCTGCCGCGGCCGCAGTGGCATGCCAGCTCTGCTATGAAGCTGCTCGCCAAATGGTGACCATCGGCCAGCGCCTGGATATGGCAGATCGCGCGGTGCTGGCCGTGCCTTTCGCGGGCGCGACTCGATTCCGGATTGTCGAGGTCGTGAAGGGCAAGGATGCCGTCGGCGATGTCATCGCGGACCCGCCGACGGGCCTCGGCGAGGCAATGGCACCGGGCTCTGATCCATGCCTGCTCGTTCGTGACCCGTTTGCTTTGCAATGGACCAGTCTCGGCACCATCCGGGCTGAATATGCGGATTGGCTTCGGCAACTGGTTGCGACCGCTTTCGTCAAAGGCGACCGTCCACGGCCTACCTGGCCGTCGAACATGCAGACGTCATCCACGCTCAGCTACGCCGGCTGGCGGCAACGTGTTGCACTCGTTCTGTCCTACCTCGAAAACCCCGATCCGCTGGCTGCCCAGATCGCATGGGGTGAGCTGGCACGCGCCCCATATACGGTCATGGACGTTGCGAGATCGCGGATCGATGCAGCAACGGTTGGGAGCTGGCTGGACGATCCAAAACTCGCCTCACGCCATGCCGCCTATGCTCTCCTGCTTGGCTTCGTCGGCGGCCCGGACGATGCCGCGCGGCTCGAGCAGCAACTCGAAGCGGCGTGGAATTCGCACAGCACCACGAACCTCGCGTCGATGATTGGCGCCGACCTCGAATTGCGCGGGCCATCTCAGGTTGGCTGGGTCGAGGCAATGTATTTTGCCGATCGCAGCCGGACGATGCCGGAAATCGAGGCGGCCCTGCTTGCGCTTAACGTTCACGGCAACGCGAACCGCACGGTGTCCCGCGAACGCGTGATCCAGGCGTATCGGGCTTTCATCAAGGAGCGCCCACGAATGGCCGGGTTCGTGGCGCAGCAACTGGCTGACTGGGACTATTGGGACGCCACGACGGAATACGCGGCCCTACTCAAGTCCAATGCAATAAAGGATCCGGCGTCCGAATTTGCCGTGGTCAATTATCTGCAGCGTGCCGCCTCCGCCAACGAGACTCGTCGATAGATCCCCCCAACCCTGACAGGCGACCTATGGCACCGCAGCTACGCGTCAAACCTGAGCTGAAGCCGGAGCCGCCCGCGCCGGTACCGATTGCGTCAGAGACCGGACCGAAGCCGCCAAGCCTGCTGCACAGGTGGTTGCGCGAGCCCCTGGTCCATTTCCTTCTTGCCGGCGCGCTGATCTTCGCGATCTACGAACTGTTGAACCCGACCGCAAACCGGACCGACCGAACCAATCAGATCGCGCTCACGAAGGACGATCTACGCCAATTGGCGGTGCAATGGCTCGCGCAAGGTCGGCCACAGCCGACGGCTGATCAGATGCACGCCCTGATCGAGCAGCGGGTAAGCGAGGAGATTCTCTCCCGTGAAGCCGTGGCGCTTGGGCTCGACAAGGATGACGAGATCATCAAGCGCCGGCTGGCGCAGAAGATGGATTTCCTGGCAGCAGATGTTGCCGCTTTGCAGGATCCCGGCGATGCCGAACTCAGAGCCTGGTATACGCAGAATTCGGATCGCTTTGCGCTTCCGGCGCGCGCGAGCTTTCGTCACCTGTACTTCTCCTTCGATCGACCTGGTGCCCGCGACAGGGCTGCCGGAATACTCGACAAGATCGCAGGTAAGGCGGCCGACACACCTGAGGTCGCTACGGTTGCCGACCCCTTCATGTTCCAAGACTACTACGCCGAACGCGCTCCCGACCAGATCGCCAAGGAGTTTGGCCCGGGTTTCGCAAAGGCGGTGTTTCAGCTCAAGCCTGGTGCATGGCAGGGGCCGATCCAGTCGGGCTATGGCTGGCACCTCATATTCGTCGACGCCATCGAGCCGGGCCGGGTGCCTTTGTTCGAGGAAGTTCAGTCCGACGTTAAATCCGCCTGGCTGGATCAAAAGCAGCGCGAGATCAAACGGATTGCATACGAGGCAATGCGTGCGCGCTACACGGTCGTGGCCCCGCCCATCGAATCGGTCGACTTCGGGAGCTTGCGGAATCCTCAGGCGCCAATCGCGTCGACAAGCGTGTTGCCGCAGTGAGGGCGCGATCGATACAATGGCGCGGGCTCCAGGTCGCGTTGACCGGTCTGCTGGCGGCGTTGATGGTGCTGATGCAGCCCGCGCACGCTCACGAGATCCGGCCGGCCTATCTGCAGATCGATGAAGTCGGGCCCGGCCGCTACCAACTGCTTTGGCGAACGCCGATGCTTGCCGGCATGCGCCTGCCGGTTGTGCTGCGCCTCCCGGACGAGATTCACAATGTTGTCGAGCCTGTCGCGCAAGAGCTCTCAGATTCCCTCGTCGAACGCCAGGTCATTGACGTGGGCGCTCAGGGACTGGCGGGGAAGCGCATTGAGTTCGTGGGGCTTCAGGCTACGGTCACGGATGTTCTGGTGCGCGTGCAGATGCTGGATGGCACGCATTCGACTACGCTGGTGCGGCCGTCGCAGCCTTGGGTCGACATCGCGACGTCGCTGGGGCCTCTCGCGGTCGCGGGCGCCTATCTGTCGCACGGCATTGAGCACATCCTGTTCGGCTTCGACCATCTTCTATTCGTGCTCGGGCTTATCCTCATCGTGCGCAACACGCGGATGCTATTGTTGACGGTGACGGGCTTCACCGTCGCACATTCGATCACGCTCTCGCTTGCGACCCTGGGCGTTATCCATGTGCCGGGACCGCCGGTCGAGGCGTGTATTGCTCTCAGCATTCTGCTTCTGGCGAGCGAGATCCTCCGGCGGCAGCGAGGGGAACCCAGCCTGACCGCCACCTGGCCATGGGCGGTCGCTTTTGCATTCGGGCTTCTGCACGGCCTCGGTTTCGCCAGCGCCCTGATCGATATCGGTCTCCCACAAGGCGACGTTCCGATAGCGCTGCTAGCCTTCAACATCGGCGTCGAGATGGGACAGCTTGCTTTCATCGCCGCCGTTCTCGGCGTGATGCAGTTGGCTAGGCAATTTCGGATCCCCGAGACCGTCGAAAGTCGGCTGCGGACGGTCACGGCCTATGGGGTCGGCGTCGTGGCAGCGTTCTGGTTCGTTGAACGGCTGGCAGGATTTTGGGCATGAGGACAGTGCACCTAGCCCGAAGCTCGCATCTCACCTGAGAGTCGCGATCATTCCTATTCGAGGACATCGGCAATCGTCGCCACGCCCGCCACGAACCAAGCTTATTGGGGACGTTCATCGAAGATGAGAATAGCTTTAAGTAGAGTCTGAAAACGCTCGCGAATTTGCATCGGCCTTCAGCCGTGACATGTCAAAAATTGTCGGAACAGTGTCGGAATGGGAGTTTAAAATTCCTGGCTAAGCCATTGAAATCGTTTTGGAGCGGGTGAAGGGAATCGAACCCTCGTATTCAGCTTGGAAGGCTGCTGCTCTACCATTGAGCTACACCCGCGCACGGGGATCACCTAACACGCCGCGCTGATGGCCTCAACCCGGCTCGCGGGCGGCCGTTCGCGCCCGGCCAAGGGCCGTGTTCCCCGGATTCCGCGCCGGATCGGGGCTTAACAGCGGCAGAATCGCTGCCTATATTGATGTTTCCACAACCAACGAAAGGAGGTGATCCAGTGTCTCTTACCAAGCGCTGTCACCTCGCTGGGATCGCCCGCTAGGCTCTGCAAGGCTAACGAGCTTTGAAGGTCCGGCATCGGGGCGCTCTCAGCCCTGGACCAGCGAGCACAAATAATGGGGCGCGACGGGAGCAATCCCGCCGCGCCTTTTATTTTGGGGATGTTTGGCGAGACGCGCGAAGCGCGAACCTCTCACACCGTCCGCCGCTGCCGGATTCGTTCCCACACCGAAACGGCGGCGATCAGGGCGCCGAACGACCAGGGCAGCACGGCACCATAGGGTTCGACGCTGAGCAGCATGGCCAGGATGCTCGTCACCAGACAGAGCATCTTCGCGACAGCGCTTTGTCCGAACAGCGAGAAAAGAAATGGCAGGAACAGGACGAACAACGCGACGACGGTCATGTGCTGATATTTCGTTGTTCGAAAGCTTGTGATCGGCAAAGGGCTCGCGATCAGAAGCCGCAGAGATTGACCGAGCGTGGGCGCGGGCCGCGGCGGCTCTCGATGATTCGCTCGCCGCCATTGGTGGCCGAACTGCCGTAGTAGCGGTGATGGCCGGAGACGTCGTGCCAGTCGCCGGCCTGCGTCGATGCGTTCGATCGGGTGGCGACATCGCTGATGATCGTGGCGGGCTGGCGTGACATGACCGTCTCCATGATGGCTGCGCAGTTCCTGCGTTCTGCTCATCAGTCGTGCACGCGCCGGGGCGCGTTCAAGCGGGGGTGGATATATCGTGTTTCCGGAGTGTTTCGTCGCGGCCGGCTGCACGGTGCCAGGTTTCAAAAACCGGTTTGTCGGGATATGCCGCGTCCGAACGTCCTTGAACGGCAACAGGTCCCGCCAGCAAACGAGGAGAACCCATGCTTTACGCCATTCTGGCCTATCACGTCGAAGCCGAGGTCATGTCCTGGACGCCCGAGCAGGACGCGGCACTGATGACCAATCTGCTCGCCGTCCATGACCGGCTCAACGCGCACAAACTGCTCGGCCCGACGGCCCGGCTGGGCGGTACCGCCAAGGCCCGCACCCTTCGCGGCCCGGGCGCCGGCATGGTGCTGGACGGGCCGTTTGCCGAAACGAAAGAGCAGTTGCTGGGGTTCTACATGGTCGACTGCGCGGACGAGGACGCAGCCCTCGGCGTCGCCCGCGACCTGCGCCGGGTCAATCCGACGGCGGTCTACGAGATCCGTCCGATCGCGCTCTACCTCCCCGGGGCGGTGATCCCGGAGACGGCGGCGGAGGGACCGGTTTACGGGGAGCCGTAACCTTGCGGACCGCCCAGGCCGCCAGCAGCAGGACGGCCGCGGCCACGGCACTGACCAGTTCAAACAGCGCGCTGACGACATCGAGCAGGCCGAGCCAATCCAGGATCCAGATCAACACCAGGATCAGGAACAACATCGTCGTCAGCGTATCGAGCATCAGGCTCTATCTCTCTCCCGGCGGCTTGGTCGCGGCGCCGTCTGGAGAGGTTCAAGACTGGTCATGGCTCCCAATCGGCTTGCGGGGACCGGAGGCTTCGGGGTTAAGTCCGCGCCGAAGTTTCGGGAGCGGAACGATGAAATACATTCCCCTGATTGTCTTCGTGGCCTCGTTGTCTTCTTCCGCTGCCGCCGAGGATTGCTGGATCTATCCGCCGGGTCGCGCGCGGTTTGCATGTGCCAGTGCGCAGCATCCGGGGTTGGTCGCCAGGCGTGAACACTGCCAGCAGGAAGCTCAAAGTATGAGCGTCAATAGCAGGCGTGGCACGCAAGGCCTCGCTTTTCGGGACTATGTGATGTCCTGCATGCAGCGCGGTCATTAGGTTTTCGCGCACTCAGCCGAACCGGCGCTACTGCCGCAAGCCGGCCTGCCGCAGCAGCGGCAGCACCCGCTCGATGAAGAACGGCAGTTCATCCCTAAAGTTGACGAATGACAGCGTGACGCCGTCGATTCCGGCGGCGTTGAGCCACAGCAATTCGTCGACGATCTTTTCCGGCCGGCCGATCAGCGGATGCGAACTGAGGCCGCCGGCATAGCGCTTGCGCTCGTTGAAGATCTCGTTGGTGTCGAGCTGGCGATTCCGGCGCGACATGTTCATGTGGTAGTCGACCGCTTCGGTGTCGGCATTCGCAACGGCGTAATGCTGGTAGTAGTCTTCCGCCTCGCGGTCGGTCTCGCGGCACACCACATGCGTCGTGGTGATGATCTGCAACGGGCGGCCCTCGGCGTTGCGCTGGGCGGCCAGCGCCCGCACCGGCGGCAGTCCCTCCCCGGCGACGCCGAGCACGGTGACCAGGAGATCGCTGGTCTTCATCGCGAATGCCCGTCCCGCCGGTGAGGACGCCGCCGACATCGTCAGCGGCCGTGGCCGTTGCACCGGCTGCGGCTTTCCAATCACGCCGGTCAGCTTGTAGAATTCGCCGTCGTGATCGAACCGCTCCGTCGAGGTGAAGATCCGGTTCATCACCTCGAACCATTCCAGCCCCTGCTCGTAGCGGCGATCATGCTCGGCCAGCGCATGCCCGAACATGTCGAACTCGCCCTGATTCCACCCGGCCACGATGTTGAGCCCGGCGCGGCCGCCGCTGACATGGTCGACCGTCACCAGCGCCTTGGCCGCGAACACCGGATGGACGACCGGCACATGCACCGTGGAAAAGATCGTGATCTGTTCGGTCATCGCGCTCAGTGCCGCGGCAAACGTGAAGGTCTCGTAGCACAGGGTGCGGACATCGAGCTCGCCGCCAAATCCCTTCCAGCGCGCGATCGGCAGGATGAACTCGAAGCCGGCGCGGTCGGCCATTTGGGCGACCTCGGCAATATCGGCCCAGTCCGCCCGCCAGCGCTCCGGCACTTTCGTAATCGCGATGCCGCCGTCGGCGTTGAGGGAAAACAGGCCAAGCTTGAGCTTGTTGGCGTTGTGGAGCGCGTTGGCGAGTTGGGGCACGCGGGAGGCCTGTGGTGGCGCGAAGGTACAGGTATCCTGCTATGGGCGTTCGGGGGATGCAAATGGCAGTGGTCGGGGCGCAGAGCCCGCCTTGCTACTTTGCATGGGGTTGATTTCGATATTTTGGTTGGGTGCCGCAACTCGGTCAGTCACAGCCCGCCTACGCCCTTCCGCCTTCGCTCTTTGAGCTACGGCGGACAAGTCGGCGCGGCAGCCTTCGCTACGAGGGTGGCTTGCCTAGCCGTAGCTCGCGGCGCGAGCGAAGGCTGGTGGGGGAAGAAGGACTCGAACCTTCGAAGTCATAAGACGGCTGATTTACAGTCAGCTCCCTTTGCCACTCGGGACACTCCCCCGTCCAACAGCATCGCAAGCCAGACCGCTAAGAGGCGGCGGATCAGGCCATGGATGACGTTAAATCCGGGAGCCGATGGCGAGCTCCCGGTCGGGCGCGTTTATGGGCGAAGGGGGGTGGCAAAGTCAACCAAGACAAGCCATCAAATCCGCCGCGGAAGGGCCCAAATTGCCATAATCCGGAACCCGTGACAGAAGCTTCCCATGAGCGATCGCGATCGAAAACCGCCGTTCCGCCGTGGCGGCGGCAAACCCTTCGAAAAAGGCCGAAAACCGGGCGGCCGACCGACCTGGCGGGACCGCGACAGCAGTCCGGACGGGCCGGTGATTCTCTATGGCTGGCACACGGTTTCGGCCGCTTTGGCCAACCCGGAGCGCGGAATCCGCAGGCTATTGCTGACCGAGAACGCCGCCCGCCGGCTCAGCGACGAGAATATCGACACCAAGGTCACCCCCGAAATCGTCCGACCGAGCGAAATCGACGCCCGGCTCGGGCCCGACGCCGTCCACCAGGGCCTGCTGGCGGAGGCCGATCCCCTGCCCTCGCCTGACCTCGAGACGCTGCCCCAGGAAGGCATCGTGCTGGTGCTCGACCAGATCACCGATCCGCACAATGTCGGCGCCATCCTGCGCTCGGCGGCGGCCTTTGCGGTCAAGGCGATCGTCACCACCGCCAGGCACAGTCCGGAGGCGACCGGCGTGCTGGCCAAGTCAGCCTCGGGCGCACTGGAAATGGTGCCTGTCGTGACCGTGCAGAACCTCGCCCGCGCGCTGAACGAGCTGAACGAGCTGGGCTTCCTGACGGTCGGCCTCGACAGCGAGGGCAGCACGGACCTTGCCGCAGTCGAACTGCGGCAGCCGCTGGCGCTGGTGCTGGGCGCCGAGGGCAAGGGCCTGCGGCAATTGACGCGCGAGACCTGCAACGTGGTGGCCCGCCTCGACATGCCCGGCGAGATCAAGAGCCTCAACGTCTCGAACGCCGCGGTGCTGGCGCTCTACATCGGTGCGTCCAGGCTCGGTCTGATGAAATAGAAACGCCCGCTCGCTTGATGCGAACGGGCGCTGAAATCTTCAAACGATCATTTGATCAGTAGTAGCGGCGCAGCACGTGGCGGCCGTAGTACGGCGAGTAGCCGCGGTGGTAGCCCATGCGCTGCGCGTGATAGTAGCTGACGCGCGGCGCGTAGGTGCCATAGTGGCGATAACCGTAATGCGGCTGATAGCCATAATGCGGGCGGTAGCCGTAGTGGTGACGGTAGCCGTAGTACGGACGGTGATAGCCGTAGCCGTAACCCGACACCGAACCTTCTTCGTAGGTCCGAACCGGCGCAAAGTTGCCCGGGCCGGTATAGGTCGGGCCCTGGTTGACGTAGTAGTACTGCTGCTCCGGAGCGGCGAGCCGCTCATGGGCCCAACCGCAGGGGTTGCAGCCGTAGTCGACGACCGGCGCCGGCGCGACGTAAACCGGCGCCCCGCAAGGGTTGTAGCCGCACGCAAAAGCGGGCGCCGCGGCCATGACCGCGACCGCCGCAACCAATCCAGTAAACAATTGACGCATTACTCTCTCCTGTAGGTGTTTTCGTTGACGCAGTTTCTTGAAGTGTTTGGCTTCTTGTTTGAGCATGATCTTTTCGGAAAACCGGTGCCCACTTTTTCGGATCATGCGCTAGTGTGGAACGTTCTGCGGAATACGCGGCCTGAAATCGCGACGGCCCTGCTCCTGCGGCGCGTAGATGATCGCCGGCGGATCGACCGGCACGCTGGACTGCGCCGGCAGCGGCGCCGACTGCGCCGACCATGATTCATGATAGCTCTCGGCCGGCTGCGGCAAGCGGCGGTTGGCCGGCGGTTCGACTTCCAGGCGCCCGTAACCGGGCAGATGGCCTGCGCTCGGATAGTAGTGGCCGACGTTCGGAACCGGATCGATATAGCGGCCACCGTAAACGGTCGGCTGCACCTGCCAGTTCTTGCCGAGACCCCATTCGCCCTCGACCGCCGCATAGGAGGCGTCGACGCCGTTAATGACGACGGGCACGCCGGGGCGACCGGGAATCACGATATCAAACCCGCCGCCGGCAAACGCCGTCGACGTCATCGCCATCAAGATTGCCAGTGTTACGCCAATGCGCATCGCTTGGGATCCCCGCCTTCCTCGACGGGCAATCTAATCCAACGCACAACCTCAGGGGTTAAAGCGGCGGGCCAAACTGCCGGTAAGCCTAACGCGCCAGCCTCGATGCCAGTTCAATTGCGAGAAATCGCGATAGCCAAACGTTAACGTCGCGGCCCCGGCCGGTGCGGCGGGCGGCTTTTATTGTCATTTGACCGGCAATATCGCACCATCGCGGCTCCCGAACCGCTGGAAATGCCCTGCCAATGCCGCCTTCCGAAAAGCCTGCGAAGCAACAGCCGAAAAACGTGCTCTGGATCATGTGCGACCAGCTTCGCTACGACTATCTCGGCTGTACCGGCCACCCCGTGCTGAAGACGCCGAACATCGATGCGATGGCCAAGCGCGGCGTGCTGTTCTCCAACGCCTATGTGCAATCGCCGATCTGCGGCCCGTCGCGGATGTCGTTCTACACCGGCCGCTATATGCGTTCACACGGCTCGCACTGGAACGGCTGGCCGTTGCGGATCGGCGAACCGACGCTCGGCGATCACTTGAAGAAGATCGGCGTCCGCAATGTGCTGGTCGGCAAGACCCACATGGCGCCCGACCTCGAAGGCCTGAAGAATCTCGGCATCGCGCCCGACTCGATCATCGGCGTGCACGTGTCGGAATGCGGCTTCGAACCCTATGAGCGCGACGACGGCCTGCATCCGACCGGACGCCCTCGCCCGGCCTACGACGAGTATTTGCGCCAGCAGGGCTACAACGCCGACAATCCGTGGGAGCACTGGGCCAATTCCGGCGCCGACGCCGACGGCTCCCTGCAAAACGGCTGGCTGCTGGTTCACGCCGACAAGGCCGCGCGCGTCCCCGAAGAGCATTCCGAGACGCCCTACATGACGCGGCGCGCGATGGATTTCATCGCGGAGGCCGAAGACGATGGCCGCCCGTGGTGCCTGCATCTGTCCTACATCAAGCCGCACTGGCCCTATATCGCGCCGGAGCCCTATGCCAGCATGTACGCCACGTCAGACGTGCAGCCCGCGATCCGCTCCGACATCGAACGCGACAACGCGCATCCGGTGTTCGCCGCCTACATGAACATGCGCTATTCGAAAAACATGTCGCGCGACGAGGCCCGCGAAAAAGTCATTCCGACCTATATGGGCCTGATCAAGCAGATCGACGACCAGATGGGCGTCTTGATGCAGTTCCTCGACGTACGTGGCCTGCTCGACAGCACCATGATCGTGTTCACGTCGGATCACGGCGACTATCTCGGCGATCACTGGATGGGCGAGAAGGATCTGTTCCACGAACAGTCCGCGAAAATCCCGCTGATTGTGATCGATCCGTCGGCGGCTGCCGACGGCACGCGCGGCACGGTGTGCGACGCGCTCGTCGAGGGGATCGACCTCGCGCCGACCTTCATCGATTATTTCGGCAGCAAACCGCCGGACCATATTCTGGAGGGCCGTTCGCTGCTGCCGCTGCTGCACGCACACAAACCGGCCGACTGGCGCAAGGTGGTGTTCTCCGAATACGACTACGCCATGCAGGATGTCCGCCTGATGCTGGGACAGCCGATCGAGCGCTGCCGGCTGTTCATGGTGTATGACGGCCGCTGGAAATTCATCCACGCGTCGGGTTTTCGCCCCATGCTCTACGACCTCGACAGCGATCCGGAGGAATTTTGCGATCGCGGCGCCGATCCATCCTGCGCCGATGTGGTCGCGCGGCTGCAGGCGGAGTTGCTCGACTGGGCGCTGCATCCGAAGGGACACATCACCACGCCGAACGAAAAGATCGCCAATTATGCGAACCAGCAATTGCAGGTGAAAAACGGCGTCCTGATCGGCATCTGGGACGAGACCGAACTCGGTGCGATCAGGGAGAAGATCGGAATCAAGCCTTGAATGCGAGGGCACGCATCAATGCAATTGACCAGAAGCCTCGTTCGACCAGCGTTCGGACTGTAGCTCGGAGGACTTGCCCTCTGAAGATTTTCCCTCGCGCACCTGCAACAGCGTAAAGCCCAGCAGCAGATAGATCGCGCAGGTCCACAACGATTGCCAGTTGGCAACGCCTTCGTTGAAGCCGATGTAGACGGCTGCCAGCGCCAGCAAGCCCGCGAACACGACTTCGGCAACCGGCCGCGCACCCGAGCGGGGATGGCTGAGCAGCGAGAGCGTCGTGAACGGTACGACGGCCATGGTCAGGGTAGCGAACGGGAAATCGCGCCAGCGCCCGTCGAACACCAGACCCAGCGCGGTTTCCACCGATGTCAGCGTGATCGCGATCAGTGTAATGCCGAGCAGCGTCGTCATGAAGGTCTGGGTGCGGCGTTCGGCAGGCCCGAGGATATCGAGAAACACCGGGACCGGGCGCCCCGACATCAAGGCTTGCGTCGACAACAGCGGCGCGGCGATGGCTGCCGCCAGCAGCGCGCCTTGCCGTAGCCAGCCGTCGAAGCCGAAACTTTCATAGATCAGCTTGTCGATGCCGACACCGAGCAGCACCCCGCTCGTTGTCGCGGATATCGCAACCGCCATCCACGACGAAAATCCCGGCGACGACGGTCGACGCCGCAGTGTCAGCCCTGCCGTGAGAAAGATCAGGACGCAGAGCGCGAGCCCGCCCGCCATCTGCCATTTCCAGAGCGGGTAGTTTCCGATCGCAACGCCCGCCGGATATTTCAGCTGGCGCTCACCCGCATTGAACACGCCCCAATAGCCGCCGACGGTGCCTTCCCACTTGCGCTTCCACGGCTCGTCATAGGCCTCGAACAGATTGACGCGAAACTTCTCGACCCTCGCCCGTTCGAGAATCTCGGCAATGAAGCGCGCCTGATTGATGCGGGAGGCCACCGCGACCTCGCGCATCCGTCCCTGGCTCGGCCAGCCGGTCTCGCCGATCAGGATCTCCTTGCCGGGAAAGGCGACCGTCAACTGCTTGCGGACTTCATCGACATGCGCCGCGGCGTCTTCGGCGCGGGGCGGAACGTCCTCCCAATAGGGCAGGAAATGCACGGTGACGAAATCGACATCGGCGGTCATTTCCCGGTAGCGCAGCCAGAACTCCCAGACATCGGCGTAGGTCACGGGAACATGGACGCGCGATTTGGCCGAGCGGATGAATTCGCGCAGGTCCGACACCGTCATCTCTCCGCGCAACAACACCTCGCTGCCGACGATGAGCGACGTCACCACGCCCGGGTTGTCGTTGGTCAGCGCGACCGCGTGATTGATCAGCAGCACGTTCTTGGCGCGATCGCGCCCGATCCAGACGCCGAGCAGAACTTTCAGCCCGGCTTTGGACGCCAGCTCGGGGACCTTGTCCAAACCGTTATCGATCGAATAGGTGCGGATGCATTTGGTGACCTTGGCAAGCTCGCCGAGATCTTCCGCGATCTGCTCCGGACTAACGATCAGATGCGGATTATGCGGCGTCTGTTCGCCGCGAAACGGCGCGTAGGACACGCATTCCAGTTTGGCCTCGGGATCGATCGGCGCGCGCACCAAAGTGACCGGCGAGGCCAGCCACCACCACGCCGCAGCAATGCATCCGATCGAAACAAAGAAGAGCGCCAGTGGCGTGCGCAAGGCCGTCGATCCTGTCCTCAGGGCGTGCTTGTCGGTGGATGTTCACGCCGTTTGCGCGACTTCACCTGACCTCGTAACATGTCAATTCGACCAGCATCAAGGTCGGCCGCGAAGGGTAAGCTCTGCTTTTGCCGCATATTTGCCTCGATCCCGAACACGTGAAGCGATGTCATTGCCAGGATTTTCCCGACGCCAGTTTGCCAAAATTCTGGGCTGGACGACGCTCGGATTGTCCGGCGCCACCGGGGCTCGCGGCGCCGATGCGCCGGCTGATCGGCGCAGGGAAATAACAGGCGCCCCACCCGGCTTTCCGGACGGCTTTCTGTGGGGCACGGCCACGTCCTCCTATCAGATCGAAGGCGCCGTCAACGAGGACGGCCGTGGCCCGTCGATCTGGGACCTTTTCGCGCGCAAGCCCGGCGCGATCTCGGATTGGAGCACGGGAGAAGTGGCCTGCGACCATTATCATCGGTACCGGGAAGACGTTCAACTGATGAAGGCGCTGGGCGCAAAAACCTATCGGTTTTCGATCGCATGGCCGCGCGTTTTCCCGGATGGTACCGGCACGCCGAACCCCAAAGGTCTCGACTTCTACGACCGCCTGCTCGACGAACTACTGGCAGGCGGGATCGAGCCGTTTGCAACGCTGTATCACTGGGACCTGCCGCAGGCGCTGCAGACCCGCTTCGGCGGCTGGACCTCCCGCGACACGTCAAAGGCGTTCGCGGATTACTCAGCCTATGTCGCCGGCCGCCTGAGCGACCGGGTCAAACACTTCTTCACGATCAATGAATGCTCGAGAACGGTGTCGCTCGGCCACCAATACGGCTCCGACGCCCCCGGCCTGAAATTACCGCAGGCGGAAGTGAACCAGGTCCGGCACCACATCGCCCTTGGACACGGTCTTGCCGTGCAGGCGATCCGCGCCCAGGCGCGCGCCGGGACCAAGGTGGGCCCGGCGGAAAATGCCGTGAGCTGTATCCCCGCGATCGATACGCCGGCGAACGTCCGCGCCGCCGAGATCGCGATGCGCGAACTCAATGCCGGTTATCTGACCGTGATGATGGAGGGAAAATACACCGACGCTTATCTGGCGCAGGCCGGCAACGACGCGCCGAAGTTCACGCCAGACGATCTGCGCATCATTTCATCGCCGGTCGATTTCGTCGGACTGAACATCTATATGCCCGATCATTACGTCGTCGCTGCCGACAATGGGCGCGGGTTCACGCTGGCGCCCTTCCCCGCATCGTTTCCGCATATGGACGCGCCCTGGCTCAGATTTGGCCCCGAGACGATGTACTGGACGCCGCGCCATGTCGCCAAACTGTGGAACGTGAAGTCGATCTATATCACCGAGAACGGCACGTCGGGGACCGACCAGGTGGCCGCCGACGGCGGCATCTCGGACCTCGATCGCGTGATGTATCTGCGCAATTACCTCGCGCAGTTGCAGCGCGCGACATCCGAGGGCGTGCCGGTGCACGGCTATTTTCTGTGGAGCCTCTTAGACAATTTCGAATGGTCGGATGGATTCGAGAAACGCTTCGGTCTCTACCGGGTCGATTTCGATACCCAGCGTCGCACGCCAAAACTCAGCGCCTCGTTCTATCGCGAGACCATCGCGCGTAACGCGGTGGTGTGATGAGGGCGTGAACCCACAATTAGAGTCGGCGGACGTCTGCTTTGGTACCCATAGCGGACTCAAGTCGGACGTCGCGCCATTTCCGAAAAGTGCCAATATCGGAAGTGACCAGCACTATTCGATCACCTCACCCACGCGGGAAAGGAAGGGACGCGGGAACTTCTTGAGACGGATTACGAGCATGTACTTCCTGGCGCCCTCGAACCTCGAGAGCGTTGCTATTTTCTACTTTGCGGCCACCGCCAACGGCGTGATTGGAGTGGCCTATGCGCGGAATAAGATTTCAGGGAAATGGCTCTTCCGATTCAAAGCGCTGCAACAGGGCTCACCGTTAGAGTTCCCTCGCAGGTCATAACCATATCCCGCCGCTCGGGTTGCGGGAGCAATTTCAGGTTTTTCGTTTCAGCCGCAGCCTTGGGAACTGCTGTTGTCCTGCCCCCTGCTACGGGTAGCGCCCAGACATTGCCACGAACCTGAACGAGCTTGTCGCGGCTTCGCCATCACGCAAAGCGATCCAATCGGTTTGCTCGAACCCAAGGGTGGGGACATGAAGTATATGACCCGGTTCCTTGCGGCAATTGTCCTAATCCTAACTGTGTCGGAGGCGTGTGCTGCAATACGCATCTCGAATGATCACGGCGGTCGGATCGCGACTTACGTCGTCAAATATCAGCGACTGGCCTCATCCGGCGAATCCGTGATCATTGATGGTCTCTGCGCCTCGGCATGTACCATTATCCTGGGCGAGCTCCCCCGAAACAGAATCTGCGTGACGTCGCGCGCGACTCTCGGCTTCCATGCGGTTTGGAATTACGATCCCAACGGGCGTACCTTCACCGATCCCGAAGCGACCTTGATGCTGTACTCGACGTACCCGGCGCCGGTGCGCCGCTGGATCGCACGTCGGGGCGGCCTCACACCTCACATCATGTTTTTGAGCGGAAAGCCATTGCAGGCGATGTATCGCTCGTGTTGACCAGAGACGCGGAACGTATACCTAGCTTTTTTGTCGCTTCGTCTTGGGAAGCACCATCCTGCCCTGTGAAGCAATGCCCTCCCATTTGGCGGACCAGGTGATTTCCGAGGCGGAGGATCGCTCGATGCCCTTCTGATCCCACGCCCCCTGCAGCGCAAACAGGGCGCCTTGGGGATCGACACATCGCACGATCCAGCAATCATCGGGCAACTCGATAGGCCCTTGGAGAACCCGACCGCCGCGAGCATTGACCCGCCTGGCCGCCGCGCCGACGTCGTCGACATTGAAGTAATGGAGCCAACACGCCTGCGATACGCCCGGAAGCTTGGTGAGCATGCCGCCGATCGTCTGCCCGGCCGCCGAAAACAATTCATACACGCTTGCCGGGTCGGCTTCGGCGGAGGCCTGTTGCCAGCCGAGAAGCTCGCCGTAAAACGGAAAGACCTTGCTTCGGTCTTCAGCCAGCAACTCGTGCCAGCCCACACGCCCGGGCTGGTCCAACCCGCTCGGTTGCGATTGGCCATATGTCAGCCCTGTGACCAGCGCAAGCGTCGCTCCTTGCGGATCGGCGACCACCGCAATGCGGCCGATGTTGCTGTCGGTCGGCGATACCAGGATCGCGCCCCCAAGCCGGCGGATCTGCGAGGTCCTCACATCCATGTCATCGACGGCGACGTAGCCGAGCCATCTCGGCGTTGCTCCCATTCGCACCCCCTCTTCGGGGAGATCCATGAGCCCGACGACCGGAGCGTCGCCTGCAGTCAGCAGCGTGTAGGCAAGTTCCGGGCTCGACGCATCTTTCACGGTCCAGCCGACGACCTCGGCGTAAAAGGCAGCCGCCGACGGCCTGTCCGTCGTCAGAAGCTCATACCAAGCGAAGCGTCCGAGTTGATCGACCAAGCTAGCTTCCCCGTTCGCGCGGGCAGACGATTGCGCACTGCATCATGGCGGCAGTTCGGTATAAGCGACAAGAAATTGCCGCGATGTCGTTCATGAAGATGAATGCATCTGAACGAGCCCAACACATTTGTGTACGCGTGAATCTTGCTCGCCCTGTTTGCTAGGCGTAGGATCATCCCACCAAGATCGTACTTCCAGCCACGGAGGATGCGGCCATGCAGCGGACGAAGCAAGCTTCGAAACAGAAGCGAATGACCAAAGCAGCAGTACCGGCGCTCGGTTTCGCCGGACTGACTTTTTCGCTGGCCGGAAGCGCGGCGGCGTCCGCGGTGCCGCCAGGCGAGCTTCAACAAAGGCCGAACTTCGCGCCCGGCCAGTTCACCACGCTCAGCGAGGAAGAACTCGCGGACGTCAGCCTCGCCACCTTCCATCTCGCCAACGATGAGAAAACCTTGAGCGGCGTGCTGCTCGCGCGGGGATGCGGTGGCTGTCGTGGCTGCGGCGGTGGCTGCGCGGCCAGAGGTTGCGGTGGCTGCAGAGGTTGCGCAGGCTGCAGAGCCTGTCGCTGCGGCGTCGGTTGCGGTGGCTGCGGCGTTGGCTGGATCGGCGTGGGGGTGGCATGCACAGGGTGCTGTGCATCATGGGGCCGCTGCCGCTGGTGCTAGACAACAGCGCTCCCTGACTGTGTATCGACAAGTCACGATTTCATTGGCCGGGCTCGCAAACGACCCGGCCAATTTGCTGTTTTTGTTGAGGCGTTCGCTGCGCCTGGCTGGTCAGCTTGCCGATGGCGAGCGAGTATGTTCCAACTTATTCGAAGATGGCCGGTGGTCGAGCTCGGCGCACAAGTCGGGCCGGGCCAAGCGTTCGTCGTGCGCCGGCAATCGGAAATGACGGGAACAGGATCAGCGTGCTGCCCGATGACAGTCAATCGAAAGAGTCGCGCTGCGCGGCAGACCCGCAAGAGCATTTTGCGATTCGCGCCGAACTTCACCGCCTATCTGCTTCCTCCCAATGTGGTCTGTCTCTACTCGGAGAACCGCAAGTTCTTCCTGCACGGCGATCTGTATTGCGCCGTGGCGAGCGCGATCGGAAAAAATGGCAAGGCTGCGCCGGAGATCATCCGCCAGCTTTCGAAGAGTTTTCCCGTCGCCGAGATCGAGGAGGCGATCAGGCGGTTGTTGGAGCGCCGGTACGTCGTCAGTGGAGCATCGCACGCATACGCAGGCGCCGTTGATGGATATTGGGCAAGCCTCGGCCTGCCTCCCGAGGTCGCCGAAGAGAACCTGCGCAATTGGCCCGTGCGGGTGGAATCGATCGATGTCAAAGGCGCCGGCGAACTGAGCGCGGCGTTGAGCAAGCTCGGGGTTCAAATCACCCAGCGGTCGCCCAGGCTCATCATCACGCTTGTGAACGACTACCTCGAACGGCGGCTCGCCGATGTGAACACGGGACGCGTGGCCGACGGGACGCCCTGGCTGCTGGTCCAGCCGTCCGGCGTGTTTCCACTGGTGGGGCCTGTATTCAAGCCGGGCGAAAGCGCCTGCTGGACCTGCCTGTTCGATCGCATGATCCGCAATCGCGAGATCAAGGGATTTCTCGACCGCGGAGCGGCGCAAGCGGTCGCCGTATCGCCCCTGGTCAACGACACCGTAGGACAGACCGCGATCCACTTCGCTGCGGTTGAAATCGCGAAGGCGATCGCCTCGGGATTTCGTACTGACCTCAGCGATCACATCGCAAGCTTCGACCTGACCGGGGCTGCCATCGCCAGGCACTACGTCGCAAAACGCCCGCAATGTCGGACCTGCGGCAGCAAGAAGCTGCGGAATCCGCGACGGGCAGCAGTGCCGATCGACATTGCCGAGGGCAGACGGCTCGTCATGACCAGCGGCGGATACCGCACCGTGACGTCGCGAGCCACCGTGGCGCGGTTCCGCAAACATGTCAGTCCGCTGACCGGCGTGGTGTCGCGGCTCGAGCGGATCGAGGCCGATCCGCCGATGAACACCAATTTTTTCGCCCACCACAATTTCTCTGCGCCGGCCTGGAACGTCGACCAGCTCAGGTCCGCCCTGAGCGGCGGCAGCTTCGGCAAGGGCTCCACGGCCGAGCAGGGCGAGGCGAGCGCGCTGATGGAGGCGATCGAGCGCTACTCGGGCATTTTCCAGGGTGACGAGATCAGGACGAAGCGCCGCTTTGCCGATTTCGCTCCCGGTGACGCTCTTCTTCCCAACGACGTCCAGTTCTTCAGCGACACGCAGTTTCAAAACAGGCATGCCCCGCAGCCGGACGATTCACATCCGGTTCCCGAACCGTTCGACCCCTCGACCAGGACCGAGTGGTCGCCGGTCTGGTCGTTACGCGACAAGCGCTTCAAATATCTTCCGACCGGCCTGCTGTATTTTTTCTATGGCGGCTTCCACACGGATTCCAACGGGTGCGCGGCCGGCAACACCCGCGAGGAGGCCATCGTTCAAGGCTTCCTCGAACTGGTCGAACGCGATGCCTACGCGATCTGGTGGTACAACCGCGTGCGGCGTGCCGAAGTGGACCTCACGCAATTCGAGGATTCCTACGTGCGGGATCTTCAAGACCAGTTTGCCGATGCGGGGCGCCGGCTCTGGGTGCTCGACATCACCAGCGATCTCGGCATTCCCTCCTACGTTGCGATCATCCACTGGATGCAGAACGGACGCGAAAATATCGAGTTCGGTTCCGGCTCGCATTTCGATCGCCGCATAGCTCTGCTGCGTTCCCTCACCGAGCTGACCCAGTTCATGTCGATTGGCATGATGGACGGCGGAAGCGGCGAGAAACCGTCGCTTGACGGTGTCACGCCGCTGCGGCTGGACGATTATCCGTTCCTGATCCCCAGCGACAATCCAATCGTCCCGCCGGCGCCAGGCATCAAGGTGCACGACAATACGCGCGACCAGGTCAATGCCTGCGTCGAGATTGCGGTCCGAGCAGGATACGATTTCCTCGTGCTCGACCAGACGCGGCCCGACGTCGAGGTCCCTGTCGTCAGAGTGCTTGTTCCAGGCTTGCGGCATTTCTATCGCCGCTTCGGGCCCGGCCGGCTTTACGACGTCCCGGTGAAGCTTGGGCTGCTGGATCGCCCGCGACTGGAGAGCGAACTCACTCCGTTCCTGCCGCACACCTGAAAGGCCGGTCTTCCGTGCGCGCTCCCCGCAAAAAGCCGACCAGGAAGATCGCGTCCGTCATCACCGCCCGATTGAACGGTCATTTCTCCCTGCAGATGCAGGCGGACGGGAGCATCACCGTCTTCGTGGACGGCTATTCCGTCAATCTGGGACAATTGAGCACGGCCGCGATGGACCGCGCGCGAAATTTGACCGATGGCCTGCCGCTCGCGTCCTTTGCCGGCAAGAGCGCCATCGCGAGGGAAGTCGACGTCCTGGTGCATCGACTGGCGCGGCACGGGCTGCTCGAATATCGCCTGTCTTTTCCGCGTGACGAGCAGGTTCTCGTGGTCATCGAGCCCCAGGTCCCTGACTACTGGCCGCAACGCGCAAGGCTCGGTGAGGGTGACAGCGTCGTGTTGTCGCGCTTTGCCAACCTGCGCCGGCGCGGCAACGAGATGGTACTGGAATCGCCGCGCTCAGGCGCGCTGTTTCGAATTGGCGATCCCGCGATTGCCGCCACCCTCGCTGCGCTGTCGCGGCCTCAGAAGATCAGCAGGCTTCGCCGCCATGTGACCTTCTTCAACCTCGATCTGTTCGAACTGCTGCTGGATAGCCAGTTCCTGCTCAAGCTCGATGCGAACAGCGGCGACGGCCTTCGGGTGAATGAAGGCGACGGCAATCTTGTTCTCTGGGATTTCCATGATCTCGTGTTTCACACGCGGAGCACGGAGGGCCGACAGGCCAATCCGGTTGGCAGCACCTTCGCCTATGCAAGCGTTGTTTCACCGCTGCCCGCGGTGCGTCCGCCTTGGCCCGGCAAGAAGATCGACCTGCGCAAATTCTTCACCTGGGATCCGATCTCGCCCTTCCTAAAGCTGTTGCGCGACCGCCATTCAGTCCGAGATTTCGATGACGAGCATCCGGTCACGCTCGCCGAACTCGCGCGCTTTCTCGACACCACAGCCCGCGTCCTGTCGGAATGGAAGAGCGATGCGAATTTCGAAGGCGGTCCTGAGATCACCTACAGCACAAGACCCTATCCATCGGCCGGTAGCGCGTACGAACTGGAATTGTATCTGACGGTCTCGAACTGCGAGGGGCTTGCACGCGGACTTTACCACTACGACGCGGGCGGTCACGCGCTGGTGGCGATCGGGGCCTCCGCACAGCAACTCCAGGCACTTTTGGCGGCAGCCGAGTTTGCCATGGACGCACCCGGTCCGCCTCAGGTCTTGATCACGATCGCCGCGCGTTTTGGACGGATCTCCTGGAAATACAGCTCAATCGCATATTCGCTGATCCTGAAGGATGTCGGCAGCATGATCCAGACGTTCTACCTGACGGCGACCGATATGGGCCTTGGTGGCTGCGCCATCGGCACCAGCAACATCGATCTGTTTGCAAAAATGACGGGGCTCGAATTCCACGTAGAGGGTCCGGTCGGTCAATTCGCGCTCGGACGCGGCAAGAAGCTGCTGGTCGCAAACTAGAGAGCCGCCTCCATTTTTGCTTCAACGATGGAGTCATATGGCCGGAGGCCTAGGCCCTGGCCTCAAGGACCCCACATTAAAGTAGTTTCATCCGACCGGGGCGGAGCAAGATTGGCAGCTTTGGGTCAAAAGCTGCCCTGACGCCCCCGAATCGCGACTTCTGTTTTACCCCCAGCAACGGACATCGGGTGACGGACGCGCTGGCCGCCGGTCATGACGCGGCGGTGCAGATGATTGATACCTTGGCTGGGCGCTTATGAGTCCACGCCCTGGCTAGTCACCCTTGCGCAATCCCTTGCCCAGCGCTTCGTACATCAGCGTCTTCAGCGCCAGTTGAATCCGCCCGCCCTGCGTCGGCGAATGTACCATGAAGATCGCGAACAGATCGTCGACGGGGTCCACGAAGTAGAACGCACCGTTGGCGCCGTCCCAGCGATATTCGCCGAGCGGCCACGTCGTCCCCGGCGGCGGCGACGTGCGCACGGCGAAGCCCAGACCGAAGCCGCTGTTCGGCGACGGAAAATAAAATGGATCGTGGATGATGCCGGTCTCGGGGCCGATCTGGTCCTTCGTCATCAGCGCCACGGTCTCGGGCTTGAGATAGCGTTTGCCGTTGAGCTCGCCCTTGTTGAGCAGCATCTGCAGGAAGTGCGAGTAATCCCCGATCGTCGTGTTGAGTCCTGCGCCGCCGGATTCAAAGCGCCGCGGCAGTCTCGGATCGATAATGCCGGCCAGCGGACGCTTGAAAATATCGGCCTTCAACGGCCGCGCAATGCGCGGCCAGTCTTTTTCGTTCGCAACAAAATAGTCAGTATCGGGCATCACGAGCGGATCGAACAGCCTTTGCTTTTCGAACTGGAACAGCGACAGCCCCGACACCACCTCGACGACGCGGCCGAGCACGTCGACCGAATGGCCGTAGTCCCAGCGCACACCCGGCTGGTCGGCGAGTGGCAGTTTGGCGATGCGGTCGGCGAATTCGGCGTTGTCGGGATCCCCCGCGAACAATTCAGGATCACCGTAAAGTCTGCGCACCACGCCTTCGCCGTAAAATCCGTAGGTGATCCCGGACGTATGCCGCAGCAGGTCCTTGATCGTGATCGGCCGCTTCAACGGCACCAACCTGAGCGGCCGTTGGCCGACCTCATCGGAATCGTCGATGCCCACTTTGGCATCGGCAAACGCCGGAATGTATTTCTGGACGGGATCGTCAATCGAAAGCTTGCCGTCTTCCACCAACATCATCACAGCGACCGAAGTCACCGCCTTGCTCATCGAATAGACCTGAAAAATGGTGTCTGCCGTCATCGGCGCCTGGGTGGCGGGATCCCGCACGCCGAAACTTTCGAGATAGACCGGCTTGCCGTGCTGCTGAATCAGCAGGACACCGCCGGGAATCTTGTCGGCGGCGATCTCCCTGCGGATGAGATCGCCAAAGCTGTCGAGCGCCGCACGCGAAAAGGTCGGCGCCTCGGGAGCAGCCGATTCCGCCCTGGCGGTGCCCGCGCCCACGGACAGGGCGGCGACAAGCGCGACGACGATCGCGAAACGGCTTTCGCGCCAAGTTCCGGCATCTGGCATCAGCGACTTCCCCGGGGTTTCGAGTTCGCCTAGTTCGTAATCTTGTATCCCGTCGCCTTGACGATCGGCTGCCAGAAAGCGGTGTTCGCGGCGAGTTCGCGCGTCAGACCTTCGGGCGTCGAGCCGACCGGGATCAGGCCGATCGCGAGCAGCTTTTCCCGGATCTCGGGCCTGGCGAGTGCTGCGGCCGCCGCCTCACTCACCTGTTTGGCGAACGCGGGTGAGGCGCCTGCCGGCAGCCACATGCCGTACCAGGCGTCCGCCACCAAATCGATGCCGAACTCCTTCAGGGTCGGCACCTCGAGGAACGGCGAACGCTCGGCACTGGTCACCGCCAGAACCTTGACGCCACCGGCGCGGTGCTGCGGGATCGCGTCGGTCAGGGTGCCGATCGCGAACGGCAAATGACCGCCGATCAGGTCGTTCATGATCGGCGCGCCGCCGCGATAGGCTACGCGCGTCAACTTGATGCCCAGCACCTCCTCGAGCCGCGATCCGGCGAAATGCGGAATGGTGCCGTTGCTCGGCACGCCGAACGTCGCCTTGTCCGGGTTGGCCTTCAGCCAGGCCACGAACTGCGTAAAATCCCTGGCATCCACGGCCGGACCAATCACGACACAGAACTCGAAACGCGCCAGTTGCGAAACCGGCACGAAGTCTCTGGCCGTATCGAACGTCGGCTGCGTTTCGACCATCGGCAGCAGATACATCGTCGGCCCCGTGGTCACGAGGATGGTGGTGCCGTCGGGATTGGCTGATTTCGCCGCCTTGATCCCGATCAGCCCGTCGCCGCCGGTACGGTTCTCGACAATGATGTTACGATCGAGCGGCTGGCTCATATTCTGCGCCAGCACCCGGCACAGCGCGTCGCCGCCGCCGCCGGCTGCGAACGGGAAGATGATCTTGGTCAGCGGGCCGGATTGCGCCGACGCTTCGCCCGCGATCGCCGCCAGCGCGCAGGCCGCGCCTCCAGCGAGAAAATCCCGGCGCCTCATCCCCGTCCTCCCGAACCATTTTCCACTACATCAGCCCGCGGCACAGGCAGCAATCCGAAATTAGGCCAAGGCCGTCTCGACGATGGTCCTGATGCCGATGGCAATCGTGGCGGCTCCCACCGCAGCCTGCAGGCCGTGATTGGCAAAGGTGAGCCAGCGTGCCGTGACCGCCAGCGGCACCGCGATCAACGTCGACAGCGCGCCCATTCCGATCATCGAGCCGATCCCGAACAGCGCGACATAGCCGAGCCCGACCGCGGGACTGGGCGCCTGCGATACCGTCAGCACCAGAAGTGCTGCGGAGCCCGCCATACCGTGCATCAGGCCGACCAGCAGGGTGCGCCAGCGGAAACCGTGTTCATGGGCATGCGTGGTGCGGGCATGCGGCGCGATTTCGCCGGCGTGGCTATGGGCGTGAAAATGCACCGTGCCGTCGCCATGGCCATGCCGGTGAAAATGCACCCGGTCGCGCCACAGCCGCCACAATACATGCGCGCCGAGGCCGACCAGCATGACGCCGACAGCGGTCTCGATCGGCCGGGCCAGGCCGTCGGGGATGGCGTGGCCGAGCAGCAGGGCGGCGCCGGCAAAGGCGAACAGGGTCAGGGTATGCCCGAGCCCCCAGGTCAGGCCGTGCCTGACGATATCCCCGACCTGGCTGCGGCGCGCGGCGATGCTGGATACGGCGGCGATATGGTCGGCCTCGAGCGCATGTTGCATGCCGAGCAAGAAGCCAAGCCCCAAAATTCCGAACATGCGCCCCCTGCTCTCTGCCGATACATCAAATACCAAGCCGAAGCCCTTGTCAGGTCAAGGCTTCAACTCGCCACATTCCCCGGACTGCCAAACCGGAACTTCACACCGGTTTGAAGATCGCACAACCCTCGAAAGCGGAACATGCGCGCCCGCCCCCGGTTGCCCCGGCTCACACCTCTGGGAGAACCCACATGACAAAATTCGGAGTTTTGGGCGCCGCCGCCCTGGTTGCATCCGCGCTCGCCACCCCCGCGATGGCGCAGGAAGTCGTCTACAACCCCGGCTATTGCGCGCAGTTCTATCCAAACGCCAATTGCCAGAACAAGGGACCGGGTAATCCCGTCCGCGGCGGCTACTACCAAGGTCAGGTCTACCAGAACCAGGACTGGCAGGATCAGGGCTATCGGCACGACCGCCGCTGGCGTAACAGCTACAACCGCTATGACAATGACGGTGGCTTCTGGCCGGGCGACGTCGCAGCCGGCGTGGTCGGCGGCGCCGTAGGCACCGCCGCCGCGATTGCCACCGCCCCATTCGCCGCGCCGCCGATCGGTGGTGACAATTATGCGCGACTCAACGGGTTCGTCTGCACCCCCGGCACCTGGTTCCGTGGCGAAGATGGACGGCGGCATCTCTGCCAGTGAGGCAGATGCACCGGATTAATGAAAAGGCGGCCATTCGGCCGCCTTTTTCATGCCTGGCCATCGGTTCCTGGGTTCTGGCCCTTTGCGGACAAGTCTGGTATTCGAGCCGCCGAAGACGCGTTGGCTAAAGCTTTGTGGCCTGCCAATCCGCTTCAATTCGCCGGTTTAGCTCAGCGGTAGAGCAGCGGTTTTGTAAACCGAAGGTCGGGAGTTCAATCCTCTCAACCGGCACCAGTTTCTCCTGAAATGTAGCCCCGCTTTTGCCGCATGCGGCCCCCTTGGGTAGCGGCACTGCCGCCCCCTGGGTAGCGGCAGCGCCGCCCCCTGGGTAGCGGCACCGCGATGTCAGCCGTTCTGCGTCGCAATTGCGGAACTGATCTCATTGGCTCGAAATCATTCCGTGAGATGGTTTCCATTGATCGTTCCGCGCGACGCCAATTGCGGCGATTGCTGGCGTATCTCGCGTGATCCCGGCCGCTCCGCCGGATCGCGCCCGAGCGTTGGCTTCAACTCCACAAGATCGATGAAGGCGTCAGCTTGACGCCTTAGATCGTCAGCCACCATCGGTGGCTGGCTGACAATGGTAGAGACGACTGTCACATGGACGCCACGGCGCTGCACCGCTTCCAGGAGCGGACGGAAGTCGCCATCGCCCGACAACAGAAACATCCGGTCGACATGATCGGCAAGGTCCATCGCCTGGACCGCGAGCTCGATATTCATGCTGCCCTTCACTTTCCGGCGACCGCTGGCGTCAATGAACTCCTTGGTGAGCTTGGTGACGACGGTGTAGCCGTTATAGTCCAGCCAATCGATCAGAGGGCGAACCGATGTATACTCCTGATCCTCGATGATCGTCGTGAAATAGAACGCGCGCAGCAGCGTGCCGCGGCTCTGGAATTCCTTGAGCAGACGCTTGTAATCGACATCGAAACCGAGCGCCCTGCAGGTCGCGTAGAGATTGGCGCCATCGATAAAGAGCGCGATCTTGTCGGACGTTAACATCAGCACTGCCTCCTAATTCGAGATATGCCGTCAGCCGCGCGGGCTCTGCTTACAAATTGGAAGGCTGGTCGACCTGACGAGACAGGTGGCGCTAGCGAACCGGAGGAGAGTTCGTCGGTGCACCCGAGGCGCTGTCGCGTCGGCTCACCGGTTGAGTCGCATGATTCGGGCGCACCGTACGAAGCTACCCGGTCGCCTTGGGATCAGTTCGAGTGGGGCCGCCGAGAGCGGCCGCACTCGCCTCGAGGAAGGCAAGATAGTTTTCATAGCAAGCCAAGAAGCCAAAATCGACCAGTTCAAGGGCAGCTTCCCATGAGCCCACACCGGGCGCGGATCCTGCGCCTCCATGAACAACGTATGGTCGGAAGTTGCTGCCGTTCTGCCGGAATCTTGCTTCCGGTCGAATGTCGTTCGAGCAGTGGATCAGTTGCAGGCTTGGCTTTGACATATCAATCCCCAGAGTTGATGACGGGACACGAAACGTCTTTCGTAAAAGCACACGGGTTTGACCAAGCGGGTTTCCCGACAACGGCACCGACGCAGCGTCCAATGCGACCAGGTCGATTCGGCTCTCCCGCCAGCGTAATCACGGAGGCCTGCCGGACCATTGAACGCAGGTTGATCCGTACGTTACGTACGGTTGAGAAGAGCATACTTAGGTTTAGGATCGAAAAGCTGAGCTTCGCGGCAGACGAACGCCACACCTCTTCCCGCTGCGATATCCAGTAGTCGACAATGCGCGTTCCGCGATTGTCAGGCCGGGTCGCGGAGACGAGGAACGGCCGCGACCGAAAAGCGCTTTACGGCGCGGCGTATCGCGCTGCACCATACTTTCAAGCCTTGAAAAGCTGCTAGGATGCAGTTCGTTGGAAGGCCAAGCTGTTGCCGCTGATGCTCATGATCGCCTGACGATGCGGCGCGGGCCGGATGGCCGAATGCCATGCGCAACCAGAGACTAAAATCCTGGCGCTCGGCTGAGCAATCGCTGCTCGGCGGCATGGCGCTCGCATCACTGACGGCCGCTTGCATCTGGCTCGTGCTCGGTCCTGCCCCGGAGGTTGCCGACTATTTGATTGCGGTCGCGCTGCTCTTCGCCCTGTTTCTCGCCTCGTTGATCGTGATGCACCTGGTAGGAAGCACCCGCAGGCAAATGGAAGCAGCACTCGAGAGCCGGGCAAGCGCCGAACGGCGCGCGATCGAAGCCCTGCGTGAGAGCGAGGCGCAATGGAAGGAGGTCTTCGAGCACAACCCCGTCATGTACTTCATGGTCGATGCGGACGGCACAGTCTTGTCGGTGAACACTTTTGGTGCCGCCCAGCTTGGCTATCAGGTCCGCGAATTGCGTGGGCAATCGGTACTGACGGTCTTCTTTGAAGAAGACCGAGATGTCGTCCGAAAGAGCGTTGAAGTTTGTCTGGCGCATATTGGTCAAACGCACAGTTGGGAGATCCGCAAGGTTCGGAAGGACGGTTCGGCGCTTTGGGTTCGTGAAAACGCCAAAGCCGTGCAACGGCAGGACAACCGCTTGATCGTCCTGATCGCATGCGAGGATATCACCGAGCGCAAGGAGGCCGAAAACGCCTTGCGACAGAGTGAGAACTACCTGGCCGAAGCACAGCGATTGAGCCACACCGGCAGCTTTGGCTGGTGCGTCGCCACCGGCGAAATTATCTGGTCGGACGAAACGTTCAGGATATTCGGCTTCGACAAGGCACCTTCTGTCGCGCTCGACACGGTCATTCAACGTATTCATCCCGACGATCAAGCGCGCGCACAGCAAACCATCGACCGGGCGTCCGGCGACGGGAAGGATTTCTATCACGAATATCGATTGTTGATGCCCGACGGTTCGATCAAACATGTCCATGCAACCGCGCATGCCGTAACCGATGCATCCGGTGGCATCGAATTTGTCGGAGCGGTGACGGATGTCACGGCACGCAAGCAAGCTGAAGAGAAACTGCAAGAGGCGCAGGCTGGACTTGCGCACGTCACGCGCGTGACGGCGCTCGGAGAGTTGGCCGCGTCGATTGCTCATGAAGTGAACCAGCCGCTTGCCGCCGTCGTCGCCAACGCCGCGGCCGCCCAGCGTTGGCTGGACCGCGACACCCCCGACCTGCAGGAAGCGCGCAGCGCTCTGGGGTCGATTGTCGATGACGGCAACCGTGCAGGCGAAGTGATCCAGCGGGTCCGTGCTCTGGTAAGCAAGACCACCGATCAAATGGTGCCGCTCGACATCAATGAAGTCGTCAACGAGGTGATCGCCTTGCTGCACCGAGAACTGTTCGGCCACCGGATATTGCTGCGGACGGAACTCGCCGCCGTCCTCGGCCAGGTCCTCGGCGATCGGATCCAGCTACAGCAGGTCATCCTCAATCTCGTCGTCAACGGCATTGAAGCGATGCAGCCGGTCACGGACCGACCACGCAAGATGACGATCCGAACGCATCAGGAGCAAGTTGGCCAGATTCTGGTCGCGGTAACAGACAGCGGTGTCGGATTGGCCTGCCAAAACGCTGACCGGGTGTTCGACCCGTTCTTCACCACCAAGTCGGAGGGCATGGGCATCGGTCTGTCGATCTGCCGATCGATCGTCGAGTCCCATGGCGGACGACTGTCGGCCTTCGGCAATGAAGGGCCCGGCGCGACATTTCAGTTTAGCCTGCCGGTGCATCGAGAGGACGATACGCCGTGACAGTCCGCTCGACATCGCCCCGCAACGTCGCAAGCTCGGAGGAACCGATCGTCTACGTTGTCGACGATGACGCGTCGGTGCGTGAAGCGCTCAGGAATCTGTTCCGGTCGGTGGGCTTGCGGGTCGAAGTGTTCGGCTCGGGTTCGGAGTTTCTGCAGAGCAGGCTTGCGGATGTTGCCGGTTGCCTGATCCTCGACATCCGGTTGCCTCGACTGAGCGGCCTCGACTTTCAGGTCGAGCTTGCCAAAGGGGGCATCCACATTCCCATCATCTTCATGACGGGTCACGGCGATATCCCGATGACGGTCAGGGCGATGAAAGCCGGGGCTGTCGACTTTCTGACCAAGCCATTCCGCGATCAGGACATGCTGGATGCCGTGACGGCGGCGATCGAACGCGACCGAAACAGCCGAGATGAGGCCAGGATCCTCGCGGACCTGCATGCGCACTTCGCGACCCTGACTCCCCGGGAACGGGAGATCATGGCGCTGGTCACGGCCGGACTCATGAATAAGCAGATCGGGGCCCAGATCGGCCTTGCCGAGATCACCGTGAAGATACATCGCGGACACATCATGAGAAAGATGGCCGCGAAATCACTGGCCGATCTGGTCAAGATGGCCCAGACGCTCGACATCCAGCGCCCGGCGTCGCCGCAGTAACCCAACGGGGGTCAGGCAATCCGCATTCGCCGTGCAAACCTAAGTATGATTTTCCGCCCCTGATTTGCGGCGCATTCTCCCATCAAGCGGCTTGCAGCAAGAGGCATTCGGCCCGCACTTCAGGAAGCACCGCTTTGTCCAGCCCACCCGTCATTTCAATCATTGACGATGACGGCTCCGTTCGCGCGGCGACCTACAATCTCGTGCGGTCGCTTGGATACGTCGTTCATACCTTTGCATCGGCCGGGGAGTTTCTGCGGTCGCCCCACGTGAATGACACCTCGTGCGTGATCGCAGATGTTCGAATGCCGGCGATGAGCGGTCTCGAGCTGCAGGCTCACCTGCTTGCCGAGGGATATCGGGTGCCGTTCATTTTCATTACGGCTTTCTCTGCCGAGAACGTGCGCGCGCAAGCACTGAAGGCGGGAGCGCACTGTTTCCTGACCAAGCCCTTCACGGGAGAGGCGCTGAGCGGCTGCCTCGACGCTGCCCTGGGCGCGCGCGGCGCGGGAAGCAGCGAATGACCCCGATTGGGTTGGCGCCGCATCGCGCGCCTCGCTACTCCGATCAGTCCGGTGACGACGATAAAACAACGCCATTCCACCGATATTGGCGGGTTCGAGCCGAGCATACCTATGGATAGGCGAAGCAACCATCTGGACAAGTTGAATATCGAGGGGGACGGAATGAGACTGCGGCATCGTCGCCCCGCGGCAATCCGACGGCGCGATACCCAGTACACCACGATCAGTGAATGGCAATTCCTCAGGAGGAGGTCGCCATGCGTACAGGCCCACGCTGTTCCGAATGCGACAGTGAAGACCCCAAGATAGTATGTCTGCGAAATCCGGCGCGTGAACACTACTGCGGACGTTCCTGTCTCGGCCGAGGCCAGGAAAAATTCATTCGAATGATCCTGCGTACGAACGCAGAGGCAGCCTCATGACAAATCGTTGCGAGAATCCAGACTGCGACCGTCCCTTCGGACTGGTCCGATTCAACTGGCGCTTCGGGCAATTTTGCTCGGCCGGATGTCGCGAGAACTACAAGCGTCAGCGGGAACGAAACAGCGCCTATTGGAGATGGCTCTACAAATGCCCCGAACCGTCGCATCGCGTGCTTCAGGGAACTCGATCGGATTGAACGCCCGAATTGGGAAATGTCGATAGAGTGCGAAGCCCGGGAGTTATCATGACAAGCGCACAAGCGATGATTGCCGGAGCGTTACTCGCGTGGACGCCAACGCTTCTTGTCTTCGCCTGGATCGTTCGGGACATTCGAAACACCCGCGGCGAAGAACGCGATTAAGGTTCCGAGTTCAATCCCCTCAACCGCACCATTCGTTAGCCGGAACCAACCCTCACCTTCGACGTTCTCTCCGCATGAAAATTCGCGAAGAAAACTGCAACATGTTCCTGCTCGCCATCGTCACGGTGTTCACCGTGATCGTAGCGGCCAGCGCCAGTCTGGTGGAGCCGGCCGACAAGACCCCGGTCCGGTTCGCCGCGCGCGCCGAGCAGGCTCCGGCAGCCGGCAAGCCGATCGTCTATGTCGCCGACCAGCCCGCGGTTCGCGTCGTCGGCGCGCCATTCGTACCGAACACCAATCCGCGCCAGCGATAGGTTTCTGCCTGCGCGATGACGGTAGCGGGGTCATCCCGTTACCCCAGCATGTGCACGCTGGCGGGCACGATGTGTCACAGTTTTGTCACCTTGCGCGCAAAACCGACGCTGTCCCCTTCCAAATCACCAGCCGCCCTTGATTCCAGAAAAGCCATTTGATGGTGTTAGTTGGGCTGAGGTGTCTCATGAAATGGATGAGGGAACGCGATCTCCTGATCGCGCAAACGATGGCGTTTGTTCAATCGGTGACCGGCAAGAAGCCGGAGGCCGAGAAGACAGTTGCGACATCCGCCACGACAAGCTCGTTCGAGCCCTCCGAGACCGCCGCCATGGTGGCGCCGATGCCCGACATCGAGGCGCTGATGGCCGAGGCCCTCGATCTGCCGAAAGCGGCATCGCGAGCAACGTCAAGCGAAGCGCCAAAGGAAATGACACGGGCGGTGCAGACGATCGCCCGGGCCGACCTGCGCAGCGGCTTCCAGTCTGAAATCTCCGAGATCAAGGCGCGGGTCGCCAATTTCCGCGCCCACCAGCAGCGGTTCAACCAGGAGCGCGAGGCCTATTGCAGCGCCACCATGGCCAAGGTCCACGCCACGCTGAGCGAGATGCCGACAGCGCCGCGGGCAGGCAAGTAGTTCTCCTGCGCTTTCTTGAGCGTTTGGCCCCGCAACACGTGCGGGCGTTCGCATGGCAGCTGCCTTGCGACCCTCAGCTCTTCCCGATCTTCTCCAGCACAGGGAGAAGATGCGCCAAAAACGCCTGCGGATCTTCGCTCATCGGAAAATGGCCGAGGCCCCTCATGATGGTGACTTCGGAACCCGGGATGCTGTTCGCTACCGCCAGCGTCTCCTCCGGCGTGCAGGAATAGTCGTATTCGCCGGACAGCAGGAACAGCGGGCAGCGGCGGGTGTCGATCTGCGCCACCCGGTCGCGGATATCGCCGTCGAGCTTGTAGAAATACAGATCGCCTTTGAAGACGCCGGGGCCACCTTGCATGTAGTGCCACAGCGTCTCCCAGCGCTCGCTGTCCGGCGCGTCGGGGCCGACCAGCCCGGAGACGATGGCGCCGCAGACTTCGCCGCCATGGACGTCCGGCCGGTGCAGGAAATTGAGATCGTAATAGGGATCGACATGCGCGCCGGCCTGCAGGCCGATGATGGCGCGAAAGCTTTCGGGGTGTTCGAGCGCCAGATGCAACGCGATACGGCCGCCGATCGAACAGCCGATCAGGATCGGCCGGTCGAGTTCGAGCGCTGCCGAGATCTCCAGGATCATGGTCGTGTATTGCGCCGAGGTGAGTTGATACTCCTCGTCGTGCCAACCTGACGGCGGCGACGATTTGCCGTGCCAGGGCATGTCGAAGGCGATGACGCGATGGTTCGCGGTCACGCGCGCGTCGTTCATCAGGCCGCGATACTGCCGTCCGTCGCTTCCGGCGGTATGTAGGCACAGCAGCGGCGTGCCCTCGCCCGCCTCCTCGACATAGACGCGGTGTGGCCGGCCGAACAATTCCACATGCATGTAGCGGCCGGTGATCGGCTCGAACCGCGCCTTCATGCCACCGCTCCCTGCGCGCGCAGCTTGGCGAGCGCTTCCTTGAAGTAGCGCAGATGGGACATGAAGACCTGCAGATTGCCTTCGGCTTTCAGAACCCGCCGCTTGATCAGTGCCAGCAGGTCGTTGGAGCCTGGCGGCGGCCGCACGCTCCAGAACTTTTGCCATTCATCTTCGGGGGCCCGCAGCGCAAAGGACGACGAAGGCATCACGAACGGGCCCCGCGTCACCGACACGATACGGCCCTCGAAGATCGCGATCAGCCAGCACGTCTGGCCGACCTCCAGCAGAAACGTGGTCGTCAGGTAGCGTCCGCGCCGGACCAGCCCCGCATCGCCATTGACCCGCTCAGGCAGCGTCTCGATCATTTGGTCCCCCCTCGCATAGGTCGGGCCGCTAACGCGGCCCGTTCCTCTTGATTGACCTGCATGATGGGTGGAACGGGCGCGGCGTCAATCGCCCGCGCTTCTATTCTTGACGCGTTTTCTACCGCAGATAAGTCTACGCAATCTGCGCAAGCTTGATTGCTACGCGAACCGGCATCCACTTCGCTCGAAAACGCTACTCAAAGCCAGGCGCATACCAGCGCCACGTTGGCCGCGCAGGCGGCCAAGAGCGCGACGGTGAGCGTGAGTTGGACGCGCTCGCAGGGGGTCTGCAGGATCGTTCTCATGGCCGGAAACATCCGGCGATTCTGGCCTGGGAGTCTCGGGGATTCTTTTTTGCCGGATTCACCCCTCGTTAAGGACTCAGGAACACCCAAGAATCGGGCCGAAACGGGCAAATTCGGCCGTTAGATCGCCGACATACCTGCCCAGCCCGAAACCTGGTTACGAAACCCGGGCACGGCCTGCGCGTTGACGGTTTTACCGGAGCCAACCATGCCCTACGCCCTGTTCTGTCACGACGCCAAGCTGAGCAAGGCCTACCCGACCGAGGCCGACGTCTGGAAGGTGGCCCAGAGCAGCGGCCTCGTGGTCGACGCCATCTCCGAGGAGGAGAAAGCCGCGCCGCGTCCGGTGCTGGACAATGATTATGAGATTCGGCCGTGCCAGCCCGACCCGCAGGAAGACCCCGCCAAAAACAAAGCCGAAGCCGAACGCGATGCCCGGCTGGAGCCGTTGCGGGGTTCGTGAGGGGCATTCGGCCGGTCATCATCCACAAGATCGGACGATCCGGTACTCCGTGGCGCGCATCGCCTGACGGCAACCCGCGGCATGCGCAAAGCCCGCTTTCACGAGCATGACGGAAAAGATGGAAAGTGCGCTTTACGGCGTCGCCGTTACCAGCGAGGCCTGTTCCGAAGCCAGCGAGACGCAAGCCTTGCGCCGGTGCAGTCCCCTGATCGCGCCGGTGACCTTCAGCACCTTGCCTGCCGGACACGAGGTGTCCTGCACAAAGGCGATTTCATAGGGTGCCATGATCAACGGTTCGGATTTCAGGACTGTCTGTGCAACACAGGGCAACGCTGCCGCGGAAAAAATCAGCCCTAACGCAAAAGCACGCATGTTCGTTGTCCAACCAGCCGGCCGAACCATAATAACTCAACATGACGGAAAAGTTTCGTGCGCTGCAAAAATTATTTTTGGCAACAGAAAAATGCGAAGCCCGCGCCTTGAAGACCCGCCTTGGCGCCCGTCCGTCAACAAAAAGGCCGGCGTGAAGCCGGCCTTTTCGCGTCTGATGTCAGGCGGCGATCAATACTTGGCGGCGACCGGGCCACCCCAGCCAAACCGGTAGTTCACGCCGACCTTGACGGTGTGTTCGTCGTTCCGGAACGACCTGCCGGCGATGTCGGCCGGGCCGGTCGCGAAGGTGGTGTTGCCGAAATTGTAATACTGGTACTCGGCCTTGGCCGACCAGTTCGGGGCGAACATGTATTCGAGGCCGCCGCCGACGGTGTAGCCGTCCTTGTGGCTGCCATTGGTGGTGAAGCCCTGCGGCACACCGGCCGCCGTTACGCCGATATTGTTGCCGTCACGCCAGGCGTAACCGCCCTTGGCGTACAGCAGCGTCGGACCCCAGGTGTAGCCGACCCGGCCGGTCACCGAGCCGAGCTGGTTGGTATTGGAGGTCACCAGCGTCCCGCCCGGGAACAGCACGCCGTTATTGTTGCTGTTGGGCAGCCAGCTGTACTGGGCCTCGACACCCATCACCCAGTTGGGCGCGAACTGATAGTCGAAGCCGGCCTGCACGCCGCCAAGGAAGCGGGCGTCGCTGCCCTGCAGGCCGTTATTGCCTGCAAAGGCGCCGCCGAGATGGCCGCCGATGTAGAACCCGGTCCAGTTATAGACCACCGCCGGCGCGGTATAGACCGGCGCCTTGGAATAGGTGCGGGCCGGCATGTCAGCCGCGAAAGCAGGAGCCGCAAAAGCGGCCAGCGCGACAGTGCCAAGCAGAAACTTTTTCATCTTCGATCCCCGTTACTTACGTTGCGATATCAAACCAAACAACGTGACCTCATTTAGGTTGCTTTGGGGCAAAGCCGGTAGCAGCGATGGCGCTCAACTGTGACGGCGCGGCAACAAAGCGCTTTAGTTCCTTCGCATGTAAGGTTTTTTCCTGCGTTAATCAGGTGGTATCCCGCTTTGTTGATGTCGAAAACAACTAAGGCAAGGTTCAAGGCTCCCTGAAAAGTGATCGGATTTTGTTCACCTTTTCAGCCCCGGCAGCCGCTCGGGGGACCTGTCCGGAACCGCCTGCGGTGCGCCGCCGAACGCCCTATCGCGTCATCTTTTCCATGTCGGGAAATGGCGCATAGACCGCGCCGGCGCAGGGCTCGCTGGCGTTTTCGACCAGCCGGTCGAGCCGGCCATCGACAAAGAGAATCCCGCGCTCACGCGGCTCGCGGTAGCTGCCGTCGGATTCGCGCGGGCTAAAGCGCAGGCAGGTGACATAGCGCAGCCGCCCGCCGACGACGCGCTGGACCGGCTCGGCCATCGCGGCCTCATGCACGCCGGCCGGATTGTTGAGGTAGCTCTTCATGAACGCCAGCACTTCGGTGCGGTAATTGTTCGGAAACGGCTGGTTGGCGACGCCGCGGTCGTCGGTATAGGTGATCGGCCTGCCCTCGTCGCCGCCGGCACAGGCCGAAAGCGCGATCGGCAGCACCAGGATCGCCGCAAATTTTGCTGATGTCCCCAAGCGAAACTCTTCTATCCGGTCCTGATCCGGTCTTGGGGCACTCTTAGACCGCCCGGCGGCGAATTGGAATTCGCATCTCGGTTATCGAAAAACACCAGCCCAAAGCACCAGCCCACTTGCCATGGGGGCATGGCGCGTGGGCTGGGCCGGATATCCGCGGGCGCGGCGGGGCAATGGGGGCGATCGAGACGCGCCGGCGGATCAGTTTTATCAGCTAGTTTCAGCCGCGCTTGGGCGCCGGCGTCACGTGCTTGACCGCAAGTTTCGGCGCGGCGTGGGTCTTCAGCGCGCCCATGTGCTTGTGGTGGCGATGATGGCGAACGTGATGGCGGCCCATGTGGGCATTGGCGTTCAGGAACTTCGACTTCGCCGTATCTGCCTTGATCACCGGCGCCTGCACGCTCTTGGTCACCGGAGCTTTGATGGCGGTGTTCTGGGTCGCCTTGCCGGGGGCAGCGGCAAGCACGGGCGCGGCGAGAACGGAAACGGCAACAAGCGCTGCGGAAATGGTCTTGAACATGGTTGTCTCCTCTTTCAGGGGATCGCTGGCATCTCCGGCCGGATGACCGGGCTCGCTGATCATGGAGACGACCTTAACGACCACGCGCTGAACCCCTCCTGAAGCGCGATGACGGACTTCGTTCATCTGCATGACATCTTGGTCATGTTGCGGGTTTCGCAGTCCATCGTCCGCTCACGCAAATTTTGCGCAAATCAGGGCTGACAACCGGGAATGTTCCGAGCCTCCGGGGGTTCAATTCACCAGGCTTCGGTGTAGGATTGCCAAACCGGCCATCAGGAGAGATGCATGAATAAACTTGCCATCAGGCTTTTGACGCTCGCCATGTTGTCGCTGACGCTCGCGGCAGCGCCCATCGTCACCGTTGTCTACGCCGCCCCGGACAACGATCCGCCGCCGCCGGACAAGGGCAAGAAGAAGAAATCCTCTGAAGCGCGCCCGGGCATCGAGCAGACCGCCTTCGCCGACGGCTATCGCGCCGCCTATGCCACCATCTACGATCGCCACGACTACGCCGCGGCAATCCCGCAGCTCAAGGCACTCGGCCGTGACGACAGCGCCGCCGTCGCCAACCTGATCGGCTACTCCTACCGCAAGCTCGGCGACTACAAGGTGTCGCAGATCTGGTACGAGCGCGCGCTCAAGGCCGATCCCAACCACGTCAAGACCTGGCAGTATTACGGCCTGTGGCAAGTCGAACAGGGCAACCGCGACCAGGCGCAATACCACCTGAACAAGATCGCCCAGCTTACCGGTACGACTAGCGAAGAATACCGCTCGCTCGCCGAAGCGATGGAAAAGCCGCCGGGCACCGGACTGGTTTACTGATACTCGTGTCATTGCGAGCGGAGCGAAGCAATCCAGAGCGACGAAAAAAGTCTGGATTGCTTCGTCGCTTACGCTCCCTTGCACAAACGCTTCGCGTTTGTCGCAGGCAATGACGAACAAAAAAACGCCGGCGCAGCAACTAGCTGCGCCGGCTTTTTGTTGTTCATAGCGTTTTCAAGCGAAGTGGGTACCGGTTCGCGTAAAGAAAACGCGTCAAAAATGATTCTACTTCATCAGCGTCTGAACTTCCGCGCGAAACGCCTGGCGGGCCGAGTCGCGCGAATAGAACATGTGCCCGCCGGGATAGACCACGAGCTTGACCCGGTTTGGGGTGGCATAGGCCGGCAACTGGTCGAGCTGAACCTTCGAGGCGAAATAGGGCGTCGCCAGATCGAACATCCCGTGCCCGACCAGCAATTTGAGTTTGGGATCGAACGCGAGGATCTGCCGGAGCTGCCGCACCGACTCGGCCGGATTTTGGCCACGGCCGAAATCCCAGGCCTTGTTCACGCTGTCGCTCAGCAAGTGGTACGAACCGTCTGGCCGCCAATTCAATTTTCGCGCGGTGAGATCGACCGCGGCGCTGGTCAGAGGCGCCAACAGCGGATCGCCGGAGGGATCGCCGAACAGATAGTAGCTGGAATCCGGATAGGGATCGAACCCCGAAACCGAGGCGTCGTAACGCCCGGTCACCCGGCCGTTGCGGCGATCGAACTCGCGGCGGAATTCGCCGATGTCGAAACGACCGGCAAGCCGGCGGCTCACCACCTGATCGATGCCGGTCAGTTGCGCCACCTTGTCGGATAGCCGCGTCGTGGCCTCCTTGTCGGCCTGCCCTTTGATCAAGTCGGTCAGGAATTCACCCTGCGCGTAGCGCTCGACCTCGGCGAGATCGGCGCGCGTCAGCGGTCCCTTCCCTGTCTCTCTGGCCTCGCGCGCCACCGCAGCCATGGTCGGCAGGCTGTAGACAAATTGCAGCAGGCTGGAGCCGGAATAATCGCGGAAGTCGAGCACAGGCGAAACCAGGATCAGCCCGCGTACGCCTACGCCCTGCTGGGTCTGTAGTTCGCGCACCACCTTGGGTCCGCGAATGCCGCCATAGCTTTCGCCGGCGACGTATTTCGGCGACAGCAGGCGATCGGACTTTTCCAGCCAGCGCCGGATCACCAGCGCGATCGAACTGACGTCGCCGTCGACCGAGAAGAACCGCTTGCGCACGTCGTCGCCGGACGCCACGAAGCGGCTGTAGCCGGTCCCGACCGGATCGATGAAGACGAGATCGGTAAAGTCGAGCCAGGTTTCGGCATTGGGCAACAGGTCGGGCGAAGCGGAAGCGACCGCGCCATCGCCTGATATCGACAGCCGCCACGGCCCGGCATCGCCGAGTTGCAGCCAGGCCGAGGACGCGCCCGGCCCGCCGTTGAACAGAAACGTCACCGGCCGGCTGGCGCGGTCGGCGCCGTCAAGCTGGTAGGAGGTGTAGGCGATATCGGCCTGCGGCTCGCCCTTGTCGTCGAAAATGCGGATCGAGCCCGCGGTCGCGGTGAAATTGAGGGTGCGCCCGGGCAGCGCCAGCGTCTGTTTGGTCGTTGAGTCCGGCGGCAGGCGATGTTGTTCGGCAGCGGCCGGCGCATTGGCATTGGGACCGTCGCCGCCGCGGCGGGCTCCACCCTTCTGGCCTTCGGGCGGTGGCGCTGACGTCGTCGCGGCAGGTTGTTGCTGTGACGGCGGCGGCGTTTCGTCGTCGGCCCAAGCATCGTTCCAGGCAGCGGTCGTGATCGAAACAGCAAGAAGCGCCATCATCATGCGCGCGTGGCGCTTCATCGCCGGTCCGATACCCATCCGCGTCGACCTCCCTGTTTGCCGCAGTGTAACCGACACCAACGCGAGCCGGCAGGGTTCACAAGGGGTTGGGAAATTAAGGATTGTTCATCTCGGCATCCGCGGCCCGCGCAATGGCCAGCGCCCTCCTGAAGTGCGACGAAGTGACCGAAGTGACATTCATCACACACACATCTGCCACCGACGGCGTATTTGATCCTGTGGACCATAACAAGGTAGTGGATTCGCCGACGGCTGTCGGTTCGGATCGCCGCCCCCCTTTGGATGGATATTGGAATGAAGCGTGCAATTGCCGTTTGTGTTGGCCTGTTGGCGACCGTCGTGGCGGCAGCGGCGGAACAGCCGGTTGCGATCGTCGAAGAGGTTCAGGGCAAGGTCACCGGCGCGGAGTTCATGGACTATCTGACGCCCAAGACGGTGATCAAGCTCGGGGCTGATAGTTCGATCGTCATCAGCTACCTGAAGTCCTGCCGACGGGAAAAGATCGCCGGAATTGGTACGGTCATTGTCGGCACCGACGAGAGCCTGGTGCACCTAGCTTCCGTCAAGGACGAAAAGACCGAGTGCGACGCCAGCCACGCGCACGCGACCACCAAGGAAACCAGCGAGGTCGCCGCCACCGTCGTGCGAAGCCTCGGAAAGAACGACACGTCGATCAAGCCGCAGCTCACCCTCTACGGGGCGTCTCCGCTCGTGCAAGCCACCGGGCGCGGCACCCTGCTCGTCGAACGGCTCGATCTATCCGGCGAACGCCAGCAGATCGAACTCGACGGCAGGCAGGCAAAAGGAAAATTTTACGATTTCGCCGCCGCCGACAAGGCACTGAGCCCCGGCGGCATCTATTCCGCGAAATTCAAGTCGTCCCAGATCGTCTTCCAGGTCGACGCGCAGGCCAGGCCGGGAGCGACGCCGATTGTCGGTCGCCTGGTGCGGATGGATTGAGGGGCGTGCCGGACCTGCGGTCTTGAATATCGGACGCACCACCCGCGACCTGGCTGCGATCGCCGCCATCGCGCTGATCTGCGCCGCCGTTTCCGTTTCCCCGCCGCTTGGGGCCGTCCATGGCTGGTCGATCGATATTCTCACCGCGTTACGCTCGGAGATGTTCGGCAAGCGGCATGATCCGGCCTCCTCACCCGCCGTCGTCGTCGCGATCGACGAGGAGAGCTATCGCGCGGCCCCCTTCAAGGGCTCGCCGACGCTGACCTGGACCAGTGAGATCGGCCGCGTGCTGGGCGCGATTGTCGAAGGCGGGGCCAAGGTCGTCGGATTTGACATCGTCATGCCGACGTCGCTCGAACAATCCGAGATCCCTTTCGGCGACGGCGTGCTCGGCGACAAGGTCCGCGGCTTCGACCGCGATTTCCTTCGCGCCCTCGCCTCCGCAGGCAGCGCCGGCAAGGTGGTGCTAGGCGAGCAACTGCTCGACGACCAGCCAATCCGCCCGTCGCAGGGACAACGCATTGCCGTCCGCCAGCAGCAGAATATCAGGCCGCTCAACGTCTACACCGATAGCGACGATGTTGTTCGCCGGGTGCCACTCACCTTCCCGGTCAGCGGCACCGCACAGTTGCCCGGGATGGCGCTTGAACTGGCGTCGCGCGCACTGACGGCTTCCCCCGAATTCGCAGCCGACGGCACGGTGATCCTCGCCGGCTACCGTATTCCGGGCGAGGTGGCGAATACCATGACCGTCAATTTCGAAGGCGGTGCGGATGACGTCCCGACTTTCTCGTTCGCGGATCTGCGCTTCTGCGCCACCGGCAACGACAAGGATTATTTTCGGCGCTGGTTCGACGGCAAGGTCGTCATCTTCGGCACCGTGCTGGACGCCGAGGACCGCAGATTGACCTCAAAGAGGTTCGCGACCGGCCGCGAAGGCGCGCGCGCGCCGCGCTGCACCGCCGAAACCAAGCCGGTGAACGTCGGCTTCAAGCGCAGTTCGATCGCAGGTGTGTATATCCATGCGACCGCCGTCAACAACCTGATCCGGCAAGACGCCGCCATTGAGCTCGGCGGCTTGCCGATCTTCCTGATCGCCACCCTGGTCGCGGCGTTTGCGGCCACCGCCGCGCGGCTGCTCAAGCCGATCAGCGCGGCTTTCGCCTATGCCGGGTTTGCCGTTGTCGCCGTGGCTGGCGCTGCGGTCGTGTTTAACCACGCGGTGGTCATTCCCGTTGCCGAGCCGTTCCTGGCCGGGCTCGCAGCGCTCGCCGCCATGGTCGGCTATCGCTTCGTCGTTTCCGACAAGGACCGGCGGTTGTTGGCGAACAGCTTTGCGCTCTACCTCGCCCCTGACGTGATCGAGCGGATGCTGAGATCGAACAAGCTGCCCGAGCTCGGCGGCGAGAACCGCAACGTGACGATTTTCTTTTCCGACATCGAAGGTTTTTCGCAGATCGCCGAGAAAATGCCCGCCCACGACCTGATGCATCTGATGAACGAATATCTGTCCGAGATGACCGATATCATCGAGCGCCATGGCGGCTATGTCGACAAATATATCGGCGACTCCATCGTCGCACTGTTCGGCGCGCCGGCCGATGACCCCCACCATGCCGCGAATGCCGCGCGGGCAGCGCTCGATTGCAGCGCGCGCCTCGCCGAGCTCAACCGTGAATCCGCCACGTTCCGGAACTGCAAGCTGGCGCAGCGCATCGGGATCAATTCCGGCGAGGCCCTGGTCGGCAATTTCGGATCGCGGAAGCGTTTCAACTATTCCGTCATGAGCGACGCGGTGAACCTGGCGTCGCGGCTCGAAGGCGCCAACAAGTTCTATGGCACCTCGATCATTGCCTCCGAGACCACCGTTGCGATCGCCGGCGATGCATTCGCCTGGCGCGAGCTCGACACCGTCCGCGTCAAGGGACGCACCCAGGCGCTCACGGTTTACGAGCTGGCGGCCCTGGCGGCCGACCTCGCAGACCCGCAGGCGGCGATGCTTGCCGACTACGCCGAGGGACTTGCGCACTGGCGCGCCGGTGAATTCGACCTTGCGGAAAAGTGCTTTGGCCGGTCGGCCGAGACCGACAGGCCCGCCGCGATCTTCCGCGAGCGTGCGCAGGAGATGGCCGCCCAGCCGCCCGGCGCGGAATGGGACCCGATCCGGACCCTGCAGGAAAAGTAGCGGACAACAGCGAACGGGCCCCTATTTCGGTTAACTAGACCTTGGTTTATGACGACCAGACAGGTCGCCAGAGGCGATCGCCCGGTTTCGTTTCACCTGCGGATGCTATATCGAAGCTGCACCGAAGCTTAGAGTACGCGTTTCATGACCCGCCCGAAGCGATATGACCGGATTGCGTTCGTTGCCAGCGCAAGCGCGGAAGCACAGGCGGCGCTGGCGCAACTGACCGCGCTCTACGGCAATCACAATGCCGACGATGCCGACGTCGTGGTCGCGCTCGGCGGCGACGGCTTGATGCTGCAGACGCTGCACGCCCATATGCGCTCGGACAAGCCGATCTACGGCATGCATCGCGGCACCGTCGGCTTCCTGATGAACGAATTCACGACGCACGACCTGCATACGCGGCTGGCGGCGGCGCGGGAATCCCTGATCAACCCGCTCTTGATGCGGGCCACCGACGTCCACGGTGCGGTGCACCTGCATCACGCCATCAACGAAGTCGCGATGTTTCGGCAGACCTATCAGGCGGCGCGCCTGCGCATCCTGATCGACGAGCACGAACGCATGGCAGAGCTGATCGCCGACGGCATCCTGGTGGCAACGCCCGCGGGCTCCACCGCCTACAATCTTTCCGCGCAGGGACCGATCCTGCCGATCAATGCGGCGCTGCTGGCGCTGACCCCGATCAGCGCGTTCCGGCCACGGCGCTGGCGCGGCGCCCTGCTCCCCAACACCGCCTTTGTGGTGATCGAGGTGCTGGAAGGCGACAAGCGCCCGGTGGCGGCGGTGGCCGACCATGACGAGGTGCGCGACGTCCGCCGCGTCGAGGTGCTGTCGGACAAGACGATCTCGATGCGGATGCTGTTCGACCCCGGCCACAGCCTCGAGGAACGCATCCTGCGCGAGCAGTTCGGGCATTAGAGCCTGCCGGCTCTAATGGTTTTCGTTTTGACGCGTTTTCTTAACGCGAACCGGACCCACTTCGCTCGAAAACGCTATGTAAATTCCGCCCGACCACCCCTCCCCGGACCTCGGTTTGCAACCATTCGTTAACCGGCGACGCGATATGGTTAACGCCAGTATACCGTTTTGGCCGCGGTATGCGCTTAGGGCCGAACCATGTATCGCATCGACTTCAACAAGCTGCGATTTCTGATCTGCGACGACAATCCGCACATGCGCCGCATCCTGCGCACGCTGCTGCATTCGTTCGGCGCGCGCGAGGCCTATGAGGCCGAGGACGGCGCCACCGCGCTCGAAATGTACAGCCACTACGTCCCTGATATCGTCATCACCGACTGGTCGATGCCGATCTTCGACGGTCTCGAACTGGCGCAAATGATCCGGCAGCCGGAATCCAAGGGCAACCCCTACGCGCCGATCATCATGCTGACCGGCCATTCGGAAAAGCGCCGCGTGACGGTGGCGCGCGATGCCGGGGTCACCGAGTTTCTGGCCAAGCCGATCTCGGCCAAGGGGCTGTACCAGCGCATCCTCAACGTCGTCGCCAATCCGCGCCCGTTCATCAAGACCAAGACCTATTTCGGCCCGGATCGCCGGCGCAATACCAACAATGCCTATATCGGCCCCGAGCGGCGCGTCGGCGGCGAAGTCGAAGTCATGCAGCAGCCGTCGTTGCTCGACAAGGCGCGATCCAGCGTCTAGAGCCCGGTTCTAAACCGGGCTCTAGTTTTTGTTTTGACGCGTTTTCTTAATGTGAACCGGTACCCACTTCACGCGAAAACGCTCTAGTGCAGGTTTGAGGGAAACCATCATGGCGAAAGAAAAGCCGGGCAGACTGGAAGTCCAGTCCTTCGCCGATCATCACGTCATCACGCAGCCCAATCCCTTGCGCAAGGTGTTGCTGCGCGTTCCGGAATCCGATCTCGATGATCCCGTCGCCCGGGCGGAAAAGGCGCTGGCGGGACTGTCGGGCGAATTCAAGAACTGGATGACCATCGAAGCGGACCGCCTGTCCGCCGCGCATGCCGCGATCCTGCGCGAGGGTTTTACCGACGACAATCGCGAAGAGCTGTTTCGCGCTGCCCATGACATCAAGGGCGACGCTGCGACTTTTGGCTTTGCTTCCGCAGGTGTCGCCGCCGAAAGCCTGTGCCGCATCATCGAACACGCACCGGAACTCGATAAAGTGCCGGCGAACCTGATCGCCCATCACATCAACGCGATCCAGGCGATCGTGCGCGAGCGCACCAAGCTCGACACGGCAGTGATGGCTCCCGCGCTGAGCCGGCAGCTGCGCGGTATCGCCGACGAATTCCTCGCTTACGCCAACCGCGACCGCCCCGAACACCTCGAAGCCATTCTGGCGCCGAGCATCATTCCGGCGGAGTGAGCGGCCTAAATGGCTGTCGTCCCTGCGAACGCAGGGACCCATACGCCGCGGCCTATCGTTTAGAACAAATTGGTAGACGGCTTTCGCGTCCCACAAACGCCTGTGGTTATGGGTCCCTGCGTTCGCAGGGACGACGTCTGATGTGTGGAAAGAGTCGATTACGCCGCGATCAGGTCGTGCCCGTTGGCATCCTCGGCAACCAATTCCTCGCAGAACATGCGGGCTTCCTCGCGGGCCGACTCGGTGGCGAAGCGCCGAAGCAGGATCAGCAAGGGTTCGGCGGCCTGGCGATCGGTCTCGCAATGGGTCAGCACCCGCTCGACCATACTCCGGCGCAATCGCGCGGCGCCGCCAAGGCTGTCGACATATCCGGTCTCGTGGCTGACCTCGAGCGCCACGCGGAAGGCGGCGAAAGTGGATTCGGGGAAACCGGCGCGGATCAGCAGCGCCTGCAGGCTGGCGCCGCCGCGGTCGTGCAGCAAGGCCGAGACGCGGGCCAGCGGCAGGCCGGACAATTCGGCCAGCGCCGAATCGAACAGTTCGAGATTACCCGACAATAGCGCCCGCAGGATCAGGCCGGCGGTCAGTTGCCCGGTGGCGCGCAGATGCCGCACCAGCCCCTGCATGTCCTCGCCGCCGGAACGCGCCGCGATGTTGACGGTCGAGCGCTCGCGCGCCTCGCTCGCCATCCGCCCTGCCCGGTCGGCACTGAGCCAGTTGCGCGAAACGACGAATTGCGCCAGCGTATCGGAGAGCTTTGCGACCAGCGCCAGCCGCGTGGCGGCGGGCAGGCCTTCCAGCACCAGCATCGATTCCCGGATCGCGGCGAGATGGCCGTGACGTTCGACGATGCGGTCCCATGAAAACGGCGCCAATTCCGCATAGGCGTTTTCGATCAATTCGAGCGCGGCGGCCGCGGAGCCTACTTCGGCAATCGCAGCCGACACCGACGGCGGCAGATTGATGCGACGCGCGATCGCGCATTGCATCTCGCCATTGCCGGTCGCGACGATGTCGACGAGGTCGGCATCGATCAGAAGCGGAGAGTGTTCGAGGATCGGCAGCGCGATCGAGGTCTGGTCGAGCGACAGCGCCTGCACGATGGCGGCCGGCGCTTCCGAGCTGCGCGCGAACACTTCCGCCATGGCCTGGCGAACCAGCGGCGACGGATCGTCGAGCAGCATCAGCAGCGCGCCTTCGGCGGCGATGCGATCGTCCTCGGAAAGATCTGAAATCAACCAGGCCCGCGCCAAAGACCGCGTCGCCTCTGCCCGCTCGCCTGCCGGAGCGGTACGTATCCAACTGATGAACTGCCGAACGATCATGGTCCTGCCGGCTTACGCAACCTGAAAGACACCATGACGCGGTGCCACTGTCATAGAAAATAAACCATGACGCTTAACAAAGGGTTCACCATAAACGGCTGGTTTTATTGACGTTTTGTTAAGGGTGCGGGGATGGGCTTTTAGCCCCTCGCGTTTCCCGGATGCTGCGCAACGCGCAGTGTTGCGCTGCTGGTCCGGGGTCCATCGCATCTAGGTCCCGGCTCTGCGACGCACCGCTAAGACGCGCTGCGCCGCGTCCGGGACACGAGCGTTCAGCTAGCTGAACGTGCCGTTGCGATCGCTGAAGAGATCGAGCCGGCCCGGCGGGCGGACCTCGGGGGTTTGCCCCGAGAGCGATGTCGTCGCCGCATTTGACGCCACCGACACCGACGTCAGCGAAGAACCGCTACCCCACAATTCCTGGACCGCCGGCGAGATCGGCTCAGAGCGTTCGCCGGCCTGGAACAGCGAGCGGAAGATCGGCTGCGGTTGCGCCGAGGCAGTCTTGAGATCGGCCGACGATGTCGCGGTCACCGGCGCGACGGCGCGCGAATCCGGAAAACTCGAGAGGTAGGCGGCCGTGTCGATCGACATCGACGGAGATGCGCTCGCCACCGTGACGCTGCGCTTGATATCACCGCCGACTGCCGCCATCGCGGTCTGCGTTGCCGATGAATTGGCGGCGCTGGCGTAGCGCGAAGTCAGCACCGAATAGACTTGGGAGACGCTGCGGGCTGAGCCGGAGCGATCGTAGAAGATCGAACGGTTGGCCGCGGCTGCGTTCGGAAACATCTGCGCGGCGTTGGCGTTCGGACTGTCCTCGGCGCTCGATATCAGTTTGCCGGCGCCGCCGACGCCCATGAAATGCGCCATATAGAGTTCGGCGTCGGTCGGGCGGCGACCGATCTTGCCGGTCAATTTGAAGCTGTTGGACTGGGTCAGCACGCCCGCCATCGACGAGGCCGCATCGGGATCGTCGCGCAGCTTCATGACCGCGGCCCGATCCGAGGGATCGCTGACCGAATAACTGCCGGAAGGATTCTTGGTGATGGCGTCGGCATATTTGCCGTAACCGAGCTGGCTGCCCGCTTCCTTCACCGTCCCGAGCCAGGTCTGGTCGATGAACTGAAACAGCCCCCGCGCCGACGAGGTCGAGGCGGACGCCTTCGGATTGAAGTTGGATTCCATCTTCGCGGTGGTGAGCAGATATTCGAAGCTGGCGCCGGTGGTCGAGGCAGCCTGCTTGATCGAGCCTGCGATCTTCACGCGCGTGGGATCAACACCTGCCGCAGCCGTGGCGTTTATTGTGTCGACCGACATATGCTTGGTGCCCCGCTCCCCGCGAAACGACCCCTCTTTGGCCCCCACGAGCTCCCGATCGCAAAGGCCAGTGTTACACTGCAGCAATCATGGTTAACGGCGAGTTAAGAATTAGTTCACGCTGCCCCGTCAGGGCTGGGCCTCGTAATAGTGGGCGACCTGGTCGATCTCGTCCGCCGTCATCTGGCGGGCGATATTGCGCATCTGCTGGCTGATGTCGTTGCGCCGAGTCCCGGACGCGAACGCTTGCAACTGCGCTTTGACATAGACGGCCGACTGGCCGCCAAGCCACGGGCTGCCGGCCTTGTTGTCGATGTCGCCGTGGCAGGAGCCGCAGGGTGCGATGTTGCGCATCGGCGCACCGGTCGTAACGATCGCAGGCGCAATAATCTTCGGGTCCAGATTGCTCGACGGCACCCGCGGCAAATAAGCGTAGTAGGCGGCGACATCGAGCATGTCCTGGTTGCTCATGGTGGCCGCGAACGGACTCATGACCACATTGACCCGCGCGCCGGTCTTGAAGTCGTTCAGTTCCTTGTAGGTGACCGCGGCAAACTGCCCGGCAAGGTTCGGTGAATTGGCGTCGCTGACGCCCTGCGGCCCGTGGCAGATCGCGCAGCGCTGCGCCAGCGTCGCGCCGCGGCCGATCGAAACCTGATTGGGTTTTGTGAGCATCTCCGAGGTCATCACGACATTCGAAGTCTTGAAGTCGGGCTGAATCGCGTTTCCTTGCGAAGACACCCTCGGCACGCCGGCAGCACTACAGATCGCGTCCCAGATGCCACTCAGTTTCAGGTCCGGCTGCGCCAGCGGCAGCAAGATCAGGCCGGTGATGGTAGCCAGAACCGCGATGCCGGCGGTAACGCCGACGCTGATGCTGAACCAGGGATTGCGGCGCGAGAACAGCGGCTGGTCGCTCATCGGCTGGCTCCGACATAGACCGCGGGCACGTTGGTTTCCTTCAGCACCATCAACTGCGCAATCGGATAGCCGTAATTGACGACCGTAAGACCGACCATCAGCGCCAGCCAGAGCCCAAAGCTGTTCAGCGCGGCCGGGATCCGCGCCGGCATGTGCAGGGGCACGGCGAAGCGGTAGGCGTCCGCCTCGCTATTGGCGGCCCACTGGCCGCGGATCAGCACGGTGAGAAACAACGCGCCTGAAATCAGCAGAATGAATCCGCCGACCGCCGACATCGCCACCGAAAACGCCTGCGGCGAAATCGCGGGATTGGCGTAGTCGTAGAATGCCATGCGGCGCGGCATGCCGAGAATGCCGACATAGTGCCACGGGAACGTGGTGACGATCATGCCGATGAACCAGAGCCAGAGCTGCGTGCGCATCAGCCCAAAGCTTTCCAGCGCGCGGCCGGTGAGATGCGGCCACAGGTCATAGGCGATCGCAAAATACATGATGACGATGGCGCCGCCGAAGATCAGGTGGAAATGGCCGGTGATCCACTGCGTGTTGTGGATGCTGGCATCGAGCTGATAGCTCATGTTGATCAGCCCGCCGGCGCCGCCGAAGCCGAGCATCACCAGCGACAGCGCGGTCGCCAGCATGATCGGGTTTTGCCAGGGCAGCGCGGTCACCCATCCGAACGCACCGCGGCCGCCGCGCAGCCGGCTGGCAATCTCCGCCGAAGCGCAGATCGTGAACACCGTCAGAAGCGTCGGCAGTGCGACGAGGCCGGTGAACACCGAATGCATGAACTTGAAGCCGGCGCCGACCTGCGGATCGGCAAACAGATGATGCACGCCGATCGGCATCGCGACGACGACGAACAGGATGAAGGAAATCCGCGCCATGGCGTCGCTGTAGAGCCGGCCGCCGATCGCGCGCGGAAAGATCGTGTAATAGGCGATGTAGGTCGGGATCAGCCAGAAATAGACGATCGCGTGCAGCGTCCAGGAAAAGAACACCCGCGCCAAGCCGGCATCGATGGTGTCCTTCAGCCCGAGCGCCACCGGCAATATCTGGAAGATGATTTCGAGCGCCGCCCCGACCGCGGTCCAGCCCCAGAGATACGAGCCCGCAACATTGGCGAACATCGCCAGCGGCACCGGCTTGTCCGGATTTTCGCGCTTCCAGATCGCCATGTTGATCGACATCAGCGCGACCCATATCCATGAGCCGACCACGACCATCACGACGCCGATGTAATAGAAGGGATTGCCGACCATCGGCGGATAGAACGTATACAGCACGGAGGCGAGCCCGAGCGACACCGGGATCATCGCCACCACGGCGCCGACCGCGACCAGGAAGAACCCGGCCCATGCCCAGCGGCGGCCGACCAGCGGCTTTTCCAGCGCGGATTCGGTAATCGCATAGCCGAAGCCCATCGCAACCAGGGTCGGAAACACGTAGCCCATTGCTGAGCCGTGCGCGGTGACCGAGCGATAATAGAATTCCGGATTGAAGTGCCAGGCATTCAGCGGGCTGCGCACGAACATCTGCCAGGCGCCAAGCACCAACGCCGCGCCGAACACGATGAAGGCGAGCCAGAAATGCGCAAGGATGAGCCGCTTGTTAGTCAACACAGATCAGCCTCCGCTTCGACGCCATCAGGTTAAGGAACGCGGTTTTGTCGACCACCTTGACCTTGCCCCACATGCCCTGATGCCCGATGCCGCAAAATTCCTGGCACGGCATCACATGATCGCCCGGCGCCTTGAAGCGGATCGGCAGTTCGGAGACGTAGCCCGGCACCAGCATGGTGTTGATGTTGGTGCCCTCGATCAGAAGACCATGCACCACGTCGGCGCTGGTGGCGCGGAACTTGATCGGCGTTTCCGACGGCACCACAACGCATTGCGGCGTGAAGGAATATTGCTGACCGATCGCGCGCACGGTAACGGACCCGTCGGCCTCGACCGAGCTCCCGAGATTGCTTTCGACGAACTCGCCGGAAAGATGCAGCGTCTTCGGGTCCGCGGTTTCGACATGGCCCTGCGGCATCGTTGCCTGATGGATGCCGATATAGGTCGCCATGCCAACGAGAACGCCGACGATCACGATCGACAGAACAGCCCATCGCCGCTCGATGCGGGCGGCGACCGCTTCGCCGATGCCGTGGTCTACCTCGCTCGTCATGGTCACACGCTCCGCGGCAGAAACACGAACAGATAGAACGCAAACCACAACGCGATCACGACCGCGGTCGCGATGCCCGCCACCGCAACGGCGCCGCCGGGACCGGAGCGGACGATGGCGTCGACGCGCTCTTCCTCGGAGCCAAGTGTCGCCGCCTGCGGCGGGGTTGAATTGATCATGACGCGCCTCAGTTCAGCGTTGCCGCGCGAAGTTCATTGGCCTGCCGCGCCGAAACCGGCTCGCCGCGATTGCCCCAGGACGTACGGATGTAGGTAACGACCGCCGCGACCTCGTCGTCGGACAACCGGTGCGCAAACGGTGGCATGCCGTAGGGCATCGGATTGCCTGACGTGCCCGGCGGATAGCCGCCATTGAGCACCATCCGGATGGCGTTGACGGCCGAAACCATCTGGATCGACTGGTTGCCGGCCAGCGGTGGGTAGTGCGGCGGCATGCCGAGCCCCACCGCGCCGTGGCAACTGGCGCATTCGCGATCGTAGATCTGCTTGCCGAGCGAGAGCAGCAGGCTGCTTTCCGCCGACGGCAGCGGCGTCGACGGCTTCTCCGGCGATGTGCCCTGCGCGAGGCTCTTCAGATAGACCGCCATCGCGCGGGTGTCGTCGTCGTTGAGATATTGCAGGCTGTTGTAGACCACTTCCGCCATCGGCCCGTAGACCGCGCCGCGGGTCGAAACGCCCTTGCGCAGATAGTCGGAGATTTCCTCGAGGCTCCAGTCGCCGAGGCCGGCTTCCTTGTTCGAGGTCAGCGAGGGTGCGTACCAGTTCTGCATCGGAATCAGCCCGCCCTCGAAGGCCTGCGATTCCGAACTGCCGCCGAGCGCGTTGATCGCGGTGTGGCACATGCCGCAATGGCCGAGCCCTTCGACCAGATAGGCGCCCCTGTTCCAGTCGGCGGACTTGGTCGGATCGGGCTTGAACTCGCCCTCCCTGAAGAACAGCGTGCGCCATCCGAGGATCAGCGAGCGGTTGTTGAAGGGAAATTTCAAGTCGTGTTCGCGGTTGGGCTGCTTCACCGGCGGAATCGAACGCAGGTAAGCGTAGATCGCGTCGCTGTCTTCACGCGTTACCTTTGTGTAGGACGCAAACGGCATCGCCGGATAGACCAGCCCGCCATCGGGGAAGCGCCCGTTGTGCATCATCTGGAAAAACTGGTCGGACGTCCACATGCCGATGCCGGTTTGCGGATCGGGCGTGATGTTCGAAGTATAGAGCGTGCCGAACGGCGTCTTCATCGGCAGGCCGCCGGCAAAGGTCTTGCCTTCACGCGCGGTGTGGCAGGCGATGCAATCGCCGGCACGGGCGAGGTATTCGCCCTTTTTCAGGAGCGCCGCATCCTGCGCATTGGCCTGTGTCACGCCGATCAGCAGCAACATGGCGGCGAAGGCCGGCAGCAGCGCTTTCAAGGTTCTCGGCACAGGCGCGATCTCCTTTTCAGTTCGGCTCACTGCCGCATGCCAGCGGCATCGGCAGGCTGCCTTGCTTGGCGAACGACGGGTCCGTCGGCGCCGGACGCGACGACAGGTAGGCGGCCACTGCCTTGACGTCGTCTTCGGTCAGGAGGCCTGCGACGATCTGCATGCAGTCGGGTACCGCCGCCGTCCGTGTGCCGTAACGCCAACCGCCAAGCTGCGCGCTGATGTAGCTTGCGCGCAGGCCGAGCAGACCCGGGATCGCCGGCTCCATACCGCCGAAGCTCGCGCCATGGCAGCCCGCGCAGGCCGGCACGCCGCGCTGCGGATCGCCGCCGGTCGCGATCTGCTCGCCGCGCGCGAGGATTTCCTTGCTGACGGTGGGAATGGCCGGCGGCGGAAACGGCGGCCGCAGCGAGGCAAAATGTTCGGCGATCTTCTTCAGGTATTCGTCGGGCAGGAATTCCAGCAGATAGTTCATCGGCGGGTATCTTCGCCGCCCGTCCCGGAACGCCACCAGCTGGTTGTAGAGATAGCCTGCCGGCTTGCCTGCCAAACGCGGGAAGTAGACGTCGCTGGTGCCCTCGCCCTCGGCGCCGTGACACGACGCACAGGCCAACACGCGCGCGGCCATGGTGTCGGGCGCGCGCTCGGTGGCGGGTGTCTGCGCCTGCACAGCGCCAAGCGGCAGCGCGATCGAAGCAAGCAGCGAAACTATCGGCAGGAATCGATGCGTCACCGTTATTGCCCCATCTCGACGACGAGATGGAACACTTGCACATCACCTCCACGGTAGCAACGAAGCTCAATGGCTTCGCTGCCCGGTTTTGACATGGATCAATTGAATCTATTTGCGATACACGTCGGCCGGATCGAAATGCCTGTCCGCATCGACAAATGACAACCGTGTGTCGCCGCCGGCACCGTCGATCTTGCGATAGAAGCAGGAGTGCCGCCCGGTGTGGCAGGCCGCGCCGTGCTGCTCGACACGAATCCAGATCGCGTCCTGATCGCAATCCATTCGCATCTCGATCACGCGCTGGGTGTGTCCGGAGCTCTCGCCCTTGCGCCACAGCGCCTGGCGCGAACGGCTGTAGTACCAGGCTTCGCCGCTCGCGATCGTCTTGCGCAGCGCCTCGTCGTTCATGTGTGCGACCATCAGCACGTCGCCGGTCACGGCATCGGTCGCCACGCAGGTCAGAAGACCCGACGCGTCGAATTTGGGCTGGAATGCCAGCCCCTCCTCGCGGTCTTTAGTTTCAGCGTCTTGGATATCAGCAGTAGACACGGGCAGCCCTCGCGGAAATCGAAGCGAGGGTCAGCGCAGCCCTCGCACCATGGACAGGAAACGCGCCTGCTCCGCCGGATTGTCGCGGAACATGCCGGTATAGCGGCTGGTGAACGTCATCGCACCGTGCTTGGCGACGCCGCGCACCGACATGCAGGTATGCTCCGCCTCGATCACGACCGCAACGCCGCGGGGTTTAAGAATTTCGTCGACGGCGGCTGCAATCTGCGCCGTGAGATGTTCCTGGGTCTGCAGGCGGCGTGCGAAGATGTCGGTCAGCCGCGCCAGCTTCGACAAGCCCACCACCCGTTCGACCGGCGTATAGGCGATATGCGCCCTGCCGTAGAACGGCATCATGTGATGCTCGCACTGCGAGGTGAATTCGATATCGCGGATCAGGACGAAATCGTCATAGCCCGCGGTCTCGCCAAAGGTGCGGTCGAGCACCTCGGCCGGGCACTGGTGGTAACCCTGATAGAGTTCGTCGAAGGCCTCGACCACGCGGCGCGGGGTATCCAGCAAACCCTCGCGGGCGGGGTTCTCGCCGATATAGTTCAGCAGCGTGTGCACGGCCGCTTCGGCCTCGGCACGCGACGGGCGCGGCTGGTCGGCGCGGACGGCGGCGGCCAGGAATTCAGAGGGATCGAGCTCGGCGGGGCGGGGTTCCGGCGCCACGTCAGGCGCCTTGATTTCGGAGCCCTTGCCGGGGCGGAGGGATTTGATCAGCGCGTCCATGTCTTCTCCGTTCGACCGGTCCTTGGGACCGGAGTGTCACCGGGCAGACGGGGCGGTTTGGCCGCCGGGCGCCTGAGTCCCATCATATTATACGATGGCAGCCGAATTTGTTGCCGTTTCGGGTGCCGCCTGCGAAACGGCCGGGCTGTTTTTCCGTCGTTCCTGTCCATATATAGGACGGTGAAACCCTGTCGCCAAGGGACATACAAGGGCACTTACGCAGGCCCGCCCGGGACCCCGATCTATGCTGAACGACATCTACAACAAGCGGATCATCGAACTGGCGGGCAATATCCCCCGCCTCGGCCGCCTCCCCGATCCCGACGCCAGCGCCACCGCCCATTCCAAGCTGTGCGGCTCGACCGTCAAGATCGACCTCAAGATGGACGGGCCCGTGGTCACCGATTTCGCCCATGACGTAAAGGCCTGCGCACTCGGCCAGGCCTCCTCCTCGATCATGGCAAGCCACGTCGTCGGCTCGACCGCCGGTGAGCTGCGCGAATTGCGCGAGACCGTGCGCAAGATGCTGAAGGAGAACGGCAGCCCGCCGCAAGGCAAATGGGCCGATATCGGCCTGCTCGAACCGGTGCGCGACTACAAGGCCCGCCATGCCTCGACCATGCTGACCTTCGACGCCGTGGTCGACGCCATCGGCCAGATCGAAGCCAAGGCCAGCCAGCCGGCCTTGGCGTAAGTCGTCATGCCCGCCAACGGGTCTCGCCTTCGGCGAGCCCGATGACAGGCTCCGGCGGGCATCCAGTACGCCGTGAATTCTCGATTGATCTCAAAAGCCGCGACGTACTGGATCATCCGCCCCAGTGCGCAATTGCGCACAAGGCGGATGATGACACCGTTTGTGCAGTTTGACTTTACTTCCCGGCCTGGCCCGGCCCGGTCGCCGCACCGCCGGTCGGAACCACCGCCTCGGCGGTCTTGGTTGATTTCACGACCTGCGGCGGCGCATCGCCTTCGACCGCGGAACTGACGAAGCGGTCCTGGGTCGGCTTGGCCTTCACCTCAGTGGGTTTCAATTCGGCCACCGGGATCGACGAGCTGTCATGTGGCAGCACATCGGCAACCGCGTCAGTGGTGACGAGATGGGTCAGCCGCAACTCGGTCGCCGACAATTCGTGCAGGTCTTCCCAAGGTGGCACGCTGAGTGCGAGCGACAACAAATCGCCGGCGCCGCCCATGTCAAACGTGTATTTGGCGAGACGGCCGATGTCCCGTTCCACGATCATCAGATCCTGCGCGTTATAGCTTGCCGCCTTGGCATCGTCGGCGCGATCGCCCATCCAGATCTGGTGGACGCGGACGTGGGCCTCTTCCGGCACGTAACGGGCCTTGCCCGAGAGCAGCAGGAACACGCACATCGACTCGCACCAGGCGTGCGGCACGATGCGGGCGCGTTCGCCCTGCGCGGTCTGGGTCCGCACCGTGACGCCGACCGTCGTCATCGCGCCGAGACTGCGGAAACGCCGTCCGAGCGCGATGGAATCGTTGACCGAACCGCCGCTGGAATCCAGCACGATGGTGGCGCCGTCGAGTTGGCGGTCACGCGCGAATTCGTCGAATTCCTTGGGACTGTCAGAGGTGACGATGCCGACGGCGGAGATCCAACCCTTGCAGTCGGGCTGACACGCGGCCCAGCTGAAGTGCATCGGCAATTTACGTTCTTCAAGGGTCGTGCCGGCCAGCGCCGAATTGCCCAGCGTCGTGATCACGCCCGGCAATCCGAGACAGATGGCGGTGGCGCCGAGAAGCGCCCAGCCGCGAATTTTTTGCGACCTGACAAACCTCAATTTGGTTCCTTCCCCCAAGCCCGATAAACGAGCGGTGGCAATGGCCCCCGATTAACGCTTCTTGATTCTGTCATCGAAGCGTTATCAAAACGGTAACCGTGCTGACGTGTAGCGTCCATAAGACCTTTGCTGCAGCGCCGCTCGCGCGGTGCGATAATTGCAAACTGTGGCGTAAATATCTGCGCGGACTTGGTTCCCTGCTTGGGAACCACCGGAAAACTACGTACATAGTTCAACATGTCGCCAGCAGATCACCCTTCGTCACCTCACAAACTATGCACGGAATGTGCCAGCACCGTGCAGCGCCTGCCGCGCAACGCCGGCCGCGCGCTGATCTGGGTTTACAGACATACGCTGTCGCCGCTGGTCGGTTACAACTGCCGGCACCTGCCGACATGTTCAGTCTATGGCGACGAGGCGATCGAACGTTTCGGACTATGGGGCGGCGGCTGGATGACGCTGGCGCGGATATTGCGCTGCCAGCCCTGGGGAACTTCCGGGATCGATAACGTACCGCAGACGAGACCGCCGAACGCACGGTGGTATGCGCCATGGCGCTACGGACGCTGGCGCGGCGTCAACGCCTGATGCATTCGCATTGCTGACCCGCGTGGAACTTTGGTTCCCGTCGCACATTGTTTTGATGCTCCCGCAGGGAGGAAGCAAACAATGCGCTGGAAAATCAGCCACAGCCATGACCCCCGGCAGATCGACTTGCTGGCGATCCTTGTGTTGATCGTCGTGATCGTAGCCGCCTGGCGTTACTTCGGCGACAGACCCGAGCCACAGAATCCGACAGCCTTCATCGTGCCCAGCCAAAGCGTGCGATGGTAATTGCAGGCGCGATGGCAATCGAAGCGACGCGATCAGCGGCCGAACCAGAAGAAACCGTTTCTGGGCTGCGGCCCGACCGGCGCAGGCGGTCGCGGTTTCCGCGGGCGTGGCGGCGGTGATGGCGGCTCTGTCGACGAGGTCGCCGCGGGACTCGTGGTGCCGTCATCCGGTAGCCTGACCGACAGCAGCACATTCGATTCATGCGTCCGCCAGCGATAGCCGATGCCGAAATCGATGGGCTGCGCCCGCCGGAACAGTTCGGCGTAGGATTCCTGATAACGCCCCGGGAATTCGCTGATCGGTCCGGCGTAACGGCCGAACGGGAAGAACCGCCATTTCTTCGCGCTGTAATAAGTGAGCGGAATTCCGGAGTCGTCCTGGATGATGGTGGTGCTGTTGGCGAGCAGGAAATCGCGCGTCGTGGTGAAATTGCCGGAGTGCAGCAGATAGGACGCGCTCTTGATCAGGCTGTTGCCGGGCGCCAGCGTGGCGCAGAACTTCAGGAAGCCGCTCGCCCTGACGCCGGAATTGGAAAGGTCGGTCGAGAAATAATACAGAGTCTTTTCGGCTCCATCGGCGCCTGCAAACATGATGCGCGTCCCGCGCACCGCACTGGCCGGACCTTCGCCAACCGGATGAACCACGCCCTGATCGTCGATCGTCACCGGCGTGACCGACTTGAGCGTCTTGCCCGAGCGCGCCAGAAACACATAGAGCACCGGCAAGGTGCCGCTGATCTGGCCGGCATGCAGATCGACCTTCATCTGCTTGGTGATGAAGAAGCTGAAGCTCAGGATCGAACCCATCGAGTGTTCGACGTTGTAGAGCGCCGCACCGATGCCGCCGCGCGGCAATTTCGTCAGATCCGGCACCGAGCCCGGCGGTTCCAGCGCGGCCAGCACGTAGGTCGTCGCCTTGGGATAGAAGGCGTTGGCATAGAGAAAATCCGGTCCCGAGAACATGTAAAACATGGTCGGCCGCGGCGCCGCCAGGTTGGTGTCCGACCAGGCGCGAATTCTTGATATCTGGCGCTGCTCGAGCTGAGCGAAGGCTGAATCGAAGAATTTTGCGTGCCGCTGCCAGCTGGGGTCCTTGGTGAGCGGCATCAGCGGCGAGTCGGCCGACGGCATCATTCCGGCGAGAAATTTCGCGGTGTCGTCGATGCTTGCCGCGTCGGCGGCACGGCCGGAAGATACGGCCGCGAACAGGAACGCAGCGACCAGGGTTACAACTCGCACAGATTGCATCATGCTCATTCGCGACCCGGCACCGATGTCGCGGGCTCGCCTGCCCGCCGGCGGAAAACGGCGTAAATCAAAAGTGCTGAAAGCATGATCAAAATACCAAAGGCCGACTGCAATGGGCGCTGGGTCAAAAGATAGTACATCATGAAACCGGTCACGAGCAGGAAAACCGCTGGCGTCACCGGGTATCCCCAGGCGCGATAGGGCCGCGGCAGGTTCGGCTGCGTGATGCGCAGCTTGATGACGCCGAGCACGGTGAAGAACGAACAGAACAGCAGCGCAAACTGGATGAAGTCGAGCACGGCCTCGAAGCTGCGCGTAAACAGCATCAGCGTCGCGACGACAAGTTGAAACAGGATCGCGTAGGCCGGTGCGCCACCGGTCGACCTGACGGAAAACACCCGCAATATCGGAATGTCCTCGCCCATCGTCATCATCACGCGCGGTCCGATCCACATCATCGCGCTGATCGAGGAAATCAGCCCCAGGCAAATCATCGCGCCGACGATGCGGCCACCGAACGCGCCGAAAATGTGACTGCCTGAAATCCGGGCAACATCGAGTTGCCCCGCCAGTTCGCCGATCGGCGCGGTGTGCAGAAACACGGCATTGAGTGCGACATACAGCACCAGCACGATCAACGTCCCCGTCAGCATCGCGCGCGGCACGTTGCGCTCCGGCTGGTGCACCTCACCGATGATGTAGGTCGCGGCGTTCCAGCCGGAGAACGAATACATCACGAACACCAGGCTGATCGCGAACGGCGCGCTGGCGATATAGCTGAAGTCGGAAGCGGACGGCGCGAAGCTGACCGGCTGCGGCGTGCCGATCACGAATCCGCAGACCAGGAAGGCCACGATCAGCAACACCTTGAGGATGGTCGCGATCAACTGAAAGGTCGAGGAGTGGCGGACGCCGGTCAGTTGCACCAGCGACACCAGCCAGACCACGCCAACAGCAAGCAACAGCGGCGGCGCGTTGGGGAAGACCGATTTGCCGTATTCGCCGAACGCCATCGCGGCCAGCGCCACCGGCGCCGCGAAGCCGACAGTGGCCGACACCCAACCGGCCAGAAAACCGAAGGCCGGGTGATAGGCCCGGCCGAGAAAGTTGTACTCGCCGCTCGAGCGCGGAAACATCGCGCCGAGCTCCGAGTAGGAAAATACCCCGCACAGGGCGACCACGCCGCCGACGGTCCACAGCAACAGGATCGAAAAGCCGGACGGGATGTCCTTGACCTGGAATCCGAGGCTGGTGAAGACGCCGACGCCGATCATGTCGGCGACGACAATCGCGATCGCTACCAGGACCGAAACGGTCGAGCCGCTGCCGGGGAGCGGTCCGGTCAAAGCCGCGCTTCCCGTATCTGATGCCGCCATATCGGACCGTACCTTCAGTGCCGCACGCCTGAATGCCTTCATGGTGCAGGCTGCAGCCGCCCAATTCAAGCAGCGTTAACAATGATTTAAATCGAAGTCAGATTCGGTGTCTAAATACCTTTCGCCAAATTGTCGCCATGGCCGGCGCGGTGCGACTTTGCGAAAGGCGCGTGGCAGGCCCACAATCGCGACACGATTTCATGGTCTCCTTATGGCTTCCGGATGTGGGGAGTTTTTCCGGAAGCTTAACGTCGCCTAAACACGTACGAGGATACGCCGTTAACGGTTGATCTCTTGGGTAGTTCTTGGGGCAAGGGGTGGATGGTCGGAGCTAATCCGAAATTCCAGATTGCTGATCGTGCCTACCCGGCAGCTTTGCCGGGCACACGTCGTCATGCCCTGCCCGTACACCATGTCTTACCCGTTCGGCGGCACTGGCTTGCGATGGCTGCGTTGTTTGTGCCGCTGTCGTTCGTTCTGGTTCAATGCGGCAAGGCACCAAGCGCCGGCATGCTGGCGGCGAACTCGCAGGGCGCCGGCGACAGCTTCGATGAACGCTTCCCCAAGCCGCAATTCAACGACCGCTTCCCCACCGCGAACGAAAGCCTGACCCAGATTCAGAAGCAGGTCGCGCTCGCACCGCCCCAGCAGCGCACGGTTCGCACCGAGCCGATCCGGGTGGCATCGCTGAACCCGACCTTGACCCTTCCCAAGCCGACCGAGCGCGAAGAATTGACCACGCTGGTCAGCATGAAATCGTCCGCCTTCCCCTATTTCGGCAACAATCCGCGCTCTGACGCCCCGTTCCTCAATATCTCGAACGGCGAACGCAAGGGCCACCGCAGCTACGGTGGCCGGGTCTACTGGCAAAATGAGACCTACAACGACAACCGCGTGCTGGTACATGTCCCCGAGACGTTCGATGCCCGCAAGCCCGGCGTGATCGTGGTGTTCTTCCACGGCAACGGCGCGACGCTGGAGCGCGACGTTCGCGACCGGCAACTGGTTCCGCAGCAGATCTCGGATTCGGGCGTCAACGCCGTGTTGCTGGCGCCGCAGCTCGCGGTCGACGCCGCCGATTCCAGCGCCGGAAAATTCTGGGAGCCCGGCGGCTTCAAGCGCTTCATCGATGAGTCGGCCAGCCACCTCGCCCGTCTCTACGGCGATCCGAAGTCGGCGCAGACCTTCGCCAACATGCCGATCGTGATCATCGGCTACAGCGGCGGTTTCCTGCCGACCGCGTGGAGCCTTGAGGTCGGTGGCGTCTCCAACCGCGTCCGCGGCGTGTTCCTGCTCGACGCCGTTTACGGCGAACTGGACAAGTTCGCATCGTGGATCGAGAAAAACCGTTCCGGCTTCTTCGTCAGTTCCTACACCCGCTACACCAAGCCGCGCGACCGGGAGCTGATGGAGATGCTCCGCGGCAAGGGCATTACCGTCACCGAGAACATGGATGGACCGCTACGGCCCGGCAGCGTTGTGTTCGTGCAGACGCGCGACGGCGTCAGGCATCGTGATTACGTGACGCAAGCCTGGACGGAACATCCCGTCAAGGAAGTTCTGGCGAAGATGGCCGAACAGCCGGCGTTCACCAGAATGGCCAGCGCGCCGTCGCCTGCGAACCGGTAACCGGCGCCGCGCTGTCCTAACTCCCCCTACCCACGGTTTCGCGCGAAAAAGCTTCGCATAAAGATGTGATGTTGATGGTCGCGTGATTTGCGTCACGCCGCATTGTTCGGCGAACGCACGCGCCATAGGGTACGGCCATCAGGGGATGCAATTTCGGGGATGGGATTGCAGGAAGGCTTATACAAGGTTGAATTTCATACTGTTCATGGAACCGGCACCGGCGTGATTTACGCCATCAACGGCAAGCCCCGCGGCGGCAATTCGGCTTTCGCCTTTATCGGAAGCTATGCCGACAAGCCCGACGGCCTTCAAGCCAGGGTGACGACGCAACGCCACAATGCCGATCCGGCGTTCAAGCCGCTGTTCGGAACCGACATGATCACGCTGACGCTGAAGGGGGCGGAGGATGGCAGCATGGTGGACTTCGAAGGCGCTGCGCTGCAATTGCCCGGCGTTCGTTTCCGGGCGATCCTGACGCGGATATCGGACTAACTCCGATAACGGTTTTCGGGAAAGGTCACACCCGACCAATCGTTTCCTTCGGTTTGGTCAGGAACACCATCACCAGCGCCAGCACGACAAAGGCCGCCGCGACGTAGCCTGCCGCGTGCAGGAGGTCGTGCGCGTACAGAAAACCGCCGATCGCGGATCCGACGGCCTGGCCGACATAGAGCACCGACGTGTTGAGCGACACCGAGGCGGACGCAAGCTGTGGTGCCGCGCCGACCAGCCGCACCTGCTGCATCGAATTGGTCGAAGCAAAGCCCAGCCCCCAGATCGAAACCGCCGCCACCATCAACGGATAGATGCCGGCGCTAAGCGCCCACCCGGCGACACCGGCCAGCAGCAACACCGTGAACAATACCGATGTCTTCCAGGCGCCCCAGGAATCGACGATCCGGGTAGCGATCGCAATGCCGATGAAGCCGCACATGCCGTAGCCTGCGAACGCCAGGCTGATCGCGTCGGGTCCGGCACCGGTCAACTTAGCCAGCAGCGGCCCCATGAAGGTGAACACCACGAACTGCCCGGACATCTGCAACGTCGTGATCGAAAGCAACGATATGATCGTCCGGTTGCGGCCGACATCGGTCCATGTCTTGAGATCGACCGGCGACCCCATCAGTCCGCCCGGCAGGCGCCATGCCAGCAGCAGGAAGCTCAGGCAGCCGAGCACGCCAATGCCGCCATAGGTCGTGCGCCAGCCGTAACGGCTGGCGACGAACGTAATCAACGGCAGACCGATCGCCGCCGCGAGCGACCAGCCGAGAAAGATATAAGCGATGGTAGAGCCGCGCTTCTGCACCGGCACGATCAGGGCTGCGGTTCCCGCCGCCTGCGGCGTGTAGAGGGCGCCGACCGCCAGCATGATCAGGCGAAGCACCAGCAGGCTGCCATAGTCAGGCGCGAAAGCGGAGGCCGCATTGGTGAGCGCGAGCACCAGCAGCGTCACCGTGAGCAAGGTGCGGCGCTCGATCCTCGAGGTCAGCCATGCGGAGACCGGCGAGCCGATGCACAGCACCACCGCGCCAAAGGTAATCAGCAATCCGGCGGTCGTGACGCTGACGCCGAGACCGTCTGACAACTCCCTGAGCATGCCGGCCGGCGCCAGTACCGAGCAGCCGGTGACGATGTTGCCGAGCATCAATGCAGTGGGAGCGAAGCGTTTCACCGCGTGCATATATCATCTGGCAACTTTAATGCAACTGCATCCACCTCAATCTAGGCCGACGCGCGCGATGCCATCAATGCGCGGCCGGCGTTGCCACCGCAGGCGACACCGGCTTCACGCCGGGCCACATGCTGCCTGGTTCAGGCCGTGTGGCCGTCACACGCGCCGCCGGTGATGCGATGAAGGCGGGCGGCCCGGAAGAGCGCGGGACGATCGTCGGTTCGCCGGCCCGGCAGGATGCTGCCACCTTTTTCCACGTGTCCTCGAGCCCGGCTGCGTCGAACTCCAGTTTGCTCTGCGTGGGATTGCCGTTCGCCAGCTGAATATTTTCTTCGATCTGTACGCGCGGCGTCGACAGCAGAGTTATCAGCGTGTCCGACTCCATGATCAGGTTCCAGAATGCATAGTTGCCGGCCGTACCGCCCGCCCTGAGGAAAGAGAACCGCTTCTCCGGACCGAGCAGCAACTCCACCGAATTGGCGGGTTTTACATCCTTGCTGATCTCGTGAAGAAATGTGAGACGGGCGCCATCCCCGTTGCGACAGGCAAGCCGCCACCCTACCCTTCGAAAATCAGAGCTATCGGGCTTTTTGACGAGAGCGGTCTTGAAAATACTGCCGCGCGGCAAAGACTCCAGCGTCCACGGTCCTTCGATGGTGGATCGTGTGTCGATGCCGAAACGGTAAAGTTCGGCCCGTGTCAGGGCGTGAATGCTCTCGAATTTTACGGTCTTGATCAGGTCGTCCAGCTCACGACTGATGCCCATGGAAGCGACAAAGGCCGCGCGCTCGCGGTTGGCTTTTTCCATGCCGCGTTCCCTGAACTGCTCTTCCAGCCGCGGCGGCGGATGGCCGTGCACCACCAGTGTCAGCCTGGAATTATGCACGCCTACCACCGCGTCGGTCGCGACCTCGCGCGTCGTGGCGCCGAGAAACAGGTAGCTGCAGGCCGAGTTGCACATCGCATTGCGAGTCTCCAGTTGAGCCTCGACCTCACCGCCGCCGGTCTTGATCTTGAGACAGGCCGCGTCAACCTGGGTCCCCCCCGCGCAGGCGGCAGCTACGGTCCGGCCGATCCGCGCGATCGCCTTCCGGCTGCGCAGCAGGCGGCCGATGACATAGGATTGCTCGACAACGCCGCCCGGTGAATGGAAATAGATCGGACGCTTCGTGTCTTTGACTGCGGAAAGGAAGCGACGAACCCGCGCGGCAGCCTCCGTGTCGACTTCGCCTTCAGCGGCAATCCAGCGATCGCAGCCCGGCCCGCATGAATCGGCCGGGCCCTTCGCGTTATAAATGATGAACTTCGGCGCAAATCCGTGCTTTTCGGCTTCCGATGGTTCGGCGCGGAGCTCGCCGTGGATCAGCAGCAATGCGACGACGAGGAGAAGACGGGAAATCATCAGACCGGAACAACCAGGCCAAAGTGCGGGAACAGGTAGTGAGGCTAGACAATGCACGTCTGCCTAGCAACCCTTTGTCGAAGACTGCCGCCCTGGATGACAAGCGGATGACCGCCAATTGTCACGACCGCCAAACGGCACCGGCACGATCTCCGGCCACGCCGTTTATTTTGCAGCGACGAATTGCAACCTCAATCACTCCCTGGGACCGGCATCGTCAGCTCAAGAACCGGATTGCAACGCCCGAATCCCCTGCTATACCGCTGCTTCCGCTTACCTGCGCTCGTTCGCAGGAGTGAGCTTGAGGAGACCGATATGCCTGACCAGAACACGCCTGCCCCGGGATTCCAGTATGGCCTTGCGAACTTGAAGCCGGCCGATCCCCAGATGAAAATCGCCGTCACCTTCCCCGATGGCGCCACCCGCGAATATCCCAAGGACACCACGGGCCTCGATATCGCCAAGGGCATCTCGCCGTCGCTCGCCAAGCGCACCGTGGCGATGGCGCTGAACGGCGTCATCGCCGACCTCAACGATCCGGTTTCGCACGATGCCAGGATCGAGCTGATCAACCGCGACGATCCCCGCGCGCTGGAACTGATCCGGCATGACGCGGCGCATGTGCTGGCCGAAGCCGTGCAGACGCTGTGGCCGGGCACGCAGGTGACGATCGGCCCGGTGATCGAGAACGGATTCTACTACGACTTCTTCCGTAACGAGCCGTTCACGCCGGAAGATTTCGCCGCGATCGAAAAGAAGATGCGCGAGATCATCGCGCGCGACAAACCGTTCACGAAAGAGGTCTGGTCGCGCGAGAAGACAAAACAGGTATTCCGCGACAAGGGCGAGGCCTTCAAGGTCGAGCTGGTCGACGCCATTCCCGGCGACGAACCGATCAAGATCTATTTCCAGGGCGACTGGTTCGACCTCTGCCGCGGTCCGCATATGTCGTCGACCGGCAAGGTCGGCACCGCCTTCAAGCTGATGAAGGTCGCGGGCGCCTATTGGCGGGGCGACAGCAACAACCCGATGCTGACGCGTATCTACGGCACGGCGTTTGCCAAGCAGGAAGAACTCGACGCCTATCTGAAGCAGATCGAGGAAGCCGAGAAGCGCGATCACCGCCGGCTCGGCCGCGAGCTCGACCTGTTTCATTTCCAGGAGGAAGGCCCAGGCGTCGTGTTCTGGCACGCCAAGGGCTGGACCATCTTCCAGGCGCTGATCGCCTATATGCGGCGCCGCCTGACCGGCGATTACAGCGAGGTCAACGCACCGCAGATCCTCGACAAGAGTTTGTGGGAGACCTCGGGCCATTGGGACTGGTACCGCGAGAACATGTTCGCGGCGCAATCGGCCGGCGACGAGGCCGAGGACAAGCGCTGGTTCGCGCTGAAGCCGATGAACTGCCCCGGCCATGTGCAGATCTTCAAGCACGGGCTGAAGAGCTATCGCGACCTGCCGTTGCGGCTGGCCGAATTCGGTGTGGTGCACCGCTATGAACCGTCGGGCGCCATGCACGGCCTGATGCGCGTGCGCGGCTTTACGCAGGATGACGCGCATGTGTTCTGCACCGAAGCCCAGCTCGCCGAGGAATGCCTCAAGATCAACGATCTGATCATGTCGACCTATGCCGATTTCGGCTTCGAGGGCGAACTCACGGTCAAGCTGTCGACCCGGCCCGAGAAGCGCGTCGGCACTGACGAGATGTGGGACCACGCCGAGCGCGTGATGGCGACGGTGCTGCAGGAGATCAAGACCCAGGGCCACAACCGCATCAAGACCGAGATCAATCCCGGCGAAGGCGCGTTCTACGGCCCGAAGTTCGAATATGTGCTGCGCGATGCCATCGGTCGCGACTGGCAATGCGGCACCACGCAGGTCGACTTCAACCTGCCGGAGCGTTTCGGCGCGTTCTATATCGACGCCGATGGCTCCAAGAAGGCACCTGTCATGGTGCATCGCGCGATCTGCGGCTCGATGGAGCGCTACATCGGCATCCTGATCGAGCATTTCGCCGGCAATTTTCCGCTCTGGCTGGCGCCGGTGCAGGCCGTCGTCACCACCATCACCTCCGAGGGCGACGAATACGCCAAGGTGGTCGCGGCCGCCGCCCGCCGCGCCGGCCTGCGGGTCGAGATCGACCTGCGCAACGAGAAGATCAACTACAAGGTCCGGGAACACTCGCTGGCGAAGATCCCGGCGCTGCTCGTGGTCGGCAAGAAGGAAGCCGAGGCCCATTCGGTCTCCATCCGCCGCCTCGGCAGCGAAGGGCAGACGGTATTGCCGACGGCTGAAGCGATTGCAGCACTGGTCGAGGAGGCAACCCCGCCGGACGTGAAGCGGGCAAGGCTGGAGGCCTGATGGCCGAAGGCACCGAAGAACAGGAATTGCCGGCCTATCCGATCCGGGCGTATCAGCTCATCCCGGATCCGAATCAGCCGGCAGTGGTAGCACTCGCGATCGAAACCGATCAGGGCCACAGCCTGTTCCTGGCGACCAGGGCGATCCTGGAAGACCTGGGCAAGGATCTGCTGGAGCGCGCGGCGAAGATGCCGCCAACGCCGGGCAAGACCTGACGCAGGTTACGCATCACAATCGGTCTAAACTGGCTTTCGGCGGCTTCGTGGCCACCCTATCTCCGTGCTAGCTGTCCCCGATCCCGTTCGACGAAAGAGACTCTTCGTGCCCGACGCCCTTGAACTCCTGAAACTCCGCCGCTCGGTAAAGCCCCGCGAAATGAGCGGCCCCGGCCCGTCCGCGGACGAACTCGACACCATCCTGACCATCGGCGCGCGGGTGCCGGATCATGGCAAGATGACGCCGTGGCGCTTCATCGTGTTCGAGGGCGACGCCCGCGTCCGCGCCGGCGAGATCATTGCGCGGGTTTTCGCCAAGAAGAACCCGGGCGCGCCGACCGCCGACATCGAGATGGAAAAGCGCCGGTTGATGGACGCGCCGCTGGTAATCGCCGTGGTGAGCTTTACCAGGCCGCACCCCAAGGTGCCGGCGTGGGAGCAGGAACTGTCCGCCGGCGCCAGCGCGATGAACATCGTCACCGCGGCCACCGCGCTCGGCTACGGCGCCAACTGGCTGACCGGCTGGTTCGCGTTCGACCGCGACGTGCTCGATGGCTTTGGGTTGAAGCCGGACGAAAAGCTCGCCGGCTTCATCCATATCGGCACGGCGAAGCCTGCCGAAGACCGCCCTCGCCCTGCGCTGTCGGATATCGTGACGCGGTTTTAGCGGGTAACCAACTGCCGTCATTGCCGGGCTTGACCCGGCAATCCATCACCTCATGAAGATGGCTTTTCCTGAAGAAGATGGATGCCCGGATCAAGTCCGGGCATGACAGGCTTTGATCACGCCGCCTTCGAGGCACTCGATGCGAAGCCCGCCAACAACGCCGCGATTTCGGCGGCCGGCCTTGCCGCGCTGAACAGAAAACCCTGCACCTCGTTGCAACCTTCGGCACGCAGCCAATCGAGCTGGTCGGTGGTCTCGACGCCTTCGGCCGTGGTGGTGATGTTCAGGCTGCGGCCGAGCCCGGAGATCGCGCGCACGATCGCGACGCAATCGTCGCGCTCGGCCAGATCCTTCACGAACGAGCGGTCGATCTTGATCTTGTCGAACGGAAAACTGCGCAGGTAGCTCAGGCTGGAATAGCCGGTGCCGAAATCGTCCATCGATATACTGACGCCGAGTTCGCGGAGCTGATGCAGGATCGCCAGATTGGCTTCGGTCTCGGCAAGAAAAACCGACTCGGTAATTTCAAGCTCGAGCCGCTGCGGCGACAATCCGGAGCGCCCCAGCGCCGAGATCACCACCTGAACCAAGTTGCGGCTGCGGAACTGGACCGGCGACAGGTTGACCGCGACCTTGACGTCCTTCGGCCAGTTCATCGCCTCGGTGCAGGCCTCGCGCAGCACCCACTCGCCGAGTTGAACGATCAATCCGATGTCCTCGGCGACCGGAATGAAATCGGCCGGCGAGATCATGCCCTTGTCGGGATTGCGCCAGCGCAGCAGCGATTCAAACCCGCTGATCCGGTTGGCGGCGATATCCACCAGCGGCTGGTAATGCAGTTCGAACTCGCCATTGGCGAAGGCCCGGCGCAGGTCGCGTTCCATGTCGCGGCGCTTTTGCGCCTGCCGGTCCATTTCGCGTTCGAAGAAGCGGTGGACGCCGCCGCCATCCGACTTGGCCCGATAGAGCGCCATGTCGGCGTTGCGCATCAGTTCCTCGGTTGTGGCGCCGTCGCCGGGCGACAGAGCGATGCCGATGCTGGCGCCGACGACGACCTCGAGACCGTCGAGGTCATAGCCCGCGCTCAACACCGCGATCAGCCGGTCGGAAAAATCGCTGACTTCATTCGGCGAGACTCCGGAGGCCAAGACGATGGCGAATTCGTCACCGCCAAGCCGGGCGACGAGGTTGTCGCCGCGAACCTCGGACTTCAGCCGCTCGGCCACCGCCTTCAGCAGCCGATCGCCAATGGGATGACCGAATGAATCGTTGACGTTCTTGAACAGGTCGAGATCGACGCACAGCACGGCCACACGCTTGCTGCCGGGTTTGCCGCGTTCCAGCGCCTCGCGAAGCCGATCCTGATAGTAATCCCGGTTCGGCAGATTGGTCAGGCCGTCATGGTGGGCCATGTGGGCGATGCGCGCCTCTGCCTTGCGGCGCTCGGTGATATCAACCACGGCCACCAGATAGCCGTCGCGGCCGTCGAAGGCGACCCGCCGCCCGAAGGTCAGCACATGGATTTCGCTGCCGTCGGCCTTGAGATGCCGCCAGTCGTGGCTCGAATTGTAGACGTCGCCGACCTGCTGCAGCGCTTGGCTATGGGTGGCCCATTCGTCTTCCGGCCAGATCTGGCGAAGCTGCATGCCGAGAAAGGTTTCGCGGCTGTAACCGTAATGCTGCACGGCGGCGTCGTTGACGCCGATGAACTGCGTGGTCTCGGCGTCGAACACCCACATCGGCATCGGATTGTTGTCGAACAGGAGACGGAACGAAACCTCGCTGCGCTTCAGCGCCGTGACGTCCGAGAGCGTCAGCGACAGCATGTCGCCGAACGCCGTCACGCCCAGCCGCAGACAACGGTCCGCACGATCAATTTCAATCTGACCGCCATTGCCGTCGCGGATGATGTCACGCAATTGCTGGATCACCTCCGGCGCGCATAAGAGGTTTCCGCCGTTGCCGAGCCGGTGCCAGAGCAGCGCGGTCGACGGCTGCTGCAGCAGGCGGGCCGCGCCCTGGTTGAGATGGACAATCTGGAAATCGGACGGCTGCCCGCTGGCATCGCGGATCGCCGCCAGCGACAGCACACCATCGTCGGTTGCGGAGAAAATCGTGTCGAGCAGATTGTACTGGGTGTCGCGCTCGTTGACATAGGCACCGATCAAGGTGCTGCCCCAGCGCGACGATGTCGGCAGCGCCAGTACGTCGTAGGTCCGGACCAGCCCGTCGCGCACGCAATGCGCCGACGCCAGATAAGGCCGGTTGTTGGCAAGCGCGTTCGATGCCGCTTCGCCGAGTGCGGTCGCGCAATCCGGCGGCAACGCGCTCAGCGGAATATCCCAGCGCTCGTCATTCAGCCATTGCTGGACATAGCGGCCGGTGTGCGAGACCGCGAGCGCTCCTTCATTGCCCTTGAGCAGAATGATGTGATCTGCGAGCCGCCCGAGACTGCCGAGCATGACGTCTTCATAGCGGGGCAGCGCTTCGCCCGGACGCAGCGCCGCCTTCCATTTGCGTTGCAGGACCGGAACATCGCCAAACATATCGTTATTGGATTTCTCAGTCCCTGACGACTTCTTCGCCATCACCATGACCCCGCCCCGCTACGCCAACGCCTCAACAAATGGCATCCAATGCGGCGGGGTTTAAAGCCGTGTAAAAATGCGCAGTCGGTACGGCTGATATGGCGATTATGACAGTTTTAAGCCACGCGATGGTTAGTGCGAATTAGAGACTATGACAGTGGTGAAATGATTTGCCGATACAACCGGATGCAAGAAATTAGCGAAACAATTAGCGCGCGACGACTTCGACCTCGCCATCGACGCCGTTGACGACGTTGAACGGGCGCTCGAACACCTTGCCTTCGTTCTTGGCGATGGCGCGGTATTCGCCTTCGGACAATACCACGCGCGGAAACGCGCCGATCGATTCCTTGATCACGTCGCCGCCCGGCGTGATCACCGACCATGCTGTGTTGGCGAGCGCCTCGCCGCCCTTGTCGCTGACAAGCTTGAGCGTGATGACGGCGGCGCGGTGGGTCACGATCACATCCGTCAACTTGCCGGCCTGGACGCGGATGTCGGAGCGCACAACGGAATTAGCGTCGCCGTAGTTGGAGATGATGTAGTAGGTGCCCTCCGGCAGCAGCGCGACATCACCGGCGGAAACGTTGGGCACCAGCGCGCCGCGCTCGGAGGTCTCGAACTGGCTGCCCTTGTAGATCGCGAACGAAATCTGGTTCTGCGGGATTTTGCTGGTGCCGACGCGACCTTCGATGCGCAGGCCGCCGGCCGGCAGCACGAAGGACTCACGGTCGGTCTCGGATTTCAGGCTCACTGCGCGCACCGCGCTGACGAGGCCCAGCGCAACGTGAACGACGTAGTTGCCCGGCGGCAGCACGATGTTCGGGGTCGCGCCGCGATCCTCGCGGATCAGCTTGAAGGTGCCGGTCTCGTCGGGCTTGTCCGAGAACACCCGCCATACCAGCCCGTTATTGATAACAGGCAGATCCTTTCCGTAGCGCGCCGTCAGCGACAGCACCGCCTGGCCTGCGGTCGAAGCTCCCGGCGGCGGCGTGGACGGCGGGACCGTCGCGATCGACGGCGGGATGATGGTGGGCTGGGTCAATGGCGCGGGAAGGCTCGGTGGGATAGCTGCCGCGCCGGAGGGGGGCGCCAGATTCAACGCAGGGCCACCCGGTGCATCCGGAATCGCGGTCGGCGGGACCGGCGGCGGCCGGTCCGAGAACATCTGGGCGGAGACTGGCGTGGGAACCAGCGAAACCAGCCCCAACGCGAGCGTAACGGCAAGCGCCAGCCCCGGGAAAGGCCGCCCGGCCCGCCCGTATCCACCGATCCCGTTACCCCTCGAAGTCATGGGCATGCTTTTCACTGAAAACGCGGCAAATTCAAGCCTCCTGCGCCGCCGTGGGCTCTCCAAGGAGGAACCCGCGGGAACTTCCGCGGTTAGCTCGGCGGGTCGCGGTCCAGTCACAATGCCTGCCTACGCCGGTTTTGTCCGGCATAAACCATGCAGGATAAATTTTGGGCGATACCGTAGGCGATTCTGGCAGGACCGCGCCGCGGCGAATATCTTGAGGCCGCAGGAGAGTTGTAGTGTTGGATAATTGGATGGGCCGCGGCCAAAAGGGCTCGGACGGCCACGACAAGGTTGGCCTCGGCACGGTCCGGCGGCCGGTGATCGGGCTGGCGTTAGGTGGCGGCGCCGCCCGCGGCTTCGCCCATATCGGCATCGTCAAAACCCTGACGGCCCATGGCATCCTTCCCGACATTGTTGTGGGGACCTCGATGGGCGGGGTTGTCGGCGGCGCCTACGCGGCCGGGCGTCTCGACCGGCTGGAGGCCTGGGCCCGCAACCTGCAGCCGCGAAACGTTCTCTCCTATCTGGATATCCGCCTCAACGGCTCCGGCCTGATCGGCGGCACCAAACTCGCCGCCGAGATCGAGGCCACGTTGGGCGAGTACCGGATCGAGGACCTGCCGGTGAAGTTTGCCACCGTCGCCACCGAGGTTCGTACCGGGCACGAGATCTGGCTGACGCATGGCCGCATGGTCGATGCGATGCGCGCTTCCTACGCTTTGCCCGGCATATTTGCGCCGGTCCTGATCGGCGACCGCTGGCTGGTCGACGGCGCGCTGGTCAATCCGGTGCCGGTATCGGCCGCGCGTGCGCTCGGCGCCGAGATCGTGATCGCCGCCAATCTCTCCAGCGACGTCTTTACCCATTCGACGACGATTTTTTCCCATGGATCCACCGCCGCCCCCTCGGCATCTGCCGCGGTCGAGACTGTGCCCGAACCGGCGCCGAAACGGGGGCTCGGCAAATTCTTCTCCGCCGAGCGCACCATGAAACGCGAATTCTTTGGCAGCGACGGACGGCCGGGCATCTCCACCGTCATGGTCGACGCCTTCAACATCATGCAGGACCGCATTACCCGTGCACGGCTGGCCGGCGATCCGCCGGATCTGTCGATATCGCCCCGCGTCGGACAGATCGGCTTTTTCGATTTTCACCGCGCCGACGACCTGATCGCCCATGGCGCGCGCGCCGCCGAACGGGCGATCGACTCGATCCGGGAAGCGATCGGCATTCTGGCGCCCGCGGCGGCAGAGACAGGCACGGCCGCTAACAAGGTGACGGGGCAGGAATAGCGCTCGCTTTTGTTTTGACGCGTTTTCTACCGCAGATAAGTCTACGCAATCTGCGCAAGCTTGATTGCTACGTGAACCGGCATCCACCCTCGGATCAAGTCCGAGGGCATGCTGCGTTCGAAAACGCTCAGGCCGTCTTGATGTAGTCGCGGAGCGCTTCCTGCTCGGTCTCGTATTCCTTGACGCGCCATTTGACGATGTCGCCGATCGAAATCAGGCCGACCACCTTGCCGTCCTCGATCACGGGCAGATGCCTGAATTTGCCGAGCGTCATCATTTCCATGATGCCGCTCACGGTGTCGGACTGCCTGCAACTGACGACCTTGCGCGTCATGACGTCGCTGACGGATTCATCGAGCACCCTGGCGCCGCGCTCACCGAGCACGCGCACGATGTCGCGCTCCGAGAGAATGCCCTCCAAGCGCCCCTGGTTCATCACCAACACGGCGCCGATCTTGCGTTCGCCCAGCAACTTGATCGCAGCCGAAAGTTTGGCGTCCGGCCCCACGCTCAGGATTTGATGGCCTTTGGTGTCGAGAATGGATCGTACCGTCATTGTCGTCTCCCTGAATCCGCTCGCGCCCCAAAGGGCCCGACTTGTTCGCGAGTCTTCAATCAACAGTTCCACGCCATTTTCGTTGCAAGCAGCTTCAACGTTTCAGGGCGTGGTCTACAACCGCGGCTGTCTTGCACGGCAGCAGCCGTTGGCTTGCGTTACAACCTGCAAAGATGATGGATGAAATCGCCCTGCGCTGCAAGCGGCGATCAGACGCGGCCTGTTCCGTCCGGCGACGACGCATCCGCAGCATGCGGCACCGCCCGCGGCACGGGGTCGAACAGCGAGAACAGCATCAGGCCGGCAAGAAATCCGCCGATATGCGCCTGCCAGGCGACGCTGGCGCCGTCGGCGCCGATCGCAATCGAGCCGACGCCAAAGATGATGTTGACGCCGAACCAGACCGCAAGAAACCCGAGCACACGCGTGTTGCGCAGCGCATCGGCCAGCGACAGCGCGGGAACCCTGGCCGCAGCTTCCGCATCGCCCCGGCTGAACGACAGGAAGCTGCCCTGCACGAAGGCAAACCGGATAGCGGCCGCCATGGTGCCGGATACCGACGCCGAGGCGCCGATCATCGGTGCGATCGCATGCTCATGGGTGAGCAGATGCGCCACCGCGCCGGCCGCCGCCGTCACCGCCATGAACACGAAGAACCTGATGGCGCCAAACCGGCGCGCCAGCGCGCTGCCGAATGGCAGCAACCACAGCACGTTGAACCCGATATGGCTGAGATTGGCGTGCAGCAGCGAATAGGTGACGAAGGTCCAGACCTTGGCGCCGGCACCGCCGGGAAAGGTGATGTCGAGCAGCGTGGAATCATAACGCTTCGGGATGAAGCCGAAGACGTCGATGGTCCAGTTTTCCGCCTCCGGCGGCAACAGCACCCGCAAATGAATCAGCGCAATCAGCGCGACATAGGCCGTCAGCGCACCGGGCAGCGTCAGGATCGGCTCGCTCGGGCGCTCCGGCGGCAACTCCAGATGGGATTCAGGCGGGGAGTCCAAGGGTCCGGAACCTTACGAGGCGGTTTTGAGGCGTTATCAGCCCAGATAGGCGGCTTTGCCCGCCCTGTGCAAGTGCACAAAATCGGGGCCGCGATGAAGTTCATGGGTCCCGGCTCTGCGGCGCACCGCCAAGAGGTGCTGCACCGCGTCCGGGACACGTTACCTGCACGGAGGACCCCGTGTCCCGGACGCGACGCGGCACACAGTGACGCGACGCAGAGCCGGGACCCAGAAATTGTCAATGCACCGCAGTTTTGCCAAATTGTGAACCGAGCGGGCATTGATCAAGGTTTGATCTCCATGGACGGATCGTTCTTCGTCTACATCCTCGCGAGCCAAAGAAACGGGACGCTTTATGTCGGCGTCACCAACAATTTGGCGCGGCGTATGTCAGAGCATAAGGCCAAGCTCGTTCCCGGCTTCACGGAAATACGGTGTCGAACTCCTCGTCTATTTCGAGGCATTCGATTCCATTCTTGAGGCCCGCGCCCGAGAACATTCCCTGAAGCGGTGGCGTCGTGCCTGGAAAATCAAGCTGATCGAAGAATTCAATCCCGGTTGGTCTGATTTGACCAGCCAACTCAATTCTTGAGGTGATGTTCGCGTGTCCCGGACGCGGCGCAGAGCCGGAACCCAAACAGGCCAGATGTGGGTCCCGGCTCTGCGGCGCACCGCTAAGAGGCGCTGCACCGCGTCCGGGACACGAGAGGGGAGTTTCGGCGGATCAAAGAAAAAGGCAGAGCGCTGAGAACGCTCTGCCTTGTCTCGCCGATCTTTTCGCGCCCCGGAGCCGGGATCAGATCCCCACCCCTCCCCGCGCGATGACCAAACTGTTTGACGCCACCTGTGTACCAACCGCGCCGGTCTGGATAAGCCGGCGCCGTCTGATGCGTTCCACTCTACGCAGATCACATCGCGATCGCCAACCTCGTAGTTAATTTAACCTTAACGTCGCAAAGCCGCGCCCCAGGCGGCCAAAACGCGTCGGCGGCATGGACGCTGCAAAGCCTGTCCTGCACAACAACCGAGGGAAGGCGCGTGCACGAAAGCGGGACAGAAGTGTCCGGCCGGAGGCAGGCGCGGGGCAAGGCCTTACAATGAAACATCCATCAAGCCGCGGCTTCTTCGCCTATTGGGACGCGCAACGCGGCGACGCCCGCGCACCGGACCGCAGCGAAATCGAACCGGGCGCGGTGCGCGAACTGCTCGGCGATATCTTCGTGCTGTCCTACGACAACGACGCCGGCTACCCGTTTCGTGTCGCCGGGACGCGGGTCTCCGCCCTGCTCGGCCGCGACCTGAAGGACGTCGGCTTCTCGACGCTGTTTGCACCTGACGCCCGCCGCGAAATCGAGGACGTCATCAGCTATGTTGCCGAGGAAATGCTGGCAGCGATTGCCGGCATCACCGCAACGGCGGCAGACGGCCGCACCGCGCATCTGGAATTATTGCTGCTGCCGTTCAACAACCGGGCTCACGCGCCGGTCAGCCTGACCGGCTCGCTGGCGCCGTTCGAAGACGATCTCGGCACGCTCCGCGATTTCAAATTGACGTCGTGGCGCTATCTGCACCGGCCCGAAAAGCTGGTGCCCCGCGCCTTGCGCAAACTCGCCATCGCGCGCGGCTTCATGGTGTATGAGGGCTTGCGCTAGGCAGCGGCCAGGACGCTGGCCAGGGTTATTCCGCGATTCACATTTCAAAAAGCCGGAGACGGCGCAGCTCCGCGTCCTCGCGGCGCGATGCGCCCGACGGGAAACCCGCCCTGCAACTGCGCTCGCACCGACGCTGCCGCGTCCACCGCTCCCCGCCCCACCAACATCTTGGGTTGATTTGCCCGTCGGGCGGCGGTTGCTACGCTGCTAGGTCGCAAAGGTGAGAGGGACCTCAGCCGGCGGAAACACCATGCGCATGCAGGCGCCGCCGGAGGGCGCGCGATCGGCTTCGACGTGACCGCCGTGCAGGCGCATGATGCTCTGCACCAGGTCGAGGCCGAGGCCCGCGCCGCGTCCGCCCTGATGCAGCCGATGGAACGGCTCGAAGATCTGCTCGCGCTCCTCGGGCGGGATCCCGTCGCCGTCGTCGCAGACTTCGATGCAGCGATCATTCGTCACCCGAACCAGGATCGTGCCGCGCCGCTGCCCGTGGTCGAGGGCGTTTTGCACCAGATTTGTAAGGGCACGTTCGAGCGAGGTCTGGTCGCCTGCCACGACAACGGTTTCATCCTCGTGATCAAAGGACATTTCATAGCCCGCTGCGAAGGCCAGCGGTGCCAGATCGAGAACCACCCGCCGGGCGACGCCGACGAGATCGACGGCAGCGAACGCGTCCGTTCCCTGGTCGAGGCGTTGTAGATCCAGAAGCTGGCCGGCCATGACACTGAGGCGGGTGGCGTCCTCGAGCAGAAGCGTCTTCTCCGGTCCGGCCTCAAGCGAAGACACCCGTGTTGAGAGAATTGCGATCGGGGTCCGAAGCTCATGCGCGGCGTCGGCGAGAAAGCGCCGGTGGCGCTCGTAGCCCTTGTCGAGACGGCCGAGCGCGTCGTTGATGGCCTTCACCAGCGGGGCAATCTCGATCGGCACCTCGTCGAGGGGCAGCTGCACGCCGCGCTGGTCGATGTCGATCCGCTCGGCTTGCGCCGCAGCCTGACCGAGGCCCTTCATGGCCCGGCGCACCACGAATGGCGTCGCGACCAGCGTGGCCAGCGTCATCAGAATGATGATCGGCAGAACCACGTTCAGGAACAGGAGCGGTGTGCCTGCCAGCGCCCGCCACATTGAGAGCTGACCGTATGTTCCAGTGAGGATCTGGACCCGTCCCGCAGCGGTGTCGACCCATTTGACGAGCCCCGAGGGCGGCGAGGCTTCCGCCGCATTCCATCGGAGCCGTGCGTCGCTCACATGATCGAGCGCGACGGCGATCGCTGCGAATTGCGGCGGCACCGTGCCTTCCGAGAGCTTGTGGCCCTCGGTGTCGCGGATGACGAACCAGAGGTCGGGGTGTTCGGATCGAATGGTCGACAAATCGGGCGTTTGACGCAGGGTCAGTCCGCCGGACGCGTCGCGCACGACCGCGTCCTTCAGCGCATCGAGGGTGCTGCTTTCATAGTCGTCGAGCAGCAACCCGGCGCGCAACAGCACGATCGCGGCGAGCCCGATCAGCAGGATCAGCAGCGTCAGCATGATCGCCTGCAAACTCGCGAGGCGCCCAACGAGGCGCCAAGTGAGGGAACGCGGTCGCAGCGCGCTCACGGGGTCTCCCGCAACACATAGCCGAGGCCGCGAACGCCGTTGATCGTCACGCCGGCGTCGGACTCCGCGAGCCTGCGGCGCAAGCGCGACACATGCGAGTCCAGCGCGTTGGGCTGAACCTCGTCGTCGAGACCGTAAACCGCCTCCATTAGTGCGGAGCGCTGCACCATGCGCCCTATGCGATGGGCGAGCGCCTCAAGCAGCAGCAATTCGCGACGCGGCATGTCGAGCGGCCGTCCGTCGACACTCGCCTCGCGATGGCCGAAGTCGAACGACATGCGGCCGATCCGCGTGACATCGTTCTGCACATTGGCAGGACGGCGCAACAGCGCTCGCAACCGTGCCAGCAACTCCTCGAACGCAAACGGCTTCGCGAGATAATCGTCCGCGCCGCTGTCGAGGCCGGACACCCGGTCTGCAAGCTCGCCGCGGGCGGTCAGCACCAGCACCGGCACCGCGTTGCCGCTCTCGCGCAACTTCGCAATCAGTGACAGGCCGTCGCCGTCCGGCAGCCGGCGATCGAGCACGATCGCGTCGTAATTGCCCTCAGCGGCGATCACCTCGGCTTCGGACAGATCCGGCGCATGATCGACGAGCACGTCATGGCGCGCGAGCGCTGCACGCAGCGCCGTGACCATTTCCGGCTGGTCCTCCACCAACAAAACCCGCATCCGCAGCCTTTTCCTCGCACCCGCTCTTTATCGCGTCTGCCGACTTTACGTCCAAATCATTGCGGCAACCTTGCGGCCCATCAGGCGAAAACGTCGCGGGTGATTTTTCCAGGACACGCATTCGCGACAGACTTGCGCAATGTTCGCGTGAGACTGAAGGCCACCTGTCGGGCCTGGCTTGATCATCCTGCTGCGCCGGACACTGCTCAACCGGCGGGAGCCGTCCGCTTTCGATGGCGGACACCTGCAAGCGGAAAGACACGTGAATGGCCTCGTTACCCAACCATCGCCGCGGATCCGGCCGCGCTTTCATCGTCCGGGAGATCCAGCATGTCGGCTGCTGACATCCTGCCGTTCTTCCGCGCGTGGATTCGCAATCCGCTGCGCGTCGCTGCGGTCGCGCCGTCGGGTCCGGCCGCCGCGTCGCTGATGACGCAGGAGATCACGGCCGAGACCGGCCCTGTCATCGAGCTTGGCCCCGGCACCGGCGCGTTCACCCGCGCGCTGCTTGGTCGCGGCGTCAGGCAACAGGACCTGACGCTGGTCGAATACGGCTCCGATTTCATCCCTCTACTGCAGCGACGCTTCCCCGGAGCACGGGTGCTGTGGATGGATGCGGCGTGGCTGCACAGGGAAAAGCTGTTCAAGGGGGCGCCGGTCGGTGCCGTCGTCAGCGGGCTCGGGCTGCTCACGATGCCGCCGGAAAAAGTCCTGGCCATCCTCGGCGGCGCGTTTGGCTATCTCCGCCCGAACGGCGCGTTCTACCAGATCACCTATGGCGCGCGCTGTCCCGTCGCCGACGTGATCCTGGATCGTCTCGGCCTGCAGGCAACCCCCATCGGGCAGACCTTTCGTAACCTGCCGCCGGCCTCGGTGTACCGGATCAGCCGCCGCCACCCCCACGCTTGATTGAGGCATCATGGACACGTCGAACACAATTACACTGTTTCTGAACTTCGGCCTGCTGGGCGTTGGCTGCCTGGCGGTCGCCGAGAAGTTCGTTCCGCTGTTTCCCTCCTACGTCCTGCTGATGCTCCTCGGCCTGACGGTTCCAGACGGCACGATGCTCGCCATGACCATCATGGCGACAAGCGTTGGATCCGTGGTCGGGGCGATCGGCTGGTACGGGCTTGGCCGGGCGCTCGGCTCGCAACGCATCGAGGGGCTGGTGACACGCTATGGAAAGTACGTGCTGCTGCGGCCATCGCTGTATCAGCAGCTGACCAACGCCTATCGCGGTAACCATTTCTGGGTGACGCTGATCGGCCAAACCTTGCCCACCGTGCGGATCTATCTGGCCTTGCCGGCCGGCGTGCTGCGGTTGGAGCCGCGCGCTTTCGTTGCCGCCACGACGATCGGTACCGTGATCTGGAACATGCCGTTCCTCAGTCTTGGCTACGCGCTGCGCGGCAGCAGCCACGATCCGGTCGGCATCGGCTTCTGGGTGGTGGCCATCCTCATCGCCGTGGAGGTCGCGATCATCCTGGGATTTCGCGTCTACCAGCGGTCGGTCGCGCCGCTTCGCCTCGCGCCGTCACGCGCGATCGCTGCCCCTGTGCCGGCCGAGGAGGTTGCATGAGAGTCCTGTTGTCCCGCCTCAGACCCGGCTCGCATGCCCTTGAGCGTGTCATCGCAACGCTGCTGACCTTGCTCGCGAGCTATCAGTTCGGTGTCGCGGCGTCCGACGGTCGGCATCGGAGCGCCGAACTTGCGCTGCTTGCGTTTGTCGTCGGCGTCTATTGGCACCACTCGATCTTCAGGCGGCGCGCCAACCGCGACGTGGCGAAAGCCGTCGCGGGCTTGGCGGAGGCCGCAGCGATGGCGTTTCGGCGCGAGGAGCCCGGCGGCGACCGGTTGGCCCAGCCGAAGCGCGGGCCGGACACCGACCATCGCATGGACGAGGCCCGCGCTTCGCCGCACGATGTCATCAAGGTCAGGAGCCTGTTTGTTTCCGACGTCCATCTTGGGACCAGAGGATGTCAGGCCGACAAGCTGATCGACTTTCTCCGCCACCATGACGCCGAAACCCTGTTCCTCGTCGGCGATATCGTCGACGGCTGGTACCTGAGGTCGAGCTGGTACTGGCCGCAGGCGCACAATGCGGTCGTGCAGGAACTGGTGGAACTCGCGCGCCGCGGCAAGCGGCTCGTCTACGTTGCCGGCAATCACGACGAGTTCGTGCGCGACTATGTCGGCTCGACCTTTGGCGGTGTCGAAGTGGTCGAGCACGCGATCCACCGGGGGGTCGATGGCCGCGACTACCTCGTCGTCCACGGCGATCATTTCGATCTCGTCGTGCGTCACGCCCGATGGCTCGCCCTTCTCGGCGACTTTGGCTACCGCACAGCGCTCGCTTCCAACGTTTGGCTCAACCGAATCCGGAGCCGGTTCGGACTTGCCTATTGGTCGTTCTCGTCCTGGGCGAAGTTGCGGGTCAAGAATGCGGTCAACCACATCGGCCGTTTCGAGGAGGTGCTGTCGTCGGAAGCAAGGCGCTACGATGCCCAGGGCGTGATTTGCGGCCACATCCACCACGCAGCGATGCATGACGATTTCGGCATTCGCTACATCAACACCGGTGACTGGGTGGAATCCTGCACGGCCGTCGTCGAGCACCATGACGGCCGGTTCGAGATCATCAGGTGGACCGAGGCCCGGCCACACCGGATGTCCGGCGAGGCGCGCGTGGTGCCGTTCGCGAAGGCGGTCGCCTGATGCGCGTGCTGGTGGCAACCGATGCCTGGCGTCCGCAGGTCAACGGCGTGGTTCGCTCGCTGGAATATCTCGCCAGCGAAGCACCCTCGTTCGGCGCTGCTATCGACTTCCTCACGCCGAGCGATTTTCGCACCGTGCCGCTGCCCGGCTACCGGGAGATCCGCCTTGCGCTCGCCTCGGCAGGACGGATAGAGCGCGCGATCACCAGGATGCGCCCGGACTCGGTGCACATTGCGACCGAAGGGCCGATCGGGTGGATGACGCGCTATGTCTGTCAGACGCGCGGCTATCCGTTCACGACTAGCTATCACACCCGCTTTCCCGAATATCTGGCAGCGCGGTTACCGGTGCCGCCGAAGTGGAGCTATGCGGCGTTACGCCGCTTCCACAACAGCAGTGACGGCACCATGGTTGGCTCACCGACGCTGGAGCAGTCGCTCAAGGCGCATGGCTTCCGTAACCTGATGCTGTGGTCGCGCGGCGTCGATGCCGAGCTGTTCCGTCCCCTCACCGAGCGGCCGCTTGCCTTCCCGGCGCCGGTGTTCCTGTATGTCGGCCGCATCGCGGTCGAGAAGAACCTCGAAGCCTTCCTCAACCTCGACTTGCCGGGCTCGAAGGTCGTGGTCGGGGACGGGCCGTCGCGCGCCAACCTGCAATCGCGATTTCCGCAGGCACACTTTCTCGGCACGCGGACCGGGAAAGCGCTTGCCGATGTCTACGCCTCGGCCGATGTCTTCGTCTTTCCAAGCCGGACCGATACGTTCGGGATGGTGATCCTCGAGGCATTGGCGTGCGGTCTGCCGGTCGCGGCATTTCCGGTGATGGGACCGCTCGACGTCATCGGCAAGTCGGGCTGCGGCTGCCTCGATACCGATCTGCGCCGTGCGGCGCTGGCTGCACTACAGGTGCGGCGTGAAGAATGCCGGGCCTACGCCTTGACCTTCACCTGGCGCGAGAGCGTGCGGCAGTTCCTCGACAACACCAGACGGGCGCACGGCGTGCAGGCCGAAGCTGCGCGGCCGTTGCTCGCGAACACGTGTTGACGTCATACAATTCGGTCCCTCGATAGTCCTGCTCGACGATCCGCTTCAGGCGCCGCAGCGCCATGCGCCAATTGAACGAGGGCGCAATCCCGAGGCGGGAATGCCGGTTAGCTGCTGGCGGCTCTGTCCGGTGAGCCGTCGCCGACAGCCGCTTCGCGTCATCCAACAAGGCTTGGAATTAGGGAATTACGGTGACAGTGCACTTAATTGATTGATCCTGCCTGTACGTGCCATATCGCGCGAAGACCGCACTTGAACAGAAGGGATCGAGCGGGACATTTGGTGCACTGTCGCCGTAATATATGAAGGCTTGCGCTAGCGTCTTACCGCGGCAGCAAGTTGGTCTTCGCCAGATCGAGAACCTCGTCGCCGCGACCGCTCATCACGGCGCGGAGCACCCACAGGCTGAAGCCCTTGACCTGCTCCACGGTGATGGTCGGCGGCATCGACAATTCCTGGGTCGCCGTCACGACGTCGAGCACGGCGGGACCGTCATGGGCCAGCACGTCGCGGATCGCGTTCGCCAGATCGCCGGGATCCTCGACCCGCACCGCATGAATGCCCATGGCGCGGGCCATCGCCGCAAAATCAGGATTTTGCAGATCGACGCCGGTTTCGATGAAACCGGACGCCTTCATCTCCAGCGCCACGAAACCGAGCACGCCGTTGTTGAAGATCACCACCTTCACCGGCAGCTTCATCTGCGTCAGCGTGATCAGGTCGCCCATCAGCATGGCAAATCCACCGTCGCCCGACATCGAAACCACCTGCCGCCCCTTCTGTGAGGCCTGAACGCCGATCGCATGCGCCATCGCATTGGCCATCGAGCCGTGGACCCAGGAGCCGACGAGGCGCCGGCGGCCGTTCATTTTCAGATAGCGCGCGGCCCAGATGGTGGGGGTGCCGACGTCGGCGGTGAACACGGCGTCGTCGGACGCCTGCTCGCTCAATAGGCGCGCCAGATATTGCGGGTGGATCGGCTTCTGGCCGGGCGTGCCGCGGGCAAGTTCGTCGAGCCCGGCGCGGGCTTTTTTGTAATGGGCCACGCTGTCATCGAGATGCTTGCTGTCGCTCTTCGCCTTCAATTTTGGCAGCAGCGCGTCGATCGTCGCGCCGACGTCGCCGACGAGACCGAGGTCGAGCTTGCAGCGGCGACCGAGATTTTCCGGCCGGATATCGACCTGGGCGATCTTCGCATCAACAGGCAGAAACTGCTTGTAGGGGAAGTCCGTCCCCAGCATCAGCAACACATCACAGGCATGCATCGCGGCATAGCCGGACGAGAAGCCGATAAAGCCGGTCATGCCGACATCATACGGGTTGTCGTACTCGACAAACTCCTTGCCGCCGAGCGCATGCACCATCGGGCTCTTGAGCATCTCGGCAAGCTTCATCAGGCCGTCATGGGCGCCGGCACAGCCGCGACCACAGAACAGCGTGACCCGTTTGGCGCCGTTCAGAAGTTCGGCCAAGGCCGTCAGTTCGGATTCGGCCGGCCGCACGACGGGTGCTGCCGGCAACAGACCGGCGTTCGGCGAGATGCCGCGTTTCGGCGCCGGCCGCAAGGCGACGTCGCCGGGGATGACGATGACGGCGACACCGCGTTTGCCGACGGCGGCGCGAATGGCGTTCTCCAGAACGTAAGGAAGCTGCGCGGGGTCGGAAACCAGTTCGCAGTAGTGGCTGCATTCGCGAAACAGATCCTGCGGATGCGTCTCCTGAAAATAACCGCCGCCGATTTCGGCCGATGGAATCTGCGCCGCGATCGCCAGCACCGGCGTGCGGCTGCGGTGCGCATCGAACAGGCCGTTGATGAGATGGAGATTGCCGGGACCGCACGACCCCGCACATACCGCGAGTTCGCCAGTGATCTGCGCTTCACCCGCGGCCGCGAAAGCCGCCACCTCTTCATGCCGGACGTGAATCCAGTCGATCGTCCCGCGTTTGCGCAGCGCGTCGGTCAGGCCGTTCAGGCTGTCGCCGACGACGCCAAAGATGCGCTTGACGCCGGCCTGGGCGAGGGTCTCGGCAACGAGGTCCGCGACATTGTCGATCCGCATGGCTGCCTGTCCTTTCGATATCGCTTCGACAGGTCCATGATGTTCGCTGCGATACGTCAGCGCAAGTAACGAGCGCGTTCAGCGTCCGCTGAAGCGCGCCGCGCGCTTTTCGAGGAAGGCCTTGCGCCCCTCCACGGCATCGGCGCTGGTGCGGATTTCTGCCTGCGTCTCGATCTCGCGCCGGAACTGCTCGGCATAGGTCGCATGTTCGCTCTCGTCGAGCAGGCGGCGTGTCGCCACCAGCGCGCGCGTCGGACCGTTCGCAAGCTTGTGCGCCAGTGCCAGCGCGCCGTCCAGCAAGCCTGCATCGTCGAACACCTCGCGGACCAGCCCCCATTCTTTTGCCAACTCGGCCGAGAGCGGTTCATTGCTCAGCATCAGTTCGAGCGCGCGCTGCCGGCCAACGAGGCGCGGCAACAGCCAGGTCGAACCCAGATCGGGGACCAGCGCGATCCGGCTGAACACCTGAATGAAGCTCGCCGAACGCGCCGCGACGATCATGTCGCCGGCCATCGCAAGGCTGAACCCGCCGCCCGCCGCCACGCCGTTGACCGCCATCACGATCGGCACGCGGCATTCGCGCAGCGCCTTGAATGTCGGCCAGTAGTAACGCATCACGCCGGCGACGATGTCGTCGCCGAGGATTTGCGCAGCCTTGAGATTTTGGCCCGAGCAGAAGCCACGGCCGGCGCCGGTCAAGACCAGCGCCCGCACCTGCGGATCGTCGGTCATTTCGCCAATCGCGATCGCGAGATCGCCGAGCAGGTCGGGCGTCATCGCATTCAGCGTCGCCGGCTCGTCCAGTGTCAGCACGCCAACGGCATCGGCGCGTTCCCGCTTCACTCCCGGCATCTCATTCCTCCGCCCTCTGGCACTTTTTGGGGCCGACCCGACCGGGCACAGCAGTAACCCTAATGGTACTCAAACAACGCACCGATGAACAATCGGCTCAAGCGGACTTGACCAAAATCGCCGTTCCCAGAGATACTTCGGCATATTGGAAGTGAGCTATGTTTGAGATCGGTATTATCAGCCTCATTGTTCTGGCGGTATCCTATTGGGCGGTCCTGTGGGTGATGGGCCGTCGCGAAGACGTTTTGCACGGTGAATTCGTCGAGGGCAAAGCAAAGCCCGGCGAGCCCGTCCGGGCGACTTCCCCCGAGCCGCTGGTTCGGCCGATCTTCCCGGAGAGCCCCGCGTCTTCGGAACGCCCCAAGTTTCCGGAACGAACTGCGTTTCCGACCCGCTCGGCGTTGCCCGAATGGCCTCTCCTTCCCGAACCGCTGTTGCGCGAGCGGCCCGCACGGGCGACCGTTCCCGAGCAACCGGCGTTTCAGCCGGAACGGCTTCAGCAGCTGCTGGCCTCGATCAAGCAGGACCTGAACCAGCTGGTGCAGAAGTAGCCGGCGCGCGCTCAACAAGTTGAAGCAGGGCATTGGCATAGACACGTGGCGAGGGAGGCAGGCATGGGTAGAATGTTCGTGGATTGCCGGGATTATCCGAGCGAGATGAACTGCACGGTCGCCATTTCGGCCGATACCAAGCAAGAACTTCTGGAAGCGGCGGTACAACACGCGGTCGCGGTGCATCGTCACCAGGATAGCCCGCAATTGCGCCATGAACTGGCAAAGATGATCAAGACACAGTAGGCGGCGCGGCTGGTTCGCGATTGCCACAAGGCGGGCAGCGCAGGCTTGTGCTGTCATGTTGCGAATGCGCAACGCGATTGATCTTCGTGAAAGTCAATGTACTGGGGAGAACACCGTGGCCGCTTTCAACGCTGTGCGTTTTCGGGTGAAGCCAGGGCGCGATCAGGAGTTTCTGGACGCGCACAAGACAATTGGAGCAACCTGGCCGGGTCTGATGCATGCCAACATCATCAAGACCGGCGAGCGCTCCTACTGCATCATCGCCGAGTGGCAAGACATGGACGCGTGCATCCATGCGCGGCCGGAAATGATCTCCACCCTCAATTCTTTTCGCGATACGCTCGAAGACCTGGGTGGCGGTCTCGGAGTGACTGATCCGGTTGCGGGTCCGGTTATCCTGTCTTTGAAATAGCGGCGACAGGCGGCGCCCTGACGCAACCGGCGCTGCATCATCATTCCACCAGTTCCGGCCACGGCACGATGGTCGACTTCACCGTCTTCATCGCCATCGCGTCCGCCACCGCCTGCCCGATGCCTTCCTCCGTAAACGGATAGATCGTCTGCATGTCGAGCCAGGGATATTTGTTGCGCGTGCGATAGAGCATGTCGACGCCGAGCGGCAAATCGTTACCGGTGAATCCCCACGAGCCCAGCACGTTGATATCCTTGGTGCAGATGCGGTGCCATGACGTGTTGATCGAACCGGCGTCGGTGAACTGGCCCATCTCGACATAGGTGCCGCCGTCGCGCAGCATCTCGATACCCTCAGGCCCGGCGCTCGGATGGCCGGAGCAATCCATCACCAGATCGGCGCCGAAACCGCCCACGATGTCGCGCACCGCCTTGATGCGTTGTTCCGGCGTCTTGAACTGATCGATATCGACAGTCGCCTCGGCGCCGAACTTGCGCGCCAGCACCAGCCGCGGCGTTTCCGGCCCGCCGACGCAGATCACCCTGCCCGCACCCATCTCCTGCGCGGCGGCGACGGCGAGAATTCCGATCGGGCCGGAGCCCTGGATCACCACTGTGTCGCCCCAGCTAAACCCACCGGCGCGCGTGGCGCGGTTGAAGGCGCGGATGCAGGACGTCAACGGCTCCGACAATGCACCAAGCCGCAGCGACATGTCGTCGGGCAATTTGTAGATCTTGGTGCCCGGCAATTCGCCGAGATCGACATAGACATATTCGGCCCAGCCACCCCACAGATGCGGCGCCTTGTCGAAGCCGAGATAGCGGCCGTAATAGACCGGCGTCAGGCACTTGTTGGCACTCTGCGGATAATGGATGCAGTAATAGCACTGGCCGCACGGCATCAGCGGCGGGATCATCACCTTCGATCCCACGGTGAGCGGCTTGCTCATGAAGTCTTCCTTGAACTCGGAACCGACTTCGACCAGCACGCCGCCGATCTCGTGGCCGAGTGTGAACGGCCACGGCAACGGTTTTGGCCAATGACCTTTCAGGATATGCAGATCGGTGCCGCAGACTCCGCAGGCACCGACCTTGATCAGCGCGCCCTTGTTCGGAATTTTCGGCCACGGCACGGTGCGGATGACCGGTTGCGCGCCGGGTCCATCATGGGTGCATACGCGAATGGGCTCCATGGCATTTCCTCCGGCCCGTCCGTGATTTCTTGCGGCGATTGTTGATTGTCGTTGCGCGGGCAACGCGAGCCTATGTGAAGCAGGCCGGGATGCCAATTTATGCCTGGCGGCGGAAGCCCTGCCGCTCTGATGCAAGGCTATGATGCCTGGCAACGCGGGAACTTGTGGCCCGGCGACCGCACGCCGCGTGATGCTCACCCTTGATGCAACCGCTGCTAACCACTCGTTAACCCTGTCGGCCTTAGGGTCAATTTGACGCCGAAGGTCCGGCTGTCTGGTGGCCAGATGTCGTTTGCGCAGAAGAAATCACCTACGGTACCGTCCGCGCAGGAGCGACGGCGCTTTCAGCGCGTCAAGGTCCACCTGCTCGGCCGCTACATGCTGCCCGACCGCCGCGAATTTCCTTGCCAGATCATCAATATGTCGCCCGGGGGCCTCGCTCTGCTGGCGCCCGGCATCGGCAATGTCGGCGACCGCGTGATCGCCTATCTCGACCATATCGGCCGGGTCGAGGGCCGCATCACCCGCATCATCGACAACGGCTTTGCGATGACGGTCGGCGCCACCGCCCGCAAGCGCGACAAGCTCGCCGCCCAGCTCACCTGGCTCGCCAACCGCGATATCCTCAATCTGCCGGAAGACCGCCGCCACGATCGTATCGTGCCGCGCAACCCGATCGCACTGATGACGCTGGAGGACGGCAGCAAGATGACCTGCCGGATCATCGACCTGTCGCTGTCGGGTGCGGCGATCGCCGCCGAAAACCGCCCGCCGCTGAAATCGCTGGTCATGCTCGGCAAGGTCCAGTCGCGGGTGGTGCGCAACCTCGAAGAAGGCTTTGCGCTCGAGTTCGTCCACGAACAGAATGGCGACACGATCGAGGACGCGGTTACCTCGCGATAAAGCCCGGCTGGGTTTCTCTTTTTTGACGCGTTTTCTTTACGCGAACCGGTGCCCACCCGCGGATCAAGTCCGAGGGCATGCTTCGCTTGAAAACGTTTTATTCCCCCTTCTTCGCCGGCTTCGACAGATAGTCCTTTGACTGCGCCTCGCTCTTCAGCGGCGTGACCTTGTCCGGGTCGATCCGCACCATCAGATAATCGATGTGGTCCTCGATCTTCGTGAACCAGTGTCCGGTGCCGGCCGGAATGACCACGACGTCGCCGGCCTTGATCTCGTAGGCAATGCCATCACGAACTTCGGAGCCGTTGTTGCCGGGCCCGTTGAACTCGACGACGGTACGCATGGTCGCCGGCCGCCGCTGCCGGTTGACGATATCGGGACCCAGCACCAGCGTCGCCGCCCCCGAAACCACATGATAGACCTCGCTGATCTGGTCATGTTCGGCGACGGAATCCGGATTGGGCTTGTCGAGCTTGCCGCGATGGACCATCCCGATGCCGATATTGGCTTTGCCGATATCGATGTCCCGCACCTGCTGGTCGAGCAGCTTTTCGTCGAGCGCCTTTTTGGTATAGGCCTCGAGCTCGCTGACGGGAATGTTGGTGCCCGGGCACATCTGGCAGGTCGGTTGTGGATCGGTGGGATTGATCTTCCCTTGCGCCTGCACAGCTACGGTCAGGCACAGCCATGCCGGCAAAATCCAGACGGACCGTTTCATTCAAGCCTCCCTGTTTTTTACCCATGGATGCACGGGTACGGCGCTTTGCCAAGCACTGATTGGGACGTCGGCGAGACCGGGCTCACACCGCAACCGATATATCCAGCCGGATAGCGCGATAAATCATTCGTGCCTCGGAATGAGCCGAAAGACACGCTATCGTTGCGGCGCCCCGGAACGGCTCAGGGCCGGGGCCGAAAAACAAACCCTTTGGGAGGATTGAATGCGTCGTCTGATTGCGCTGGCAAGCGTTGTATGCGTTGCGCTCTTGATGGGCACGGGAGCCTTTGCCCAGGTACCGCCCAACCCCGACAATCCCAACGATACGGTTCCGGACGGGTTGACGCCGCCGCCCTATGGCGAGCCGATCAACCTTGAGACCGCCAAGATGGTGGCCGCTGCCGCCGTCGCGGAAGCGACCAAGCGCAACTGGAATGCGTTCTGCGTGGCGATCGTGAACCCGAGCGGCGAGCTCGTCTACTTCGAGAAGCAGGACAACTGCCAATATGCCTCGATCGGGGTCTCGCAGCACAAGGCCCGCACCTCGACCCGCTATCGCCGTCCAACCCTGGTGTTCGAAACGCTGATCGGCAAGGGACCCTACTTTGCCTACTTGACGACCCTCGATGATGTCATCGCGTCACGCGGTGGAAATCCGCTGATGTCCGGCGGCAAGGTGGTCGGCGCCATCGGCGTCAGCGGCGGCTCCGGTTCGCAGGACAATGTGGTGTCGCTGGCCGGTCAGGCCGCTCTCAAATAGAGAGGGCCGCTCGAACGACGCTCCGCCGGGGTTTCGATCCCGGCGGCTGTACCGCCGCCTCGAAATCTCCAAGCAGGGCGTCGCCAAAGCGCGCCCGCGAACAATTAAGTGCCCCGCTCGTAGACGCGGTTACCGCGCGGTAAAGCGCCAAACGCGCGAAATCAGCCGTTTTAGACGACCCGAAGCCACCCGCCGCCCGGCTGAAGCCCGCTTTTGCCCGGTCCGATGCCTGCAAGATGCGGTTAATGCCGGCAGCCTTTGCGCCAGGATCCGCCACTGCCGCAGCGCGCGGCGCGTTAATGCATAAAATTTGAATCAATTGCAGTTGTTTCAAATTTTAATCGAATTCGATTCAAGTATAGATCGAATTTTCGGCAGCTTTTACTTGTATTCGCGTCAAATGTACTTGCCTGATTTAGGCGCGCCGCAAAACCTCTGTGCAAAACATGGTCCCAACAAGAAACGGGGGCCACAATGTTGTTCAGGGGACAGGGGAAGGGATTGGCGGTCGTCGCCATCCTGATGGGAGTGAGCGCTTCAATGAGCGTCCCGGCGAAAGCCGCCGACGCCCTCTATGCCAGCCTCGGCGAGACCACACGTTCGCCGATCGGATGGGTCGAATTCTGCGCCGAGAATCCCGGCGAGTGTCGCGGCGGTGCATCCCAGCCGCGCGATATCGTGATGTCGCAGACGGCATGGCGGGATCTGGTGCGTGTCAACAAGTGGGCGAACGAGACCATCAAGCCGATCACCGACATGGATCATTGGGGTGTGATCGAGAAGTGGTCGTTGCCGACGGACGGTTACGGTGACTGCGAGGACTATGTGCTTCTGAAGCGCAAGATGCTGATGGACGCCGGATGGCCGCGCGAAGCGCTGCTGATCACGGTGGTGCGCGACAAGAAGGGCGAAGGCCATGCGGTGCTGACCGTGAAAACAGACAAGGGCGAGTTCGTTCTCGACAACCAGAACGAAAACGTCGTGGCGTGGACCGAGACCGGCTACCGCTTCGTCAAGCGTCAGTCGCAGAGCGATCCCAATGTATGGGTCTCGCTCGGTGACAACCGCCCGGCGCTCGCGACCGCCTCGTCACGCGATCGCTAACGAACAAGGAATTACGAACCCGCGACCCGGTCACATCCCCACCCCTCCCCGTCCCAGACCGGTTCGCGCGCGGCCAGCCTTCCCCCAAAGGCTGGCCGCATCTTTTTGTGCCGCGGTCATCGCCAGTGTGGAATATCCGCAACGCTCGAGGTTCTTCTTTGCGAAATCCACAAGTGCGCGCGCATGCGCTGAAGACATTCACGTCACTCCGCGCCATGCTGACGACTCGTTTCGGAGCAAAGCTCTGACGGACGGGGATCCGCAATGCGGCATGCTTTACTTGTCAATCCGTTCAACTCGAACTCGGGCCCAAAGCCCGCTACCAGCCCCAATGCCAGTCAGCGCGACACACGGTTCGCGCCGGTGTGTGCGCGCTGCCAGTCGGACGATCTCGTCTGTCATGCCATCGCGCAGTGGAGCAACCGGTCGCAGCAATGGGAACTGGCCAACACCTTCGACCAGCCGGTGCACTGCAATAGCTGCGACAGCCAATGCACCGTGGCCTGGCAACCGCTGAACTGGCGCTAGCGATTCGACCTGCCGCCGGTTGGTTGCGCGCCAGGCTGCCGCGGATCCGTTGCCGACCGTGCGCCGGCTGCCGAAAATCCTTTGTCAGCGCGGAGGCTTCCGAGCTGGCCACCCCCGCTTGCGACCCGCAAGCGGTCGTCCAGCGTATCCGCACAAGCTAAGGGGCTCGCGGATCCGAGCCCCTTAGAGTCTCCGTCGGGTAGACTTGCTCAATGCCGGCCAGGAAGACGAACCTGCACGATGTGGGGCGTCGGGACCGTATGCACCGGTACCGTGTTCGCCGGGTGGGCGCCCAGATACGTCACGTTGCCGTACTGGCCGCTGTGCGACGGATAGGTGTACGGCTTCGCGCCACCGAGGAACGTCACGTTGCCCATCTGGCCGTTATGGCTCGGCAGGGTCGTCGGCCGCCCCCCGAAGAACGTCACGTTCCCCATCTGGCCGTTGTGGCTCTGGAACGTGTAGACCGGGCCGCCGCCGAAATACCTCACGCCGCCGTAGGAGTAGTTGGCCGCGGCGGCGGGCGACGACGTGGCCAGAATGGCCGCGCCCGAGAGGATCGTAGCAGCGAGGGTGGAGGTCAGAACTTTGCGCAGGATCGACATGGTAGTTCTCCTTCAGGTTAGGGCCGGCCAATCCGGCCTCCATTTCCAGAGACGGATGCGCCTCCGCTTTTTTGACCGGCGCGCGTCCTGCTGATTGAATTCTTTTCCGGCGGCTTCCGGACGAACGATGACGGCACGCTGCCGCGACATTCGGGAATTGCCGAAGGCCGACCGCGCAACAGCAAAACGCCGGCGGTCGATCCGCCGGCGCTGTGCCTGGACGCGTGAGCAAGGCAGTGGCTTTTCTATAGCGCACCCCCCGGATACACCGCCTGGGCGGCCTGCAGCACGGGCGCTGTGACGGGCGCCTGCTTCGCGGGCTGCGGCATGACGATCATCGTCACCACATGCTCACGCAGCAGCTCGCTCTTTTCGGGAAACCACATTCCCGAAGGGCTCGCGGCGTTGGCGCGCTGGGCGAAGGCATTGCTAAGGCCGAAGTGCTGCAGCCTCGCCGCTTCGCGGGCAATCGCGACCCGCTGGTCGTTCACGGTCATGCCGCGGAAATAAGGCTGGTGGAAGCCGAGCCTTGCCGTGGAGAGCAGATAACGCTGCTTGCCGCCGAGGAACACGATGGTGCAGGCAGACGCGCATTGCTGGGTGACGTAGGTCGACAGGCCCCGCGCGCGGATCAGGTCGGAGATCTTCTGGGCCTCCGCGATGCGCCCGCCGTTCGAGTTCAGCCGCACCGTGCGCACATTGTCCATCGCCTTCAGCATGGTCTCGAACTCCTTGGCCGTGCCGAACGAGATGCCGCCGGAAAAATCCAGCACGGTTCCGTTGTTGAGTACCTTGAACTGGTGCGCCGCGAGGCGCTTGTCGCCGGCCAGAATCTCGCAGATGCCGGAAGCCTGGGGGATCGCGACAAACAGGATGCTGTAGACCAGGTTGAGCATGCCGAGCGCGATCGTCGTCTTGGCGGCCCCGCCCCAGAAGCGCTTGCCGGCGCGACGGTAGGCCGAAGCCGCCCGCCATACGCCGATCCCCGCCCAGGTCGAAAACAGGGTGATCACGCTCCAGGTCAGTGCGAGCGAGGCGAGCCAGAGCAGCGGCTGCTCGGCCGCGTTTTTGTTGATCAGCGAAGCCAATACGCCGAACGTCGCGCCGACGCCGGCGCCCAGCAGCAGATGGTTGATCCAGTAGGAGCGCGGCAGCGAGAACTCGCCGCGCCAGTGCCGCGCGATGAAGTTCTGCGCCGGCTGCCGTGGCAGCGGCGGCGGCAGCGGAGCCGGCTCCTTGAAGGTGAGCCCGAGCGCCTCGGCAACGGCCAGTTCGCCGCCGTAGTTCGAGGGTGATGTTTCGACGGGCCGGCCCGTCAGCGAAAGATGCAGTGCGTGGGTCATTGGAGCGGTCCCTGTCGTTGGTGGTGGCGGGACCGGATGGGCCTTGAGGCCGTTTCCGTTCCCCTCGACAGGGCAAGACGGACGGCCGCGGACATTTTTGCGGGCCGGCCGGAAAATCCGCGGGGCGCGCCGCTGAAGAATTTTACCGGGGGCGCCACGAAAAAATCAGCGCCTGTCCGTCGATGGCGCTGGTGGACCGAATGGCCGGTCCCGATCAAATGGAGAAGACCATGTCCGATCTTGCAAAACTCTCGGCCGCTCTGGCCGCTACCGCCGTCATCGTGCTTTCCGCTTCGGCCGCGCACGCGACCGTCGCTGTCAGCGTCCCCAAGCCCACGATCAATATCAACGTGCCCAAGCCGACCGTCAGCGTCACGCCGATCAGCTCGTCGGTCAGGCCGGGCACGTTCGCGGGTAAGCCCGCGACCGTGCAGAACACGGTGTCGAACTGGCAGGGCCCCGCTGGCGCCGGCACGCAGAGCACCTCGATGATCTACCAGAACGGCAAGGTGGTCGGCGCCATCTCGTCGATTTCGAAATATCCCGCGACGTCAGCGCCCGGGCCGACGACGAACACCAGCCATCCGGCAACGTCGGCGTCCCATCCGGCCAACCAGCCGCAGACCGCCAAGCCAGCCCCGCCGCCTGCCCCGGCGAAACCGAAGATCACGTTCACGCCGGTGGAATATCCTGCGTTCACCGATCAGTACGGCACGGTGAAGGGCTACTATGTGAACGGAAAGCTGGTGTATGGCCTTGCCGGCCCGACCGGTGGCACGTGCGTGCCGACCATGGGCTATCAGGCCGCGGGTGGCGGCAGCGTGAGCTCGAATTACACCCATGGCTCCGTCTCCGTTCACGCGGTGCAGTGCTACATCAAGAGCTGATGCCTGCATCGCGACCGACGGCAAGTCTCGCCCGGGAAGAGAGAGGGATCGGCAATCACTCTCTCTTCCTCGCCGCAGCCGCGGCATTGTCTGGATCGCGATACGCTGGCGTGGTAGGTCTATTTCGTAGTCCAAGGCATTTTTCAGGCCTCACTACTCGAGGAGCGTCCCGATGTTAGACGCACGATCCGTCAAGCGTCTCGTCTTGCTGGCGGTGCTGGGCGCAGCCGTCGGCTGCATCGCGATGCCGTCCATGGCCCAGATGGGCATGACCGAGCGATCGATCACGAGCAATGCCGTGCAGCAGGCCGTTGATTCCGCGCGCGACGGAAGCCGGCAACCCGCCGGCACCGCAAGCAAGAAGAGCCGCGCCAGCACGGACGAGAAGAAACCGGCCCAGGCCGCCAGGAAGGAAGGCAAGGCGACCAAGGAAGCCCAAAAGCCGGATCGTGGCACGCCGCAGCAAGCCACCCGCAATCCAAGCGGCATCCCACCGGCCGGCGAGCAGCGCTATGTACCCGACGAAGTCGTGATCGAAGTCGCGGGCGCCATGACCCCGCAGCAGCTTGGCGCGCTGGCGCAGCGGTTTCGTCTCACCAGTGTCGATTCCTTCAGCTTCCAGCTCGGCGGCACCACGCTGGCGCGGTTGAGGATTCCGGACCGCCGTTCGGTGACGACGGTCGTGCGCGCGCTGGAGACCGATGCCAGCGTGCTGTTTGCGCAGCCGAACTACCTCTATGCCCTGATCGAGACGAAGACGCCGGCGGCTCCCGGCGAGGCCGATCCGGCGTCATACGTGCAGGAAAAGTTGCGGCTTTCGGAGGCGCACCAGTTGGCGCGCGGCAACAAGGTCCTCGTGGCGGTGATCGATTCCGGTATCGACGTGTCGCATCCCGATCTCGCCGGCGACATCGCCGACAGCTTCGACGCGATCGGAACAGGCGTTGCAGTTCATAACCACGGCACTGCGATCGCGGGCGGCATTGCGGCCCACGGCCGTCTGCTGGGTGTGGCGCCATCGGCGCAAATTCTCGCGATACGGGCCTTCAGCGGCACCGGCCGTGCCGATAACGGCACGACTTTCGCCATCATGAAGGGACTGGATTGGGCGGTGCTGCACGGCGCGCGCGCCATCAACATGAGCTTCGCCGGTCCGCAGGATCCCGGCGTCACGCGGGGCCTCGCGGCAGCCTACGCCAAGAACACGATTCTGATTGCGGCCTCCGGCAACAAGGGCGCCAGTTCACCGCCATTGTTTCCCGCAGCCGACCCCAACGTCATCGCCGTGACGTCAACCGACAAGGAAGACCAGTTGCCCGCCTTCGCCAACCGCGGCCCGTATGTGGCGGTCGCCGCCCCAGGCGTCGACCTGATCCTGCTCGCGCCCAATGACGGGGTGCAGCGCATGTCCGGCACGTCGTTCTCGGCAGCCTATGTCACCGGAACGGTGGCGCTGATGCTCGAACGCAAGCCGGGACTGACGCCGGCCGCCGCGCGGCAAGCCCTGATGAAGAGCGCCCGGCGTCTCGAGCCCGTCGACGATCAGTCCGGCGCCGGTCTCGTCGACGCCTACCAGGCCGTTCTGTCGGTGGCGCCAGCGGAGGCGACTGAGACGATCGTGACGCCGACGCCGGCCGCGAACCGTCAGTAGGCACCGACCACGCGCGAACGCGCCCGATAAAAATGAAAAGACGGAACCGCCTATTTCTTGACGGCGCCGTCGCGCTTGGGCTCGGGCGGATCGCAAGGATCCTTTGGCTTCGAGCCGTCGGACGTTTCCTTCGCAGCCGGCGCGGCCGTCTTTGACGTCCCGGCCTTCTCGGCGTCCTTCTTGATCTTGTCCCTGCAGGCCTTCACCCGGGCGGCTTCGATGTCCGCATCGGAAACGTTGCTCAACTCCGGCTCGCCGCCTCCGCCTCCAAGCCGGCTGTTGATCATCATGCCAGCGGGCACCGCGACCACCGCAACCAGCGCCGCGACCATGGCCAGCGCCAGCCGCTGTCGCGGCAGCAGGTCGGCGAGCGAAAGGCTCCATCGCGCCCGCGCCTCTGCCGGCCGCGGCGGGGCCGGAGCGAATTCCGCACTGGCGCGCGCCAGCAAATGCTTGGGAACTTTCACCGGGCTGTCGGCAATCGAGGACACGAGGTCGGCAGCCGATTCCATATCGGCGCGCAGGCCCGGATCTTGCGCCAGTGCGCCGGCCAACTTGTCCCGCGCAGCGCCCGTCAATTGGCCGTCGATAAAGGCCGCCATAGCGGCGGGATTACCGGCATTGGCATCCGCCGACGCGTCGCTAAGCCCTTCCGACAGCGTCGCTGCCAGCCGGGAGCGCAGCCGATCCGAAGGCTGCCCGGCCGCGGGCGGCTCATCGAGCAGACGTTCGATCTCGCGTTTGAAGTGGTCGGTCATGGTTTGTTCATCCCGGTCGAGGCTATCTTCATAGCCAGACGGACAAGGTCGATTTTTTTGACGGGGAATTTCATTTTTTTCCGAACCTCGTCGCAATCTCGCTCAGCCAGCGCTGCGACCGTTGTTTCAAGCGATAGACTTCTTCGACAGGGAGCTGCATCGCGCGGGCGATTTCGCGCGCCGGCATCGGATCGGTCGCCGAGAACACGATCTGAAGATAAAGACGGTCTTGCGGCGGTAATTCGGCGGCGGCAGCCTTGACTGCGGCCAGCAGCGATGCGCGGGTCTGTTCTTCCTCGCTTTCCAGGAGTTGATCTTCGGGAGTTCCGCCGGAATCCGGGACCGACAATCCCTCCCCGTCCTCTCCCGAACTGTCCAGCGAGACCAACTGGTTTCGCGGTGATGCGGTGGCCGGCGCCAATGGCACGAGTTCGGCAAGACGCGCCATCGCGGCTCCAATCTCCGCAGCATCGGGATCGCGCTCGAAGCGGCCGCGCAATGTCATCGCGAGCCGGTCGGCGTCGGCCGCGTGCATGTTCCAGACGATGGCCGTGTAAATGTCCTGGTCGAGTTGCGGAAGGCGCGCGACCGCTGCGGGAAGCCGTCGCCTCGGCGCATCACGCCGGACCAGATCAATCAGGATGCGTTCGGCAATCGTGAGAATGAATCCGGTAAAGCTGCCAAGCCCGTCATAGGCACGGATCCGGCGATAGTTGTCCTCGATGAACTTGAGACAAACCTCCTGATAGGCATCGTCACGCTGGCCGGTGCTGGCTTCCCTGGGAAATCGCTGCGCCACCCGGCGACGAATATCCGTCCCGAAGAAGCGTTCGAAGCGGGACCAGCTCTTGCCCGGCGCCTCGACGAAACTGCGCGCCAGCCGGTCGGCCAGAATATCGCGCGCGACGATGGCGAGATAAGTGGAGAGGCGCCCCTGCCCGTCGAACGGCCTGAGCCGCGCATAACCGTCAGCTTTGAGGCCCTCGATCACCCCGAGGAACGCTTGCTCGCCCTCCGGTCCGTCGCCTTCGAGCTTGACCACGACCGACCAGAGCGTATCGGCGGTGGCGTCCAGAAACCGTTGCGCGGCAGCCGAATCCCCGGCCAAAACCGCTTTCACAAGGTCCAGTTCGGGCCGCGGATTCGCTTGAAGCATGGACCAATCCCACAGGGGATGCTCAGGGTTCAAAAAAGCTAATACAGGTCGGCCCACCTGCACAAAGGAAAAACCCGGGCTTTCTGTTCTTCAGGGTAGAGGCCGACCCCCTACGGGCGCGGGATTTCCGGGGAATTGGGATTTTCCTTGCCCCGGTGTGTCTTCGGCGCACTAGCCCTTTTCGCCCCGTGTGGCCCAATACGACGGTCAATTCCGGGAAATTTGTAATTCAGAGAATTCCTCTCACTGCGGGGGCGCATGTGAAAATTTCTGTGACATTATCCAGAACAGGTATTGTCGCGACGCTGGCGATCACCGGTATCGCCGGCGGCGGTGCGACGCAGGCCAAGGCCGACATGGTGCTTGAGCAGTATATCAACCTCAACGCCGTTCAGAACGTCTTGTGGTCGGCAAAGGCCCCGCTGCAGCGCTGGGGAATGGCGCCCGGATCTGGAACGGGCGTGGCGGCGTTTAGCGGCGAAAGATCCGAGTTCGACAGCCGGCACCCGTTCGAACAGAGCGTCTGGCATGCCTTCGACGCGCTCGGCTACGCCAAGGCACCGCCGATGGCGGCAGCACCGCCGCCGACCTGGCTCTATGGCGTCAATGTCATCGGCGCCATCGACGAAACAAGATCGGGCGGCGTCGGGACGTCCGCGCCGAGTGGTACCGTTGCCGTCGACGTCACCAAGATCGGCATCTTCACGACGAGCGACGCGCTGACATTCGTGGCGACCGGTACGGGAATTTGGGCCCACACCTTCGGTCTGGATATCAACACGTCCGCCGGCGCCGGAACGCTGGCCTACACCAATGGCGGCTTCTCCGCCGACTTCACCACGTCGGCGACCTGGTCGCGCCCCAGCGCGTTGAACGGCGGCGTTGCGCCGGCCGCCAGCAGCTCGATCAGCTACACCGGCAACGCCCAGTACAAATACGATCTGCCGTACAAGTTCTACATCGAGCCCACGATCGGCGTGACCTATACGGAGCTGTACACCGCGAATTTCGGCACCAAGACGGGTGACAGCACGGAATTTCATGCCGGCGCCCGCATCGGCACCGAGATGATGTGGATGACCTACAAGATTCAGCCACAGATCGCCGGCCAGGTTTTCAAGAACGTCTCGCAATCCGGAATCCTTGCCGGAGCCGTGCCCGGCCTGCCGGTGGCGCTCGTCTCCACCGATGCCGGACTGGGTGCCCGCGGATCCGGCCGGATCAACGTGATCTGGACCCCCAATTTCTCGTCCTTCCTGGATGTCCATGGCATGGGGTTGGCGGGAATGAAGACAGCAGGGTTTGTCGCCACGCAGACCATCGGCGGCTCGGCCGGCATCCGTTACAGCTGGTAACCTGACTTCGAAGTCTCCGCAGCGTGCAAAGACGCGCTGCGGCGGCGTGGCTGCAGTCTCGGCCGGACGATCAGGTCCGAAGCTGGATTGACTGGCCGCAAAACGGGCAAAAGCGAACGGCACTCTCCAGTACGGCTTCACCGCCGCCCTGCAGCGGCGTCTTGGCAACGGTCAGCTTGAGCGCGCCCTCTTCGACGAAGAAGTGACGTCCATTGGGGAAGGACATGGCAGTCGCCATATCCTTGCAGCAGGCATCGAAGTTCTTACCGGCTTCCCCCTGCCCCATACTGACGCTCCCCGAAATCTCGATCCCGCAATGATATTAGCAGACGATCGCGCAGGGAATTCACCTTGCCTCGGCGGATCTGCCAGCGCCGAAGAATTGTCTCCAGGCGCAAAAATCCTCCTGCAAAAAAACCAGGCGGGTCCGTCCTTGGGAACATCGGGCCGGATTGACCGCCCCAACCCAGGAGAATGACCATGTTTTCATTTGCAAATCGCAAGTTCGCTCTGGCCCTCAGCGCCACGGCCCTGCTCGCCAGCGTATCGTTCGCGACCAGCCCGGCATCCGCGACGGACCGGTATGTCGGCGGCGGCATGTGGGAGCGCGCGGGCACCGGCGCTGCCTTGCCCGGTCCCGGCGATCGTCCGGTCGGCGGTGGCATGTATGAGAGAGCCGGCACCGGCACCACGCCGAACGGCGACCGCCCCGTCGGCGGCGGCATGTACGAGCGGGCCGGCACTGGCACCACGCCGAACGGCGACCGTCCGGTTGGCGGCGGCATGTATGAGCGGGCCGGCACCGGCACCACACCGAATGGCGACCGCCCCGTCGGCGGCGGCATGTATGAGCGGGCTGGCACCGGCACCACACCGAATGGCGACCGCCCGGTCGGCGGCGGCATGTACGAGCGGGCCGGCACTGGCACCACGCCGAACGGCGACCGTCCGGTTGGCGGCGGCATGTATGAGCGGGCCGGCACCGGCACCACACCGAATGGCGACCGCCCCGTCGGCGGCGGCATGTATGAGCGGGCCGGCACCGGCACCACCCCGAATGGCGACCGTCCGGTCGGCGGCGGCATGTATGAGCGGGCCGGCACCGGCACCAGGTCGAATGGCGACCGTCCGGTTGGCGGCGGCATGTACGAGAAGGCCGGCACCGGCACCAGGTCGAATGGCGACCGTCCGGTTGGCGGCGGCATGTATGAGAAGGCCGGCACGTCGAGGTTAGCTGCTCCGATCGGCAAGTCGGCTTTCGCTCGCACGATCACAACGGCGGTCCATGCCAACGCTCCGGCCGTGCACACGCCTGCGATCACCTCGATCCACACGACCGTCGGCGCAGTGCGCATCGTAACGGCGCCCACCCCTGTGGTGCGCATACCGACCATCACACCCGTGATCCGGCGCTAAGCGGATCAAGCTGTCACCAACAAAAAGCCGCCGGAAGATCCGGCGGCTTTCCCTGTGGTTGCGAGATTTGAATGGAAGGTCGCCCTGGAAAAGTCTGATTCCAAAGGGCTTTCCGGCGAGATTGGGTAAATAACCGGTAAATCCCGGGTTTGAGCGCCGTACAGCGTGTGATACTCTGAGACATTGCAAATCACGTCCGGCTTTTGGAGTCTCATGCCCGAACTCACCTCCCGGAATACCAGCTCTTTCGCACGCTTCGGCGGACAGCCGATCGCGATCGGCGCCGCGGCCCTTGCCATCGTCCTGTTGGGAATAGGCTCCATGACGGCCTGGCGCGCCTATACCGGCACCACGCCCGAGACCGATCGCGTTGTCGCGACCCGGCAATTGCAGGCGCGCACCGCGCAGGCCTCCGAGCAACTGGTCGAAAAGACCAAGGGCCTGGAAGCGACCCAGCAGGAATCAATCGACCAGCTCCAGGTGGTTCAGGACCAGTTGCAGACCGTGCGCCGGCTGTTGGCCGCACAGCAGGCCGACACGCGAAAGCTCTCCGAACAGGTCGGCACGCTGACGCAGTCGATCGAGGGGCTACGAGAATCCTTTGCGAGCGCGCAGGCTAACGAGCCGGCCTCCCCGCCCACGGCCCGCAAGCGGTCGGCCGGCGGATCGGCCAAGGCCAAGCCGCACGCGATCAAGAGCGCGAACCGCAAGCGCGGCAAGACGCAGGGCTAACGGACAGAGGCAGACGCCTGACGGCGTAACGCCCCGGATGCGATCCGGGCTGTCACGCGCTACCAGAAGAATCCCGCACGATCGCTTTGCCGATACTCCCGCACGGTCTCCACGCCATCAGGGTTGGTGGCCTTGACGCGCCTGAGCCTGCCGCTCGGATAGTACTCATAGACGTGCTCGAAGAAGACCGCGCCGCGAAGTATCTTGACGTTACGGACCAACCGATTGTCGGCATCGAAATAGCCGATCATGTAGGCATTCCCCCGGCCGGCGATGGCATCCGCCTCGTCCTTTGTAATCCGGCCGGTCAGGCGGATCGGAAGTCCGTAGCCGTCCCAGCCGCTGAAATATTCGACCGGATCGTGCTTGCGTGGTTTGCGCCGCCAGCCGATCCACCCGGCAAGCCCCACACCCAACATGACCAGCAGCAAGATCAGTGTTTTCATGGCGGCGGCAGCCACTCCGGGACGACGGTCCCCATCAGTCGCCAGCCCAAAGCCCCGCGTTCAACCTTGGCCGGCAGCCTTCATGGCGATTTCCGGCCTCGGAATGGCAAAAATGGGCCCGCCGGAACTTTTGTGGGCCGAGTGTGAACTGGTTCACATACGCCCGTGAGAATCCGCGTCATCCTGCAATTCACCGGATGGCGTGAGCCGATTTCAATGTCCGGGGCTGGCAAGGTCGTTGACGGTATACTGCGTCGACGGCCTTGTTTTTTGTGCCCCTACAATTGTCCCTTCGCGGCATGTCCTCATCGCCATGAACCAGCCAGATCCTCGCAAGCAGGTGATTTGCGTTCGTCCCGGTTTGTAAGCTGAATGCGCCTCCTGAAAATGGAGGATTCCCAATGAGTGCCGAACCGATGCTGACCTCGGATGTGATCGGACTGACAAAAATCGCACCCTTCTCGCGCCGTGGCTTCATGACCGCGTCAGCCGCGGTCGCCGCCGGTTACACGCTCGCCGCCGGTCCGGTGCGGGCCGACGTGATCAAGACCGACACCACCGGCCTCACCACCGGTGATGCCAAGATCAAGGTCGCGGACGGCGAGATGCCCGGCTATTTCGCCAGGCCCGAGGGAGTCAGCAACCCGCCGGTCGTGCTGGTGGCGATGGAGATTTTCGGCCTGCACGAATACATCAAGGATGTGACGCGTCGCCTCGCCAAGCTCGGCGCGCTCGCAGTGGCGCCGGATTATTATTTCCGCAAAGGCACCGACCTCACCAAGATCACTGACATCCCGCAGTTGTTGCCGATCGTGAATTCGAAGCCGGATGCCGAGCTGTTGTCCGATCTCGACAGCACCGTCGCCTGGGCCAAGTCGCAAGGCGGCGATACGTCAAAGCTCGGCATCATCGGCTTCTGCCGCGGCGGACGGACGGTCTGGGAATATGCCGCGCACAGCCCCGCGCTGAAGGCAGGTGCTGCGTTCTACGGGCCGCCGGTCGATCCGCCGAACCCGCTCTGGCCGAAAAGCCCGACGCAGCTCGCGCCTGACATGAAGGCACCCGTGATCGGTTTCTATGGCGAGGCCGACACCGGCATTCCCGTCGCCACCGTCGAAGCTCTGAAGGCGGCGCTCGCGGAGAACAAGAAGACTGCCGAGTTCAAGCTTTACCCGGGCGCCCCGCACGGTTTCCACGCCGACTATCGCGCCAGCTATCGCAAGGAAGCCGCCGACGACGCGTGGGCGAACATGCAGACCTGGTTCAAGAAGTACGGCGTACTAAGCTAGAGCGCGCAGCAGACCAGGCGCGCAGCCAAGGCTGCGCGCTGGCTGTTTGATACGGCCTATCTCACGCGATCGCGGGGACGATGCGCTTTCGACAGGGCATGCTTCGACGTTTGTTCGAATTCCCAGAGCACCCACACGAACGCTGTGCCCAAACTGACAACGATACCCAGGAAGACAAACGTCAAAGCCGGGGTGGTGAGCATGTTCAACATCCCTGCTGCGATGCAAACGGCGTACCACTACGCAACATAACGGCCTCGGTGATCAAAACACCGGGGCCGCAGATTTCATCCCCAATCGCTCATCTCCAAGGCTTCCGCCGAGCGCTCAGTTCGGCGAAACCCGTTGGAGAGCCAAGACTTCAGTTACACACCTGCACCGGACGGCTGCGCCAGCCATAGGGGGTCATCACGCGCTGCCGAACGACATAGCAGCCGCCATCTCCGTAACCACCGTCACCATAATAATACGAGTCGTCGTAGGCGGCTGGGTAGGCGCCGTAGTAGCCGTAGTCATAGTCGTCGTAGCCGTAACCGTAGAGGCCGTAGCCGACTCCAAGACCGATAGCCGCCGCAGCGAACGGAAATCCGCGGTGCCGAAATCCCCCGTGCCAACCGCCGCCATGCCATCCACCGCCGCCGATCGCAGCTGAACGGAAACCGCCACCGCCAATGGCCGCGGTGCGGAATCCGCCGCCACCCATTCCAATGCCTGCGGCTCGGAAACCACCGCCGCCAAACCCGCCGCCATGGAAGCCACCACCGCCGTGAAATCCACCGCCGCCAAACCCGCCGCGGGCTGACGCGGTGCCCGGCACGAGCACGGCAACTGACGCCATCGCGAATAACGCGATCATCGCTTTACGTAACATATCCCATCCTCCGTGATCATTCGCGTTGAACCGATCGACGCTTTCGGCGTCGGACCCATAGGATCGTGAAATAAATCTAGGACGAGTTGACGGCGGCCGCCTGAACAATCTGCTCACTTCTGCGCGACCGCACGTCAGCAGCCTCGGCAGATGCTGTTCAGCTTGCGGTCGATCGCCTTGTTCTCGGCGTTGATGGCGGCGTCAGTGCTGGTCTGCGGCGGTGGCGCCGTGCCCGTTCCGAGCGATCCCGCCGAGCCCGTCGTCACCCCCGGCGCCGTGTTCGCGCCTGATGATTGCGCGGTGCCGGCGCTATTGGTACCGGGCGTGGTCGCCGCGCCTGACGAGCTTGCTGCGCCGCTGCTCTGGGCCAGGGATATGGCCGGGGAAATCAGGATCGCGCCGACCGCGATCACGATAATTGCGGATGTCCGGATCATCGGAAATCTCCCTTTACAGCTTAACGGCAGCGCGCCCAGCTGGTTCCGGGAACTATCGGCTTCACCAGTCATTGAAGGCATCTCACGACCCCGACGAGGAAGAGCCGCGTGCGCAAGCTGATCGCGTTTGACGAAGACACGTTCGCCAAGCTGTCCGAGCTTGGGCGCGACCGGATGGCGACGATTCAGGAGCTGGCGGAGGAAGCGTTTGCCGACGTGCTCAAGAAACACGGCATCCCGATCGATCTCAAGGATGCGCTTCGCAAGAGCGCGGCCGGCTCGAAGACCGCCGCGCCGGTAAAGGACAGATCGAACAGGTCAACGAAAAGGAAACGGCGGGAGCGGCTTAGCCGATCTTCTTCAGGCCCTTTTTGAACCGTGGCCCGTTGAGGGCGTAGAATCTCGCCGCACTTCCCATCGCGGTGACCTGCTCGGGCGACAGCGTACGGATCACGCGCGCGGGCGAACCGATGATCAGCGAATGTTCGGGAAATTCCTTGCCCTCGGTGATGACAGATCCGGCGCCGACGATGCTGCCGCGGCCGATCCGGGCGCCGTTCATCACGATCGAGCCCATTCCGACCAGCGCACCGTCTTCCAGCGTGCAGCCGTGCAGGATGACGTTGTGGCCGACGGTGCAGTTCTTGCCGATCGTGAGCGGAAAGCCGCGGTCGGTATGGCAGGTCGAATTGTCCTGCACGTTGGAGCCTTCGCCGATCTCGATCCACTCATTGTCGCCGCGCAGCACCGCGCCGAACCAGACGCTGGCCTGCTCCAGCAGCCGCACCTTGCCGATGACGTCGGCGGTATCCGCGATGAAATAGTTGCCGCTTGCCGGAAGGTCAGGTCCCTGCCCGTCGAGTTCGTAGATCGCCATAACAAAAAGGTCTCCGTTCACGGAGACCTTGGCATGGCCGCTGGCGCGGGATCAAGCGAGGCAGATAAGGCCTCAGGCCAGCACCCCGGCGGCGCGCAACGTCATCAGGAAGAACGTGCCGGACATCAGGCTCCAGAAGCCCGCGAGCACGGTCGCCATCATCACGAACTCGAAGCGCCGGCGCTCGATCTTGGCGCCGCGCAGCGTGTTGCGCATGATGATGAAGGGAGCGGCGAACACCAGGAACGGCACGGCCGCAAATGTCTTCGGCGCCACGCCCTCGCCGAGCAGTGCGAAACCCGCGGGCCGCTCCGCCATCGCCTGATAGCCGCTGGCCAAGGCGCCTGCGAACGCAAAGCCGATGCAGAGGGAGAACAGGGAATTCAACGCATCGGGCGACATGGACACTTCCGCTACTCGACTAAACCGCGCCTGCTTTCGCAAAATCGCAGGCCTCCCGCCACCTCATCCTTAAGGAAAGGTTAACAGCCGACGGTTGCAACAGCGGTTGTGCATGGCTCTCCCCGCCACTATCCCGGCGAAATCATGCGGAACTGTCCGGACACATGGCATATTCGCCAGGTGATTCGAACTTAACGATGCCTCCTTTATGACCTTCCTCTCCACAGCCCAGCACATCGCCCGCGACACGCGGAAGGACCCGCGCGGCCACATGGTCCTGATCGTGGCGGCGGCAACGCTCACCGTGGGGGCCATCGCGCTGGTCGCCTATTTGCTGTGGCCGACCTGGGGCGCCAATCCTGCTGGCGGTCCGGAGCGATTGCCGGTCAGCGTCGGCACCACCCTGTTCAACGTGCCGACGTCGGCGATCCGCCGCAAGATCCAGCGCCATTCCGGTCCGCAGGAGCGCGTCGATCTCAGCTTCGTGTTCCCGTCGCTCGAGGCCCCTGAAGCGCCCAGGCACGTCAGCGCCGATATGGTCGAGGAAGGCACGCCGCAGCCGATCGACCGGATCTTCCTGTCGATATCAGCCCATCACGACACGCTGGCGCCCGACACCAGGGTCCGCACCATCTATCCGCGCTACCTCGACCAGGTCTCAACGCCGATCGACGACGGCTTGACGATGCGTGCGTTCCGCGACGGCTCGCCCTATGCCAATGAGGATCTGTTCTCGGCAGGCGCACCCGGCCTCAACGCCCGCTGCACCCGCGACGGCATGACGCCCGGCATGTGCCTTGCCGAGCGCCGCGTCGACGGCGCCGACCTGACGTTCCGTTTTCCGAGAAGCTGGCTTGCGCAATGGCGCGACGTGGCGAACGCGATGGAGCGTTTGACCGTGCAGATGCACGGGCCGAAGGGGTAGCGGCGCTACCCCGGGGATAGCAGCGCTATCCCCGACCTCATTTGGCCTCAGCCGAGATCGGCGAGGTCTTCCTCGAGGATTGCCATCTGGAACTGGAACGAACGATCGTCGTCCTCGTCATCGACGAACAGCACGCCGATGAACTCCTCGCCGATATAGACCTCGGCGGAATCGTCCTTTTTCGGCCGCGGCACGACGCGGATCTTCTGGTTGCCGAACACACGCTTGAGATAGGCGTCGAGCTTCCTGACTTCCTGAACGTCCACGGGTCGTCTCCAATCGGATTCTGAGATTTCCGGGACGTTTTAGGACGAGACGACGCCAACTGCCAGCCGTATCTTCACAAACCAGGCGGGCAGAAAGCCTTATGAATCAAAGCCCGATGGCGTTGAGCATCTGATCCATGGTGCGCGACGGCTCAGCGCAGCCGGCCTCACCCACGATCTTGGCGGGAACGCCTGCCACCGTGACGTTGTGGGGCACGGGCTTGACCACCACCGAGCCGGCGGCGATGCGGGCGCAATGGCCGATCTCGATATTGCCGAGAATCTTCGCGCCCGCCCCGATCAGCACGCCATGGCGAATCTTCGGATGACGGTCCTCGTTCTCCTTGCCGGTGCCGCCGAGCGTGACGCCGTGCAGGATCGAAACGTCGTCTTCGATTACCGCGGTCTCGCCGCAGACGAAGCCGGTCGCGTGATCGAGGAAAATGCCGCGGCCGATTCGAGCCGCCGGATTGATGTCGGTCTGGAACACCGCCGACGAGCGGCTCTGCAGATAATAGGCGAAATCCTTGCGGCCCTTTTGATAGAGCCAGTGCGCCAGACGATGGGTCTGCAACGCGTGGAAACCCTTGAAGTAGAGCAACGGATCGATGAAGCGCGAAGTCGCCGGATCGCGGTCGAACACCGCGACCAGATCGGCGCGGAAGGCGTTGCCGATATCGGGTTCGTCGCGCAGCGCCTCGTCATAGGTGCCGCGGATCAGGTCCCCCGACAGCGCCGGATGATCGAGCCGCTCGGCGAGGCGAAAGATCACCGACGCTTCCAGCCGCTCGTGATGCAGCACGGTCGAATAGATGAAGGACGCCAACTCCGGCTCGCGGCGAACGATATCTTCCGCCTCGCCCCGCACGCGATCCCAGATCGGATCGAGCGCGGCCAACTTCGAACCCTGCGGATTGACCTGATGCACTGCCATGGTTGCTCTCGCGAATTCGCATTTTGATGGGATATTATAGCACGGCGGCTGGACTTCTGTCCCGGGTGGCCTTCGGCAGGACCCCGGCCGAACGCCCCGGATCGGCACCGGGGTTAGTTCAAGGTGGTTGGCAATTTCCGGAAATCAAGCCGCGCCGCGTCCGACTATTGGAGAATTTCATGCTCCGCGGCATTCCCGGCATGCTGGCCCAAACCGGGGGGAAGTCACATCAACACGCAGATTTTGCGCGCGCGGATCGCCTATTCGCCGGCGGTCTGGATTACCGCCGCCGCCATCCCCCTGATGCTGCTCGCCCCTGCTCTTTGGAACGGCTATCCGCTGCTGCAGTGGGACACTGGCGGCTACCTGGCACGCTGGTATGAAGGCTATCTGGTGCCCAGCCGCTCGACGGCGTTCGGCCTCTATCTGCATTTCGGCGAGGATTCCGGCTTCTGGATCAACCTCGGGATCCAGGCGCTGGCCACATTGTGGATCCTGCAACTGACGCTGCGCGTGCTCGGCATGGCCCAGCCTTTGCGGCTTCTGGCGATCAGCCTGGTGCTGATCCTGACCACCGCACTGCCCTGGCTTGCCAGCATGCTCCTGACCGATATTTTCGCAGGCCTGTCGGTGCTGTCGCTCTTCATCCTGGCCGTGCATGGCGAGCGGACCTCGACGCCGGAGAAATGCCTGCTGTTCGGCCTGACGGCCTTTGCCGCCGCAACCCACAGCGCTACGCTCGCGGTGCTGCTCGGACTCTGCGCCGTGGGCTGGATCATCAGGCCATTTTCGCGCGGGCGGATTTCCCTCGCCGGACTGACGCAAGGCAGCCTCACCGTCGTCGCAGGTGCCGCGTTGCTGCTGTCGACGAATTTCGCGTTGTCGGGACAGGTGGCGTGGACGCCCGGCGGCTATGGCGTGGCGTTCGGACGAATGATGCAAGACGGCATCGTCGCGCGCTACCTCGACGACCATTGCCCGCAGCAGCCACTGAAGCTCTGCCCCTATCGTGACCGCTTGCCGGCCACCGCCGACCAGTTCCTGTGGGGCAACAGCATGTTCAACACGCTCGGCCGCTTTCAGGGGCTGAACGACGAGATGGGTTTCATCGTGCTGCATTCGCTCGCCGAATACCCGGCCTGGCAGACCGGCGCGGCACTTGCCGGCACAGCGCAGCAACTGGTCCATGTCGCCACCGGCGAAGGCAACAATGTCTGGCTCGGCCACACCTACGGGATTTTCGAGCACTTTCTTCCAGCCCAGTTGAAGGCGATGCGCGCAGCGCGGCAGCAGCACGGGCATCTCGACTTCACGGCGATCAACACTGTCCACGTTCCCGTGGCGCTGGCTTCGATGCTGCTGGCGGTGATCCTGTTCGGCCGTGGACTGCGGCTACGGCCGTTCGACGATCTGACGCTGCTGACCGGTACGGTCTCGCTCGCCTTGCTCGGCAACGCCGTGATTTGCGCCGTGATCTCCGGCCCGCATGATCGCTATGGCGCGCGGGTGGCATGGCTTGCGACACTGGTGGTGCTGATCGCAGCGTTCCGGCATTTCACCGGCAGCGACGAGCCGTCACGGTCGGCGTGACAGGAAGTCGGTAACGCCCGATTTGTAGACCTTGTCGCCGACGGCGCGCATGTGGTCGCGGTTCGGAATATCGAGCACTTCTGAGCCCGGAATGATCTCGCCGAGCGCTTGAGCCGAGCCCGCGATCTCGTCCGCGGTGCCGACCGCGATCAGCACCGGCACACCGGTGATCGCGGCAGCTTCCTCGCGCGTCATCAATCGCCGCGAGCCGCGCAGGCAGGCGGCGAGCGCACGGCGGTCGGAACGGGTCTGGTCGGCGAAGGCGCGAAAGGTGCGCCCGACCGGATCGGTGACGTCCTCCAGATCAGGCGCTTCCAGCGCCAGCGCCACGCTCTCGCCGGGGCCGCCGCCCTCGATCAGGCCGATGCCGATGCCGCCGAGAATGGCCGAGCGCAGCCGCTGCGGCGCCTTCAGCGCGAGCACCGCCGTCATCCGCGAGCCCAGCGAATAGCCCATGACATCGGCGCGGGCGATATCGAGATGATCCATCAGCGCGATGACGTCGTCGGCCATAACAGCGATCTCGTACTGCGCGGCGTCGTAGAGTTTGCCGGACTCGCCATGCCCGCGATTGTCGAGCGCAATGACGCGGCGGCCGTCTTTCTTCAGGTCGGAAACCCAGGTCGGATAGACCCAGTTCACGTTCTTGCTCGAGGCAAAGCCGTGCACGAGCAGGACAGGATCGCCCTCACCTTCGTCGAGATAGGCAATTTCAACTGCGCCGTTGTGGAAACTCGGCATCATGCAATCCGTTTTTGCCGTTTTTGGGGGATCAGAATTCTAGGCTTGGGCGACAGAGCCTGCCAGCGCGGGACCTTGCGGCAAGCGCGCCGCTGCGAGTTGCTTCCTGAGGCGGCGCGCCTTCTTGCGCCGCAGCCACGCCTCGGTGGCGCGCTCGGTGGTCGCCTTGATCGACGACAGGAAACCGAACAGCGCGAAGAGCGCGCCGAACACCCACATCGACAGATTGAACGCGCCGGCTGCCAGTAAGAGCGCACCGCGGCCGAGAATTTTCAGGATCGCGCGGGTTTGCCCACCCTTGGCTTCCGCCAGCCGCGCCGCACGGGCGACATCCTTCGGGCCCTCGGCAATCCGCAGCGTATCGAGCGCGCCGCGCATGCCGGCCTTTTCGCCGACGCGGCCGACGTCCTTGGCGAGCCGCACCAGCGCGCCGGCTTTTTCGGCGCGGAATGCCGCCTTGATCGCGCTGACGGTCTCGCTCGGGCGCAGCACGGAACCTGTGGCGACCGCCTGCTGCAGCACAGGTGCATCGACGACTTCGCGCGCCGAGCGGCCGGCCCACTCGGTCAGCCCTTCACCGAGCCGCCCGACCTTGCGGGCATCCTTGACCATGGTGAGGCCGGCGCGCACCGGCGCGGCACCGCCGACCGAGACATACGTCGCGGCGGTCACCGCAAGGCCGGCGGCCGCAAGACCCAGCACCAGCCGGTCGGTGTCCTCGCCCATCGCCAGATGCTTGCCTTCGCGCACGACGTCCCGGATATCGCCGAACACGAAGAGATCGCCGGCCACCGTACCCGACAGGCTGGCGACATCGTCGGCATTGCCGGTCACCAGACCGGTGGCGAAGCGTTTGGCAAAATGCGAGGAGGAACTGGTTTCCGTGACGGCATCGGCGACCCGTTTCGACAGCTCGTCGCCGACGGCGATGTTCCGCTCGCGCGCCAGTTCAACGAAGCTTGCCGCCAGATCGGCGTCGCCGGCCGTCAGCGCCGCCTCGATTTGGTCGGAGACCAACGCCGGGTTGTTTCGCATAGCAGAATTGACCTGCAGATCGGCCAGGTCAGCCGGGTCGTCCTGCGCGGCGAGCACCGCAAAGGCGTCGCGGGCATGCGGCGCCACTTGCGCGAGCGCCGTCACGCACACCGCCATACCAGCCAGCGCCAGACCGATCCGTAACCGCCTCATCAGAAAAATCCCGTGTTTTCGTCCCACCTGAGATGGGTATGCCGCTTTTACGACACAACGGCCCCGACGAAAGAAGGGCTTCTCTGGGACGACAAGATTGTGTCGAATTTGCATGAGCTAATGAGCCGTGAATATCAGGGAATCGGGGCTCAAGATTCAGGTTCCATTGCGCTAGGAATCATCTGCACCCGCCAGTATGGTGCGCGGCGTTCGTGCCGCCGCGCCGTGTCGATTGTGTCCGCCCGTCGTTGCTATTCAAGGTGAAGCTGATGTCCGATCATGTCGTCCCGCACTTCCATAACGACGCCGGCGTTTCGGTGATCGAGATCGGCTCGCAAGAGTTCATGTGCGTCGGCGCCAACCCGCCGTTCGACCATCCGCATGTGTTTCTCGATCTCGGCAACGACAACGAGATCATCTGCCCCTATTGCTCCACGCTGTACCGCTTTGCCGCCGACCTCGGCGCGGGCGAAGCGCGTCCCCCCGAATGCGTCCTGAAGGACAAGGTCGCCTGATTCCCAAGGAGCTTTCTGCGTGGCAGTTACCCGCACCATCGTCGTCGCGGGTGCCGGGATCGGTGGGCTGACCGCGGCGCTGGCGCTCGCCGCCAAGGGTTTTCGCGTCGTCGTGATGGAGAAGGCCGAACGGCTGGAGGAAGCCGGCGCCGGCCTGCAGGTTTCGCCCAACGCCAGCCGCATCCTGGTCGACCTCGGGCTCAAGCCGCGGCTCGCCGGCCGCGCCGTGATGCCGGAATCCATCAACATCATGAGCGCGCGGGCTGGCGGCGAGATCGCCCGCCTGCCGCTCGGCGAAGCCGCCTCGTTGCGCGCCGGTGCGCCCTATTGGGTGATCCACCGCGCCGATCTGCAGGCCGCCCTCCAGGCCGCGGTCAACGACCACCCCGACATCGATCTGCGGCTCGGCTGCCAGTTCGAGGACGTGACCAAGCACGCCAAGGGGCTGACGGTGGTGCAGCGTCGCGGCAATGTGCGGCAGGGCGAACTGGCGGTGGCGCTGATCGGGGCCGACGGCATCTGGTCTGCGGTGCGAAATCATCTGTTCCCGGAGGTGCAGCCGCAATTTTCCGGGCTGATCGCCTGGCGCGGCACGCTCGATGCTACCGCGCTGCCGCGGGAATATACCTCGGCGCGGGTGCAGCTCTGGATGGGATCGAATGCGCATCTCGTCGCCTATCCGATTTCCGGCGGGCGCCAGATCAATGTCGTCGCGGTCGTGCCGGGCACCTGGAACCGGCCGGGCTGGAGCGCTCCCGGCGAGACCAACGATATCAAGGGCGCGTTCGCGTCGCGCTGGCCCGCGACCGCGCGAATGCTGGTCAATGCCGTCGACGAATGGCGGCGCTGGGCGCTGTTCACGGTGGCTGACTTCGGCGAATGGAACCAGGGCGCGGTCGCCCTGCTCGGCGACGCCGCGCATGCGATGCTGCCGTTTGCCGCCCAAGGCGCCGGCATGGCGATCGAGGATGCCGCGGTACTGGCGAAAGCGCTCGGCGATAGCGCCGGCGACAACACGGCGGGCATCCCGGCCGCCCTGAAACGCTACGCGAAGGCGCGGCGCGCCCGCGCACTGCGGGTCGCTCGCGCCGCGCGGCAGCAGGGCCGCATCTATCATCTCGCAGGACCGCTGGCGCTGGCCCGCGACGTCGCCATCAAGACCATGGGCCCGCAACGCATGCTGGCGCGCCAGGACTGGATCTACGACTGGCGGGTGTGAGCGTGGTGCGCGAAGCGATCCATCTTGTAGGATGGGTGGAGCCAACGGGTCCGGCCTTCGGCCGGCCCGATGATAAACTCCGCGATACCCGCCAATACTGCGCGTGTGGCGATGGGTATCGCTTCGCTCCACCCATCCCACGAATCTCACATACGACTCCACGTTCTCGCGGCGCGATGCGCCCGGAGTTTTGCTGGAAACCTTGCACCTCTGAAAACAGAGGGCGCAGGGAAGACCGGATGCGCGCTGCACCCGCGGTCTCGCGTGCGATGCGTAGTCAGAATGCTGCACGCGAGCATACAGGTTCAGCGGAGAGCCTCCGGCCTTCCCTGCGCAATGGCTTTACGGCTTATACGAGTTCGTCCTGGTGACCGGCTTTCTTGCCACCATCGCCGGCTTCGGCTTTCGCTTCCGCCAACTTGACGCCAGCACCGGGGCGTCGGACCCACACGATTTCGCCGTACGCAAGCGCCGCGCTCGTCAGTCGCTGCCTCACGTCCACCGCTCCCTGCCCCTCGTTTGCGACGATGGCCAACGCCCCTGGTGGGACAGGATGGCGGGAGTCGTAAGTCTGATTTGCCCGACGGGGCCAGCAAAATATTTTCGCGGTCGCGAATTGACCCACATCTGGGGTGATTTGCCCGTCGGGCAAGCGCAGAAGTTGTGTCTAAAAATCTCTAGATTTTTCATTTGACGCGTTTTCTTGACGCGAACCGGTTTCCACTTCGCTGGAAAACGCTCTAGTGAACCGCGCTGCCGGATTTCGACGAGCGGGCGCCGCGGATCACCGGCGCCGGCGCCACTACCGGCGGCTCAACCTTCACTTCCGGCTTCGCTTCATGGCAGCGGTTCTTGCGCCAGGCTTCCTCGGCGAGTTTCGACTGGCCGCGCACCGCGATGTATTCGTTGCGATAGGCGAGCTCGGCGACCACCGGCCCGGCGACGCCGGTTTCCGCCTTCGCCATCAGGCCCTGCAACTCCGCCATGCGGGTCGCCAGGTTCTTGCGCTCCGGCTCGAGCTGCTTGCACTCGTAGAGATCGTATTTGGCGGGATCGGCGAACGCCGAGGTCATGCTGTCGCTCATCTCGGCGCAGCCGGACAGCCCTGCCCCGAGCACAAGCAGCGCCAGCGCTAAGGCAGTGCGCGGAATCGGGTGGCGATGGGACAGGTGTGCGGGCATCGGACCTTCGTTAAGTGGATAATGTTGAGATTGCCTAAAGCAGCCCCGGATGTCGGCATTGAGGCTTTGCTTTGCCAGCCGCCCTCGCCTAAAGCTTGAAGAGCGCGTTTGGGGCAGATTATCCTAATTCCACCTCGCCGGTAAACGCGCTAAGTACCTGATCTCCTGAGTAAAGCGGACGTGGCGGAACTGGTAGACGCAAGGGACTTAAAATCCCTCGATGGCAACGTCGTGTGGGTTCGACTCCCACCGCCCGCACCAGCCTTCGCGCGCGAAGCGAGAGAAGGCTGCCGCGCCGAAGCCTTAGGCGAAGGCGGGCCGCGTGGCCGCGAGCTACGGCTTGGCAAGCCACTCGCCCTGACGGGCTACGGCCACGCCGGGCCGCCAGGGCGAAGCGTGTCCGGCACAGCCCGAGCGCAGCGAAAGCGACGACGGACTGTGAGAGCGGATCAACAGCGAATGCGCATCTCGCTTTCGGCGCCCAATGGACATCAGCTGCGATGCTTGGCGCGTTTCCGAGCGAGGTAGACAAGAACGGGATACGTCAGCGCCAGAACAAGGATGACGTCAAAACCACAGAGAAAGAGCATGAAGGTTCGATTCAGCGGTAGCAGCCAGAAAAGGCCAACCGCGTAAACGAACGCGAATGGCAAGTTGAGGACCAGCGCGATCGACTGACGAACCACCCCTTCCCCGCAGGTGAAGTTCGGCAGTATTTCGGGATTCCAATGACACAAGCTGATGTTGACGACGCGATCGAAAGCTGCCGCCTCGACGATGGCGACGACAAAAGCCATGCCAAGAATGCAGAAGCAGCCCAGGCACAGCCACCGAAACAACTTCATTGATGACCCGAACGGCACTTGTCTGACCTCTGCCCTGGTCTCCCGAATGTCTGTCATTGGGACCGGCTAAGAAAAGATGCCGGCGTCTTCGCCCTTCGCGGTTACGATCGTGCCGCACAGTCTGCGGCACCATTCTGCTTCTGGCTAGCCCATGCTTCCAGAGCCTCATAGACTCCGGGAACGGGAGACCATTTTGCCGCAACCTCACCTCTTCGAAATGCGCCGGCTGGAAATGCTGAGCAACACCATCTTCGGCGTTGCCATGACGCTGCTCGCTTATGACCTGCCGAAGGCCTCGAGCTTCAAGGACGCGCCGGGCTGGATCGACCTCGTTCGCGTCTATGCGCAACCGGTGATCGCGCTGGCGATCTCCTTCGTTGTCGCCGGGGTGTTCTGGTTCAGCCATCACCGCCGGCTGGCGGTGGCGCCGGAGGCCGGCCGCAGCGTGGTGTTTCTCAATCTCCTTTTTCTACTCTCGATCATCATCCTGCCGGTGACCAACGGACTCTACGGCAGCTACCGGCTCGATAGCGTGGTGGCAGTCGTCTACGGAATCCATCTGACGTCGATCGCCTTGCTGAACGCCTGGCTGTGGGTTCTCGCCCTGAGAGACCGCCCGGATTCGCAACTGCTGGTGACGGCCTTGTTCCCCGTCGTCGTATTCCTGTGCGGAACGGCGATGGCCTTCGTCGATCCGTTCGTTGCGCAGTTCACCTGGTGCCTTGCCTTCCTCTCGCCACTGGTAGGCTGGGTGGCGGGACGCCGCGCAGGCTAAGCACAACGAAAGCTAGTGCGAGGCCTCGCCGTCCCCCACCAGCCTCTCGCTCTCCTCCGAAATCATCTTCTCCAGCATCGGCTGAAACTCCTTGCGGTTCATTCCCGGCGCAATCGGCGGGAGATAGGAGAGCATGACGGTGCCGCTGTGGATCATCAGCGTCTTCTTGCCCCAGAACAGACCGGAATTGCACGCCGTCGGCACCACCGGCACATCGAGCGTGGTGTAGAGGGCGGAGATGCCGGCCGCCTGGAACACCATGGGCTCGCCCACCGCCTGTCTTGTGCCTTGCGGAAACAGCAGCACCTTGCGGCCTTCGGCGACCGCGCGCTTGGCCTCCTCGACCATCTGCTTGAGCGCGTGCCGGCCGGCTGCGCGATCGACCAGGATCATCGGGTAGCGTTGCAGAAACCAGCCGACGATCGGAAGTTTGGCCAGCTCCCTCTTGGCGACGATGCTGGCGTCCGGAAAAATCATGCTCAGGGCTGCGGTTTCCCACAGCGACTGATGATTGCAGGCGATGATGCAGGGGCCGTCGGGAACGTTGGCGCGGCCGTATTCCCGATAATCGAGCCCGAGCACGACCCTGAAAAGCAGCATGATCCCCTTGACCCAGACCTGCGATACCGCGCGCACGGTCGGGCTGCCGGCGTTGAACAGCCACATGAACGGCACCGTCAACGATACGACACCCGTCAGGATCACGACCGCCGCAATGAACAGGATCGACCTCAGATAGTGCAACGATGGTTCCTTCCCTGGCGTTCGACGGTTTTGGGAGTTTCCCAATACAGCACTTTGCGGGCGTTGCACAATTCCGCATGGGGGCCGAATTGCGCACCTCTCTCAAATCCGTCATCCTGAGCTGCGAGCTCTTGCGAGCCTCGAAGGATGATCTCAGCATGCCGGTTCTCGAACAGATCACGATCGCGCCGCATCTGACCTTCGACGCGCTCACTGCCGGCGCGCCTGGTGCGCCACTGGTGCTGCTGCTGCACGGCTTTGCGGAATCGATGAATTGCTGGCGTGCGCAGGTCACGGCGCTGGGCGACATGGGCTATCGCGCCATCGCACCGAGCCAGCGCGGATATTCGCCCGGCGCACGGCCGGATCCACGCGAATTCTCGCATTACCTGATCGATCGCCTGATGGACGACGCGATGGCGATCGCCGCGGCGTCGGGCTATGGCGACGCGCGGTTTCATCTTGCCGGTCACGACTGGGGCGGCAGCATCGCCTGGGGCCTTGCCGACCGCCACCATGCGCGGCTGGCTTCGCTCACCATTCTGTCGCGGCCGCATCCGAACGCCTTCAACCGCGCGCTGCAGATGGTCGATGGCGAACAGGCGGGCCGCTCGAAGCACCACAAGGCGTTTCTCGAGCCCGACGCCGCCGATGTCGTGTTGGCCTCCGACTGCAAATGGCTGCGCGATCGGCTGGCCGCCAACGGCGTTCCTTCAAGCGCGATCGAAGCGCATCTGGCGGTGCTCGGCAACAAGCCCGCGATGGAAGCGGCACTGGCCTGGTACCGCGCCCGCGGCGCCATCCGCGGGCCGCTCGGCCCGATCCGCACTCCGACGCTCTACATCTGGGGCGACGCCGACGACACCGTCGGCCGCGTCGCCGCCGAAGGCACGGTGGATTTCATCGCAGCGCCCTATCGCTTCGAGGTGCTGCCCGGCGTCGGACACTTTGCGGCGGATCAGGCGCCGGAACAGGTCAGCGAATTGATGCTGGAACACATGGCGGCGCATCCGGTGTGAGGGGTGCCCGGAAGCGGTGCGCGACGGCCACCGCTAATCGTCGCCGTCATTGCGAGGAGCGCAAGCGACGAAGCAATCCATTCTTTCTTTTGCGCGTTAAGATGGATTGCTTCGCTTCGCTCGCAATGACGAAGGGATGCGTATGCCCTACTCGCTCTTGTCGATATTCCAGAAGATCGGCGTGGCCGGGCCGTCGAGCACGCCGGTCAGCGATTTCCGCCAGGCGCTCGGCTGGGTGTACTGGCCGAGCGGAATATAGATCACCTGCTCCCAGGCTTCCTTCTGGATCTCGGTGGCGATCTTCTTCGCGTCTTCCGGTGTGGTCGCACGCGCGAAATCGTTCTTGAGGGACTCGATCTTGGCGTCCTCGGCCCAGCCGAACCAGCCGCCGTTCTTGCCCTTGCCGCCGATCGCGAAGTTGACGATCGGGTTGGACAGATCGGCGCCGTTCCAGTTGGTGAAGAACATGTTCCAGCCGCCTTCCTTGATCGGCTTCTGGCTGGCGCGGCGGGACACGACGGTGCCCCAGTCGGTGGCCTGCAGGTCGATCTTGAAGCCGGCCTCCTTCATCAATTGCGCTGCCACGATCGGCTGCGCCTTCAGCGTGACGACATCGCCGGGCGCCATGATCACGACGGGCGTGCCGTCATAACCGGACTCGGCCAGCAGCTTCTTGGCTTCCGCCATGCCGTTGCCCTTCACCACCGCTTCCGAACCGACGTCGGTTTCGAGCGGCGTGCCGCAAACGAAGGCCGCACCACAGAGCTTGTAGTATTGCGGGTTGCCGATCAGCGCATCCAGCACGTCCTTCTGGTTCATCGCCAGGAAGGCGGCGCGGCGTACCTTGACGTTGTCGAAGGGCGGAAACAGGAAATTCATCCGGCCGACAGTCTGGAAACCGACCTTGTCCAGCGTGTCGACCTTGATGTCCTTGTTGGCGGTCAGGATCGGGAGAATATCGAACGACGGCACTTCCATGAAATCGATGTCGCCCGACTGCAGCGCGTTCACCGCGGTCTGCGCGTCCGCCATCGTGATCCATTCGACGCGGTCGACCTTCACGACCTTGCCGCCGGAGGTCCAGCTCGGCGGCTCCTTGCGCGGCACGTAGTCGGTGTTCTTCAAGAACACCGCTTTGACGCCGGGCTGGAATTCGGCCTGTACGAACTTGAAGGGGCCGGATCCGATCAATTCCGGGATCGGAGTGCCGGGCGGGGTTTCCGCCAGGCGCTTCGGCATCATGAACGGCACCAGCGACGAAGGCTTGCCCAGCGATTCCAGCACCAGGCTGTAGGGCTCCTTCAACTTCAGCGTGATGGTCTTGGCGTCGGTCGCTTCAAGACTCGCGGTGAAGTCCATCAGCTTCTGGCCCATGCCATCGGCCTTGCCCCAGCGCTTCAGCGACGCCACGCAGTCTTCCGCCGTGACCGGCGTGCCGTCATGCCACTTCAACCCGTCTCGCAGCGTGAGGGTGTAAGTCAGTTTGTCGTCGGAGATTTTATACTCCGCCATCTGCGGCTGGATCTTGAAGCTGGAGTCCTGCGCCAGCAGCGTGTCGTAGATCATGTAGCCGAAATCGCGCACGATATAGGCGGTGGTCTGCATGCCCGGCGTGCGGAGATCGGCATGCATCACCGCGGTGATGGTCTTGCCGGCGGCCATCGCCTGCGACGTGAGAGCTGACGAAGCCAGCGCCACCGAAAGCGCGAGCGCCGACAACGCGGACGCTATCGTTGGACGCTTCCAACGCGTGATGTGGAACATTCGATCTCTCCTGACGTGAAACTGGTCAAAGCCCGCCGATTCATTATGCATGTCGTTCGTTATTTGGGCGAACCAAGGTTTGCACTTTGGGCGAACTAACACGCTGTAAATCCAGACGATTTGAAGACTTGCACCAAGCGCGCGGCGCGTCAATCCGGTTTTGGCAAAATCGAACGTATACAAATGAATGGGCCGGCCGCGTCTATTTGACTTTACAAATCCGCCGCAGGCGATTTTCGTAAGGCAATGATTTAGTAAGCCATTGATCTTCGTAAACCATGGCGAAGCTGCTCACGAACGAGAGAAATTTCATGAACCCGGCCAATCTTCCCTTTGATTCCGAGACCATGCTGCAGGGGCTGCGAGGCTGGGTGGAATGTGAAAGCCCGACCTGGGATGCGTCCGCCGTCGAGCGCATGCTCGACCTCGCCGCGCGCGAAATGGCGATCATGGGTGCGACTATCGAACGCATCGCCGGCCGGCAGGGGTTTGCTGGCTGCGTCCGGGCTCGCTTTCCGCATCCGAAACAAGGCCAGCCCGGCATCCTGATCGCCGGCCATCTCGACACCGTCCACCCCGTGGGCACGATCGAAAAGCTGAAGTGGCGGCGCGAGGGCAACAAATGCTTCGGGCCTGGAATCTTCGACATGAAGGGCGGCAATTATCTCAGCCTGGAAGCGATCCGGCAGCTCGCCCGCGCATCGTTCACGACGCCGCTGCCGATCACCGTGCTGTTTACGCCGGACGAGGAAGTCGGCACGCCCTCGACCCGCGACATCATCGAGGCCGAGGCCGCGCGCAACAAATACGTGCTGGTGCCGGAGCCGGGACGGCTCAATAACGGCGTCGTCACCGGGCGTTATGCGATCGCGCGGTTCAATCTCGAAGCCATCGGCAAGCCGAGCCATGCCGGCGCCACGCTGTCCTCGGGCCGCTCGGCAATCAGGGAGATGGCGCGGCAAATTCTCGCCATCGACGGCATGACCACGGAGGACTGCACCTTCTCGGTCGGCATCGTCCATGGCGGCCAGTGGGTCAATTGTGTTGCGACCACCTGCACCGGCGAGGCGCTGAGCATGGCCAAGCGCCAGGCCGACCTCGACCGCGGCGTCGAGCGCATGCTGGCGCTCACAGGCAGCGCCAACGACGTCGCCTTCACGGTGACCCGCGGCGTCACCCGCCCGGTCTGGGAGGCGGATGCCGGCACCATGGCGCTGTACGAGCAGGCGCGCGGCCTCGCGAAAGCGATGGGCCACGAACTGCCCCACGCCAGCGCCGGCGGCGGCTCCGACGGCAACTTTACCGGCGCGATGGGCATCCCGACGCTGGACGGCCTCGGCGTCCGCGGCGCCGACGCCCATACGCTGAATGAGCATATCGAGGTGGATAGTTTGGCCGAACGCGGCCGGCTGATGGCGGGGTTATTGGCGACGCTGGAGTGACGGCAAAGCCGTCATTCCAGGGCGCGAAGCGAACTATGGTGCGCAATTGCGCACCTGAGAATCTCGAGATTCCAGGTTCGATGCTACGCATCGCCCCGGAATGACGGAGACCCTCCAATGGCACGGGAATTGCTGAACTGATACGCTACCGCCGGGGAATAGAGGCTGTGCCGACCGAATGACCGGTTGCCACATTTGTAACGGAACAACATGCTCGGATATCTGCTTCGCCGCATCCTCGCCACCATCCCCGTGATGGGCGTGGTTGCGTTGTTCGTGTTCCTGTTGCTGCGGCTGACGCCGGGCGATCCCGCCGCGATCCTGGCCGGCGACAATGCGACGCCCGAAAAGCTTGAACAGATCCGCACCGCGCTCGGCCTCACCGAGCCGCTGCATGTCCAGTTCTTTACCTGGGTCGGCCGGCTACTGCACGGCGATCTCGGCGTCTCCCTGATCTCGAACGTGCCGGTGCTGCAGATGATCGGCACGCGCGCCGAGCCGTCGATCTCGGTGGCGCTGTGCACCATCATCCTCGCCATCCTGGTCGCCGTCCCGCTCGGCGTGATCGCGGCATGGAAGCACGGCACCTGGATCGACCGCTTCGTGATGGGCCTCTCCGTGGTCGGCTTCTCGGTGCCGGTGTTCGTGATCGGCTACGTCCTGATCCAGATCTTCGCGATCGACCTGCGCTGGGTGCCGGTACAGGGTTTTAAAAGCATCTCGGCGGGCTTCGGGCCGTTCTTCGAGCGCATCATCCTGCCGACCTGCACGCTGTCCTTTATCTATGTCGCGTTGATCGCGCGGATGACGCGGGCGGCGATGCTGGACGTGCTCGGCGAGGATTATGTCCGCACCGCGCGCGCCAAGGGCATTTCCGAAACCGGCGTGCTGCTGCATCACGCGCTGCGCAACGCCGCGGTCCCCGTCATCACCGTGATCGGGACTGGATTTGCGCTTTTGATTTCCGGCGTCGTGGTCACCGAGAGCGTGTTCAACCTGCCCGGCATCGGCCGCCTCACCGTCGATGCGGTGCTGGCGCGCGATTATCCGGTGATCCAGGCGATGATCCTTTTGACGTCGGGCATCTATGTCGCCGTCAATCTGCTGATCGACGTCGCCTACACTCTGCTTGATCCCCGAATCCGTTATTGAGGTCGGTACTGATGGCCCTCGAAACCCTCCCCGAACCGTCGATACCGATCACCACGCCATTCCGGCCAAAGCTCGGCTTTCTCACGTCGACGCCGATCATCGCGGTTTCGACCGTGCTGCTGGGCCTGATCGTGTTGATCACGATCCTGGCGCCGCTGCTGGCGCCGCACGATCCGCTGTTGCTGGCGCCGGCGCAGCGGCTGAAGCCGTCAAGCGCCCTGCACTGGCTCGGCACCGACGGCTACGGCCGCGACGTGCTGTCGCGCATCATCTATGGCGGACGGATCTCGCTGGTTATCGGCATTGGCGCCGCGATCTTCTCGATCGCCATCGGCCTTGTGATCGGCCTCGTCTCCGGCTTCTTCAAATGGGTCGACGCCGTGATGATGCGGGTGATGGACGGGCTGATGGCGATCCCGAGCATCCTGCTCGCGATTGCCGTGGTGTCGCTGTCGGGCGCCAGCGTGATGACGGTGCTGATTGCGATCACGATTCCGGAAATTCCGCGTGTGGCGCGGCTGGTCCGTTCGGTAGTGCTGTCGGCGCGCGAAGAGCCTTATGTCGAGGCTGCGATCTCGGTCGGCTCCAGCCTGCCCAAGATCATGTGGCGGCATCTGATGCCGAACACCATTGCTCCCTTAATCGTGCAAGGCACCTATGTCTGCGCCTCCGCCATTCTCACCGAGGCGATCCTGTCGTTCCTCGGCGCCGGCATCAACCCGGAGACGCCGACCTGGGGCAACATCATGGCCGAGGGCCGCGCCTACTTCCAGATCAAGCCGTCGCTGATCTTCTGGCCTGGTCTTTTGCTCTCGATCGCGATTCTCAGCATCAACCTGATCGGCGACGCCGCCCGCGACGCGCTCGATCCGAAGATGAAGCAGCGGGAGGGCGGCAAGTGAGCACGACCAGTTCCAACGTCGTCCTCGACATCCAGAACCTCGTCGTCGGTCTCGGCAAGGATCCGGCCGGCAAGCGCATCATCGACGGCATCTCGCTGCAGGTCCACGAAGGCGAGACGCTGTGCGTGGTCGGCGAAAGCGGATCAGGCAAGTCTGTGACGTCGCTGACGGTGATGGGGCTACTGCAAAAGGGCGCGCTGGTGCCGTCCGCCGGCAGCGTCAGACTGGTCGGCGAGGAACTGCTCGCCGCCAGCGACCGCCGCCTGCGTCAACTGCGCGCCACCACCATGGCGATGATCTTTCAGGAGCCGATGACGGCGCTCAACCCGGTGGTGCCGGTCGGCCGCCAGATCGACGAAGTCCTGCGCGTCCATACCGACCTCGATGCCCGCGCACGCCGCCAGAAGATCCTGGCGATGATGGAACAGGTGCGTCTCCCCGAAGTAGAGCGCATCTTCGCTTCCTATCCACATCGACTTTCAGGAGGCCAACGCCAGCGCATCATGATCGCGATGGCGCTGGTGCTGGAGCCGAAACTGCTGATCGCGGACGAGCCGACCACCGCGCTCGACGTCACCACGCAAAAACAGATTCTCACCTTGATCCGCGACCTGCAGCGCGATCACGGCACCGCCGTATTGTTCATCACCCACGACATGGGCGTGGTCGCCGAAATCGCCGACCGCGTCGCGGTCATGCGCAACGGCCGGCTGGTCGAAACCGGCGCGCTCGACACCATCCTGCGCCAGCCCACCATGGAATACACCCGCAAGCTGTTATCCGCCGTGCCGAGCCTGGTGCCGCGGGCGCCGCGCGCGGAGAGCACCGAGCCGGTCGTGCTGGAGGCCAACGACCTCTGCAAGGTCTATCGCGAGCGTTCCTTCTTCGGTAAAGCCCGCGAGGTCGCCGCCGCCAAGGACGTGACGCTGACGCTGCGCAAGGGCCGCACGCTCGGCATCGTCGGCGAAAGCGGCTCCGGCAAGTCGACGGTGGCGCGCTGCATCGTCCGCCTGATCGATCCGACCTCCGGCGGCGTCCGCCTCGTGGGCCGCGAAATCTCCGACTTGTCGCGCCGGCTGCTGCAGCCGCACCGCCAGCGCATCCAGATCATCTTTCAGGACCCGTATCGATCGCTCAACCCGCGGATCACCGTCGGCGAAAGCATCGCAGAAGGTCCGATCAATTACGGCATGTCACGCAGCGACGCGCTGGCCAAGGCGCGCGAACTGCTCGAACTGGTCGATCTTCCGCCCGACGCGATCTCGCGCTATCCGCACCAGTTCTCCGGCGGCCAGCGCCAGCGCATCGCCATCGCCCGCGCCCTGGCGCTCGATCCCGACGTCCTCGTGGCCGATGAAGCAGTCTCGGCGCTCGACGTCTCGGTGCAAGCGCAAGTGCTGGAACTGCTCGATGAAATCCAGAGCCGGCTCGGCATCGCGCTCTTGTTCATCACCCACGACCTTCGCGTCGCCGCACAAATCTGCGACGACGTCGCCGTGATGCAGCATGGCCGGGTCGTGGAACAGGGACCGGCCGCGCAGGTGCTGACACACCCGCAACAGGTCTATACCCGCGCCCTGCTCGAAGCCGCCCCCGGCCGCGGCTGGGATTTCGCCAATTTCAGGCCGGTTGCGGTGGCGGCGGAGTAAAGCACCCTCTCTTCGCAGTCATTCCGGGGCGATGCAAAGCATCGAACCCGGAATGACGGCGGTGAGGAAAGGATTGCTCGGCTCGCAATGACGGTGTTGGTGACGGCGTAAGCCCCATGCAAATCTGGATTGCTTCGCAGCTTGCGCTCCTCGCAATGACGAGTCTAACGTCGCGCCGGAATTTCAACTGAGACACCCTGATGACCCGTATCGCCGTCGGCGGCTTCCTGCACGAGACCAATACCTTCGCGCCGACGAAGGCGACCTATGCCGATTTCGTCCATGGCGGCGGCTGGCCGTCAATGGCGCACGGCGCCGATGTGCTCAAGGTGATGCGCAAGATCAATGTCGGCCTCGCCGGCTTTGTCGAACAAGCCGAAGCCAACGGCTGGGAGTTGATACCGACGATCTCCTGCGCCGCCAGTCCCTCGGCCCATGTCACCAGGGATGCGTTCGAACGCATCGTCAGAGAGATGGTCGACGGCATCGCCAATGCGGGACCGCTGGATGCGGTTTATCTCGACCTGCATGGCGCGATGGTGACCGAACACTTTGACGATGGCGAAGGCGAAATCCTCCGCCGCGTGCGCGAGGTGATAGGCAAGGAACTGCCGCTGGTCGTCAGCCTTGACCTGCACGCCAATGTGACACCGGAAATGGTTAGGCATGCCGACGCGCTGATCGCCTACCGCACCTATCCCCATGTCGACATGGCCGATACCGGCCGGGCATCCGCAAAACATCTCGCGCTTGTCCTGAAGACCAAGGCGCGGTTTGCCAAAGCATTCCGTCAACTGCCGTTTCTGATTCCGATCAGTTGGCAATGCACCAACGACCAACCAACCAAGGGCATCTACGAGAAGCTTGCGGCGCTGGAAAGCGACGCGGTGCCGACACTGTCGTTCGCGCCGGGCTTTCCGGCGGCCGATTTCCGGGATTGCGGACCGAGCGTCTTCGCCTATGGCAAGACCCAGGCCGATGCCGATGCGGCCGCCGACAAGGTCGTCGCGCTGATCGAGGGTCATGAGGACGATTTCGACGGCCGCATCTTCTCGCCCGACGACGGCGTCCGCCATGCCATGGAACTGGCAAAGGGTGCATCGAGGCCGATCATCATCGCCGACACCCAGGACAATCCCGGCGCCGGCGGTGATTCCGACACCACCGGCATGCTGCGTGCGCTGGTCCGCAACAAGGCCACCCGCGCCGCGACCGGCGTGATCTACGATCCGGAGTCGGCCAGGGCCGCGCATGCGGCCGGGGTCGGCGCCACCGTCACGCTCGCGCTCGGCGGCAAGTCCGGCATTCCCGGCGATGCGCCTTACACCGAGACCTTCATCGTCGAAAAGCTGTCGGACGGAAAATTCGTGGCGCCCGGCCCCTATTATGGCGGCCGCGACATGGATATGGGCCCGTCAGCGGCCCTGCGCATCGGCGACGTCAGGGTGGTCGTGAGTTCGTACAAGGCACAGCTCGCGGATCAGTCGATGTATCGCTACGTCGGCATCGAGCCGACCGAACAGGCCATCCTGGTTAACAAGAGTTCGGTGCACTTCCGCGCCGATTTCGAGCCGATCGCCGAGAAACTGCTGATCTGCGCCGCGCCCGGCGCGATGCCGGCGGATACGGCATCGCTCCCCTGGACGCGGCTGCGTCCGGGCATTCGCGTCAAGCCGAACGGCAAACCGTTTACGCCGCCGGCCAAAGCACCTTCAACTTCCATCACGGGATAACAGATATGCCCACCATCGAACGCATCGACGGCTATGCCGAGGAACTCACCGCGATCCGCCGCGACCTGCATGCCCATCCCGAGATCGGCTTTGAGGAAGTGCGCACTTCCGGCATCGTTGCCGACAAGCTGACGCAGTGGGGCATCGAGGTGCATCGCGGGCTCGGCGGCACCGGCGTGATCGGCGTGCTGAAGGGCAAGGGATCCGGCACCAAGCGGATCGGGCTGCGTGCCGACATGGACGCGCTGCCGATGGAAGAAAACACCAACCTGAAATGGCGCTCGACCATTCCCGGCCGCTTCCACGGCTGCGGCCATGACGGCCACACCACCATGCTGCTCGGCACCGCACGCTATCTGGCCGAGACCAAGAATTTCGACGGCACCGTGCACTTCATCTTCCAGCCCGCCGAAGAAGGCCTCGGCGGCGCCCGGGCGATGATCAAGGACGGCCTGTTCCAGAAGTTTCCCTGCGACGAGGTCTACGGCCTGCACAATGCGCCGGACCTCAACCATGGCGAGATCGCGATCCTGCCGGGACCGGCGATGGCGGGCGCCGACTTCTTCGACATCGTGATCCAGGGCTATGGCGCGCATGGCGCGATGCCGGAGCGCTCCAAGGACGCGGTGGTGATCGCGACCACGCTGGCACAGGCGCTGCAGACCATCGTCAGCCGCAACGTCGATCCGTTGCACGCCGCCGTGCTCTCGATCACCCAGATCCATGCCGGCTCGGCCTATAACGTCATTCCCGGCGACGCCAGGCTGTGCGGCACGGTGCGCGCGTTCGACGACGGCACCCGCGCGCTGATCCGCGAGCGCATGCGCGCGATTTGCGCCGGCATCGCCGCAACCTTCCAGTGCGAAATCACGGCCGACATCCGCGACACTTTTAGCGTGCTGGTCAACGAGGAAGAACAGTCGCGCGTGGTAGAGGCGGTTGCGCGAACCATCGTCGATCCCGCCAACGTCATCACCCGCTCGCAGCCGAAGATGGGCAGCGAGGATTTCGCCGACATGATGCAAGCGGTGCCCGGCGCCTATTTCTGGGTCGGCCATGAAGGTTCGGTGCCCGTGCACAATCCCGGTTATGTGCTCGATGACAAAATCCTGCCGATCGGCGCCAGCATGTTTGCGCGCATCATCGAAACCCGCCTGCCGGTAGGGTCCCATGCATAAACCGGCGCCTGAGGAAGCGGTTACGTCGCTGCATGACCTCAGCGCCGTCGACCTGATTGCCGGTTATCGCGCCAAGCAGTTCTCGCCCTCCGAAGTGCTGGAAGAAGTCCTGGCGCATGTCGCGGCGTGGGAGCCGCACATCCATGCGCTCTATCTGTTCGATCCCGAAGGTGCCCGCGCCGTCGCCACGGCGTCGACCGAACGCTGGAACAAGGGCGAGCCGGTGGGCACGCTCGACGGCGTACCGGTCACGATCAAGGACAATATCGCCACCAAAGGCCAGCCGGTGCCGCTCGGCGCCGCCAGCATGCCGCTGACGCCTGCGCCGAAGGACGCGCCGCCCGCCGCGCGGCTGCGCGAGGCCGGCGCCATCATCTTCTCCAAGACCACGATGCCGGATTACGGCATGCTGTCGTCGGGACTTTCCAGTTTCCATCCCCTCACCCGCAACCCCTGGGACGTCAGCAAGAATCCCGGCGGGTCTTCTGCCGGCGCGGGCGCCGCGGCTGCTGCCGGTTACGGTCCGCTGCATCTCGGCACCGACATCGGCGGCTCGGTACGGCTGCCGGCATGCTGGAACGGTCTGTTCGCGCTAAAGCCAAGCCTCGGGCGCGTGCCCGTCGATCCGCCCTATGTCGGCCGCGTCGCCGGGCCGATGACCCGTACCGTCGACGATGCCGCGCTGATGATGAGCGTGCTGTCGCGGCCGGACCGGCGCGACGGCATGAGCCTGCCCGCGCACGAGATCAACTGGAAGGCGCTGGATAAATCGCCGCGCAAGCTGCGCATCGGCCTGATGCTCGATGCCGGTACCGGCCAGGCGCTGGAGAAGGACGTCCGCGACGTCGCCATCAAGGCCGCGAAGGCGTTTGAATCCACCGGCGCCGTCCTCACCGAAGTCGATGGCATCCTGACCCGCGAGATGCTCGACGGGCTCGACCATTTCTGGCGCGCGCGGATGTGGTCGGATCTCTCGCTGCTGCCATCCGAACAGCGCAGCAAGGCGCTGCCCTATATCTACCAATGGGCCGAGTCCGGCGCAAAACTCAGTGGCGTCGACGTTGTCAGGGGCTTTAATGCCACCATGGCGATCAGGGCTGCTGCGGCCAAACTGTTCTGCGAGGTCGACTACGTGATCTCGCCGGTATCGCCGGTGGTGAACTTTCCGGCCGAATTCGCCGCCCCGCTCAACGATCCCCTCAAACCGTTCGAGCACATCGCCTACACAGTGCCGTGGAACATGTCGGAGAACCCGGCCGCCTCGATCAATGGCGGTTACGACAAAAAGGGTTTTCCGATCGGCGTGCAGATCGTCGGAAAACGCTTTGACGATCTCGGCGTGCTCGGCCTGGCCAAGACGTTCGAAGGCCTGCGCGGCCCGCAAAAGCCGTGGCCGAACCCGCCGAAGAAATAATTCTCTTTCGTCATTCCGGGGCGACGCGAAGCGCCGAACCCGGAATCTCCTTGCGACAATTCGATCGAGATTCCGGGTTCGCGCCGTCCAAGTCGGCTATAGCCGACTTGGACTCTGATATTTGCCGAACTCGGGTATACCCGAGTTCGGGTGGCGCGCCCCGGAATGACGCGCTAAACAAATCAAAACAAAAGGATGGAACACCCCATGGCGTATGAGACGATCAAATACGAGGTCGAGGATCAGATTCTCACCATCACGCTGAATCGCCCCGACAAGCTCAACGCCTTCAACGGCACCATGCAGCAGGAATTGATCGACGCGTTCGACGCCGCCGACAAGGACGACAACGTCCGCGCCATCATCGTCACCGGTGCGGGGCGCGGCTTCTGCGCCGGCGCCGACCTTTCCTCGGGCGCCAACACCTTTGACCGCGACGCCCGGCGCGGGCCGGTGAAGCGGCTTGCCGATGGCAGCGTCGACTACAGCGATCCGCAGGTGCGCGACGGCGGCGGCCAGGTGACGCTGCGCATCTTCAAATGCCTGAAGCCTGTCATCGCGGCCGTCAACGGACCTGCGGTCGGCATCGGCGTCACCATGCAGCTCGCGATGGATATCCGCATTGCGTCCGAGGCCGCGCGCTTCGGCTTCGTGTTCTCCCAGCGCGGCATCGTGCCGGAAGCTGCATCGAGTTGGTTCCTGCCGCGCATCGTCGGCATCTCGCAGGCGCTGGAATGGTGTTATTCCGGCCGCGTATTCCCGGCGCAGGAGGCGCTCGCCGGCCGCCTCGTCAGCAAGGTGGTGCCCCCTGACGATCTGCTGCCGACCGCGCGGGCGCTGGCGAAAGAATTCGCCGCCAAGACCGCGCCGGTGTCGGTCGCGCTGATCCGGCAGATGATGTGGCGAATGATGGGCGCCGACGATCCGATGGAAGCCCACAAGGTCGACAGCCGCGGCATCTACGCCCGCGGCCGCTCCGACGACGTCAAGGAAGGCGTGGTCTCGTTCCTGGAAAAACGCCCGGCGCAGTTCAAGGACAAGGTGTCGGCCAACATGCCCGACTATTTCCCGTGGTGGGACGAGCGCGGGTATAAGTGACCGCGAAGCGGTCATCCCGGGGCGCCCGTTAAACGTCATTGCGAGGAGCGAAGCGACGAAGCAATCCATTCTTTCTTTGTGGCGCGATGGATTGCTTCGCTTCGCTCGCAATAACGGATAGCGAACCGTAGGTGGGCAAAGGCGCCCTTGCGCCGTGCCCACCACGTTCGCGCGACGATGGTGATGGTGGGCACGCTTCGCTTTGCCCACCCTACGCTCCCCTCACCCCATCGTCAGCGCCACCCGCCCGATCGCCTTGCGGTCGGTCAATAGCCGCATCGCGCGGGCGTAGTCTTCCAGCGGCAAACGATGCGAGATGTTGGGACGGATCTTTCCGGCCTCCGCCCATTCTGTCAGCGCCTTGATCCTGACTTCGCCGAGCGTGGGATTTTTCCGCACGGCTTCGCCGGCGCGGACGCCGAGCACGCTGGCACCCTTGATCATCAACAGATTGGTCTTCGCAAGACCGATGCCGCCGGTGAAGCCGATGATCAACAGCCGCGCGCCCCAGTTGATACAGCGCATGCTGTTCTCGAACACCTCGCCGCCGACGGGATCGAACACCACGTCCGCCCCTCGCCCGTCGGTGATGCGCTTGACGGCGTCGCGAAACGGTTCGCGGTCGTAGCGGATGAGATGATCGGCGCCCTTCGCCTTGGCCACCGCAAGCTTGTCGTCACCGGACGCGGTCGCGATCACGGTGGCGCCGAGCATCTTGCCAATCTCGACCGCCGCAAGACCGACGCCGCCGGCGGCGCCATGCACCAGCAGCACCTCGCCTGGCCGAAGCTGGCCACGGTCGATCAGCGCGTGATAGGCCGTACCATGGCCGGCGAGAAACGTCGCGCCTTCGGCGTAGTCAAAGGTAGAAGGCAGCGGCACCAGTTGCGACGGCGTGGCGACGGCCTCGTCGCAATAGGCGCCGTGGCGCATCTTGACGATGACCTTGTCGCCGACAGCTATGCCATCGGCCGCGTTGACCTCGACGACGTCGCCAGCGGCTTCCACGCCCGGCGTAAACGGCAGCGGCGGCTTGAGCTGGTATTCGCCCGCCGCCATCAGCACGTCAGGAAAATTGATCCCGGCGGCGCGAACGGCAACGAGCACCTGCCCCGGCGACAAAGGCACGGAGGCAAAGGTTTCCAGGCGCAGGCTCTCGGGCGGGCCGAGCTCGCGGCATACGACGGCTTTCGGCATCAGGCGGCTTTCTCTTGCACGCGCAACACGGCTTCGCGGATCAGCGGCATCCGGTCGTTGCCGAAGTACATGTCGGTCTTTCCGACGAAAATCGTCGGCGAACCAAAACCGCCGCGTGCCATCACCTCATCGGTATTGGTCTTGAGCTGGTCTTTGATGGCCTGCTGGCCGATGCCTTCGAAGAATTTGACGTGGTCGACGCCGGCCTTCTTGCAGACCTCCGTCAGCACCGAATCCTGCGAGATGTCCTTGTCGCCGCCCCAATAGGTCTCAAACACCGCGCGCGCGAACGGCACCATCTGCTCGCCCGATTCTTTGCCAAGCCAGATGCAGCCGCGCATCGCCTTGACGCTGTTCACCGGAAACACCGTCGGCGGCATCTTGATCGCAAGCCCGGCGGAGCGCGCCCAGTCGGCAAGGTCCTTCTTCATGTAGCGCGCCTTCAGCGGCACCGGCGTCTCGCGCTGCGCATAGACGCTGGGGTTGACGGTATTGAAGATGCCGCCGACCAGGATCGGCCGCCAGCTGATATCGACGCCGAGCTCTTTCGCCAGCGGCTGGATGTTGTGGAAGGCGAGATAGGTCCAGGGGCTGGAACAGTCGAAGAAGAATTCGATCATGGCGTTTCCCTATTATTGTGACGTGCATTTCTCTGCCGTCATTGCGAGCGAAGCGAAGCAATCCATCTGCCGCGCAAAGAAAGACTGGATTGCTTCGTCGCTGCGCTCCTCGCAATGACGGGTGTGGCAACCTATGATTTCCCCGCCATCTCCTTCGCGGCCTGGCCGAACATATTCTTCCGCGCCTCCTCGTCGAACGGCTCCTTCACGAACTTGCCGATCGCGAGCCCGGCCTGCACCTGCGGCCGGGCGCGCACCACGGCGTACCAGCGCTTGATGTTCGGGTAATCGTCGAGCGTAAAGCCTTGCGCCTTGTGGGTCATGGTCCAGGGAAAGCAGGCGATGTCGGCGATCGAATAATCCGGGCCCGCGACATAGGCCCCGGTCTTGCCCAATTGCGTGTCGAGCACGCGGTAGAGCCGGGCCGCTTCGTCGCGATAGCGCTCGATCGCGTAGGGAATTTTCTCAGCCGCATAGAGCGCGAAATGGCCGTGCTGGCCCAGCATCGGCCCGAGCCCGCCCATCTGCCACATCACCCACTGCAAAGCCTGCGAGCGGCCGCGCAGGTCGGAAGGCAGAAAGCGGCCGCTCTTTTCGGCGAGGTAGATCAGGATCGCGCCGGTCTCGAACACCGAAAACGGTCCGCCGCCATCGGCCGGCGCATGATCGACAATTGCGGGAATCCGGTTGTTGGGGCTGATCGCCAGAAACTCGGGGCGAAACTGCTCGCCGGCGCGGATGTTGACGGGAATGACGGTGTAGGGAAGCCCGAGTTCCTCCAGCATGATCGAGATTTTCCAGCCGTTCGGCGTCGGCGCGTAGTGCAAGTCGATCATGGCTCCCTCAATGCCGGCACCTCGGATTTATTCCCGGGTGACGGCGACTTTTGTTGTTCTGTACGGCGATCATAAGACATGGCAGACAGGCGCTCAATCAGACAATCAAAACCTGCCGGGAGGCCGTCATGCTGTTTCCAACCACCATCGCCGGATCGCTGCCGAAGCCGGAATGGCTGGCCGAGCCCAATACGCTGTGGGCGCCCTGGAAGTCCAAAGGCGATGAGCTCGCCCGCGCCAAGCGCGACGCCACCATGCTGGCGGTGAAGCTCCAGGAGGATGCCGGCGTCGATATCGTCACCGAGGGCGAGCAGGCCCGCCAGCATTTCGTCCACGGCTTTCTGGAGAAGATCGAGGGCATCGATTTCGCCCACAAGGTCGAGATGGGAATCCGTAAAGACCGCTACAAGGCGATGGTGCCACAGGTGGTGGCGCCGCTGACCTTGAAGGGCCGCGTCCATGCCGACGAGGCCCGCGTCGCCCGCACCCACACCAAAAACAAACTGAAATTCACCCTGCCCGGCCCAATGACCATCATCGACACCATCGCCGACAAATATTACGGCGACCGGGTCAAGATGGCGTTCGCCTTTGCCGAGCTGCTGAACCAGGAAGCCAAGGCGTTGCAGGCCGACGGCGTCGACGTGATCCAGTTCGACGAACCCGCCTTCAACGTCTACATGGACGAGGTCTCCGACTGGGGCATCAAGGCCCTGGAACGCGCCGCCGAGGGGCTGACCTGCGCCACCGCCGTGCACATCTGTTACGGCTATGGCATCAAGGCCAATACCGACTGGAAGCAAACGCTCGGCAAGGAGTGGCGGCAGTACGAGGATATTTTTCCGGCCATCGCCAAGAGCCCGATTCAGCAGGTCGCGATCGAATGCCGCAATTCGAAGGTGCCGCTGGATCTGCTCGGGCTCTTGACCGGCAAGATCGTCCAGGCCGGCGTCATCGACGTCGCCAGCGACACGGTCGAGACCGCGGAGGATGTGGTTGCCGTGATCGACGCGGTGTCGAAATTCGTGCCGAAGAGCAATATCGTCGCGACGACGAACTGCGGTATGGCGCCGATGCGGCGGGATATCGCGGAGGCGAAACTGATGGCGCTGGGTGCGGGCGCGAAACTGGCACGGGAGAGGTTGGGGTAAAGGTCACCGATGTCGCCGTCATGGCCGGGCTTGTCCCGGCCATCCACGTCTTGGTCAGCCGCTTAAAGAAAGTCGTGGATGCCCGGGTCAAGCCCGGGCATGACGGATCATAGGGCCGTCGTACCTTACGCGATCGGCTCCGCCGCACTCGGATGCAGCACCGGCCGATAGCCCGCCGATATTGCCCGTAGCGTCGACGGCGGCGTCAACAACATCGCATCCTTGATCGTGGTATCGGCCTCGCGATAGCCGGCCATCGACCACACCAGCGCCCTGCCCCGTAGAATGAGAAAACTCTCGGCTCCCACCTGCACCATCGCGCCGTCGGGCAATTCCGCAAGCGGTACCGGCAGTGGATGCAGCCGCTTCTTGGCCCTCGCCAGCCGCTCGCGATGCAGCACCGCATCCATCTCTTTCGCGCGTACATCCGTCACGCCGTTGCCCCGTTCCCACGCGGCGCGAAAGCGGTTGGCGTCGTCGCGGCGGCAGAAGAAACAGGGCCGATGGCCGGCCGCGAACGCGGTCGCTTCGTCGAGGAAGAAAAGTTCGGTCCAGCTCCGGCCGCCCATCACCTTGCGCCGCCAGCCGCGGAATTCGCAGACGCAGGTGAGCCAGGCCGGACTCGACCAGCGCTTTTTCAGCAGCGTCTTGGTCGCGGGATCGTGGATGATGCCGCGATTGCCGGTGAAGATGCCGCGATTGGGATCGGCGACGATGTCGCCGGTGGGGGTGACGCGGTTTTGCAGCGGCATGGCTGAACTATTTTGCCAGCGTCGTCGCGACGCGCATCTTCCACAGGTTCCAGATGCGGTCGATGATGGCCAGATTGACCGTATCCGCCTTGGCGCCCTCGCCCGGCGTCAGGTAGTTCGGCTCGCCGCCAAGCGCGATCGCCTGCGACTGCAGCCGCGCATTGACGTCGGTGTAATAGGCGCGGAACACCGCCAGCTTGACCGACGGTCCAACCGTCACGTCGCCATGGCCGCGCATCAACACCACAGGTTTGTCTGCGAGCGTCAACGCCAGATCCTTGCCGATCGCCGCATTGCGGACCAGCATGTCGGTCTCGCCGAAATCCTTGCGGATGTCCCATAGCGGAGCGCTGGCCGCCAGGAACGCCGCGTTGTGGAACACCGCCCGCAACGGGACCTGGCTGATCGTGTAGGGAATGACGCCCGGTGAATGGGTATGGACGACGGACATGACATCAGGCCGCGCCCGGTAGATCTCGCTGTGGATGAAGCGCTCGAGAAACAGGGTGCGTCCGCGCGCGTCCACGGCATTGCCGTCGAGGTCGAATTCCATGATGTCGTCGGCGGTGACGAGCGCCGGCGAGAGCGATCGCGACATCAGGAAGTGATTGGTTTTCGTTGGATGGCGCGCACTGACATGGCCAAAACCGTCGAGCACGCCGAAGTCGGCGAGGACACGGCTGCCGGTCACGATGTCGTCGAGCAAGGCTGCATCGGCGCCTGGAATCGAATTGGTCTGGGCCTGGGCAGAGGTCCCGGCCAACGCAACGACGAGAACACAAAGGCCAAGTCCGGCGTGAAGGAAGGCTGACCACCCTGTTCGCGCGCAAGCCATCGCCGTCACTCCATCCAGGGTTATGCCGCCCCGTCGCGGATCGGCGGCTGGAACGACAGCGCGGTATCCCAGGGAAAGAAGATCCAGGTGTCCTGCGACACTTCGGTGATGTAGGTATCGACCAGCGGACGGCCTTTCGGCTTGGCGTAGACGGTGGCGAAGTGCGCGTCCGGCATCATGTCGCGGACCAGCCGGCCGGTCTTGCCGGTATCGACGAGGTCGTCGACAATCAAGAGCCCCTTGCCGGTGCCACCGCCGAGCTTGGCGGTGTCGGCGGAAACACCCTTCAGCACCTGAAGCTCGCCCTGCTTGTCGTGATCGTAGCTCGCGATGCAGACGGTATCGATCACGCGGACGCCGAGTTCGCGCGCCACGATCGCGGCCGGCACCAGGCCACCGCGGGTGATGGCAATGACCGCGTGAAACGGCCCGACCTCGTTGAGCCGCCAGGTCAGCGCCCGGCAATCCCGGTGGAACTGGTCCCACGACACCGGAAAGGCCTTGCCGGCGCGCTCCTGCGAGCTGAGTGTTGGTGCATCCGGCGCCATCGTCTTCTCCTGCATATCGAACTCTTAGCTTTTATTTGACGCGTTTTCTTGACGCGAAGCGGTACCCACTTCGCTCGAAAACGCTATGGCCTAGCGGGCGGCCGCGTGGATCGCCGCCAGCATTTCCTTCACCGCGGCCATCGCAGCCGCCAGCTTTTCCGGATCACGCGAACGGACGACCAAATTGGTGTTCGGCTTCTTGTCCTCGTCCTGGAACGGATAGCTGCCGATGATGGTGTCGGGATGGGCGTTGGCGATGTCCCGCAGCGGGCCGCCGATGTCGCCTTCCCGCGCGTCGGCGCGAACCGTGTCCGACAGCATCCGCACGCCCGACTTCAGCTTCGGCGCCACGATGTCCATCATCGCCTGCATGATGGTGGGGATGCCGGCCATCACGATGACATTGCCGAGCTTGAAGCCCGGCGCCAAAATGGTCGCGCTCTGGATCAGCTCGGCGCCATCGGGAACGCGGGCCATGCGCAGCCGCGCCTCGTTGAGGTCCTGCTCGGTCCAGCGCTCCCGAAACCGCGCCACCACCTCGGGATGATGATCGATGCCGACTCCGAACGCCTTGGCGACGCTGTCGGCGGTGATGTCGTCATGGGTCGGGCCGATGCCGCCGGTGGTAAAGACGTAATTGTAGCGATGCCGCAGTGCATCAAGGGCGGCGATGATGTCGGCCTCCTCATCGGCGACGACGCGGACTTCCTTGAGGTCGATGCCGATATTGGTCAGGTATTCGGCGATAAAGCCGATGTTCTTGTCCTTGGTCCGGCCGGACAGGATCTCGTCACCAATGACCAGAATTCCCGCCGTGACGATCTCACTCATGTTTCTCTTCCCCACCTGTCCCCGTCGACATTGCGCAAGCAACGCATTGAAGTCACGGGGGTTTGCTGCCGAAATAAGCACCCGGCAGCCTGATTTTAGGGCAGCACGGCGAACTACCCATACCAAATGCCGCCAGCCAATGCATATCGCGCTGGCCCGGCCCTTGCTACCATCCCGTCAAGTCATGCACTGTGTCGTATGGCTTCCAGAGATAGTCAGGATTTATGGCAGTCGCGTTTGATGAAATGAACCTGCCGGGCGGCGACCTCCGCTCGGCCTACCACGAACTCTCCCGCTGGCTGAAGGAGACGCCCCCCGACGCCCTGGAGTATCGCCGCCAGGAAGCGGAACTGCTGTTCCGCCGGATCGGGATCACCTTTGCGGTCTACGGCGATGCCGAGGCCCAGGAGCGGCTGATCCCGTTCGACGTGATCCCGCGGATCTTTTCGGCCAAGGAATGGACCTTGCTGGAAAAGGGCCTGAAGCAGCGGGTCCGCGCGCTCAACATGTTCCTGCGCGACATTTATCACGGCCGCGACATCCTGCGCGCCAACATCATTCCGGACGATCTGATCTTCCAGAACCCGGTGTTCCGGCCCGAGATGAACGGCCAGGCCGTCCCGCACGACGTCTATGTCCATATCGCCGGGATCGACATCGTCAGAACCGACGCCAACGATTTCATCGTGCTGGAGGACAATGCGCGGACGCCTTCGGGTGTGTCGTACATGCTGGAAAACCGCGAAATCATGATGCGGCTGTTCCCGGACCTGTTCGCCCGCCACCGCGTGGCGCCAGTGGAAAAATATCCCGACGAACTGCTGTCGGCGTTGCGCTCCGTGGCGCCGCTCTCGGCCTCGGCGGAACCGACGGTCGCGCTGATGACGCCCGGCGTCTACAACTCCGCCTATTACGAACACTCGTTTTTGGCCGACAAGCTCGGCATCGAACTGGTCGAGGGCCGCGACCTCATCGTCAAGAACGATGAGGTGTTCATGCGCACCACCGAAGGCCTCAAGCGCGTCGACGTGATCTATCGCCGCGTCGATGACGACTTCCTCGACCCCTTAACCTTCCGTCCGGATTCGGCGCTCGGCGTCCCCGGCCTGATGTCGGCCTATGCGGCCGGCAACATCACGCTGGCGAACGCGGTCGGCACCGGCATCGCCGACGACAAGGCGATCTATTCCTACATGCCGGAGATCGTGAAATTCTATCTCGCCGAAGAGCCGATCCTGAAGAACGTGCAGACCTGGCGTTGCCGCGAGCCGAAGGACCTGTCCTACGTGCTCGATAACCTCGGCGAACTCGTCGTCAAGGAAGTGCACGGCTCCGGCGGCTACGGCATGCTGATCGGCCCCGCCGCGACCAAAGCCACGATCGAAGCGTTCCGCGACAAGCTCAAGCGCGAGCCCGAAGGTTTCATCGCCCAGCCGACGCTGGCGTTGTCGACCTGCCCGACCTGCACGGCTTCCGGCCTTGCGCCGCGTCACGTCGATCTCAGGCCGTTCGTGCTGACCGGCCGCGATCACGTCACCATCGTGCCGGGCGGGCTGACACGCGTCGCGCTGAAGGAAGGCTCGCTGGTGGTCAATTCGAGCCAGGGCGGCGGCACCAAGGACACCTGGATACTGGACGAATAGAGATGCTGTCGCGCACCGCCGAAAACCTGTACTGGCTGGCCCGTTATGTCGAACGGGCGGAATATCTCGCGCGCACCATCGACGCGACGTTACGCGTTACTGCGCTGCCCGCCGCCTATATCGGCAAAACCAACGAGTGGGACTCCGCGCTTCTGACCGCCGGCGTCAGCGCCAGCTTCTATGAGGCCTATCAGGAAGCCAACGAGCAGAACGTCGTCGAGTATCTGGCGTTCTCGCCGTCGAATCCCTCCTCGATCAAAAACTGCATCGAGGCCGCCCGGCTCAATTCGCGCTCGGTCCGTACCGCGCTAACCAGCGAGATGTGGGACACCATCAACTCGGCCTGGATCGAACTGCAGGAAGTCTGGGGCAAGGGAACCTCGACCCGCGAGGAACTGGCAAAGTTCCTGCGCTTCGTGCAGGAAACCTCGCTGCGGTTCGACGGTTCGGCCTACCGGACCATGCTGCGCAACGACGCCTACTGGTTCTCGCGGCTCGGCCTGCACTTGGAGCGCGCCGACAACACCGCCCGCATTCTCGACGTCAAGTATCACGTGCTGTTGCCCGAGGAAGAACATGTCGGCGGCCCGCTGGATTACTACCAGTGGACCTCGATCCTGCGCTCGGTGTCGGCGCTGACGGCCTATCACTGGGTCTACCGCGAGACGCTGAAACCCTGGCTGATCGCCGATTTGCTGATCCTGAACGACACGCTGCCGCGGTCGCTGGCGAGCTGCTACAGCAACCTGGTGCGGAACCTGGACCAGATCGGCGTCGCCTATGGCCGCCAGGGCGCCTCCCAGCGCCATGCCCGCGGCGTCCGCAACCGGCTCGAACACAGCCATATGGACGACATCTTCCAGCACGGCGTCCATGAATTCATCCAGGAATTCATTTCCGATAACGCCCGGCTCGGCGAAATCATCACCAAGCAATATCTGATCTGACGAGTTATAGTTACGGCTGCGAAATTCCGTCATGGCCGGGCTTGTCCCGGCCATCCACGTCTGCTTTGAGAAGGGCGTGGATGCCCGGCACAAGGCCGGGCATGACGATCCCAACTAATCCTGGTCAAGCCATGCGTCTGCGAATTGCCCATTCCACCAGCTATCGCTACGAGCCGCCGGCCACCGGCGTGATCCAGATTCTGCGCATGACGCCGGGCAGTCATGACGGGCAGTACGTCGCCGAATGGCATGTCGACGTCTCGACCGATTCCCGGCTCGACACCCATGAGGACGCCTTCGGCAACGTCACCCATGTGCTGACGCACGGGCCGATCGCCGACCTCACCATCCGCGTCGAGGGCCTGATCGAAACCCACGATACCGGCGGCGTGCTGCGCGGCACCGACGAACGGTTTCCGCCGAGCTTCTTCCTGCGCTCGACCGGACTGACGGAAGTCAATCCGGCGATGGCGACGTTTGCCCGCGAGCTGCGTTCGGAATCCGACGGCGATATCCTCGGCTTCCTGCATGCGCTGATGGTGCAGATCAACGAGCACATGACGTTCGACGAGGATCCGACCAACAGTGGAACCTCGGCGGCGGAAGCCTTCACGCTCAAGCGCGGCGTCTGCCAGGACTATGCGCATATCTTCATCGCCTGCGCCCGCTCCGGCGGCGTGCCGGCGCGGTTCGTGTCCGGGCATTTCCTGCGCTCCGACGGCACCGTGAACCAGCAGGCCGGGCACGCCTGGGCGGAAGCCTTCGTGCCCAATCTCGGCTGGGTCGGGTTCGATCCCGCCAACGCCATCTGCACCACCGACGCCCATGCCCGCGTCGCGATCGGGCTGGATTACCTCGGCGCAGCCCCGGTGCGCGGCACCCGCTATGGCGGCGGCGCGGAAACGTTGACGGTGGCGGTCAAGGTCGACCAGGCCGGACGCTCCGGCCAGTGGCAGAGCCAGTCGTAGGTCTCACCTCGTGATTGCGCCGTAGGGTGGGCAAAGGCGCTCTTCGCGCCGTGCCCACCATCTATCGATAATCACGCTTGGATGGTGGGCACGCTTCGCTTTGCCCACCCTACGAATCCGTCACTTATCCAGCCACACGTCCTCGTACCGCACGTAATTGTACTGGCTGTTGTCGTGCGGCGTGTAACCCCTAACGTAGGGCTGCCAGCAATTGCCGGCGGCGCTGTGCAGGATGATCGGGCGCGCCGCGTCGTCGACCAGGATGCGCTCGATGTCCCAGACCAGCTTCTTGCGCTTTTCACGGTCCAGTTCACGCGATTGCGCCGCCAACAGCTTGTCCACGTCGGCGTTGCAATACTGGGTGTAATTGCGCTCCGACTGGCACGAATAGTTCTCGACGATATTGCCGTCGGGATCGTCGACGCTGACGCCGGTGACGTTGAGGCCGATGGTGTAGTCCTTCTTCGCCAGCCGGGCGTACCAGCGCGGCGTATCGAGAATATCGAGTTCACCCGAGATGTAGATCTTCTTGAGCTGATCGGCGACGATGACGGCGGCATCGCGATAGCTCGGCAGGTTGCGGGTCTGGATCTTGATCGGCAGCGGCTTGGCGTCGCTGTAGCCGAGCTTCTGCATGATCGCCTGCGCCTCGGCGACATTCTTCGCGGTGTCAGGGCCATAGCCCGTGAGCTGTGCCACCATGTCCGGCGGCATGCCCCATTCGCCCTCGGGCTTCGCCAGCATCGCGCCGCCCAGCGTGCCGGTCCCTTCCATCAGGATGGTGTTGAACGCCTTGCGATCCAGCGACAGCGACATCGCCTTGCGAATGTCGGCATTGTCGAACGGCGGGTTGACGCGGTTGACCATCAGGTTGATCTGGGTCCCGGTCTGGATCGTCTGGCAGATTGCCTTCGGCGCCCGCGCCTTCATGTCGTTCATCAGGGGCACGCTGACATCTGAGGGAAAGGTGATGTCATAGTCGCCGGTCGAAAACGCCAGCATCCGCGTCGCGCGATTGTCGATCATCCGGAACGTGATTTCGTCCAGATACGGCCTGTCCTTCTTGAAGTAATCGGGATTGCGCACCAGACGGATCGAATCGCCGCGCTTGAACTCGACGAACTTGAACGGCCCGGTTCCGATCGGCTTGGTGCGCATCACCTGCTGCGGAACATGACAGGGATAGACGGCCGAGAATGCACTGGCGAGCAGCACCGGCAGGCTCGGCTGCGGCTCGCTCAATTCGAAGGTCGCCTCGTAATCGCCGTTGACGCTGACGTCTTGAAGTTTCGTGTACCAGATCTTGCGCGGGTTGCGGTGAAAGTCCTTGGCGTCGCCCTTGCCGATCAGCATCCGCCACGTGCACTGCACGTCCTTGGCGGTGAACGGCTGGCCGTCATGCCACTTCACGCCTTGCCTGAGTTTGAAGGTGAGTTTGGTGTTGGTCTGGTCCCACGACCAGCTTTCCGCCAGATCCGGGATGATGGTGTCGATGCTTTCGTGAACCTTGGTGGAGTCGAAGATGACGAGGTTGTTGAAGACCGCGGAAAACGGCGTCACCGAAGCGATGGTCGATTCCTCGAGCAGCGAGGCCGACGGCGGATTGTCGTTGTGATAGAGCCGCAGCGTGCCGCCCTTCTTCTGGGCGGCGGCGGGGGTTGTGGCGGTCAGCGCGATGCACAATAGCGCAATCGGCGCGACAACGAATAGGCCCCGCAACTTCCTGGCGCGCACGATAACCTCCCCACTAGTTTTCTTTTTCTATAGCTGCTTTTTTCTATAGAACTGCTGTCTATCGAAGGCAATTCGGGAGCGCGCAGATGTCGGCAGGCGACAAGGCATTCACCGGTTCGATCCCCGAAAACTACGATCGCAACATGGTTCCGCTGATCTTTGAGAGCTATGCGCAGGATTTGGCGCAAAGGGCCGTCGCGCTATCGCCCAAGGCTGTGCTGGAAACCGCCGCCGGCAGCGGCGTTGTGACGCGCGCGCTGGCAGCCGTGCTCTCAGCCGACGTCCGCTATGTCGCGACCGACCTCAACCAGCCGATGCTCGATTATGCCGCCACACGGCAAAACGCCGACAGCCGGATCAGTTGGCGCCAGGCGGATGCACAGGCGCTGCCGTTCGAGGATGCAACTTTCGATCTCGTCTGTTGCCAGTTCGGCGTCATGTTCTTCCCGGATCGGCCCTCCGGTTATCGTGAGGCACGGCGGGTACTGAAGCCAGGCGGAAGTTTTCTCTTCAATGTCTGGGATCGCATCGAGGAAAACGTATTCGCCAACGACGTCACCCATGCGCTGGCGACGTTTTTTCCCGACGACCCGCCCCGCTTCATGGCCCGGACGCCGCACGGTTACCACGACATCACATTGATCCGCAGCGACCTCGCAAAGGCCGGCTTTTCGGACGTCACGATCGAGACACGGGAGGCCGTGAGCCGCGCCGCATCGCCGCTTCATGCCGCGACGGCCTATTGCCAGGGAACGCCGTTGCGCAACGAGATCGAGGCCAGAGGTCCCGACCGGCTGCAGGCTGCCACGGAGCATGCAGCAGCCGCGATCGCACAACGACATGGTTCAGGCGAAGTCGCCGCCAAGATCCAGGCCCACGTCATTCTGGCCAAAGCCTGAGCACCAGCGATCGGGTGGACCGACCTTTCTGGCTTTTTACCCGCCGGAAGCCTGCCTTGCGGCCGGGAATTGGGGTTGGACGGTGGGTCGAAATTGGCTACTAGTTGCCCGCCGGCAATTCGGACGGTTTCGGGGACGTGGAATGACCTATTGCTGCGGGGTGCTGGTACGGGACGGTCTGGTGATGATCGCGGATACCCGCACCAATGCCGGTCTCGACAACGTCTCGACCTTTCGCAAGCTGCATATCTTCTCCAAGCCCGGCGAGCGCATCATGGCGATCGCCAGCGCCGGCAATCTGGCGATCAGCCAGTCGGTGCTCTCGACCCTGACCGAAGGGCTGGAAGACCCGCACACCGGCGAGGTCGAGACCCTGATGAACGCGCCGACCATGTTCCAGGCGGCGCAGCGCATCGGCCGCGCCATCCGCAACGTGCACGCGACCGAAGGCGAGGCATTGAAGTCGGAAGACGTCTCCTTTGACGTGTCGTTTCTGTTCGGCGGCCAGATCAAGGGCTCCAAGATGCGGCTGTTCATGGTCTACACCGCCGGCAATTTCATCGAATGCACCACCGACACGCCCTACTTGCAGATCGGCGAGCACAAATACGGCAAGCCGGTGCTCGACCGCGCCATGCACTATGACGTCGAACTGTATGAGGCGTTGAAGACCAGCCTGATCTCGATGGATTCGACGATGCGCTCCAACCTCGGCGTCGGCCTTCCGATCGACGTGCTGGTGGTGCGCACCGATGCCTGCGAGGCCGATCTCAACCACCGTATCGAAGCCGGCGAGCCCTATTTCCACGACCTGCGCTCGCGCTGGTCGGCGGCGCTGCGCGCGGCGCACCAGAACATTCCAAGACCACCCTACAAGACCGAAACAGAAGCAAAAAACTGAAGGCGAGGAAACAATGTCCGAGGCAGCAAACAAGATCGCAGTCGTCACCGGTGCGGGCACCGGGGTCGGACGCGCGGCATCGCTGGCGCTGATGAATGCCGGCTTCACCGTGGTGCTCGCCGGGCGCCGCCTGGAGATGCTGGAAGAAACCAAGAAGCTCGGCGACAACGTCGGCAAGAGCATGAGCGTATCCGCCGACATGACCAGCCCGGCTTCGATCGCGGCGCTGTTCGCCAAGGTGATGGAGACCTACGGCCGGCTCGACGTGCTCTTCAACAATGCCGGCATGGGCGCGCCGCCGGTCAATTTCGAGGATCTCACCCTCGAACAGTGGCAGGCGGTGGTGAACACCAACCTCACCGGGCCGTTTTTGTGCACCCAGCACGCCTTCCGCATCATGAAGGACCAGACCCCGCGCGGCGGCCGCATCATCAACAACGGCTCGATCTCGGCGCATGCGCCGCGGCCCTACTCCGCGGCCTATACCTCGACCAAGCACGCCATCACCGGCCTGACCAAGGCTTCCAACCTCGACGGCCGCAAGTACGACATCGCGGTCGGCCAGGTCGACATCGGCAATGCCGCAACGCCGATGACCGATCGCATGGTCGCCGGCCCCGGCGTGATGCAGCCCGACGGCACCATGAAACAGGAACCGCGGATGGACGCGAAAGCGGTCGGCGATGCCGTCGCCTACATGGCCGGCCTGCCACTCGACGCCAACGTGCTGTTCATGACTGTCATGGCCAGCAAGATGCCGTTTGTGGGACGGGGCTGATCCGCTCCTCGCCGTCATTGCGAGCGAAGCGAAGCAATCCATAGCGCAACAAAGCAAGTTTGGATTGCTTCGTCGCTTCGCTCCTCGCAATGACGGCTTGAGCTACTCCAACCTCTCCACATTCCGCAGCGTCGGAAACAGCTTCATCCACAACAGCGCAATGGCAATGGTGCCGACGCCGCCGAGCACGGCGGCCGGCACCGCGCCGAACAACGCGGCGGTGATGCCGCTCTCGAACTGGCCGAGCTGGTTGGAGGCGTTGATGAACAGGAAATTGACCGCGCCGACCCGGCCACGCATTTCGTCCGGCGTCGCGAGCTGCACCAGCGAAAAGCGAATGACCACGCTGATGGTGTCGGCCGCGCCGAGTATCGCCAGCGCCAGCACCGACAACCACATCCACTGCGACAGTGCGAACACCACGGTGGCTGCGCCGAACACGATCACGGCCTGGAACATCCGCATGCCGACGCGATGGTTGATGGTGTGGTGCGCCAGGAAAGCCGTCATCAGCAATGCACCGACCGCAGGCGCGGCGCGCAAAATGCCGAGACCAAGCGGGCCGGTCTGCAGGATGTCGCGCGCATAGATCGGCAACAGCGCCGTAGCACCTCCGAGCAGCACGGCGAACAGATCGAGCGAGATCGTTCCCAGGATCGACGGATTGTTGCGGACGAAACGCACCCCGGCAAACAGATCGTCCGGCGTCGCCGGGTCCCTGACAGCGGCCGCTTGCGACATCCGGACCATGCCGATGCAGGCCGCCGCAAAAAAGGCGAACGCGCCCATGAGCCCGTAGGCCGCACTGGGCGCGAAAGCATAGGCGAGCCCGCCAAGCGCCGGACCGGTGATGGTGGCAATCTGTGCCGCGCCGCTTGAGATCGCAGTCGCCCGCTGCAGCGAGCCCTGCGGCGCGATCAGCGGCAGCAACGCCGCCAGCGCCGGGCTCTCAAAGGCGCCGACGATTCCGAGCACGAACGTCGCGATGAAAATCTGCGTCACCGTGAGCCAGCCGCCAAAGGCGCCAAAGGCGAGAAACAGCGCCGTCAATCCTTCGACGATCTCGCAGATCTGCACGACGCGTTTGCGTTCGTAGCGGTCCGCGGCGTGGCCGGCCACAAACAGCAGCAGCGCCGTCGGCAGAAACTGAACCAGCCCGATCATGCCGAGCTGCAGGGCGCTGCCGGTCAGGTCGTAGACCTGCCAGCCGATCGCGACCGCGCCGATCTGGGTGGCAAAGCGCGAAAAGCTGCGCGACAGCAGGAACAGCAGAAACGGCCTGTATTTCAGCAGGGCACCGGCGCCGACAGGTATAATGACAGACATGGTGGGACGGGCTTCCTGCTCTTCCAATGTGAGCGCCGTTGCGGCTCTGCTTTCTGTTACGCCGTGGCCGACCCCTCCTCCCTTGTCAATGGCCGGCGCTGAATGGCTGCCCGGCATTGCACTTGCAAGCCCCACTGCCATAATCGCGCGAGGGGGTTTTCGGATCATGCTGCAAGTGCAATCCGCGTTCGGCGTTCTGGCGTTGCTGGCGATCGCCTGGGTGCTCGGCGAAAACCGCCGCGCGGTCTCGTTGCGGCAGATGGCGATAGGTCTTGCCGTCACGGTCGCGACTGCGCTGGTGCTGATCAAGCTGCCCCCCGTGGCCAAAGCGTTCGGCGCCATCAACGATGCCGTCGGCACCATCGCGGCCGCATCCCGCGCGGGGACTTCTTTTGTATTCGGCTATCTCGGCGGCGGCGCGCTGCCGTTCGATCTCAAGGCGCCGGGCGCGGATTTTATCCTGGCGTTCCAGGCGCTGCCGATCATTCTGGTGATGAGCGTGCTGACGACGTTGCTGTTCTACTGGCGCGTGCTGCCGCCGGTCGTGCGCGGCATGGCCTGGCTGCTCGAACGTACGCTCGGCGTCGGTGGCGCGGTGGGGCTCTCCACCGCTGCCAACATTTTTCTCGGCATGGTCGAAGCGCCGCTGTTCATTCGCCCCTATCTCGCGAGCCTCACTCGCAGCGAATTGTTTCTGGTGATGACCGGCGGCATGGCCGGCATCGCCGGCACCGTGCTGGTGCTCTACGCCACCTTGCTGGCGCCTTTGATCCCGGATGCGGCGGCGCATTTCGTGATCGCGTCCGTGCTAGGCGCGCCGGCCGCGATCCTGATCAGCCTGATCATGGTGCCGGAGACGTCCAACCAGCGCACCGGCGGCGCGATGGCGGATCCCGACCTGCACGCGTCGAGTACGATGGACGCGATCGTCAAGGGCACCACGAGCGGGCTCGAACTGCTGCTCAACATCATCGCGATGCTGCTGGTGCTGGTGGCGCTGGTCTATCTCGCCAACGCTTTTCTTGGGCTGCTGCCCGAGATCGGCGGCGCCAAAATCTCGCTGCAGCGGCTGCTCGGCTATCTGATGGCGCCGGTGTGCTGGCTGATGGGCCTGCCCTGGCCGCAGGCGATCACCGCGGGAAGCCTGATGGGCACCAAGACCGTGCTCAACGAATTGATCGCCTATGTCGATCTGTCGAAACTCGGGACCGACGCGCTCGATCCACGCTCGCGGCTGATCATGCTGTATGCGATGTGCGGCTTTGCCAATTTTGCCAGCCTCGGCATCATGATCGGCGGCCTCGGCACCATGGCGCCGGAGCGGCGCGAGGAAATCAACGCGCTCGGGTTGAAGTCGATCGTGTCGGGCACGCTGACGACGTGTTTGATGGGGGCGATCGTGGGGGTGATGACGCCCTAGCCGCCGTCATTGCGAGGAGCGCAGCGACGAAGCAATCCATAGCGCTGCAAGTGGAGGAATGGATTGCTTCGCTGCGCTCGCAATGACGGCGAAGGACGCGCGCCAATCAGCTCGACAACTCCACCGTCTTGAACTCCGCCGGCAAGATCACTTCCAAGAGTTCGACGTCGTCGGAATAATCCATGATCAGGTGCTTGATCCGCGGCGGCTGGGTCCAGGCGCTGCCTTGTTTCATCAGCGTCTCGCCCTGGCCTTCCATGTAGGTTTTCACCCAGCCCTTGAGCACGTAGACCATCTGGAATTCGACGTCGTGATAATGCAGTTTTGAAACTTCTGCCGGATTGCACGGGCCGATCAGCCGGATCACATGCGCCTGCGCCAGGCCGTGGCTCGCCTGGGATATGCCGAGGTCGCGGTACTGCGCGTAGGTGCGCAGGCCGTCGGCCTTGAAGTCTTCTTCGCGGTGATGGCTGATGGCGATGCGCTGCTTCGGCCGCGCTTTCGACTTGACCGCCTTGTTGGCCTCCTTGGCCGCTTTGGCTTTGACGGCCGATAGCCCCCTCGCCTTCGACTTCACGGTCTTGCGGGCCGAGGATTTGGCGGACGCCTTGTGGCCCGCCCATTTCTTTTTCACCGCAGTCTTTGCCGCGGCTCTGGATGCCGTCTTTTGCTTGGCCATTGGTAGCCTCCCCGTTTGTTGGTCCGGAAAGGCTAGCACAAAAAATGGATTTCGTAGGGTGGCGAAGGTGCGCTTCGCACCGTGCCCACCATCTCTCATTCCTGTTGCTCTGCAGCGGTGGGCACGCTTCGCTTTGCCCACCCTACGAAGCTTCGGTCCAGCTAATTCAATGCAGCCTGAACACGCCGTCGACGGCGCGAAGCTCGGCCGGCTTGATCAGCTTGGAATGCGCCACCGTCACCGAGAACAGCGGGCCTTCGAGCTTTTCCTCCCAAAAGGCGAGGAAATCCTTCAGCGCCGGAAATTTCGGAAACAGATCGTAGTTCTGCCAGACATAGGTCTGCAGCAATGAGGGATGATCCGGCATCCGATACAGGATTTGCGCCGTCGTCAGCCCATAACCGAGAACCTGCTTCCGGAAATCGTCGGAAACAACCCCAACCCGCGAGACCATGCCAACCTCCATTGTAGGAAGCGCATTTCACGTGGTGGCCGCACCGAGCCACCCCGGCGGAGATGCGCTCACATGAGAGAAATGTGACGCACGATACCCACCCATCACAAGCCTAAATGTTTAACGATCTGTTGAAAAAGTTCGCGTTAGCAGCAGCTTACCGCACGTGCTAATACGGGGTCGGCCGCTTATTTTTGGCCGTTAACTCTGCTTAACGAAATTGGCAGGCGTCACATTTGAGTGCCAATTTTTCTGCTAGAAGCCCTTGTTCCCCGCCCCAGACTGGCTTATGTCCAGCGCAGCCGAGCTAGCACTCGCTAGCGCGGACTGCCAAATTTTAAAAATCTGACAACATCTTCAGAAACTTAGGAGGACTGCATGAAATTCCGTCCGCTTCACGACCGCGTCGTGGTCAAGCGCATCGACGCCGAAGAGAAGACCGCTGGCGGCATCATCATTCCGGACAGTGCCAAGGAAAAGCCGTCGCAGGGCGAAATCACCGCCGTGGGCCCAGGTGGCCGTGACGAAGCTGGCAAGCTGATCCCGATCGACCTCAAGGTCGGCGACCGCGTCCTGTTCGGCAAGTGGTCGGGCACCGAGGTCAAGCTCGACGGCCAGGAGCTGCTGATCATGAAGGAAAGCGACATCATGGGCGTCCTCACCGACGTTCCCGCGACCAAGAAGAAGGCCGCCTAAGCTTTACGCCGCACACGCTCACCCCTGAGGGGCGCCTGCGAGGCGCCTCCCCCAAGGGTGAGACCCAGACATCAACTCAGGGAAATCAAATATGTCAGCTAAAGAAGTCAAATTCGGCGTCGATGCCCGCGACCGCATGCTGCGCGGCGTCGACATTCTCGCCAACGCCGTCAAGGTGACGCTCGGTCCGAAGGGCCGCAACGTCGTGCTCGACAAGTCGTTCGGCGCTCCCCGCATCACCAAGGACGGCGTCACCGTCGCCAAGGAGATCGAGCTCGAGGACAAGTTCGAGAACATGGGCGCACAGATGGTGCGCGAAGTCGCTTCCAAGTCGGCCGATGCGGCCGGCGATGGCACCACCACCGCGACCGTGCTCGCGGCTGCGATCGTCCGTGAAGGCGCCAAGTCGGTTGCCGCCGGCATGAACCCGATGGATCTGAAGCGCGGCATCGACCTGGCTGTGGAAGCCGTGGTCGCCGACCTCGTCAAGAACTCCAAGAAGGTCACCTCGAACGAGGAAATCGCCCAGGTCGGCACCATCTCCGCCAACGGCGACGCCGAGATCGGCAAGTTCCTCGCCGACGCCATGAAGAAGGTCGGCAACGAGGGCGTCATCACGGTTGAAGAAGCCAAGTCGCTCGAGACCGAACTCGATGTCGTCGAGGGCATGCAGTTCGACCGCGGTTACATCTCGCCCTACTTCGTCACCAACGCCGACAAGATGCGCGTTGAAATGGACGACGCCTACATCCTGATCAACGAGAAGAAGCTCTCCTCGCTGAACGAACTGCTGCCGCTGCTTGAAGCCGTGGTGCAGACCGGCAAGCCGCTGGTCATCGTCGCCGAAGACGTCGAAGGCGAGGCTTTGGCCACGCTTGTCGTCAACCGTCTGCGCGGTGGTCTGAAGGTCGCTGCCGTCAAGGCTCCGGGCTTCGGCGATCGCCGCAAGGCCATGCTGCAGGACATCGCCGTTCTGACCGGTGGTCAGGCGATCTCGGAAGATCTCGGCATCAAGCTCGAGAACGTCACGCTCGCCATGCTCGGTCGCGCCAAGAAGGTGATGATCGACAAGGAAAACACCACCATCGTCAACGGCGCCGGCAAGAAGGCCGACATCGAAGCGCGCGTTCAGCAGATCAAGGCGCAGATCGAGGAAACCACCTCGGACTACGACCGTGAGAAGCTGCAGGAGCGTCTGGCCAAGCTCGCTGGCGGCGTCGCGGTGATCCGCGTCGGCGGCGCGACCGAAGTCGAAGTCAAGGAGCGCAAGGACCGCGTTGATGACGCGATGCATGCGACCCGTGCGGCGGTTGAAGAAGGCATCGTGCCGGGCGGCGGCGTCGCCCTGCTGCGCGCCTCCGAGCAGCTCAAGCGCATCAAGACCGCGAACGACGACCAGAAGACCGGCGTCGAGATCGTGCGCAAGGCGCTGTCCGCGCCGGCCCGCCAGATCGCGATCAACGCAGGCGAAGACGGCTCCGTCATCGTCGGCAAGATCCTCGAGAAGGAGCAGTATGCTTACGGCTTCGACTCGCAGACCGGCGAATACGGCAACCTGGTCACCAAGGGCATCATCGACCCGACCAAGGTGGTTCGTGCGGCGATCCAGAACGCGGCTTCCGTCGCGGCTCTCCTGATCACCACCGAAGCCATGATCGCCGAACTGCCCAAGAAGGGCGGCGCAGGCGGCGGCGGCATGCCCCCCGGCGGCGGCATGGGCGGCATGGACTTCTAAGTCCAGCCACTCAGGCGATACCGAAAATGCGAAAACCCCGGCAGCGATGCCGGGGTTTTTGTTTGGGGAAGACGACGACGGGGAATGGCCGCCATAACGCAGTGAACGCCGAAGTTTCATTTGCAACGCTACGCTGACGAAGAAGCTTGGTGCTCCTCGGGATATTCACTGTTATGCACAGGATCACCCCGTAAACATACGCAGGTTTGTATTGACAATCTCAAAAAAGATTGACGCGAGAGTCGCAAACCGAACCGACAGTCCCGTTTCCCTCGGCGCAAACTAGCGTCGGGGCTGATCAAAGCTCATCCAAAGCCGATCGAACACGGAGCGTGAGCTCTCGTGACGCCAGCGAGCGTTGCGGGGAATGCTTTCGCTTGAGAAAGGTAATGCGCCTGTGAGTGAAAACGAAATGAAAGTCACGCCAAGCGGAACGAATGTTTTCGGGATGCCGCTGTTGGACCTCTCGAAGCTCGCCTCGTCCCTCGCCTTGACCCGGGTGATCGGCGAGCTCGCCGAGCAGGGCCACGCCCGCGCGCGGGAAGGCTGCGAGAAGATCAAGGCCGGGTCGCAGGAGATGGCGGAAGCGCTGCGCGAGACCTATTCGAGCAATGCCAGAAGCGCGACCGACTACGGGCTCAAGATGTTCGAAATCTCAAACGCCAATGCCGTATCCGCGCTCGATTTCTGGGTCCACCTTTTCGGCAGCAAGTCAGCTACCGACGCCCTTGCCTTGTCGGCGGCGCAAGCGCGCAAGGCGTTCGAAACCGCATCCAGCCAGAACAAGGAATTGTGGGCGCTTGCCCAGACGCTTGCGACGGAAACGGGTGAGCCGATCAGGAAGCATCTTACGAAGGTTCTCCACCAGGCCGGCTAAAAGCGTGCTGTATTCATGTCCAGGACTGGTTTGAGGAGGGACCCGGCCGGTTGGAACAAGCCCAGGCGAGCATGCAGCCGCTACCGGCCAATGCTCGATCAAACAAGGTGCGCGATGCCCCCCAAGTGACCGCACCGACAAGAGGCGCACTCCAACCGGCCGGTGCTTTTCTGCGAGAGATACCAAACGCAATGGAGGGCGAAATGGGTATGGTCATGGTCAAGTGTCCGCAAACCGGACACGCGATTCCCACCGGAATCAAGACTGATCGCGAGAGCTTTGGGCGCCGCGCGGTGTTTTTCTCGCGCACCCATTGCCCGATCTGTCGCACCGATCACGCGTGGTTTGCGCGGGAAGCCTGGGTCGACGAGCCGAGCATGCGGGTGCGGCGCCGCAGCGCGGGCTCCCCGGCGTAATCGTCGACACAGATCAAGTGATCATCGCGATGGAGGGACACCATGACGCGCATGCAAATCTCAGATGAAACGTCCACTTGGCTGCTGCAGGCCAAGGAATTTCTGGACGAAGCACGGCGGCTGAAGCCGGGCCCTGAGCGCAACGAGCTGCGCCAGACGGCGAAGGTGCTGCGCGAGATTGCCAAACACGAGGGGGCATCCAGGCCAGCACTCGAACGTGATTGGCGGCAGAGAGCCCGATCGAGCGGCGGACCCGCTCTTTGATGGGCTTTCCCGGAACGCCGCAGCGGCAAGTCGCGACGTGGGAGCTTGAGACGTGGAAGGTCAAGCGGTCGCGCGGAAACGCGCTCACATTGCATCGCCCGGTTCAACTTCAGGGATGCGCCCGTCTTCGCGCAGAACCGCCGCGCGAGATTGCACCGAAGTCGTCGAGAAAATCTCCTCGACTTCGAGACGCATGACGCTGTGGCATTCGCACGCTGCCGCCGCGAGCCGCGCTCGGTCGATCTCGATCAGGCCTCGTCGATCGGACCTGATCGCTCCGCGCGCGCGCAGATTGCGCATCAGGAGCGTTACCGTCGTGCGTCGCACACCGAGTATTTGCGACAGCGCCTGCTGGGTGAGCGGGAGCACATCATGGTCGACGCGGTCGCTAAGCTGGAGCAGCCAGCGAGCCATGCGAGCTTCGACCGGGTGCAGCGCATTACAGGCCGAACCGAGTTGGAACTGTATCAACATCGCCCTGATGTGGGTTTGGACCGCACTCCGGATCGCGGGACTGCGGCTGAAGGCGGCGTGAAATCGCGATGCAGGAATCCGGACAGCTGTGCCCGCCGCACGAACGACCGCGGTAATGGCCGAAGGTGACGACCCGAGCACCGAAAGCGTGCCAACTGCCCCCTCACGTCCAATTACGGCGGTGGCGACCGTGCGTCCGTCCGCCATGTCGATCATCAGCGAGATGGCGCCGCTGTGAGGGAAGAAGACGTACTCGATATCGTCACCCGCCCGCGAAAGGACCGCATCCTGATCGAGCGCGATCACCTCAAGCTCGGATCCCAGCAGATCGAGGTCCGATGCCGGCAATGCTGCAAGAAGGCGATTACCCGTTCCGCCGCGAGGTGTCACTGCGGAGAACCCGCGGTGACGCGTCCACAGCGTTCTCCATTTGGAGTGTCGCGGAACAACCGCATTAACATAAATTTCAATCTACTTTCTCTACGCGCACTCACACAAATACGCTCTCGCTCTATCAACAAACAACAAACTCCCGGCAGCGAGGTAGATTCTCTGCTCGCACTCTCTGCCCGCAGAGTCATGAGAAATTAGATGCAAATGGGCCGCCAGACGCAACCGTAAAATACGCATGGGTAACACCGTAAGACTGCGGAAGATGCGGTTCCAATTCCGGCGCACGGCAAAGCTGCACTCGGCGTGCAGGCGCCGGCGGCATGCCCCCCGGCGGCGGCATGGACTTCTAAGTCCAGCCACCCAGGCGATTGCAAGAATGCGAAACCCCGGCGGCGATGCCGGGGTTTTTGTTTGGGAGAAGAACTACGCCACCAGTGCGCGCCCGCCCTGCTGATACCGCTCCTTCGTGATCTCGAAAATGAAATACGGCCGCTCGCCCGACAACTCACGTGTGAACAGGCCGTCGCGCTTGATGCCGCCGATCTTGGTCATCGCGCCCTGCGAGCGCCAGTTTTGGTCGCCGACCCAGAACACGACGGTGTCGACGAACGTAAAGGCGTGGTCGAGCATCAGGCGTTTGACTTCGCGGTTGGCGCGGCCGCCCCAGTGGCTGCGGGCGAGAAAAGTCCAGCCGATCTCGATCTCACCCAACTCCGGCTCATAACCATAGTAGCGGCTCGAGCCGATCAGGCTGTCAGTCGCGCGGTCGACGAACACGAAACCCATTTTTGAGGTGACCGCGCCGTCGAAGAATTTTCGGAACCCCGCCTCGGTATGGCGATCGGGCACCGGATGCACTTTCCAGATTTCCGGATCGGAGCCGGCTGCGAACAACTCGCTCCAGTCGTCCGCTCTGACGGGTCTGATGGTAATGGTGGGGCCGACCAGGGTCGGCTGAAAATCGGGCTGGGTCATGCACGAAACCTAGCGCGCGGGCTCGTCGCCGCCTAGTCTCGCGGCGTCTCCGGAAGCCAGGTGATTGCGCGGGACGGTGAACGATGCAGGCTTCGGGTGAGCCGGGTCGACCTTGCCCGCTCACTCCACCTTCGCCAGCACCGCGAGGCGCTTGATGCCCTGCTCGCGATAGGCGCGCAGGAAGGCGTAGTAATCCTTGAACGATACGCAGCCGTTGGAGTCGCCGTTCGGACCCAGCATGTAGGTGTGCGCCAGCAATCCGGAGCGACCGAAGATCTTGTCTTCGCCGCCGATCGGGTTGAGCCGCAGCGCCGGTACGCCGTGGAACAGCGCCTCGCGCGGCGTCAGTTCGTAGATGTGCGGCGGCGTCACGCCCTGCATGCGGACGTTCGAATACCTGACATCGTCGAGCTTGGAGCCAAGGCCGGAATGCGCTTCCAGCCTGGTGCCGTCGGGCAGATAGACCATGCGCGCCGAGATGTCGTAGACCGCCGTCTGCTTGTCATAGGGCGGCGATCCGCCGAGCATCGGGTTTTGCGCCCTGGTATCCGGCAGGCTGCCGGTGACGCTGGCGTCGGCGGACGCGTAGGACAATAGCGACCCGTGCGAAGGCTGCTTGCCCCACAGCTTTTCGACCATGGTCGGCTTGTCGTTGGAAGCAATCGACATCACCGCGGCCTTGGCGCGTTGCGCCATGTCGCGCACCGACGCTCCGGCCGATTTCGCGGCGGGTTTGGCTTCCGCCTCCTTCGCCGGAACGTTGAGCGCGACCTGGGCGGAGGCTGCTTCCTTCGACTTCGGCGCTTCCGCGAGTTTCGGCGCTTCGATTTTCTTCGGCGCCTCGGCGAGCTTCGGTGCTTCGACCGGCTTCGCAACCGGCACCGCCGTCGCGTTCGGCGGCGTTGCTTCGGCAATCTTCACCGTTTCGACCGGCGCCGGTGCGACGCCCTGCGCCTCTGCGGCTGCAAACCTTTCGTTAAACATAATCGAAGGTGCCATCGTCTCGGCGCGCGAACTTTGCGCCGCCGGATCGGATAGGGCAGCGATTGCACTATTGGCGGGAGATCGTGCGGGTCGCGCGGACGCTGCGACCGATCGCTTGATCACATGCGCATCGACCGCCGCCGTGTTCATGGACGGGTAGATGCCGCCGCTCAGGACGTTGCTGTAAATTGTCCACGCGCAGCCCAGCACGAGGCCTGCGACCGCGACGCTGCCGAGAAGATGCTGAGGAATAACTTTACGGGAGGATTTCCTGCGGCTGGGAGCCGCACGGCGATACGCACCGGTACTCATACTCATTTACACGCCGCCCAGAACAATTCCACCAAGCCCCTCTTTGATGTTGCGCCCGGAAATCCCGGGCAGCGTTTCGCAGAGGTGCGGAGCGTCATTAAGGCGAGTTTTAGTTAAATGCGGATTAAACGCGGGCGGTTCCATGGCAAGGTTAACTGCATGGAACTGTTGCGGAAATTACCCGTATCAATGCGGGACAGATCACGATGTGGCCACATTCGACAACCGCGCCGCAGGCCGTCGCAAATGTCGCACGGCTTCGTCGCGCCCAGCCCCGCCCCTACTTCAATTCCGGCGGCGGCGAGCGATCGAACACCTCATCCGTCGGCCGCTCCATTACATCGAGTGCGTAGGTCTCGATCAGCAGCGGGCCACGTTTGCGCTGGACGTCCGCTACTTTATCAACGCGGGCGAAAGCCTCTTTCAACGAGGCCTGATCGATATCGCGCACATAGAGCAGTTTGCCGGCGAGCTGCGCCGCCGAAGGCTCGGGCATGTTGACCCAGCGGATGCGCTGGTTCTGCTGCGCCACGCAGGTGCCCTTCGGCAGATAGAAGGCGAGCCAGCCGGTGGTGCCGTAATCCGGCGCCAGAACGCAAGTCGCGCCAACGCGCGCCCGCACCGCCTCGATCTCGGCGGCGGTTTCGCGCCAGCCGACACCGACGCTGCGCACGGTGGCATCGCGGCGATAACCCGACAGCACGCCGGTATTGGCCTGCAGCACCAGCAGCGCGAACATCACGATACCGCCTGGCGCGGCCCAGCGCCGGCAGAAGTCGGCCACGCGCTGTTCGCGCGGCGCCCACTCGACGAGATGGGCGGCGACCGCAGCTGCGATCGCAAACGCCGGATAGACCGGCGCAAACCAGTTGGCCTCGACGCGGGCATGCAGCGAATGCCAGACGAAATAGGCCACGATGGTCCAGAACATGGTGTTGACGAGCACGCGCACCGCCAGCGCGCCGGCGCGGCGTTGATACAGCGCATAGAGTCCCATCGTGCCGAGCAGCCACACCGCAGGGGTCGCGAACACGACCTGCGTCGGGATCAGCTCGGCGATGAAGGCGGGGCGAAAATCCTCGATTCTCGCGCGGCCGATCTGCTTGATGAAGGAAACCCAGTGATGATCGGCATTCCACAGAATGACCGGCGCAAACATCAGCACCGCCACGAGGCCGCCGAGATAGAGCCATGGCGAGATCAGCCAGTGCCGCAGCTTCGGCACGACGATGAGCCAGATCAGGATCGCCGGCCCGAAGAACAGCGCGGTATATTTCGAGAGCAGCGCGCAGCCCGCGGCGACGCCGACCGCCAGCCACCAGGCGCCGCGCCCGGTCTGCAGCACCTTGGCGAGCGTCAGCAGCACGAAACTCGACGCCACCAACAGCGGCGCGTCCGGCGTGACGATCATGGTGCCGACCGCCGCCATCAGCGTAACGTTGAGAAGGATCGCCGCGGTCGCGGCCACCCGCCTGCCGCCGAACAGGACCCACGTCGTCTCGTAGATCGCCCAGCTCATCGGCAGCGCCAGCAGGATCGAGACCAGCCGCACGCCGAGTTCGGTATCGCCCGCGATCAGCGTGCCGAGCCGGATCACCAGGGCGACCATCGGCGGATGATCGTAATAGCCGCCGGCGAGAGCCTTCGACCACATCCAGTAATAGGCTTCGTCGAATGTGATCGGCGTGAACGCTGCGGCGACCACGCGCAGCGCCACCAGCGCCAGAACAATCAGAACCGTGTTGAGGACGAGCCGCGCCTCGTTCGGATTCATAGTTGGATTATCTCTTGTTTAAATTATCTCTTGCGCCAGACGAACAGTCCCGACATGGCATAATTCCAGACCACGCCCATCAGCGCGCCGGCCGCACCGGCAAGCCACCAGATCGGCTCCTGGTCGTAGACCGAGAACGCGACGCCGACATTGGCGAACAGCCCGACGCTGCAGACCAGATAGAACAGCAACAGGCCGCGCAGGATGGCAAAACCCTTCAAGCGCTGGTCGCGATAGGTGAGGAAATTGTTGAGGATGAAATTGCTGGTCATGGCGACCAGCGCGCCGGCGGCCTGCGCCTCCGGAAACGGCACGTTGAAAATCTCGAGCGCGATGAACAGCGTGGTCAGGTGCACGACAAGGCCGATCGAGCCGACCATCGCGAACAACAGGAACCGCAGCGACACCACGTCGTGGGTCAGCTTCGCCAGCACCAGGCCGAGGAAATCCAGCGCCACCATGGAATCGAGCTTGCTCTCGCCATGCTGGCGCGAGCCGAACGTAAAGGGTACCTCGACGGTGCGCAGCTTGCCTTCCGCGGTCGCCACGATGTCGAGCAGGATTTTGAAGCCTTGCGTCGAAAGCTGCGGGGCCAGTTGCTCGAACTTGTCGCGGCGGATCATGAAGAAGCCGCTCATGGGATCGGCGATCTCGACCTTCAGCACGCGCTTGGCGACTTCGGTCGCCAGTTGGCTGGCGCCGGCCCGGCTCTTGTTGAAACTGTCGGCGCTGCCGCCCTCGATATAACGGCTGCCGACCACGAGCTCAGCCTCGCCGCTCTGCAGCAGCCCCACCATCTTCGGCAGTCGGGTTTCGTCGTGCTGCAGATCGGCGTCGATCACGGCCGCATAGGGCGCGCTCGATGCCAGAATGCCTTCGATGCAGGCGCCGGACAGCCCGCGGCGCCCGACCCGGCGGATGCAGCGAACGCGGGGATCCTGCCGCGCCAGCGCGCGGACCACTTCCCAGGTGCCGTCGGGCGAATTGTCGTCGACGAACACGACTTCCCAGGGGATGCCGGCCAGCGTGGCTTCCAGCCGCCGGTACAGCACCGTGACGTTGTCGCGCTCGTTGAAGGTGGGGACGACGACCGAAAGCTGCGGCAAACCGGTGGCCTGCGACGGGGTTTCGGGGCCCGGTTTGATGGCGTCATTCATGGGGCCAGCGTATATCCGCAGCCGTCATTGATGCCAAGCGGAGGCTATGCGACCAGCATTTATCGGGGGAAAACGGACTAAAACAGGCCGGTCTTTTTGGTTTGACGCGTTTTCTTGACGCGAACCGGCCGCCACTTCGCTTGAAAACGCTCTGAAAATGCCAACGACCACGAACAGAGGGCGCGCGTACATCCGGCGCTGCCAGCCTATTCATGGTCGTCCCAGCGCCGGAGCTATGAAGCGTCAACGTCGCCGTTAGAAACTAGATAGGGACGCCTGGGGCGTTCCGCAAGGGGTCTGCAAAGGGTCAGACGGTATCTATTGATTGGGCACTTCCCGGATCACCGGCCCGCGGGGAACTGGCGCTGCGGGGACCGCCGGTGCGGCCGCCTGCCCCGGCTGAACGGCAGCCGGTTTGGCGGGCTTGCCGAACTGCCCGATCGGCCCATACGCGATTGCGACCACCAGCACGATCGACGCGATGATGGCGCCCAGAATACCCGCTACCGACTGAGAGTTCATACCCGACAATCCTCAACGCTCTACCCAGGGATTGATATCACGGAAAACCGGCGCGGAGGAATAGGCCCCGCCTTGCGATGGTTATTTCGCCGCGGCCCTGCGCCGCGCAAACGCCGTCACGATGTCCTTTTGCGCCAGCGCAATGGCATTGTTGGCGGTGGTCATGTTGGCGCCCGCCTCATTGTTCGGGAACTGCAGCCCGAGAAAATCCACCAGCGCGACCCGGAAATTCTGCCGCTCGGACGGACAGGCACCGGCGATCAGCGCGCCAAAATCCCGCTCCGACAGGCCCTTGTTGCTCTCGCGCGGGAATTCCCGGGCGAGGCAGTTCCAGTAATCGTCACGCCCCGACACCGCCAGGCGATGCGAGTCATCGGTCTCATCGGCCATCGCTGACGATGTCGTCATCGCCATCGTCAGGGCCAGAATGATCGCACGCATAGCGGACTCCCTTCGCAACAATCTTATGACTGCCAAAATCTTATGACTGCCAAAATCTTATAACTGCAAAGCCCCTTCTGAACGTTTCCGGTGCAATCTACCAATATTTTTGTGCAATCCTGTCCGGCGGATGCCGCTCTCCCAAATGTCATCACGCGAGTGCCCTGCAAGTGACAAGCAAGAACCGCGATTCCAGCGCAAACGTGGCGGAGCTTCAACCTTTGGTTTGACATTGAATAGGGGAACAAAATGTCGAGTACAGACGAGAACAAGCCGGCGACAAAGTCCGGACGACGCAATCGCAAGGGGGAGGCGCGGCGTCAGAAATCGAATTCAACCGAGAGCCCGGCACCGGTTCAAGCGCAAACCCCGGAACAAGAGCAGGTTCCTCAAGCGGATCCGGAGCCGGTCGTCAGCGAACCGCTTGAGGCCGTCGTTGCTGAAGCCATGGTCGCCGAGGAAACGGTCGCTGAGGCTGACGCCGTTCCGGCCGACGCCCCTTTGCCGGCCGACGCCCCCTTGCCGGCCGATGCCCCCTTGCCGGCCGATGCCCCCTTGCAGGCCGATGCACCCCTGCAGGCCGATGCCCCCTCACCGGCCGAAGCTGCCGCGGCCGAATCCTCGCCTGTCAGCCTGCAGACGATCGCGAATGCCTATCGCGACTACACGCGGAAGTCGTTCGAGGAGTTCGGGTCGTTTTTCGAGCAACTCAGCGGCGTGCGCTCGCTCGACAAGGCGATGGAAGTGCAAACCGAATTCGTGAAGCGGGCCTACGAGAATTCGGTGGCCGAGTCGCAGAAAATCCGCGAACTTCACCGCAAGCTTGCCAGGCAAACCCTCGAACCGTTCGGGGGCTTCGTCGGCAAGCCGCCGGAGACGCACGGCAAATCCTGAACACCCGAGGCGGAATGGCCTGCGACGGCTCGAAGCAACAGGCTCCGGTTTTCCGGAGCCTTTTTTATGGCGTCAACCGGCGCTCTGGCCCTGGCTTCGTTTGGTCGCCGGCCCCGCCCCGCGCATATAGTGCCGCTCCGGCCGATAGCGGCCGGCGAAGCGTCGCATGATCCCTTGGGTCATGGTCGATATCCAATGCAGAATGGCCATCGAACGGTCCTTTCGTCCTGCGGTTCGTCAGGCGCCGAGCTGACCCGTCAGCCGCTCGTGGAACGAGGAGCTGCGCGGGTCGAGTCCGGTGAAGGTGACGGTGGCGCCGTGTTCGCGGTATTTGGTCTCGATGGCATCGAGTGCTGCGACGCTCGAAGCGTCCCAGATCTGCGAATGGGTGAGATCGATCGCGATGCGCTTGGGATCCTCGCCATAGGAAAAGCGCTCGACCAGATCGTTGCTGCTGCCGAAGAACAGCGGTCCGTGAACGCTATAGCGAACCGACAGGCCGTCCGGGCTCGGCGTGCGCTCGGCACGAATGACATGTGCGACCCGGCGCGCGAACAGCACCATCGCCAGCAACACGCCGACGGCAATGCCGAAGGCGAGATTGCTGGTGGCAACCGTGACCACGACCGTCAAGGCCATGACCAGCGTTTCCGGGATCGGCATTCGCTTCAGCGTCGCCGGCTGCACGCTGTGCCAGTTGATGGTCTTGAGCGCCGCGATCATCATCACGGCGGCCAGCGCCACCATCGGGATCTGCGCCATCAGGTCGCTCAGCCCTGTCACCAGCACCAGCAGCACGATCGCCGCGACCGCCGTCGAGATGCGGGTGCGGCCGTTGCCGATTTTGACGTTGACCACGGTCTGGGCAATCATCGCGCAGCCGCCGATGCCGCCGTAGAAGCCGGCGGCGATGTTGGCGATGCCGAGCGCCCAGGACTCCCTGCCCTTGTGCGAGCGCGTATCGGTGAGGTCGTCGACCAGCTTGGCCGTCAGCAGCGTCTCGAGCAGGCCGACAAAGGCGACACTGAGCGCGGTCGGCCAGATGATGCGAAACGTATCGAGGTCAAGGGCAACGGTGAACGCGGTGATGCCAGGCAATCCCGGCGCCATCGCGCCCTTGCCGCCGACATTGGGAACAGTGAGATGCCAGAGAATCACGATCGCAGTCACCACGATGATGGCGATCAACGGCGCCGGCACGGCGTTGGTCAAGCGCGGCATCACCAGGACGATGGCGATCGTCAATGCAAACAGGGGATAAACGATCCAGGCAACGTTGAGGATATGGGGAACCTGGGCCGCAAAAATAAGAATCCCGAGCGCATTGACGAATCCGATCATCACCGACCGCGGCACGAAGCGCATCAGCCGCGCCAGGCCGGCCAGACCGAAGACGATCTGGATGATACCGGCGAGAATGATGGTCGGCAGGATGTAGCCTGTGCCATGCAGCTTCACCATCGGCCCGATCACCAGCGCGATCGAGCCTGCAGCCGCGGTGACCATCGCCGGCCGTCCGCCGAGCACCGACATCACGAGACACAACACGATGGAGGCGACCAGTGCCACCTTGGGATCGACACCCGACACGAATGAAAACGAGATCACCTCCGGAATCAGCGCCAGCGCGGTTACCATTCCGGCCAGCGACTCCCGCACGAACAGGTGAGGTGCCCGAAGCACTTCCGATATCGACGGCTGGTCCTCGAACTGATTTTGAGTGGTGGCGGGGTTGGCGACGTGCATGAGATGGTTCCGAAAAATCGTTGCCGGCTGCTGTGATCACGCGCCCGGCGGTTGGCGCACGACGCAGCGGAAGCCGATGTGGCAGGCGGAGGAGTCGACGGTTTCGCCCTGACGGGCCGAGGGCCGGTAACGCAGGCAGTAGTTCGGAGCGCAGAGATGCGAGCCGCCCTTCACCACGCGACGCGTGGAACGGTCGCCGCCGGAATCCGGATGACAGCAGGATTGCTGCGGTTGATCCGGCGCCGCGTCATAGAGGCTCGCGGTCCACTCCCAGACATTGCCGACCATGTCGAACAGGCCGTAACCATTGGGAGGAAACGCGTCGACCGGCGAGGTGCCGTCGTAGCCGTCTTCGGCGAGATTTTCGTAGGGAAAGCGGCCCTGCCAGGTGTTGGCGAGAAACCGGCCTTCGGGATTGGCGGCATCGCCCCAGGGATAGGCCTTGCCTTCCAGCCCGCCGCGGGCGGCGAATTCCCATTCGGCCTCGGACGGCAATTCCTTGCCGCACCATGCCGCATAGGCCAACGCATCCTCATAGGCGATGTGCACGACGGGATGATCGTCGCGGCCGGCGAGCGAACTCTGCGGCCCCTGGGGATGTCGCCAGTCGGCGCCTACCCTGTATTCCCACCAGGCGAGGTTATCGCGGAGGCTGACGGGGCGATCGGGCTTTTTGAACACCAACGAGCCCGGCACCAGCAGCGCCGGGTCGGCGTCGGGATACATCGCCGGATTCGGCGGGCGTTCGGAGTAAGTGACGTAACCGGTCGCGTCGACGAATTTGCGGAACTCGGCGTTGGTAACGGGATAGATGTCGATCCAGAAGCTGTCGACGTGGGCCGGTCTAACCGGGCGTTCTTCCCGATAGAAACTGTTGGAGCCCATCAGGAAATTGCCGCCCGCGAGGAACACCATGTCCTCGCGGTCGGCCGGGGCGAGCTTGGCGCCCGCGTTTGACTGACCGGAGAGCGAGCAGCAGCCCGCTCCCCGGCGAAAGCCGGCTGCACCCTTCGCGATCGTTTCCGCTCTCGTCGGTGCAGTCATGGTCATCACGCCTTGGCGTATTGCTTGGGCACGAAATCGAGCGCGGCGCCGGGCGGAATCAACTCCTCCTTCTTCGCACTGTCCTCGAACTCCCTGATGATGCGCTGGGCATGCTGCATCACCCACCAGCGCACGTAGCGCTGGTTGACGGCCTCACGCTCCTTCGGGTCTTCCTGCAGATGGGTGATGCGGGCAAAGCCGAGCGGCAGTTCCGGGTCGTGGAAATGCTGCTGCCGCTTGAAGTTGATCTTGAAGTCCTTCCACTTCACCGCGTGCAGTTCGTCCTTCAGCCAGACGATGCACGACTCCCGGTTCGAGGTCGGCTGCTTGCCGAGGAAGAACGGGCTCTGGTCGACGCCGTCGATCAGGCGGTCGGCCGGCGCCTTGCAGCCGGTCATCGACAGCAGCGTCGTGAACATGTCGGTGACATGAACCATTTCGTTGCTTTCGATGCCTGCCGGAATGTGCTCCGGCCAGCGGATCAGCAACGGCGTGCGGATGCCGCCTTCCGCCGACGAGAAGTAGGAGCCGTCGAAGAAGCCGCCGGTGCCGCGGCCGGCGAGATGGTCCTCGGCGCCATTGTCGCCGCACATCACGACGATGGTGTTGTCGGCGACGCCGAGCTCATCGAGTTTGTCGAGCAGCACGCCGAAATCGTGATCCAGCATCAACAGGCAGTCGCCCCACTCGCCATTGGTGCTCTTGCCGACGAATTCGTCGCGCGGCGACATCGGGAAGTGCATCAGCGAGTGGTTGAAGTAGCAGTAGAACGGCTTGTCGTCCTTGGCCGACTTTTCCATGAACTTGAGCGCGCGCTTCTGGTACTCCAGATCGCAGGTCTTCTTGGTCTCCATGGTGAGCTGTTCTTCCATGATCGGCCAGGCACCCTTGCCCTTGACGCCTTCATGCATGTGCGAGAAGCCGTCACGCTCCGGCACGTAATGCGGATCGGTCAGCCACATGCACTCGTCATAGGTACGCAGCGGTCCGTACCATTCGTCGAAACCGTGATCGGTCGGGAAGCGGCCGTCCTCGGCGCCGATGTGCCATTTGCCGTAGATCGAGGTGGCGTAGCCGGCTTCCGACAGGATCGCGCCGATGGTGCGCTCCCAGGTGACGAGGCCGCCGCCATTGCCGCCGAGCGCGATGGTGTGGTTGCCCGAGCGGATCGGAAAACGTCCGGTCATCAGCGCCGAGCGGGTCGGCGTGCACTGCGGCTCGACGACATAATGCGTCAGCTTGACGCCCTGCTTGGCAAAGGTATCCATGCGCTTGGTGTCGGCACCGCGCAGGATGCCGCCGCCGTAGCAGCCGAGTTCGCCCATGCCGAGATTGTCGACGTGGAAAAATAGAATATTGGGTTTCTTAGCCATTGAATTCTCCGATCTATGGCGCGGGCGCGCGGCATCGTTGGCGCGCTTGCCCTTTTGCGCCTTCCTTTGGTTGCAGTCGTTGATTGCTGGTTCGCGCCTGTCAGGCCGCGACGTCTAGAATTGTGTCAGAAGATTTCGCCCACTCCTTTCGGTCCCACTTTCATTCCAAAGCCTGAAAGGCCTCGATCCTTGATCTCTGGTCCCATCGCAGCGAGTGACTCCTCGCGGATCAGCCCCTTGAGTTCTTGCACCAGGCTCATGAATTCAGGTGTGTCAGTCATCTCCGCCCGCCGCGGACGCGGCAGCGGCACCTTGATTTCCGCCTTGATGCGGCCAGGCCGCGCGGTCATGACGTAAATGCGGTCGGAGAGGAAAATCGATTCCTCGATGTCATGCGTAATGAACAGCACCGAAATCTTGAACTGCTGCCAGATGTTGGTCAGGATTTCCTGCATCACGACCCGCGTCTGCGTGTCGAGCGCGCCGAACGGCTCATCCATCAGGAGCACCTGCGGACTGGTCGCCAGCGCACGGACGATGCCGATGCGCTGCTTCATGCCGCCGGAGAGCTGGTCCGGATAGTGATTTTCGAATGAGAGCAGGCCTGCGAGATCGAGCAATGACCGCGCCGTAACGTTTCGCTTACTCTGCTCGACGCCGGCCATCTTCAGGCCGAACTCGACGTTCTTGCGAACCGACAGCCACGGGAACAGTGAATACTGCTGGAACACGACGCCGCGATCCGAGCCCGGCTTGGTGATCGCCTTGCCGTCGAGTGTCGCTTCGCCGCGCGTCGGCTTGACGAAGCCGGCGACGATCGAGAGCAGGGTCGACTTGCCGCAGCCGGAGGGCCCGATCAGCGACACGAACTCGCCGGGCTGGACGTTGAGCGAGACGTTGTCGACGGCAACCACCTTGTTGTCGTTGGCGCCGAACGTCACGCCCATGTCGCGAACGTCGATGAAGCCTTTTTGAACTTCGGTATTGGACATTGCCATTGTCATTGCTTGCTCCCAGGCGCAAATGCCAACCAGGGCATCATGAGAACGCCGACCAGGCGGATGATGCCGCTGCAGGCCAATCCAAGGACGCCGATCGTGATCATGCCGAGCACGATCGCCGGATAGTTCACCAGCGAATAGGCTTCCCAGGTGAAGTAGCCGACACCGAACTGACCCGAGATCATCTCGGCTGCGATCAGCGACACCCAGGCCACGCCCATGCCGACCGCAAGACCGGTGAAGATATGCGGCAACGAGCCCGGCAAAATCACGTTCAGGAGCAGACGGCCTTCGCTGGCGCCGAGGCAACGCCCTGCCCGGATCAACACGCCATCCAGCGAATGAACGCCATGGATGGTGTTGAGCAGGATCGGGAAGAAGGCGCCGATGAAGGTGATGAAGACGATCGCGGCCTCGTTGTTCGGCCACAGCATGATCGACATCGGAACCCAGGCGATCGCCGGGATCGGCCGCAGGATTTCAATCACCGGCATGAACAGGTCGCGCACGCGCTCGTATTTTCCGATCGCCAGTCCCAGCGGAACACCGATCACGATCGCGATCACGAAGCCGAGCAGAATGCGCCGCAGGCTGATGGCAATATTGAACAGGTACTTGTTCGACAGCCCGACCTGCGTCAGTTGCTGATACACTTCGTAAGGCGTCGGAACGTTCTTGAAGCGGATGTAGAATTCGAGCCGGTATTTGGTTCCGAAATACCAGAACAGGAACAGCGCCGCGATCGAGATACCGCCGAGTAGCGCGGTGATGAAGCGCTCGCGGGTGAATTTCGCCGACAGGCTTTTAAGGACCTTGCGCAGCGACACCGTCGGGATCGGCTCCGGGGCCGGTACCGGCAAATCCGGGGTGGCCGGCGAAGCATTTGCGGTTACTTTTGCCGTTGCTTCCGCGGCGACCGGGGTCGGCGGCTCGGGGGGCTTTTCCATGATCGGGATCGCTATGATTTTGGCGCTTGCTGTGGTGCCCACGGTCCGCCCCTATTGTCCGACATTGATCGCGCTGAGCACTTCGGCATAGGTCGCAAGCTTGCCGCCGTTCTTGGCTGCAAAGGCTTCCGCATCCTTCTTGAGCAGGAACGGCACGACATCCGGCTTCTTCGGATCCTGTCCGCCGATCGAATAGAAGGCGGCGTCGGCAAACACCTTGATGCCGAGCTCGTGGTCGACCAGATAGACCGCGTTGAATTTCTTGCCGTCGGAGGTGTACTTCTTGACGCCCAGCAGCGTGCAGACCGGGGAGCTGAACGGCACGATGTCGCCGCCCTGGATCCAGATCTCACCGGTTTGCGCGGGATTGTCGATCGGCGCATTGCAGACCGGATCGGTGCCCGTCACATTGTAGGTATCGAACGAGGCGAGCTGCTTGTCGTAGTCGAGCCCGAGCTCCTTGTAGGCCTGCCGGACATAGCTGTCATTGACCCAGGCGCCGATGTTGAGTTCCTTGATCATGTTCAGCTTCTGCAGGATCGCGTAGTTCGCGCCGACAGCCTCAACCCACTTTGGTTTGATGGTCGCATCGAGCGTGTGCACGCCGCCGGGGCCCAAGAAGATGTAGACCACTTCCTTGTTGATCTTGGTCCACTCCTCGATCTTCTCGGCCGCGAGCTTTGGATTCTTGCGCATCCAGTCGTTGGCCTCCATCAGAGCTTCGATGTAGGCGACCACGATCTCCGGATACTTTTCGCCAAAGTCCTTGCGCACGACCACGCCGTGGAAGGTCGGCGTCTTGGTCTCGGCGCCGTCATAGATCTTGCGGGCGAAACCGCGGAACGGCAGCAGTTCGGCGAACGGCACGAAGTCGCCATGAGCGTCGATGCGCTTTTCCTGCAGATTGGTGCTGCCGACTTCCGGCGATTGCGACACCAGGTTCCAGTAATCCGGCGGCAGTCCGCGCTTCTCCAGCGCCCGAACCATCATGCCATGCGCAGCCGAGCCGAATGGTACCGAGACGTTCTTGCCCTTGAGATCGCCGAGCTCGTAGTAAGGCGAATCCTTGTGAACGACGATGCCATTGCCACCGCCGACGGCGTTGTAGGCGATGATCGCGACCAGCTGGGTTTCGTTCTTGGTGGCCTGCCCGGTGGCGCCATTCACCATCAGCGGATAGTCGCCCATCATGCCGATCTGGATATTGTTGGCCATCATGCCGTTGGTGATCGGCGGGCCGGACGTGGCGTTCTGCCAGCTCAGTCTGTATTCGAAGTCCTTGTACTTGCCGGTCTTCGGCAAATGCTTCTCCAGCAAGCCAAGCTCCTTGAGAACGACGCCCCCGGTGACGGTGTTGGTCGTCGTATTCTGCGTGCCGATGCCGATTTCGAGCGTCTCCGCGCTTACCTGTCCGGGTACGAAGGCGATCGCCGTTGCGACCAGCAAGGGAAACAAGCCGGAGAGTTTGGACGCTGGACCGACGCTCATGAGACAAATCCTTTCGAACCGAACTCTGCTGTGTGCCGTACGATGCGCATGCCAAGGCCCCCGGCCACGGTGAACGGCGGCGGTGTTACTCGGCGATGAGCGGACTGACTGTGATGTTCCTGATGTTGCAAGCGACATGCCACCGGGGCCTTGACGGCATGCCCATGACCCGGCTCGTGGTGGCCCGGCTTGCTGAGGGCTGAATCAATGAAAGGAGTAGACGTCATTGCCGTGAACTCGCTTGCTTCCAACCCGGACGATGACGTCCGTTAAGCAAACTCTGAACGGCCCACCTTGAATCCGAAACGACGAACGCTTCGAACCGGCAACGCATTGCGAAGAAAGATCGGGATGCTCAATTAATGGACAATAAAATCGCCGATCCTGATCGACAGATGGGCGGCGTGGCTAGAAATTAGCCAACTCAACCATACGCGGCGCGGGAATCACTATCAGCGGCGGTGGTACCGGCAATTGGGCTGACATCGTGACGTCGATCGAGGCGATGCACCCACCGGTGTTAGTGCTCTTCCGATGCCGCAACCTTGGCGAGCTTGCCGTCGCGAATCCCGCTCAGCAGGTCCGCGTTCTGAATAACGAGATTGGCGCCGTGCGCGCGCAGGATTCCGAGTTCGGTAAATCGTTTCAGGCTGACGGTGACGGATTGCCGGGTCACGCCCGTCATATGCGCCAGATCGGCATGCGTGAACGAGGCGGCGATCAAGCTGCCATCTTTTTCCTCGACCCCGTACAGGTTCATCAGGTGCAGCAGCAGCTGCGCCAGCCGTTCGGTCGGCGACCGGGTGCCGAGCATTTGCGCGAGCGCTGAATAGCACTGCCCCTTGAAACTCAGGCCCTCGATGATGCCGATCGCCAGCGCAGGAATCGTCATCACCATCCGGCGCAGAATGTCACCCGGCAAATGCAGCACCGAGCTGTTGACGGCGGCCTCCCCCGACCAGACGTGCAGTCCCTGCTTGAACACTTCGGGACCGCCGACGAAATTGCCGGAGTGCCAATACGCGAGCGTGATCTCGCGGCCCGACGGCGCCGTGTAGAAGACTTTTATCCGCCCGGTCTCGATCAGATAGATGCCGTCCTGTGGACTGCCCTGGCTGAACAGCCGGGCACCGCGATACAGCACCTTGCGCTTCCCCGAACCCACCACCTGCGCGATTTCGGCCTCGGTCAATCCCTGGAACAGATAAGGCGGCCCGCTCCGCTGCGTCCCGCCCTCGGCCATCAGCAGCGCGCCGAACTGGATCGGTGCCTCGCTTTTGTCGCTCGGACTTGCTTGAGATGAGTGATGTTTACCGATCATAGAACCGCTCTAAGCCAATTCCAGCCCTGTTCTTGATCCGCTTTGCAATCCGCGCGCCAAGTAACGGTTTCATTGTCGGCTGAAGCGGCGTCAGTGTCCACATATCGCACGGAGATCACACGGCATTTCCATCGGTTTCGCTGCCTGCGGCAAACTGGCCAATCACGGCCGATGTGGTTAAGATCGTCCGCTGTTCCCCTCTCGATCGCAATGAGCCCCTCCGTGAGCAAGCCCCCGAAATCAAGCAGCGGCAACATCTATATCGGCATCGGCGGCTGGACTTTCGAGCCGTGGCGCGGAGTGTTTTATCCGGAGAAGCTGACGCAGGCGAAGGAATTGTCCTACGCCGCGTCGAAGCTGACCTCGATCGAGATCAACGGCACCTACTACGGGTCGCAGAAGCCGGAGAGCTTTCGCAAATGGGCGCGCGAAGTGCCCGACGGTTTCGTGTTTTCGTTAAAGGGGCCGCGCTTCGCCACCAATCGTCGCGTGCTGGCGGAGGCCGGTGATTCCGTGAAGCGCTTTTATGATTCCGGCGTGCTCGAACTCGGCGACCGGCTCGGTCCGGTGCTGTGGCAATTCGCGCCGACCAAGAAATTCGACGGGGCCGATTTCGGCAAGTTTCTCGAACTGCTGCCGCGCAAACTCGACGGCCGCGCGCTGCGTCATGTGGTGGAAGTCCGGCACGACAGTTTTTGCGTACCTGAATTCATCGCGCTGATCCGGCAATTCGAGACGCCGGTGGTGTTCGCCGAACACGGCAAGTATCCGGCCATCGCCGACGTCGCCAGCGATTTCGTCTATGCGCGGCTGCAGAAGGGCAATGACGAACTCAAGACCTGCTATCCGCCGAAGCAACTCGACGCCTGGGCCAAGCGGTTTCAGGCCTGGGCCTCAGGCAGCGAGCCCGACGATCTGCCGCGGGTCGACGCCACCAAGCCGAAGAAGGCGCCGCGCGACGTGTTCGCCTACGTCATCCACGAAGGCAAGATCCGCGCGCCGGCGGGCGCGATGGAATTGATCGAGCGGGTGAAATGAACGGAGCGCCGCATGGCTAGAGCGAAGAAGCTTTTCACCATCGGCTATGAGCAGACGCCGGCAAAGGCCGTGCTCGACGAACTCGAAGGCGCCGGCGTGAAACTGCTGGTCGACGTGCGCGCGGTGGCGTCGTCGCGCCGGCCGGGCTTTTCCAAGACTCAACTCGCGGCCGGTCTCGACGAGCGCGGCATATCGTATCTGCATCTGCGCGGGCTCGGCACTCCCAAGGACGGCCGCATCGCCGCCCGCGGTGGCCAGTTCGATGTCTTGCACAAGATCTACGCCAAGCATCTAAAGACGCCGCAAGCGCGAGAAGAACTCGACGAACTCTCCGCGCTGGTGAAGCGGTCAGGTCCGGTCTGCATTCTCTGCTACGAGCGCGATCACGCACATTGTCACCGGCGATGGATCGCCGAGATCATGGAGGATCGCGACGGCGTGAAGATCGAGAATCTGGTGGCGCCGCAGGTGTAACCGTCATTGCGAGGAGCGGAGCGACGAAGCAATCCATTCTTCCTTTACGGCCAGATGGATTGCTTCGCTTCGCTCGCAATGACGGCGGGAACATCACCCGTCGCCGTGCAACCGGAACGTCCCCTCCATCATCTGCACACAGGCGCCGCCGACATGGATCGAGGCGACCGCACCGTTCTGCTTACGAACGCGCGTCTTCAGCAGGCTTGGCCGGCCCATGTCGACGCCCTGCCCGATCGTCAGTTTCAGCTCGCCATCCCGCATGGAATCGAGATCGGCGAGCAGCGCCGCGGCGGCCGCCGTCGCGCTTCCGGTGGCGGGGTCTTCCGACAATCCGCTGGCGCCGGGATGAAACATCCGTGCTTGCAGATCGCAGGACTTTTCGCTGGCCGGCACATCGCGCGTATAGAGATAGATCGCGTCGCTGCCGTCGCACGGAAAGGTCTTTGCGAACGCCGCGGCATCGGGCTTCGACCGCCGCAGCGCCTCGCGCGAGGCGAGTTCGACCGCCAGGAACGACAGCCCGACCGAGATGATCTGCGGCACATGCCGGTCCGTCTTCACATCGCCTGCCGACAGCGATAGACAGCTGGCCGCCTGCTCGGCGCTGAGCTGCGACAGCCGTTTCAGCGGCTGCGGCGCGGTCAGCTCGGTGCTCACAACCCTGCCCTGCTCGGTCAATATCTCGACCGGCACCAGGCCGGCCTTTTCCTCGAACAGCAGCCGCGCCGGCGGCTTTTCGGCCAAGGTCGCCAGCACGAAGGCGGTGCCGACATTGGGATGGCCGGCGAACGGAATTTCCGAACGCACCGTGAAGATGCGCACCTGCGCGTCATGCGCGGGATCGGCCGGCGGCAGCACGAAGGTCGTCTCCGAATAGTTGAACTCGCGCGCAATCGCCTGCATCTGCGCGGTCGACAGCCCGCCGGCGTCGAGCACTACCGCGAGCGGATTGCCGCCAAAGGCGCTGATGGTGAAGACGTCGCAGGTGATATAGCGGCGCTGCATGTCGAAGCTCCAGTTCGGCACCGAAGAGACATGCCTCGCGCCGCTCCGTCAACGAAAGTATTGCGCCGATTGCTCTGAGCGAACCGGCATCGCACGGCGAGGATATTTTCGTTGCCGCGAACAGGACGCGCTACCCCAATCGCCACACCGTCATCGGCTTGTCATAGCCTCGCACCGGAACGTCGCCGAGCGAAACCGCATCGCGGCATTCCTCTCCGAGCGCGTCATGAACCGCTTGCGAGATCAGGAACTGCGAATTGAAATCCTTGTTGAGCGCTTCGAGCCGCGCGGCGAAGTTCACGGTGTCGCCGATCACGGTGTATTCCTTGCGCCGCGGCGAGCCGATATTGCCGGCGACCACTTCGCCAAAATGAACGCCGATGCCGATCCGCAGTGGCCAACTGGTCGCCTTGTTGACGCGGTCGTTGGCCTCGAGCATCTCGCGCGCCGCGGCAACCGCCTGATGCGCGGCGTCGTGCGCCTCCAACGGCGCGCCGAACAGCGCCAGGAATCCGTCGCCGAGAAACTTGTTCACGATGCCGCCGTGGCGATCGAGAATATCGACCAGCACCGCGAATGCGCCATCGAGCCGGTCCACCACCTCCTGCGGCGAACGTGAGCTCGCCCCGGCGGTAAAGCTGCGGAAATCGACGAACATGACAGCGACGCGGCGGATGTCGCTGCCGGTGCCGGCACCTTCCGCCATCAACCGCGCGACCACCTGCGGCGAGACGTGCTGGCCGAACAGGTTGGTGACACGGTCGCGCGCGGTCGAGGCCATGATGCTGGCGGCGAATTGCCGGCGCAACTGCACCGCCACGGCGCCAGCCAGCATGCCGCAGATCAACACCATCACGCTGCGCACGGAGTGATAGTAGAGATCGGGCGCGGGATCGGCGCTGCCGGCACGATGATAGAACATCGCCATGTAGAACAGCTCGGCGGCCGCGACGAAGCCGGTAAAGGTCGAGAGCCAGAAATCCAGCCGCAACGTCGAGAGAATGATGAAGATGAAATAGGTCAGCGGCGCCACGAAGCCGAGCGCCTCGACCGGTCCCATGCTGTCGATGTGCATCGCCAGCGCCAGTGTCGGCATCGAGGTTTCGATCAGTACGCCGAGATAGCGTCGATAGACCGGCAAATCGCGGTCCAGCCTCAGATACCGGCTGATGCTAGTGTGGACCCAGAGCTCGAACAGGATGAACGGGATCAGGATGCTGTAAAGGTCAGACGGCTTGAGCCGGCCATGCCAGAGATGTTCGACCGCATAGGGGTCGATGGTATGAAGGATCAGAATCGAGGCCACCAGAATCGCAGTCGTTCCGATCAGGGCCTTGACCCGGATCAGCTCGGTGCGCATCACCTGCTGCATCAAGGCATGCTGAAACTCGGCGGATACCGCCGAGTCCTGCGCCTTATTTCCCAACAACCCCAGCATTTTCATTCCCTGGTCATTCCGGGGCGGCTCGAAGAGCCGAACCCGAAATCTCGAACTTCCGGGTTCGATGCTTTGCATCGCCCCGGAATGACTGACCGATATTGCATCAATCCAGCGTGCGACGGAAGCGCGTCACGGCGATCGTCATGGCCAGTAGCATCAATGCCATAAGTGCAATCGTGTCATACTGCAAATTCTGGATGGTGGCGCCCTTCAGCATGATGGCGCGGACGATGCGAACGTAATGTGTCAGCGGCAGGCCCTCGCCGATATATTGCGCCCAGACCGGCATGCCCGCGAACGGAAACATGAATCCGGACAACAAAATACTCGGCAAGAAGAACATCATCGACAACTGCATCGCCTGCAACTGGTTCTGCACGATGGTCGAGAAGGTGTAGCCGATCGCGAGATTCGTGGTGATGAACAGCGTCGACAGCAGCGCCAGCGTGAACAGGCTGCCGAGGATCGGCACCCCGAACAACAACACCCCGATCCCGACGATCAGCGTCGCCTGAACGAATCCGACGATCACATAGGGCACGATCTTGCCGAACATCACCTCGACCGGCTTGATCGGCATCGACAGCAGGCTTTCCATGGTGCCGCGCTCGATCTCGCGCGTCACCGACAGCGCGGTGAAGATCAGCATGGTCATGGTCAGGATGGTGCCGACCAGGCCCGGCACGATGTTGAGCCGCGACGAGCCCGCCGGGTTATAGCGGGCGTGGGCGCGGATCTCGAACGGCATCGACGGCGGATCACCGGCCTGGAGATCGTGCGCCAGCGCGGTCTGCACGACGCCGCCGAGCGTCCCGAGCGCCGAACCCGCCGCCACCGGATCGGTCGCATCGGCCGCGACCAATAGCGCCGGCTTGTCGCCGCGCCGCACCGAACGCTCGAAGCCGCGCGGGATTTCGACGCCGAACAGCACCTTGCCCGACTGCAGGAGATCGTCAAACTCGGCGACGCTGTGAACCTCGCGGGTGAAGCGGAAATAGGCAGTGTTTTCGATCGCCTTCAGCACAGAGCGCGCGAGATCGCTGTCCTCCTGCAGCAACACCGCCGTCGGCAGGTTGCGCGGCGTGGTGTTGATGGCAAAGCCGAACAGGACGAGCTGCATCACCGGCAGCATCACGATCATCGCGAACGAGACCCGGTCGCGGCGAAGCTGGATGAATTCCTTGACCAGCATCGCATAGCTGCGCCACCAGAAGCCGAACGGCGGCTCCTTGATGTCGTGGCTCTGGCGATAGGCTTCGTTCGCACTCATTGGAAATTGTCCTTTGAGCGGCTCATCAGGTCGATGAACACGTCCTCCAGCGAGGGCTCGCTGGGCTGGAAGTGCCACCCCTTGCCGTCACGATAGCGCGCGACGGTCGCTTCGAGCGCGGATTTGTCGCGGCCGGAGACATGCAGGCTGGTGCCGAACGGCGCCACCGTGTCGATGCCGGGCTTGCCGGTGAGTTCTGCGGAGAGCGCATTGAGATCGTCGCCGGTGACGGTGTAGGTCGACAGCGCCGATTTCGCGATCACCTCCTCCACGGTGCCGTGCGCCAGCAGGTGGCCATAGGCGATATAAGCGATCTCGTGACAGCGCTCGGCCTCGTCCATGTAATGGGTGGAGACCAGCACCGTCAGCCCTTCAGCGGCCAGCGCATGAATCTCGTTCCAGAAATCGCGCCGCGCCTTGGGATCGACGCCAGCGGTCGGCTCGTCCAGCAACAGCAGTTGCGGATTGGGCAAGGTGCAGGCGCCGAGCGCCAATCGCTGCTTCCAGCCGCCGGAGAGCTCGCCGGCGAGCTGCTCCTCGCGGCCGGTGAGACCAATGCGCTTGATCATCTCGCGCGCGGCGCTTTTCGCATTGCGCATGCCGTAGAGCCGCGCCACGAATTCCAGGTTCTCCCGCACCGAGAGGTCCTGATACAGGCTAAAGCGCTGCGTCATGTAGCCGACCTGGCGCTTGATCTTGTCGGCGTCGCGGCGGATGTCGTAGCCGAGGCAGGTGCCATCGCCGGCATCCGGCGTCAGCAGGCCGCACAGCATGCGGATCGTCGTGGTCTTGCCGGAGCCGTTCGGGCCGAGGAAGCCGTAGATGGTGCCGCGCTTCACCTGCATCGACAGGTCATGCACGACCTCGCGACCGCTGAACGATTTCGAAAGACCCGCGACATCGATGGCGATGTCGATGTCGGGCGCTGATGCCGGCGCTGAGCTCATCGCTTGTCCGCCACCGGTGTGCGGGCATTGAAGAATACGCTGATCGGCTGGCCGACGCGCAAACTGTCCGGCCGGCTCGGCCGCGCCTGGATCAGATAGACCAGCTTGTTGCGCTCATCGAGGCTGTAGATGACAGGCGGGGTATATTCGGCCGTGGTCGCGATGAAGTAGATCTTTGCGGTGAGGTCGGCTGCGCAGTTGTCGCAGGTGACCTTCACCTCGTCGCCGATCGCAAGTTTCGGCAGCTCGGTCTCGGGCACGAAGAAGCGCAGCTTCATGTTGCCGGGCGGCATGATCGACACCACCGGCCGTTGCGCCGCCACCATCTCGCCTTCGCGGAAATAGATCTGCTGGATGGTGCCGGCGATCGGTGCAAAGCCGCTGCGCCGCGCCAACCGGGTCTGCGAGGTATTGACGCGGGCTTCCGCCACGCGCAGCGCCGAGACCGCGGAGTCGAGGGTGGCCTGCGTGCCCGAGCCGGTCTTGCTCAGCGAGGCGGCGCGGTCATAGCTCTGCTGCGCATTGGCCAGCGTGGCGTTGTTCTGGTTGAGATCGGCCTGCTGCAGATCGTCGTCGACGGTGTAGAGCGGCGCGCCGGGCTTGACCTCGTCGCCCTCGCGGACGTTGAGTTTGGTCACGCGGCCGGATTCATCGGGGCTGACGAAGATCATATCGGCCTCGACCCAGCCCTGAAAGCCGGGATCCTTGCGCTCGTTGCAGCCCGCCAGCATGGCGGCCAGCCCCAGCGCGGTCGCGACTGCTCTTGCTTGCGACGAAGTCATGCCGTCCTCCGTTCGCCAAAAATCAGGTCGAGATGCACGCGAAACATCTCGAGTGCATCCAGTGGCGCGTGTTTACTGAAGAGGCTTTGCCAGATTACGGCGATCATTGCCGGCGCCACCAGGATCTGCGGGAAGCGCGCGAGATTTTTGTTCGAGATTTCGCCACGCGCGATTCCGAGTTCGATCATGGCGCGCATGCCGGCAAGGCCGCGCGAGACCACCTCGCGGTAGTAGAAGTCGGCAACCGCAGGAAAGCGCGGCCCCTCCGCCATGATCAGCCGCACGATGTCGCCGCGCCGCGTCGTCACCACCTGCTCGATGAAAGTCCTGACAAAGCCCTCCACCATGTCGCGCACCGTGGCGCCGGGCCGCGGCGGCGTGGCGCCAAGGCTCATGACCAGCGGCACGATCGCGGTGCGGATCAATTCCTCGAACATCGATTCCTTGTCCTTGAAGTGCAGGTAGATCGTGCCCTTGGCTACGCCGGCGCGTTTGGCGACGTCGTCGAGCCGCGTCGCCGCAAAGCCGCGCGCGATGAATTCCTCCATCGCCGCCTCGACGATCGCCCCCCGCCGCTCCGCCGCGCGCTCGGCGCGGTTGGGAGCGGGCTGCGCGGCCGGGCGCTTTGGCGAGACCTTTTTGGGTGCTGTTTTTGTCATTGCTTAAATATGACTGACTGGTCAGTCATTGTCAAGAAGCTGGGTTTCAATGCAATTTCACATCGGCGTCATTGGTGATCATTCACATCGTTCCAAAGACTTATCCCGTCATTTGCGAGCCAACGGGTCGGGCGAATGCCCGCCCGATGACAGGCTCCGCGAAGCAATCCATTCTTTCTTCACGTGGAGAGATGGATTGCGTCACTCCGTTCGCAATGACGGCGCCGTAGGATGGGTGGAGCGCAGCGATACCCATCGCTTCACCGGTAGTGTTGATGGGTATCGCTGTGCTCAACCCATCCTTGTAATAGCAAAATCGATTATTGTCGGTGTGTTCCGAAAGGAATGGCCTGCCACGGACGGCAATCCGCGGCAGGCCGCTGGCGATCGGATCGTACCCATCCAGAGCCACTTTTGGCTGCTCCGTAGCGAGATCGTCGTCAGCACCTTCATCGGACCCGGATGGTTGCCGGAACAACTTGGTTCGCTTCACAAGGCAGGGTCGACGAAGATGACACAGATTATCATAACGACGGCTGGAATCGATACGTCCAAGTCCAAACTGGACATCGCAGTTCACGATCGTGCCGAGCGTTGGCAGGTCGCAAACGTCTTGCCTGGCTGGCGAGCCCTTGCCGGTTACCTAGCCAAGGCCGGCGTGACGCGCGTCGGCATCGAGGCGACCGGCGGGTATGAACGTGGTGTGGTGGAGCATTTACGCGAGGCAGGCTTTACCGTGCTGGTGCTGCAGCCGATCCAGGTCAAGGCGTTTGGCCGGGTGCATCTGTGCCGCGCCAAGAACGATGCGCTCGACGCGGTCTTGATCGCGGCTTGCACAGCAACGCTCGATCCGCCGAAGACTACGCCAGATTCACGTCTGGCTGAATTGGCTGAAAATCTGACTTTCCTCGATCAAATCGATGAGGATCTCAGGCGCTTCAAGACCCGGCTGGAACATATCCACGAGCCTCGGTTGCGGCGAATGGTTCTTGGCGAAATTGCTCGATGGAACGCGCGACGGCTCGCCCAGGTTCGTTACATTGCCAAGCAATTACGCTCTCACCCCGATCTCGCCGCTCGCTTTGATCTGGTGCTCAGTATTCCTGGAATCGGTGAGCGGACTGCACTGGCAATCATTATCCGTATGCCCGAGCTTGGTCGCGTGAGCCGGGAGGAAGCCGCAGCCCTCGCCGGACTTGCTCCCTTCGACAACGACAGCGGGCAGCAAAAAGGGCAACGCCACATCGCCGGCGGCCGAGCTCGCTTGCGGCGCTCCCTGTTCGCGGCAGCCCTCCCAGCAGTGTTCCGGTGGAACAAGGCCCTCACCATGCTCTACGCACGCCTAATAGCATCCGGAAAGCATCATAACGCCGCACTCATCGCCTGCGCCCGCAAGCTCCTGATCTACGCCAACACCGTCGTTCAACGCGGTACCCCGTGGATCGAAAAAGATGCTTAGCTTTAATGGTTGCTACGAATCTCGAATACGTGTTCCGATCTCGCGGCGCGATGCCCCTACCCGCGATCCAGGCAGCAGCAATGCGCCGCGCGCGTTGCCCTCGGTGCGCGAACCTGCTGCAATGTCGGAAATCATCGGGCACAACAATCGCCCGGCACGGAGGAAAGCGCCGATGGCCATTATCGATTCCCAGGTCCATGCCTATGAGGCGAATACGCCGAAGCGGCCCTGGCACACGGTGCCGAACTGGCCCGATCACGTCACCGGCGACGAGATGGTGGCGGCGATGGACAAGGTCGGCGTCGACGGCGCGATCTTCATCTCCTCGTTTTCGATGTACCGCTACGACGCCAGCTATGCCGTGGACGTGCAACGCGCCCATCCCGGCCGGATGGCGATCGTCAAGCCCGTCGACCCTGAGAACCCCGATGTGGCCGATGTCGTCGCCGAGTGGAAGAAGACGCCGGGCGCAGTCGGCATTCGCATCATGCTCACGAGAGAGAACCGCCGCACGCATGACCATCCCGGGCTCGACCGGATCGCGGCCGCGGCCGTCCGCTACGACTTTCCGGTCAACCTGCTGTGCTGGGACAATGTGGACGAAGGCACGGCGCTGATCGATCGCCATCCCAACACCCGCTTCATCGTCGACCATCTCGGCATCCTGCAGCCACGCCAACCGCCGGCGCCGCTCGAACCCTGGGCCGATTTGCCAAAGGTGCTGGCACTCGCCAAGCGCCCGAACGCCGTGATCAAGGTCAGCGGCGCCTGCACGCTGTCGCGGCAGCCCTACCCGTTCCCCGACATCTGGGATCCGCTGGCGCGCGTGTTCGACGCCTGGGGTTTCGATCGCTGCCTCTGGGGCACCGACTGGACCCGCGCGTTTGCCGTCGTCAACTACGAGCAGGCCGTGGTGCCGTTCCTCAAGACGGATCGGCTCAGCGCCACCGAGCGGGCAATGCTGATGGGCGGCGCCTGCGCCAAGGCCTATGGCTGGTCACCGAAGAAGTAAGGCGCAACGCCTGGAGCCTCTTCCGTTCCGATGGAATCGGAACGGGGCTCTAGGTTTTTGATTTGACGCGTTTTCTTGACGCGAACCGGTTTCCACTTCGCTGGAAAACGCTCCAGCTTCCTCGCTATACCGCGCGTCGCTCCGGCGAGATGTCGTGCGAATAGTGCGAACACTCGACCGCGACCGACAACGCAGCTTCTTTCAGTGCTGCCGGGTCACGCTCACCCTTGGCGGCGCGCGCAAGAATTTGCGAAGCCATGTCGGCCATCATTGTCGACGTACGCCTGGATTCCGGAAGCGCCGTGGCCGCATCGTCGAGGACTGCCTTCATCAATCCGATCAGCTCCGGCTGAAAAACCGCTCCAATGGTACCCATCGCCGTCTCCTCACTCGCCCCCCCTCCTTTATTGTTGGGCAACAGGAGACGTCTGTCTATCCAATACCGTACAAAGGTACGCGCAATTCGCCAGCGCGGACTCTTCGCTGCGATGCAGCGACCAGCGACGCCCTGCGCGCGCCAGCCGTGAAACTTCGACCCGTCGACGATCCCCTCAAGCGCCGCGCGCTCCACGAGCATCGCGGATCGGCGTCATTCACTCGCGCGAACGAGCTCGGCAATGCGACCGTCGGCGCGGCGGAGACGCCGGCAAAGCTCGCGGTTGATATTCTGCATCACCATCACGTAGGCGTGAATGTCGGCCTTGTAGCAACTGTAGAGATTTTGCGCCGTGAGCTCGTACAGCACGGTCGGGCTCTCCGCGACGACGGTGGCCGACCGGTTCTGCATTTCGATCAAGGTCATTTCGCCGAAAAAATCACCCGGCGCGAGACCCGTCATACGAATGACGCGCCCCGAATACCCGAGCTGGCTCACCACGAGTTCGCCGGAGTGAACAATGAACATCGAGCGCCCCGGTTCGCCTTCCGCGACCACGGTGGCGCCGGCGTCGAAGCGGCGCTCGATCAGCATGGAGATCAGGAAATCGAGGCCTGCGACCGAGAGGGCACCGAAAAACGGTGTGGCGAGCAAGAACGCTTTCAAATCGGGCGAGCTGACAGCCATCCACCTAATATACTTCGGCCGTGGCAAGCGGGCCAAGCCCGACGGAACCCATCTACCACGAATATTCGTGCGCGGGTGTCAACCTGCCAGGCCGCCCGGCGGCATCAGGACCACAAGCCACAAAAAAAAGCCCGGACGCGCTGGGCGGCCGGGGAGTTGCGGTATCAAGGCCGTTTTTGATCATTAGCAGATGGTGACGATGCGGCCGCTGGGCGTGACGGCCGACCGGCATGCGCTGCTGTAGATCCCGGCAGAGATCAGGTCGAGACCGAGACCAAGGCCAAGGCCGCTGCCGAAGTGACGTCCGCCGAATCCACCGCCGAAGTGACGTCCGCCAAATCCGCCACCGGCGAAGTGATGACCGCCAAATCCGCCTCCCCGGCCAAAGCCGCCGCCAAACGCTCTTGCGGAAGCCTCGGTCGGAACCAGCGCCATCGCACTCAGCGACGCCGCAGCGACAAGTCCAATGACAATTTTGCGCAACATTTGATTCTACTCCTCCGTTGATGCGCCGCCGCTTCCAGCATTGGCGCGGGTTCAGGTCTCCCGCTCCGCCGGGGTGTCCGTCGAAGCCGGTTTGGCCGATGTCGGCCATCTCCAGGGACGGACGCGCCAGGCTTTTTTCACCTGTCAGCTTTGGATTTTTGGTGGGGGTCTTGCCCGCCGCGGCCGAGCTAACGCGCTCGGCGCCGTGCCTGGCGCAAGATGGTCAAGATCGTAGCCTCAACCAATACGGCATTCGATCCACCCGCTAGCTGTGAAACTTCAACCCGTCGATGATCTTGTCGATCACCTTGCGCTCGGCGCGCATCGCGAGCCCGACCAGGTTGAGTTCGGCGCGGATCACGGCCTTGACCACCTCGCGGTTGGCGGCGTCATGCGTGGTCTTGAACATGTCTTCGGTATAGACCGCCGGCGTGACATTGCGGGCCAGCGCGCGTTCCAGCGCGCGCGACAGCGCCGGACGATCGGCGCCGTAGATCAGGATCGGCTGGCCGATCAGCGGCAGGTATTTTGTGCCGGAGCCGTCGCCATAGGGTTCGCCGACGCATTCCGGAAACGCCGCGGCAATGCCGCCGGCCAGGAACGAAGCCACGTTGAGCTTCTGCCACGGTTCGAGATCGGTCCGGATCACGACCGCGATCTTGGTGTCGAATTGCATGATTTCTCCCGATGTACCGACGTCATTCCGGGGCGATGCGAAGCATCGAACCCGGAATCTCGAGCTGACAATCTCGAACTTCCAGGTTCGCGTCTTCGACGCGCCCCGGAATGACGATAGCAAAAATCATCCCGCGACACCGGCGATATCCGATTGCCGACCAGAACGTCACTTCCCTCCGCTGTTGCGCGTCCGCTTACGATCGCGATACTCTGCCTTGGGCAGGCAGAGACTTCAAAGATGTCAGGCAAGAATTGGGACCGGGTGCCGATCGACGCCCAGAGCGTCGATGCGCCGCTGTCGACGGCGGCGGTTTTTCTGGTGGTCACGGTGGCAAGCGAACCGGCTGCGCTCGCGAAGGCCGCGTCTGTCCTCGGCGACCTCGATGATCTCGTCAAGACGGTCGGATTTCGCGATCTTAACGGCCGCCTGTCGTGCATCGCCGGAATCGGCCGCGATCTCTGGGATCGCCTCGATTCAAAAAGCCGGCCGAAGGAGCTGAAACCGTTTGCGCCGATCAAGGGACCGGTTCATGCGGCACCATCGACGCCGGGCGACCTGCTCTTCCATATCCGGTCCGAACGACCCGACATGTGTTTCGAGTTCGAACGGATCCTGCTCGACAACCTCGGCGCCGCGGTGACGGTGGTCGACGAGGTTTCGGGCTTCCGGTATTTCGATGCCCGCGATCTCCTCGGCTTTGTCGACGGCACCGCCAATCCGACCGGCCTCGACCTGCCGGCCTCGTCGCTGGTCGGTGATGAAGACGCCGACTTCGCCGGCGGCAGCTATGTCGTCGTCCAGAAATATCTGCACGACCTCAACGCCTGGGGAAAAACCCCGACGCATCTGCAGGAGGAGATCATCGGCCGCACCAAGATTGATAATATCGAAATCGACGACGACGACGCGCCGCGCAAATCGCACAAGTCGCTGAACACCATCACCGACGCCGACGGTAACGAATACGACATCCTGCGCGACAACATGCCGTTCGGCCGGCCGGGACAGCAGGAATTCGGCACCTATTTTATCGGCTATACCCGCTATCTCTGGGTGATCGAAAAAATGCTGCAGCGGATGTATATCGGCGATCCGCCGGGCGCCTACGACCGCCTGCTCGATTTCTCGACGCCGCATACCGGCACGACGTTCTTTGCGCCGACCCGCCCGATGCTGCAGGTGATTATGGAAGCGGCGCAGAAGTAGTTCAGCCCTTGGCGTCGCAGGCCCAGGCGCGGATCACGCATTCCTTGCCGCCGAATTCGTAGCACTTCTTGGTGGCGGCGTTGAGCGAGCTCGAGATCTTCGGCTTCACGGCATAACCGTGGGGTCCGCAAGGGTTAGCCATGTCGACCGCCAATGCAGCGCAGGCGCGCTTCATGGTCACGGCCGTGCAGTCGCCCTTGCATTGTTTGAGCGCGGCGGCGCGCGCCGGCGCCTCGGCGGCATAGTCATAGGCCTGGCCATAGGCACCGCATTTGCCGACCGCCAACGCGCCCGCTGCCCAGGTTTCGGTGATGAAACGCGATGCACCCAGCAATACGGTCAGCGCCAGAATGAACAACGCACGGCGTTGCGCGGCGACAGTCGAAATAATCAAAATCCCCTCCCCCGAGGCGGCCCGGCCGGAATCTAGCCCGTGGGGAGTTTCAACTTGGTGAACGGAGGGTTGAAAAAGGGGCTGACGGAAGCTCGTAGAGTGGGCAGAGGCATCCTTGAGCCGTGCCCACCAACCCGGCCCGCGTGAGAAATGGTGGGCACGCTTGCGCTTTGCCCACCCTACGAACTGCGAGCTATTGTGCCCTACGCAGCAAGGGAATCGACTTGGCGCCGAAGCGCCGCGAAGGCGTCCCTGATGGCGACTTGAGCATGTTCATGCCGCGCGTCATTTGAGCCTGACTGGTTCACGACGATGTTTTCGTGCGGCGGAAGCGTCAACCAGATGTGGACCTCAAACCCGATACCGTGGCGATGCTTGTGGCTGGGTGCTATCACCTTGACGCGGCAACCGGTAATTCGCTGGTTATGGGTTTCCAGCCGCTCGATCTCGCTCAATATCTGGGATCGAGCAGCGTCCGATGATTCTGAACCTTCGAAGGTGATCTCTGGCGCGATTTGCATTTGGCCCTTTCCAGCGGTTGGGTCGGCGTCCTATGGCAATCCAGGCCACGCTGAATGGTTGCATCCCCAACGTCAGGAAGCCGGTTTCAGTGCGTCTGCGCCAGCTTTATCGTGGAGATCGGCCACTTGCCGTCGTGGCCCCTGATTGAAATTCGCAGGCCATGCAATTCATCAAGCCAAACCGTTTCGACCGTCCCTGCCTTCCCATCGGTAAGGATCACGGCCTTGCCGACAAGTTCGGCCTGGACCTGCTCGAACTCGCCGAGGATCGTGGTCGCGCGGACCATCACAGTTGGCATCTGACAACCCCGGATTGAGACGTTTAGCGAAAGCGCTGTCTGCATCTCAATGACGCGGAAGTCGTGGCCGCCGCGCGGCAAATAGGTGTTCCGGCGGAACCCCGCTTTACCCCCGCCGTGCTGCTTCCAGCGCCTGCGGGGTGTCGATGTCGAGAAACGCGCTGACGCCCTCGACCGCGACTTCAGCCACGGCTTCGGCGTGCTTGGCGATCAAATGACGGGCGCCGACGTCGCCGTCGAGCGTCATCAATTCGCGGAAGAAACGCCGCGACCACAGCACCGGATTACCACGACGGCCGTCGCTGACCGGCACCACGATCAACTGGCCGCGGTCGGGCGCAAAGCTCTCGATCAGGTGGTCGATCAGTTTGCTATCGATCAGCGGCATGTCGCCGAGGCACACGATGGCACCGTCGGCCTTGTCCGATACCGCCGCGATCCCTGCTTTCACGGAAGACGCAAGCCCGCCGGCGAAATCCGGGTTGCGGATGAATCTGACCTGGAGGCCGGCCAGGGCCTGCTCGACCAGGTCGGCCTGATGGCCGGTGACCACGATCACCTCCGATGCCTTCGAGGCCAGCGCCTGTTCGGCGACGGTCCGCACCAGTTTCTTGCCGTCGAGTTCGGCGAGCAGCTTGTTGGGTCCGCCCATCCGCGTCGAGCGGCCGGCGGCCAGCACGATCGCGGCGACGTTGCGGTTGGCCTCGATCTCGGCAACGGTGCGCGGCTGCGGCCGGGTGACGATTTCCATCAAGAGACCGCCGACGCCCATGCCGGTGAGTTCGGCGCGCGTGACCTTGAGGCCGGCGAGCAGGCGCATCAGCACCCAGTCAAAACCGTTTTCCACCGGAGAGCGCGCGCAGCCCGGGGCGCCCAGCACCGGCACGCCACCGGCGCTGCCGATCAGCAAGAGATTGCCGGGATCGACCGGCATACCAAAGTGCTCGATCGTGCCGCCGATTTCGGTGATTGCGGCAGGGATCACGTCGCGGCGGTCGGCAATCGCCGACGCACCGAAGACGATCACCAGTTCGGCGCCAAGGTCGAGCAGTTCCTTGATCGAAGCAGCCAGCACAGTCTCGTCATGCGGCACGCGGCGTTCGGCAATGATGGTGGCGCTGGCCGGCGCCAGCCGTTCCGCGGTGACGCGCAGCGTTTTTTCGATCACCTTCGGCGCCAGCCCCGGCAGCAAAGTCGAGACCACGCCGACACGCTTGATGGTGTAAGGCGCGATCCTCAGAGCGCCCTTGCCTGCCACCGCCACGGCCGCATCGCGCAAGGTGGCTTCGACGCCGAACGGAATCAGCTTCACGGTCGCGATCATCTCGCCTTCGACTACCGGCTTGTAGGCGGCAAGCGTCGCAAACGTGATGGCCTCGTCGACGCCGTTGATGCGGTCGACCGCAGCGCGGTCCACCACCAGCACGCCGGCTTTCGCCGCGAACAGATTGGCGCGGCCGGTAAAGGCGCGCTCGACATTGACGCCTTCGCCCGCCACCGCCTGCGCGATGCCGGCCGCGGCAACGTCTTCGGAGACGTCGCCCTCCTCCAGCCGCACCACGACGATTTCCGCAACACCGGCCTTGGTGAGCGCCTCGACTTCGGCGGGCCCGATCGTGGTGCCTTTTTTCAGCACCAGCGCACCCTGGCGCAGGGTGTGCACGGTGACGCCGCCAATCGCGTCGGCCGGACTGGCGGGACCGAATTTCATGCCGCTTGTTCTTTCACGTTTTCTTTTGGCATTCGCAGTTCGGCGGTGATCTCCGCCATGATCGAGACTGCGATCTCCGCCGGCGACACCGCACCGATGTTGAGCCCGATCGGGGCGCGGATGCGCGCGATGTCGGCATCGGAGGCGCCTTGCGCCTTCAGCCGCTCGCCGCGCTTGGCATGGGTTTTTCGCGAACCGAGCGCGCCGATATAGAAACAGTCGCGCGCAAAGGCATGCAGCAGCGCCGGATCGTCGATCTTGGGATCATGCGTGACCGCGACGAAGGCCGTGTAGTGATCGATGTTGAGCGGCGGCAGCGCGACGTCGGGCCATTCGGCGACCAGCGGCACGTCGGGGAAACGCTCGGGGCTCGCGAACGCCGTGCGCGGATCCACCACCGTGACGTCGTAGTCGAGCGCCCGCGCCAGCGGCGCCAGCGCCTGACTGATATGGACGGCACCGACGATGACGAGACGCGCGGTCGGCGCGTAGACATTGAGAAACAGCTTTTTGCCGCCAACCTCGACGTTGCCGCTCTTGCCCATGCGGAGCTGTTTCGACAATTCAGCGCGCAGCGGATCGGTGGCGATATCCTTGGCTTTCACCAGCCGCTGCTCGCCATTGGCGGTATCGGTGACGACGATCACCGGCCGGCGCGCGGCGCGCTCGGCGTTTACTTCCGTGAGGGTCTGGAGTTTCACGATTGACTCACCTTCTCGACGAAGACGCGGATGGTGCCGCCGCAGGAGAGCCCGACATTCCACGCGGTCTCGTCGGCGACGCCGAATTCGAGCATTTTGGGTTTGCCGCTGGCGATCACGTCCAGCGCCTCGGTGACGACGGCGCCTTCGACGCAGCCGCCGGAGACCGACCCCAAAAAGGTGCCGTCATCGTTGATGACGAGGCTGGAGCCGGCCGGACGCGGCGCCGAGCCCCAGGTTTCGACCACGGTCGCCAGGGCGACCCCATGACCGGCCTTTTGCCAGGCCTCGGCCGCCTGCAGAATGTCTTCGTCGCGGTTGAGCATGGCGGACCTCTCTCAGGCTGCGGATCGGATCAGGCTGCGGTGGTGCGGCGGAGGCGGCGCCGACAGCGCCGTGATCAGCTCGCCCATCGAGCTCAAATTATGTACCGGGCGGAATTCGTCAACGTGCGGAAGCATCATTTTGATGCCCTGTGCCTTGGCCTCGAAGCCGCTGTACCGCAGCAAGGGGTTGAGCCAGATCAGCCGGCGGCAGGACCGGTGCAGCCGGTCCATCTCGAACGCCAGTTTGTCGTCGGCCTCGCGCTCCAGCCCGTCGGAGATCAAGAGCACGATGGCGCCCTGCCCGAGGACGCGGCGCCCCCACAGATTGTTGAACGAATGCAGCGAGGTCGCGATCCGGGTGCCCCCGGCCCAGTCCTCGACCGAGGACGAGCAGCTCGCCAGCGCTTCGTCCGGATCGCGCGCCCGCAACGCCCGCGTCACATTGGTCAGTCTTGTGCCGAACAAAAACACCGAGACCCGCTTGCGGGCATCGGTGATGGCATGGAGGAAATGCAGGAACAGGCGGGTATATTCGCTCATTGATCCCGAGATATCGAGCAGCGCCACGATCGGCGCCGGCTTGTCGATCCGGCCGAGTTTGCGGATATCGATGATCTCGCCGCCGGTGCGCAAGGAGCTGCGCAGCGTCCGGCGCATGTCGAGCCGCATCCCCCTGGCATCGGGCTGGTAACGGCGGGTGCGCAGCTCGGCCTGCGGCAGCCGCATATTGGCGATGGCGCGGGTGACGTCGGCGATCTCCGCCGCACTCATCTGCGCAAAGTCTTTCTTCTGCAGGATCTCCTTGTCGGAGACCGACAGCCGCAACTCCTGCTGCTGCTCCTGCGCTGTCTCCTCGCGCATCGACGGCTGCGCCAGCGCCTCCTGGACGCGGCGCGAGGCCGGCGGCGGCTTCTTTTTGGCGTGGTCCGGCAACGGCACCGAATCCAGCATGCTCTTCCACTCTTCGGCGGCGCGGAAGAACAGTGCAAAGGCTTGTTCGAAAATCAGTGCGTGTTCATGACGCTTGACGAAGATCGCTTCAAGCGTCGTGTAAACGTCGGAACGGTTGCCGATCTCGATCACCTGCAGCGCGTTCAAGGCATCGATGACAGCCCCAGGCCCGACCGGCAGCCCGGCCGCCCGCAACGCGCGGGCAAAGCCGACCACGTTGTCGGCCATTTGCCCTGTCGGGGGATTGAGGTGATCGATGGTGGTCATCGGTTCAGGTCTCACTGCCGTCATTCCGGGGCGATGCGAAGCATCGAACCCGGAATCTCGAGATTCCGGGTCTGGTCCCTTCGGACCATCCCGGAATGACGACTACTTGTTACGACGCGAGAACTAGCTCTCGCTCGTCGCTTCCTTCAAAACCTTCTGCAGCGTGTCGCCCTGCATCCGCGCGATGTCGTCCTGGTATTTCAAGAGCGCGCCGAGCGTGTCGCCGACCACTTGCGGGGTCAGCGAACGGGCGTCGAGCTCCGTCAGCGCAGTGGCCCAGTCGATGGTCTCGGCAACGCCCGGCGACTTGTAGAAATCCTGGTCGCGCAGCATCTGCACGAAGCGGACAACCTGCTGCGAAAGTTTGGCGGAAATGTTGGGAACCCGCGACTTGACGATCGCAAGCTCGCGCTCGGCCTCGGGATAATCGACCCAGTGATAGAGACAGCGCCGCTTCAGTGCGTCGTGAATTTCGCGGGTGCGGTTCGAGGTGATGATGACGATCGGCGGCTCCGGTGCCTTGATGGTGCCGAACTCGGGAATCGTGACCTGGAAGTCGCTGAGAATTTCCAGCAGATAAGCCTCGAACGCCTCGTCGGCGCGATCGAGTTCGTCGATCAATAGCACCGGCGCGCCGGCGACATCAGGCTCCAGCGCCTGCAGCAGCGGCCGCTTGATCAGGAATTTTTCGGCGAAGATGTCCGATGAAAGCTGATCGCGGTCGGTATCCCCCGCGGCTTCGGCCAGCCGGATAGCGATCATCTGCGACGCGCTGTTCCACTCGTAGACCGCGGAAGCGACGTCGAGCCCTTCATAGCATTGCAGCCGGATCAGCTTGCGCCCAAGTGCCGCCGACAAGACTTTTGCAATTTCGGTCTTGCCGACCCCGGCCTCGCCTTCGAGGAACAGCGGCCGGCCCATGCGCAGCGACAGAAAAGTTACCGTCGCCAGCGACCGCTCGGCCAGATAGCCGCGCGAGGTCAGGAGTTCGAGCATCGCATCGACGGATTTGGGTGACGCCGATGCACTCATGAGCAGGCCAGTCTTGATACGATAGAACGCGGTTTCACTTCGCCGTCGCGGCTTCGACGGCGCGGCGCGTCAGCACGCCGATCAGATGCGCGCGATATTCGGCGCTGCCGTGCAGGTCGCTGTTCAAACCATCGGCGGAAACCGAAATGCCGTCGAGCACCTTGTGCGAGAAACGCTTCTTCAAGGCTTCCTCGAACGCCTCGGCGCGGAACACGCCGTCCGAGCCTGCGCCGGTGACGGCGACGCGAACGTCCGACGGACGCTTGGCGACGAACACGCCGACCAGCGCGTAGCGCGAGGCCTGGTTGCGGAACTTGATATAGGCCGCCTTCTTCGGCAGCGGGAACATCACCTTGGTGATGATCTCGTCGCTCTCGAGCGCCGTGGTGAACAGGCCCTGGAAAAACTCTTCGGCCTTCAGCTTGCGCTTGTTGGTGACGATGGTGGCGCCGAGCGCCAGCACCGCGGCCGGATAATCCGCGGTCGGATCGTTGTTGGCGAGCGAGCCGCCGATGGTGCCTTTATGACGCACCGCGGGGTCGCCGATCTGGCCTGCGAGTTCGGCCAGCGCCGGAATGGCTTCGCCGACGATCGCCGACGTTGCGACAGTCGCGTGCTTGGCGGTGGCGCCGATCACCAGCGAACGGCCCTTCATCTCGATGGTATCGAGACCTTCGATGTGGGAGAGGTCGACCAGATGCGGCGGGCTGGCGAGTCGCTGCTTCATGACCGGCACCAGCGTGTGGCCGCCTGCGATCACCTTGGCGTCTTCGTTCTTCAGCAACAGATTGGCGGCCTGCCGCACGGTCGCCGGGCGATGATATTTAAATTCGTACATGAGAAGTTCCTGATCGCGGGTCGCGATGAATTCGATTATGCGAGATCGGATTTCGCCATCGCCTTGGCGCCGGCGGCGATCGATTCAACGATGTTCTGATAGCCGGTGCAGCGGCACAGATTGCCTTCGAGCTCCTCGCGAATGACGTGGTCCGAAAGGTCATGGCCCTTGCGGTGCACCATATCGACCGCGGTCATGATCATGCCGGGGGTGCAGAAGCCGCACTGCAGACCGTGATGCTCGCGGAAAGCTTCCTGCATCGGATGCAGCGGCGCGCCGTCGGCGGCCAGACCCTCGATGGTGCGGACCTCATGGCCGTCGGCCATGACAGCAAGCGTGGTGCAGGACTTGACAGCCTTGCCGTCGAGATGGACGACGCACGCGCCGCATTGCGAGGTGTCGCAGCCGACATGGGTGCCCGTCAGCCGGAGATTTTCCCGCAGAAGCTGAACCAGGAGGGTACGGGGGTCGATATTGGCGTTTACGGGATTGCCGTTCACGATCAGGGAAATCTTGGCCATCAGCACTCTCTTGGGCTGCGGGCCGCATATCGGCCGCGCAGGCGTTTAAAATCATTCCAAGGCCATAATATGGGCCATCCCGCCAATGAGCAACCTCGGGAGCCCCCCGCTTGGGGCATGGCCTGACATGGTATGCGGGACAGTCCGGGCGGCCTTTTGCGGATCACCCTTGGGGGATCAGCCCTGTACCGCTTTGGCGAAATTGGCGAAGAATTCGTCGGCCAGTTTCTTGGCCGAACCGTTGATCAGGCGCTGCCCGAGCTGGGCCAGCTTGCCGCCGATCTGCGCTTCGACATTATAGCTCAACAGCGTGCCGCCGTCCTTTTCGGCCAGGCCCACGGTGGCGCCGCCCTTGGCAAAACCGGCGACGCCGCCCTCGCCTTCGCCGGAGATCTTGTAGCCGTTCGGCGGGTCGAGGTCGCTCAGCGTAACCTTGCCCTTGAAGCGGGCCGAGACCGGGCCGACCTTCATTTTGGCGGTGGCGCGGAAACCGTTGTCTTCGGTCTTTTCCAGTTCCTCGCAGCCGGGAATGCAGGCCTTCAGCACCTCCGGATCGTTCAATTTGGCCCACACGGCCTCGCGCGGCGCCGCAAGCTGGACTTCGCCGGTCATCGTCATGGCCATGGGGGTGCCTCCTGAAATCGCCTTGGTCTGTGACCCCAAGTAAGCCACGTGGGGGCGAAAGGAAAGGCCGCGTTCCGACATAGAGCGATGCATATTCGCAACGCGCGGCGGCCGGGCGAGGATACCGCAACGAGGGCATTGGCAGCGCCAGTCGGGAATGGTTAGGTCGCGCGCATATGAGCACGTCCCTCTCCCCTTTGCTGGCGCCGATGCTGTCGAGTGCCGCGATGCGCGCGGTCTGCGATGACGTCGCATGCCTGCAAAATATGCTGGATTTCGAGGCCGGCCTGGCGCGCGCGGAAGCCGCGACAGGCGTGATTCCGGCAAGCTCAGCCGGCCCGATCACGGCCGCCTGCCGCGCCGAATCATTCGATCTCGCGGCCCTCGCCGAGGCCGCCACGCGATCCGGCAATCTCGCAATCCCCCTCGTCAAGGCGTTAACGGCTTCAGTCGCGAAGACCGACGCTGATGCCGCCCGCTATGTCCATTGGGGCGCGACCAGCCAGGACGTCATCGACACCGGTGCCATGCTCGGCCTGCGCGCCGGCATCGATGCCTTGCTCGCCGACACCGGCCGCGCCGTCGCGGGTTTTGCGGCACTGGCGCAAAAGCATCGTCATACGCCGGTCGTCGCCCGTACCTGGTTGCAGCACGCGCTGCCGATGCCGTTCGGATTGAAGCTCGCCGAATATGCCGCGGCGCTGCACCGCTCGCGAAAGCGGCTGCAGCGGCTGCGCCGCGAGACGCTGGCGCTGCAATTCGGCGGCGCGGCCGGCACGCTCGCCGCGCTCGGCGACAAGGGGTTGCCGGTCGCGGAACGGCTGGCGCGGGAACTGAACTTGCCGCTGCCCGACGCGCCCTGGCACACCCACCGCGACCGCATCGCGGAAGCGGCGTCCGTGTTCGCGATCCTCGCCGGCACCTGCGGCAAGATCGCCCGCGACGTCTCGTTGATGATGCAGACCGACGTCGGTGAAGCCTTCGAACCCTCGGGCGAAGGCCGCGGCGGTTCGTCCACCATGCCGCACAAGCGCAATCCGGTTGCGGCAGCCAGCGCGCTTGGTGCTGCGACCATGGCACCCAATCTCGCGGCGACGATCTTTGCGGCGCAGGTGCAGGACCACGAGCGCAGCGCGGGGCCGTGGCACGCGGAATGGCCGACCTTGCCGACGCTGATGCTGGTCACATCGGGCGCGCTGGCCGCGATCGTCGATATCGGCGAAGGACTGGAAGTCGATGCCGCAAGGATGCGGGTCAATCTCGATGCGACCCATGGGCTGATCATGGCCGAGGCCGTAACGATGGCGCTGGCCGAGAAGATCGGCAAAAGCGACGCGCATCATCTGATCGAGGGGGCCAGCAAGAAGGCGGTCGCCGACAAGAAACATCTGCGCGACGTGCTGACCGCGGATTCGAAAATCACCGCGCTGCTAAGCGCCGACCACATTGCCAAACTGTTCGAGCCGATGGCCTATCAGGGCGCCTCGCAGGCCCTGATCGACCGCCTGCTCGCTTCAATCGACGACAGATAAGAGACCGGAGAATTTCAGATGCCGATGATCGACGCCGACGGGTGCCTGCTCAACGTATCCGTCGAAGGCCGCGACGGCGGACCGACGCTGATGCTGTCGAATTCGCTCGGCTCCACCATGGCGATGTGGGAGCCGCAGATGAAGGCGCTAGGCCAGGTGTTTCGCGTCATCCGCTACGACCGGCGCGGCCACGGCAAATCGAACGTGCCGCCCGGCCCCTATTCGATGGAGCGCTTCGGCCGCGACGTGCTGGCGATCCTCGACGATCTCAACATCGCCAAGACGCATTGGTGCGGCCTGTCGATGGGCGGCATGGTCGGGCAATGGCTGGGCGCGAACGCACCCGATCGGTTCGGCAAGATCATTCTCGCCAACACCGCCTGCCACTATCCGGACCCGACCCGCTGGCACGAGCGCATCAAGGCGGTGAAGGAAGGCGGCATCGCCGCCGTTGCCGACGCCGTGATGTCGGGCTGGCTGACCTCAGATTTTCGCGAGCGCGAGCCGCAGATCGCCGCCAACATGAAGGCGATGATGCTGACCACGCCGGTCGAAGGCTACATCGCCTGCTGCGAGGCGCTGTCGACGCTCGATCTGCGCGAGGCGTTGCCTGATATCAAGAGCCCGACGCTGGTGATCGCCGGACGCCACGACATGTCAACGCCGATTTCTGCCGCCGAATACATTCGCAGCCAGATTCCCGGCGCCAGCATGACGATCCTGGACGCCGCGCATATTTCCAATGTCGAGCAACCGCACGCCTTCACCGACGCGGTGGTCGGTTTCCTGACGCAACGCTAACTCAAACAACGTCATTGCGAGGAGCGAAGCGACGAAGCAATCCAGACTTTCTTTGCGGATGAATGGATTGCTTCGCTCCGCTCGCAATGACGGGAGGGAAAAACTCATGGATGACAACCAGCGCCGCGACGACGGCATGACCCAGCGCCGAAAAGTGCTCGGCAACGAATGGGTCGACAAATCGCTTGCCAACCGCAACGCGTTCAATACCGATTTTCAGGACCTGATCACGCGTTATGCCTGGGGCGATATCTGGACCCGGCCGCACTTCGACCACCGCACCCGCCGCGTGCTGGTGATCGGCACCATGGTCGCGCTCGGCCAGTGGGACGAATTCCGCCTGCACGTTCGCGCCGCGCTCACCGAAGGCGGTTTCACCCCCAACGACATCAAGGAGATCTTGCTGCAGCAGGCGATCTATTGCGGCGTGCCGGCGGCCAATCACGCCGTCAAGGAAGCCGCGGCGATCGTCGCCGAACTGGGATTGCTGAAGGGGTAGCCGCAGGGGCGCCGGACCGCCCGTCCCGTCCGGGCCGAAGCCGGCCCGGAAACGGCCCTAGCGTGGGAAAGCCGCGCAGGTGAGCAATATTGCTCAGACCGTCCACCCGGAAAAATGGCAGGCTCGGCATTGTCAACGGGAGGCGAGCTTTAGCCGCGGCTCGACTGCTGACGAGGGAGCCCCGCTCACCCCAAGCGGGGCTCCCTTCGCTTCGCCGTTTTTAACACCCAAATCCGCCTGCCCCGGTTTTAGTTCGGACGCCTGTCGTCTCAACGGCTATGATGGGCACCACCCGGGATTCCTCAGAATATGGCAGCCAAGCCTCATCAAGTCGCTTTCGACCCCAGGGAATTTCTCGCCATGGTCGGCGAGGGAAAGACCATTGTCGAGTATCGCAAGGACGAGGTCGTGTTCGCCCAGGGGGACGCGGCCGACACGATTTATTATGTTCAAAAGGGCCGGTTGAAGGTCGTCGTCATTTCCGAGCAGGGCAAGGAAGCGGTTGTGGGCATGCTCGAGCCCGGCCAGTTCTTCGGCGAGGGTTGCCTGAACGGTCATTCGCTGCGCATCGCGACAACCACGGCGATGGAAGCATGCCTGGTCACCGCGATCGCCAAAATCGCGATGCTCGCCGCGCTTCACAGCGAGCCCAAGTTTTCCGAACTGTTCATGGCGCATCTTTTGACCCGAAACAGCCGGATCGAAGAGGACCTGATCGATCAACTGTTCAATTCAAGTGAGAAACGGCTGGCGCGCCTGCTGCTTCTGCTGGCCAATTTCGGCAAGGAAGGCAGCCCGCAGCCGATCAGCCCGAACATCAGTCAGGAAACCCTGGCCGAGATGATCGGGACCACCCGCTCCCGCGTCAGTTTCTTCATGAACAAATTCCGCAAACTCGGCTTCATCAGCTACAACGGAAAAATCGAGGTCCACAGCTCGCTCCTGAACGCGGTGCTGTACGACAAGCCGGAAATCCAGCGCGAGCCGTAGACGGCGCGCGCTGATTGATCATCGCCTGATCGCCGCACGACAGTCCAGGACGCGCGCCAACCTTGCACATGAAGCTTTGGACACGTTCCCGTCAACGGCGGAACGTTCGCGGCTGCCGCCTGTTGCCTCCACAGCAATTCATGGAGGATTGAATGACCAAATTGAAGATTATTGGCGCGGCCTGTGTCGCGATCGCGCTTGCAGCTTCTCCGGCACTCGCACGCGGCCCCGGTGGCGGACACGGCGGCGGCGCTCACTTTAGCGGCGGCGGCGGCGGCGGGGTGCCCCACTTTGCCGGCGGCGGCATCGGCGGCGCACGCGTTGCGTCCGGCGGCGCGCGGTTCGGCGGCGGTAATTATCGCGGCGGCGGCTTCCGGCACGGCGGGTTTGGACCCGGTATCGCAGCCGGCGTCATCGCCGGTGCCGCGCTGGGCGGCTACGGTTATGGCTACGGCGATTCCGGTTACTACGACGACTCCTACGCCTATGATCCCGGTCCGGCAGTGGCTTACGGCGGCTCATACGGCGGCTACAATCCCAACGGATTCGTCTGCGAGCCGGGAACGGTATTTCGTGGCGAAGACGGTCGCCGGCATCTCTGCCAGTAAGCGCGCTACGTCCAAACGGCAAAAGGGCGGCCCGAAAGGGTCGCTTTTTTTGCGACGGAGAAGATGACAATAATGCGACGTATGAATTCGTGCGTCTGCCGCACGAGAGCGCACGCAATTGAGTTAAAGGTGACGAAATTCGTCGATCGCCTGGAAGCAATTCGTTTGCAAAAAAATCCCGATCGAATCTCCCAAAGTGAGCAATATTGACCAGTCACCTGATCAGATCGGTCCTACCTTCGGTTGCGTTACGCCATAGCATCGTTCACTGGCGCTGACGTTGGTACGATCGAGGAGAAGGGTGATGGAGCATCACTACTCACGAGATATATCAACCGGCAAGATCAACCCCCGACTCTGCAAAATGTGCGCGGCAGCGATGGTGTCGGCCCGGATAACGCCGGCGCGGCTCGGGATCAACGCTCGAACTTTCGAATGCCTTCAGTGCAATCATGTCGAGAAAGTTCTCGAAGCGGCCGATCCGATCCGCTCCAACGTGCTCGGCTGGCTGTTCGGCGAACTAAGGCCCCCGACCTAACCTCAGCCCGCAGCCGAAACGGCTGCCAGCGAGGTAAATGCCTTGACGACGTCGACCGTTCACAGGGACTACGTCGCAATCTTCTACGCATTTCATCCCGCAGTTCGCCGCGTGGTTTGTCAAGCCGCTGTTCTTTGAAGGTGTCTCGCAGGTTCGGCCGACGTCCGGCTGGACCGCCGGTTTTGACGGCTACCGCGTCGATCTGCCGATCGGGTCGGATGCGATCGTCCAGAGCGAAATTCCGATCAGCCTTTACTGAGCCCGCGACGGCCGAGGAAACGGCCAAGAAGACGGCCAAGGAAAAGCCCCACCTTTCGGCGGGGCCTTCCTTCTCACGCGTCCATTCGGACTAGCGGTCCTGATTGGGTTTCTGGCCCTGACGGTTCGGGTCCTGCTGCTGCTGGCCCGGCTTGTGGCCGCCGCCCTGCTGCTGGCCGGGCTTCTGACCCGGGTTCTGGTTCTGCTGACCCGGGTTCTGGTTCTGTTGGCCCGGGTTCTGGTTCTGGTTGCTCATTCAGGATCTCCCTTGTTGAACGAAGCCGGGTTCAACGGCGTGCCCGGGCGTTGGTTGCATGGGAACAGCGGTTCCTCATCGGTTCCTCGTCGGTTTCTTGACGATCATTGCGCGGCAAAGCCGTGTCCGGACTGTGACGGCGGAACCCCGCTCCTGGAAAACTAGCTCTGTACAAGCCCTTTAACCCGCAGGCGGCGCTGTTGCCGCCCCGGGTTCCCACTGTTAGAAAACGCCACGACGCGCTGTCTTGGGCTGCCGGGGCTCTTGCCGCGTTGTTGTTCTCTAACCGCGGCAGCGCATGGATTATTTAGCCCAGCAACTGATCAACGGCCTCGTGCTCGGCTCGATCTATGGCCTGATCGCCATCGGCTACACCATGGTCTATGGCATCGTCGGCATGATCAATTTCGCCCATGGCGATATTTTCATGATCGGCGGCTTCATCGCGCTGATCACCTTCCTGATCCTGGTGTCGTTCGGCCTGACCGCGATCCCGCTGATCCTGCTGATCGTGCTGCTGGTTTCGATGGCGGTCACCGCGCTCTACGGCTGGACCATCGAGCGCATCGCCTACCGGCCGCTGCGGCACTCGTTCCGTCTGGCGCCGATGCTCTCGGCGATCGGCATGTCATTCGTGCTGACCAATTATTCGCAGGTCGCCCAGGGCGCGCGGGTCAAGCCGGTGCCGCCGATCATCACCGGCGGCTACACGCTGCATGAGGGGGCCGGCGGTTTTGCCGTGCAACTGTCCAACATCCAGATCGTCGTCGTCATCACCACCGTGGTGCTGCTCGCACTGTTCACCTGGCTGGTGTCGAGCACCCGGCTCGGCCGCGACATGCGCGCCTGCGAGCAGGATCAGACCATGGCGTCGCTGCTCGGCGTCGATGTCGACCGTACCATCTCCATGACCTTCGTGATCGGTGCAGCACTCGCCGCCGTCGCCGGCATGATGTACCTGCTCTATTACGGCCTCGTCGATTTCTTCATGGGCTTCGTTGCCGGCATCAAGGCGTTCACCGCCGCCGTGCTCGGCGGCATCGGCTCGCTGCCCGGCGCGATGTTGGGCGGACTTTTGATCGGCCTGATCGAGACGCTGTGGTCGGCCTACTTCTCGGTCGAATACAAGGACGTCGCCGCGTTCTCGATCCTGATCATCGTGCTGATCTTCCTTCCGACCGGCCTGCTCGGCCGGCCCGAAGTCGAAAAAGTCTGACGGGCGGCCGCGTGAACGCACCCCCCGCCGTTTCCAAACCAGCCTTGTCCACACAGGCCTCGCGCGCTCCGGGGGTCGCCTTCATCTTCAAGAAAGCCCTGATCAGCGCCCTGGTCGCGCTGGTGCTGTTCTCGCTGATGATCGGCATCCGCACCGAAGCGGGTCCGCAGGGACAACTGATCTATTGGACCCGGTTCGGCGATCTTGCCGCGATGGTTGCCGTCGTGTTCGGCGGCAGCATCGTGGTCGAACTGCTGCGGCAATGGTGGGGACCGGTCGGCACCATCCGGGTGGTGCCGGTACCGGTGCAGTCGGCGCTGTCGTTTGCCGGACGTCTCGTTGCGCCGGCGCTGCTGGTGTTCACGTTCCTCGTGCCGGTCATCTTCTACGACCAGCGCTACATTCTCGACCTCGGCATTCTCGTGCTGACCTATGTGATGCTGGGATGGGGATTGAACGTGGTGGTCGGCCTCGCCGGCCTGCTCGACCTCGGCTATGTCGCGTTCTATGCGGTCGGCGCCTATTCCTATGCGCTGCTGGCGACCAACTTCGGGCTGTCGTTCTGGGTCTGCCTGCCGCTGGCCGGCATCCTCGCCGCGTTCTGGGGCATGATGCTCGGCTTTCCCGTGCTGCGGCTGCGCGGCGATTATCTCGCGATCGTGACGCTGGCGTTCGGCGAGATCATCCGCCTCGTCATCATCAACTGGCAGAGCCTGACGGGTGGGCCAAACGGCATCAGTGGCATTCCGCGCCCCACCATGTTCGGCATCCCGCTGTCGCCCGGCGAAGACGGATTGGCGGCGAGATTGGGCATCGAGTTTTCGCCGACGCACCGTATCGTGTTCCTGTTCTATCTGATCCTGGCGCTGGCGCTGTTGACCAACTGGGTCACGATCCGGCTCCGGCGTCTGCCGATCGGCCGCGCCTGGGAAGCGCTGCGCGAGGATGAAGTCGCCTGCCGCGCGCTCGGGATCAACACCACCACGACCAAGCTGACGGCGTTTGCGACCGGCGCGATGTTCGGCGGTTTTGCCGGCGCGTTCTTTGCCACGCGCCAGGGTTTCATCAGCCCGGAATCCTTCACCTTCCAGGAATCGGCGCTGGTGCTGGCGATCGTGGTGCTCGGCGGCATGGGCTCGCAGCTCGGCGTAGCGCTGGCGGCGCTCACCATGATCGGCGGCTTCGAGCTGTTTCGTGGTTTCGACCAGTACCGCATGCTGGTGTTCGGCGTCGCCATGGTGCTGTTGATGATCTGGCGCCCGCGCGGGCTGATCGGCCACCGCGCGCCGACGGTGTTCCTGGAGCGCAACCAGGCGATCTCGTCCGACCTCGTCAAGGAGGGACACGGATGAGCCAGGATCACGTCGACCACATCCTGTCCGTCGATCATCTGTCGATGCGTTTCGGCGGCATCGTCGCCGTCAACGACCTCTCCTTCGGCGCCGAGCGAAAAAAGATTACCGCACTGATCGGCCCGAACGGCGCCGGCAAGACCACGGTGTTCAACTGCATCACCGGCTTCTACAGACCGAGCGGCGGCAGCATCCGGCTGACGCATGATGACGGCCGCCATATCCAGCTCGAACGGCTGAACGATTTCCGGATCTCGAAGATCGCCCGCGTGGCACGGACGTTCCAGAACATCCGCCTCTTCCCCGGCATGACGGCGCTGGAAAACCTGATGGTGGCGCAGCACAACGCGCTGATGCGCGCGTCCGGGCTGACATTTCTCGGCCTGATCGGCGCGCCCTCGTGGCGTGCCGCCGAGAAAAGCGCAATCGACCTGGCGCGGACCTGGCTCGATCGTATTGGCTTGCTCGACCGCGCCGACGATGCCGCCGGCAATCTGCCCTATGGCGACCAGCGGCGGCTGGAAATCGCGCGCGCGATGTGCACCGAACCGGCGCTGCTCTGCCTCGATGAGCCCGCCGCCGGGCTGAACGCACGCGAGAGCGGCGCCTTGAGCGAACTACTGCTGTCGATCCGCGCCGATCAGGGCACCTCGATCCTGCTGATCGAGCACGACATGTCGGTGGTGATGGAAATCTCCGACCACGTCGTCGTGATGGACTATGGCGTCAAGATCGCCGAAGGCACGCCGCAGCATGTGCGTGACGATCCCAAGGTGATCGCAGCCTATCTCGGCGCCGACGAGGAAGAAGCCATCGCCGTGATGGAGAGCGGCACGTGACCGCGCCGTCGACAACGCCCCTGCTCGCGGTCCGCTCCCTGCGCGCGTCCTACGGCAAGATCGAGGCGCTGAAGGGCGTCGACATCGAGATCAACGCCGGCGAGATTGTGGCCCTGATCGGCGCCAACGGCGCCGGCAAATCGACGCTGATGATGACGATCTTCGGCCGGCCGCGTGCCCGCTCGGGTGCCATCGAATTCGACGGCCGCGATATCACCGAAGTGCCGACGCACGAGATCGCGCGGATGCGCATCGCCCAGTCGCCCGAGGGCCGCCGGATTTTCCCGCGCATGAGCGTGGCGGAAAACCTGCAAATGGGCGCGGATGCGACCGACTCTAGCGAGGCCGACCGCGCCTCTGGCCTGGAGCGCGTCCTGGCGCTGTTCCCGCGGCTCAAGGAGCGCATGACCCAGCGCGGCGGCACGCTGTCCGGCGGCGAGCAGCAGATGCTGGCGATCGGCCGCGCCTTGATGAGCCGCCCGCGCCTGCTGATGCTGGACGAACCGTCGCTCGGGCTGGCGCCCCTGATCGCACGGCAGATCTTCGACGCGATCCGGACCCTTAACCGGCAGGACGGCCTGACCGTGCTGATCGTCGAGCAGAACGCCAACCACGCGCTGAAACTCGCCCATCGCGGCTATGTCATGGTCAACGGCCTGATCACGCTGTCGGGCACCGGTGCCGAATTGCTGCAACGCCCGGAAATCCGCGCCGCCTATCTGGAAGGCGGCCGGCGGGGCTGACCCGCGGCCGTCGATGGCCGGCGCTGCGGCAAGATGCTGCAAACGGTCGTGGATTTGCCTGAAAATTGCCGATGACTTCGCGGTAAAATCAGCCGACAATGGACCTGATTTTCGCACCCGGCCCGCCGGGTGCTCCCGAAATCGACCACCCCGCGAGGATACCTCATGAAATCACTGAAACTCATCGGCCTGGCTTTGGGCACATCGCTGGCGCTAACGGCAAGCGCGCTGGCGCAGGACATCACCGTCGGTGTGGCCGGCCCGATGACGGGCGGCGAATCCGCCTTCGGCAGGCAAATGAAGAACGGTGCCGAACAGGCGGTGGAAGATCTCAACACCGCCGGCGGCGTGCTCGGCAAGAAGCTGGCGCTGCAGGTCGGCGACGATGCCTGCGATCCCAAGCAGGCGCGCTCGATTGCCGAGAAGTTCGCTTCTTCGAAGATCCCGTTCGTTGCGGGTCACTACTGCTCGTCGTCGTCGATCCCGGCCTCCGAGGCCTATGCCGAGGGCAACGTGCTGCAGATTACGCCGGCCTCGACCAACCCGCTCTACACCGAACGCAAGCTCTGGAACGTGGCGCGCGTCTGCGGCCGCGACGATCAGCAGGGCCTGGTCGCCGCCGAGTTCATCCTGAAGAACTACAAGGACAAGAACGTCGCCATCCTCAACGACAAGTCCACCTACGGCAAGGGTCTCGCCGACGAGACCAAGAAGGCGCTGAACAAGGCCGGCTTCACCGAGAAGATGTTCGAATCCTACAACAAGGGCGACAAGGACTTTAACGCCATCGTGTCGCGCCTGAAGCGTGACAACATCGATCTGGTCTATGTCGGCGGCTACCATCAGGAGTCCGGCTTGCTGGTGCGACAGATGCGCGATCAGGGCCTCAAGACCGTGCTGATGGCCGGCGACGCGCTGGCCGACAAGGAGTTCGCTTCGATCACCGGCCCCGCCGGTGAAGGCACGCTGTTCACCTTCGGCCCCGACCCGCGCAACAAGCCGACCGCAAAGGCGATCGTCGAGCGCTTCAAGGCCAAGAACATCGATCCGGAAGGCTACACCCTTTATACCTACGCCGCGATGCAGGTCTGGTCGCAGGCCGCAACGAAGGCCGGCACCACCGACCCGAAGAAGGTGATGGACGCGATCAAGGCCGGAGCCTGGGACACGGTGATCGGCAAGCTTGAGTTCGACGCCAAGGGCGACATCAAGCAGCTCGACTACGTCGTCTACAAATGGGACGCCAAGGGCAACTACACCGAGGTCAATCCCAAGGGCTCCTGATAAGCCCCCAAATTTTCGACGTTCCTACTCAGGAACCTCAAACGCCCCGGCTTGCCGGGGCGTTTTTGTTTCAGGGGCTCAATATTTTTCACGACCGGTGGAACCAATTATTCCCGCGCGAATTGGAACTTCGGGCAGAGTTCCATGTCATTGATTTCAAAGCGTTAACAACAACCGTTCCCGCTTGATCTCAAGCCGGGCTCGCAGTTGTATGACGTCGAATCGCACACGCTGCTCGATTCGCGCGAACCGGACTCGAGGAGACACCATGAGTGAGCTTTCCCCCGGAGCAACGTCACCCGGCTCCCGGCGCAAGCCAGCCCCAACCGGCCAACCCAACGGCAAACCCGATCCGCTGCAGGATCTGTTGCACGCGCTGCAGGCGATGCGCGCTGGCGATTTCTCGGTGCGGATGACCGGCGATCACATCGGCATCGAGGGCAAGATTGCCGACACCTTCAACGAGATCGTAGCCGCCAACCAGCGCATGGCGCAGCAACTGGAGCGCGTCGGACAGGTCGTCGGCCGCGAAGGCAAGACGCGGCAGCGCGTCAAATTCGACCTCACAAGCGGATCGTGGGCGGACATGGAAGGCTCGGTCAACACGCTGATCGACGATCTGTTGTGGCCGACCCGTGAAGTCACCCGCGCCGTCGCCGCGGTCGCGCAAGGCGACCTGCTGCAAACCGTGAAACTCGATGTCGACGGCCGCCCGCTGGGCGGCGAATTTTTGCAGTCGGCCAACATCGTCAATACCATGATCAAGCAGCTCAGCGTGTTCACTTCGGAAGTGACGCGCGTGGCGCGCGAGGTCGGCACCGAGGGCAAACTCGGCGGTCAGGCCCAGGTGCCGGAAGTGACCGGCGTCTGGAAGGATTTGACCGAGAGCGTCAACTCGATGGCCAACAACCTCACCGGCCAGGTCCGCAACATCGCCGAAGTCACCATCGCGGTCGCCAATGGCGACTTGTCGAAGAAGATCACGGTCGACGTTCGCGGCGAGATCCTGCAGCTCAAGGAAGCCATCAACACGATGGTGGACCAGCTTCGATCCTTTGCCTCGGAAGTGACGCGCGTCGCCCGCGAAGTCGGCACCGACGGCAAGCTCGGCGGCCAGGCCATCGTGCCCGGCGTCGCCGGCACCTGGAAGGATCTCACCGACTCCGTGAACGCGATGTGCGGTAACCTCACCGCCCAGGTCCGCAATATCGCCAACGTCACCACCGCGGTCGCGCGCGGCGACCTTTCGCGCAAGATCACCGTGGACGTCCGCGGCGAAATTCTCGAGCTGAAAGACACCATCAACACGATGGTCGACCAGCTCAACTCGTTCGCCTCCGAAGTGACGCGCGTGGCGCGCGAAGTCGGCACCGAGGGCAAGCTCGGCGGCCAGGCCCAGGTTCCCGGCGTCGCCGGCACCTGGAAGGATCTCACCGACAACGTCAACTTCATGGCCTCCAACCTGACGGCGCAAGTCCGCAACATCGCCGACGTCGCCACCGCCATCGCCGGCGGCGACCTGTCCAAGAAGATCACCGTCAACGTGTCGGGCGAAATCCTGCAGTTGAAGGAAACGCTGAATACGATGGTTGACCAGCTCAACGCCTTCGCCGGCGAGGTGACGCGCGTCGCGCGCGAGGTCGGTACCGAAGGCCGGCTCGGCGGTCAGGCCAACGTGCTCGGCGTCGCCGGCACCTGGAAGGACTTGACGGAAAGCGTCAACTCGATGGCATCGAACCTGACGGCGCAAGTCCGCAACATCGCCGAAGTGACGACCGCGGTCGCCAATGGCGATTTGTCCAAGAAGATCACGGTCGACGTGCGCGGCGAAATTCTGGAGCTGAAGGACACCGTCAACACGATGGTCGACCAGCTCAACGCCTTCGCCGGCGAGGTCACGCGCGTCGCGCGCGAAGTCGGCACCGAAGGCAAGCTCGGCGGCCAGGCGCTGGTGCGTGGCGTCGCCGGCACCTGGAAGGATTTGACCGACAGCGTCAATTCGATGGCATCCAACCTGACCGGCCAGGTCCGCAACATCGCCGAAGTTGCGACCGCGGTCGCCAAAGGCGACCTGTCGAAGAAGATCACGGTGAACGTGTCCGGCGAAATCCTGCAGTTGAAGGAAACGCTCAACACCATGGTTGACCAGCTCAACGCCTTCGCGGGCGAAGTGACGCGCGTCGCACGCGAGGTCGGCACCGAAGGCAAGCTCGGCGGCCAGGCCAACGTGCTCGGCGTTGCCGGCACCTGGAAGGACCTCACCGACAGCGTCAACTCGATGGCCGGCAACCTGACGGCGCAGGTCCGCAACATCGCCGAGGTCGCGACCGCGATTGCCGGCGGCGACCTCTCGCGCAAGATCACGGTGGACGTCCGCGGCGAGATTCTGCAGTTGAAAGAAACGCTCAACACGATGGTCGACCAGCTCAATCGCTTTGCTGGCGAGGTGACGCGCGTGGCGCGCGAAGTCGGCACCGAAGGCCGCCTCGGCGGTCAGGCCAACGTGCCCGGCGTCGCCGGCACCTGGAAGGACCTCACCGACAACGTCAACTCGATGGCCGGTAACCTGACCGGTCAGGTCCGCAACATCGCCGAAGTCACCACCGCGGTCGCCAAAGGCGACCTCTCCAAGAAGATCACGGTCGACGTCAAGGGCGAAATTCTCGAGCTGAAGAATACCGTCAACACCATGGTGGACCAGCTCAACGCCTTCGCCTCGGAAGTGACGCGCGTGGCGCGCGAAGTCGGCACCGAAGGCAAGCTCGGCGGCCAGGCCGAAGTGCCCGAAGTCGCCGGCACCTGGAAGGATCTGACCGACAACGTCAACTTCATGGCGTCGAACCTGACCGCGCAGGTCCGCAACATCGCCGAAGTCGCCACCGCCATTGCCGGCGGCGACCTGTCGAAGAAGATCACGGTCGACGTCCGCGGCGAAATCCTGCTGCTCAAGGACACCTTGAATACGATGGTCGAGCAGCTTCGCTCGTTCGCGGCCGAAGTGACCCGCGTGGCGCGCGAAGTCGGCACCGAAGGACGGCTCGGCGGCCAGGCGGTGGTGCCCGGCGTCGGCGGCACGTTCAAGGACCTCACCGACAACGTCAACCTGCTGGCGGCCAACCTCACCACGCAAGTCCGCAACATCGCCGAAGTCACCACCGCCGTGGCGCGCGGCGATCTCTCCCGCAAGATCACGGTCGACGTGAAGGGCGAAATTCTCGAACTAAAGAACACCATCAACACCATGGTCGATCAGCTCAACGCGTTTGCCGGCGAAGTGACGCGCGTGGCCCGCGAGGTCGGCACCGAAGGCAAGCTCGGCGGCCAGGCGCAGGTGCCCGGCGTCGCAGGCACCTGGAAAGATCTCACCGATACCGTGAACTTCATGGCCGCCAACCTGACCGAGCAGGTGCGCGGCATCGTCAAGGTGGTGACCGCGGTTGCCAACGGCGACCTGAAGCAGAACCTGACGGTGAAATCGAAGGGCGAAGTCGCGGCGCTGGCCGACACCATCAACAACATGACGGAGACGCTGGCGACGTTTGCCGACCAGGTCACCAGCGTGGCGCGCGAAGTCGGCGTCGAAGGGCGGCTCGGCGGCCAGGCCAACGTGCCCGGCGCCGCCGGCACCTGGAAGGACCTCACCGGCAACGTCAACCTGCTTGCCGCCAACCTCACGTCCCAGGTGCGCGCGATCGCCGAGGTCGCAACCGCCGTGACCAAGGGCGACCTGACGCGCTCGATCCAGGTCGACGCCCGCGGCGAAGTCGCCGAACTCAAGGACAACATCAACACCATGATCGGCAACCTGCGTCTGACGACGCAGGTGAACACCGAGCAGGACTGGCTGAAGACCAACCTCGCCAAGTTCACCAACATGCTGCAGGGACAGCGCGACCTCACCACCGTGGGACGTCTGCTGCTGACCGAGCTGGCGCCGCTGATCAACGCCCATATGGGCGTGATCTACCAGGTGGAGAATCCGGAAAGCCCGCAACTGCGGCTGCTCTCGGCCTATGCCGGCGACAGCGCGTATCCGCATGCGTCGGTCGTGCAATTCGGCGACGGGCTGATCGGCCAGTGCGCGATGGACAAGCGCCAGCGGCTGGTGTCGGATATCCCGACCGACGCCGTGCCGATCAAATCGGCACTGCTGCGCGTGGTCCCGAAAAACCTCGTTGTGCTTCCGATCCTGTTCGAAACCCAGGTCAAAGCCGTGATCGAGCTTTCCTCCGTCAGCTCGTTCACGACCTCGCAGATGACCTTCCTCGAACAGCTCACCGACAGCATCGGCATCGTGCTGAATTCGATCGAGGCCACGATGCAGACTGAAGGCCTTCTGACGCAATCCCAGCAGCTCGCCGGCGAATTGCAGACCCAGCAGAAGGAACTGCAGCAGACCAACGAACAGCTCGAACAGAAGGCGCAGCAGCTCGCCGAACGCAACGTCGAGGTCGAAAGAAAGAACCAGGAAATCGAACAGGCGCGGCGCGCGCTCGAGGAAAAGGCCACCGAACTCTCGCTGACCTCGAAATACAAATCGGAATTCCTGGCCAACATGTCGCACGAGCTGCGCACGCCGCTCAACAGCATCTTGATCCTTGGCCAGCAGCTCACCGAGAACCCCGACGGCAATCTGTCGGCGAAGCAGGTCGAGTTCGCCCGCACCATCCACGGCGCCGGCACCGATCTTCTGAACCTGATCAGCGACATTCTCGATCTCTCCAAGATCGAGTCGGGCACCGTGACCGTCGACGCCGAGGAAATCCTGACCCAGAACCTGCTGGAGACCGTCGGACGGCCGTTCAAGCACGAAGCCGAGAACCGCCACCTCTCGTTCGGCATCAGCGTCGACGAAAATCTGAGCCGCAGCATGGTGACGGATTCCAAACGGCTTCAACAGGTGCTCAAGAACCTGTTGTCGAACGCCTTCAAGTTTACGGCCGAGGGCGGCGTCAAGCTGACCGTGTCGGCCGCCATCGGCGGTTGGAGCATCGATCACCCGATCCTGAACCACGCGCCCGCGGTGGTGGCCTTTGAGGTGACCGACACCGGCATCGGTATCCCCGTGGAAAAGCAGAAGCTGATCTTCGAGGCATTCCAGCAGGCCGACGCCGGTACCAGCCGCAAATACGGCGGCACCGGCCTTGGACTTGCTATCAGCCGCGAACTCGCAAGCCTGCTCGGCGGCGAAATTCACCTGCGCAGCGCGCCGGGCAAAGGCAGCACCTTCGTGCTCTATCTGCCGCTGAAATATTCCGGACCCACGATCGCACCGCGCGTGCCCTCGCCTTACGTCACGGCGCCGACGCTGCAGGTCACCGCAACGCAAGAGCGGGTGATCGAACAACTGGCGGATGACCGGCTCAATCTCGAGCCGGGAGATACCATCCTGCTGATCGTCGAGGACGACCCGCATTATGCGCGGGTGCTGATCGATCTGGCCCGCGACAAGGGCTTCAAGGTGCTGGTCGCCAATCGCGGCGCCGAGGCGCTCGAACTCGCCAAGCAGTTCCAGCCGTCGGCGGTTTCGCTCGACGTGTTCCTGCCGGACATGCTGGGCTGGACCGTGCTGAGCCAGCTCAAGCACAATCCGCTGACCCGGCATATCCCGGTCCAGATCATCACGCTCGACGAAGACCGCCAGCACGCGCTCGCGCGCGGCGCGTTCTCCTTTGTCAACAAGCCGACGACGACCGAAGGCGTCAGCGCCGCGCTGAGCCAGATCAAGGAATACGCGCGGCCTCGGCGCAAGCGCCTCCTGATCGTGGAGGACAACGCGGCCGAGCAGTTGAGCATCCGCGCCCTGCTCGATCACGACGACATCGAGATCCTGACCACCGATACCGGCGCCGGCGCGCTGTCGACGCTGCGCGACAATCCGTGCGACTGCGTCGTGCTGGACCTGCGGCTGCCCGACATGAGCGGCTTCGAGGTGCTCAACCAGATCCGCGGCGACGAAACGCTGTCGAACGTTCCGGTCGTCGTGTTCACGGGGCGGGAACTTTCGGCGGAGGAAGATGCGGAACTTCACACCATGGCCCGGAGCATCGTGGTCAAAGGGGTGGAGTCGCCGGAACGCCTGCTCGACGAAACGTCGCTGTTTCTGCACCGTGTGATCACGGAATTGCCGATCGAGAAGCAGAGGATGCTGGAGAAACTCAATAGTTCCGATGAGGATCTGGTTGGCAAGACTGCGCTATTGGTTGATGACGACGCCCGCAACATCTTCGCACTCTCAAGTGTGCTGGAACGGCGCGGCATGAAGGTGCTGACGGCGACGACCGGCCATGAAGCCATTGCGCTGGTGGAATCGACCCCCAACATCGCGATCGTGCTGATGGACATCATGATGCCGCAGATGGACGGCTATCAGACCATGGGTGTGATCCGGCAGAACCCGTCGTTTGGTCGCCTTCCCATCATCGCGCTGACCGCCAAGGCGATGAAGGGCGACCGCGAAAAATGCCTCGAGGCCGGCGCATCCGACTATCTCGCCAAGCCCGTCAACACCGAGCAGTTGCTGCTCGCCATTCGAATGTGGCTACACCGCTGATCGGCGCACGCAGATGATGGAACACGAGAAGGTCAACATTCTTCTGGTCGACGATCAGCCGGCGAAGCTGCTTGCCTATGAGGTCATCCTGAAAGATCTCGGCGAGAACCTGGTCTCGGTCTCGTCCGGCCGCGATGCGCTCGAGTTCCTGCTCAAGAACGACGTGGCCATCATTCTGGTCGACGTCTGCATGCCGGAGCTCGACGGCTTCGAACTGGCCGCCATGATCCGCGAACATCCGCGCTTCCAGAAGACGGCGATGATCTTCATCTCGGCGATCCAGGTCAGCGATATCGACCGCCTGCGCGGCTATGAAATGGGCGCGGTCGATTACGTGCCGGTGCCGGTGGTGCCCGAAGTATTGCGCGCCAAGATCAAGGTTTTCGCCGAGCTTTACCGCAAGACCCGCCAGCTGGAGCGGCTCAACGTCGAACTCGAAGACCGCGTCCGTGCCCGCACCGCCGAGCTGGAGGATTCCCATACCCGTCTGCTGGAGAGCGAGCAGCGCCGGAGTCTCGCGATCGCCGCCGGCAAGATGGGGTCCTGGGATTGGGACTGGGTCAATGGCGACTGCCTGTGGGATGAGGGCCAGTATCAAATTCTCGGCGTCGATTCTGGCAGCTTCGAACTGACGCCGGGCAATATCCAGGCCGTGTTTCATCCGGACGACGTTCACCAATTGCGCGAGGCATGGGCGAGCTTCGCCAGGGGCGCGAAATCATACGAGGCGGAGTTCCGGATCGTGCGGCCGACTGGCGAGGTGCGCTGGTGCACCGGAACGGCCGCCGCCAGCACCGACAAGGACGGCCGCGTGATCCGTGTCAGCGGCGTCACCGTTGACATTACCGAGCGCAAGCAGGCCGAGGAGCGTCAGAACCTGCTGGCCCGGGAAGTCGATCACCGCGCCAAGAACGCGTTGGCGCTGGCGCAGTCGATCGTCCGGCTGACGCGCGGCGAAAACGTGAAATCCTACATTCACTCGGTCGAGGGACGGATCAATGCGCTCGCGCGGGTGCATACCGTGCTTTCGCTGTCGAGCTGGCAAGGCGCCGAAACGAGGAAACTGATCGACGAGGAACTCGCGCCCTACGTGATCGGCGAACAAGTCGTGCTGTTCGGCCCGGAGGTTCAATTGTTGCCCGCCACGGCGCAAACGGTCGCCTTGGCCCTGCACGAACTCGTGACCAATTCGGCCAAATACGGCGCCCTGTCGGCGGAGTCTGGCCGGCTATCGGTCAGTTGGGAGAACCAGGCGGGAGTTCTGAAAATAACATGGGCTGAGACGGGCGGGCCCCGCGTCGAGAAACCGGCAACCCGGGGTTTTGGAACGCGAAGCGTGATCGCGAGCATCGAGTCGCAACTGGGCGGCAAAGCGGAATTCGATTGGCGACCCGAAGGCCTGGTTTGCCGCCTCGCCGTCCCGCTGTCGCAAGGCCAGCTCGCTGCCGATCCAATGCCGCCGCGCGAAGCCGCCGCCATTTGATGTCAATCACGCGACTGGCCAGGGGCGCGCGCAACGAAATGAATTGAGCAAGGTTGGCGGGCCGTCAGGAATTACCGCGCCGTGGCGACCGATGGCCGGACCGATCCCCGGGCTGCATCGACCGCGCGCATCAGGTCATGTGGCCGAAACGGCTTTTGCAGGCAGATGACATCCGACAGACTGGACGATTCGGACAGGAAGTCCAGCGCCGTCATTCCGGATATCGCGACCACGGGCAAATCGGGCATGCGTTCGCGCAGCATGGCGATCAGTTCGGAGCCATTGGTGCCCTGCAGGAAGATGTCGACGATCGCGAGATCGAAGCCCTGCTCCTCGAACGCCTTCAGTGCCGCCACCGCGCTGGCGGCTTCGACGATCTCGAACTGGTTGATCCGCAGCACGATGGAAATCATCGCGCGCACATCGGATTGGTCGTCAACGACAAGGACGCGGGGCATCAAGTTCTCCGGCTCGATCGTGCAACAGCCTGCCGCGAAATTCTCGACCTTCTCCGCAACGGAGCGGCCATTATTCCGTCTGGTGGTAAAGAGGCGGTTACTCGCCCCCGGCGCCTTTTCGTCACCGCACCGAATAGGTACTATCTAACCTTGAGTTGATTCCGCGTAACGCAGGTACGACCCCGCGCAGATGCGCCCCGTCCGGTTGGCGCTGACGACCGGCTGCACCAGATTTCCTTCGGTCGATATCCGCCTATCGACTGGATTCCCGGTCCCGGCGAATAGGTTATGGTGCGTAGACGGAGCGAATCTCTTGGCGCGTACGATGCCAGTTTGCCGGAGACGACAATGCAGACGGGTAGCGAGCGCAGCATCTTTCTCTCGACCATGCCCGCGTCCGGCGGGGACCGCACGGCGGCTATATCGATCGTCGTCGTCTCCGCGCTGCTGTTCGCGTGCGCCGTGCCTTTTGCCGGCGTGCCGCTTGCCCCGGTCCCGGCCTTCGTCGCGAGCTATCAATCCGCGCTCGCGATCAACGACCTGATCACCGCGGTCCTGCTGTTTTCGCAGTTCGGGGTTTCGCGCTCGCGGGCGCTGCTGCTGCTGGCAAGCGGTTATCTGTTCACGACCATCGCGGCCGTGGTTCACGCCCTCACCTTTCCGGGCCTGTTCGCCCCCGGCGGGTTGCTCGGCGCGGGCCCGCAAACCACCGTCTGGCTCTACATGGTCTGGCATGGCGGATTCCCGCTGCTGGTGCTGGGCTATGCCACGCTGAAGGCCCACGACAACGGCACGCGGATGCAGACCTCGCCCGGCAGGGCGATCCTGATAAGCATTGCGGCGGTGGTGTTGGCGATGGCCGCATTCACCGCGTTTGTCACCGGCGGCCACGACTTTCTGCCGATCCTGCTGAAAAACGGACATTACACGCCGGTCATGCTCGGCGTGGTGTCGACCGTATGGTGTCTCAGCCTCGCCGCGCTGGCCATGCTCTGGTTTCGCAGGCCGCATTCCGTCCTCGACATCTGGCTGATGGTCGTGCTCTGCGCCTGGTTGTTCGACATCGCCATGTCGGCCATCCTCAATGTGGCGCGGTTCGATCTCGGCTTCTATCTCGGCCGGATCTACGGGCTGTGTGCCGCCAGTTTCGTGCTCGCGGTGCTGTTGATCGACAATGTCAGCCTGCAGGCGCAACTGGCCCGCCTGCTCGGAAAGCTGCGTCATCAAGCCGCCTCCGAACGAAATCTTCGCAACGAGCGCGACCGCATTTTCAGCGCGGTCGTGGAATCATCCAACGATGCCATCATCACCAAGGCGCTCGACGGCACCATCACCGGCTGGAACGGGGCCGCCGAACGCCTGTTCGGCTACACCTCTGCTGAGGCCGTCGGCCGGCACATCGACATCATCGTCCCGCCGGACCGGCGCACCGAAATCGTCGACATCCTCGACCGTGTCGGCGAGGGCGAGCGGATTCAGCACTACGAAACCTCGCGCGTGCGCAAGGACGGCCACAGCGTCGAAGTTTCCCTGAGCGTCTCTCCGATCCGGTCTGCCTCCGGCGACATCGTCGGTGCGTCCAAGACCGCGCGCGACATCACCGAAAGCAACCGGACACTGCGAGCCCTCACCGGCGAAGTCGAAGAGCGCCAGCGAATCTTCGAAACCTCGCACGACCTCATCCTGGTGACCGATACCGCCGGAAATTTCATCCAGGTCAGCCCGAGCGCCACCACCATTCTCGGTTACGCGCCGGCCGAGATGATCGGACACAGCGCGGTGGAGTTCATCCACCCCGACGATCTCGAAAACACCCGCCGCGAGATGCGAACGGCGCGACGGGGGCAGAGCAAGCGCAATTTCGAAACCCGCTACATCGGCAAGGACGGCAAGGCGGTTTCGCTGAACTGGAGCGGGACATGGTCGGAACCGGTCAGGCGCCACTTCTTCATCGGCCGCGATCTCACGGAAAAGCAGGCTGCCGAGGCCCAGCTGCGGCACGTCCAGAAGATGGACGCGATCGGCCAGCTGACGGGCGGTGTCGCGCATGACTTCAACAACATCCTGACCGTGATCACCGGGACCATCGGAATCCTGGAGGAAGCCGTCGCCGACAAGCCCGAGCTCGTTTCGATCGCCAAGCTGATTGACGAAGCCGCCGAACGCGGGGCCAGCCTGACCAAGCATCTCTTGGCCTTTGCCCGCAAGCAGCCGCTGCAGCCCCGCGAGATCGACGTCAATTCGCTGGTGCTGGAGGCTGCCAAGCTGCTGCATCCGACGCTCGGCGAGCATGTCGAAATCAAGCCGCTGCTGGCCGACGACGCCTGGACGGCGCTGGTCGATCCGAGCCAGCTCACCACCGCGGTGCTGAATCTGGCCCTCAACGCCCGCGATGCGATGCCCCAGGGCGGCAAGCTCGCGCTCGAGACCAGCAACGTCTACCTCGACGAAAACTATGCGAGCATGCACAGCGAGGTGACGCCGGGCAACTACGTCATGGTCGCCGTCAGCGACACCGGCGCCGGCATTCCCGCGGCCCTGCTGGAGCGGGTATTCGATCCCTTCTTCACCACCAAGGAAGTCGGCAAGGGCACCGGGCTTGGCCTCAGCATGGTATTCGGCTTCGTCAAACAGTCGGGCGGGCACATCAAGATTTACAGCGAGGAAGGCCACGGCACATCCGTCAAGATGTACCTGCCGCGAGCGACCGGATTGAACCAGACCGCCGCGGAGGTGCTGATCTCGGCCAATGTCGAGGGCGGTCACGAAGCAATCCTCGTCGTCGAGGACGATTCGATGGTGCGGCGCTATGTAGTGACCCAGATCGAGAGCCTGGGCTACACCACGCTCGAGGCGGCCAATGCCGCCGACGCCCTGAAAATCCTCGACACCGCGCGGGTCGATCTGCTGTTCACCGATGTGATCATGCCGGGCACCATGAACGGCCGCCAACTGGTCGAGGAGGCGTTAAAGCGGCAACCTTCGCTCAAGACCCTGTACACGTCAGGGTATACCGAGAACGCCATCGTCCATCATGGCCGCCTCGATTCCGGCGTGCTGTTGCTCGCCAAACCCTATCGCAAGTTCGAATTGGCCAGGATGCTGCGGCTGGCGCTTGCCAGTTGAAGCATTCCGCACGGCTGATATATCGGTTGCGGAAGGCCCGTCTGGACGGGCCAGCGGACAGGGTCTCTTGAAAAATCTCCTCACCGATATATCCGGCGTTCGCGTTGGTCACGCCGACGATGCAGCGATCGCCTCCGGCGTCACCGCGATCATTTTTGACGCTCCTGCGGTGGCGTCGATCGATGTTCGCGGCGGCGGCCCGGGCACCCGCGAGGAATCGGTGCTTCATCTCGAAGGTACCGTCGACGCGATTGACGCGATCACGCTCTCCGGCGGCTCGGCGCTCGGCCTGGATGCCGCTGGCGGCGTACAGGCCTGGCTGGCCGAACAGGGCCGCGGCTTAAGGATACGCGACGCCGTCATTCCGATCGTCCCGGGCGCGATCTGCTTCGATCTCCTGAACGGCGGCAGCAAGGCCTGGGGACGCTTCCCGCCCTACCGCGATCTCGGTTATGCCGCGGCCCAGGCTGCGAGCACCGATTTCACACTGGGCAGCGTCGGCGCCGGTCTCGGCGCCACCACGGCCAATTTCAAGGGCGGCCTCGGCTCCGCTTCCGCGCAAACCGGGAGCGGCATCGCGGTCGCCGCACTCGCGGTGGTCAACGCCGTCGGCAGCGTCACGGTCGGCGACGGGCCGTGGTTCTGGGCAGCGCCGTTCGAGGCCAACAACGAGTTCGGCGGACGCGGACTTCCGCCGTCTTTCAATCCCGAGATGTTGAAGGCGCGGCTCAAGGGCGGTCCGGACGCGAGGGCTGCGGAAAACACCACGCTGGTGGTCGTCGTTACCGACGCCGTGCTGACCAAGCCGCAGGCCCGGCGGTTGGCAATGATCGCGCAGACCGGAATGGCGCGCGCAATCTATCCGGTCCACGCGCCGCTCGACGGCGACGTGGTGTTCGCGGCGGCGACCGGCCAAAAGCCGATCGATCCGCTGTTCGGTCTTACCGAACTCGGCATGGTGGCCGCCAATACGGTCGCCCGCGCGATTGCGCGTGGCGTCCATGCGGCGACCGCGCTGCCCTTTCTGGGCGCGCTACCGGCGTGGAGCGATCGCTTCGGCTAGGTCGCTTGCCGAACGACGATCATCGCCGGATCTCAGTTCAGACGCTCACCGAAAGCGATGACTGCGCCGAAGAGGCAATCGAGCTGGCCGCGCGCTGGATCATCTGCTCGATGAAATTATAGGACGAACTTGCGGAACTCGATGAGCTGTTGCTGGCCGGCGACGTCATCGTGACCTTCGATCCGTCGGCGTAGGTCAACGACGTTGTGGTCGAGCCATCGCTGTTGGTGGTGGAGGTCGAGGAAGCGCCCTGCAGCGCCGCCAATAGCGGATCGGTATTGGATCCATCGGAGCTTCCGGAACCGCCGGCGCTGCGATGATGATGACCGCCCTTGCCGCCGGCGCCCTTCAGCGCCGCGGACATTTCGTCGAGGCTGACCGAGCCGTCACCGTTCTTGTCGAGCTTGGAGAAGACGTTATCGGCCGCCTTGAGATTGGTGCCGCCGGCGCCGAGCGCGTTCTCGAATTCGGATTTGGTGACCTTGCCGTCGCCATTGGCGTCGATCTTCGAGAACAGGTCCTTCAGCGCGCTGGAGGCGTCGGTCGGCGAAGCCGTGGTTGATGCCGTCGCGGACTGGCTCTGGGCGTCGAGCAACGCGCTCATGGTCTGCGGCGATATCTGCGTAAAGCCGCTGCCGCCGGTCGTCGTGCCCGTGGCGCTCGAAGCCGGGGTGGTGCTGCCTGACTGATCGAACGGATTGGCGGCGGGCTGCGTGAAACCCGTCGATGTCGTGGACGACGACTTTGACGACTTCGACGACGTCAGCGACTTGAGGGCATCGATCGCCGCGGACGCAGCAGTTAAGGCAGGCAACATGACGGAACTCCGACAACACCGCATCACGCGGACCAGGTTCTGCGGATTAACTCAGCAAGCCCTGTGCCATGACGAAAAACCCAATGAAACCGGGCTTTTTTCTGCTTCAGGCGCCCGCCGGATCGGCAATTGGTGCCCGCGGGCGGCAGATTTTTCCGCCCCACCGGCGCAGTTTGCCGCTGCATTGCCCCCGGCCGTCCTGCATGTTACGCGGAGCTATTCTCCCCTTTGCCTCTCCTTCAAGCGCTACGGGAAACGCACATGTCTCAACCATTCGCGTCACGTCCCCTCGTCATCGCCCCGTCGATTCTGGCGGCGGATTTCGCCAAGCTCGGCGAAGAGGTCCGCGCCGTGGACGCAGCCGGCGCCGACTGGATCCATCTCGACGTGATGGACGGACATTTCGTTCCCAACATTTCCTACGGCCCCGACGTCATCAAGGCGATGCGCCCGCACACCAAGAAGACCTTCGACGCGCATCTGATGATCTCGCCGTGCGATCCCTACCTCGAAGCCTTCGCCAAGGCCGGCTGCGATCAGATCACCGTCCATGCCGAGGCCGGCCCGCATCTGCACCGCTCGCTGCAGGCGATCCGCGCGCTCGGCAAGAAGGCCGGAGTCGTTCTCAACCCCGGCACGCCGGTGAGCGCGATCGAATATGTCATCGACCTGATCGATCTCGTGCTGGTCATGTCGGTTAATCCCGGCTTCGGCGGCCAGGCCTTCATCAAGTCCGCCGTCGGCAAGGTCGGCGACCTCAGGGCAATGACCGCAGGCCGTCCGATCGACATCGAGGTGGATGGCGGCGTTGGCCCCGACGTGTCGGGCCAACTCGCCGCCGCCGGCGCCAATGCGTTCGTCGCGGGCTCCGCCGTGTTCAAGGGCGGCACGGTGGAATCCTACAAGGCCAACATATCCGCGATCCGCAACGCCGCCGCGCTCGCGCGCGGCGAAGCGATCTGAGTTTTGTAGTCTTGTAGGGTGGGCAAAGGCGCCTAGCGCCGTGCCCACCAGTTATTTCGGTAATGCAAATGGTGGGCACGCTACGCTTTGCCCACCCTACGAAGCTGACGCCGTCATTGCGGGCGAAGCGCCTATCGGTTGTCATCCCCCGCGCATGCGGGGGATCCAGTACGCTGCGGCCTATCAATTCAATCACAGACGCCTCTGGAATACTGGATCACCCGCTCCAGTGCGCAATTGCGCACAAGGCGGGTGATGACAGCAGTGAGCATTCTCGCGGCGCGATGCGCCCGAAGTTTTGCAATCAACCTTGCCCTCGAAATAAGAGGGCGCGGGGAAGACCGGGTGCGCGCTGCACCCGCGGTCTCGCAGGCGTGTTGCAAAAGGATATGCTGCCCACGAGCATACAGGTTCAGCTGACAACACGCCGGCCTCCCCCACGCAATGGTTTTACGGCTTATACGAGATCGTCCTGGTGACCGGCTTTCTTGCCACCATCATCCGCTTCAGCTTTCGCTTCCGCCGACTTGACGCCAGCACCGGGGCGTCGGACCCAAACGATTTCGCCGTACGCAATGGCAGCGTTCGTCTTCGCAGCCATCGCGTCCACCGCATCTCACCGCACGTTCGTGACGATCGCGAGCGCCCCTCTCATCGCGGGAGACGGGCGGAGTTAAACGCCTGATTTGCCCGACGGCTCAATCGAAATATTTTTATCCGAAGGGCTGGACAGGATTTTGGTGATTTGCCCGTCGGGCTACTTTGTCGCAGGGGCTGCGCGAAGATTTCGCTTGTGGGGAAGCGAAGCAGCAGCCGTGAACCAAAGCGCCGGGCAGACGGCGCGCGAGAGTCCGCTATGGCCCGAGAGCGACCAACTTCCTCAATCAGCTTTTCGAAGCGCTTCTCGCCCAAGCAAGGGACGCCGCAGCTATCGGAACCACTTCGCCGACGTCGACCACGGGAACGACATTGACGTCGTTCCAAAAATTGTACTTTGAGACGAACGTGACGATGACCTTGGGGTCGCCGGCCTCGGCCAGCACGTAACCGCCGTTACCGGCCAGGTTCGAGACGAACGCGTGGACCGTCAAACCGTCTTCCGGCTTCCACTTGCCGAACGCGGTCAGCAGAGCTTCCGAGCCCGCAAAACCTTCGTCGTGGGTGAGCCCGGTCGAGCGGATGGCGTATTCAATCATGTACTTCATGAAGTCCCTCCTCCCTCTGACATTCGGGCACACGTCGCCCCAATCGTGAGTCACAATGGCAAAGCGAAGGTTCAAGGGTCAGGCACGCCTTCGACTGCAAAGCCGTGAGTAAATGTTGCGTATTTTTCGCCGACCTTCCGGATTTCGGCAAATTCCTTGCTGTCCCGCCACGCCTTGATCTTCTCCAAGCTGTCCCAGACTTGAATAGTCACACGCTTTGGTGCTCCGCCTTCAAACGTGGTCAGCTTTCCAGCCAAGTTGCCGGCAACACCGCCGACGGCGACGAAGCGTCCTCCGGCTGCCTTGATGACTGCTTGAGCCTTAGGAGCGTACTCCTTCGCATAAGCATCGGCATCGTGCACATCGATTTCCGAGACGTAGTAGACAGGCGGCTTGGCCTGGGCGCGAAGCCCTTGAACCGCAAGTCCGCCGAGCGCGACGCCAGCGAGCAATACCATTGCACTCCGATAACTGGACCTCATGGCAATTCCCTCCGTTTGTGCGGGTTCAATTTAGCCGCGGTGCGGCACCGGCACCTGATGTCTGGTCGGCGGCCCGCAGCCGCGGTCTGGGATGAAGGCGGCTACTTTTCGGCTTCGACGATGTACCGCCGTATTACCTTAACTGCCTTGTCACGCTGGGGTGCAAGGTCCATCCAGGCTTTCGACTTGTAGAATGCCACTCCGTCATCCAAGCTGTCCCATTCGACGATGGCCGCACTCTTGGGAGGCGACCCACCCTCTATTTGAACAACCCGTCCGGCTGCGGTGCGTAAAGCTCGACCATGGGCTGCCTCTATCAACTTCCGGGCGGTAGGGAGGTATGCGGCTTGGGCTGCAGGATCGAGGATTTCAGATTCGCTGATCGAGTAAGCTTTCAGCTTGGCTCCTTGCGCGTGGAGGCCCTGGACCGCGATAGCTCCAATTGCGACGCCAGCGAGCATTACCATTGCGAGTTTAAAATTAGATCTCATGGCTGTCCCTCCGATTGTGGCGTTTCAATTCAAGATGATGGTTCCTCTCATATTCGGGCAGACGTTGCCCTAGTCGTGAGTCACAATGGCAATGCGAAGGTTCAAGGGTCAGGCGTGCTGACGCGTCAAAAAGCTGGAGGAATTGTAGCGGCGCCAAGCCTAAAATCGATCTCCAGGGTACGGGGTCTGCCCGGAGAAGTTCATTTTGAGATAGTGAAGCCGCTCACATTTGTCTGCTTTTGGAGGGGGTAACATTAGCTCAGCTTCTTACTTCTAAGGAGGCGCGTGATGCTAACAACGATCAACAACCGAAACTCCGAGCATAACGCTCGCGACTGGATGGTGACGCTTTTGGGTTGTGTCGGCTTTCCAACATTGAATGTGTTGCGAAGGACGCGCGGTGAAAGCAACCCGAAGCCACCCTGGAAACAATTCGACGATACACACCATTGGGATTCAACCGCGGAGGATTGGATCCCCAACGATCCGACGTGATCGCCTTGTTCGACATGCACAGGCAACCCGTCATCGAGAAGGCGGATGAATGCGGGTCAAAGGCGGCGGCGCAACCGTTGCCTTCTTCCAGGCGTCGAGTGCTTGTATCCGCGAAAACCACGCCTGCAGGTTTGCGTAACCCGTGACCGGCAATTCGGCCGCGGCCGTGTGCATCAGCGGCGAGGCAATCGCGAAATCGGCCAGCGTCAGTTTGTCCTGCGCAATCCATTCGTTGCGCGCCAGGTGATCATCGAGCACCTGCGCCGCCGCTGACAGCAACGCTTCACCGCGCGCGATTTCGACCGGATCGGGTCCGCCTGCACCGCCGACCATTTTCTTCGAGACGCGTTCCCGGGTGATGAATCCGACCGCCGGCGTGAAGTGATAGGCCGACCAAAACAGCCATCGGTTGACGTCGGCGCGTGCCTTGACGTCCAAGGGGTAGAGGTCCTGCCCCGGCGATCCATCCGCCAGATATTGCATGATGGCGTGCGACTCCCACAGCATGAATCCGTCGTCATTCAGCAGCGGAACTTTTCCGTTCGGATTTTGACGCAAATATTCCGGCGCCTTGTGTTCGCCTTTCAGGAGATCGACCACGACCAGTTCGAGGTCTACGTTCAGATGGAGCGCGGTCAACACGACGCGGCGCGAGTTTGACGAGAGCGGGTGATAGTAGAGGCGCATCTTGGGTTCCTTCCAATCGGTGCGCCGGAAATTGTCTCCTCGTTGACGTGGCGACCACCCGATACCCGATACGTCACGCCGAATTTGCGTCGCATCCGGACCGCGAAAGCTTCACGCTGCGGCCATAAAGCGGGATCAGCCTGACCTCCTCTCATCGATGGAACCGCACCATGATCAAGGCCGTCATCGCCGCAGCAGTGCTGCTCGTCATCGCAACCTCAGCGGCTTCGGCGCAGCATCGCGCCGGCGACGCCGCGCTCGGCGCGGTGTCCGGCGCCGTGGTGCTGGGACCGATCGGCGCGGTCGCCGGCGCATTCATCGGCTATTCCGCCGGGCCGTCCATTGCGCGCTCGTGGGGCCTCGACCGCTCCCGCGCCTCGCGGCAGCGAAGGCAGGCCGCAAGCGAGAACGTGCGCGGTGCGCGAGCGGAAGCGCCGAGCCCGGCCGGCGAAACGAATCCGCGCATCGCGAGTTCCCGGAGCGAAGGCACAGTCCCTGCCCCGGCTGCACGTCCGGCGGCGGCGAAGACGCCGCCGGTGCAGACGCTGGAGTGAACACCACAAACCGGCAGATCGTAACCCGCATGAGCCAACGGATCGCGCGAATGCGCGCCCGATGACAGGCTCCACGATATGCGGGTGCTCTGCGTCAGGTATTATCCCGGATGTCGCTTCGCTCATCCGGGCTACGCCGGGCTCGCAGTTTCCTGCGGCATCGCTGCCGCCAGCCGTGGCGGCCGCACCACCGTCACGGTGCAGGCGGCTTCGGCCGCGACCTTGGAGGATACGCTTCCGAGCAGCGTGCGCAGCATCGAGTTCTGCCGCGCACCGATCACGATATGGTCGACCTGGTTGATCCCGGTAAATTCCAGGATCGCGGCCGCGGGATCGACCGCCTCCAGCACATGCACGGTCAGCCGGCTCTCGTCGAGGCCCAGCGGCGATGCCCAATGCCGCAGCGCGACCAGACGGTCGATGTGCTTGTTGTTGCCCTGCTCGTCGAGCGTGCGGTCGATGGTGATGCGGCCGAGCTTCAACACATTGATGCAGGCCAGTCGCGCCGACGGAAGTGTCGCCAGCAAATGCGCCGCCGTGATGCGCAGGGATTCGTTGAGCGGCGCCGAACCCTCCTCGGTATCGAGCGCGACGGCAACGATCGGGCCCGATGCGAGCTGGACGGCCACGTCCGACTTCGGCCTCTGCTGGGTCATTCCGCCATTGAAGCGGCGACGCCACACCGTAGAGAGCGGATCGCGCTTCAACCGTTCCGATCGCGCAGTCAGCTTGACCTGATCGGGGTGGGCGAGATCGAACGCCAGTTGCGACGCCGTCGGGTGACGCCAGACCGGCTCGATCTCGAGACAGCGCAGCACGATCTCCTGCAGCCAGGGCGGATAGTCCGGCTTCAGCTGGCGCGGCGGATACGGATCGCGCCACAGCCTCCGTCGCATGCCACCAAGGGTTTCGCTCTCGCCGAACGGCCGCACGCCTGTGGTGAAGAAGTACAAGAGCACACCGAGCGAAAACAGGTCGCTGCGCGGATCGTCGCGCACGCCGAGCAGACGCTCCGGCGCCATATAGGGCGCGGTGCCGTAAGGCAGGCGGAATTCCTCCTGCAGCAGATCCGGCAACAGGTTGTGATGCGACAGTCCGAAATCGATCAGCACGCATTCGCCGGAGCGGCGAAACATGATGCTGCTCGGTTTGATGTCGTGATGAATGACGTTCTGCCGGTGCAGGTCGGCGAGCGCCGTTGCGATCCTGCCGGCGATCAGGCGCGCCTCTTCATAGGAGATCGGCAGCTCGCCGATCCGGCTGTAGAGCGTCTGGCCTGCGATGCGTTCGATAACGACATAGGCTTGCCTGGCAAAATCGCCGGTGCCGAAGCAGCCGGGCACATGCGGGCCGGCGAGCCGCGGCAGGATCATCTGCTCCATCTCGAAAGAGACGATTGCCGCCGGATCCTCGCCTTCGGAAACCCGCGGCACCTTCATCAACAGCGGCACCGTGATGCCAGGATGGGTCACGGTCCACAGCGTCGCCATGCCGCCGCGATGGACGCATTCCCCGACCGTGAAACCGTCGAGTTGCGCGCCCAAGGCGATCGAAGGTTTTGCCATCCCTCACCTCCCGATCACGAGGCGGTCGGCGAGCCAGTGCGGCAGGCCGTTGGCGCGAATGCGGTCGGCCGCCGCGATGACATCATAGGGCACGCGGCAAAAGGTGATTTCGCGCGACGTGGTATCGAGCATCGCGAAGGCCGCCGCCGGATTGCCGTCGCGGGGCTGACCGACCGAGCCGAGCACGGCAAGCCAGCGCCGGCCGCTCAGGAGCTGGACCGGTGTTTCCGATGTCGGGATGAAACTCGTCATCTTCGCTGCCGATGACATCGAGTAGAGCGCGGGCTTGTGGATGTGTCCGCAGAACGTGACTTGGGCAGCGGTCGCCTCGATGCTGCGCGCGGCGTCCGATGAGCTGCGCACGTAATGCCATTGCGCCGGGTGAGAGGCCTCCGAATGCACGTAGAGGCGGTCGCCGTCCTGGTGCTTGAACGGCAACTCCGCCAGGAAGCGCCGTTGCGGTGCGCTCAGCCTGCCCCGCGTCCACTCGATCGCGGCCTGGGCTTCGGCATTCATGGTTTCGGATGCGGTGCCGATGGCGGCATCATGATTTCCGGTGACAGCGATCGCCCCGTCCTTGACGAGGTCCATCACGGTGTCGACCGCCCATTCCGGATCGGCGCCATAGCCGACGATATCGCCGAGGCAAATGATTCGTTCCGCGCCGCGCGCCCGCGCGGAATCAAGGCAGGCCTGGAATGCCTGCCGGTTGGCATGGATGTCGGCAAAGACCGCGAGCCGCAATTGTTCCTCCGCCTCGACTATCGCGCTAGCGCGTTTGGCGTGGATTGATGGATATCAAACAATAGTCCGTCATGCCCGAGCTTGTCCCGGGCATCCACGTCTTAGCGGTGTCGCGGAAGGAGAAGACGTGGATGGCCGGGCATGGGCGAGCGGAAGCGACGCCGTCCTTAGGACGGCTGTGCCCGGCCATGACGAAACACCTGTTCAAACCAGGGGGAAAAAGACTCAGCGCTTCTTCGGCGCTTGCAGTCCATGGAGCAGCAGCGCCAGCAGCGCGTCGATCCGGGCCTGCGCATCCGGATCGTTCCATTCGTCGGCATGGGCGGGATGATGGAAGCGGCTGGTGGCGTCGAAGATAGCGCGGGCCGAGGCCTTCACGTCGGCGACCTCGAAGGCGCCTTCTTTGACGCCGTCCGACAGGATGCGCGCGATCTGGTCGACCAGGCAGTCTTTGTGACCCTTGACGCTCCTGCACGCCTCGCGGGCCAGCGTCAGGTAGGTCGCGAACATCTCGGGGTCGTCGGCCAGCCGCTTGTGCTTGATGGAAAACATCGTGCGCAGCCAACAGTCAAGCCGCTCCGGGGCCGGACCCGTCGCCTCAACGATCTCCATAAGCGGTGCACTCAGCCGGTCGAGCCATCGTTTGGCGACCGCCTCGCGCAGCGAGGCCTTGCTGGGAAAGTGGCGGTAGACGCTGCCGTGGCTGACATCGAGCGCCCGGGCCACATCGACCACGGTCGCCTTCGCAAGCCCGTAACGGCGTAAAACGTCTTCCGTCACCTCCAGAATACGTTCGGGGGTCAGAACCACGACTTCGTTCATTGGCGTACCTTTGAGACGACGAGACGGGTGGTCATTCAGTCCCCCTAACGGGTTAATGCTTTACCGGTTCCAGGCGTTCGGCCTGCGCCGCCAGATGGCGGGCAACTTGACGATTGAGCCAGAGTTGAATTTGTGCAGTCAAATGAATGAGTTCGATGGTCATTGGCGTAGTCCTTTTGAAGTCCCCGGGCCCAGGGCCAACGGGCCGGGGTGACACCCACTATTGGCGTCGAAAAGGGATATAGCACGTCTCGCTGACAGATTTCAATATCTGTCATTCAATCTTTGGGGATGGCAGGGCTGCGCCGGATGCGGGACTGGATGAGCCGCCGGCTCCCGGCCCCGACGCGGCTGCCGCCGACCCTGCCCGCGCCTACGTCCCGGTCGTCATGCCCGGCCTTGTGCCGGGCATCCACGTCTTCACGCAACAAAGACGTGGATGGCCGGGACAAGCCCGGCCATGACGGAAAAACCGTTGCCTTGAGCGTTTGTCTGGCTTGGGCGGCTCTGTTAAAGCACGGCGTAAAAAAACAATTCGCCGGAGTCGTCGATGATCCCCCGCTACACCCGCCCGGAAATGGCCTCCATCTGGGGGCCGCAGACCCGCTTCAAGATCTGGTTCGAGATCGAGGCACATGCGGCGGACGCGCAGGCAGAACTCGGCGTGATCCCGAAAGAGGCCGCCAAAACCGTCTGGGCCAAGGCCAAAAACGCCACCTTCAATGTCGACCGCATCGACGAGATCGAGCGCGAAACCAAGCACGACGTCATCGCCTTCCTGACTCATCTGGCCGAGATCGTCGGCCCCGAGGCGCGCTTCGTCCACCAGGGCATGACCTCCTCCGACGTGCTCGACACCTGCCTCAACGTCCAGCTCACCCGCGCCGCCGATATTCTGATCGCCGACATCGACAAGGTGCTGGCGGCGCTGAAGAAGCGCGCCTTCGAGCACAAGATGACGCCGACCATCGGCCGCTCGCACGGCATCCATGCCGAGCCGGTGACGTTCGGGCTCAAGCTCGCTTACGCCTATGCCGAGTTCAGCCGTGCCCGCGAGCGCCTGATCGCCGCACGCAAGGAAGTCGCGACCTGCGCGATCTCGGGCGCCGTCGGCACCTTTGCGCAGATCGATCCGCGCGTCGAAGAACATGTCGCGAAAGCGATGGGCCTGGTGCCCGAGCCGGTCTCCACCCAGGTGATCCCGCGCGACCGCCACGCGATGTATTTTGCGACGCTCGGCGTGATCGCCTCCTCCGTCGAGCGGCTCGCCACCGAAATCCGGCACTTGCAGAGAACGGAAGTGCTGGAAGCCGAGGAATTCTTCTCCGAAGGCCAGAAGGGCTCGTCGGCGATGCCGCACAAGCGCAACCCGGTGCTGTCGGAAAATCTCACCGGCCTTGCCCGCATGGTGCGCGCCTATGCGATGCCGGCGATGGAGAACGTCGTGCTCTGGCACGAGCGCGACATCTCGCACTCCTCGGCCGAACGCATGATCGGACCTGATGCGACGGTCACGCTCGACTTCGCGCTTAATCGCCTTGCCGGCCTGATCGAGAAGCTTTTGATCTATCCCGCCAACATGCAGAAGAATCTCGACCGCCTCGGCGGCCTCGTGCATTCGCAGCGGATCCTGATCGCGCTGACGCAAAAGGGCGCCAGCCGCGAGGACGCCTACAAATTCGTGCAACGCAACGCGATGCCGGTGTGGCGCGGCGAAGGCGACTTCCTGACGCTGTTAAAGAAGGACCCCGACGTCAAGAAGCTGATGACGGATGCCGAGATCGAGGAACAGTTCGACCTCGGCTATCACTTCAAGCACATCGACACCATCTTCAAGCGGGTGTTCGGCGAGAGCTGAATGAGCAAACCGTCATTGCGAGCGAAGCGAAGCAATCCAGTTCTTCACTTGAAGAAAGACTGGATTGCTTCGTCGCTTCGCTCCTCGCAATGACGGAATTAGGCAGCCACGGCCTTTGCCTTCGCCGGCGCGCCGTACAGCCGCATCAGCACGAAGGTGACCGCGAGGATCGCGAGATACACCGTGAGCTGCATCGCGGTCGGCTGGTCGGTGTAGCCGATCAGCGTATGCAACGCCTTGCCGGGAATGCTGGCATCGGAGAGCAGCCAGCCTGAGTCCCACACCACGTTGTCCATCGCGGTCAGCCAGTTGGCCTTCTCCAGGAAGGCCGCAGCCTGCGCCGCCATGCCGGCGGCGAGCAAGGCGATCAGGATCGTCGTGGTCGTAAACAGCGCGCGCGCGGGAATACGCAGCAGGCCGAAATAGGTCAGAAGACCGACCATCACACCGAGTGCGAGGCCGCCGAGGCCGCCGAGCGTCACGCCCCAAGCGGTATCGCCGCCGGTGGCAATCACGCCGTAGAGGAACAGCACGACCTCGCTGCCCTCGCGCAGCACCGCGACGCCGACCACCACCGCCAGCGCGAGCAGCGATTTCGATCCTTCCACCACCGCCTTCCCGGCGACGCGCAGTTCACCGGCAAGCTCGGCGCCGTGACGCGCCATCCAGACATTGTGCCAGGTCAGCATCACGACCGCGATCACGAGTATGGCGGCGTTGAACAGTTCCTGTCCCATGCCGGCAAACAGGTTCGACAGCGCGCCGGCAAAGCCGGCGACGACGCAGGCGGCGAGCACACCGGCCAGCACGCCGCCGCCGATCCAGGCGTTGCGATGCGGCACCGTGCGCGTGACCGCGAGCACGATGCCGATGATCAGACCGGCCTCGAAGACTTCGCGGAAAACGATGATCAGTGCAGCAAGCACGGTTCTTTCCTACTTCACGACCAGCGCGCCGCGCGCGACCTTCTCGTTGTATTCGTCGACGAATTCGTAGCGGCCCGCCTTCTGGGCGCGAACGTTGATGGTGGCGTCGCTGGAGCCGGCAACCACCTTCTCGATCTTCAAGGCCTTGCTCTCGAATTCCATCGGCTTGGAATCCAGGTTCTTCAGCTTGATCACGATCGGCGTGTTGGCAGGCGCGCTGATTTCCGCGGGCTCGAACTTCTTGTCCTTGTAGCTGAGCTGGATTTCGGTCGCGGCCTGCGCGTTGGCGGCGCTGGTAGCGGCGATCGGCAGCAGCGCGGTGACGGCAGCAAAAATGACGGCCTTCGAAAGCGTTCGCGAGAGGGACATGTCGGCTCTTTCAATGATGGCTGAAGATCAGGCGAGATGGCATACGCTGCTGCAAGCCACGCCGTGAAGAGACAAAAAGCCGCTCTTGATTGGAGAGCTTCTAAATCTTGGTCTGAATCTTGGGCTAAATCGCGGCCTCAGCCGGGCGCGCCGTCGACCATGCGCGATGTGACGCGATCGCGTTTGATGAAGTGATGCCAGAGCGCCGCGCCGATGTGGAGCACGATCAGTGCCAGCAGCACATAGGCAAACAGGATGTGACGGTCCTCATAGGCCGCAGCGGCGGCCTTGTCGGGCGAGGTAATCTGCGGAACGTGAAACAGCCCGAAGAAGCTGGAATAATCAGGGGTGCGCGCGCCGGAATGCGCCCAGCCCAGCATCGCCACCAGAATGGTAACGGCATAGAGCGACCAATGGCTGATGCTGGCCACGATCCGCTGCCATCGCGGCGTGTCCGAAGGCAGTGCCGGCGTCGGATTGAAGCCGCGCCAGATCAGGCGGAGCACCATCAGCAGCAGCACGAGGTAGCCGATATCGGCATGGATCGAGCGGTAGAAGAACCGGTTCGGGCCGGCCGGAATGTGGTTCATCCACCAGCCGAAGGCGAGCATGCTGATGATGACCAGGCCGAGGCCCCAATGGAACCCGCGCGACAGGCGGCCCCAGCTCGACGACGTATTGCGTAGCATTTCTGTTGGGCCTCCCGACCTCTCACATGCCGTGGGTCGTTTGCGGTTTTGTCCATATCTGCAATGACTTGCCCTGATAGCTTTCCATTCCCGTGAAGGCGACTTGAATCGTTCAAAACTGCGTGCGCGTTCCCTGGGCCATCGATCGCGGGACCCCCACCGGCCGCAAAAACAACTGAATGGTAACCGTGGATCGGCTAAAAGAGCGGCGTGTCCTATCCCCCAACGATCCTCGTCTTCGATTCCGGCCTCGGCGGCCTCACGGTATTGCGTGAGATCGTCCGCGCCCGGCCCGATGCCCATTATGTTTATGTGGCCGACGACGCGTTCTTTCCCTACGGCCATCACAGTGAGGAGCAGATCATCGCGCGCGTGGTGCCGCTGATTGGCGAACTGATCGCCAGCCATGCGCCCGATCTGCTGGTGATCGCCTGCAACACCGCGTCCACGCTTGTCATGTCGCACCTGCGCGAGGCCTATCAGGTGCCGTTTGTCGGCACCGTGCCCGCGATCAAGCCGGCTTGCGCCAGCTCGAAGACCAAGCGCGTGTCGGTGCTCGGCACCAAGGGCACCGTCAAACGCGAATACACCAAGCGCCTGATCAAGGATTTTGCGCAAGGCTGCGAGGTGACACTGGTCGGCTCGGCGGAGCTCGCCTCGCTCTGCGAATCCGCGCTCAGCGGCAACGACGTCAGCGATGAGGATATCGCGGCCGAACTCGCGCCATGTTTCGTCGGCAAGGACGCCAGCGATATCCACCGCACCGACACCGTGGTGCTGGCCTGCACGCACTATCCGCTGTTGCTGGACCGGCTGATGCTGCTCGCGCCATGGCCGGTCGACTGGATCGATCCCGCCCCCGCCATCGCCCGCCGCGTCTCGGATCTGCTCGGCCCGGCCAACGGTCCATCCGATCAGGCCGGCGCCGAAATGATCTTCACGTCGAAGCGGCCGCACACGCTGAGCCAGGCCCTGATGCCGTTCTTCGGCGGCCGCGTCCCGGCGTAAGTTTTGGGCGCTAACTGAGCCGCTGCGCGACCATCGCGCCGATTTCCTTGAAGACCGTTTCCAATTGCGGCGGGGTCGGCGAACCACCCTGCGTGTAGGCGGTGACCAGCACCGGGCCGCCGGACTTCGGCCAGGCGATCGCGATATCGCCGGACGCGTCCTTGCCGTTATTGCCGGTCTTGTCGCCGATCTTCCAATCCGCCGGCAGGCCACCGCGCAGACGGTTGTTGCCGGTCTTGCAGTCCACCATCCATTGCGTCAGATGCTCGCGCGAGGAAGGCGTCAGCACCGTGCCGAGCAGGAAGCGGCGCAGATTTCCCGCCATCGCCGATGGCGTGGTGGTGTCACGGGGATCGCCCGGCGGCGAACGATTGAGCTCGGGCTCGTTGTGGTCGAGGCGCGAGACCGCGTCGCCGGTTCGGCTCCAGAACTCGGTCAAGGCGGCAGGACCGCCGACCCGCGCCAGCAGCAGATTGGCACAGGTGTTGTCGCTGAGTTCGACGATCGCCTTGCACATATCTGCAACCGACATGGCCGCTTCCTTGGCGCCTTGCGCCAGGTTCTGTTTCGCGACCGGCGCATAATCGAGAAGATCCTTGGCCCCATAGGCGACCATGTCCTCAAGACGATCCTCGGCATTGTCGACCCGCGCCAGCACGAAGGCGGCCAGCGAAGCCTTGAAGGTGCTGCACATGACGAAGCGCTCTTCGGCGCGCCATGCGATCTTCGCACCGGTGGAAAGATTTTCGGCATAGACGCCGATCCGCCCGCCGGTGTCGCGCTCATATGCCGCCAGCACAGGCGGGGCGTCCTCTGCCAGGACAGGCGAAAACACCAAACCCGAGGCCGCTACCAGAAAGGTTCGTCGGTCGATCATCACGAAGTTATCCTTGAAGCCGAACTTGCGCATGCGATGCTGGTTTCTTGCGACAGAATGATGGCGCTTCAACCGCGTCCGCCGAAAAACATCCCGCTCGATACGCTACGTATTTGTCCCTATCATGCCGCTCACCAACAATACGATCACGGAGCTTCCGCCTTGACCTCCGCAACATCAGCGCCGCTCAACCGTCTCAAACAGCTGTGGCGGGACGGACGCCCGACGTTTGGCGCGATCGCGACCATTCCCTCGATCCAGACCGTGCAGATCATGGCCCGTTCCGGGATCGACTGGATCATCGTCGACCTCGAGCACGGCCCGATCGATCTCGGCACGGCGCATGGCATGATCACGGCGACATCAGGCACGCCCTGCGTGCCGCTGGTGCGGATCGCCGCCAACGAGCCCTGGCTCGCCAAGGCGCCGATGGACTTCGGCGCGCTCGGGATCAATTTTCCGATGATCTGCAGCGGCGCCGACGCCGAGAAGGCCGTGCGCAGCGTGCGCTATCCGCCGAAGGGCGACCGGCTGTGGGGGCCGTTTCACGCGCCGTTCCGCTGGGGCGTGTCGATGGCGGAGTATATGGCGACCGCGGACGACGACATGATCTGCATGGTCACCATCGAGCATGTCGAGGCCGTCAACCGCATCGACGAGATCATGGCGACACCGGGCATCGACCTCGCGGTGATCGGCCCCGGCGATCTCGCCACCTCCATCAACAAGCGCGGCCTGCCTGACGATCCCGAAGTACAGGCGCTGATGGCGCGGGCCGAAGCCGGCATCCTCAAAAGCGGCGTGCCGATCGGCGGCGTCGCCCGCACCGCCGAGCAGGCCAACCAGATGATCGAACGCGGCTATGTCGCGCTGGCGCTGGGCTTCGACTGGTCGCTGTTCCAGCGCGGCATCGCGGCAAGCCTCGAGGGCATCAAGCGGTAGAAAAATCGCGCGTCCTGGCGACGCGCCCCTGGCCGCGCGCTTTCCGCGCGCGGAAGGCGCTGCTAGACTTTCTGCCACACGGAGAAAACACATGATCAAGAAAATGCTTCTCGGACTATCCATCGTCGCATTCGCCGGCGTGGCTCTCGCCCAGCAAACCGGTATCAAGCGGACCCCGCTGCAAAAGCTCGATTTCCCGGCCGGCTACAACACCGTCACCGCCATCGCGGAAGTTCCCGCAGGCGGCGCCGCCGGCCGCCATACCCATCCCGGCATGGAAACCGGCTATGTGCTGGAGGGCGAGCTCGAACTCGTGCTCGATGGCAAGCCTCCGATGAAGATCAAGGCCGGCGAATCCTACCAGATCCCGGAAGGCGCCGTTCACGACGCCAAGGCCGGCGACAAGCCCTTCAAAGTGCTCGGGGTCTACGTCGTCAAGGCCGGCGAGCCGCTGGCCAAACCGGCGCCGTAAAACGCGAACCGACTGGCGTCAAACCGTCTGGTTCGTGCTAGATCAGGGGTCGGCGGCCCGGGCATATGGGTCCGCCGGCCTTCTGATGGTCGTGTGGCGGGAACTAGAGCGGAGCGATGCGCGGAACGGTTCGAAAAATCACAACGCCGCGTCGCATCGTCATCGATCTCATGCACGCGTCGATTCGCGTCCCCTTTGTATCGCTTGCCCGCCCGCTCGACGTCCGCCTGTTGTCGGAGGCCCGCACGCAGGGCCCGCGGCCCGGCTGGGCCGCGATTTTCGTCAAGGCATTCGCCCTGGTGGCGAAGGAAGAGCCGGTGCTGCGGACGCTTTACGTCAAATGGCCGATGCCGTCGTTCTACGAACTGCCGCGCAGCGTCGCGATGGTGGCGATCGCACGCGTCGAGGAAGGCCAGGACTGCGTGCTGCCGCAACGAATCACGGCGCCCGATGAAATGCCGCTGGATGAGGTCAACGCCCTGATTCGGCACGCCAAGGACGCGCCGATCGACGAAGTGCCGGCGTTTCGCAAGATGATGCGGGCGACCAGGCTGCCATTGCCGTTGCGCCGCCTGTTCTGGGCGATCGGACTGAATTTCGGCCGTCAGCGCGCCAATTATTTCGGCAGTTACGGCGTGACCTCGGTGTCAGCCTATGGCGCTGGCGAACTCCATGCGATGAGCCCGGGACCTTTCGTGCTGAGCTATGGGGTTGAGAAGCCGGACCATACCATCGATGTCGTGCTGCGCTGGGACCATCGGATTACCGACGCCGCCCTGGTGGCCAAGGTGTTGAACCGGCTGGAACAGGTCCTGAACACCGAAATCGTCCAGGAATTGCGGGCCAACCGCCAGCAAAACGAACCAAAGCCGGTCCGCGCGGTCGGCACCTGATACGCCCGAAAAAACCGCCCGTTTCATTGACGCAGCCGCGATCATTTTCGAACGAAGCAGGCACCGGTTCGCGTAGAGAGAACGCGCCAAACTCCTAGCGCCTGCGCAGCAGCCTCGTGACCACGGCAAGCACCACTCGGCGAGGGACGAAGCGCGTCACGACGATCGCCGCCCTGGTGCCGATACCGGGGATGCAAAGCCTCTGGCCTGCTTTCATGGCCTCCCAGCCGCTACGGGCGACTTCATCGACGGGAAGCTTTCGCAAAAGTTTGAACAACCGCACCTGCGGCGCGCCAGCCCGGGTCAGAAACGGTGTGCGCAGCGGACCCGGGCACAGGCAGGTCACCGTGACGCCACTACCCCTCGCCTCGCGCAAGAGCGCCTGCGAGAGCGAAACCAGATAGGCCTTGCTGGCAAAATACACCGCCATCCGCGGTCCCGGCGCAAAACCGGCCGCCGATGCCACGTTGAGGATGCGGCCGGCCTTGCGCTCGATCATGTCGGGCAGGAATCGCAGCATGAGATCGGTCGGTGCCCGGATATTGACCGCGATGATCCCGAGCTGGCGCGCACGATCGAGTTCCACAGCCTGGCCAAACAGGCCAAAACCGGCATCGTTGATCAGGGTGTGACAATAGAGATCCCGCGCCTCGAGCTCACGGGCGACGGTTTCGCCGGCATCCGGCGCGGCGAGGTCAATTCCGAGCGCCACCGTGGATTGACCGGAAGGGTCGATTTCCGTCACCAACCGCTGCAAATCGGCGATATTGCGCGCAATCAGGACCGTTTTGGACCCTTCGGCGACCGCCAAGCGGGCGAATTCCACGCCAAGTCCGGAGGAAGCGCCGGTCACGACCACTGCAGGCTGCATTGCTCCCAAACCCGTCCCTTTGCGCCTAAAACTGTCCTGGCGAGGCCCGCGCGTACAAGTCATACCGGGCCGGGAGAGGATTTGACAGCGGGGTCGAATATCCCTAGAAACCGCCTGCTCGCGGGCCGTTTTCGGCCCGCGTTGCGTTTCGCGACCCGTGGTCCTCCCCGAGCTTTCGAGGCGGACCTGTCGGCCCCGGGATCACCCGGTGCACAGGAGGGCGCGTTTCCTCAAAACTCAAACTCAATAGAGGACGCGATGACTAAGCGCAGTGAGGCGAAGTACAAGATCGATCGCCGTATGGGCCAGAATATCTGGGGCCGCCCTAAGAGCCCCGTCAACCGCCGCGAATACGGCCCCGGCCAGCACGGCCAGCGCCGCAAGGGCAAGCTCTCCGACTTCGGCGTGCAGCTCCGCGCCAAGCAGAAGCTCAAGGGCTACTACGCCAATATTTCCGAGCGCCAGTTCCACGGCATCTACGTCGAAGCCGGCCGCATGAAGGGCGACACCGGCGAAAACCTGATCGGCCTGCTCGAGCGCCGTCTCGATACGGTGGTCTATCGCGCCAAGTTTGTCGCCACCATGTTCGCCGCGCGCCAGTTCATCAACCACGGCCATGTCAAGGTGAACGGCCGCCGCGTCAACATCTCCAGCTACAAGCTGAAGCCCGGCGACCTCGTCGAGATCAAGGAATCGTCCAAGCAGCTCACCCACGTGCTGGAAGCTAGCCAGCTCGGCGAGCGCGACGTGCCCGACTTCATCGAAGCCGATCACTCCAAGATGACGGCGAAGTTCACCCGCATCCCCGCATTGTCGGACGTGCCGTTCGCCGTGCAGATGGAGCCGCATCTGATCGTCGAATTCTATTCGCGCTAAGCGATACAGCTTTCGAGACGTCAAAGGCCCCGGTTTTCCGGGGCCTTTTTTTGTTTGGCGGTAGTACGAGGTTTTATTCAGGCAACCTTCTGCGATTCGTCGATCGGTTCGGCCACCAACTTGACGCCGAGCGATAGCATCACCTTTCGGACCGTATCGAATTCCGGCTTGGCCGTTTCCTTGAAGGTTTTGTACAGGCTTTCGCGCGACAGTCCGGTGGCCTTTGAAACGTCCGCAATGCCTTTGGCACGCGCAACCGTATCGAGCGCCGTGCAAATAAAGGCCGGATCGTTCGTCTCAAATGCTTCAGTCAGATAATACGCGATCGCGGCAGGGGTCTTGAGGTAATCGGCCGCGTCGAACTTTGAGGTCTTGATCATCTTCGTTGCCTTCACAGCTGCGCTACGATTTCCTTGGCCCGCTTGATGTCGCTTGCTTGACTGGATTTGTCGCCGCCACACAAAATCAGCACAATCGTCTTGCCTGTTTGCTTGTAGTAGATGCGGTACCCAGGACCGTAGCTCAGGTGCATTTCGCTGATGCCTTCGCCGACCGGCTTGACGTCTCCCGCGTTACCGAGGCCAAGTCGCTCAATTCGAGAAGCGATCTTCGCAACGGCCCGTTGGTCCGCGAGCGCGGAAAGCCAATTGTCGAATTCATCGGTCTTCAGAACCTCGAACACTGTATCTTATAGGATACAAAACACAACAAGTCAATGACTGCACATAGCGAGACCCGCCCCATGCACTACACCCCTGCCCCGCGCGATCCCAAAGCTGCTCCCGTCCGCATCAACCTGTTGTCGGATACGCAGACGCGCCCGACCCCGGCGATGCGTAAGGCGATGGCAAAAGCTGACGTCGGCGACGAGCAGATCGGCGACGACCCGACGGTCAACCTGTTGTGCGAACGCGTGGCCGACCTGCTTGGCAAGGAAGCTGCCGTGTTCATGCCGTCGGGCACCATGTGCAACGTCGCGGCGACCTTGGCCTGGTGCCGGCCGGGCGATGAAATCCTCGCCCATGTCAGCGCGCATATCATCGCCCGCGAAGGCGGCGCGCATGCCGCGCTTGGCGGATTCCAGATCACGCCGCTAAGCGGCGACGACGGACAGTTTTCGCCTGAAACCTTTCGTGCCGCGCTGCATCCGCGCTCGCGCTACCAGCCGCCGCAGACCGTGGTCAGCGTCGAGCAGACCGCCAATATCGGCGGCGGCACGATCTGGAAGAAGACCGCGCTCGATGAAATCGTCGAGATCGCCAAGGCCAACGGAATGGCCACCCATATGGACGGCGCGCGGCTGCTGAACGCCTGCGTTGCCACAGGCATCAGCGCCCGCGACATGGCCGCGGGCTGGGATTCGGCCTGGATCGATTTTTCCAAGGGCCTCGGCGCGCCGGTCGGCGGCGCGATCGCAGGCTCTCGCGAGTTCATCGACGATGTCTGGCGCTGGAAGCAGCGGCTCGGGGGATCGATGCGGCAGGCCGGCATATGCGCCGCGGCCTGCGTCTACGCGCTCGACCATCACGTCGACCGCCTCGCCGACGATCACGCCAACGCCCGAGCGCTGGCGCGGGGATTGTCGCAGATCAACGGTGTCGAAGTGCAGCAGCCCGAGACCAACCTGGTGTTCTTCAAGCCGGACGGAGCCGGGATCGGGGGCGACAAGATGGTCGAGGCGCTCCGCAAGCATGGCGTGCTGCTGGCTGTCATGGACGGCCGCATCCGCGCCTGCACCCATCTCGACGTTACGGCCGAGATGATCGAGGAAACCGTCGGGCTGGTGCGCGAGATCGTGCGCGGCGCGTAATTGCCTTCGCTCAGGGCCGCCGAAGGTACAGGTTGTGGCGGAATCCTGTTATTCAGTTGTTCGCCGTTGAAAAAATCGCCGGAGGTTACGATGCCCAAAGGCTCCGACTTGTTGGTGGCCGCCCTCGAAAACGAGGGTGTTGATCGCATCTTCGGTGTTCCCGGCGAAGAAAATCTCGACGTCGTCGAAAGCCTGAGAAAATCGTCGATTCAACTGATCCTGACCCGGCACGAACAGGCGGCGGCCTTCATGGCAGCCACCTATGGCCGCCTGACGGGAAAGCCCGGCGTCTGCATCACGACGCTTGGCCCCGGCGCGCTCAATCTGACGACGGGTGCTGCCTACGCGCTGCTGGGCGCGATGCCGATGGTGATGCTGACCGGGCAGAAAGGCATCATGAGCAGCCGGCAGGCGAAGTTCCAGATCGTCGACGTGGTCGGCACCTTCAAGCCGCTGACGAAGCTTTCGCTGCAGATCGTCAGCACCAGCACGATTCCGACCCTGGTGCGCGACGCCTTCCGGATTGCGACGCAGGAACGGCCCGGCCCCGTCCTGCTGGAATTGCCGGAGGACATCGCCGGCGAAGAAGCCGAACCGGTTGCAATGGTCGCGCAGCATCCGATTGAAATTCCAGTCGCCCACCGTGCTTCGCTCGACCGTGCCGCCGAGATGATTCTAAATGCCAAGCGGCCGTTGATCATGCTGGGCGCCGCCGCTTCCCGGCCGCGAAGCACGACCGGAATTGCCGGATTTGTTCGACGCACCCAGATTCCCTTCTTCACCACCCAGATGGGAAAAGGCACCGCGCCCGGCGGCACCAGATTGTATATGGGTACGGCAGCGCTGAGCGAACGCGACTATGTCCATGAAGCGATCGATCGCGCCGACCTGATCATCGCCATCGGCCACGACACGATCGAGAAGCCGCCCTTCATCATGGGCCCCGACGGGCCACAGGTCGTTCACGTCAATTACACGCCGGCCAACGTCGAGCAGGTCTATTTTCCGCAATGCGAGGTGGTCGGCGATGTCGGCCCGAGTCTCGAACTGCTGGCCGACCGCCTCGAGGGCCGTCTGCCCAACGCCGGCGCGTTGTTGAATCTCCGCGAAGGCATTCTGAGCAAGATCGCTGACCGGGCCACGGAGGCCCGTTGGCCGCCGACACCGCAACGCATTGTCCATGACGTGCGGCAGGTGATGCCCGAGAACGGCATCGTTGCGCTCGACAACGGCATGTACAAGATCTGGTTCGCGCGCAATTACCGTACGCTGGTCGCCAACACGCTGCTGCTCGACAATGCGCTCGCGACCATGGGGGCCGGGTTGCCGTCGGCGATGATGGCGGCGATGCTTTATCCGGAACGCCGGGTGCTTGCGGTGTGCGGCGACGGCGGGTTCATGATGAACTCGCAGGAAATGGAAACCGCGGTCCGCCTCAAACTGAACCTGGTGGTGCTGGTCCTGGAGGATTCCGCCTACGGAATGATCCGCTGGAAGCAGGCGGTCGATCATTTTCCCGATTTCGGCCTGAGCTTTGGAAATCCGGACTTCGTGCGGTACGCCGAGAGTTACGGCGCCAAAGGTACAAGGATCGAAAGTACGGAGGCGATCATCCCCACGCTCGAGCGTGCGTTTGCCGGAGGCGGCGTACACCTGGTCGTCATGCCGATCGACTATAGCGAGAACATCCGCGTGCTGGTCGATGAACTCCGCGAGAAAGTGAAGCGGCTTGACGAGGCGAAGAACTAGTTCTCCATCGCCTCATAGACCAGTTGCTTGAGCGTCCGCTGGACGCGCTGCCGTTCGGTCGGCGTCTGCTCCAGCAGCACGAACATCATCTCCTGCTTGCGGTCGATCACCATATAACAGCCGCTGGCGCCGTCCCATTTCAACTCGCCGAGCGAGCCCGGCGGCGGCGGTTTTGCGTTACCCGCATCGGTTCGCACCGCAAGTCCCAACCCCATGCCAAAACCGTCGCCGGGGAAATAGAAATAATCCCGCTCGACACCCGAGCCCTTGCCGGCATAGTCGGTCGCCATCATCTCAAATGTCTTTGGGTTGAGGTAGATCTTGCCCTCGAAGCTGCCGCCGTTGAGCAGCATCTGCGCAAAGCGCGAAAAGTCCGCCATGGTCGACACCATGCCGCCGCTGGCGGATTCCCACTTCTGCTTCACCTCGGTCCGGTACTGGCGGCCGACGCGGAAATCGCTGTCGTTCGGCAGCGGCTGGGCCAGTCGCGCCAGCCGCTCCGGTTCAGTGACGAAGAAGCCGGTATCGACCATGCCGAGCGGGGTAAGCAGCTTTTCCTTCTCGATCTCGAACAGCGATTTTCCGGATACGATCTCCATGATCCGCGCAAGGATGTCGGTGGAATGGCCGTATTGCCAGAGCGCGCCGGGCTGGTTGTGCAGCGGCAGCTTGGCGATTCGTTCGGCGAATTCGGCGAGGTCGAAATCGCCCGCGTAGATGTTGGCGTCCTTGTAGGCCTTGCGCACCAGGCTATCGCCGTAGAAGCCATAAGTAATACCCGATGTGTGCCGCATCAGGTCGAGCACCGTCATCGGGCGGGTTTGCGGCACCAGTTCGAGCGTCTTGGTGCCGTCCTCGGCCTTCTTCTCGACGCCGACTTTGGTGTCGGCGAACGAGGGAATGTATTTTGCGACGGGATCATCGAGCTTGAGCTTGCCGTCCTGGATCAGCTCCATCGCGACAACCGAGGTGATCGCCTTGGTCAGCGACGACAGGCGGAAGATGGTCTTGTCCGTGATCGGCGCCTTCGACACCGTGTCCTGCGTGCCGAAGATCTCGTGATAGACCGGCTTGCCGCGCTGCTGGATCAGGACGTCGGCGCCGGAAATCTTGCCGGTCGCGACCTCGTTCTTGAAGAACTCCGTGACCTTCGCGAGCTTCTCCGGATTGAAATGCGCTCCGGGCGGAATATCGAAGGTGCCTTCGGCACACACCGCGGGCGCAGCCAGCAACAGCGCGCCAGCGGCCAGCGCGCGCAACATATGACGAGAATTCATCGGACCCCTCCCAGGAACTCACGGGAGAGTGTAGCGGCGGTGTCAGTCGGCACAAGGGCTGCCGAACCCGGCCAAAGCCGCTTCATGCAGCCGGCCGCTGTCGCGGGAAAAGCAGCAGAACACCACGCGCGTCACATCAGGCGCTGCAGCCAGCGCCTCGGCGACGGCGGCAACCGCGAGGCCGGCCGCACGATCGGCGGGGAAGTGATAGACGCCGGTGGAGATTGCAGGGAAAGCTACCGACGACAGCGCGTTGGCCTGACACAGTTCGAGCGCGCGGCGATAGCAGGAAGCAAGCAGTTGATCCTCGCCGCCGCCACCGCCGTGCCAGACCGGCCCGACGGCATGAATCACGTGCTTGGCCTGCAGCCGGTATCCGTTGGTGATCTTGGCATCACCGGTCGCACAGCCACCAAGCGTGCGGCATTCGGCAAGCAGTTCGGGCCCGGCGGCCCGATGGATCGCGCCATCGACGCCGCCGCCGCCGAGCAGAGACGAATTCGCCGCGTTGACGATGGCGTCAACGCGCAGTGTAGTGATGTCGGCAACAACGACTTCCAGCCGCGCCTTGCCGAGCTGGCGCGCGGTGCCGCTCAGGCTTAGGCCGCAGCGTTGACGCTGACGCCCTTGTCGGCGAACAGCTGCTGCAATTCGCCGGCCTGGAACATCTCGCGGATGATGTCGCAGCCGCCGACGAACTCGCCCTTGACGTAAAGCTGCGGAATGGTCGGCCAGTTCGAATAGGTCTTGATGCCATCGCGCAGGTCGGCGGATTCAAGAACGTTCAGGCCCTTGTAGCCGACGCCGACGTGATCGAGGATCTGGACCACCTGGCCCGAGAAACCGCACTGCGGAAACTGCGGCGTACCCTTCATGAACAGCACGACGTCGTTCGACTTCACTTCATTGTCGATGAATTGCTCGATGCTCATCTTCATTTCCTTTTGGGGCACCGCCCCCTGCCGCTAAGCCTGATGGGCCGATTTAACCCGCTTACTGGCTATATATGTAGCCCAAACCTTTGTGCATCCAAAGTAAAATGGCGGGGAGCTGGCATGCGCGGGCCCCGGTCCACAGCCCCGGGCGGGACCGGCCATCATCTGACGGCCTCAATATCATGCCCCGGGGAGGCTTTTATCCCGGACCGGAACCCCTATCTAGGACGGACTGTCCGCCAGGAACCAGTTCGCCAGAGAAACGTTCTCTCCCTCGACCGGAGACACCAGTGACGAAATCAGTATCCGCCGCGGCCTTGTCGGCCACATCAGCCCCGTCACTTTTCTCCGATTCCGGCAGCCTCGCCCAGAATCTGGTCGAGGCTTATCTCGCCGTCCGGGACGAAACCGAGCGCCGGGCGGCTCCCCTGAGCCCCGAAGACCAGCTGATCCAGTCGATGCCGGACGCGAGCCCGGCGAAATGGCACCGCGCCCATACCACCTGGTTCTTCGAGCAGTTCCTGCTCGGCGAGCACTGTCCGGGCTACCAGCCGTTTCACCCCGACTACGCCTTCCTGTTCAACTCCTATTACGTCAGCGCCGGACCGCGGCACGCCCGCCACCAGCGCGGCCATCTGACCCGCCCGAGTGCCGACGAGGTCACCGCCTATCGCCGCCATGTCGACGCCGCGGTGGTGAAATTCTTCCAGACCGCCGATCAGGAGACGCTTTCGAAACTGGCCCCCCTGGTGGAAGTCGGCCTCAATCACGAACAGCAGCATCAGGAATTGATGCTGACCGACATCCTGCACGCCTTTGCGCAGAACCCGATCCCGCCGGCCTACGATCCGGCGTGGCGTTTCCCGGCATCGCACCGAACGGTTGAGGAATGGGTCGCCCTCACCGAGGGCATTCACAGCGTCGGCCACGCCGACGACAGCTTTCATTTCGACAATGAAAAGCCGGCGCATCGCGCGCTGGTCGGCCCGGTCAGGCTTGCCCGCAACCTCGTCACCAATGCCGAATGGCTCGCCTTCATGAAGGATGGCGGCTACGGCACGGCGACGCTGTGGCTGATGGACGGCTTTGCGGTGGTCAACAACGAAGGCTGGGAGGCGCCCGGCCACTGGCGCCAGATCGACGGCGAATGGCGGATCATGACGCTCGGCGGCCTGCAGCCGATCGACCTGGCCGCCCCGGTCAACCATGTCAGCTATTACGAGGCCGACGCGTTCGCACGTTGGGCCGGCAAGCATCTGCCAACCGAGATGGAATGGGAAGTCGCCGCCCGCGCCGGCCAGTTGAACGATGCCTTCGGCATCGTCTGGCAGTGGACCCGCAGCTCCTACTCGCCCTACCCCGGCTACCGCGCCATCGAAGGCGCGCTCGGGGAATACAACGGCAAGTTCATGGTCAACCAGTTGGTGCTGCGTGGCTCGTCGCCCGTAACACCCGCCGGCCACAGCCGTATTACCTATCGCAACTTCTTTTATCCGCACCACCGCTGGCAATTTACAGGGTTACGCCTCGCCGACTACGTCTGAATTTCCGCAGATCGAGCCGCGCCGGAAAGCGCGTTCAGGAGAGTATCATGAATGTGCATGCCACCGCTTTGACCCAAGTGTTGCCCCAAGTGCAGCCGTTCGACGAAGCGACCTCGGCCTTCGCCGGCGACGTGATCGGCAACCTGTCGCAGCATCCCAAGCGGCTGTCGCCGAAATACTTCTATGACGCCACGGGATCGGAACTGTTCGAGCAGATCACGGTACTCCCCGAATATTATCCGACCCGCACCGAGCTCGGCATTTTACGCAGCCGTGGCGACGAGATTGCCGCGATCATCCCGAAGGGCGCGGCGCTGGTCGAATTCGGCGCAGGTGCCACGACCAAGGTCCGGCTGCTGCTGGAGCGCTGCGAGTTCGGCGCCTATGTCCCAGTCGATATCTCCGGCGATTTCCTCAAGGGTCAGGCCGATGCGTTGCGCAAGGATTTTCCCGATCTCGCGGTTTATCCGGTCGCTGCCGACTTCACCGCACCGTTTGCGCTGCCGGCCGAGATCGCTGATATGCCGAAGGTCGGCTTCTTTCCGGGATCGACGCTCGGCAATTTCGAACCGCATGAAGCCCAGGCCTTCCTGAGCAGCGCCCGCGAGATTCTTGGGCAAGGCGCACAGATGGTCATCGGCGTCGATCTCGAAAAGAACGAGCGCGTGCTTTACGATGCCTACAACGATGCCGCCGGCGTCACCGCCCGCTTCAATCTCAATGTGCTGGTCCGCATCAACCGCGAGCTCGGTGGAAATTTCGACATTTCCGGTTTCATGCATCGCTCGATCTACAATCGCGAGCGTCATCGCATCGAAATGCACCTGATCGCCAAAAAGGCGCAGTCGGTGAGGATCCTCGGGCAGAATTTCTCGTTCCGCCCCGGCGAAAGCATCCACACCGAGTCGAGCTATAAATACAGCCTCGAACGCTTCACCGCGCTGGCGCGCCAATCAAGCTGGTCGGTCCGCTCGTCCTGGACCGACGACGAACGGATGTTTTCCGTCCACGCGCTGGTGGCCGAGGGTTAAGGGCCCGGCCATCATGATCGGTGGCCGTCACTCGATTCCACCGCCACAGGATCGGGACTTGTGACGGGCCGGCCGCGGTCTGCGGCCGGGCACGATCCGCGGCGCGGGAGATATCCAGTGGTCGGACAATCGCTCGGCATCCAGCAACCAGGCGTGAATGATCCGCCACTTATCCTGCCCTCGGGCCTGGAAATCCAGCAGCGGCGACCCTGTGTCCTGAAGTTCGTGGAAGAATTTCAGCGAGTCTTTTCCGGTGGGCCCGCCCGGATCTACCGGCCTTGATAGAATCCAGCGGTCCCACTGCTGCAAAATCAGGACTCTTGCTTCGCTTTGTTTCATCGGCGCGTATTCCCAGCCACGGAATCCGTGGGAGCTGAGGGTGGCCGCGCTGGTCAAAGTGAAAGCATGGTATCTGCGCCGCCGCGCGCGATGACACCATGCAGGGAGAATGTGGCAGAGAATGGTTAACGATTGTTGACCATGATCGAATACGCCAGCAAATCGCTGCATCCCTGCTGAAGTTTCCCCTCCGAAACGTCCCAATTTTGACTCCGACTCAGCCAATCCTGCCCTTACGGCTTGGCTGGGGTGAGTTCGTGCCAGGGGGTATAAGTATGGGTAAAGCGCATTTTGTGTCCGGCGATGCCGCGCGGCGAGCGGGCCAGTCCTTCGTCCATGACGACGAGGACGATGGCTGGGATACCGAAATCAGCACCGAAACGGAGTCGCTGCTCGAGGAAAATGCCAGGCTGCGGGCGCTCGTCGTCCAGCTTTCGAGGCTCGTCCTCAAAAACGTGGTCGAGCAAAAATAGCTTCGGGCTTATTCTTCCGGCTTGGATCGCAGCGAGATCGATTCCCACACCGCGACCACGATCATGATCGCCGATGTGATGATCGACAGCATCAGCGGCGACAGCCCGCCTGCGAACCATGCCAGCACGCACAGGGCGATGATGCCGACCCCGTGCGAGAGTTGAAGAAAGCCGCGAAAGCTGTGCTTGAACAGGATCGTTCCGGACAGGAACAGCAGCGGGCCTCCGATCGCGCTGACGACCGTCTTGAGATCGGAATAACCGGCCGGGTGCTTCAGCACCAGTTCATCGGCCACCGCCGTGACGATGATGCCGGCCACGATCGGCATGTGCAGGTAGGTATAAGCAAGCCGCGCCAGCCTGCCCGGCTCGCTCGATCTGGAAATCTGCTCGGAGCCGGCTTCGGCGCCCTTGTGGAAATAGATCCACCACATCGCAAGACTGCCGACAAAGGCCGATACGAACGCCACGACATTTTCGTCGGTCCAGGTCAGGTCGGCAAAAGTCGCCCCCGTCACGACGATGGATTCGCCGAGCGCGATGATGATGAAGCCGGCGCAGCGCTCGGCCATGTGGCCGCCCTCGACGACCCAATCCGCGATCGAGGACGCTCCGTAGCGGGGAATCCAGAACCGCACCACCGGCGAGACATATTCGATCGCGAGCGCAATCGCCCACAGCGTCAGCCGTGGATGGCCTTCCATCATCCCGCCGGCGATCCAGAACACCGCCGACACCGACAGCCAGATGGTAATGCGGATCGCATTCAAGCGCGCCGGCGGTCGCGAAGACGGCGTCACGATCCACAAGAATACCGTTTTGCCGACCTGCATCGCGGCATAGGCGATGGCGAACCACAGGCCGCGCCCGTCGAACGCCGAAGGGATCGAGGTCGAGAGCACCAGCCCACCGAGCGTCAGCGCAAACAGCAGCAGCCGAACCGGCGCCTTTTCGGGATCGAGCCAGTTGGTGATCCAGGAGGTGTAGACCCACACCCACCACACCGCGAGAAACAGCAGCGTGACGTGCACGGCGCCCAGTGGCGTGAAGTCGGCCAGCAGTGTGTGTGAAATCTGCGTGACGGCGTAGACGAAGACGAGGTCGAAGAACAGCTCGGCATAGGTAACGCGGCTGTGCTGGTTCGGCATGATCGGGCGCCACATCGCGCCGCGTGGATTGTCCGCCATCGGTGCGCCCTATAGCCCGCCCGCGGCCTAGCCCCCCGGCACTCCGGTCTGCAGCGCCAGCGCATGCAACACGCCGCCCATCTGTCCCTTGAGCGACTGATAGACGATCTGGTGTTGCTGAACGCGCGACTTGCCGCGGAAGGATTCCGAGATCACGGTCGCGGCGTAATGGTCGCCGTCGCCTGCGAGATCGCGGATCGTCACCTCGGCATCGGGAATAGCTGCCTTGATCATCGATTCGATATCGTGGGCGTCCATCGGCATCCAGCATGTCTCCGTCAGATGTTTCGAATCAGGGCAAATACTTCGAATCAAGGCCTAGTCGCGCGACCGTGACAACCGAACCTAGCGCGTACGCTCTTCAAGGTCACCCTTTCCTGCACTATATTCCTGGTCCAGACATGTTGGATATGTGATATCCGGTCACGTCGTCTCGCGGCGAAATGACCGAAAAAGAGGCTGTGAGCCATGAAACTGCCCGGTCCCGACCATCCGATCACGATTACGGCCAACCCGAAGCGCATCCGCGTCACCGCCGGCGGCATGGTGGTCGCCGATACCACCCATGCGCTGACCCTGAAGGAAGCGAGCTATCCGGCGGTGCAGTATTTCCCGCGCGCAGACGCCAATATGGCGCTGCTCGCCCGCACCGAGCGGACCACGCATTGCCCCTACAAGGGGGATGCCAGCTATTTCAGCATCAACGCCAACGGCAAGAGCCTCGAGAATTCGATCTGGACCTATGAGACGCCGTTTCCGGCCATGACGGAGATCGCCGGCTACCTGGCGTTCTACCCGGACAAGGTGACGATCGAGGAAGTGGCGTAGGGTTGAATTTAGCTAAAGTTCGCTGCCTGGCTGCACTGCGAAATCCTGGCTCAACGTTTTTCCGGATTTTCCGATTGGCTCTTGCTGAATCGGGTTCCCGGTAGCAACATTCGCCGCCATCACCCTGCCGGGGGCGCCATGTCATCGATTACCCAAGCCGCAACGACCACAGACGTTCACGCCGTGCCGAAAGCCAAAGCGCGCAACTTCTCGATCGATCGCGCCCGCACCTTCCTGACGCTCGTGGTCCTGCTTCACCACGCGATCATCCCCTATACCTATTTCGGCCACACCGATCCGAAGTCTTTCTTTGGCTTCGACATGATCGTGCTCGCTACCGACAGTTTCTTCATGGCGATGTTCTTTTTCCTCTCCGGGCTGTTTGTGTGGCCGAGCATTACCCGGAAGGGGCCAGCGAACCATTTGAAGGACCGACTGCTTCGGCTTGGCCTGCCGTTCGTGATCTGCGCGTTCACGATCATTCCGATCGCCTACTACGCCATCTCGCTGCGGCAGAATCCGGAGATCGGTTTCGCCGAGTTCTGGTGGAAGACGATTACGGTCGGCCCGTGGCCGAGCGGGCCGGTCTGGTTCCTCTGGGTCCTGTTCGGCTTCGACCTCGTTGCATGCCTGCTGTTTCGGCTGTCACCCACTATGCTCGAGCCGATCAACCGCCTGTCGCTGAACGGTCACGAGCGGCCCGGAGAATTCTTCGTCGTGATGTTTGCCGTCACGGCCGCGCTCTACGTTCCCGGGCGAATTCACTTTGGCGCCGGCAGCTGGTTCGAGTTCGGGCCGTTCTCGGTCCAGCATGGCCGCGTGCTGCTCTATGCCAGCTATTTCTTTTTCGGCGCCGGCATCGGCGTCCTGAATATGAATCGCGGGCTGTTGGCGGCAGACGGCAAGCTCGCTCAGCGTACCTGGAACTGGGTGTTGCTGGCGCTCGTTCCGTATTGCGCGATGTGGGTGCTGATCTACATCAAGCGCGAAATACTGGGAAATCCGGTGCGGCTGCCGGAATGGTACGAATCGGACTATGGATTCTGTTTCGCCCTCTTCAGCGTGGCCATCCTGTTTGTGATCCTGGCCTACTTCCTTAGATTCAAGCAATCCGGCTGGAGCATGCTCGATCCCATGCAGGCGGACGCCTACGGCATGTTCCTGGTCCACTATCCGATCGTGCTGTGGCTGCAATACTGGCTGTTCGATTACGATCTGCCCGCGATCGTAAAAGCGCTGATCGCGTTCGTGCTCACGGTGGTGCTGAGCTGGGGGGTGACGGCCGCGCTGCGGCGGATTCCCGGCGCGAAGCGGATACTCTAAGACCTCAACGTCATTCCAGGATGGTGCGCTGAATCAGGTCCGCCGCTTCGCCCAATTGGCAATTGGCTTCGTTGCAGACACCATGCGCGTGACGTCCTCGCCTCGCGATCGCTTCTCGTCACTCGGGTGCAGATCTGGAACAATTCACCCTCGCCTTCACGGTCGTATAAAATCTGGTTGTCAGAACAAGTTCGGATCAATCGCCGTCCCCTGCTTGGGACAGCCATCCTTGAAACGAGGAACAGGCCAATGACGATCAGCGGACGCACGAAGCTCATTGCCCATCTCGGCTATCCGACCGAGAGCTTCAAGGCCCCGATGATCTACAATCCCTATTTCGAAAAATACGGGATCGATGCCGTTGTCGTGCCGATGGGTTGCAAACCACAGGACTACGCCGCATTCCTGAAGCTCGTATTCAGGCTCTCCAATATGCATGGTGCGCTCGTCACCATGCCGCACAAGGTGACCACCGTGCCGCTGCTGGACGAGACGATGACCACCGCAAAGGTTGCGGGCGCGTGCAACGCAATCCGTCTTGGCCCGGACGGCACCCTTGTCGGCGACATGTTCGACGGCGAGGGTTTTGTTCGCGGCATTCTGCGGAAGGGCCGAGCGTTGGCCGGTGCACGCGTGCTCGTAGTCGGAAGCGGCGGCGTCGGTTCTGCGATCGTGGCGTCGATGGCCAAGGCCGGCGCGGCACAGCTTGCGCTGTTCGATGCCTGTGCTGCGACCATGAACGGTCTGGCGGAACGCTTGCGCGCCTACCATCCGGCACTGAAGATTGAAGTTGGCTCGAAAGATCCAACCGGATTCGACATTGTCGTCAATGCGACTCCGCTCGGCATGAAGGACGGCGACCCGTTGCCGATCGACGTCGAGCAAATTGCACCCTCAACGTTTGTCGGCGAAGTCGTGATGACGCGCGAAATCACGCCGTTTCTGGCGGCGGCAAGGGCGCGTGGCTGCGAAATTCAGATCGGCACGGACATGCTGTTCGAGCAGATACCGGCAAATCTCGAATTCTTCGGCTTCCGCACGACCACGCCGGACGAACTGCGGGCGGTCGCGCGGATCAGCTACTGAGAGCGGCTAAAATGCTGATGCATGATGCCGGTACGACGCGCTAACCCTTCCCGTTCATATAGGCCGGCAGCCAGTGCTCGAACGCCGACTTGAGCGAGGCCACCGCAACCGGTGTTTCGCCGGCGACCGCAATTGAATCCCCTCCAGTCGTGCCGATGCGGACGCAGGGCACGCCGGCCCCCTTCATCTTGGCGAGCACCAGGCCTGCTTCCGCGGCCGGCACCGTCACGATGTAGCGGGCCTGGTCCTCGCCGAACCAGTAAGCATGCGGCACGATCGAACCCGGCGCCGCCACCAACTGCGCGCCGATTCCGCCAGCCATCGCCATCTCCGCCAGCGCGATCAGAAGCCCGCCGTCAGAGATGTCATGCACCGCGGTCGCAGTACCGGCGTGGATCATGCCGCGCACCACATCGCCGTTGCGCTTTTCGGCGGCGAGATCGACCGGTGGCGGTGCGCCCTCTTCGCGACCGCAGACGTCGCGCAGGTAAACCGACTGTCCGAGCCAGCCCTGGGTGTCGCCGATCAGCAGGATCGCTTCGCCACCAGCCTTGAAGGCCAGCGTCGCCGACTTGGTGAAATCGTCGAGCAGGCCGACACCGCCGATCGAGGGCGTCGGCAGAATCCCGCGGCCGTTGGTCTCGTTGTAGAGCGAGACGTTGCCGGACACGACCGGGAAGTCGAGCGTGCGGCAGGCTTCCGAAATGCCCTTCAGGCAACCGACGAACTGGCCCATGATTTCGGGCCGCTCCGGATTGCCGAAATTGAGGTTGTCGGTGATGGCAAGCGGCCGTCCGCCGACAGCCGTGATGTTGCGCCAGGCCTCGGCGACGGCCTGCATGCCGCCTTGATACGGATCGGCTTCGCAATAGCGCGGCGTCACGTCGACGGTGATCGCGAGCCCCTTCGGGCCGTCCTCGACGCGCACCACCGCGGCGTCGCCACCGGGGCGCTGCACGGTATTGCCGAGAATGACGTGGTCGTACTGCTCCCAGACCCAGCGCCGCGAACACAGTTCCGGCGAGCCGATCAGCTTTTCCAGCGCCGGCATGATTCCGATCGGCGGCTTGACGTCCTGCGCGCGAACCGTCGGCAACAACGCCGATGCCACATGCGGGCGGTCATAGAGCGGCGCCTCGTCGCCGAGTTCCTTGATCGGCAGGTCGGCCATGACGTCGCCGCCATGCTTGACCACGAAACGCTTGCTCGGCGTGGTGTAGCCGACCACCGCAAAATCCAGGCCCCACTTCTTGAAGATCGCCTCGGCCTCTTTTTCCTTTTCGGGCTTGAGCACCATGAGCATGCGCTCCTGGCTTTCCGAGAGCATCATCTCGTAGGCGCTCATGCCGGTCTCGCGCGTCGGCACCGCGTCGAGATCGAGGTCGACGCCGAGATCGCCCTTGGCGCCCATCTCGACCGCCGAACAGGTCAGGCCCGCCGCGCCCATGTCCTGGATCGCGATCACGCAATCGGCTTCCATGATTTCGAGGCAGGCTTCCAGCAACAGCTTTTCCGCGAAGGGATCGCCGACCTGCACGGTCGGGCGCTTCTCGGCGGAATCGTCGTCGAACTCGGCCGACGCCATCGAGGCACCGTGAATGCCGTCGCGGCCGGTCTTGGAGCCGAGATAGACGATCGGCATGTTCACGCCGGAGGCCGCCGCATAAAAGATCTTGTCGGTATCGGCGAGGCCGACCGCCATCGCGTTGACGAGGATGTTGCCGTCATAGCGGGTGTGGAAACGCACCTGCCCGCCGACCGTCGGCACGCCAAACGAATTGCCATAGCCGCCGACACCGGCGACCACGCCCGACACCAGATGGCGCGTCTTCGGGTGTTCCGGCGCGCCAAAGGAGAGCGCGTTGAGGCATGCGATCGGCCGCGCGCCCATCGTGAACACGTCGCGCAAAATACCGCCGACGCCGGTGGTCGCGCCCTGGTACGGCTCGATGTAGCTCGGATGGTTGTGGCTCTCCATCTTGAACACGACCGCCTGGCCGTCGCCGATGTCGATCACGCCAGCGTTCTCGCCCGGGCCCTGGATCACCCACGGCGCCTTGGTCGGCAGCCCCTTCAGATGAATGCGCGAGGATTTGTACGAGCAGTGCTCGTTCCACATCGCCGAGAAGATCCCGAGCTCGGTGAAAGTCGGCACCCGTCCGATCAGTTTCAGGATGCGCTCATACTCGTCCGGCTTGAGACCGTGGCTGGCGACGAGTTCGGGGGTGATCTGAGGTTCGTTCATGGGACCTTATTAGGTAGATCGACGGGGTGCGAAAAGGCCTTTTATGGCGCATTTCCGCCCTGTCCAGAGCTTTGCGGGGGGAGCCTTGCGGGATCGGCGTTTGCACATCGCGCCCGGATCGGATTTAAGGGCTGAAACACCGATTTGAAGGGCCATTTTTAGTGAACGAAGTCCCCAAAAACGCATTCCGCCAACGCCCCGATCTGCACACCGAAACCGAGGGGGAATTCAAGGGTTGGCGGACCTGGACCCGCGACAGTTTCGAGACCCATAACGGCCCGTTCTGGCACCGGATGGACGAAAACGGCAAGGTGCAGTGCGCCTTTCGGGTCGAGCAGAAGCACCTCAACGGCATGCGCAACGTCCATGGCGGCGCCTTCATGTCGTTCGCCGACTATTGCCTGTTCGCGATCGCCTCGTCCCACCTCGAGGGTCCCGGCGTCACGATCGGCTTTGCCTGCGAATTCCTCGATGCGGCCCGCGAGGGCGAATTGATCGAATGTGACGGCGAAGTCACCCGCGCCGGCGGCTCGCTGATCTTTTTGCGCGGGACACTGAAATCCGGCGACCGTTCCCTGTTCACCTTTTCCGGCACCATCAAGCGGGTGAAGCGGAAGCCGCGGACGGACGCCAGCGCCGTTGCCACCTGATGCGCCACAGGTCCATCGCGGCTGGCGCGACTACGCGCTGCTGCTCGCATTGGCGTGCTGCTGGAGTTCGACCTATCCGCTGACAAAAATCGGGCTCGGCTCGATCCCGCCGATCACCTTCATCTCGGCGCGTTCGCTGATCGCGGCAGCTTTCCTGCTCGCGATCCTGTCCGCGCGCGGCTTGCGGATCCCGACCGACATCAGGGCGTGGAAGCTGTTCGCGTTCCAGCAGACCATCAATTCGACGATTCCGTTTCTGATGATCACCTGGGCGCAGCAATATGTGCCGGCGGCACCCACCGTGGTGCTGGCCTCGACGACGCCGATCTTCGCATTCCTGATCACCTGGGGCATCACACGGCACGAGCCGGCGACGTTGCTCAAACTCACCGGTGCGATGCTGGGCCTTGCCGGCACCGCCGTGATCATCGGTCTCGATGCGCTGGGCGGGCTCTCCAGCAATTTGTTTGCCGAAATGGTGATCCTGCTTGCCACCGTCTCGTTCGCCTGCGCGACCATCTTCGGATTGCGGCTGTCGGACTACGATCCGATGGTGGTCGCGGCCGGATCGCTGCTGTTCGGCGGCACGCTGCTATTGCCGGTCGCACTCGTCGTCGAGCACCCGTGGACCCTGCACCCGACGCGCGAGGCCCTGATCGCCGTCACCTCGATGGGCATCTTCTCCAGCGCGCTCGGACTGATGCTGTTCTACATGTGCCTCGGCCGGCTCGGCACGCTGACCACCAACGCGCAAGGCTACTTGCGGATTCCGATCGGCGTCGGCCTTTCGGTGCTGCTGCTCGGCGAAACCGTGCCGCCCAATCTCGCGCTCGGCCTCGTGCTGGTCATGGCCGGCGTCGCCGCCATGACCATTCCGGCCGCTCGCTACCGCAAGTGGATCGGCCGGTTGCGCGGCAAATAGTCTATGGTGCCCACGGCCAACGCGATGGCGGAGGACGTGATGGACACCATTGAAGCGATCCACGGGCGGCGTTCGGTCCGGTCCTACGATTCCAGAGCAGTCGACCGCGATCTCATCGAAAGCGTGATCTCAGACGCGGCGCAGGCGCCGCCGCCGTTCCGCGGTTCGAATCCGGTTGCTTTCAACGTCATTACAGGCGTCGAACGTATCGCAGCCTATGGCGACCGCGCCATGGATCACGCGCGGCGTCATCGCCCGGGCGAAGGCCACTGGGACTGGATCGACCGGCCCGGTTTCAAGATTTTTTGGGATGCGCCGGCGCTCATCATCATTTCCGGACCGGTAGGAGATTGCCACCGCGCCGGTCAGAACCTGATGCTGTCGGCGCATGCGCGCGGATTGGGAACATGCTGGGTCGGTTCACCGATGCTCTGGCTCGGCACACCGGAGGTGCGCGCCGAACTCGGCATTCCCACCGAACTGACACCGGTCGCGGTGCTGTGCCTCGGTTATCCCGTCGCGGTTCCGGACGCGGTGCCACGCGAACCGCCCCGTATCATCTGGGTTGTCGAAAACGCGAATTAACGTGAACGAACCGTCATTGGCGGGACCGGAACGGATGCCGATGTTTGCGGTTGGAAATTACTCACCAGGAAAGGGAGTAATTCATGCGAACAGCAACATTGGCACTCGCGGCAGCGCTGGCACTGACCAGCACACTCGCGCTGGCGCAAACAACCAGCACGGGCGGTGCCACGGGTAGCGCTACGGGCTCGACAGGCATGTCGACGACACCTGGGACCAGCACCACGGGTTCCTCCACGGGAACGACGAGCGGGACGGTTGGCATGAGTAACCAGCCCGGCAGCGCCGCGGCGGCACAAAACGCCGGGGCCAATCCGTCCGGCACCACAAACATGAACCCGTCGCCGAGCGGATCGACGATCGGCCCGGGAAGTGGTTACGGCACGGGACGCTAAGAGCACCAGCCAACGACAAGAAGCCCCGCACAAGCGGGGCTTCTTTCTGTCGGACGACGACGTAACCGTCGAAGCTATTTCTTCTCTTCCAGCAGCTTGCGGTATTTCTCGACGTCTCGGGTCACCAACTGCCCGAGCACGTCGGGCGTGTGCTCGTTGGCGTCGGGGGCGACGGTGGAGAGGTCGTAGAAGCGTTTCTTCACCGGCTCGCTTTCGACCGCCGTCTTCGCCGCCGCGTTCAGTTTCTCGATGATCGCCGGCGGCGTTCCCTTTGGCGCGAACAGGCCATTCCAGCCTTGCGCCTCGAATTCCGGCAGGCTCGCTTCCGCCGACGTCGGCAGATCGGGCAAGGTCGCAAGCCGCACGGTCGAACCGACGACGAGGCCCCTGACCAGTTTGTCGTCGATCGCCTGGGACACCGAGGCGGCCGCATCGCAGACGCCGTCGATCTGCCCGCCGATCGCATCCGTCAGCGCAGGTGCTGCGCCGCGATAGCCAACCAGCGTGACGTCGATGCCGGCGGCCTGCACGAAACTCTTGCAGATCAGGAAGTTCGACGAGCCGATACCGGCGTGGCCGAAATTGATCTTGCCGGGATTGTTCTTCGCATAGGCGATGAATTCCTGCAGGTTCTTGGCCGGAAAATCCTTGCGCAGCGCGACGACGCCGAAGGTCTTTGCCACCATGGCAATGGGCGCAAACGAATCCGGCGTAAACGGCAGTTTCGGATAGATCGTATAGGTCGCCGCACTGGTGCCGGCGTTGCCGATCGCGATGGTGTAACCGTCCGCGTCGGCGCGCGCAGCCCGTGCCAGCGCGGTCGAGCCGCCGGCGCCCGCGACATTCTCGATCACGACCGGCTGCCCCAGCGCCTTGCCCATCTCCTCGGCGACCGCGCGCGCGATCACATCCGAGGTGCCGCCGGCCGCGAACGGCACGATCATGGTGAGGGGATGCTTTGGAAAATCCTGCGCATGCGCGGCGGTCGCGAACGACAGCACCGCAAGCGCGACCGCCAGTCTGGCGAGAAGTTTATTTTTTTGACGCGTTTTCTTCACGCGAACCGGTTCCCACTTCGCTTGAAAACGCTACGGGTGTTCACGCGGCTTTTTCCAGGTGCGCGACGAGGCCCGCAAACAGGCCGCGGCCGTCGGTGCAGCCCATGATGTCTTCGACGTGGTTTTCCGGATGCGGCATCATGCCGAGCACATTGCCGCGCTCGTTGACGATGCCGGCGATCGAATCCGCGGCGCCGTTGATGTTGGAGGCCTCGTCGACCACGCCCTCCGGCGAGCAGTAGCGGTAGAGCACCCGCCCCTCGCCTTCCAGCCGCTTGATCGTTTCTTCATCCGCTTCGTAGTTGCCTTCGCCATGGGCGACCGGCACGCGGATGACCTGGCCGGCATTGTAGCCGCGCGTGAACGGCGTGTCGGAGCGTTCGACCCGCAGATGCACGTCCTTGCAGATGAATTTCAGCCGCGCGTTGCGCATCAGCACGCCGGGCAGCAGGCCGGCTTCGCAGAGGATCTGAAAACCGTTGCAGACCCCGAGCACGAGGCCGCCTTCGGCAGCAAACGCCCGCACCGCGTCCATCACGGGCGCGCGCGCGGCGATCGCGCCGCAGCGCAGATAGTCGCCATAGGAAAACCCGCCGGGCACCACGACGAGGTCGGTACCCTTGGGCAGCGCGGTCTCGGCATGCCAGACCATCGCGGACTCATGGCCCGATGCCAGCTTGAGCGCGCGCGCCATGTCGCGCTCGCGATTGATTCCGGGAAAAACGAGAACGGCAGATTTCATCGATGGCAGCCTAGAGAAGTTCGACTCGGTAATTCTCGATCACGGTGTTGGCCAGCAGCTTGTCGGCGGCGGCTTTCAGCGCTGCCTCCGCCTTGGCCTTGTCGGAGCCGGAGAGTTCGATGTCGAACACCTTGCCCTGACGCACGCTGGCGACGCCGTCGACGCCGAGCGATTTCAGCGCGCCTTCGATGGCTTTGCCCTGCGGATCGAGAATGCCGGACTTCAACGTAACGGTAACGCGTGCTTTCATATCAACCCCGTCATTCCGGACGAACCGCGCAGCGGGTCGATCCGGAATCTCGCGCAAAAACTTCTGGATGCCGGGCTCGCGGTCTACGCCCGCGCCCCGGAATGACGTTCTAGCTCTTCACCAGCACCGGACCGGTGCCGGCCGGGCGCTCGTTCTCCATCAGAATGCCCAGACGCTTGGCGACCTCGGTATAGGCCTCCAAGAGCCCGCCGAGATCCCGGCGGAAACGATCCTTGTCGAGCTTCTCGTTCGACTTGATGTCCCACAGCCGGCAGGAGTCCGGCGAGATCTCGTCGGCGACGATGATCCGCATCATGTCGTTCTCGAACAGGCGGCCGCATTCCATCTTGAAATCGACGAGGCGGATGCCGATGCCCAAGAACAATCCGGTCAGGAAGTCGTTGACGCGGATGGCCAGCGCCATGATGTCGTCGATTTCCTGCGGCGTGGCCCAGCCGAACGCGGTGATGTGCTCTTCCGAGACCATCGGGTCGTTGAGCTGGTCGTTCTTGTAATAGAACTCGATGATCGAGCGCGGCAGTTGAGTGCCTTCCTCGATGCCGAGGCGCTGCGACAGCGATCCCGCCGCCACGTTCCGCACCACCACCTCCAGCGGCACGATCTCGACCTCGCGAATCAGTTGCTCGCGCATGTTGAGCCGGCGGATGAAATGGGTCGGCACCCCGATGTCGTTGAGGTGCTGAAACAGGTACTCCGAAATCCGGTTGTTGAGGACGCCCTTGCCCTCGATCACCTGGTGTTTCTTGGCATTGAACGCGGTCGCATCGTCCTTGAAGTGCTGGATCAGGGTTCCCGGCTCCGGGCCTTCATACAAGACCTTGGCCTTGCCTTCATAAATGCGGCGTCGACGGCTCATTGGGATGTACCGTGTTTTGTTGAAATCCATGAATTTGGTGTGCTCCGGATGACAAGGGTTACGACCACGACGGAGCTGCCGTGAAGGCCGGGAACTCGACTACAAGCGCCGGAAACAGAACGAGAACCTGACCTGGAGGCAACCTACCTGATTGGGCTATCCAGCACAATCGATCAGGCCCGGTTGGGCCCAACTTATACCGGTTGCCCTGCGGCTTAACGGCTCGTTGTTTTGCCGATTCGCCACCTCTATCTAGGTGTGCGAGCGGGCCGCCGCAACGCGACCGCGTTTACCATTTGCCGGGATTGGAACCGCAGAAAATGACCACTTTCGACAAGCGCGAGGAGGGTTTTGAGAAGAAGTTCGCCCTCGACGAGGAGCTGAAGTTCAAGGCCGAGGCGCGCCGCAACAAACTGCTCGGACAGTGGGTGGCCGAAAAGCTCGGAATTACCGGCGACGCCGCCACCGCCTACGCCAAGGAAGTGGTCGCCGCCGATTTCGAGGAAGCCGGCGACGGCGACGTGTTCCGCAAGGTGATGGGCGATCTCACGGCCAAGGGCGTTGCTCTCACGGAGCAGCAGATCCGCCTCAAGATGGATGAGCTGATGGCAGTGGCGGTCACGCAGGTGAAGGCGGGGACGTAAGGCGCCGCCTCATCCGTCATTGCCTGCAACAAACGCGAAGCGCTTGTGCAAGGGAGCGCAGCGACGAAGCAATCCAGCTTTTAGCGAAGGAAGTCTGGATTGCTTCGCTTCGCTCGCAATGACGGCGAAGTCTCAGCCGCGCCATATTCCCCACGAACGATCTCCAGTAACCGGCGCGAGGCTGCGCTGAGAAAGCCGCCGCGCCGGGTCACGGTGACGACGTCATGGCTTGCCTTGAGATCGCGGACGCCGATGGTCGCGATCGATCCATGCTGAAGCTCCTCGGCGGCGTTGCTTTCCGACAGCAGCGCGATGCCAAGGCCGGCTTCGACCAGCCGCTTCTGCGCGGTCAGACTGTCGACCGGCGTCCAGTCCACTTCGCCGAGGCCATGGGTCTGGAACAGCGCGAAGACGTGCGACGCCGTGATCTCGCGCCGCCCCGGCACCAGCGGGAAAGCGATCCAGCGTTCGGCGCGCAGATCGGCAAGCCTCGCGACGCGGCGGCCGGCACGCGGATGGTCCAGCGCACACACCACCTGCAGCCTTTCGGCAAACAGCAGATCGCAATCGAGATCGCGCGAACGGTCGCGATCGTAGCGCAGGCCGATCGTCGCCTCACCGCGCCGGATCAGATCGCTGACCTCCGCGCTGGTTGCCGTGCGCAAGCTCAGTTCGACCGCGGGATGCTCGGCCGCGAAACGTTTCAGAATCGCCGACAGCCGGCCGCCGGCGAGCGTGCCGACTACGGCGAGCGCGACCGGTCCCGAATTCGACTGCGCCAGCGCGCGAACCGCATTCTCGGCATCCTGGGCGGCGGCGACCGCGCGCTCGGCGTAGGGCACCATCACCCTGCCCGCGTCGCTCAGCATCGTACGCCCCGCGATCCGCTCGAACAGCGGCACGCCGAGCTCCTGCTCCAATAGCGCGATGCGCCGCGAGATTGCCGGCTGCGACCGGTGCAGCGCTTTCGCGGCATTCGAGATTCCGCCGCGGCGGTGCACCGTGAGAAAGGTGTCAAGCGCGTCGCTGTCCATGTCAGACCCATGCAAAAAGCTGATGATATCGAGAAAAATAACAGATTTGGCTGATATCCGGAAGGTCGCTAGTTTCGCCGCCAGTCAGAACGGACAACGAAATTCAGCGGAGCAGAACGATGCGAACACAGATGCAAAAAGCCGAAGCCTTTCGCGCGCTGCACGCGCGTCCCGGCGCCTTCATCATCCCCAATCCCTGGGAAGCCGGGACCGCCAAACTGCTCGCGGCGATGGGGTTCGAGGCGCTCGCGACCACCAGCCTCGGCCTCGCCAACATGCTCGGCACCAGCACTGTCAGCCTCGATGCCATCATCGACAATTGCCGGGTGATCGCGGAGGCGACCGACCTGCCCGTCAACGCCGACCTGGAAAATGGCGGCGCCGACGATCCGAAGACTGCGGCGAAAGCGATTGCGCGCGCCGCCGAGGCCGGCGCGGTCGGCGGCTCGATCGAGGATTCCACCGGCGACCGCAACAAGCCGATTTACGAGTTCTCGCTCGCGGTCGAGCGCGTGCAGGCCGCCGTCGACGCCGCGCGCGCGTTGCCGTTCCCGTTCACGCTGACCGCGCGCGCCGAAAACCTGCTGTGGGGCCGCAACGACCTCGACGACACCATCAAGCGGCTACAGGCGTTCGAGGCCGCCGGGGCCGACGTGCTGTATTCGCCGGGCGTGCACGACATCGGCACCATTCGTACCGTGGTCTCCTCAGTGACAAAACCGTTCAATCTGGTGATGGGGTTCGCCGATCCGACGCTGACGGTGGATCAGCTCTCGGCCGCTGGCGTCAAGCGCATCAGCGTCGGCGGCGCGATGGCGCGCCATGCGCTCGCCGCCTTCCTGAAAAGCGCGCACGAGATGAAGGAGCAAGGCGCCTTCACGTTTGTCCGCGACATGGCGCCGGTGAAGGAAGTCCGGGCGGCGTTCAAGTAGTTGGATCGTCATTGCGAGCGCAGCGAAGCAATCCATATCTCCGCACGGGGAAAGATGGATTGCTTCGCCGCTGCGCTCCTCGCAATGACGGAAGGGGCCTCTACTCTTCCTTGAACCCATACTCCGGCACGTTGCCACTGGCGCCGTAATACTTGTACGGCAGGAATTTTCCGGACATCGAGATCTTGACCCGGTCGCCCTTCGGATTGGCGACGCGCTCCATCACCATGTCGAAGTCGATCGCCGACATGATGCCGTCGCCGAATTCCTCCTCGATCAGCGCCTTCCAGGCCGGGCCGTTGACCATCACCATTTCGTAGAAACGGTAGATCAAGGGATCGGTCGGCGGCATCGGCGTGCCGGTGCCGCGCATCGGCACTTCGTTCAGCATCGCGGTCTCGGACGTCGACAGTCCGAAAAGTTCGCCAGCATTGGCGGCCTGCGGTTTTGTCAGTTTCATCTGGCCGAGAATGGCGCCTGTTATCAGCACCTCGGAATAGCCGCCGATCTTTTCGCAGATATGCTTCCAGCTCCAGCCCTTCTCGCGCTTGATGTCGAGCAGCTTTTCGGTGAGGTCTTCGCGTTTCATGTCTCTCTCCCTTAACAAAACCCGTCATGCCCGGCCTTGTGCCGGGCATCCACGTCTTTTCACTCATTCAAGAAGACGTGGATGGCCGGGACAAGCCCGGCCATGACGCCTGTTTTGAATCATCCGATCCCGACGCAATCGCCAAATCCGGCAGGCCCGGGCGCACCATCGGCACGTTGCGCGGATCGTGGCTGGTGACCGTTGCGGTGAACGTCTTGCTGCGGCTGACCAGAAAATCGACGATATGATTTCGCAGCGCATAGTAATAGGGGTGTCGGTGCAGATCGATGCGGCCACGGTCCTTGGGCAGCGGGTTTTCCACGATCTCGGCCAGCACCGCGCCGGGGCCGTTGGTCATCAGGAAAATCTTGTCGGCGAGATAGATCGCTTCATCGACGTCGTGGGTGATCATGAAGGCGGTCTGGCCGGTCTCCAGGCAAATGCGGCGCACCTCGTCCTGCAGCGTGCCCCGCGTCAGGGCGTCGAGCGCCGAGAACGGCTCGTCCATCAGCATGATTTTTGGCGTGATCGAGAGCGCGCGGGCAATACCGACGCGCTGCTTCATGCCGCCTGACAGCTCCGACGGACGCTTGTGCTCGGAGCCGGTCAGCCCGACCAGGTCGATGAAGGTCTGCGCATGCGCCTTCACCTTGGCGCGGTCCCAGTTGCGCCATTTCGAGGTCACGGCATAGGCGACGTTGCCGAGCACCGTGCGCCACGGTAGCAGCGCGTGGCTCTGGAAAATGACGGCACGGTCCAGGCTGGTGCCCTCGATCGCCTGCCCGTCGACAATGACCGTGCCCTCGCTCGGCTGGTCGAGGCCGGCCAGGATGTTCAGCACCGTGGTCTTGCCGCAGCCGGAATGGCCGATCACGCAGCCGAATTCGCCGCGGCCCATCGACAGCCACAGATTTTCGAAGATGGTGGTGGTCGCCCCATCCACGCCGGGATAGCGCCGCGCGATGGCTTCGATGGAAATGAACTTGTCGGACATCGCATTCATTCCGGAAACGTAACCATGCGCGTGAACCGCGCCAGCACCTGGTCGAGCAGCATGCCGACGACGCCGATCAGCAGGATGGCGATGATGACGTTGGTGATCGAGAGGTTGTTCCACTCGTTCCAGACGAAGTAGCCGATGCCGGTGCCGCCGACCAGCATCTCGGCCGCGACGATCACGAGCCACGCGATCCCGATCGAGATCCGCATGCCGGTCAGGATCGTCGGCGCCGCGGCCGGCAGGATCACGGTGAAGGCGCGCCTGACGGTACCGACCTCCAGCGTGCGCGCGACGTTGATCCACTCCTTGCGCACCGCCGCGACCCCGAAGGCGGTGTTGAGCAGCATCGGCCACACCGAGCAGATGAAGATCACGAAGATCGCGGAGATACTGGAATCCTTGATGGTGTAGAGCGCGAGCGGCATCCAGGCCAGCGGCGAGATCGGTTTCAGCACCTGGATGAACGGATCGAGCGCCTTGTTGATCAAGGGCGACATGCCGATCAGGAAGCCGAGCGGGATCGCGACGATCACGGCCAAGAGATAGCCGAGGCCGACACGCGCGATCGAATAGCCGAGCTGGATACCGAGACCCTTATCGTTCGGGCCGTTGTCGTAAAACGGCCGCTTCAGGTGCTCCCACAATTTGGCGCCGACATCGAGCGGGCCCGGCATCGCCGATTTGCCCTGCGTTGCCGTCAGCCCCATCAGCTTGGCGTATTCCGGCGTCATGGTGGCAACGGCTGACGTCGAGCGCGTGGCGAGGTGCCAGATGCCGAGGAACGCCGCCAACAGCGCGATCGACACCACGGCTGCGCGGAAGCGAAGTGAGAAAGTCATCGCCCAAGGCCTCTCAACGAGTCGTCCCGGCGAACGCCGGGACCCATACTCCGCAGCGTTAGTAGTGAAGGAAGGCCTCTGACATCATGCCCAAAAGAGGCAACACGGCGTATGGGTCCCGGCGTTCGCCGGGACGACAGCGGAGAGTGTAGCTGCGTCCCCGCCCTCACGTCACCTTCCTGATCTTGAAGCCGGCGAGATAGTCGTCGGGCTTGGTCGGGTCGAACGTCTTGCCCATCACCGAGAACGATTTGTACGACGACGACGGCGGCGTCAGCCCCATCTCGGTCATGACCTTGCCGGTGTCGGTCGCAAGATAGACCTGCTCGGCGACCTGCTTGTAATCGACATCGCCCTTGATCTGGCCCCAGCGTTTCATCTGGGTCAGCATCCAGACCGCGAACGACTGCCAGGGGAACGGATCGAAATCGACGCGCTTGGCGTCGGTCTTGATGCCGCCGAGACCATCGGCATAGGTGCCGGTGAGCACCTGCTCCAGCACGGTGACCGGGGCGTTGAGATAATTGGCCGGCGCGATCGCCTCCGCGATCTGCTTGCGGTTCTCGGCCTTCGAGGCATAGGCGGTGGCGTCGACGATGGCGCGCGTCAGCGCCGCAAAACTGTTCGGCGATCCCGTGATGAATTCCTTGCTCGCCGCAAAGCTGCAGCAGGGATGGCCGTCCCAGATTTCCTTCGACAGGATGTGCAGGAAACCGACGCCGTCATAGATCGCGCGCTGGCAGATGTTGTCGGGCGCGAGGAAGCCGTCGATGTTGTCGGCGCGCAGGTTGGCGACCATTTCCGGCGGCGGCACCGAACGGAGCTGCACGTCGGTATCGGGATCGAGGCCGTGCTCGGCGAGGTAGTAGCGCAGCAGGTAGTTGTGCATGGAATAGTCGAACGGAATGGCGAACTTCATGCCCTTCCAGTCCTTGGGATCGCGCTTGTCCTTGTGCTTCATGGCGAGCGTGATGCCCTGCCCGTTGATGTTCTCGATCGCCGGCACCGCGAACGGGATCGGCTGCGCGCCGAGCCCCAGCGAGATCGCGATCGGCATCGGCGCCAGCATGTGCGAGGCGTCGTATTCCTTGTTGATGGTCTTGTCGCGAATGACGGCCCAGCCGGCGGTCTTCACCACTTCGACATTGAGGCCCTGCTTGGCATAGAAGCCGAGCGGTGACGCCATGATGATCGGCGTGGCGCAGGTGATCGGAATGAAGCCGACCTTGAGATCCTTTTTCTCCGGCGCACCCGCCTCGGCGAATGCCTCGGTCGCGGTCTTGATCGGAAAGAATTGCGAGATCGCGGCCAGCGCCGTCGAGGCGCCGACCGATTTCAGGAAGGCGCGGCGCGCGGCATCCCTGGGAAACATCGCGCGCACCACGGCGGAGGCGACCACGCCTTCGTAACGTTTCTCCTCGCTCTCCACCGGCTCGCAACGCAACGCCAGCGTCGCATGCTCATGTTCGGCCGCGGAACGATGCTGGCCGCAGACGCAGCCGGCGCGCGACAATTCGCGGTCGGAGTCGAACGGATCATCGAAGGTGGACATGCTGCGCCCCTTTGTCACACCGGCGCGGCGGAAGTCCCGTTCCGCCGCGATCCGGTCGTGGAATCACGGCCCGGCCTTTGCTGGCCGGGCCGTGGGAAACATGCACGTTTTATGCCGCTCTGCCTGTTATCCGGGCATCCGTCGGCAGGCCTTCCTCGATCGGCAGCGACGGATCGCGCGACCATTCGTTCCAGGAGCCGAAATACATCCGGACGTCTTTCACCCCGGCGTTCTTCAAAGCGAGGAAGGTGTTGGAGGCACGCGCGCCCTTGAAGCAGTAGAGATAGACCGGCGTGTTCGGCGTGATCCCGACTGTGGCGCATTCCGCCAGGATCTCGTTCCTGGACTTGAAGCGCGGCCCTTCCGCGGTCGGCTTCATCATGCGGTACCATTCGAGCCAGACCGCGCCGGGGATGCGGCCCTTGCGCGGGCAGAAATCCTTGCCGTAGGGCGAGGAGCTTTCGCCGATCCATTCGTCGATATCGCGCACGTCGAGCAGCGCGATGCCGGGCTTGCCGACGGCGGCCAGCATGGTCTTGGCATCGATCAGGATGTCGCCGGCCTCAGGCACGATCGAGAACGACGCCTTTACCGGCGACGGCACGTCTTTCGTCACCGGCAGTCCGGCGGCCGCCCAGGCGTCGTAGCCGCCGTGCAGTACCTTGACCTTGGGATAGCCGAGCATGATGAGCAGGTAATAGCCGCGGCAGGACTGGCCGAAGCCGGAATTCATCGACTGTTCGTAGATGACCGCGGTCTCCTTGCCGGACAATCCGGCGGCGCCGAAGGCATCGGCGAATTTCGTCTTCAGTTCGGCCATGCCTTCCGGCGTCGAGGTCGCAAGGTAAGTGAAGATTTCGTGGACGTTGACCGCGTTGGGAAGATGTCCGGCGCCGTAGGCGTCGGGATTACGGGTGTCGATCACGACACACGGCTCTTTTTTCAAGAATTCGGCGAGTTCACCGGCAGAAATCAGCACGTCCGTCATGGCAGGCCTCTCCTGTTTTGGGGTTGCTAGTTGGGGTGGATCCGAAATCCTCTAGTGTTCGTCTCCTGCCAGCATCTTGCGAAGCTGCTTGGTGGCGGGGGTGACGATGGCGACGAAATAGGCTTCGCGCAGCCGGCGCTGGGCGCGATGGCTCTTCAGGTAGCCGCGCGCGCCGCAATGGAGCATCGCCGCGTGCGCGGCCGCGACGCTGGCGTCGCCGAGGCGAAGCCGCAGCGCCACCACACGGCGCCAGTAGCTGTCGTCGGCATTGTAGGGATCGCGCGCCAGCGCCATCGTCTCCTTCTCGAATTCGGCGTGCAGCTCACGAAACTGGACTGGTTGTTGCGGCAGATAGCGGTTGACGTGGCCGAGCGGCGCGTCGACCTCGTCCATGATCTGGATGCAATCCTTGATCAGGCCGAGCCCCATGCCGGCCTGCAGCAGGATGAAACCGGCGCGGATTTTTTTGACGAACGGCCCGGCAGGCTCCGCCAAAATCAACTCATCCGGCACGAAGACGTCGCGGAACTGGACGCCATACGTGCCGGTGCCATCCATCGCGAGGAACGGTTTGCACGGCTGCAGGGTGATCGCGGGATTGGAGCAATCGGCCAGGAACATCACGATGCCGCCCGGCTCATCCTCGCGTTCGAAGATGGTCCCGAAATAATGGTCGGGCCCGAGATTGGACACCCAGGGCAGCGCGCCCTTGACGATGTATCCGCCCTCGACCTTGCGGCCCTTGAGTTTGAGTTTCTCGATGCCGAAAAAGCTCTTCATCGGATTGGAGAGACCGGTGCCACCGAGAATCTGCCCTGAAGCGAACTTGTCGGTAAATTTGGCGACGAGCGCGGGATTGTCGGAGTTCGACGCGTACCAGACCAGCGTGTTCTGGCACCACGCCATGAAGGCGGTCGCGCCGCAGACTTCGCCGAGCGCCGCCATCGACTGAATGGCGCAACGCAGATCGGCCGCGCCATCCTCGGGTTGATGGCTGCCCCAGGCCCCGACATCGCCGAGCCGTCGCAGCAACTCGTCGGGATAGATCGTGCCTTCATCGATCGCCGCCGCCTGGGGTGCAAGGTTCTTGCGCGCGATCACGGCGACCTGATCGGCGATCGATGCCGATGGCAGGTCGTCGTCAACCGCAAGCCTGGATACCGCCAGTGAACCCATGAGACCCTCCGCACCCCGTTGACCTGTTGTGGTGGCCGTTGTGACGGCCTAAGCGCTGACTTCGAGATTGACCGGGCGCGTAAAGGTGTTGGCGACCGGCGACCACTTCTTGACGTGGTCCACCAGCGCATCGATCTCGGCCTTCGGAACGCCCTCACATTCCATGTCGACCTTGACGCGGACATCGGTGAAGCCGACCGGCTTCTCGCTGACGTCGCCGGTACCCCAGACCGCTGTGATGTTGAGGTCGCCTTCGAGCTCGAGTTCGAGCTTGTTGACGGTCCAGCCGCGGTGAACCGCGTTGGCATGGAGGCCGACCGCGAGGCAGGAGCCGAGCGCGGCGAGCGAGGCTTCCGACGGATTGGGCGCGGTGTCGTCGCCGAGCAGGCCCGGCGGCTCGTCGACGATATAGGGCGCGAGATTCCGGATGTAGTTGGCGTGGCGGAACTTGCCCTCCGCCACCGTCTTGCACTTCAAGGTCTTGATGACCTTCGGATTGGCCTTGCCGTTGGCAATCAGCTGTTCCAGCCCGTTTTTGTCGATCGGAGCCAGGCAGCCTGTGAGTACTGTTTTTTGAGCGACCGCGGTCATCATTTCTCTCCCTAGGGGTAGGATACCGAACGGTCTGTTTCCTGCATGAAGCGTGCCAGAGCCTCACTTTGTCAAAAGCCGAATTCCTCTCGCCGCTTAGCGCCGGCTGCCCGAAAATCGATCAGCGCCGCGCTGCACAAGCGCGATGCAATTGCCGCGGCAACGCGATTAATTTGAGCGCAAAGATGCTGCTTGATGATTGCGCTGCGGTTCGATTAACTGGCGCGCATGGCCAAATCAGTTGCGAAGAAGAAACCGGTCGCGGCGGCGCACGCTGCAGGCGACGAGGAATCAGCGCGCGGGCGGCTGCTCAACGCGGCGACGCGGCTGTTCTGCCGGTACGGAATCAACGCCACCGGCATCGACGCCATCATCAACGAAGCCGGCACCGCGAAGACCACGCTCTACAAATTATTCGGATCGAAGACCAACCTGGTGCACGCCGTGCTGGAGAGCGAAGGCAAGCAATGGCGCGAATGGTTCATCGCCTCGATCGAGACCGGTGGCGGCGACGCGCAGGCGAAACTGGCGCGGATCTTCCCCGCGTTGAAGCAATGGTTCGCCGAAGAGCGTTTCTATGGCTGCCCTTTCATCAACGCGGTCGGCGAGCACGACAAGGATGCCAAGCAATTCCGCGCCATCGCGCTGAAGCACAAGAAGGTCGTGCTGTCGCACATCGAACGACTCGCCGGTGAAATGGGCGCAAGCGAACCGGAAATGCTGGCGCATCAACTCGCGCTGTTGATCGACGGCGCCATCGTCGCCGCAATGGTGACGCGCGATCCGACCGTCGCCGATATCGCGGGCCTTGCCGCCGGCAACCTGTTCGGGCCTTCGAAGGCAAGTAAGCCGAAACGCAGCAGCGGCGCCACACAACTCGTCGCCGTTTGAGAATCGTTAGCCATAGCGAGCGATAGCGGCCGGCCGCCAGCGAATGCCGGCAGGCTCCGGAACACCTCTCGGAAACCAGAACGACGCATCCCGTATTTTTACTGTCCCGCGGCTTAAGAGATCATGGGTCGAAAAGCGCGATGGTAGCCCCGGATTTATCGATCGGTTCCGGGACAGCGTGATGTTTGGCTAAGACATTTTTACGAAAATTCGCGACTTCATGTCGGTGCCGCGGAACAACCCCGAACTGCTAAAGGCGCAGTACCGGGCGTTTTCGCGTCAGCTGCCGCTGATGTACTTCATCCTGCTCACCAACACCTGGGCGCTGGCGGTTTCGCACTACTCCGACGCACCGGTCTGGCTGACGATCTACTGCCCGGCGCTCTTCACCGCGCTGTGCGGGATTCGCGTGATCGGCTGGTGGCGATCAAGGTCGGTGGTCCCGACCCACGAGATCGCGCTGCGCGCGCTGACCCAAACCAACCGGTTGACCAGCATCCTCACCATCGCCTTCAGCGCCTGGGCGCTCGGCCTGTCCCCTTACGGGGACGCGCTCGCCCGCGCCCATGTCGCATTCTACATGGCGATCACGGTGATCGCCTGCATCTTCAGCCTGATGCATCTGCGTCCGGCGGCCTTTACGGTCGCCATTTGCGCCAACATCGTTTTCATCGCGTTCTTCGGATCGTCGGGCAACCTGACGTTCGTGGCGATGGCGGTGAACGCCCTGCTCGTCACCATCGCCATGATGTTTATCCTGCAGGCCAACTACCGGGATTTCGCCCGGATGGTCGATGGCCGGACCAGCCTGAAGGCTCTGAGCAACGAGAACTTTCATCTGGCTAACCTCGACAGTCTCACCGGCCTGCCAAACCGGCGCCAGTTCTTCGCCCGGCTCGATGAGGAATTCGTGGCGGCCGAAGCACACGGTTATCGGCTCGCCGTCGGCGTTCTCGACCTCGACGGCTTCAAGCCGGTCAATGACATCTACGGTCACGCCGTCGGCGACAAGTTGCTGATCGCCGTCGGCCAACGACTGGCCGAGGCCTGTGGCGATGCGCATGTGGCGCGTCTCGGCGGCGACGAATTCGCGCTGATCGCAAAGCAGGTCGACGACGAGGAGCTGCTGAAGCGAGGTGAGATAATCTGCACGGCCTTGCGCAAGACCTTCGAATTGACGGAAGCGACCGTGCAGATATCGGGATCGGTCGGCTTCACGGTTTTTCCCGAACTGGCTTCCAATGCGACCGACCTGTTCGAGCAGGCCGACTACGCGCTCTATCACGGCAAGCGAACCAGCCGCGGCAATGCCGTGCTGTTCTCGACCGCACATGAGGCCGAGATCCACCGCAACGGCAAGATCGAGCGCGCCTTGCGCGCGGCCGACCTCGGCAACGAGCTTGCTGTCGTGTTCCAGCCGATCGTCGATGCCCGGTCGGAAAAGACGGTCAGCTTCGAGGCCCTTGCGCGCTGGAACAGCCCGACGCTCGGCCGCGTCCCGCCGGACCAGTTCATTCCGGTTGCGGAGCGCGCCGGCATCGTCAGCCGCCTGACGCGCGTTCTCTTGGAAAAGGCGCTGACCGCGGCCGCACGTTGGCCCGACGACATCAGGCTGTCCTTCAACCTCTCGAACCACGACATCAGTTCGCCCGAAGGCGTGATCCGGATCATCGGGATCATCCTCAAGAGCGGCTTCGATCCCAAACGTATCGACTTCGAAATCACCGAAACCGCGATCATGCGCGATTTCGAGCAGGCGCGCTCGGCGATCAACAGCCTCCAGACGTTCGGCTGCGGCATCTCGCTGGACGATTTCGGGACCGGCTATTCGAGCCTCAGCCAGCTTCATGCTTTGCCGCTGACCAAGATCAAGATCGACCGCAGTTTCGTGACGCAATTGCACGAACGACCGGCGAGCTACAAGATCGTCAAGTCGCTGATCGCGCTGAGCCGGGACATGGGACTGGGCTGCGTGATCGAAGGTGTCGAAACATCAGAGGAACTTGCGGCACTGCTGCACCTCGGGGGCTTCGAGGTCCAGGGCTACTACTATTCGCCGCCGTTGCCGGAATTAGAACTCGCGGCGTACCTCGACGCCCCCTTTGCCGACCTGGAGACCGGCTAGCTTTCCTCGCGCAGGCTCGCTTCGAGCCGCCCCAGCTCGGCGTCGAGATCGCGCTCGACGTCGGCGACCGCCATCTCGACCACCCGATAGTCGCGCGCTTCCAGCCAGGCCCTGCGGCCGGCGCGGTCGGCGACGATGGCGTCGGACTCGTTGGCGTTGACCAGCTCGATCGCGATCCGGTGCACGAAGGAGACGAAATCGGGGATGTGGCGGCCGACCGGCGTCTGCCGTTTGAACTGCCCGGCAAACCGGCGATCGCGGGTCAGCGCCTGCCACAGGATCCGCTCGGCATCGGTCGGGTTCCGCCGCAACAGCCGGGCCAGCCCGCGGACCGTGCTATTATCGCCCGGTGCGGTCGCACCCTGCCCGTGTTCGGCCAGCAGCGCCCGAAGCCGGGTCGCCTGTTCGCCATCGAGGACGCCGCCCTTGGCCGGTCCCTTGCGGCCTTCGGCAATCGCCATAACAACCCCATGCAAAGTATGCATGTCCTGCTTGGTCGGATCCATCCGGGTGAAGATGTTGCGCAGGTTGACCAGCATGGTCTCGCGCTTTTCCGCCGGGCGCAGGAATTCGACCTTGTCGAGTTCCCGGACCAGATTATCGAAGAAGGCCTGCATCTGGTGCTGGGAGGCGCGCTCGGAATGTTCGGGCATCGCGAACGGCAAGGCGCCGCCGGTCGAGCGCTTGAACCATTCATAGCCGATCAAGAGCACCGCCTGCGCCAGGTTCAGCGACGCAAAGCCCGGATTGACCGGAAAGGTGATGATCCGGTTGGCGAGTGCAACCTCCTCGTTCTGGAGTCCGTAGCGCTCCCGGCCGAAGAGGATGCCGACCCCGCCACCGCCGGCGACATGCACGGCGATTTCGCCGGCCGCTTCCGCTGGTGCTACCACCGGCTTGGCCTGGTCGTGGGCACGGGCGGTGGTGGCAAACAGCAGCGTCAAATCGGCGACCGCCTGCTCGACCGTGTCGAACAATTGGGCCTGTTCCAGAATCTGGTCGGCGCCGGCCGCCGCGCGTTGCGCCGCGATGTTCGGCCAGCCGTCGCGAGGATTGACTATTCTTAAACGCGAGAGTGCGAAGTTGCCCATCGCGCGCGCGGCCATGCCGATATTCTCGCCGAGCTGCGGCTCGACAAGAATCACAACAGGTCCGGCTAAGTCCAAACCAGACTTGGTTTTATCGGTGCCCGAACCGGACATTCTCACTTCACTTTCTGATTCAACGAGCAAAGATTTTGAATCAACGCGCGAAGCGAATGATTCAAAACCTGATGATCCCGCCGCTTTCGCAAAGCACCGCGGAATTCTCAAGCCCGATAACAGGGTTAGTAGCGTTTCCGAACGCGCGATCAAAGCGTGGATAAAGCTTCTCCCGAAGCGCCGCCTGTGGACGCACCACTTTCGGATAGGCTAACAATCATACCCAAAGCGAAGCTGCAAACGAACCCTCGAAGCCGGTTCAACGGCTGAGATCACGGGAGAGACGTCCATGCGCAGTCGATGGTCACTGGCTATTTTGGGCGTGTTCCTGATCGTGGCGGGCGGCCTGCTCGCGCATCTGACCCAGACCTCGGGCGGCATCAAAATACACGACATCCGCTTCAAGGGGGCCAAGGGCAACACCATGAGCGCCCTGCTCTACGTCCCCCCGAACGCCACGGCACAGACTCCCGCCCCCGGTATTCTCGCGGTTCACGGCTACATCAATTCGCGCGAAACCCAGGACGGCTTTGCCATCGAGTTTGCCCGCCGCGGCTATGTGGTGCTCGCCCTCGACCAGACCGGCCATGGCTATAGCGACCCGCCCGCCTTCGCCAACGGTTTTGGCGGCCCGGATGGCCTCGCGCATCTGCGCAGCCTCGACATCGTCGACAAGAACAATATCGGTCTTGAGGGCCACTCGATGGGCGGCTGGACCGTGCTCGCCGCCGCCACCGCCATGCCCAACGACTACCGGGCGATGGTGCTGGAGGGGTCGTCCACCGGCAAGCCGTTCGCCGCCGACGGCACCCCCAGTTGGCCGAGGAATGTGGCGCTGGTGTTCGCCCAGTATGAGGAATTCTCCGCGCTGATGTGGGGCGAGGAAAAGGCGCGCGATGTCACCAAGAGCCCGAAGCTGTGGGCGTTTTTCGGCACTCAGGGCGCGGTCGAACCGGGCAAGGTTTATGGCGACATCGCGCAGGGCACGGCGCGGGTGCTCTACACGCCCGCGATCACCCATCCGGCCGAGCACATCTCCCATGAAGCGATCGGCTACAGCCTCGACTGGTTCGCCAAGACCCTGCAGGGCGGCACGCCCCGCCCGGCCGACGGCCAGATCTGGTTCCGCAAGGAGATTGGCACGCTGATCGCGCTGCTTGGCTTCGTCGCCCTCCTGATCGGGGCGTTCGATGGCCTGCTGGAAGCGTCGATGTTTTCGAAAGCGTTGCGGTTGCCCGTGGTCGAGGACGGCACCATGCCGGCCCATTCGGCGGCCAGCGGTCACCGCTGGACCGTGGCCCTGATCCTGTCGGCCTTGATTCCGGCATTGACCTATTACCCGGCGTTTGCATTGGCCGGCACCTTCGTCAAACCCTCGATCTGGCTGCCGCAGGGGATCACCAACCAGATCATGGTCTGGGCCGTCATCAATGGCCTGATCACGCTGGCCCTGATGCGGTTCGCGCCCAAACGCGCGCGTCGTAGCGGCCTTGTCGGCCAGTCGGTGCTGATCGCGCTGGCCACCGTCGCGATCGGCTATGCCGCGCTGTGGCTGGCCGATCTCACCTTCACGATCGACTTCCGGTTCTGGATCGTGGCGCTGAAACTGATGAACGCGAAGCAGTTCCTGATCTTCCTGATCTACCTCGTGCCGTTCACTGCGTTCTTCGTGGTCGCGCTGCACGTGCTGCACCGGAATTTCTCGACCATGGCCGCCGGCCGCGGCACGTTGTACCTGACGAATATCCTCGCGCTGACGCTGGGCTTCGTCGCGCTCCTGGGCGCCCAATACGGCACGCTGTGGTTGACGGGAAAGCTGTTCAACCCGCTGCCCGATCCCGGCTTCGTCCCGCTGTCCACCATCGTGGCGATCCAGTTCGTGCCACTGCTGGCGATCTGCGCCGTGATCGCGACCTTCACCTGGCGACGGACCGGCTCCAGCCTGCCGGGGGCCCTGATCTGCGGGCTGTTCGTCACCTGGTACGTGGTGGCTGGGACCGCCACCCAGGCGGCGTTCTAACGTGCAGGATCGGCTGAAAGTGCATAACGGCTTGGCTTCCGCAGCCCGGTTTGCGGTGCTATAGCCCGACTATAATCCTCCACTGACGCCCGAAACGCGCGTTTTTCCAGAAAAAGGCCCCCTCCGTCATGGCAAAAATCAAGGTGACCAACCCCGTCGTCGAACTCGATGGCGACGAGATGACCCGGATCATCTGGCAGTACATCAAGGACAAGCTGATCAACCCGTTCCTCGATATCAACCTGATGTATTTCGACCTGGGGATGGAATACCGCGACAAAACCAATGACCAGGTCACGATCGACGCCGCCAACGCCATCAAGAAGGTCGGCGTCGGCGTCAAGTGCGCCACCATCACCCCGGACGAAGCCCGGGTGAAGGAATTCGGCCTGAAGGAAATGTGGAAGTCGCCGAACGGCACCATCCGCAACATCCTCGGCGGCGTGATCTTCCGCGAACCGATCATCTGCAAGAACGTGCCGCGCCTTGTTCCCGGCTGGACCAAGCCGATCATCATCGGCCGCCACGCCTATGGCGACCAGTACCGCGCCACCGACATCAAATTCCCGGGCAAGGGCACGCTGACGATGAAGTTCGTCGGCGAGGACGGCGCCGTGATCGAGCGCGAAGTGTTCAAGTCGCCCGGCGCCGGCGTCGCCATGAGCATGTACAACCTCGACGATTCGATCCGCGATTTCGCCCGCGCGTCGCTGACCTACGGCCTCAACCGCGGCTATCCGGTCTATCTGTCGACCAAGAACACCATCATGAAAGTCTATGACGGCCGCTTCAAGGACATCTTCGAGGAAATCTACGAGAAGGAATTCAAGAAGGACTTCGAAGCCAAGCGTCTGACCTACGAACACCGCCTGATCGACGACATGGTGGCCTCTGCGCTGAAATGGTCCGGCGGTTATGTCTGGGCCTGCAAGAACTATGACGGCGACGTCCAGTCCGACACCGTAGCGCAGGGCTACGGTTCGCTCGGCCTGATGACCTCGGTGCTGATGACGCCGGACGGCAAGACCGTCGAAGCCGAAGCCGCTCACGGCACCGTGACCCGGCACTACCGCGAGCACCAGAAGGGCAAGGAGACCTCGACCAACTCGATCGCCTCGATCTTCGCCTGGACACAGGGCCTGTCGCATCGCGCCAAGCTCGACAACAACGAGGAACTGGCGAAGTTTGCCAAGACCCTGGAGAAGGTCTGCGTCGATACCGTCGAAGCCGGCTACATGACCAAGGATCTCGCGCTCCTGGTCGGCGCCGACCAGCGCTGGCTGTCCACCACAGGCTTCCTCGACAAGGTCGCGGAAAATCTGACCAAGGCGATGGCTTAAACGACCGGTGGCGGGGTTACTGGTTCTTGGGGTTTGCTTTGGGGCCTAACTCAGGAAAGTGTGACCATGTCGCTATGTAAGTCCGCCGCGCTCGCAGTTCTGTTGCTGTCAGGCTCGCTCGCGAGCGCAGCCGCCCAAACGCCTGTTCCCGACGCCATCGCGGCGCCGGGAGAGGCCATCGTCGTGACCCTGCATGCCGAAGGCGCTCAGGTCTACGACTGCAAGGCCGGCAGCGACGGCAAACTCGGTTGGGCGTTCCGCGAACCGATCGCGACCTTGATGGCTGACGGCAAGACCGTCGGCCGGCACTATGCCGGACCGAACTGGGAATACAGCGATGGCAGCGCCGTGGTCGGCAAAGCCGCCGGCAATGCTCCCGGTGCAACGGCCAACGATATTCCCTGGCTGAAGCTGTCAGTGGTTTCCCAACGCGGCACCGGCGTCCTCACTGGCATCACGACCGTGCAGCGGATCAACACCCAGGGCGGCAAGCTCGACGGCGCCTGCGACAAGGCCGGCGCCACCCGCAGCGCGCCCTACTCCGCCGACTACGTGTTCCTGCGCAAGGGCTGACGAACGGCTTGGGCGCGTGAGCCCATCGCCGGACCTACACGGGATCGAACGCGCGGATCGGCGGCAGATTGCCGTTGAAGCGTTCGACCTGGACCGTCGTCAATTGGCCGGTGCATCCCTGCGCGAATGACGAAGTGCCGATATCGCGCGTGAGCACATTCGGATTGCCGTGAACGCACAGCGATCCGTCTTCCTTGGGATCCATAGGGTCGTACCAGGCACCGGTCGGCAGCTGGACGATCCCCGGCGCAATCGCGTCGGTGACGTGCGCCGCAGCGAGGCAGGCGCCGCGCTCGTTGAACAGCCGCATGATGTCGCCGTCCGCAATGCCGCGGGCGGCGGCGTCTCGCGGATTGATACGCGCAACCTCGCGGCCGCGATGTTTGGCGGCGAGCGAATGTCCGCCAAAATCAAGCTGACTGTGCAAGCGCGTCGCCGGCTGGTTGGCGACAAGGAAACACGGCGAACCCGGCTTCGGCACGTCGGTCTTTTCCAGCCACACGGGGTGGCCGGGACAATCGGCATCGCCATGACCGGCGATCTTCGCCGAGAAAATCTCGATGCGTCCGCTTGGCGTCTGCAGCGCGTGGGCGAGCGGATCCTCGCGGAAGCGGCGCAGCTTGCCACCGTCATCCGGCCGCTGCGGCACGATCAGGCTGCCGCGCTCCCAGAAGGTCTCGAAGCTCGGCGCCTCGAAGCCGCGCGCCTCGAGCGAGGCGCGGGTCGGCTCGTACAGATGCTCCAGCCATTGTCGCGCTGTCATGCCTTCGGTGAAGGGCTCGCGCGCGCCGAGCCGGTCGGCAAGATCGGCAAAGATGTCATAGTCGTCGCGCGCCAGCCCGAACGGCTCGGCGATCCGGTGCATGGCGACCATCAGCGGATCGTTGGTGGAGTAACCGATGTCCTCGCGCTCCAGCGTCATCGTCGCCGGCAGCACGATGTCGGCGTGCCGGGCCGTGGCGGTCCAGGCCAGTTCATGGACCACCAGCGTATCGACTTGCGCGAAGGCCTTGCGCAGCCGGTTGATATCCTGGTGGTGATGGAAGGGATTGCCGCCCGCCCAGTAGACGAGACGGATATCCGGATAGGTCCGCGTCTCGCCGTTGTAGCGATAGGTGGTGCCGGGATGGAGCAGCATATCCGCAATACGCGCGACCGGAATGAAATCCGAAACGCCATTGCGGCCCTGTCTTAGCGTCGGCCCCGGCACGTCGTTGACGCGTCGGCCGTAATACCCGATCGCGCCGAGCGAATAGGCATAGCCGCCGCCGGGCAGGCCGATCTGGCCAAGCGCCGCCGCCAGCACCATCCCCATCCACACCGGCTGCTCGCCATGTTCGGCACGCTGCAACGAATGCGAGACGGTGATGAGCGCCCTTCGCCCGGCAAGGCGACGCGCCAGCTTTCGTATCGCGGAACCATCGACGCCACAGATCGCCGCGGCCCATTCGGCGTGCTTGGGTTGCCCATCGCTCTCGCCGGTCAAATAGCGCAGGAAGACTGGCCAGCCTTCCGTGTAGCGATCGAGGAAGGCCTGATCATGCAGACCTTCGGTGACCAGCGTGTGGACGATGCCAAGCATCAGCGCGGTGTCGGTGCCGGGCACGCACGTCATCCATTCCGCGCCGGCCTCCGCCGGCAGATCTTCGCGCAGCGGGCTGACGAGGATGAACTCGCAGCCGCGCCGGCGTGCGTCACGCATCGCGCCGCGCTCGACGTGCTTGCTGATCGAGCCGCCCGCCACCATGGAGTTCTTCAGCGCCATGCCGCCGAATGCCAGCACGACCTCGGTCTCGGCCGCGATCTGCTCCCAGGTCACATTGTGCTTGGTGATGTCTTCATAGCCTGCGAGTATCTGCGGGAGCAGCACCGAAGACGCGCCTGACGAATAGCTGTTGACCGAACGCACGTAGCCGCCCAACGCGATGTTCAGAAAGCGGTGAACCTGGCTCTGGGCGTGATGAAATCGGCCCGCGCTGGACCAGCCGTACGAGCCGCCAAAGACCGCACCGGGACCGCTGACGTCTCGGATCCGCATCAGCTCGTCACCCAAAAGGTCGAGCGCTTTCTCCCAGCTCACCGACACATATTCATCGCGGCCGCGACGATCGTCGGGACCGGGGCCACGCTCGAGCCAGCCACGACGGATCGCCGGTTGGGCAATGCGCACCTGGTGGCGCAAAGCGCCGGGGAAATTGTCGATGATGCCGCTCGGATCGGGATCGCCGGCATATGGCCGGACTTGCAGCCCATCATCGCTTTGACGCGCCGAGAACACGCCCCAGTGCGAGGTGTGTGGCTTGAAACCGTCCGTGAGGTCGAGACCCTGGTCGGGATAACCAACACTGTCGCTCATTCAGTCCTGCCCTTCTCGACGGATCGGGACGCGGAACCCGGGCGATCCTGACCATCATACGTTTGCTGGCGAAGCATTTCCCCGATGATAGAACCTGCCGCCGATTTGGCCACTGGCAAATTCGGGATGCAGCGCCGCAACGAAACAGTCCTCAGCGCAAAAGTCCTCCTGAGGGTCCACCGAGCCGCGCGATCGAATCGTGATGCGGGTCAGCAATCTGCAATCCGGATACGCTGCGCAAAATCTGCAGAAACAATCCTAAAACGCGCGCTCAGGTCACTGGTAGATCGAACGTGGCGATCGGCGCAAAGGTGCCGGTCGCGACGCGCGTGATGGCCGGTTTCTGCAGAGGCGTTCATGACAGGCTTCTACTTCTTCCTCGTGTCGCTGTGCGTGGTCCCCTACGCCTTTGCGGCCATGATGCCGACGTGGCGCTGGTTGCTGGGTGTCACGCTCACCATTGGCGGCGTTATCTCCGCAATCTGGATTCAGGATTGGATCGCGATGTCGAATCCCGACTATCACGAAGGCGCGGGCGGAGCGCTGGGGCGGCTATTTTTTGGGTTGGTTACGCTTGGTTTCCTTGCGGGCGTCGTTGTCCGCACCATTACCCTGATCCTGAGGTCGAGAGGACTTCCCATACGCTATGGCGCCACGATCTGCATTCTAGGCTCGGCGATCGTTCCGGGCTCCCTCGAAGGCATCGATGCATGGCAAAAATGGAAGCTGCGCTCGCCCTCTCGGGCCTGTTTGAACGCCACATTCAACGTCAAGGTCGCCAACGCCTCCTTCGTCATTCCAGCGGCCGGTTTTTTCAATGTGTACCTCGGCAAGACGTCCGGCGCAGACGCCTATTATTTCGGAATGAGTCCTACCTTGCGGGCCTTCTGCGCGTTGAGCGACCACGGCAAACCGACCAAAGCGACGTTGATCTGGCTGCGCTTTGGTCAAAGTCAGTTCATTGAATCCCTGCCCTCGATCTGCACCGCTCCGGTCGCCAATTGGGCCACGACCTACTGCGCCGCTTACGGAGCGGGACGCCGGGATGACAGTGTCGAATTCCCAACTGATATTCATGTCTTCGCGCCCGATGAATTCAGGCTCGGTGATTTCGGCGGATCGCGTTCGACTTATGCGGATTCGCTAGAGCCGAAAACCTGGCCGGGGGCACCCGCATACGTGCAGTGCGATACGTTGACGACGGATCAGCATCCCCTGACCTTCGAGTGCAGCGGGACCGGAAACGAGCGCTGGTGTAAAACTTCCTATCCGTGGAAAGATGGAGCTAATCTCAACTACACGTTCCGGGTCGGCTATGACGACGCAGCCGAGAAAGGCAAACGGATCGATGCCGAGACACGAAAATTTATCGCCGGCTTCCAGGCCAAGCCCTGAATTCCGGGTCTACCGTCAACGGAGTTGTCCATGCTGTTCATGGTGATCGAGCGCTTCAAGAATCAGGACCCGATCCCGGTCTACCGGCGGGTCCGCGATCCCGGGATCAAATTCCCGGAAGGCCTGACCTATGTCGGCAGTTGGATCGAGCCCAATTTCGACCGCTGCTTCCAGTTGATGGAATGCGACGACCTGCGACTGTTGCAGGAGTGGGTGCTGGCGAACAACCGCGATCTCGGCATGACCTTCGAGATCGTGCCTGTTGTCCCCAGCAAGGAGACGCGCGAAGTCGTTGCGCCGTTCCTGGATTCGAAATAGGTCTTCGTCTGCCGACCCGGCCTTCAACGAGGTCGCACTGTCACCCCTCTTCCGCGCAATCAATGCCTTTGATCGAAGCCGACATGACGATGCATGAGCGTGGAGCGCTGGCAGACATTCGAGCAATCGCCTTCGATATTCAGGGCACTTGTGTCGATTTCTATCAACCGCTGATGCGAGCCGGACAGGCCGTGAACCTTACCAAGAACATCAATCTCGACTGGTCGCGCCTGTCCGGCGCTTGGCGCGAGCTTTACCGCTCGGAAATGGACGGCGTGATCGCAGGGACCAGGCCGTGGATCAGAGTAGACCAGATTTATCGCCAGGCGTTCGACGTGCTGCTCGATCGCGAAAAGGTCAGCGCGCTTTTCACCGCCGGTGAGCGCGACAGCTTCTGCGAGGTCTGGTCGCGGCTCGACCCGTGGCCGGACAGCGTCGACGGGCTAAGGCGCATGCAAAGCCGCTTCACGACGGCGACGTTGTCAAACGCCGGCATGGCCGCGGTCATATCGGTCTGCAAACATGCCGGTTTGCCGTTTGATGCGGTGCTGACGGCCGAGCTGTGCAGAAGTTACAAGCCCGCACCTGCCGTCTATCAGCTCGCGGTCGACTATCTCGGATTTGAGCCCGCCCGGATTCTCATGGTCGCCTGCCACAAATACGACCTCGCAGCTGCACGAGCGTTTGGAATGCGAACCGCGTTCGTGGCAAGACCTTTGGAGTTTGGTCCGCAATCCAGCCCCGACACTTCGGCTGAACCCTGGTTCGACCTGCACGTGCAGTCGCTGCAGGAACTGGCGACAGCGCTTGGGACCTAGCCCGCGCCGCTTCAGAGAGAAAGCAGTCCAAGCGCGATCGGGATCAGGAAATAGGCGCCGACGCCGAGCAGGATTCCCAGGACGATCCTCACGGTCCGCCCTTGAACCTTGGTATCCAGCCAGGTCCCAAACTTTACCAGTATTGTCTGTTCCAAGAACGACCTGACGGCGCCCCTAATGAAGGCGCCCAGCAGTTCGAACAGCAACTCTCCGAGAAGCTTGGCCATCTACCTGTACCACCCACTTTTGAGATTAGTCGCACCTCTCGCGGCGGCGGTTCAGTTGCCCCGGGGCCGAACCGATGCTCCTGGGGGTCACCTGCGCCAATGTTGGCATGCCAGCGGCACGTCCGGTTGCGGGGCAATCTCGGAAGTTTGCATTTGTTGCTCGCCGATGCGGCCGCGCTCGACCTAATCCCGTTCCGCCTGCTCGATCTCGCCGGCGGCGATATCACCCTTCAGCGCCTGTGCGGTATCGGCCATCCGGGCGGCGGCGGTTTCCTTCAGATGGGCGGCGAGCGCCGGCAGCCGATCGATCAGCGCGTGAAAATCCTGGGCATCGAGCGCCAATAGCTTGGTCTTGCGGGTTGCCGTCACCGTGCCGCTGCGCTTGGTCCGGTGCAGCAGCGCGATTTCACCGAAATAGGTGCCATCCGATAATCGAATGCGCTGGCTCGGCAGGTCGATCTCGACCTCGCCCGCGGTAATAAAATACATCGAGGACGCGACGTCGCCGCGCCGCACCAGCACTTCGCCGGATTCGAGGGTCCGCGCCCGCAACAGCCGCATGATGTCGGCGATTTCGGAGGCGCCGAGATGCGAGAACAGCGGCACCCGCGCCAGCATGCCCCAGGTAACGACGAAATCGCGCCGCCGCACCTCCTCGGCAAACGCGGTCGAGATGATCGCCACCGGCAGCGCGATCATCGCGAAGCCGACCACGATCGTGAACACCGATACGATCTTGCCGAGCGCCGTCACCGGCACCACGTCGCCATAGCCGACCGTGCCCAGCGTCACGATCGCCCACCACATCGCCTGCGGAATGGTGCCGAACTTGTCCGGCTGCACCGTGTGCTCGATCGCAAACAGCAGCGAGGCGAACAGCAGCACCGCGCCGGTCAGGATCACGAGACAACCGAACAGCGTGCGCCGCTCGGCATGCAGTGCGGCCAGCAGCGAACGCAGCGCCGGCGAATAGCGCACCAATTTAAGGAATGGCAGCATGCCGAACAGCACCAGCGCGTGGCGGTCGCGCAGGATCAGTGCGACGGCCGACGGCAGGAACGCCAGCAGGTCGATCACGCCGAGCGCGCTCAGCGCATATTCGAGGCGCGCCCGCATCGGCGTCATGTCGCGCAGCGAATGGCCGACGACGCTCCAGATCCGCGCCAGATATTCCAGCGCAAACGCCATGACGGCGACGACTTCAACGGTCGTAAACAGCCGATGCAGTTTGGCTTCGTATTCCGGCACCGACGCCAGGATCGCCGCCACCACGTCGACCACGATGATGACGACGATCAGCCGGACGAAGCGCGAGCCGACCGAATTCGGCGGATGATCGTGTTCGAGCAGTTCGTACAGCCGGTCCCGCAAATCCGGATCGCCGATCGCGCGTTTGCCCGGAACCGTTGTCACCGCTGGATACCTCGATCAGGCGTTTGCCATCGCCTGTTCGATCGCCTTAAGCGCCGCATCCGCCTTGGCGCCGTCGGGCCCGCCGGCCTGCGCCATGTCGGGCCGTCCGCCGCCGCCCTTGCCGCCGAGTGCCGCGGACGCGACCTTGACCAGTTCAACCGCACTGAAGCGCGAGGTGAGATCGGCGGTGACGCCGACCACGACGCCGGCTTTGCCGTCCTCGGTGACGCCGACGATGGCGACCACACCAGAGCCGATCTGCTTCTTGCCGTCGTCGACCAGGCTCTTGAGGTCCTTGGTCTCGACACCCTCGACCGCGCGGGCCATCAGCTTGACGCCGCCCGCTTCGCGGACGCCGCCGGCGGCCTGAGCGCCATTGCCGGCACCGCCGCCACCCATCGCGAGCTTCTTGCGCGCGTCGGTCAGGTCCCGCTCGAGCTTCTTGCGCTCTTCCATCAGGGCGGCGATGCGCGCCGGCATGTCGTCGACCGTGGTGCGCAGTTCGGCGGCTGCATTCTTTGCAAGCGTCATCGTGTCGTTGGCGTGCTTGCGCGCATGACGGCCGGTCAACGCTTCGATACGCCGCACGCCCGACGAAACCGCGCTTTCGCCGGTCACCGAGATCAGGCCGATATCGCCGGTACGCCTGACATGGGTGCCGCCGCACAGTTCGACCGACCAGCCGAGCGCGTTCTGGCCGTGCTCGCGGGACTGCTTGCCCATCGAGACGACGCGGACCTCGTCGCCGTATTTCTCGCCAAACAGCGCGCGGGCGCCGGCCTCGCGGGCCTCATCCACCGCCATCAACCGCGTGGTGACTTCGTCGTTTTCGAGCACCACCTCGTTGGCGATGTCCTCGACACGGGCGAGTTCTTCCGGCGTGATCGGCTTCTGGTGCACGAAGTCGAAGCGCAGGCGATCCGGCGCCACCAGCGAACCGCGCTGGGCGATGTGATCGCCGAGCACCTGGCGCAGCGCCTCGTGCAACAGATGCGTCGCCGAGTGATGCGCGCGGATCGAGGACCGCCTGGCGTGATCGACTTCGAGTTGCAGCGGCGTGCCGAGCTTCAAGGTGCCCTGCTCCACCGTACCGACATGCACGAAGAGATCGCCGGCCTTCTTCTGCGTGTCCGACACGCGGAACTTGACGCCCTCGCCGATCATCAGGCCGGTGTCGCCGACCTGGCCGCCGGACTCCGCGTAAAACGGTGTCTGGTTCAGCACGATCGCGCCGCTCTCGCCGGTCGCGATGCTGTCGGCATCCTTGCCGTCCTTCACCAGCGCCGTCACCACGCCCTCGGCGATCTCGGTGTCGTAACCGAGGAATTCGGTGGCGCCGAGTTTTTCGCGCAGCGGGAACCAGATGTTCTCGCTGGCGATGTCGCCGGAGCCCTTCCAGGACTCGCGTGCCTTGGCTTTCTGCTTTTCCATCGCATCGGTAAACGAGGCCTGATCGACGCTGATGCCGCGCGATTTGAGCGCATCCTGCGTCAGGTCGAGCGGGAAGCCGTAGGTGTCGTACAGCGTGAACGCGGTGTCGCCGTCGAACATGTCGCCTTTCTTCAGGCCGGCGCTCTTCTCGTCGAGGATCGAAAGTCCACGCTCCAGCGTCTTGCGGAAGCGCGCCTCTTCCAGACGCAGCGTTTCCTCGATCAGATTCTCGGCGCGCACCAGATCCGGATAGGCCTGGCCCATTTCGCGCACCAGCGCCCAGACCAGACGATGCATCAGCGGTTCGCGCGCGCCCAACAGCTGCGCATGGCGCATGGCGCGGCGCATGATCCGGCGCAGCACATAGCCTCGGCCCTCGTTCGACGGCAGCACGCCGTCGGCAATCAGGAAGGCCGAGGAGCGCAGATGGTCGGAAATGACCCGGAACGACGCGGCGGTCTGCTCCTGCGGCGCGTGCCCCAGCGCGGAAGCCGTGGCATCGATCAGGTTACGGAACAGATCGGTCTCGAACACGCTGTCGACGCCCTGCAGGATGCAGGCCATGCGTTCCAGCCCGAGGCCGGTGTCGATCGAGGGGCGCGGCAACGGCTGGCGGTCCTCCTTCGTCACCTGCTCGAATTGCATGAAGACGAGATTCCAGAATTCGAGGAAGCGATCGCCGTCTTCCTCCGGGCTGCCGGGCGGACCGCCCCAGATATGCTCGCCACGGTCGATGAAAATCTCCGAACAGGGTCCGCAAGGTCCGGTGTCGCCCATCGCCCAGAAATTATCCGAGGTCGGGATCCGGATGATGCGATCGTCGGAAAAGCCCGCGATCTTCTTCCAGAGATCGAACGCCTCGTCGTCGGTGTGATAGACCGTGACGAGCAGCTTGTCCTTGTTGAGCCCGAATTCCTTGGTGACCAGCTTCCAGGCGAGCTCGATCGCGCGCTCCTTGAAATAGTCGCCGAACGAGAAGTTGCCGAGCATCTCGAAGAAGGTGAGATGGCGCGCGGTGTAGCCGACATTGTCGAGGTCGTTGTGCTTGCCGCCGGCGCGGACGCATTTCTGCGAGGTGGTGGCGCGCTGATAGCCGCGCTTCTCGACGCCGGTGAAGACGTTCTTGAACTGCACCATGCCGGCATTGGTGAACATCAAGGTCGGGTCGTTGCGTGGAACCAGCGGCGACGACGGCACGATCTCGTGGCCGTTCTCGGCAAAGAAATCCAGAAATTTTGACCTGATATCGTTAACGCCGCTCATGTTCATCCAATCGGAAAAATGGCCCGGTTCAGGCCCCCAAAACAGCCTGTTCCTCCGGCGAGATGCTTTTAGACAAGGCCATCAGCGGTGTCCAGAAACTGTGCAGGCGGATCAGGGGCTTGCCGCAGCACACAAGAGTGGTTGATTAAGGCTGCGCCGCGTTGACAGACTTGGCGGCGTCGTGTTTCCCTCCTATCTGTTGACTACGTCACGTCGGGAGAGATCGGCTTAAGCGCCGGCGCCGAAGGAGCAACCGCCCCGGAAACTCTCAGGCAAACGAACCGCGTGACTGACTAGCATCTGGAAAGAGACGCCGAAGGGTTTTGGCCCTGACGCGTCCGCCGACGGGATAATACTCTCAGGCACAGCGACAGATGGGGCTTTCTTTCGGGTTTTGGGGACTTCTCCCCGCGACCCCTTGAGGGCCTCTGGATGCTCGCGCGCGACGAATCTCCCTTACTGCGTACCCCCTTGCACGCGCTCCATGTGGCGCGCGGCGGCAAGCTGGTTCCCTTCGCGGGCTATGAAATGCCGGTGCAATACGCCGCCGGCGTGCTCAGGGAACACCTGCATACCCGCTCCCATGCCGGCCTGTTCGACGTCTCGCATATGGGGCAGCTCGCGCTGCGCCCGAAGTCCGGCAAGGTTTCGGACGCCGCCCTGGCGCTGGAACGGCTGGTGCCGCAGGACATCGTTGCGGTTGCACCGGGACGGCAGCGCTACGCGCAGTTCACCAGCGGCGATGGCGGCATTCTCGACGATCTGATGGTGGCGAATTTCGGCGACCATCTGTTTCTGGTGGTCAACGCCGCCTGCAAGGCCGAGGACGAGGCGCATCTGCGTGCGCATCTGTCCGAGACTTGCGTGATTGATTCGCTGGTCGACCGCGCGCTGGTCGCGCTGCAGGGCCCGAAAGCCGAATCGGCACTGGCGAAACTTTGTGCAGGCGTGACAGCGATGCGCTTCATGGATACCGGTCCGCGAAAAGTTGATGGCATCGACGCCTTTGTGTCGCGCTCCGGCTATACCGGCGAGGACGGTTTCGAGATTTCGGTGCCGGCCGATCACGCCGAGGCACTGGTGACGGCGCTGCTGGAGAATGCCGACGTGCTGCCGATCGGCCTTGGCGCGCGCGACAGCCTGCGGCTTGAGGCGGGCCTTTGCCTGTATGGCCATGACATCGACACCACGACGACGCCGGTCGAGGGCGCACTGGAATGGTCGGTGCAGAAAAGCCGCCGCAGCGGCGGCGCCCGCGCCGGTGGTTTTCCCGGCGCTGAGAAAATCCTCTCGCAGTTCGAAACAGGCGCATCGCGTCGCCGCGTCGGCCTGCGTCCCGAGGGCCGCGCGCCGGTGCGCGAAGGCGCCCTGCTGTTTGCGGATGCGACCGCCGGCGAGCCGGTCGGCAAGGTGACATCGGGCGGCTTCGGCCCGAGCCTCAATGCACCGGTCGCGATGGGCTATCTGCCGACATCCCTCGCCGCCAATGGCACACAAGTTTTCGCCGAAGTGCGCGGGCAACGCCTGCCGCTTCAGGTCGCGCCGATGCCGTTCGTTCCCAACACCTATAAACGCTAGAGGAAGTTTTCATGACGACGCTGTTCACCTCCGACCACGAATGGCTCCACATCGAGGGCGATGTCGCCACCATCGGGGTCACTGATTATGCGCAGTCGCAGCTCGGCGACGTCGTATTCGTCGAACTGCCCAAGGTCGGCCGCACCCTGAAAAAGGCGGAGGCCGCCGCGGTGGTCGAATCGGTCAAAGCCGCCTCCGACGTCTACGCGCCGATCTCGGGCGAAGTGCTCGAGGTCAACGAGGCGCTGGCCGCCGAGCCAGCGCTGGTCAATTCGGATGCCGGCGGCAAGGCCTGGTTTTTCAAGCTGAAGATCGCCGACAAGAGCGAACTCGGCGGCCTGATGGACGAAGCCGCCTATGCCAAGCACACGGCCTGAGGAAGAACCCATGAACGCGCCGCTCAAGACGACCACCACCGAAGCCGCCACCGATTTCGTGCGCCGTCACATCGGCCCCTCGCCGCGCGACGTCGCGGCGATGCTGGAGACGACGGGTGCGAAGAGTCTCAGCGAACTGATGGGCCAGACGCTGCCGTCGTCGATCCGGCAGAAGGCGCCGCTCGATCTCGGGCGGGCCTTGAGCGAAACCGAGGCGCTGTCGCATATGCGCCAACTGGCTTCGCAAAATCAGGTATTCACCTCGCTGATCGGCACCGGCTATTCCGGCACCCTCCTGCCCGCGGTGATCCAGCGCAACATTCTGGAGAACCCGGCCTGGTACACCGCCTATACGCCGTACCAGCCGGAGATCAGCCAGGGCCGGCTGGAAGCGCTGTTCAACTTCCAGACCATGATTTGCGACCTGACCGGGCTCGACGTCGCCAACGCCTCGCTACTCGACGAAGCGACCGCCGCGGCGGAAGCGATGGCGCTGGCCGAGCGCCACTCGCAGGTGAAGGCGAAGGCGTTCTTCGTCGACAAGGAGGTGCATCCCCAGACGCTCGCGGTGATGCGTACCCGTGCCGAGCCCCTGGGCTGGACCCTCGTGGTCGGCGATCCCCTGACTGATCTCGACAAGACCGATGTGCTTGGTGCCCTGCTGCAATATCCCGGCACGTCAGGCGCGGTTCGCGACCTGCGGCCCGCCATCGCATCGTTGCGCGCGAAGGGCGCGCTGGCGATCGTCGCGGCGGACCTCCTGGCGCTGACGCTCTTGGCTTCGCCCGGCGAACTCGGCGCCGATATCGCGATCGGATCGGCGCAGCGTTTTGGCGTGCCGATGGGCTATGGCGGGCCGCACGCGGCCTATATGGCGGTACGCGACGCGCTGAAGCGTTCGCTGCCGGGCCGCATCGTCGGCCTGTCGGTGGATTCGCGGGGCGCCCCGGCCTATCGGCTGGCGCTGCAGACCCGCGAACAGCATATCCGCCGCGAAAAGGCCACCTCCAACATCTGCACCGCGCAGGTGCTGCTGGCGGTGATCGCCTCGATGTACGCGGTCTATCACGGCCCCGAAGGGTTGACGCACATCGCCCGCACCGTGCACCGGCGCGCCGCCGCACTGGCGGCGGGGCTGGCCAAACTCGGCTTTGCGCCGAAATCGCAAAACTTCTTCGATACGATCACGGTCGACGCCGGCGCGAAGCGCGACCAGATCGTGGCGCGGGCGCTGGCTGAACAGATCAACCTGCGGATCGGCGAAGAGACGTTCGGCATCGCCGTCGACGAGACCACGACACCCGAAGTGATCGAGGCGGTGTGGCGCGCGTTCGGCGGCAAGCTGGCTTACGCGGACGTCGAGGCCAGCGCGCGCGAGGCGCTTCCCGGCGAGTTGAAACGAACCAGCGCATTCCTGACCCATCCGGTGTTCCATGCCCACCGTTCCGAGACCGAGTTGTTGCGCTATATGCGCAAGCTGAGTGATCGCGATCTCGCGCTCGACCGCGCGATGATCCCGCTCGGCTCCTGCACCATGAAGCTGAACGCGACCTCGGAGATGATTCCGCTGACCTGGCCGGAGTTCGGCAATCTGCATCCGTTCGCACCTCCGGAGCAGGCCAAGGGTTATCACGCGCTGTTTGCGCGGCTGGAACAGTGGCTGTGCGACATCACCGGCTATGACGCGATCTCGCTGCAGCCGAATTCCGGCGCGCAGGGCGAATATGCCGGCCTGCTCGCGATCCGCGGCTATCACGCCGCGCGCGGCGAGCCGCACCGCAAGGTGTGCCTGATCCCCTCCTCCGCGCACGGCACCAACCCGGCTTCCGCAAGCATGGTCGGCATGGACGTGGTGGTGGTGGCGTGCGATGGGCGCGGCGACGTCGATGTCGACGATCTCCGCGCCAAGGCCGACCAGCATGGCAAAAACCTCGCCGCGATCATGATCACCTATCCCTCCACGCATGGCGTGTTCGAGGAACACATCAGCGAGATCTGCGACATCGTTCACGGCCATGGCGGCCAGGTCTATCTCGACGGCGCCAACATGAACGCGCAGGTCGGCCTGTCCAGGCCCGGCGATTACGGCGCCGATGTCAGCCATCTCAACCTGCACAAGACGTTCTGCATCCCGCATGGCGGCGGCGGCCCGGGCATGGGACCGATCGGCGTCAAAGCGCATCTCGCGCCCTATCTGCCCGGCCACCCGTTCAGCAACGGTGCGGCACCTGTCGGCCCGGTGTCGGCGGCACCGTTCGGCTCGGCGTCGATCCTGACCATCTCCTACATCTACATTCTGATGATGGGCGGCGAAGGGCTGACGCGGGCCACGGAGCTTGCGATCCTCAACGCCAACTACATCGCGACAAAACTCGATCCGCATTTCCCGGTGCTCTACAAGAACGCCAAGGGGCGGGTCGCGCATGAGTGCATCGTCGATCCGCGGCCACTCAAAGCGACGAGCGGCGTCACCGTCGACGACATCGCCAAGCGGCTGATCGATTACGGGTTCCATGCCCCGACCATGAGCTTTCCGGTGCCGGGCACGCTGATGATCGAGCCGACCGAATCGGAATCGAAGGCGGAGCTGGATCGGTTCTGCGACGCCATGATCGCGATCCGCAACGAGATCACCGAGGTCGAAAAGGGCCGCTGGAAGATCGAGGCCTCGCCGCTGCGCCACGCCCCGCACACCGTGCACGACATCGCCGACGACGGCTGGCAGCGCGCCTATAGCCGCGTCGAGGGCTGCTTTCCGGCCGGCACCTCACGCACCGACAAGTACTGGTGCCCGGTCGGCCGCGTCGACAACGTCTATGGCGACCGCAACCTGGTGTGCTCGTGCCCGCCGATCACGGACTACGCGCAGGCGGCGGAGTGACGCGATAACACGCCCCATCGTCATGGCCGGGTTTATCCCGGCCATCCACGTCTTCCAGACACAAAATCGCGAAAACAACCCCATGCAAAGTAGAATGGACCCGGGTCACAGCACCCGTACTGCTTGCGCTCCAAGACGCGTTTCGCGCTTTTCCCGGGCATGACGGTGGCGCTGCCCAAAAACAAAAACGGGCGCTGAAGACGTCGGCAACTCAACGTCCGCAGCACCCGTTATGTCGAAACTCAGGTTACGCGAACCAGGTTTCGGAAAACCTCACTCTTCGGTCTCGGGATCCTCGCCCTCGGCATCGCGCTCGGGCGAGCCGGCCAGAATCTGCTCGGCGATCAGGCCGGAATTCTGGCGGATCGCCATTTCGATCTTGGCGGTCATGTCGGGGTTGGCCTTGAGGAAGGCTTTTGAGTTTTCGCGGCCCTGCCCGAGCCGCTGGCTGTCATAGGAGAACCAGGCGCCGGATTTCTCGACGATGCCGGCCTTGACGCCGAGGTCGAGGATTTCACCCATCTTGGAGACGCCCTCGCCATACATGATGTCGAATTCGACCTGCTTGAACGGCGGCGCCAGCTTGTTCTTCACCACCTTGACGCGGGTCTGGTTGCCGACCACTTCGTCGCGTTCCTTGATGGCGCCGATGCGGCGGATGTCGAGGCGGACGGAAGCGTAAAACTTCAGCGCATTGCCGCCGGTGGTGGTTTCCGGCGAACCGTACATCACACCGATCTTCATGCGGATCTGGTTGATGAAGATCACCATGGTGTGGGACTTGTTGATCGAGGCGGTGAGCTTGCGCAGCGCCTGGCTCATCAGCCGCGCCTGCAGGCCGGGCAGCGCATCGCCCATCTCGCCTTCGAGTTCGGCCTTCGGCACCAGGGCGGCGACCGAGTCGATCACCAGCACGTCGACCGCGCCGGAACGCACCAGCGTGTCGCAGATTTCCAGCGCCTGTTCGCCGGTGTCGGGCTGCGAGATCAGCAGTTCGTCGATGTTGACGCCGAGCTTGCGCGCATAGACCGGGTCGAGCGCGTGTTCGGCGTCAATGAAGGCGCAGATGCCGCCCTTCTTCTGGGCTTCCGCCACCGTGTGCAGCGCCAGCGTGGTCTTGCCCGAGGATTCCGGCCCGTAGATTTCAACCACCCGTCCCTTCGGCAGCCCGCCGACGCCGAGCGCGATGTCCAGCCCGAGCGATCCCGACGAAATCGTCTCGATGTCCATCGAACGGTCGTTCTTGCCCAGCTTCATCACCGAGCCCTTGCCGAACTGGCGCTCGATCTGGGAGAGCGCGGCAGACAGGGCCTTGGTCTTATCCATGGACGATCCTTCGACGATACGCAGGGCAGTGGCGGACATAGGTCGTGCTCCTTATGGCGGGGATTCGCTAGCGGGACAAACGGGCGACGAAATCTTTGGGAATCGGCGGCTGATGGGAACCTTGTACCATGTTTGTTCTATGTTCGCAATATGTTCTTTTGAGCCCGAGGTGCTGGCCCCTTTCCATTCCGCCTGATGGTTAGTGGTCCCTTTAGATTTTTGGAGTGGCCCCTTATGGCGCCGGGCGAAGGTACTGGCCTGTTTCCGACCTCAGTGGCCTAATTTTATTTTTGCAGTGGCTTGTTTTGAACTCGGCACTTTGCGGGGATGGCAGTCATATCCATTGAAACCCAATCAAATAAGATAGTCCCGCGAATCAACCACAGCTTGGGGGCTGCCAATATGCGACGCCATCGAACTCCAGTTCTAAACGATGCTCCATCCATCGCCTTTAGCCTCAGCGATGACGAGTGTGTTCAGAGGCTGGCTCTGCTCATTGAGCACCGAGACAACAAAAATTTTGATGAAATCGTCGCTCTGATCGCCCGCTTAGCGGTTCCGATAGAGGGTTGAAAATTCCAATTTCCTAGAGGCCGCCTCAGTTGGCGGCCTCTTTCATTCCGCGTCGGGGTCGCGGCCAAATCGTTGAAGCTTGCCCTGGAAGCTCTTGCCCCCGCCTCACTGCCGAAGCCGTTTTAAATCACTGGCCTGGTTGAATCTGCGAGTGGCCTATTTCGGCCAGTACCAGCCCACACAGGCGCTGTCCTAATTCCCCGTTGCGGGTGTCAAACAAACGGCCCCAGCGCGGGGCTGGCGCGCGCAGGGGCTGTCTGGGAGGAGACGATGCAGGAGCGGCGGCGCCCCAACACCATCCATCTGCAAATCCAGAACGCTGCTCTGATTGGTGATGGTCAAAATTGGACATCGACAGAAATAAATACGCGTCTTCCCTGCCGTCCTAATTTCTGAGGTGGGGCGGCGCACCTGAATCAAAAGGGGCCGCTCACGTCAGCGACCCCCTGCCGGTAGAATTGAAAAATTTATTCGACATGAAACCAGCCCCGGCAAGAGCAGGATAGAATTTCGCACGAATTGTGTGGAGTCCGTAAAAGTTCGGTGTTCCACTACCGGAACCACGAGTGTCCTAATCTTCCTTTCCGGGTGTCTAATCAGGAAAGCACCACCGGCGAGCACTGTCCGCATTTGACCCCTCGTGCCCCGGTTTGTGGTTAGCGGCAGTCCTAATTTGAATTGTTCACTTTGGAACTGACGGGGCAAATTCCGCATATTAGGATCGGAATTTGCAAACCCTACGGTTAGGACCCGTAAGCAAATGAGGTTGTGTCATGCAGCGTCGCCGCCGTTTCGAACAGACCGAGCCCCTCAAGGACCGGCTTGCTTCATTCGCAAAAAAGATTCGCGAGAAGGCCGTGCTCCTGCCACCAGGCGCAGAGAAAGACGACCTGCTCCGCAGGGCCCGTCAGGCCGATAGCGCATCTCATCTGGACGAATGGGTCAATTCGCCGGAGTTACAGCCACCGAAATAAGCCGCCTCAGTTGGCGGCCTCTTTCGTTGAGAGGTGCGGACCCGTTTCGATCCTCCGTGGACCCGTTGAAGTTCGGTTGTGGCCGACCTCATCCGGCCGACATCAGCGCCACCGCGATCACAGCGAGCCAGCCGACGATCACCAGCGCCGCCACGGCGCCTGCGGTGATCCGGGCCTTCTCCTTGAGCGTATGGTCGCGCATCGCCATTCCCTGCTCCGCGGCATCAACGATAGCAGAAACCTGTCCGGGAGGCCCGGTCATGGTGAACACGTTGTTGATCATTTGACGCATTGTCGTGGTTCCACCAAAACCCTCCGTCAACGGGACAGCGTTATATCTTGCCGTATGGAGCAAGAATTCACCGATGCCGCCGAGGCGACCCTGCTGCAGACGCTGCGGCGGCGCTATGCCTATCTGTCGGCCTGGCTGCTGCGGCTCAACCGGGCGCCGGAGCCGGCGCGGCTGCCGGAGCCGGTGCGGCCGCTGGCGCCGCCCCGAACGCTGGTGCCGCCGCGCCAGCCTCACCCGCCGCGCCCCGAGTAAGGGCGACCCGTTGGGCGGGCCCCCAACATTGCCCAAATGTTAGACGACGGCTTCCTATTCCCGTGATTGTATATCCCTGCAATCACACCCATGGGAGAGGACGCATGAAGACGATCGCCATCATCTTGTCGTTCGCGCTATCCGCGGTTGCGTTGTCGTCCGCGGTGACACCAGCTTCCGCGACAAAAATGAACGGCAAGTGCTGCCAGTCTTCCGACGGCGGCCGTTCCGCGCGGTACCTCCGGGTCATGGCTCGGCGCGCGATCCCGCACACCTGCAGCGCCTATGCGGCAAGCTGCATTCGCGATACCGCTGATATGACCGACGGGTTGCGGATGTGCATGGCCGCAAAGGCCCAGTGTCTGCAGACCGGCGTTCACGTCGGGCCCTACAGCGGCAGGCACTTCGCTGGCATGGCGAGGATGTAACGATCCCAAGCGGCGGTCGCTGGCGGCAACCTGGCGGACGCCCCCGCCGCATGGGGACATGCGGCGAGGTCGCGCGAAAAGCCGGGAACAATCCGGAGGACCACCCCGCCCTCCACACAGCTACGCAGGCCGCAAGCCCCCGTTTCAGCGCCGGACCTGCGCCTGACCGTTTTGCCGGGACCGGCGTTGAACCTTTTGGATTCCATCCAGACATATTCCTGCCTGGGACATTGCATCACTCGGGGTATAAGCCTGCGCCGCCAAGCGACCATATTCCGCTTGCGCGGCGCAGTGCGTTTTGGAAGGCGTTCGCTGGAAGCGCGCCATTTTATTGCAAGGGCCGCTCTGGGCGGAAGCCTTCCCGCACACCCCGGATTTGCGAACCAACGCAGCGGCGTGCGGGGACCAAATCTCGCAATGTGCACTATTGAACAGATGAAACTTTTCGATTCCCCTTCTGTTGATACCGACGGCATGCGGGCCACCCGATGAATTACAAAGGCGTGGAATATTCGCTGACAAGATCGGCTGAAGATCGACCGTGAGCTCAAGCATGCCGGCCACCAACTGACATCCTGACCGATGCAGTACCTGCCGGCGTCTTCAGCCCTGCCAGTCCCGCTTCAGCCCCTGCGAGCACGCGCCGCTAGCGCGGGTAGCAATAAATTTACACAACCTTGGGTGATATTCGGGTTGAATGCGGACTTTGATCGGTACGGAACGTTTGCATGATTCATAAGGGCGTCGAATACACCGTGACGGCGGGCCCTCCGGGCACCTGGAAATGGCAATTCAGGATCGGCGACAGGGTGGTCAGCGGCAAGACCGAGGCCAAACTTCAGCTGCTCGCCATGCGGCGTGTCCAGTTGCGGATCGACCGTGAGTTGAAAAAGATCTCCGGCAAATAGGGGACGTTTCCCGGATTTTTTCCGACGCCCCACATCACATAATTCCACACGATTACAGCATGCTATCCGTTTCACCGGGTCATACCTCAAATGCTCGGTAACGCGCTTAAGCCCGTAAATATCCGGAGTTGATCTTTACCCGCTCGGGGAATCCACTCCGCCCGTCCCGCAGGTTCCAACGGGTGCCCGGAGGCCAAAGACGGCCTCTCTTCAGGGGTCACGCGCCATGCCTATCTTCTTCTTCAGCGTCCGCCATGGCGAACACGCGGGCGTCTGTGACGAGGGTGCGGAATTTCCAGACCGTAACGCAGCATGGAAGGAAATGACCGGGGTCTGCGGCGACATGGTCGCCGGCGTCTCCCGCAAGCTGATCGAAAATGCCGAATGGCAGATGGAGCTGCTGGATGAATCCAGAAAGCCCGTGTTTCGAATTCGCCTGGTTGCCGAGACGCTGGATCAAGCTCCGCCGGATTAAGCCCGAACCTTCCGGTCGATCGTTATCGAAAAGCCAATTATTCTAAAAGCCAATTATTCTCATTGGGTCGGCGTCTTGGCACGGTTCCCGATCTGGAACGAGAGCCCCCTTCCCGCTGGAATCGGAAACGCCTTAGTCGGCGCTACTGAGCCGGCGCATCGTAAATTCGATGTCGCCGCCAGGGAGTTCGCGCCAGCTTTCGACCGAGCTCATATAGGCCGCCTTGGGATAGCGGTTGAGGAAGTCGCGCGCCCGCATCCGCGCCTTGTCGCGCGGCAAAGTGAAGGTCTCGCGCAGGTAGCCGTCGTCCGGTCGGCGGTTCGGTTTGCGCCGGCCGGCCATCCGGCTCGCGAGATCGCGGGGACGAAAGCCCAACTCTCAACTCCAGATGTCGTAACTCCGGAACACAGGACGACCGGCTGAATATAGGATGGCGGCGCAAGAATCCTATTGGCTCATCCTATTGGTTCATCCTAGCGCCCGCCCCGGCCGTTGCTACTGGCTGCGCTGCGCGCTGCTTCCGGTCTTGGTTTTCGGCTTGGCCGGCGCCGCAGCCTTCGGCGCGTCGTTACTCCGCACCGTGCCCCAAGGATCGGAAGACGTCTTGGCGTCGGGAATCTTCTTCAGGGAATCCTTGTAGGCCTTGTCCCTGGTCGCTTCCGCTTCCTTCTCCTCCGGGGTCTTGGACTGGAATTCGGGCATCAGGTTGATATTGGGTGTCTGCGCGTAGGCCGGCACTGTCAACAGCACCATCACCGCAACCGCGCTCAGCATTCTCATGACGCTCTCCATTGGGACGTTCGCCCTCGCGTTTTCGATGGAATATATCACCGCCCCAACCGTGCCGCCAAGCACGAGGGCTACTCGGGCACCTGCGCCTAAAGGCGGTCGGACTTGCAGGATTTTGGCGATTGCGTCCAGTCGTCCCAGATCGGACCGCATTTGGTGCAGCCTGAAAGCGCAAGGCCTGCGGCGATTACGCTGACGATCAAGATCAGGCGGCGCAACATAACGGCCCACTCCCCCAAGGGGCAGATCATGGGCCGCAAGTCCGGCATTTTCAAGCCGCAGCGGCTGTTCCCTTCGGCCGAATGGCCCCTACAATGCGCCAACGATTATACCGGCGGGAAACAAGGGTTCATGCAGCAGCAAGCCACGGAATTCGGTATCGGTGAAGCAAGGCGCATACTCGGCGAGGTGTTTGCGCCATGGGTGCTGGATCTCAATCTGTCGATCGAGGGTTTTGATTTCACCCCGCCGCCCGGCGAGGCAACCGACTGGCAGCCGGGCGCGATCCTGCGCCTGCCGTTCTCGGAACGGCTGTGCCGCAACGGCGGCGTCGTCAGCGGCCAAGCGCTGATGGCATTTGCCGACACCGCCATGGTGATCGCCAACCTCGCCGCCAACCGCGGCTATCGTCCGATGACCACGGTCGACCAGACCACGCATTTCATGCGCGCGGCCACCGGCGACGTGCTGGCCGACGCACGCGTGGTTCGCCTCGGGCGTACCATGAGCTTCGGCCGCGTCACGCTCGTGGCCGCCACCGACAACAAGCCGGTGGCGATGGTCTCGAGCGCGTTCGCGATGTTGAACGCTTAAACGCGTTACTCCCGATTACTTGCCGAGAATTTCTTCCGCCGCATTGACGATGCTGATGGTCGGATTCTTTCCGCAGTATTCGCCGAACTTCTTGGCGTTCGCGACGAACACGTCGGTATCGATGATCGCCTCGTCGGAATCGCCCTTGTACCAGCCGTCCATCCAGGTCAGCACCATCATGATCGTGTCCTTGTCGCTCTCGACGAACTGCTTGCAGTTCATGGTCGAGAGATCGAGCACGGTGGCATTCGCCGTTGCGGACGAGAGCATGAGCGCTCCGGCAAGCGCGATCGAAACGGTCGTCTTCATGATGATCTCCATTGGCGCGTGAAATGTAAAAACAGGCACGTGATGCCGGAAACCCGCGCCAGCAGTTCCCCCGGCGTTGTCGTAAACGGAATCAGAACGGCTGCGCAAGTGTGCGAATTTGGTGGCTGGCAACTTCGCCGCGCCATGAACGGCCATCCACATTGTTTCCGATTTGCGACAAGGACGCAGCGCAACGGCATCTCGTCAAACACAGCGTCAGGCCATTGCGCGGCGCCTCCGCCGTCGCCACAGAGCGATGACCAGCAGCACCACCAAGCCAAGCGCAATCGCCTTGGCCAAAAACCGCCCGCCGGGCCGGTCGATGGTACGCGACCACAGCGACGGCGCTCCGCCCGGCCGCGCCAGACGAAACGCCACCACGCTATCGCCGATCGTCGTGCCCGACTCGGAATGTCCGCCGGCGCCGATCGCGACATATTGCTCGCCCTGCCACAGATAGGTCATGGGATTGGCGACGCCCGGCACCGGCAACCGGCCCTGCCAGAGCTCTTCGCCCGACCTGGCATCGAAGGCGCGCAGGTACGCGTCCATCGCGCCGGTAAAGGCAAGACCGCCCGCGGTAATGGCGACGCCGTTGACCAGCGGCGTGCCCCAGTGGAAGGCGATGCCGAGCGGCGCACGGTCTTCCGTGGTGCCGACCAGCGACCGCCACAGAATTTTCCCGGCCTTCAGATCGACCGCGACCATCTCGCCCCATGGCGGCTTGTTGCACAACAGGCCGAGCGGCGACATCGCGACCGCGCGCGTCATCGCGAACGGCGCGCCTGTTTGTTGTCCGAAATCATGGCCCGGCGGCGGGTTGAAGCCTTGGGCCGCCGCGCGCGGCAGCAGCTTGACGATGTGGATCGCCTGCGAGGTATTTGCGTAGAGAATTTGATGGACAGGGTCGAATGCTACGCCTCCCCAGTTCACGCCGCCACCGGTCATCGGAAACATCAACGTGCCTTGCGTCGAGGGCGGCGTGAAGAGACCATCGTTGCGCAACGGGGCAAGTTGGTCACGGCAAGCGGCGCGATCGGTCAAGGGAATGAGGCCGAACAGATCGTCGGTTGAAAGGCGCTGCGGCACCAGCGCAGGCACATGGGTCGGGAACGGCTGCGTGGCTGAGAGCTGTTCGCCTTCCGCGCCGCCTTGCGGCACGGCGCGCTCTTCCACCGGCCATACCGGCTTGCCGGTGTCGCGGTCGAGCACGAACACAAAGCCCTGCTTGGTCGGCTGGATCACGACATCGCGCATCCCCTCACCGGTATCGATGCGCGCCAGCGTCGGCTGCGCCGGCAGATCGTAATCCCAGACATCGTGATGCACGGTTTGAAACGACCAGGCCAATTCCCCGGTCGCCGCTCGAAGCGCCACGACGGAATCGGCGTGATCGTTGTCGCCTGGCCGCTTGCCGCCCCAGAAGTCCGGGCTCGGCGACGACGTCGGCAGAAAGACCAGGCCGCGATCCTCGTCCACCGACATCGGGGCCCAGACATTGGCGTGGCCGGCGATGACGCCGCTATGCACCAGCGGATCGAAATTCCAGCGCTCAGCTCCGGTCCGCGCATCGAAGGCGCGCACCGTGCCGGCCGGCGCCTCGACGCGGCGGTTGTCCGCGATTGACGACCCAACGATGACGACGCCGCTGATAATCACGGGCGCCGAGGTGATCTGGAATTCGCCGGGCCATTCCAGCGGCGGAACGCCAAGCCTGATCTCGCCATTCTTGCCGAAGTCGTCGCAGGGAATGCCGGTCTTCGCATCGAGCGCAATCACGCGGACATCGTTGGTGCCCATGAAGATCCGGGCGCGGCAGGCGGCATTCGCGGCCGCCTTGTCGTCGACCCAATAAGCGACGCCGCGGCAATTGTAGCGATTGGCCGGGCGCTGGCTGGTCGAGATCTTCGGATCGTAGCGCCACTTTGGTGCGCCGCTGCCGGGATCGAGCGCGATGACTTCGTTGAACGGCGAGCAGAAGATCAGGCTGTCTTCGACAAATAATGGCGTGGCCTGAAACTTGGTCCGCTTCATCACCTCGGGCGCACGGCTGTCGAGGTCGCCGGTACGAAACTCCCAGGCGCGAACCAGATTGCCGACATTATCAGGCGTGATCTGGGTGAGCGGAGAGAAGCGCGATCCGCCGCGATCGCCGCCCCAATGCTCCCAGGCGAACGCGAGCGACGAAAGGCAGACCCAGCCAAGACAGACGAGAAAGCCAAACAGCCGAACCGGATTTCGCATGGTGCCTCCGCACGCGAAGCGCATGCGAAACCGATTACGCGATTACCGCCTCAGTATCCACCCCGGCCGCGGCCCTGGCCGACATATCCGCCCTCTCGGCCTCCGCCACCGTAACCACCGCCGCCAATGCCGATACCGATGCCGATGCCAACCGGCGGTCCTGACGGCTCGTACACCTCGCGCGGCGGCGGACGGCGATAGACCACGACGTCGTCGCCGGGCTCCTGCAGACGCCGCGGCGGCTTGCGATCGACCCGCCTGGGCGGGACAGGATCGGTGTTCTTGGCCGGTGCGTCGACCTTCTTCAACTGCGGCTGCGGCGCCGGCTGAATGTTGCAGGGACAGGTCAGCGCGACGTTTTGCGGCGCCGCGCCTGCGCCGGCAACGACGGGGGCGATGTCAGGGCGGTTGCGCAGCCGCTCTTCCAGCTTGCGCGCCGTCGCGGCGAGATCGCTATCGGGGAATTTGGCGAGGAAGCCGCGATAGCCGGCCGCGGTGTTGATGATGACGGCGTTATTCCAGGCCACCATGCGAATATGACGATTGAGCCAGTCGCGCGCCAGCACGCCGAGCGGCGTCTGCGCGTACAGGCCGGCGAAGGCCTCATAGGCCTCGTCGGTACCGTCGGCCACGATAATTTCGTTGGCCTGCTCGACCGGCTTGCCCTTGAGGTCGCGCGTCCACTCGGCAACGCTCTTCTTGATGGCAGCCGGCTTCGCACCGGCGACCGCCGGGCCCAAAAACCGGAAATCTTCCGTCAGCGACGAGCTGTCCCACGGGGTCTGCCGGCCGTCGGTTGCCTTGTTCACCGCCAGCCGCACCCGCTTGAAGGTTTCCTCGATCGGAATCCCCTGTTCCTTGCCGGCGCTGAGCAGCGCGCTGGTATAGGGGCTGTTGGCGCCAGAGCCGTCCTCGGCGACGGCGCCCGGCGATGTCGAGAATGACAGAAACGTTCCGGGCGCGCCGATCTTGGCGTCGACGATGGCCAAGCCGCCGCCCGAGGTCTTGCTGATGTCAGGGAATGGATTGTTGCGGCAGGCATCGAGCATCAGAATGCGCATCTTGCTCGGCACCGAGGTCAGCGTATTCAGGATATCGTTGAGGCGCACCGCCTGGATCGGAATGTCGGCTTCCCGCTTCGGATCGACGTCGACGGGGACCAGATAATTCTCGCCGTCGATCTGCAGGCCGTGGCCAGCATAAAACACCAGGGCTACGGTATCGGCGCCCTTGGCCGCGACCTTTCCGGCAAACTCGCTGACCTGTTGCCGCAGCTCGTTCTGCGAAAGATCTGATGCCGTCGAAACCTCAAAGCCGGAATCGGTCAGCATTTGCGTGACCGCCTTGGCGTCATTGGCCGGATTGGGCAGCGCCGGAACCGAACGATAGGCGGACTGGCCGATCACCAGCGCGACGCGGTTTTCGGCGAAGGCGGAGCCCGCCCCCAGCAGCATCGACGCCGATATCATCAGTTTCAGAAGCGTGTGACGGAACATGAGACCACCTCCCGGCAATGCAGGCATGACGTAGGTCATGCGCTGAAAGCGAAAGGTTCAAGCAAGCCTCCCGAAGTGAGGCGGCGGTTGCGCTCAATTCAGCGGCGAGAGTGTCGCAGGTGCAACGTGCTGCGATTGCGGGACGTTATTTCGGCTTCTTGGCGGGTTCTGCCGGGCGCGCGACGCCCCAGGGATCGTATTTTTCCTTGGGCTCGGGAATTCTTTCCAGCGCGGCCTTGTAGGCCTTCTCGTCCACCTTCGGTTTTTCTTCCGTCTTCTGTTTTTGGTCGTCGTGAGGCCGTTTTGCCTGCGCGTTTGCGGCCGTCGTCGTGAGCAACGCCAGCATGACTGCCGCAATCGTGAAAGTCTTCATCGCGCTGCTCTCCGGCGTCCTGTTCGCTCGAAAATCTACCTTGCCGCGGGACGATGGCAATCCCGGGCTCGCATTTGTATCGTATTTGTAATGAAGCATAGCCTGTTCCGCCGGCCCCTGTCCGGGGTAAAAAGCCCCCGATGCGGCGGCACATCGTTCATATCGCGCTGATGGCGGGCGGGGCATTATGGCTGGCGGGGTGCGGCATGGCCGACGTTCGCTCGCCGGTGCCGGAATTCATGCGCGCCAAGGCCCCCGAACCTGCCCCGCTGGAAGCGCCACCCGACGTCAAGCGGATGCTGGGCGAAAGACTGGACCAGGTCTTTACGGCGGCGTCGCAGCCGGCGCATGTGCGCGTCTCAGAGCCGCGACACAATCTGCGCGGCCCGGGCTGGACGGCATGCGTCAGGGCCGAGCTGGTATCGGTGACCGGCAAGCCGCTGGGTACGCAGACCTACCGGATCACCATCGCCGATGGCGTGATTTCAGATCGCCGGCAGGTCGAGGCCGAGGACACCTGCATGACGGAGAATTACGAACTGATCTAGCATCGCGCTACCGGGCAAAACCCGTTCCCGCTCGAGGATGATCAGCGACGACCGGTTGCCACCGGCCTCATGCTGAACGAGCCGTTAACACGACCGCTCAAATTCGAGCTTCGCACCAACGGCATTTTCCATTTTTCTGGCTTACCGTTTGCCCGTGAACGCGATGCAACCAAGCGGCGCTGCGGTGCCGCAGGCCGATAAATCGCGAACGGGGATTTGGGGAAGTGGCCGAGATTGCTGAATCAGCAGTGGTCCGTCGTGCATCGACTAGGGATGCCACCCGAACGCGTGCGTCGGCGGCAGACACCGGCGGCGCGCTGACGCCCCTTGCCGACATTCCCCTGCCGTCATGGCGTGCGCTGTCCGAACGCGCCGCCGAACCCAACGGCTACTATTTGCCCGACTGGGAACTGGCAGTGAACGCTTCCGCCGGCGGCCGCGGTGGCGTCGCCGCGCTCAGTGCATGGGGCGATGCGTCCCAATTGATCGGGCTGATGCCGGTGATCTCACTGTGGCGCGCCTGCAAGATTCCGCTGCCCGCGCTGGTCAGTGCCGATCCCTATGGCACGCTGTCGACGCCGCCGCTCGACCGCGAACTGGCGGAAGACGCGGCCGCGGGCCTGCTGCAGCAAGCGCGCCGAGACGGCGCCCATGCACTGATCCTGCGCGATATTTCGCTCGACGGCGCCGCCATGAAATCCTTCGCAAGTGTTCTGCAGCGCGACGGCATGCAGCCGATCGTGCTGCAGTCGCATGTCCGCGCCTGTCTCGACGCCAGCCGTGATGCCGATGAACTGCTTCAGGAAGCGCTCGGAGCCAAGAAATTGAAGGACTTGCGCCGCCAGCGCAACCGTCTCGCCGAGCACGGCGCCATCAGGTTCGACGTCGCATGCGAGCCAAACGATGTCGCAGCGGCGCTCGAGACCTTCCTGAAACTGGAAGCCAGCGGCTGGAAGGGCCAGCGCGGCACTGCGCTCGGACAGCACGCCGGCGATGCGGCGTTTATCCGTCGCGCCACCGAAGGCCTGGCGGAGACCGGCCAATGCGAGATCGTGACGCTGCGCGCCGGCGACACGCCGGTGGCATCGGCGATCGTGCTGCGCCATCAGGACCGCGCCTTCTACTTCAAGCTCGGCGTCGACGAGCGTTTCGCGAAATTTTCACCGGGCGTGCAACTGACGCTGGATCTGACCCGGCATCTCTGCGCCGACCCTTCCATTCGCCTGGTCGATTCCACCGCAAACCCCGGCCATACGATGATCGACCCGATCTGGCGCGGGCGTCTGGCGATCGGCGACGTGCTGATCCCGCTACGGCGGCGCGATCCGGTCGTAGCACTCATTCATGCCGCACTTGGCTTGCGCAAGGCGCTCCGCGCGCCGGCGCGCCACCTCGTTCGCCTGATCCGGAAACATCGGGAGAAATCCTCATGAACACCGGTACCTCCGTCGCGCCCGTGATCACGGCCGACCGTGACGCGCTCCGGCGCGACTTTCCGCACAAGCCGTTCGCGATCCGTCACCGGCTGGCCGGGCATCCGCTCTTGATGCTGCCGCGCATCGCGCAGCTCGCCGCTGAACTGCCGCGTGACCTGATCGAATACAATTCCGGCAAGGTCGCGATCAGCCAGGACCCGGATGCCATTCCCTCGGTCGATCTCGATCCGGTCGAGATCGTCAAAGGGATCGAGACTGCCGGCGCCTGGATGGTGCTCAAGCGCGTGGAGAATTCGCCGGAATACCGCGCGCTGCTGGAAGACACGCTGCTGTCGGTTGCCCGCGCGCGCGGCTTCAACAGCCTGCTCGACGCCGGTTTCGAACAGGTCGAAGGTTTCCTGTTCGTATCGTCGCCGAATTCGACCACGCCGTTCCATCTCGACAGCGAGGACAATTTCTTCGTCCATGTCCACGGCGAAAAGTTCTTCACGATCATGGACAATAGCGATCGCTCCATCGTCTCCGACGGCGAAATCGAACGCTCGATGACCAAGCATCGCAACCTGACCTACGACGAAAGCTTTGCGTCGAAGGGCCAGGAATTTCATCTGTTCGCCGGCGACGGCTGCTACGTGCCGTATCAGTGGCCGCATTGGGTGCGCACATCAGACAGTTTCTCGATCTCGATGGCGATCACCTGGAAGACGCGCGAGGTGCGCCGTCTCAACGACCTGCACTTCTTCAATTCGATGCTGCGCGGCATCGGCCTGCCGCAACAGCCGCCCGGCCGGCAGCCGGTGCGCGACGCGCTCAAGCTCGCCTTCTACCGCACGGCGACGATGGCGATCCGCCCCTTGCGCGCTTCGATGGCGATGCGCCGCGTGCTGCGGCGGATCGCGCTGGGTAAACGGGCGAACTACTATCTGAAGGGCACTTGAGCTCCCGACAGCCTCACTTCAACGGCGAATGCGGCGCCGGCAGCATGATGGTCGAGTGCATCTCCTCGAGGAATCCCGGACCCTTGCTGAGAAATTCCTGCCAGGCCGGGTCCTTCATCGCGTCGCCGCGGGCCTTGGCGCGGGCGTTCAGGTCGGGATAGGCCCAGATGTGGCAAACTTCATTGGGCTGCCCCGCCTCGGTCTGCCAAAGGCCGACGATCTTGGAATACTTTTCGCGTTCCGGCAGCACCGCGGTGAAGGCCTCCAGCCATTGCCTGACCGGACCGACGGCCCTGGCGCGATAGTTGCGCAATTCGTAGATGTTGCCTGAGGTCGCAGGCGCCACCGGGGGCCTGATGGCGTTGAGCAGGCGGATGTCCTGACGCACCATGATCGGGCGGATCAGCGGAATGTACTCGTTGTTCCAGCGCGGGTTCTTGGCCAGTTCGCCGCGCAGCCGGGTGCGCTCGTCGTAGCTCGGGTAGCTCCACATGTGCATGACCTGGTTGAGCGGCCCGATCTCGGTGAACCAGTAGCCTTCGAGCTTGCCGTAATTATCACCGCGGACATCGCGCGACACGGTAGAGGCCGCCTTGACGATATCGCCAAGCGTACCCGGCTTGACGGTGTAGGTTCGCAATTCATAGAGCATGATGCCTCCCGAAATCTTCTGTTGTTGGTTGTTGTGGTTGGTTTTGTAACCCGGCCGCACTCAACCCTGCTCCGTCAAACGGAGCAAGCCATGGCAGAACCGCTTTTCTCTATTCCGCCGCCTGCGCGTTGATCTCGCTGGAGACCTGGCGGATGGCGCGGGCGAGCTGGTCGGCGGGTTGGGCGCCGGACACCGCGTATTTCTGCGCGAACACGAAGGTCGGCACGCCGGAGATGCCCTTATCGGCGGCTTCCTGCGCCTGTCCGGAGATCAGGGCTACGTCCTCGTCGGTTGCAAGACGCTTGCGTACGACATCGGCATCGAGGCCGACATCGGCCGCGGCCTGCACCAGCACGTTGACGTCGGTCAGATCGCCGCCGTCGCGAAAGTACAGCTCCATCAGGCGCTGCTTCATCTCGGCTGATTTGCCCTGCGCTTCCGCCCAATGGATCAGGCGATGGCAATCGATGGTGTTGGGCTGGCGCTTCACCAGTTCGGGCCGGTAGGTCAACCCCTCCTCGCCCGCGGCCGTGACGACGCGGCCGGCAATGCCCTTATAGGCCTCGACCGAGCCGAACTTGGCGGTGAGATATTCGTCGCGGCTGATGCCCTCGCGCGGCACCCAGTTATTGAGAAAGAACGGCCGCCAGCGCACCTCCACGGGGACGTCGGGCACCAGCGCCAGCGCGTTCTCGATCCGGCGCTTGCCGATGTAGCACCATGGGCAGACCACGTCGGAGACGATGTCGATCTTCAGCGGCTTCAGGGTGCTCATCAGCGTCTCCCGGCTTTTTCATTGGAGCATCAAAACGATGCCCGCAAAATAAGCCGAAACTACCGCCAGACAAGGCGCTATTTGAGCAAGGCGCTATTTAAGATTCGCTGCCATCTCCCGCATCCGCCGCGCGGTCAAGTCGTCGGCGGGAAAGAAGGTCTCCAGCGCCAGTTCCGACAGCGTGATGTCGACCGGCGTGCCGAAGATCATGGTGGTGGAAATGAAGCTCAGCACGTCGCCGCCGTGCCGCAGCTTGAACGGGATCGCGACATTGTCAGACGACAAGGGCCCCGATCGCGCCGGGATCGGATAGGCCTTCAGCTCCTGATACAACTTGAGCAGTTCAGGGTCGGCGGTCGCTTCGCATTGGCGGTGCAGCCGCTCCAGCAAATGGCTGGTCCACTCGGCCAGATTGGCGGTGCGCGGCGCGAGCGCCTCCGGATGAAAGGCAAGCCTGAGAATATTCAGGGGCTGTCCGAGCAGATGTGGCGCAACGCCGTCGAGCAACGGCGCCACCATGCGGTTGGCGGTGACCAGATTCCAGTGCCGGTCATAGGCCAGCGCTGGGTTCGGCTCATGTGCCTTCAGCACCAGATCGATCGCGGCCCGCGCCGATTTCAGCGCCGGGTCATCGAGGGCGCGTTGCGGAAAGGCCGGGGCAAAGCCGGCGGCAACCAGCAGGACATTGCGTTCGCGCAAGGGAACCTCCAGCCGTTCGGCCAGCTTCAGCACCATTTCACGTGACGGCGCGGCGCGGCCGGTTTCGACAAAACTCAGGTGACGCGCGGATATCTCGGCGTCGCCGGCCAGATCGAGCTGGCTCAGATGACGACGCTGCCGCCATTCGCGCAGATGGTCGCCGATATGGACGGGGTGGGATCGTTCGGCTCGCGCCGTGGAAGCATGTGCGTTCATGGTGAAAACCTACCACGCGGATTTCTTCGCTTCCATTACGTCGGAGGTAATCGAATTGGGTCGCTGGGCGGGACATCTTGGGCATCACAGGAGATGACCATGTTGATGCTTTCCCTCATCCGTCCCCTCGCCGCCGTGGTCCCGTGGACGCTCAAGCTCGGCACCTGGGCGCTGGCACGATCGCTTTGCATGCCCGAACCCGTGGTCCACGAGACCAGCGTTTTCGTATTCGCCCACGTGCAGACCTTCGAGAACAAGGTCGGCAAGTCGCTCTGCCCGCGCCGGCTGCTGCGCCGGCTCCGCGCGTGGCTGCATTCCTGACGCCGGCAGCGGCGCACTTCCCCACCAACCACCCAAGCAACCGAAGGAGAATACCGTCATGATCACCCCCTCCACGTTCCTGAGCCGCGCCCTGCTGGCCGACGCCATCTTCAGCGGCGTATCGGCCGCTGGCCTCACGCTCGGCGCCGGCCTGCTCGCGCCGTTCCTCAATCTGCCGGAAGCGTTGCTGCGCGAGACCGGGCTGTTCCTGATCGCCTATGCCGCGCTGGTGGGTTGGCTGGGCACGCGATCGTCGGTGCCGAAGGCGCTGGTGTTGATCGTTGTCGCGGGCAACGCAGCGTGGACGCTTGCCAGCATCGCACTGCTGTTCTCGGGTGCGGTCTCGCCAAACCTGCTCGGTGAAATCGTTGTCGTCGCGCAGGCGATCGCCACCGGCGTGTTCGCCGAGCTGCAATATGTCGGCTTGCGCAGGAGCGGCGGTGTGGTGACAGCTTAACCGTCATTGCGAGCCAACGGGTCGCGCGAATGCGCGCCCGATGACAGGCTCCGCGAAGCAATCCATCACCAGCAAGAAAGCATGGATTGCTTCGTCGCTGCGCTCCTCGCAATGACGAGGGAGCTCAGCTCAACACCAGCGCCGCGATCATTCCGGCAAAGGTCAGCACCAGCCCGATGATCAGCATCGGCACCAGGCTGCTGCCGGCATAGGGATTGGCCGCCTCTTTGGCGGTCACGCGATCTGCCCGAAAGCTCATCGGCTGGCTCCTGTTTCAATGCGCCGAAACCGTTCCCCGACACCGAGCAGGACGCCCTGCCCGTTGGCGATGCCGAGTTCGAGGCTGGCCGCGATTCGCCGCGCCCGCTCGACGAAATGGGCTGCGGCCGCGGGCGGACAGATTTCGCGCGCCGTCGCCTCGAACAGATCGAGCCAGCGGTCGAAATGCGCGGCATCGACCGGCAGCGGCATATGCTTGACCATCGGCGTGCCGTGATAACGGCCAGACATCAGCGCGACCGATGACCAGAACGCGCACATCTGCGCAAGATGAGGCTCCCAGTCGGCAATACGGGCATCGAACACCGGCGCCAGCACCGCGTCCGCGCGCACCTTGTCGTAGAAGGCGTGCACCAGGCGCTCGATCATGGCCTCGGTAATCCCTGTCCGTTCGCTGATCTCGGCTGTGATCTGTTCGCGCCGCTCGGCTCCCGTCACGATCATTTCCCTCGCACATCGCTTAAATAGGTATTTGAAATACCTATTTAAGGCGCTATAGAAGATTTGCAAGCAAAACTTGCGAGAGGATCCCATGCGCCTGACATCGTTCACGGATTTTGCGTTGCGCGCCCTGATGCGGCTGGCGGGCGAACCGACGCGCTCGTTTGCGACCAACGAAATCGCGGCCGAGTTCGGCATTTCCCGCAACCATCTGGCCAAGGTGGTGCGCGACCTCGCCGATGGCGGCTTCATCGCGACCCAGCGCGGCGCCGGCGGCGGGTTCTCGCTCGCACGCTCCGCCCAGTCGATCACGCTTGGCCAGGTCGTGCGGGCGCTGGAAGGGCCGCACGCGCTGGTCGAATGTTTTCGCGACGATGGTGGTTCGTGCGCGCTGACGCCGCGCTGCCGCCTGAAGGCGAAACTCGCCGCCGCGCGCGAAGCTTTTATGCGCGAACTCGACTCGACGACACTTGAGGAATGCGCCTATCCCGCACGGGCTGGACGCAGCGCGGCGCCCGCATCATGAAACCGATCGAATTCGAAAATGGCGAGGTCGAGATCGATGCATCCATCGTCGCCGATGGGCTCGGCGTGACGCTAGCCCTGCTCCAGCAAGGGATGCGCACGGGCAGCATCACCAGCCTTGCCGAGCGCGGCGTCGATGCCGATCAGGGCCGCCATCGCCTCACCTTCTTCTCCGAACACCGGCGGTTCCGCGTCGTGATCGACGCGTCGGGCGCCGTTATCCAGCGCTCGGCGCTCGACTTTGGTGCCGGATCGCTGCCGAAATCGGTGCGCAAGCCCGGCGGATGAAAACCGCGACGCACGCAGCATCGCCAGCTCAGGTGCCGCACATCTGCGCCCAACGGGAACGTTTCGTCCCGAATCTCTCGTCCAGATGCTTGAAATGGTTTCCAAAAACGAAATTTGCTCCCGATCCATGGTTCGAATTGGGACGGCATATTTGGTTAAACGTAAACCGGTTCAAAGGTTGCATTTCAACGCTCCATAAACCCGATTCCGATTTTGTTAAGGGCTGCGGGGTCTAATGGCCGCAATTTGGAATTGCGTCGCCGAAACAAGAAGAAAACTACGTGACAAGCTCTCCCGCCAACCAAATGCTGGCTGCCGCCAACGACGTCTCGTCCTTGCAAAACCGCACGGATTCGAGGCTGGACGTTGCGTCATTAGCCCGCAACAGCCGGCTCATCTGGCGCGTGATCGCGGCGATGTCGGTTGCGAACATCGTTGCATATCGCGCTGCCGGCCTTTCATTCGAGTGGTTGAGCAACATCAATATCCTGTTGTGCGTTTTGATCTTCCTTGCCGTGTCCTGCTGCTACAGCCGGCTGCGGCCCGATCCCTGGATCAGCTTCGGCACGGAAGCCTGCGCTCAACTCACGCTTGTTTTGTCGCTGGGAAGCGCCCTTTCCTATCCACTGGCGGCCGCCGGATTTCCGTATTGCGACGCCCTGCTGAATGCCGCCGATAGATGGATGCAGCTTGATTGGCGAAGCTATCTTCACTTCATCAATGAAAGCCCGACTCTGGCGGTTTTGACCTGGCTCGCCTACCGCTCGATGCTGCTCCAGTTCACGGTATTGGCCCTGGTCCTCGTCTCCGCGTCACGAATTGTGCGACTGCAGCAATACGTTCTGGCCAGCGGACTGGCGTTATGCCTCACGCTCACCGTTTTCACTTTCATGCCGGCAGGCGGCATCTACAGCTTTCTGCAGATTCAGCCGGACGAATTCGCGAACCTCTCGCCGATCATGACCCACAATCAGACGCTGCTTTTGGATGCGCTGCGGACGGGCCGGCAGACCGAGGTCGGCCAGATGCAGGGGCTCATCACCTTCCCGAGCTTCCATGCCGTATGGGCCATTCTGTTCGCGTGGGGGTTCTATCCGATCAAGCAAGTGCGCGTTGGCGCCATCATGCTGAACCTGTTCGTCATCGCATCGACGCCGATCCAGGGCGCGCACTATTTCATCGATATCGTCGGCGGCGCCGCGGTAGCCGGGATTGCGATTTATGTCGCAACGCGATTGACGCGTGCGGCGACGGCTGACGCGATGGAATACGCTTCATCGCCGCGCCTGGATCCGGATTTGCGGCGGCTGTGATCTAGGCCTGAAGCGCCGGTGCTGGAATAGCCGCGGCAGCCTGCGGCTTCGGGGCGGATGGCCTCTTGCTGGCCACCCGGACGCGGCTATTGCCGTTGGCCTTGGCGACCTTCGAATGGCCGTTCAGCTCCCGCTTTTGCTTCAGCTTTTCTCTGGCCTTCTTCGCCTTCGCGGCCTGCTTCTCGGCCTCCTTCAGCGCCTTGCGCTCGGCCTTCGCCTTCAGCCGCAATTTCTCGGCCCGCGCCTCGGCGCGCTTCTTCTTGCGCTTCTTCTCGCAGGCTGCACATTTGCAGCCGATCGGCTTCAGATAGGCTTTGAAATAGTCGGTGCCGTAATCGTAGTTGATCTCTTCGCCCGGCTCGATGTTCTTGATGGCGCGGATGACCACCTTGCGCTTGCGCGGCTTGACGTCGGATTCCGCGTTCGGCTTGCAGGCATGGTTGATGTAGCGGGCGATGTTCTTGCGCACCGAGCCATCGATGGTCCAGCGGTTGTTGAGCTCGAACAGGTACTTGTTCTCGATCGCGTCGTCTTTTTTCTTCTTCGAATCCAACAGCGGGCCAAAATAGCGGATGATTTTGCTGCCCTTCTTGATCGGCTTGGTGGCGAAGAGGCCGAGACCAGTGGCGGAGCGGCCGACGCGATAGGGCTTGTTCTTGGGAATGGCAGGCATGGGATTGAAGACTACACGCTTCTGAGACAAGGAATGGCGAAGTCGCTCTTCTAGGACGATTCCGTGACGCTGTCAGGACTTTCGCTCGCTTCCCGTGAACCTTCCCCAGGTTGCACACGTCTGAAATCATGGGGTTCCCAAGCGAAGAGTGGCCGGATGAGACGCGTCCCTTGTTGGCAGTTCACCGGAATGGCGGTCGCCGCGCTCCTCAGTACCGCATTGGACCCTATTTCACCCGCCAGCGCCCAAACATTCGGCAGCCGTTACACGTCGACGGCACCGAAGGATTGCCGCGTCACCGGCGCCGGCACCGAGGTTGACGACAGCACCATCCGGACCTGCCCCGGCAAGGCCGGTCTGGTGGTTGTGATCACTGAGGACGACCTGCGCGAAACCGTCTCGGTCGGCCGTAACCGCGCGGCGGCGGCCAGGGAGCCCGCCGCCCAAGTCTGGTTCGGGCCGTTCAATTCGACCGAGCATACGGTCGAGTGGCGGACGGCGAACGGCAAGCCGTTCGCGATCATCCAGCGCTGGCACATTGCCGACAATGCCGATGAGGACAAGAACGGACGGCCGATCGCCAAACCGATGCTGGCCGTCATCCGCCTGCCGCCCGGGGTCTGTCACGTCGCCTACATCGATGCCCAGGCCAATCCCAAGGCGAACGAACTCGCCCGCAAGGCCGCGGACGAACTGGCCCGCGATTTCAAATGCGGCAAGGACGAAGTGAAAGTGATCGGCGCAAACGGCAGGGCCGTGGGGCTCGCAAGGCGCTAGCCCCGGTTTAACCCGTCAGTCGCCCGCTTCCGGCAGGCCGAAATGCGTTCGCGCGTACAACAGCCCAAGCTCGGGCTGCCTGGCAAGCTCCGTCAGTATGCGCGGCATCTGGCTTGCGACCGGTGCCCATTTTCCAGATCTTCCACGGCCTGTTGACGCGCATGCCGATCAGGAACACGACAAAGTCGCCATCGATGCGGGCTGTCATACGCTGCGGAATTACCTGGCTCATGGCAGTGCCGATCTCCGGTTTGCATTGTCGGTCGTCTACGCCACCGGCAGCCGGCCGACCGCCGCACGCATCATCGCGTCCAGCAACTGCTCGGGCGTGGTGCCCGCGGGCAGCCGGTGCAGGATGTCCTTCAGCCGTCCATCGAGCAGCAACATGGTGAAGCCGTGGACCAGCGACCAGTTGCGCGCAATTGCGGCCGCCTGTTCGAGCGACAAAGCGTCCAGCGCCTCGCCGGAGAGAGGTGCCTGAAGGCCGCCCTCCTGGCGGCCGGCGGCGACCGAGTTCGCCAGCCCCTGAAACGAAGCGGTCGCGGCTTCGTGCAACGAGGGCCGCGTCATGTCGAGCCGCTCGGTGCGGAACATCAGGCTGTACATGCCGGGATACGCCTGCGCATAGGCGACATAGGCCTTGGCGTTGGCCATCGCCTTCATCAGCGGATGGGTTTCGCTGGCGCGGGCGGCGATCATGGCGGTGTTGAACCTTCGGAAGCCGATGGCGGCGAGTTCGCTCAGGAGACCCGTGAGGTCGCCGAAATGGTGGGTCGGTGCTGCATGCGAGACGCCGGCCTCACGCGCCACCGCCCGCAGCGTCAACCCGGCGATACCGTCGCGCTCCAGCACCCGTTCGGCCGCCTGCAGCAAGGCTTCATGCAGATCGCCATGATGATAGGGCGTGTCGCCCGCCGCGCGGCGCCGCCGGACGGCCGGCCGCTCAGCCGCGACCTTGGCCGGCCTGCGCAGCCGCGCAGCCGGACGACTCGTTCGGTTTTCTCTGGATAATCTTGCCATGCGAATCCTTATATGACGCTATTTTTACACTGTAAAGATTTTGCTTGACGTCGGGCCCTGGCATCGTTACTGACATCTTTACGATGTAAAGATATAACCGGAGGAACGTGAGATGCTCGACCAGGTTTCGACCAATGCGGCCCGCACCAACCTCGCGCCGATCCCGATGGAGTGTGACGCGCCGTTTCTCAAGGTGAGCGGCGAATTGCCGCGCGAACTCAACGGCACGCTCTATCGCAACGGTCCCAACCCGCAATTCGACGCACCCGGCGCGCACTGGTTCGTCGGCGACGGCATGCTGCACGCCTTCCGTCTCGAGAACGGCCGCGCCAGCTATCGCAACCGCTGGGTTCGCACCCCGAAATGGCAGGCCGAACACGACGCCGGCCGCGCCCTGTTCGGCGGCTTCGGCCGCAAGCTGCCGGATGCGCCGCCCTCGACCATCGACGATGGCGGCGTCGCCAACACCAACATCATCTTTCACGGCGGCCGGCTGCTGGCGCTGGAGGAGGGTCATCTGCCGACCGAGATCGAGCCGGGCACGCTCAACCGTCTCGGCTATTGCGACTACAAGGGCGCCATCAAGGGTCCCTTCACCGCGCATCCCAAGATCGATCCGGTCACCGGCGAGATGGCGTTCTTCGGCTACAACGCCGCGGGACCTTTGACCCCTGCCCTCTCGTTCGGCACCGTCAACGCTTCAGGCGTGGTGACGCGGTTCGATCGCTTCGAAGCGCCCTATGCCAGCATGGTGCACGACTTCATCGTCACCGAAAATCATCTGCTGTTTCCGATCCTGCCCATCACCGGCAGCATGGACCGCGCGATGCGCGGCCGGCCACCTTACGCCTGGGAGCCGGAGAAAGGCGCCTATGTCGGCGTCATGAAGCGCAACGGCTCGGCCAACGACCTGGTCTGGTTCCGCGCCGAGAGCTGCTACGTGTTCCACGTCATGAATGCCTGGGAGGAAGGCAACCTCATCATCGCCGACGTGATGCAGTTCGAGGAAGCGCCGCTGTTCACCCATCCCGACGGCTCGAAGACGGATCCGGATAAATCGCGCGCACGGTACTGCCGCTGGACCTTCGACCTTGCAGGGAATACCGACCGCTTCACCCAGACCTATCTGGACGACGACCTCACCGGCGAATTCCCGCGCATCGACGATCGCCGCGCCGGCCTCAAGAATAGCCACGGCTGGTACGCCTGCGCCAATCCGGATTTGCCGATGTTCGGCGCGCTCTCTGGCCTCGTGCATGTCGACGGCAACGGCAAGCGGCTCGGCAACTATCTCCTGCCCGCCGGCGACACCATTTCGGAGCCGGTGTTCGTCGAACGCGGTCCTGGCGCCACCGAGGGCGACGGCTGGCTGCTGTCGGCGGTCTGGCGAGCGCAGGAAAACCGCAGCGACCTCGCGGTGTTCAACGCCAAGGACGTCGAATCCGGCCCGGTCGCGCTGGTGCATCTCGGCCATCGCGTGCCCGATGGGTTTCATGGCAACTGGGTGGGTGCAGAGTAAGTAACATCCGCCGTCATTCCGGGGCGATGCGCAGCATCGAACCCGGAATCTAGAGGTAATTAATCTCCAGATTCCGGGTTCGCGACTTTGTCGCGCCCCGGAATGACTGCATGGAGAAACAAGTCACGGCGGAGACACCCATGCATCTGCCCTCCATTACCGCGATCTACCTCGCCGTTCTCGCGCTGCTCTACGCGGCGCTCGCCATTCAAGTCGCGCGCTTGCGGCAGAACAACCGGGCGAGCTTTGGTGACAACGGAAGCCTCGAACTTCGCTGCGCGATCCGGGTTCACGCCAACTTCGTCGAATACGTCCCGATCATCACGCTGATGGTTGCGATGCTCGAAATGTCAGGTCTGCCGGCGATGCGGGTTCATCTGCTGATGGGCGCGCTGCTGGCGTCGCGGCTGCTGCATCCGCTCGGCATGTACGCCGCGCCCAACACGCTGCAGTTTCGCATCGGCCGGGTCGGCGGCGCCACGATCACCTTCGTTTTGTTGATTGCCTGCGCCGTGACGATCCTGTGGCGGCTGCTATGAGCCTCGGCCCCGCGCCAGACGCCAGCCGACCAGTACAACAAGTTCAAGGCCGGCCAGCGCCGCAACGACGAGCACTCCCGCAGATGCGGCGTCGACATTTTGCTCACGCAGGAAATATCCGAGCGTGAGAAGCGGCCCGGTCCACACCAGGCTGCCGATCAGCGTTGCCGCCAGGAAGGTCGCGACTGCCAGATGGAGCACTCCGGCCGGAATCGAAAGATAGACCCGTACCGCCGGAATCGCCTGCCCTGCCACCGTGACCCAGAAATGATTGCGCCGGTAAGCGCCCGTCATCCGGGAATAGAGGGCGGGCTTCAGCAGTATGTAGCGCCCGAACCGTTCAATCAGCGACTCGACCCGTGTTGGCCCCAGACCGAGGCCGACGCAGTACCACCCAAGCGCGCCCAACGTGGAGCCGGCTGCCGCCGCGGCCACGGTGACGGCCAGATCGCTTCGGCCCGACGCCGCCGTGCCGAGCAGCACGAAAACCAGATACGACGGCACCACCGGAAGCAGCTTTTCGGCGAGCGCGATGCCTGCAATTCCGAGAGGACCCCATTCGGCGAGCAAGGCGATGCAAGCCGGGATGTCGAGATCGGCCGGCATCAGGCTTGATCCAGCTTGCACGAGTTGCTTCGCGTGATGCGGTACACCGAGGCCGGCGGGATATTGAGCAGCACGCGTCCCATGCAATTCGCCTGTAGTCCGAGCTGATCCAGCAGGGACTTCGATACCGGGCACTTGGTGCCATAGGTGAACTGATAGAACGCCCCGCCCTCGCGCAGCGCACCGAAGGCGGCAGCGAGAATGGCGCTGACTTTCCCGGGCGCAAAGTTGAGCAGCGGCAGGCCGCTCACCACGGCACCCAGCGGCTCTTCGAACAGATCGTAGGAAGCCATCCAGGCCGCATCCATCCAGAGCACGCGCGCTTTGGGGAAGCGCGATTGCAGCAGCCGCATGAAATCCGAACCGTATTCGATCAGCGTGAGACCGCGCTCGCTGACGCCCCGCGCCAGCAATGCTTCGGTGAAGACGCCGGTGCCGGGACCGAGTTCGAGAACCGGACCGGAGGCCTGGCTGATCTCGCTTGTGATCAGACTTGCGAGATCAGCCCCCGACGGCGCGATCGCTCCTACCCTGAAGGGGTTGAGCGCCAACGCACGAAAGAACAGCAGGACATTTTGTGTTGCCATGAGAATGATTAACCCATCGAGTCAAAACCGCATCGCCGACTGATGTCGGGATCGATGCGATATGAAGGATGGAAGTTGTGTGAACATTACGCGGCGCGGCGCGCAGAGAAAAACCGATCGCCCGGATGCGCTGCGTTGGCGGATCAAACGTTGGCCGGCCGGAACGTCATCTCGACGCAGGCGCCGCCGGAGCTGGCTTCGCGAATGGTGACCACGCCATCATGCCGCCGCACAATCTCCTGAACGAGATTGAGACCAAGCCCGGCGCCGCGGTTGCGTCCGTTCAGCCGGTAGAAAGGTTCGAACACGCGCTCGCGGTGCGGCGGCGGAATGCCGGGGCCATCATCCGTGACCGAAATCCTGGCCGGACGATCCACCCTCACCGCAATCAGTCCCTTTCGGCCGCCATACTCGATCGCGTTCTGAACCAGATTGGTCAGCGCCCGTTCCAGCGCGCCCTGGTCGCCGTGCACATAGACATGCTCGGCGGCGGTCTCAAACGACAGCTCGTAATTGGCGGCGATGGCCAGCGGCGCAAGGTCGGCCGTCACCTTTCTCGCCATGACGACGATATCGATATCAACGAGTCCATCGCTCCCCTGATCGACGCGCTGCAGATCCAGCAGTTGATCGGCCAGAGTGGACAGCCGCGCGACATCCTCGAGCACGCGCGGCGCGTGAGGTCCGAGCGGGATCGATTCAAGCCGGGTCTGAAGAATGGCGATCGGGGTCCGAAGCTCGTGCGCGGCATCGACGAGGAAACGCTTGTGCCTTTCATATCCCTCATCGAGCCGGCGCAAGGCGTCGTTGACGGCCGAGACCAGCGGAACGACTTCCGATGGCACGTCTTGCAGCGGCAGCCGGGCCCCCCGCCTGTCGATATCGATTTCCTCCGCTTGCGCGGCCGCGCGGCCGAGACCGGCCAGGGTCCGGCGAATTACGATCGGCGTTGCGATCAGCGTTGCGAGACTCATCAGAACGATGATCGGCAGCACCACACTCAGGAACAGTGTCGAGGCCGCAAGGACGACCCGTCGCCACGATACCGTACCGCCCGGGCCGGTCAGGATCTGAACGTCGCCGGCGGATGTTTCGATCCACTTCATCCGGGCGGTCGGGCGCGGCCCATCGTCGAGATTCCAGCCGAGCCGGGCCTGACCGATGCCATCCAGCGCAGCGCCGATCTCCGCATATTCCCGCGGCACCCTGCCCTGTGAAACCGAATGTCCTTCACGGTCGCGGACCACGAACCAGAAATTGGGCGATTGATCCCGCCGCTTCGAGACGGCGGGCGTTTCGCGCACCGATATCCCGCCATTCGCATCGCGGACGACCGCATCACGCAGCGCGTCGATCGTGTCGTCTTCCGGCTCCAGTGTATTCAGAGTTCCGGAGCCCCACAGCACCGCGATCACGACCAGAACGAACAGCGCCAGCATCGTGGCCTGCAACACGGCCAGCCGGCGCACCAGGCGCCACCGCAGCGAACGCGGCTGCGCGTCCGTCATGTCGCGGACTTCAAGAGATAGCCGACGCCGCGAATGGCGTGGATCTCGATCCCGGCCTGCGCCTCGGACAATTTGCGGCGGAGCCGGGAAATGTGGGTATCGAGGGCGTTCGACTGGATCTCATCGTCGATACTGTAGACCGCTTCCTCCAGCGACGCGCGCGCCACGGTGCGGCCCATGCGTCGCAGCAACGTCTCCAGAACCAGAAGTTCGCGGCGCGGCAGATCGAGCGGCCGGCCGCCGACGCTGGCTTCGCGATCGCCGGCGTCGAACGACAGGCGGCCAAGCCGGATGATTTCCGACGGCAGATCGGCCGGCCGGCGCAGCACCGCGCGCAGCCGTGCCAGCAATTCTTCGACGGCAAAAGGTTTGCCGAGATAATCATCCGCGCCGATGTTCAGCCCCGCGACGCGATCGGTCAGTTCGCCCCGCGCCGTCAGCACGATGACGGGAACACCGACCCCTGCGGTTCGCAGTTTGGGAATCAGCGTCAGCCCGTCGCCATCCGGCAGTTGGCGGTCGAGCAGGATGGCCGCGTAGGTATTGAGGGAAACGGCTTCCTCGGCATCAGCCAGCGTCGAGATATGGTCCACCACCATATCGTAGTTCTTCAAGGCGGCTGCGAGCGCTGCCGCCATCTCCGGCTCGTCTTCCACCAGCAACACGCGCAATCCATCACCTCAACGTCAGCTTTTCCCGAACCGACGCTACTGCGCGAACATTGCGGCAGGGTTGCAGGCGGGCGTGACATTTCGCGAGATCGAACGCCCCCACGGCCTGGCTTAACATCTTCATCCCCGGCCGCCGACAGCCCATCCAACATACTGTAAAAATTGATATTTTATGGCAAAACTGTTTATTTTGACACTGTAAAGATTTCGCTTGACGGCTCCCGTCTGCGCCCCTAGGGTATCTTTACGATGTAAAGATTAGCCCGAGAGGCTGCCATGACAATCTTCCTGATCCTTGCCCCCTACGGCGCCTACGCCATGCTGATGCTGGTGACGTCGGCGACCACGAGCCTGTTTGCGGCGGCGGCGATCTGCCTCGCGGTGATCGCGTTCGATATCGTGCGCGGGCGCTCGATCAAGATCCTCGGCGCCGGCTCGGTGATCGTGTTCACCGCGGTCGGCGGCTACCTCGCTCTGGTCGATCCCGCCTTCAGCAATTCCGCGATCAAATTCGCCGTCGATGTCGGTATCTTTCTGGTCTCGCTGGGGTCGATCGTGATGCGCGCGCCGTTCACGCTGCAATACGCCCGCGAAGTGGTCGACGCCGAAACCGCGAAGCTGCCCGGGTTCCTGCGTGCGAACTACGTCATCACCTGGGCCTGGACCGGTGCGGCGCTGTTGATGATGGTCGGCAATATTGCGTTGATCTATGTCCCCGGCCTGCCGTTGTGGTCCAGCCTGCTGGTTGCATTTGCCGCCCGCAACAGTGCGGTCTATTTCACCAGATGGTATCCGGAATATCGCAGGGTGAAGTACGGCACGCCGCCGGCCAACGCCCTGCCCGGAACCAACTGAGATCCATAAGACAGACACACCCTCCAACAGAGAGCAGGACGATGAAGGACGTATTCGCCAGACTGGGCGCCGATTTTTTCTCCACCATCCTGTTCCTCGCGATTTACCTCGCGACCGACAACGTCCTGCTCGCGACCGGCGTGGCGATCGCAGGCGCAATCGCCCAGGTGATCTATGCGCGCATCAAGGGCAAGCCGCTCGGCTACATGACCTATGCCAGTCTCGCGCTGGTGATCGTGCTCGGCAGTGCGACGCTCCTGACCCACGACCCGCGTTTCGTGCTGGCGAAACCCGCGATCGGGCATTTTGCGATCGGCGCCATCATGCTCAAGCGCGGCTGGCTGCTGCGCTACCTGCCCGCGATCGTGACCGAAACCATTCCGGAATACGTCACCGTGGCCGGCTACGCCTGGGCCGCGCTGATGTTCGTGCTCGGCGCCGGCACCATCGGCATCGCGATGACCGGCGACATGAAGCTGTGGACGTTCTATGTCACGGTCGTGCTGGTCGGCGCCAAGATCGCCGCCTTCGCCATCCAGTATGTCGCATTCCGGCTTCTCGTCGGCAGCCGGATTCGTGCCGCCCGAGCCTGATAGCCGCGAAACAAGACGGTTGGGCATAGGCTGAGAGATAGGTTATACCGCGCCGCAAGCTTGGCGATCCCAGAACCATTCCGGTTGGCTGGGACATGTTGGGGAGACCGAAATGGCCGTGGACGGAAACTGGAATATCACGATGAGCACGCCGATGGGCGAGCGCAAGGCGACGCTCAACGTGACGAGCGCCGGCGGCACGCTGACGGGCACGCAAGGCGCCGACGGCAATTCCGGCGAAATTTTTGACGGCACCGTCGCCGGCGACGACGTCTCCTGGAAGATCTCCATCACCAACCCGATGCCGCTGACGCTCGCCTTCACCGGCAAGGTTGCCGGCGACAGCATGTCCGGCGAAATGGGCATCGGCCCGATGGGTAGCTTTCCGTTCACGGGAACGCGGGCGTAAGGAGCTCGACTGCCAACAGGATCGCGGGTGGAAGGGGCCGGCTCGCCTGTATGATCAGCCGCGGCCAAGCGTCACCGAGCCGGAGGTTGCGATCGCTTCATCAGCGGACAAGCTGATTGTTCGGACGGCACCGCCGCTTCCGCCGCGGGGATGGTCGCAATCTTCTCATACAGATCCCATTCGGCCCTGCTCTCGCTCGGTCGCTTTACGCGAAAGGAATAGAAATCTCTCATGAGCCGCCCGTCGCCGCGCAGATGCGCACCGGCGGACACCGTCGCGTCTTCGACCGGGAGCGCCCGCATTGCCTTGATGACGCTATCGGTGTCCTTCGTTCCCGCCTCCTGCACCGCGCGAAGATAGTGCCGCACGGCACTGTAGGTACCCGCCTGTATCATCGATGGCATCGCACCGTTCATTTTGGCGCCGTAGCGCGCCGACCAGGCGCGGGTTCTGTCGTCGAGATCCCAGTAAAAGGACTCGGTGATGCGAAGGCCCTGTGCATCCCGCAATCCCAGGGCCTTCACATCGTTGATCAGCATTGCGAGCGAGGCGATCGTCTGCTTCTCGTTGACGCGGAACTCGCTCGCCTGCTTCACCGAATTCACCGCGTCGGCGCCGCCATTCAGAAGCGCGACGACCGAAGCTCCCGAGCCCTGCCCCTGGAGTAGATAGGACGAGAAATCGGACGTGCCGAGCGGATGGCGCGACACGCCGACGACTTTGCCGCCGGCACGATCCAGCGCGCCCCGAACGCCCTGCTCGAGCGCGCGGCCTAACGCGTAGTCCACCTCGATCAGATACCAGTCCTTCAGGTTCTCGCGCGCAAATGCCTTGCTGGCGACGTTCGCAAGAGCATAGGTATCCCAACTCCAGACGAAGCTGTTCTGAGTGCAGGCGGCTCCGGTTAGCTGGTCGGCCCCCGCGCCGGAGAAGATGACGACCTTGTTCTTGTCGCGTGCAATGTGCTGGACCGCCAAAGCCACGGACGAAGTGATCACGTCGACGATGACGTCGACGCCCTCGTTGTCGAACCACTTCCGCGCGGTCGCCGAGCCGATATCGGGTTTGTTCTGATGGTCGGCCGCCACGATCTCGACCCGCCGGCCGCCCACGTTGCCGCCGAATTCGCCGATTGCCAGTTGCGCGGCCGCGACCGACCCCCGACCGGCGATGTCGGAATACGGACCGGACATGTCGGTCAGGACACCGATTCGAATCGTGTCATCGGCGCGAGCCGGCGCGATGAACCCCAGGACGGCGGCGCAAGCCGCCATGGTTCGAACGTGACGACGAATAGCCATGGATCAGCCGGCCGCCGCGGCCGTCGAATGAGGCGGCTCGGGGAGGCGCTTGCCGCCTCTGACCGTCTGCGCGGCCGGAGCCTCTATCACTGCGACCTCGATCGCGTCTTCCGGAGTTCCAGCTACTTTATGCCAGGCGGCCGAAACGCGCAGCGCCAACTCCGTCTTGAGCGCGACGGGGCGTCCGGCGCGGATGTAGCAGAGGATCAGAGCGTCCTGCGAAGGCTGGCCGGCGAGCCAGATCTGATCCTGTTCGAGCTCGTGGAAAACGACGCTGATCAGGTCGAGGTCAGACCCGATGACTTCATGTACGGATTGCGTGATCGATTTGGCGAGCGCCGCCCGCTTCGGCTTATCGAGGCGCTGCGCCGTCTCGCAGACCATGATTGGCATTGGTGGTTCTCCATGGGTCCTGTAAACTTCCGCCAAAAGGCGCGGAGGAAACGAGCATGGCAGACTTACATCGGGACCGCGTTCGCGCAGGGGACGGTCCGTTCGCGAAGCAGACATCGAAGGTCGGGTTATTTCGGGAGGTCGGTGCACCTCTCGTCCGGCAAAAGACATTGTCCGGATCGGCCGTGACGATCGAGTGGATCGAACGCCGAGGTACCGGCGCGGTGGATTGGCGCTACAGGCAGGATCGCGACGCTCTGTTCTATTTCGAACAGGGGATCGTAGCTTGCCGCGGCGAGCTGGACGGCAGAGGGATCAGCCGCTCGCTGAACGGGACATCCAAACTGGCCTTCATCGAAGCCGGCAGCACGGTCGAGACCGAAGTCGAGGTCCCTGGGCGCTGCATCTATTGGGTCGCTTTCATCGACAAGGATCGTCTTCTCGGAGCGGAAGAAAGCCTTGCGCAAAGGCGGCTCGAGTCCCGTATCGGTATCCAGAGTTCTGCGATGGCGTCGACCATGAACAGCCTGAGACCGGAACTGGTCCGGAACGACGATCTATCGACTTTGTATCTGGAATCCTGGGCGACCCAGGCCCTGGTGATCCTGCACAGGGCTCTGGACGGGACTGCGCCACGGGGACTCGATGCTCGGATCGGCAAGAGCGCCCTGTCCAAAGTGATCGATTTCATGGAGGCGAATGTCGGAGCGGACCTCACTCTGCAAGACATCGCAAGACTGGTGGACCTCAGCCCGCGGCAAATGAGACGGGCCTTCGTCGCCGCCACCGGCGCCGGGCCAAGCGAGATGTTCACGAACATCCGACTCGAACGGGCTGCGCGAGACCTGCGGCAAAGCGGAAGAAGCGTGACGGAGATATCTTTGGACTGCGGATTCAGCCAACCGCAGCATCTCGCGACCGCATTCCGCCGGAAGTTCGGACTGACGCCGACGGAGTTTCGCCGAAGTTCTCTATCGTAGGACCCTGCGCAGTCCTGACGGAGTGGCGCGGGCGTGAGGCGCTCCGCCGCTGCGCGTCCCGGACGCGGCGCAGCCTAAGCGATGCGTGGCATCGTCCGGTAGCGCTGCTCCGCAGAGCCGGGACCCACACTTCCTGCGCAACGTAGACCCCGGATCAGCAGCGTATCATTTCATGCTGCGGAGCATCCGGGGAACGCCTTACCCCAGGTTCAATTCCTTGAAGAAGTCGTTGCCCTTGTCGTCGATGATGATGAAGGCCGGGAAATCCTCGACCTCGATGCGCCAGATCGCTTCCATGCCGAGTTCGGGATATTCCAGCACCTCGACCTTCTTGATGCAGTGCTCGGCGAGGTTCGCCGCCGCACCGCCGATCGAGCCGAGATAGAAGCCACCGTGCTTCTTGCAGGCCTCGCGCACAGCGACCGCACGGTTGCCCTTGGCCACCATCACCATCGATCCGCCCGCCGCCTGGAACTGGTCGACGAAGGAATCCATCCGTCCCGCGGTGGTCGGACCGAACGCGCCTGAGGCGTAGCCGTCCGGGGTCTTGGCCGGACCGGCGTAGTACACCGGATGGTTCTTGAAATAATCCGGCAGCGGCTCGCCCTTCTCCAGCCGCTCGCGCAGCTTGGCATGCGCGGAATCGCGCGCCACGATCATGGTGCCCGACATCGACACCCGGGTCTTGATCGGATGTTGGGCGAGCGTCGCCAGAATGTCCTTCATCGGCTGGTTGAGGTCGATCTTGACCACTTCGCCGCCGAGCGACTGTTCAACCGCCGGCAGATACTGCGCCGGGTTGTGCTCGAGCTCCTCGAGATAGACGCCGTCCTTGGTAATCTTGCCGAGCACCTGGCGGTCCGCCGAACAGGACACGCCGAGCCCGATCGGCAGCGAGGCGCCATGGCGCGGCATCCGGATCACGCGCACGTCGTGGCAGAAATACTTTCCGCCGAACTGCGCACCGACGCCGAGCGACTGCGTCATCTTGAGGATCTCCTGCTCCATCTCGAGGTCGCGGAAGGCATTGCCATCAGGCGAGCCGTGCGTCGGCAGCGCATCGAGATAGCGCGCCGATGCCAGCTTCACCGTCTTCATGCAGAGTTCGGCCGAGGTGCCACCGATCACGATGGCCAGATGATACGGCGGGCACGCCGCGGTGCCGAGCGTCAGCACCTTCTCCTTCAGGAACGCCAGCAGGCGATCTTTCGTCAACACGGAGGGCGTGGCCTGGAACAGAAAACTCTTGTTGGCGCTTCCGCCGCCCTTGGCCATGAACATGAACTTGTAGGCGTCATCGCCCTCGGCGTAGATCTCGCACTGCGCCGGCATGTTGTTGGCGGTGTTCTTTTCCTCATACATCGTCAGCGGCGCCACCTGCGAATAGCGCAGGTTACGGCGCAGATAGGCGTCGCGCGCGCCTTCCGACAGCGCCGCCTCGTCGTCGCCATCGGTGATGACGTTGCAGCCCTTCTTGCCCATGATGATCGCGGTGCCGGTGTCTTGGCACATCGGCAACACGCCGCCGGCCGCGATGTTGGCGTTCTTCAGGAAGTCAAAGGCGACGAACTTGTCGTTGTCGCTGGCTTCCTTGTCGTCCAGGATGTTGCGCAGCTGCTTCAGATGCCCCGGCCGCAGATAGTGATTGATGTCGCCGAAGGCAGCCTCCGAAAGCGCCCGCAGCGCCTCGCGCGACACCACCAGCATGTCCTTGCCCAGCACCTTCTCGACCTGCACGCCCTCAGTCGTGACCTTCTTGTAGGGCGTGGTGTCTGCCCCCAGCGGAAACAGCGGCGTGTGCTTGTAGGGCGGAACGGGTTTTGGATCGGGAAAGGCGGTGGGGGCGTTCATGGGCGTGATCTCGGGTTGGAGCCGGCAGCGTCCGCAGGGCGCTGCGCGTAATAGACCCGTTCTAAGCACTTTTGCGACAAATGGAAGGTTTTGGCGGCCCCGCCAAAAGCTGGTCCGTCATGCCCGACGTGGGGCTGTAGGCCGCCATTACGCTGCTCGCCCTATCCCTTCCCGCCCTGCGGCATAGCCATCCAACAGCGCGCGGATCGTGCGCGGTCGCGGCTCACGTATTGACGTGTCCGCGCAGACCCTGCATGAACCTCCCCGCGCGCGTTTCAATGCTGTGGGGGTTTCATGACAAAAAGACTGCGCAACCACGCCGTGTCGGGCCTGCGGACCGCCGGTCTCGCTGCCGCGCTGATGTTGCTGGCCGCATTTTCGGCCTCGCCGGCGCGGGCCGACCGCTGTGACGATACCGCCAAGCAGCTTGCCGGCGGCATCGACGGCCTCAAGGTGGGTATCACCGCCGCCAACTACATCTACCTGTCGCACCCAGCGGCCAAGGAGCTGTCGCTCGGCTGCCGCGGCGCGAATTTCTCGATCGAGCTCTACGCCAAGACCGACCGCAAACCCAAGCCGGAATTCTTCAATCTCGTCGCCGCCGCGGCCGCCATCATCTTTACGGTGCCGAAGGACGATACCGCGACCGGCACCGCGCGCTGCATCAAGCGGATGGGGATTTTGCGCGGCGACAAGGTCTCGATGCGCTTTCGCCGGCTCAACATGGAATGCTCGCGCACCAAGACCGAGGCCTCGATCGTGGTGACCCGCGGCAAGGACGAGTAGTCCGCTCCCCGCCCGCTCGGGCCATCCATACACTTGTAGCGAAATCGCGCGCCTCTCGTTCACCATGGAACGGGATTGGCGGCGATGCTGCGGGATTGACCGGCCTGATTCACCACTCGTTCGTTTCAACCGGCCAGTGTCGGAAGCAACCAAAAGGATGTTTCCGATGAGTATCTCTGCTGTCGCCGCACCGGTGGCGATCACCCCGCCCGTCTCAAGCGCACCGCCCCAGGCGCCCCAGAAGTCCCCCGACGTGCAGAACGGCGCCGCCGCCGACGGTACCCGCTCGCCGCAGCCGACGCTGGTGGCCGCCCTGCCGCCCGGACAGGGCACGCGGGTCGACCAGCTGGCCTAACCTCCGACACCCAGCCGCGCGCGCCCTGCGGCCTGGAACCCGGCGCCGCAAGTTTGCCGAAAAACCGCGCCACCAGGCCGCCCGCGAGCGAACGGGATCGCGCATGATCGCAAAGCTGTTGCTGCAAAACACCCTCTTCATCGTCGCCTTGGGCGCGCTGCTGTTTGTGACGGCGGGTTCGCTGAACTGGCCGGCGGCATGGGTTTTCCTGGTTACCAACGCGATCATCGGTCCTGCCTGCGGGCTATGGCTTGCCTGGGCCGATCCGGCGCTGCTCGCCGAGCGCATGCGGCCAACCTTTCAGGCCGGCCAGCCCGCCGCCGACAAGACGTTCATGCTGATATTCGTTGTTGTGGCGCTTGCCTGGCTTATCGCCATCGGACTGGACCGGCGTGCGCACGCCTCTGATGTGCCGCAGGCGCTGCAGGTCATCGGCTTTGTGATGTACCTGCTGTGCACGGGTTTCATCATGTGAGTATTCCGGGAAAACTCCTTTGCCGCCCCCGTGGTCCGGGTGCAGGCCGAACGCGGCCACCATGTCATCTCCACCGGGCCCTACGCGATCGTCCGCCATCCCATGTATGGCAGCATCATGCTGTTCTTCTTTGGCGTGCCACTGCTGCTGGGCTCGTGGTGGGGTCTGCTGATCGCACCGGCATTTGCCGTGCTATTTGCCATTCGCACCGGGATCGAGGAGCGCGCGCTGGTGGCCGACCTGCCCGACTATGCTGACTACGCCGCTCGCGTGCGCTATCGTCTCTTGCCCGGAATTTGGTGAGGACACATGATGGCGGTTACATATGCCAGATAGCAAGACCTATACCGGCGGCTGCCATTGCGGCCAGGTGCGCTTCGAATGCACCACCGACATGGCCATGGTGACCGCGTGCAACTGCTCGATCTGCACCAAGAAAGGCCTGCACTTCACCTTTCTGGCGCCGCAGAGTTTTCAGCTGCGCGCCGGCGAGGACAATCTGCGGGAATACCTGTTCAACAAGCACGCCATCCGCCATCAGCTCTGCCTCGATTGCGGCGTCGACGTCTTCGCCCGCGGCAAGAAGCCCGACGGCACCGACGTGGTGGCGCTGAACGTCTCCTGCATCGACGGCATTGATCTGTCGAAGCTGGCGATGACGCCGTTCGACGGCAGGAACAGGTGAGCAGCGACAACACCATCAGCCGTAATGGCCGGGCTTGACCCGGCCATCCACGTCTTTGGCGCTGCGAAAAAAGTAAGTCGTGGATGCCCGGGTCAAGCCCGGGCATGACGGAGAATTAGGCGTTAGGCGCCCCTACCCATCCAGCGCCTTGTACCTTCTGAAAATTCCGTCCTCGTTGAACGCGATCCGCCGATCGCTCGCCAGATACGCCTTGATGTTCGGCCGCGCCGCGATGCGGTCGCGCAGGCCGACCAGCCCCGGGATTTCCATCTCGAACGCCTTCATGCGTTTTGGAAATGCATAGCGTAGCCCTTCCACGATCTGGAATAGAGACAGATCGACATAAGTGAGCCGGCGGCCGGTAATATAGCTGCCGCCGTTGGCCGCCAGCAAATCTTCGAAATAACCGAGATACTTCGGCACGCGCGAATCCCAAAACTCTTCCGTGCGTTTCTTGGCAGGGGCCTTTTGGTCTTCGTAATACAGCGAAGGGCCGAGTGGATGATGGGTGTCGTGAACCTCCAGCACCAGGTCTGATATCGTGAGCTGCAATTGATGCACCCACAATTTGCCGGCCTCCGCCTTCGGCGCCAGTCCGTGGCGTGAACCGAGATAGAGCAGGATATTGGCGGTCTGCCCGATCACGAGTTTTCCGGCTTTCAGGAACGGCGGCGCGAACGGAGGCGTTCCCTTCTCCACCTCCAACATCTTGCTCATCGCGCCCATGCCGTGGCCGCGGCGCGCCACGTCGGTATATCCGGCACCGGCCTCCTCCAGTGCCAGCCGAACATATTCGCCGCGGCCCTGAATGGTCGGCCAGTAGTAGAGCTGATAGTGCATCGACGACGCCTCCGTGCCTGTCTGACGGGGATAACAAATCATTCCGCGGTTGGTTCGTCACGCGCCTTCGCGAAAGGCAGGCCCGGACCGCGGCTCGCAACGCAAAAAAATCTCCACAGGCCTCAACCTGTCCGAAGACAAGCGCGCGTGTTAGGCTATCCGTTCTCAAACATCTAATTTCTCAACAGGACGGGAGAGCGGGATGGCGGACAACAAGAAAAAGCGCGGCGGCATGGATCGCGCGCTGATCGCATTGAGCGAAGCTTATGAGGTTTCCTACTGGTCGAAGAAGCTGAAGATCACGCCGGCCAAACTGAAGGCCGCGGTCAAGAAGGTCGGGCACTCCGCGAAAAAGGTGGAAGCCTATATCAAGGAGCAGAAGCACAAGGCCGCCGACCGGGCGCTGATCGCGCTGAGCCAGCCCTATGAAGTCCGCTACTGGTCGAAGAAATTCAAGGTCACGCCAGCCAGACTGAAGGCCGCGGTTGGCGCCGTCGGACATTCCTCGAAGAAGGTCGGCGAGTATCTCACCGGCAAGAAGGCAACCAAGAAGGTCGCCCGGAAGACCGTCAAGAAAGCGGCCAAGAAGACTGTCAAGAAAGCCACGAAGAAGAGCGCAAAGAAAAAGGCCGCCTGAACAGGCGGCCTTTCTCGGCAGGCTTCAGGACCATTCGCTTTCAGCACGTCGTCGACCAGGGCGACGGCTTAAGCGACGGCGGCTGCGCCGCCCTATCTATCAGTAGCCGCAGGTGCTGCAGCGCGGCGCGACCGGAACGTAGTAGGTGCGGGCCGGCGCCACCATTTCGACGCGCTCCTGGGTCGCGTATTCCGGGGCGGTGCGCTCGTAGGCGACGCCTTCTGGGGCAACCATCACCGTCCGCGGCACCATCACGGTACGGTACTGCGCCGGCGTGCGATGGGCGATGACGCGGCCCGGCGACACCATCACGGTCTCCTGCACGGTCCGGTACTGCGCCGGCGCGACCTGCTGCTCATACTGCGGCTGCACGCAGCAGGGCTGCGGCGGCGCGTAGCACGAATAGCAACCGGCAGAGGCGGCGGTCGGGATCGCGGCGGCGACGAGCACGGTGGCAAAGGCGGCGGCAATAACGCGAGACATGATTATTCCTGCTGGCTTGAGAAATTCGTAAACCGAAGTTGCACGCAACCCCGTCTGGCCGAATGATCTAGCCGAGCACCATCTCGCGTCAACCTGAGATGGAGATTTACCTTGATGAAGATCGCTAATGATTCGTAAACGCCGCGGGGGCCCACGTTCGGCCGTCATGCCCGGCCTTGCCGCCTACGCTAAAGCTTCGGCGAGCCACGACAGACAAAAGCCGCGGCGAAGCCTTGGCGGAGCCGGGTACCGGGCATCAACGTCCTTGCTTTCGTCAATCAAGAAAGACGTGGATGGCCGGGTCATCCAGTGCGAAGACGCGCTTCGCGCTTTTGCCCGGCCATGACGAAAGGAGAATGCCCGGTCTCTCAATTCGCCGCGAAGCAGTACATCAACCCGTCGCCGCCGGTGCTCTTGAAATCGGCCTGCGAGCAGCCGCCGTCGTTGCCGCGCGAGGGATGCGACGAATTCCAGGATTTCGAGGCGTCGTCATCGCGCAGACCGATGCGGTCGATATGGCCGAGCATGGCCGCCCCCTGCGTCGAGCTCGTCCAGTTCTTGCAGGTGCGATCCTCGCTGGCCGCAAACGCCGTGCCGTCGGGCTGCGATCCCGTCAGCGCATCGTGGCGGTTCGGCGTGTCGCCGCGGCCGTTGACGACTTCGCCCTTCTCGTTGAGCGCAGTCTGCTTGGTCAGGCCGTTGGCACCGTGCAGTTCGGCCACGTCCTTGGCGATCACGACGCCCTTGGCATTCTGCCACGGACCCTTGCCGATGCGGTCGCGCGCATTCACCGCCGGCGTGCCGGAGGCCTCCTGGGTTGAAAGATAGGCGTGCCAGGTCTTTACTTCTCCAGAAGCTTTGGCGCCTGCGCCGGCGGCCTGCGCCAGGGTCTGACACCAATTGTCGGCGCCGGCGAGACCACCTAGATTGCCGCCATTGCCGATACCATTGCTGGTCACGAAAAAGCTGGTCGCGGCCGATTGCGCCTGTACCGGCTGCGCGGCGACAAACGAGATCGCAGCAAGGGCTACGGCCGGCACAACGATCCCTGCAAAATTCCTCATCGGGTTCCTCCGGTTTGTTTTTGGTTCGCTGTCATTGAACCCGCAACCACAGCGATTATTCCGGCCGCGCGACGGGCGAAATGACCGAAGCGCTAAATCATTCAAGTGGGTGCGTGACACGTCCTGTCAAAAGAAAACGGCGCCGCGGAATGAACCGCAGCGCCGTCGTCGCTTTCGTCAGGTAATCCGTCAGCTGGTCTGCTGGATCGCCGAGAGTTCCCAGTTGGCGCCGCGCCGGCGTGCAAAGGTCCAGACTTCGGTGGCCTCGATCGGCGTGTCGCTGCCGGCGACCAGACGGCCGGTGCCGCGCTCCAGCGTCTTGTCGACCAGCGAGAACCGCATCGCGACGCTCGCATAGTCGGTTTCGCCTTCGCGCCAGGCTTCCGCGAGGTCGCCCTGCAGCAGCTTGACGTTGGAGGTCTTGTTGACGTCGTTCTGGGCCTTGTTCTGCTCGAGGTCCTTGGTGAAGTAGGACACCATCTCGGGCGTCGCGAGCGTATTCAGCTTGGCGATATCCTCGTCCGACCACGCCCCTTGGATCTCGCCGAGCAGGCGCTCGAAGGCTTCATAGTCGGCGGGGAGGATCTCCAGCGGCGCGCTGCCCGAGCCCAGTCCAAACCCCATTCCGGAGCGGAAGCTGGACTGCGCAGCGGCGGGTCCGGTGTCGGGGCCACCGGCATAGGCGGCCGCCGGGGTCTGGCGGCGCTGCCACCAGGACATCGCCAGCCGCACCACGATGATGATCAGGCCGATCTGCAGGATCAGGCCGAGGATCGACGACAGGCCGCCGAGGCCGGAGAACATCCCGCCGCCGAACAGCATGCCGAGCAAGCCGGCGCCGAGGAACCCCGCGGCGAGACCGCCGAGCAGGCCGGGCCGGTTGAAGAACCCGCCCCTGGCGCCAGCCGCAGCCGGTGCGCCCACGCCGGGGCTGCCCGGCTGGGTAAAGGTACGGTTCATCGGTGCTGCCGTGCCCGGCGCGGTGGTCGTGCTCGGGGGCGCCGAAAAAGTCCGCGATCCCCGCGAACCGGAACTGCCGCCGCCGCCAATGCGGGCGTCAGCCGACGAGATCGCGATCACCAGGGGAATCGCCAGTGACAGGACGACGGCGATGGCCCGAACAATTCCGCGCATATGCGTGAAATTCATATCTGTTTCCTCAATCCCCGGCATGGGGAACCGCCCCTAACATGGGCAGAGCTGCCTAAAAGTGAAGCCACTATCGGTGGGAGCGGCTGCGGCCCTCAGTCGCGGGGATGTGACGATTTTGCCGGAACCGGCTCCACGCTGTGGCACAGATCGGGCTGGGGAGATACCCGAAAGCCGGTTATTTAGCCGGCTGAACGCCCGGATTCTCCCCTTACCGGTGTATCCGGATCGGACAGCGACAGGATGTCCAACGCCATCCGGCCGATCGGCGAAGCGTCGGCGCTTTCGTCTCCGGCGAGCGCGAGTTGCATCGCATGCGCCCCGAGTTCGCACATCGCTTGCGTGGCGAGGTCGCCGCGGCGGAGACATTCCTTGGCAAGGAACTCGAACTGGGCGCGGGCCTGACGCAACGTTTCCTTCGACACGATGGCGCTCGCTTCATCGACCAGCGAATTCGCATCACCGGCGAGAATGGGAGCCGGATTGCCTTGCGATTCGTCCCGGCCGGAATCGGCACCGTGGCGTTCGGGTTCGACGCGCAACTGGCTGATCCGCTCGAAGCTCAATCGCAGCTCGGCACGTTTGACCTCGAGCGCCTCGACCTGTTCGCGAAGGGCTGCGGATTCGCGTTCGGAATCGGCGCGAGATGCAAGCAGCGCCTGCTCGCGTGACTTGATCTGGGATTGCAGCGCTTCACGTTCACGGTCAAAGGCAAGCCGTAGTTCGGCGGCTTCGTCTTCACGCCGCTTCAGTTCGGCCGCAAGCTCCGCCCGTTCGCGTTCGAACACACGGCGTTGTTGATCGACTTCCTTGGCACTGACGTCTGCAGCCGCCATCAGCGCCAGACGGTCCTGGTCGAACGCCACGCGAAGATCGGTCACGGCGCTATCGTGCGTCTCCGAGGCCGTCGCTGACTGGTCCTGTTCGCGCTGTAGCTCCTGACTGAGTTCGAGCAGTTCTGCTTCCCGCTTTTCCAGCGCGGCCTTGAGCGAGTCCCGTTCCGCCAGGATAAGGCCGGCGACGTTGACATGTCCTTCGATGTCGTCCTTAAGGCGCCCGCATTCCGTTTCCAGTTGATCGGTATGTTGGGTCAGGGTTTCGTACTTGTAGCGCCAAAGCTTTTCCTCATCGGAAGCGGCGGAAACCTGGGCCGTCAGCGTTTCGAGGAGTTCGGCGGCCCGAAGCAGATATTTCGCGTTGTGTCCGTTGGACATCAAATCGGCAAAACGGCGCAGAAAATGCGCCGCTTCGGCGGCGTCAGGCGTCTGGGTGTCGATGGCGGGATCTGTTACCACGCTTGCCTTCTCATCATCCATCGCCGCACGCAGCCGGTCGGCGTGAGCGCACACCATATTTCGCTCAGAACGGCAAATGTATGATCGCGCGGATGTTCCGGTTCAAGGGCGAGAACATCGGGCGGCCCGTCCGTCAAACAATAAACTGCTGGTCGCTGCAATTCCGGTCGGAAATCCGGGACCGAGATACCGTTTTATCCCGTCCACGTCGAAAGCGCCATCGGCCGATGTCACTACGACGTCATGGTCTCCTTGACCTTTTCGACCAGCGCCGAGAGCGCAAAGGGTTTTGGCAGGAAGGCGAACTGCTCGTTCTCCGGCAGGCTCTTGTCGAAGGCCTCTTCGGCATAGCCTGAGACGAAGATGATCTTGAGATTGGGATTGCGCTTGCGCATCTCGCGCAGCAGCGTCGGGCCGTCCATTTCCGGCATCACCACGTCGGAGACGACGAGATCGACCGCGCCGTCCTTTTCCTCCAGCGCTTCCATCGCCTCGATGCCGTTCGAGGCCTCGATCACGCTGTAGCCGCGCGAACGAAGTCCGCGCGCATTGAGCGAGCGCAAGCCGTCCTCGTCTTCGACCAGCAGGATCGTGCCCTGCCCGGTGAGATCGGCCCGCGGCTTCGGCGGCTCGGCGGCGGCGTCCTTGGTCGCCGGCGGTTCCGGCTGAACCTCCAGTTCGGGGCGATGCCGCGGCAGGAAGATGTGGAACGAGGTGCCCTTGCCGGCTTCGGAATCGACATAGACGAAACCGCCGGTCTGCTTGACGATGCCGTAGACGGTCGAAAGACCGAGCCCGGTGCCCTTGCCGACTTCCTTGGTCGAGAAGAACGGCTCGAAGATCTTGTCGACGATCTCGGCGGGAATGCCGGTGCCGGTATCTGAAATATCGATGCGCACGTAGTCCGCCGCCGGCATGCCCTTGTAGGACTGCTGGGCTGCTTCTTCCGTCGTCATATTGGCGGTCTTCACCGTCAGCTTGCCGCCATCGGGCATCGCGTCGCGGGCGTTGACGGCGAGATTGACGATCACCTGTTCGAACTGCGAGACGTCGACCTTGACCGGCCAGAGATCGCGGCCATGCACGAGGTCGAGCTTGACCTTCTCGCCGATCAGCCGCCGCAGCAGCATGGTGAGATCGGACAGCGCGTCGCCGAGGTCCAGCACCTGCGGCCGCAGGGTCTGGCGGCGCGAGAACGCCAGCAGTTGCCGCACCAGCGTCGCAGCCCGGGTCGCGTTCTGCTTGATCTGCATGATGTCCTGGAACGACGGATCGGTCGGCTTGTGGGCGTTCAGCAGGAAGTCGTTCGCCATCATGATGGCCGAGAGCACGTTGTTGAAGTCGTGCGCGATGCCGCCGGCGAGCTGGCCGACCATGTCCATCTTCTGCGACTGGTTGATCTGGTTCTCCAGCGCGCGCCGCTCGGTGGTCTCCAGGAGATAGACGATGCCGGCCTCGGTCTCGCGCTCGTTTTCCTCGACCGAGGTCACGAAGAACTGGCCCCAGCGCTCCTTGGCGCCGTCGAGCATGGCCTCGACCGGGGCGATATCGCCCTGGCCTTCGGCCGCCTGGTTGATGGCCGCGATCAACAGGCCGCGGTCGCGCGCGTTCACGGTGCGGAAGATCGACTTGTTGGCCGCACCGTCAGGGCTCAGGCTTTGCGCCAGCTTGGCGAAACGGGCATTGGCGCGCACCACGGCGCCGCCGCGGTCCACGGTCGCGATCGCCATCGGGGTATGATCGAAGAACCGCATGAAGCGGACTTCGGCGGCGCGTTCGGGATCGGAATGCTCGTCGCGGGCGCGGCTGATCACCAGCGTGCGCGAGGAGCCGGGCACGCCGTCGGCGCCGAAGGCGAGCTTGTGATAGAGCCGCACCGGCATGGTCTTGCCGCCGCGCATCCGCAGGTCGATGTCGAACACTTCGGTTTTGACTTCGCCCGGCACCGCCACGATCGAGGTCAACAGCGAGGCGCCGTCACCCGAGACGATATCGGTCAGTTTCAGCCCGCCCGAACCGATTTCGGCGAGGTCATGATCGAGCCAGTTCGCCAGCGTGGCGTTGACATAGACGACGTCGCCCGCCGGATTGACCGAGAAGAAGCCGCAGGGCGCGTGATCGAGATATTCGATCGCGTGCTGCAGTTCCTTGAACACGTCTTCCTGGCGCTCGCGGTCCCGCGTGATGTCGGCAACCGACCACACCGCATATTTGGCCTCGCGCTTGCCCTGGCCGAGCGGACGAACCCGCATCCGCAGCCAGCGGCCCTGCGCGCCGTCCTGTCCTGCGATCCGGACTTCCTCCTGCTGCCGCTTGCCTTCGCGTGCGGCCTTGAGCAGACGGAACACCGCTTCGGACACGTCGGGATTGCCGATGAAGACGCGCTCGACCGGCCGCACGTCCTGCGCGGATGTGGCCCCGGTGATCGCCAGATAGGCAGCGTTGGAATAGACGACGTGGCCGCGCGGGTCGGTCACCGCCAGTCCGTCATAGGCATGGTCGGCGATGCGCCCCATGACGGGATCGTCGGCGGTGCGGTCGGTGAAGCGGATGATGCCGGCGGCAAAGGCGAACAGGTTGAACAGGCCGACCATCGCCAGCAGCGCCAGCACGCCGAGAATATAGGGCTGGGCCTGGGCCCGGCCGATGGTCATCATCGCCACCGCGATCGCGACAATGCCAGCGGCCACCAGCAGCACCAGCACGATGCTGCCGCCCCGCCGCGCCGGCTCATGGGCCGCGAGAGGCTCGGATGACGGATCGCTGTCGGTTTCGGCGGTCATATCAGGAAACGCAGCCCGTCGGCATGGAGGTGACGCGCACACCGGGTCGGCCGGACACGGACAACCCCGCATCCTCCCGGCACGCCCCTCCTGAGTGCCTGAATCGGCCCGGCCAGCGCAAGTCCATCAGGCGGCTATTTTGCAGCTTAGCGGCATTTCAACGCGATTCCGATCCTACCCCTACGGCCTGCGGCCGGAAAGCCCGCGCTTCAGGCCCATGACGTAGCCGATGATCTCGGCGACCGCATGATAGTGCTCGACCGGGATTTCGTCGTCGATCTCCACCGTGGCATAGAGCGCGCGCGCCAAGGGCACGTTTTCCACGATCGGAATGTCGTGCGCCTTGGCGACTTCCCGGATCTTGAACGCGATGTTGTCGACGCCCTTGGCGACGCAGATCGGCGCCGACATGCCGCGGTCGTAGGACAGCGCGATCGAATAGTGGGTCGGGTTGGTGATGATCACGCTGGCCTTGGGAACCGCGGCCATCATGCGTTTCTTGGCCTTTTGCATCCGCAACTGACGGATCCGGCCCTTGATGTGGGGGTCGCCTTCGGACTGCTTGTACTCGTCCTTGATCTCCTGCAGCGACATCTTCTGCCGCTCGTACCACTGCCGGTACTGGAAGAAGTAGTCGGCGATCGCAACCGCGGCCAGCATCGCCACCACGGCACCCAACACCTGCAGCGTCAGGCTGGTGGTCACGTTCAGGATGACGTCCGGGTCGAACCGCAGAAACGACTCCAGGCGCAGGCGCTCCGGCCACAGCACGGCCATCATGACGGCGCCGAGCGCAATCAGCTTGAAAATGCCCTTGGCGAAATTCGCCGCCGCCTGCTTGCCGAAGATGCGCTTGAATCCGGCGCCGGGCGACACCTTGCTGAACTTGGGCGACAGCGATTCCGCCGACCACACCAGCCGGTGCTGGATCATGTTGCCGGCGATCGCCGCAATCATCAGCATCAGGAACGGCACGCCGACGGCACCGAGTACCGCCGTGCCGAGCAGGTTGGCGAGCGACAGCAGCGCCGCCCCGTCGGCATGGAGCTGGCCGGCATTGGCGATGACGTTGCGCAGCGGGTTAAGGATGCCGCCGCCCATCGAGCCCGAGAAGGTCGACAGCACCAGCGTGCCGCCCGCGATCACGAACCAGGTATTGACCTCCTGGCTTTTGGCAACGTCTCCGCGCGCATGCGCGTCGTCGAGACGTTTTTGTGTAGGGTCTTCTGTTTTATCGTCGCTGTCGTCGGCCATTGCGGCGCTCTGGTTTCTGTTTGAGCTCTATCTCAGCGGTGTCAGATCGTGCATGACGCCGACGAAGTAATTCAGATAGGTTCCCATCATCGCCGTGATGACGAGGGCGAAGATCAGGAAGCCGACCATGATCGAGAGCGGCACGCCGACGAAATAGACCTGCATCTGCGGCATCAGCCGCGCCAGCACGCCAAGGCCGATGTTGAAGACAAGACCGAACACCAGAAACGGCGCCGAAAGCTGCATGCCGATCTTGAAGGCGGCGGCAAAGGCGCGGGTGGCGAGGGCTGCGACATCACCGGTCGACATTACCTCGCCCGGCGAGAAGATCCGGTAACTCTCGTTCAGCGCCGCGATGACGAGATGGTGGCTGTCGGTCGCAAACAGCAGCGTCAAGCCGAGAATGGTGAGGAAGTTGCCGATCAGGAGGCCCTGCTGGCCCTGGGTCGGATCGACTGAAGTGACGAAGCCGAGACCGAGTTGCTGGGCGATCACCGAACCCGCGACCGACAGCGCCGACAGCGTCACGCGCGCGGTGGCGCCGAGCACGATGCCGATGACGATCTCGTGCAGCATCAAGACCAACAGCGAGGTCATCGACGTCATGTCGACGTGATAGGCGGCGCGGTGCAGCGGCAGGATGATCAGCGTCAGCAGAAGCGCAATCGCGAGCTTGACGCGAACCGGGATGTTGCTCTCGCCGAACCCCGGCATCAGCATCACCATCGCGCCAATCCGCGCGAACACCAGCATGAAGGTGGCGGCGAGGGCCGGCAGCAGGGAAACATCGATGCGCATGAACAGGACAATGCATCAACCGCCTATGATTCGCGACGATATCCGCATCATGTGACTGTGCAGCGAATCCGCCATGAACGGCAGCGCCAGCAATAATGTGACGAAGATCGCCAAAATCTTCGGCACGAAGATCAGCGTCTGTTCCTGAATCTGCGTCAGCGCCTGGAACAGCGACACCACGACGCCAACCACGAGGCCGACCACCATCAGCGGCGACGACACCACCACAATGGTCCAGATCGCGTCGCGCGCCACGTCGAGGGTTTCAGCACCGGTCATAACTGTCTCGCTTCCTGTAAACTCACCACCGTCATTCCGGGATGGTGCGCAAGCACCAGACCCGAAATCTCGAGATTCCCCGATGCGCAATTGCGCATCTGCGGTCTGGTCCTTCGGACCATCCCGGAATGACGTTCCAAAAAATCAGATCGGCATCTTCATGATGTCTTCGTAGGATTGGATCACGCGGTCGCGCACCGACACCAGGGTCGAGACCGCGACGTCGGTTTCGGCGACCGCCGTCACCACGTCCATGACGTTGGCCTTGCCCGAGGTCATCGCCATGGTCTGGGCGTCGGATTTCTTGCCGGATTCCAGCACGCTGCCGACCGCATCCTTGAGCAGCGCAGAAAAGGATGGGCCGCTGCCGCCACCGGCCTGGGCACCCTTCTCGGCGCCGCCGGATTCCATCATGCGCGAAAGCGCGGCGTAGGCGTTGGCGGCAACTGTCGGTGTAGCCATTTTCTATGGTTCCTGTTCAGGCCTTGAGGATGTCGAGCGTGCGTTGGATCATGCGGCGCGTGGCGCTGATGATGTTGAGGTTGGCTTCGTAGGACCGCTGCGCCTCGCGCATGTCGGTCATTTCGATCAGCGGATTGACGTTGGGATATTTGACGTTGCCCTGGGCGTCGGCGGCCGGGTTGCTCGGCTCGTATTTGACGCGAAACGCCGACTGGTCCGGGCGCACCTTGCCGAGCGTCACCACCTTGGCGTCCAGCGTGCGATCGAGCGCGGACGAGAAGGTCGGCACCTTGCGGCGGTAGGGATCGCCCGAAGCGGTCTGCGCGGTGGAATCCGCGTTCGCGATGTTTTCCGAGATCACCCGCATCCGTCCGGCCTGCGCCCGCAGGCCTGACGTCGCGATGCTCATCGAGCGGGCGAAGTCACTTGCATCATCTGCCATGGTCCGGTTCCCCTAAGCGTCGCGCGTCAGCGCTTGCCGATCGCGGTCTTGAGCATTCCGAGGCTGCGCGTGTAGAGCGAGGCGGCGGCCGCGTAGTCCATCTGGTTGGCGGAGACCTTCAGCATCTGGTCTTCGAGATTGACGGCATTGCCGGCGGGCTTGGTCAGGAAACCGCTCTTGCCGCCGTCGCCGTTGAAGCTCTGTGCGCCGCCGGCGGCGCCGATATGGGTTGCGCTGGTGCGCATCATCGGCAGCGACCCAAATCCCCCGCCGACCGCGGAACCGGCCCGGTCGAATTTCGGCTCGACCAGGTCGCTCGGCTTGAAGTTCGGGGTATTGGCGTTGGAAATGTTTTCGGCGAGCACCCGCTGGCGCTCCTGATGCCACTGCATCTTGGTGCGCAGCGCCGACAGGATCGGAAGATCGTTGATGGCCATGGCTGACGGATCTCCGTTAACCTCTGGCCACGCCCGAGGTAGGCAGAATTTGCCCGGTGTATGGTTAACGGTCGGTTAAAATTGCCGATTCCCGGTAGGGACAAAGCGCGATGCCCGCGGCCGGCAACAAAACGAGCGCATTTTCGCCACGAAAGCTGCGTTAACCAGCAAAAGCCAACGCTGGCGGGGCATTCAGAAGTCGTTTTGGATCAAGCGATTCTTGGTCTATTAATTAACGAGCGGCAGCGCTTGCCGTCGGGAATTAAGAAATAAGGCTGATCTCGGGCGTGATTCGCCGGGATTGATCGCTTCGGGGCACGACCCCGATGAGCGGGAAATTTCCAGGCGTCATGCTCACATGGTGAGAATGACGCGTGGCTGGGGACACAAGTATGCAGACACTGACATTCCTGTTCGCGTTCATCGCCGTTCTGGCGCTGATTGGCGTGGCCGCCTGGCTGGTTCGCCGCTTCGCCACCAACCGCCTCGGTGCCAACACCAACCGCGGGCGGATGCCGCGGCTGGCCGTGATCGACGCTGCCGCCGTGGACGGCCGCCGCCGCCTGGTGCTGGTCCGGCGTGACAATGTCGAGCATCTCTTGATGATCGGCGGTCCGAGCGACATCGTGGTCGAACCCAATATCGTCCGCGCCATTCCCGGCCGCGACCAGATGGCGCCCCGCCCCGCAGTCGCCGGCGATGTGCCGCCGCGGATCGCGCCGCTGCCCGATGCCAACTGGAACGAAGAGGCCGCAAGATCCGACCTGAGATCTGCCGATGCCTTCGAGCATCATGCCGAGCCGCAGATGCCGGAGCCGCCACCGCGCCCCGCCCGCCCCCCGTTTGCCGACGAAGTCCGCCGCCCGGCGCCGCCACCGATGCCGGAGCGCCGCAGCGATCGCGCCGATCCTTTGGCAGGGTTCGGGCCCGAGCCAATGGGCGTCCGTCCCGAACCCCGGCCCGAGCCGACGCCGCCGCGCCTGACCCGCACCGAACCGCTGATGCCCCGCCCGCAACGCGCCAGCGAGCCGCCCAAGGAAACCTTCAAGGCGCCGCCGCCGGTCCGCGCGCCCGAACGCGCCATCGCACCACCGCCTCCTCCGCCGCCGGCGCCTGCCCCCGCGCAGTCGAGCGCCGACCAGAATCTCGCCGAGATGGCGCAGCGGCTCGAAGCTGCCTTGCGCCGGCCGGCCGAACCGGCACCGCCAGTCGCCCCCGAGCCGCCGCCGGTGCGGGCCGCGCGCCCCGAAGCGCCCGCCCCCGCGCCGCAGAAGAGCGGCTTTGAGAATCTGGAAGACGAGATGGCATCACTGCTGGGCCGTCCGAAGTCCCCTTCGTGAGATCGGCGACTTTCCCGCGTAGAGTATTTTTATTTGTTGTAAGCCTGATAGCCGCCGGATCGCTCGCCGATCCGGCGATGGCGCAGGATATCAGCATCAATCTCGGCCAGGGCAATGGCGGCGTCACCGAGCGCGCGATCCAGTTGATCGCGCTGTTGACGGTGCTCTCGATCGCGCCGTCGATCCTGATCATGATGACGTCGTTCACGCGCATCGTCGTCGTGCTGTCGCTGCTAAGGACAGCGTTGGGCACCGCGACAGCGCCGCCGAACTCCGTGATCATTGCGCTGGCGATGTTTTTGACCGCCTTCGTGATGGGCCCGGTGCTGCAAAAGTCCTATGACGACGGCATCAAGCCGCTGGTCGCCAATCAGATCGGCGTCGAGGAAGCGTTGCAGAAGGCTTCAGTGCCGCTGCGCGGCTTCATGCAGAAGAACGTCCGCGAAAAGGACCTGAAACTGTTCATGGACCTGTCCGGCGAGCCGCCGCCGGCGACACCGGAAGATATGTCGCTGCGCATTCTCGTTCCCGCCTTCATGATCTCGGAACTGAAGCGCGCCTTTGAAATCGGCTTCCTGCTGTTCCTCCCCTTCCTGATCATCGACCTCGTGGTCGCCTCCGTGCTGATGTCGATGGGCATGATGATGCTGCCGCCGGTGGTGGTGTCGCTGCCGTTCAAGCTGATCTTCTTCGTGCTGGTCGACGGCTGGTCGCTGGTGGCGGGGAGCCTGGTGCAGAGTTACGGCGGCGGATAGAGGCGGATAGAGGCAGACATGCTGGCGTCGCAACGCGAATGGTTCGATGTGCCGCGCGATATCTGCTACCTCAACTCGGCCTCCTACAGCCCGTTGCCGCTGCGAACGCTGGAAGCCGGTCGCGCCGCGGTCGGCCGCAAGGGCAGGCCCTGGACGCTCGACGCTGATTTCGCGCGTCGCCAGCACGAGCGCGCCCGCACCGCCGCCGCCCGCCTGATCAACGCCGATCCCGCCGACGTCGCTTTGATCCCCTCGATCAGCTACGGCGTCGCGACTGCCGCGAAGCTCGTCACGATTGCCCGTGGCAGCCGCGTCATCGTGCTGGAAAATGATCATTCGTCGCCGGTGCTGGAATGGCATCATCGCGCCGAAGCCCAGGGCTTCACTGTCGAGACCGTGCGCCAGCCCGACGACGGCGACTGGACCGCGGCCGTTCTCGCGGTGATCGAACGATCCGGCGCGCCGCCCGTGGCCCTCGCATCGATCTCGTCGGTGCACTGGTCGGACGGCGGGCTGATCGACCTCGAACAGGTCACCGCGGCATTGCGGCGGCAAGGCGCCCTGTTCCTGATCGACGCAACGCAGAGCGCCGGCGTGCTGCCGATGGACGTCAAACGCCTCGACCCGGATTTTGTGCTGTTCCCGACCTACAAATGGCTGATCGGCCCCTATGGCCGCGCCTTTCTCTATGTCGCGCGACGCCATCAGGGCGGCATCCCGCTGGAGCAAACGGCCGCAGCCCGCCGCAACGTGCGCGCCGAGAACGAGGTCTATTTCACCGACCTCGCCTATGTCGGCGACGCCAGACGCTTCGACATGGGCGAGCGCGATCATTTCATTTCGCTGGAGATGGCCGCGATCGGCATGGAGATGGTCGCCGAATGGGGCGCAGCCGCCATCTCAGAACGCCTTGCCATGCTGACCGGTGGGATCGAGGACCGATTGCGCAGTCTCGGCGCCCGTGTTCTTGAGCGCCGGCTGCGGGCACCGCACATCCTGTGCCTTGGCTTTGCAAAGGGAATGCCGAAAGGGCTGGTCGAAGGACTGGCCGATGACGGCGTCTACGTCGCGGCGCGCCTTGGCCGCCTGCGGGTCTCGCCGCACGTCTTCAACGACGAAGCCGACACGGAGCGTTTCGTTACCACCCTGACTCGGCGGCTACGCTAACGCGTGCGAACCTTGCGCGCCGCGCGAGGTGCGACGCCTGGCGTGCAGCTGAAGGCTGCGAGGGCGTTATCGGCCGAGAGCACGCGGTCGCGGCCCGAGTGTTTTGCCGCGTAGAGCGCCTGGTCGGCCCTTGCCACCAGAAGCTCGGAACTCATGTCTTCCGCCGGCACTTCGGTGGCCACGCCGATGCTGAGCGTCACATGGGAACCCGCGGCTGCAGCACCGTGCGCCAGCCGCAAACGGCAGATCGCCTCGCGCAGCCGCTCGGCCGCATCGAGGGCTATGCCATGCGCGCTGTCGGGCATCAGCACCGCAAATTCCTCGCCGCCATATCGGGCGGCGACATCGGCGGGCCGGAAGCCGGCGGCCATCGCAGCGCCAACCCCGCGCAGACAGTCGTCGCCCTTCTGGTGGCCGTGCAGGTCGTTGTAGAGCTTGAAATGGTCGACATCGACCAGCAGCAGCGACAGCGGCGACCGCGTCCGTTGCGCGCGCGCCCATTCGATCGCAAGCGCCTGATCGAACGACCGCCGGTTGGCGAGGCCGGTCAGCCCGTCACTAGA